>CAWIRZ010000015.1:0-167069 GCA_963838695.1 uncultured beta proteobacterium | reverse complement strand
GGGCTCGACTGCCGTTGCTGAACGAGCCCTCGCTAGCTGCCGCCATGAAAGATGTTCTGCACGGCGCTCGCTTCGTCTGCGTCGTCATGCGTTGAAGGTCGCCGGCAAGATACCGTTGTGAGAGTGACAGCTTGGCCGCGTCCTTTTGCTCCTGCGTGGGTCAGGTACTGACGCAGTCCTCGAACGCTCCCGCCCGGGATTGTTCTTCTCCGCTGATCGTTTGTGAAAACGTCCAACAAAAAACCCCGCGAAGCCAAGCTCAGCGGGGTTTTTGTGCGAAACGTGTGGAATCTTGACGCCTGTATGGTCCCCCCGACAGGAATCGAACCTGTATCTAGCGCTTAGGAGGCACTTGTTCTATCCATTGAACTACGGGGAGGAGGACCTGACGGGCGGTGAGCCCGATACGCCGGCGCGCGCAGAGTATATCAAAGGCCGCGCCCATCCATGCGATCGAACGACCAGCGCCCCAAGCAGTAGCCCAAGCAGCCTAGCCAAAACCTATAACCCGCTCAGAACTCCACCGCCGCAAAGTCGCCCTTGCCCACGTCGCACAGCGGACAGCGCCAATCGTCGGGAATATCGGCGAAGCGCGTGCCCGCGGCGATGCCCTCGTCAGGCAGCCCTTCCTCTTCGTTGTACACCCACCCGCAAATCAGGCAAACCCAGCTTTTATATTCGATCACGTCGCTCACGGCGTCCTACCCTAATTCATCTCAAAAATCGCTACCTTAGCGCCACACCAACGGGCTGCGGGCGCCTAGTGCCGGGCCGAATTGTCGCACTCTTCGGCAACGGCCGGCGGCCAATCCTCGCAACTTAAGGACGTCCACGTAACGGCCTTGGCGGCGAAGGCTTTGTGCGGCGTGGGCTGCGGCGGTCGAGGGCGTGTTCGACCGGGCTCATGGCTTTGTCGCGACCTGAAATCCTTCCTTACGTCGGTTTCAGTATTTCCGTACATCTATTCGTCTTAAGAAAACGAAGTTTCATTCCGTTTACCTGTCTTGTGCACCGCTGTACCCGATGCAAGACGTCGTATCGATAACAACAAGAGGGATTGCGTGGACGGAGACACGGGCTCGTTAGCGGGGTTGCGAGTTCGACAAAAAAGACGGCGGCATCTCGCGCAAACGTTTGTTGTTCGCGCAAATAGATGCCGCAATTCATTCGATAGTCTCTTGTCCAATGGCCGAACGACATGTCCGAGAATCTATTTGAAGCCGATCTTCTTTCGATCGAGACCGAATTGCCGCCCCCGCCCGCCGCGAGCGATCCGCCGTTGCGCCTGCGATTCGACGCGCTCATCGACGCCTATCGCGCGCATGGGTATCGGTGCGCGAGCGTCGACCCGCTTGCGCTTTCCCCGGCGCCGCACCTTCCCGAACTCTCGCTCGCCCATCACGGGCTCATGCACGACACGCCGCGCGAACCGCGACGCGGCGAGCTGCCGGGCGCACATACTGCCGAAGCGCTCCAGCAGCAACTGAAACGCCTTTATTGCGGCGTCCTGACACTCGACAGCAGCGCGGTGCGCAGCGAGTCGCGGCGTCGCTGGCTCCACGCCCGCATCGAAAGCGACGCGGATGCACCGCCGCTCCCGGGCAGCGCGCGCAACGCACTGTTGCGGCGGCTCGTCGACGCGCAGGCGTGGGAGCGTCGCGTGGCCGAAGCGCTGCCGCACGCAAAACGGTTCTCGCTCGAAGGTTGCGAAAGCCTGATTCCGCTCTTTGACGCGCTTGCCGAGCATGCCGCGCGTCACGAGATCACGCAGCTCTTCATCGGCATGCCGCATCGTGGGCGCCTGAACGTGCTCGTGAACGTCATGGGCGCTGATGCCGCGACGATGCTCGCCCGTCTCGACGGGCGTTCGGAGATCGCGATGGACCAGCGCGATCTCGCCTATCATCTGGGAGCCACGGCTCGCAAGCAGACGGCACATGGTGCGCTCATGCTCACATTGGCCCACAACCCGTCGCATTTGCAGAGTGTCTATCCCGTTGTCTGCGGCATGGCGCGCGCCTATCAGGACGAACACCCGCACGCACGGGCGATGCCGTTGATCGTGCACGGCGACGCCGCCTTCGCGGGTCAGGGCATCGTGACGGAGACGCTGAGCCTCACGCGCAAGCGCGGCTACACGTCGGGCGGCGCGGTGCACGTGATCGTCAACAACCAGATCGGCTTCACGACGCCAAACCGCCTGTCGCCGCGAGAACACGAATATTGCACGGACGTGGCCCGCATCGTTGACGCACCGGTCCTGCGCGTCAACGCCGATCATCCGGAAGCCGTCTTGCGCGCCGCCGCGATCGCGATCGACTACCGCATGGCGCACGGCTGCGACATCGTCGTCGACCTCGTCGGGTACCGCCGCCTCGGGCATTCGGAACATGACATCCCCGCGCTGACGCAGCCGGGCTTGCAGGCTACCGTTGCTGCACGGCCCGGCGTGGTCGAGCGCTATCACGCCGAGATCGGGGCGCCGCTTGCACTCGATGCGCTATACGCGAAGGCGCTGGCCGAAGGCCCACGCGGCGCTGCCACGACGTTGCCGCAGCACGCCGGCGCGAAAGGCGGCGGCGACGCGGCGACGACCGCCGAGCCGCTCTCGGCCGAACGCTTGCGTGCGTTGGCCCGAGCCTTGATGACCGTCCCGCCGCAGATGAAACTGCACGAGTGGGTCGAGGCGCTGCACGGCCGCTGGCAGCATGCGCTGCAAGGCGGCACGCACGACGATGCACGGGGCATCGACTGGTGTCTGGCCGAGAATTTGGCCTACGCCTCGATTGTCGACGATGGGCGGGGCGTGCGCATTTCGGGGATGGATGTCGGGCGCGGCACGTTCATGCATCGCCATGCCGTGTGGCACACGCAGTCACCGGGACACGACAGTGCCGGGTCGTACGTACCGCTGCGCCATTTGTCGAGCGGCCAAGGGCCGTTCGATGTCGTCGATTCGCCGCTCACCGAGGAAGCCGTGCTCGCGTTCGAGTATGGCTACAGCGTGCAGTCGCGTACGCGCCTGCCTGTCTGGGAGGCGCAGTTCGGCGATTTCGTCAACGGCGCACAAGTGATCATCGATCAATACATCGCCTCCGGCGAGTACAAGTGGGGCTACCGCTCGGCGCTGACGGTGCTGCTGCCGCATGGTCACGAAGGCGTCGGCCCCGAGCATTCGACCGGCTATCTCTCGCGCTTCTTGCAGCTGTGCGCCGAAGACAATCTGCGCGTGGTCATGCCGTCGAACGCGGCGCAATGGTTCCATCTGCTGCGCGAGCAGGCACTGGCTGCCGACCCGTGTCCGTTGATCGTCATGTCGCCGAAAAGTCAGTTGTACGACAATCGCAGCTCGCATTCGCCGTTGAGCGCGCTCGCCGAAGGTGCGTTCGCACCGGTGCTCGATGACCCCGACATCACCGATGCCGGGCGCGCGCAAATCAGGCGCGTGGTGATCTGCGCGGGCAAGCTCTTTCACGAGCTGCGCCATGCGCGGGCATTGACGGGGCCGGGCAGAACCGCGTTGTTGCGCGTGGAGCAGCTTTACCCGTTCCCCGCGCACGAGCTCGCGTCCGTGCTCGCGCTTTACACGAAGTGCACGACGATCGTCTGGGCGCAGGAGGAGGAGAAGAACAACGGGGCCTGGCATTTCGTGCGCGATGCGCTCGAATCGGCGCTGCCGGCTGGTTGCCGGCTGGCATGCGTGTGCCGCAGCGCCACGCCGTCGGGCGCGCATGCGTCGATTGAGCGCCATCAGCAGGAACAGCGGCGCTTGCACGCCGTTGCGCTCGCCGATGCCTAAGCGCTCTTTCGTCGATTCGCTGCTCGCGATGCTCGGCATCGGTATGGTCAATCTGCTCATCGCGCTGGACCAGACCACGGTCAGTACAGCGATGCCGTCGATCGCCGCGGCATTCGATGCCTTTGCGTACTACGCATGGGTAGCGGGTGCGTATCTGCTGACCTCGGTCATCGCCGTGCCGATCTTCGGCCGCCTCGGCGATTACCACGGCCGCAAGCCCTATGTGCTCGCTGCGATCGTCACGTTCACGATAGCGTCCTTGTTGTGTGCGGCGGCCCCCACGATGCCCGCATTGATCGCGGCGCGTGCGCTGCAAGGTGTCGGAGCAGGGATGATGACGGGGACGGCCTTCGCTTCCATACCCGACCTGTTTCCCGACCCGGCCGCGCGTGTCAGATGGCAGGTCGTGCTGGCTGCAGCCTATGGCGTCGGGACCGCCGCCGGGCCGTCGCTCGGCGGCTGGTTGACGGACGCGTGGGGCTGGCGCTCGACCTTCCTCATCAACCTGCCGATCGGCATCGTTGCACTCGGTTTCGTGATGCGTCACCTGCCGTCGATCAAGCCCCCGACACGCTGCGCGGTACGGCTCGACGTTCTGGGCGCGCTGTTGCTGTCGTTGCTGCTTGCCGCTTTGCTCGTCGCGCTCGGCGGCATCGACGCCGGCCACATCGCGCCGGCCCGTACGCTTGTCGCGTGTGCATTGCCGGTGCTGCTGCTGCTCTTCTATCTTTGCGAGCAGCGGGCCGCGTCGCCGATCGTCCCGCCTGCCATGTTGCGCAATGCCCGACTCGCGACGTTGTTCTGCCTATCGAGCATGACCGGCGCGCTCATGTTTGCGCTGATCTTCTACGTACCGCTCGTGTTGCAGGCGGGGCTCGGGTTGTCGGCAGCGCTTGCGGGGCAGCTCGCCACGCCGCTTGCCGCGTCGATTGCCGTCGGCAGCCTGCTCAATACGCGGATCGTCACGCGGCTCGAACGCCCGGTCGTGGTTGTCATGACCGGCTATCTGTTGCTCGCTCTGGCCAATATCGGCGTATCGCTCGCTGCAGGGCGCGGCGGGCTTGTGTCGATGGAAGCCGCGATGATCGGCGCCGGCGTCGGACTCGGCTTGATTCTGAACAACCTCAACATCTTTGCGCAGGAAGCGGCAGGCCGGGCCTACCTCGGCATTTCGACCTCGCTGATGCAGTCCACGCGGCAGATCGGTGGCCTCATCGCCGTCTCGGCGATCGGGGCATGGACCGGGCGCCGCTACGCGCGCGGCGTGCACGACGTACTCGGCGCAGCGGCCCCCGGCCGCCTGGCAGGGCTGCACTTGTTCGAAGACCCGCAACTGCTATTCGATGCGCATCGGCAGGGCGCGATCTCGCGCCTGCTGTCCGCCGACACGTCGTTCCGGATGGCCCCGGCGCTCGATGCACTGCGGCACTCGTTCGTCGTTGTTATGCATCACGTTTTCGATGCAATGGCTGCAATCGCGGTCTGCGCGGCAATCGGTGCATTGACGATTCGCCAAATCAGGCTTGCGGCTGAAGATCCTACAGAGCGCGTCAGATCTTCCTTATAGATTTTTAATGCAATGCTGACCCAGCTGAGGCCTGCGGTTGCGTCAGAGAAATGCCGTATACCGTTTAGGGCGTACGCCGAATCATCGGCGCGCGACGCATTGGATCGGTAGCGCGTCCTTTGGACGGGCGGCATTCGGATCGTTTGCTTCCGGCTTGGCGATAGTGCAATTTCGATAAGGTATCTGACATGATGAAACTCACTGACCTGCGTATCGGGGTCCGTCTGGGGTTGGCTTTTGCGCTGGTCGTTGCTTTGATGATAATCACGACTGCGATCGGCATTCAGCGGTTGCACCGCGGCAACGAGAGCATGAACGCGCTCGTTCAGCAGCGCTATGCACTGATTTCCCTCAGCAGCAGGATCAAGGACAACGGGTACAAGGCGAACGACATCATTGCCGACCTGGCAGTCGGTTTGTCGCCGGAGCAGGCGCAGCAACGGATGGATGTATACGCAACGATCCGCGTCGCCAATACCGAGGCCTATGCGCAGCTCGAGAAGATGTTGCCTGACGACGCGGCGAAGGCCATCTATAAAGAGCAGATCGCTGCGCGCGGCGCGTATGGTGCGACCGTGAAAAAGTTCTTCGAACTACAGCGCGACCAGAAGCTGCAGGAGGCGCGCGACGTGTACCAGGGCGAGATGCAGGCCCGGCAGGACGAGTACTACGCGCAGGTCAATCGTATGGTCGACTACCTTGCCCACGAGATGCAGCGCGACGTCGAGCGCACGGCTGAAGACGCGAGCCGCGCCGCCATGCAGATGGGGGGCATTGCAGCCGTTGCCGTTGCATTGGCGATCATCGCTGCGACGTTCATCTCGCGGACGATTACCGGGCCGATCAGCCGCGCGGTGCACCTTGCCGAAGCCGTGGCGCGCGGAGAGCTGACCGAGCAGCCCACAGCCGACTCGAGAGACGAGGCCGGCCGGCTGCTGGCTGCGCTCGGCGAGATGGTTGCGCGACTGCATGAGATCGTCGCCAACGTGCGCAGCGGCACGAACACGATCGCCAGCGCTTCGCTCCAAGTGGCGAGCGGCAACATGAACTTGTCGACGCGTACCGAGAATCAGGCGAGTGCGCTTGAACAGACCGCTGCGGCGATGGAGCAGTTCACGAGCAGCATCAAGCAGAATGCACAGAATGCCCGCGAGGCGAACGAGCTCGCCTCCAAGGCATCGGTCATCGCCGCCTCCGGCGGTGCCGCCGTCACGCAGGTGGTCGATACGATGAACGCGATCAACGCGTCGTCGCAGAAGATCGTCGACATCATCGGCGTCATCGACGGCATCGCGTTCCAGACGAATATCCTGGCGCTGAACGCGGCCGTCGAGGCAGCGCGTGCTGGCGAGCACGGGCGCGGCTTCGCCGTCGTCGCGAGCGAGGTCCGGGCCCTGGCCCAGCGCAGCGCAGTCGCGGCACGAGAAATCAAAGGCTTGATCGGCGACTCGGTCGACCAGGTCGGCGCGGGCGGCAAGCGCGTGGAAGAAGCGGGGCAGGTGATTCAATCGGTCGTCACGAGCATCCAGCAGGTCGCGATGCTCGTGGCCGAAATCAGCTCGTCGAGCCAGGAGCAGAGCGACGGCATCGAGCAGGTCAGCCGCGCGATCACGCAGATGGATCAGGTCACGCAGGAAAACGCACAGTTGGTCGAAGAAAGCGCGGCAGCGGCGCAGGCGTTGCAAGGGCAAGCCTCGCATCTGAGCGGCGTGGTGAGCGCGTTCGTCCTCTGAGTCCGGTGCCCGGCGCGTCTCGGGGAATCAGCCGGCTCCGGGGCCGGCGCCACGGCGCGCTGCGTTTTTGCGCTTGGTCGCACGGCGCGGCCGCCGGCCGAGACCGCCAAGGGCACGATTGTACCGAACGGCCAGCGCGTGCCGGCTCGCCCGCCGCCGCCGGTACAATGGACGTTTCGATTTTCGCAGGCGCGCTCCTTCCATGTCGCTTTACTCCATCGTCGATGCGCAGCTCGCGTTCGGCCACGTCGCACTGCTCGATCACGCCGATTTCTCGCTAGAGGCCGGCGAACGCGTGGGGCTCATCGGGCGCAACGGCGCCGGCAAATCGTCGCTGCTCAAGATCGTCGCCGGCCTCATGCAGCCCGACGACGGGCTCGTCACGAGCCAGCAGGGCCTATCTACCGTCTACGTGCCGCAGGAGCCCGAGCTCGACGCGCAAGCTTCGGTCTTCGATGCCGTCGCCGCCGGTCTTTCTCGAGGTGCGTGCCTCGCTCGACGAATACGACGCTGTCGCCCATGCGCTTGCCGCGACGCCGGAGGGCGCCGAACACGATGCGCTGCTCGCGCGCATGAACACGCTGCAATCGGCGCTGGACGCAGCCGGCGCCTGGAACTGGCGCACGCGCGTGGCCACCACGCATCGCCCAACTGAGCCTCGACGGCGAGGCCCGCGTCGGCGCGCTCTCGGGCGGCATGCAAAAACGCGTCGCGCTCGCTCAGGCCCTGGTCGTCGATCCCGACGTGCTGTTGCTCGACGAGCCGACCAACCACCTCGATTTCGACGGTATCCGCTGGCTCGAGGAGCTGCTCGTCAACTCGCGCGCCGGCTTGCTGTTCATCACGCACGATCGCGCATTCCTCGATCGCGTGGCCACGCGCATCGTCGAACTCGATCGCGGCCGCTTGCTGTCGTATCCGGGCAATTTCTCGGCGTATCAGACGCGCAAGGCACAGCAGCTAGAAGTCGAGCGCGTCGAGAACGAGAAATTCGACAAGCTGCTCGCGCAAGAGGAAGTGTGGATCCGCAAAGGCGTCGAAGCGCGCCGCACGCGCAGCGTCGGGCGTATCGGGCGGCTGGTCGAAATGCGGCAGCAGAGCGCCGAACGCCGCAGCGTGCAAGGCAACGTGAAGCTCGATGTCGGGCAGGGCGAGCGCTCGGGCAAGATCGTCGCCGAACTCGCCGACGTCACCAAACGCTATGGCGAGCGTACCGTCGTCGACCGTTTCTCCACGACGGTCATGCGCGGCGACAAGATCGGGTTCATCGGCCAGAACGGCGCCGGCAAAACCACCCTGCTCAAGCTCATTCTGGGCGAGATCGCCCCCGATGAAGGAACCGTGCGCGTCGGCACGAACTTGCAGGTGGCCTACTTCGATCAGATGCGTGCCCAGCTCGATCAGGAAAAAAGCCTGGCCGATACGATCAGCCCGGGCAGCGATTGGATCGAGGTGAACGGCACGCGCAAGCACGTGATGAGTTACCTCGGCGATTTCCTGTTCGCGCCCGAGCGTGCGCGCTCGCCGGTGAAATCGCTGTCGGGCGGCGAGCGCAATCGGCTGCTACTGGCGCGGCTCTTCGCGCGGCCCGCGAACGTGCTCGTGCTCGACGAGCCGACCAACGATCTCGACATCCCCACGCTGGAACTGCTCGAAGAATTGCTGGCCGATTACGACGGCACGGTGTTGCTCGTCAGCCACGATCGGGCCTTTCTCGACAACGTCGTGACTTCGGTGATCGCCTCGGAAGGCGCCGGCCAGTGGCGCGAGTACGTCGGCGGCTTCACCGATTGGCAGACGCAAAGCGAGCGCGCCCAGCGGCTCGCACTGGAGGCCGCCGCCAAAAATGCGCCCAAGGCTGCGCCGCGCGAGGCGGCGCCTAAGGAGAGCGCGGCCGGTCGCAACGCGCAGCGCACCGTCAAGCTTTCGTTCAAGGAGCAACGCGAACTCGAAGCGCTGCCCGAAACCATCGCAGCACTCGAGGCGGAGCAAAAGGCGATCGGGGCACAACTGGAGGACGGTTCGATCTTCGCGCGCGACGCGACGGAGGGCGCGCGGCTGACCGAACGCTACGCCGCCATCGACGACGAGCTGCTCGCCGCCCTGGAGCGCTGGGAGGCGCTGGAAGCCAAACGTAAATAGGCACGCAGCCGTGCCGGTCGCGCTGCGGGTGCACTGCGGGTGCGCTTACGCGACGTCCTCCGGCGAGGGCGGGAGCCGTGCGGTTGGCACCCGGCCCGGGCCGTTTTGCGGATGGCTGTTCGGCCAATAGCCATCCTGCCGAATTGCCGCGCGAAACGAAACCAGTAAAATACGCCGCGACTATGGTGGACGGGCATCCGGCGCCGCCGGTTGCGCTCGCTTGGCGAGCAGGCCGGCCGTTCCCCTTGTTTGCGTTCGCTTTTTTGAATTTTGAGCGCGTTGTCCATGCGGATCTCCGCACGCGTTATGGACAACGCCAAACGACGACCTACACGAGACCATGTCCACGAAAAAGCCAAGCGCCGCATATAGCGAAGCGTCGATCAAGGTGCTCAAAGGCCTCGAGCCGGTCAAGCAGCGGCCGGGCATGTACACGCGCACCGAAAACCCGCTGCACATCATCCAGGAAGTCATCGACAACGCGTCCGACGAGGCGCTCGGCGGCCACGGCAAGCAGATCACGGTCACGCTGCATGCCGATCAACTCCGTCTCGCGTCGACGACGACGGGCGCGGCATCCCCTTCGGCCTGCATCCCGAAGAAGGCGTGCCGGTGGTCGAGATCGTCTTCACGCGGCTGCACGCGGGCGGCAAGTTCGACAAGGGCGGCGGGCGGCGCGTACAGGTTCTCCGGCGGCCTGCACGGCGTAGGCGTCTCGGTCACGAACGCGCTTGTCGACGCGGCTCGAAGTCACGGTGTGGCGCGACGGCAAAGTGGCGCCAGGTGGGCTTCGCGCACGGCGACGTCGTGCGAGCGCTGACGGTGCGCGCCATCGAGCGAGGCGAAAAGCGCTCCGGCACGCGCGGTCACGGCGCTGGCCCGATCCGAAGTACTTCGATTCCGCCGAATCTGCCGCTGGGCGAATTGCAGCACCTGCTGCGCAGAAGGCGGTGCTGATGCCCGGCGTCGAAGTCGTGCTCGTCAACGAAAAGACGGGCGAGCGCCAGAGCTGGAAATACGACGACGGCCTGCGCGGCTATCTGATGCAGGCGCTGGGCGGCGCGAGCTGGTGATCCCGCTGTTCGAAGGCGAGCGCTATGCGGACAACTCGCGTACGAACGAAGATCGTTCGCCGAAGGCGAGGGCGCCGCGTGGGTGCGTCGCCTTCGACCGAGGAAGGCCCGCCGCTGCGCGAGTGCTACGTCAACCTGATCCCCACGCCGGCAGGCGGCACGCACGAATCGGGCTTGCGCGACGGCCTGTTTCAAGCGGTCAAGAGCTTCGTCGAGCTGCACAATCTGCTGCCCAAGGGCGTCAAGCTGCTGCGCCGAAGACGTGTTCGCGCGCGTGTCGTTCGTGCTGTCGGCGAAGGTGCTCGACCCGCAGTTCCAGGGCCAGATCAAGGAGCGCCTGAACAGCCGCGACGCGCGTGCGGCTCGTGTCGTCGCTTCGCGCGGCCCGCGCTCGAGCTGTGGCTCAACCAGCACGTCGAGCACGGCAAGAAGCTCGCCGAGCTCGTCATCAAGCAGGCGCAGGCGCGCCAGCGCGCCGGGCAGAAGGTCGAGAAGCGCAAGAGCTCGGGCGTGGCCGTGCTGCCGGGCAAGCTGACCGATTGCGAATCGACGCGACATCGCGCGCAACGAGCTATTCCTGGTCGAGGGCGATTCGGCCGGCGGCTGCGCCAAGATGGGCCGCGACAAGGAGTCCCAGGCGATCCTGCCGCTGCGCGGCAAGGTGCTCAACACCTGGGAGATCGAGCGCGACCGGCTGTTCGCGAACAACGAGATCCACGACATCGCGGTGGCGATCGGCGTCGATCCGCACGGCCCGGACGACACGCCTCGATCTGTCGGCCTGCGCTACGGCAAGATCTGCATCCTGTCCGATGCGGACGTCGACGGCTCGCACATCCAGGTGCTGCTGCTCACGCTGTTCTTCCGGCACTTCCCGCAGCTGATCGAGCGCGGCCACGTCTACGTCGCGCGGCCGCCGCTGTTTCGCGTCGACGCGCCGGCGCGCGGCAAGAAGCCGGCGCAGAAGCTCTATGCGCTCGACGAAGGCGAGCTCGAAGCGATCGCTCGACAAGCTGCGCAAGGAAGGCGTGCGCGAAACGCATGGACGATCAGCCGCTTCAAGGGCCTGGGCGAAATGAGCGCCGAGCAACTGTGGGACACCACGATGAACCCCGACACGCGGCGCCTGCTGCCGGTCGCGCTCGGCGAGCTCGACTTACGACGGCACCGTCTCGCGCATGACGATGCTGATGGGCAAGGGCGAGGCGGCGGCGCGCCGCAGCTGGCTCGAAGAGAAAGGCAACGAAGTCGAAGCCGATATCTGAGGCACGTACTGCTTCTAGCGTTTCCTGAACACGGACAATATTCTCGATGGATCAACAAGACGATCTGTTCGCACCGGCCACGACACCCGACGGCGAATCGCTGACGCTCGGTCATTACGCCGAGCGTGCCTATCTCGACTACGCGGTGAGCGTCGTAAAGGGCCGTGCGCTGCCCGATGTGTGCGACGGGCAAAAGCCCGTGCAGCGCCGCATTTTGTTCGCGATGAGCGAAATGGGCCTGGCCGCCGATGCGAAGCCCGTCAAATCGGCTCGCGTCGTCGGCGATGTGCTGGGCAAGTACCACCCGCACGGCGATCAATCCGCCTACGACGCGCTGGTTCGGTTGGCGCAAGATTTTTCGATGCGCTATCGGCTCATCGACGGCCAAGGTAATTTCGGTTCGCGCGACGGCGACGGTGCGGCGGCGATGCGTTATACCGAAGCCCGTTTGACGCCGATCGCCAAGCTGCTGCTCGAGGAGATCGACGAAGGTACCGTCGATTTCGCGCCGAACTACGATGGCTCGTTTCAAGAGCCGAAGCTCTTGCCCGCGCGCTTGCCGTTCCTGCTCCTGAACGGCGCATCGGGTATCGCGGTGGGCTTGGCGACGGAAATTCCGTCGCACAATCTGCGCGAAGTGGCCGCGGCTGCCGTGGCGATGATTCGTCATCCGCAGCTCTCGCACGCGGAGTTGATGGAAATCGTGCCCGGGCCGGATTTCCCCGGCGGCGGCCAGATCATCTCGAGCGCGACCGAAATTGCCGCCGCCTACGAGACGGGCCGCGGCAGCCTGAAGGTGCGGGCGCGCTGGAAGATCGAAGATCTCGCGCGAGGCCAGTGGCAACTCGTCGTGAACGAGCTGCCGCCCAATACCTCCGGCCAGAAGGTGCTGGAGGAGATCGAGGAACTCACGAATCCGAAGATCAAGCTCGGCAAGAAATCCCTCACGCCGGAGCAACTGCAAACGAAGCAGACGATGCTGGCGTTGCTCGACGCCGTGCGCGACGAATCGGGTAGGGACGCGCCGGTGCGGCTGGTGTTCGAGCCGAAATCGAGCCGCATCGATCAGACCGAATTCATCCACTCGTTGCTCGCGCATACGAGCCTCGAATCGAACGCGGCGCTGAACCTCGTCATGATCGGCGCGGATGGGCGGCCCCGGCAAAAGGGGATCGCCGAGATCCTGCAGGAGTGGATCGGGTTCCGCTTCGCGACGGTCACGCGCCGGACGCGGCATCGGTTGATGAAGGTCGACGATCGCATCCATATCCTCGAAGGCCGGATGATCGTCTTCCTGAACATCGACGAGGTCATCCGCATCATCCGCGAATCGGACGAGCCGAAGGCGGCGTTGATGAGCGCATTCGGTTTGAGCGAGCGGCAGACCGAGGACATCCTCGAAATCCGGCTGCGTCAATTGGCGCGGCTCGAGAAGATCAAGATCGAAAAGGAACTCGACGCGCTGCGCGACGAGAAGACCAAGCTCGAAGAATTGCTGGCGAACGAATCCGCGATGAAGCGGCAGATCATCAAGGAGATCGAAAGCGACGCGAAGCAATACGGCGACGACCGGCGCACGCTGATTCAACAAGAAAAGCGGGCGACGTTCGAAGCGCGTGTCGTCGACGAACCGGTGACGGTCGTCGTGTCGCAGCGCGGCTGGGTGCGCGCGCTCAAGGGTCACGGGCTCGACGCGGCCGGCTTCACGTTCAAGGATGGCGATAGCCTGTACGCGGCGTTCCTGTGCCGCACGCCCGATGTGCTCATCGCGTGGGGCAGCAAGGGGCGCGTATACTCGGTGCCCGTATCGGCGCTGCCGGGCGGGCGCGGTGACGGCGCGCCGGTCACTTCGTTCATCGACCTCGAAGCGGGAACGCACCTCATGCATTACTACGCGGCCAGCGTCGAGCAATCGCTGCTGCTCGCGTCCAGCAACGGGTATGGTTTCGTCGCGCGTGTCGGCGATATGGTGAGCCGCGTCAAGGCCGGCAAGTCGTTCATGACGATCGACGAAGGCGCGCAGCCGCTGGCGCCGATGCCCGTACTCCCGCAGGCGGCGCAAGTGGCTTGCTTGTCTAGCACGGGGCGCCTCGCCGTCTTCGGTTTCGATGAAATGAAATCGCTCACGGCGGGTGGGCGCGGCATCATCCTGATGGGGCTCGACGAGGGCGAGAAGCTGGCCCAGGCGTTGGCGATTACACCGGCCGGCGTCGTATTGCTGGGCACGGGGCGGGGCGGGAAACCGCAAGAAGAACGCCTGGCAGGTAGCGCGTTGGCGCCGCATGTCGGCAAGCGCGCTCGCCGCGGACGCGCGCCCGATACGCGTTTGAAGATTACGTCATTGAGGCCCGCGCTCGGTTGACGCGCGGGCGTGGCCGGCGCTCGAAGGCGAGCGCCGGATAGTGAAGCGACCGCTTTTGGAGAGTCCTATGTCTTTGTCGATTGCGATCGACGTTGCCCTGTTCGCGCACCTGGCTGCTGTCGCCGTTTGGGTCGGCGGGATGGTGTTTGCGCATTTCTGCCTGCGTCCAGCGTTGGCGGATCTCTCCCCGCAGCTTCGGCTGCCGCTGATCGAGGCGGTGTTCGGTCGGTTCTTCAATTGGATCGGCGGGTCCATCATCGCGATTCTGATCTCGGGCGGTTTTTTGATGATGCGCTTCGGCGGCGCGCAGGCGCCTTGGCAGATCCATCTCATGGCGGCGCTCGGCGTCGTGATGATGCTCAATTTCGGGCATGTGCGCTTTGCCGTGTTTCCGCGCATCCGCCGCGCCGTCCAGGCACAGCGCTGGCCGGACGGGGCGCGCGCCGTCGATGTCATGCGTCGTCTCGTGCTGGTGAATCTCGTACTCGGCGTCGCGACGATCGTCGCCGCCGTGCTGTCGCGCGGATTTTAAAGCGCCCGCGATCGCGTGCACGGTGGTTGTACTCGCAACGATTACCGTGTGTTGCAGACGCGCCGTTTACCGCGGCGTTGCGCGATACTCGAGGCTTTACGGGTAATCCGACGATGCCCCCCTCCGATTCTCCGACGAATGCGCTCGACGGCTCCTTCCAGGGGCCGCGCATTACGCCCGCGGAGTTGTTTCGCACGTTCGCCGAAATGAGTCTGTACGGCTTCGGCGGCGTCATGCCGTGGGCGCGCCGCATGCTTGTCGACCGGCGCCGCTGGCTGGACGATCGAGAATTTGCCGAATTGCTTGCGATCGGGCAAATTCTGCCCGGCCCCAACATATGCAACATGGCCGTGATCGTCGGCTATCGGCACTGTGGGTGGCGCGGCTCGCTCGCCGCGGCGGCTGGTTTGATATCCGCGCCGTTCGTTATCGTGCTTGTGCTCGGCGCGCTCTACCATCGCTTCGGTGGGCTGCCCGCGGTGCAAGGCGCGCTACGCGGCATGATGGCGGTGGCGGCGGGCCTCGTGCTGATGACAGGCATCAAGCTGGCGCAGAGCCAGCCGCGTACCGTGCGCGGGCTGGTTTTCGGGCTCTTGTCCTTAACCGCCGTCGGCATCCTTCATTGGCCGCTCGGCTGGGTGATGCTGGTGCTGATTCCTTCCGCGCTATGCGTCGAGTGGAGGGCTCTGCGGTGATTCTGTTCGAGTTGGCTTGGCGCTTCGCGCTGGTTTCGGCGATCGCGTTCGGCGGGGCCACGGCCGTCATCCCGGAAATGCATCGTTTTCTCGTCGATCAGCATCATTGGATCACCGATACGACGTTCACGGCGCTATTCGCGATCTCTCAGGCATCGCCGGGGCCGAACGTGCTGTTTGTCGCGCTGTTCGGCTGGCAAGTCGCCGGCTTGGCCGGTGCGATCGTATCGACGCTGGCGATGTGCGGTCCTTCGTCGGTATTTGCCGTGGCGTTCGAGCACTACACGGGCGCACACCGCGATGCGCGTTGGATGACGGTGTTTCGGCGGGCGCTTGCACCGGTGACGATCGGCTTGTTGATGGCGACCGGCGCCATTCTCGCGCAAGGCGCCGATCATTCGGTGGCGACGATCGCGTTGACCATTGCTACGGTGGCCGTTGGGCTGACCACGCGCTTCAATCCCGTTTGGCTGATTGCGGCCGGGGCGCTGCTGGGCGTGATGGGCTACGCGTAAGCGAGCCATACCTGAGCGAGCCATACCTAAGCGAGCCCGTCGACCGGAGCAGTCCTCGCCCGTTACCGGTAGCCGAGCAAATGCGCCGCGCCGTAAGTCGCTGCGACCACCGCATACACGGTATAGACAGGCATTTTGTACCGCGCGAGGCAAACGAGCGCGAACACGGCCGTGACAACGTGAGCCGGTTGCAGCGATACGTGCTGGCCAATATGCACGACCGCGGTCAGCAAAAATGCCGTCGTCGAGGCGCGCAGCACGCGCATGCCGTGCTCGAAGCGCACGTTCGCTTCTAGGCGATGCAAGTGCCGTCGCGCAAAGACGATCAGCATGCCGGACGGCACGAACATCGATAACGTCGCGGTGATTGCGCCGACCCAGCCATGCACGAGATAGCCCAGAAACGGAACCACATTGAGCAGCGGGCCGGGCGAGGCTGGCGAGAGTGCGAATGCAAGCGTGAACTCGCGTGCGCCGATGCCGACTTCCGGCGTCTCGAACAGCGCCTTGAGCACGGGCAGTGCGGAAAATCCCCCGCCGAACAATGTCATGCCGGCGCCGGCCAGACGCGGCCAGAGCAGACGGGCGGCATACTCGGGCGGAAACGGTGCGGCGAACAGCGCGATCAGAGCCAGCGCGGCGACCACGAACAGTTTATCCGTCAGCCCCAGCGCGATGTTGAGCTTGCCGCCGCGTGCGGAACTTGCGAACCAGCCGGCCAAGAACGAGGCCGAGAGCAGCAGCACGAACGAGGCTGTGCCGCGGATCGTCAGCAACACGATGCAGGCCAGCACGGCGGCGGCCCATTCGAGCGGTTCGTGCACGAGCACGCGTGTTTGCCGGTACCAGGTAATGCCGATGAGCACGGCGAGCACGACGGCGAAATGATCGATGAGGCCCGGCACCGCCAGCGCGTGAATAAGAGACGCTTGGTAGAACGTCGCCAGGGCTGTCATCGTGCAAAAGAACGGCAGCACGGCCGCGACGCCGGCGATGCAGGCGCCGATGCGTCCTCGCAGTGCATAACCGACCTGGACGGCAACGCTGCAGCCTACCGCCCCGGGTGTCATCCAGGACAGCGCGACGAAATCGGAGTATTGAACTTGCGTGAAGCGCCGTTCGCGCACGACGTAGTGGAGTTCGAGCTGGGCCATCAGCGCAAGCCCGCCCCAGGAGAGCGCGGATAGGGCAAACACGACGCGAAACAGCGTCCATAGCGGCTCTGGGCCGGCGCTGCGCGCCGGTTCGATACGCGTCCCTTCCTTCGCGGTAGCGGCGGTGCGCGTGGCGCGTGAAGTACGTCTGCGGCGCGTGTTCGCATCGGCCATCAGTCGGTCCTTCCGTTTGCTCCTGCATCGTGCGGGTGCACGCCGATGCGTTTAGGCGGATTGTTTGCTCGTGCTCGCGTTCTTCTGGTTCTTACCGCCCGCACCGAACGGTTCCAGCGTATCGCACACACCGAAACGTTCGAGCAGCGCGGCGATGCCGTCCGCGGGTACCGGCCGCGAAAACAGAAAGCCCTGCGCTTGAATATTGCCCAGTGCCGAGAGCCACGCGATTTGCTCTTCGGTTTCCGTGCCCTCGACGACGACGGTCAAGCCGAGCGAGCGCGCGAGATTGACGATCGCCGACACCATCACGCAGACGCTGCGGTCGGCGGGGATGGCTTGCACAAACGAGCGGTCGACCTTCAACGTATCGACCGAGAAGCGGTTCAAGTAGGACAGCGACGAATAGCCGGTGCCGAAATCGTCGAGCGCGATGCTGACACCGAGCCGCTTGAGCGCGACGATTTTCTCGGAGACGAGTTCGGGATACTCCATCATCGCCGTCTCGGTGATCTCGAGTTCGAGCCGGTTGGCCGCGATGCCGGTGTCCTCGATGGCGCGCGAAATCGTCTCGTACAGGTCGCCGCGCCAGAATTGCACGGCCGAGATATTGACGGCGAGCGAGAGCGATTCGTAGCCGTCGCGTTGCCAGGCCGCCAGTTGGCGGCAGGCCGTTTCGATGACGAAATCGCCGATCGGGACGATGAGGCCCGTCGATTCGGCCACCGGGATGAACTCGCTCGCAGAGATGACGCCTTGCTGCGGATGGTTCCAACGCGCCAGCGCTTCGAAGCCCGTAATGCACCGGCGCGCGAGATCGATCTTCGGCTGATAGACGAGGAACAGCTGGTTCTCGGCCAGCGCCACGCGCAGTTGTTGTTCCCACTGCATGAGATGATCGGCGCGATGCGACAGATGCGGCGAATAGAACTGGTAGCAGTTCTTGCCGGCGTCTTTCGCGCTGTACATCGCGAGGTCGGCCTTCTTCAGCAGATCGATTTCGCTTTCGCTGCCGACGGAGTAGAGCGCGATGCCGATGCTCGCGTGCAGCACGAACGCCGTGCCGCGCACGTCGAAGGGGCGCTCGAACATCTCGCGTAGGTTTTCGGCCAGTTGCACGGCCTGGCGTTCGACGTCGCCTCCCTTGAGCACGACGACGAACTCGTCTCCGCCGATCCGGGACAGCACGCCCGCGGCACCCACGGCATCGGATAGGCGCGAGGCGGTCATTTGCAGAACGATGTCGCCGGCGTTGTGCCCGAGCGTGTCGTTCACTGTCTTGAAATTATCCAGGTCGATAAACAGGATCGCGAGCCGCCCGACGTTGCCCTGGTCGCTAACGTCTTGCCGCAAGCTTTGCATCGTAGCGTAACGATTGCGCAGGCCCGTGAGCAAATCGTACTCGACGAGGTGCGTCATCTCGCGCTCGCGCCCCAGCAGTTTGCCGATCAGACCCGTGGCGACGGCGAAGAAACCGAACATCGCCAGCGAGATGAAACCCGCCATCAGCAGATAGACATTGCGCGTGTGGTTGTAATCGGCGAATTCCTCGGCCTCGGACAGCCCGACGAGTACGCCCATCGGGTAGCCGTCGATGTGCCGATACGAGACGATGCGTTTGACGTGGTCGATCGGATCGACCATCGTGCCGGAGACATGCTCGGAGATGGGGTAGGTCCCGCTTGCCGAAAAGGCGCCGGCGGGATCGCGGGCCATGCCGGTGCGGCGGGCGAGCACTGCCCCGGTATCGGAAATGACGGCGATCACGCCGTCCTTGCCGATCGCCGCATTGTTGTAAAAATCGCTCGTGAAATAGCCCGGATCTTCCGACACGACCACGACGCCCGCGAACGAGCCGTCGGGGTGGTTCAAGCGGCGCGTCATCTGCAGCGTCCACTGGTGCGAGACGCGTCCGAGCACGGGTTTGCTGATATAGAGCTGATCGTCGTTCTCGTGCTCGTGAACCTTGAAGTGCTCTCGATCCGATAGGTCGATCGGCACGGGATTGGGCTCGGCCGTGCTGGACGTCAGAATGCCGTGCTCGTTGATGATCGACACCTGCACGAGCGTATCGCTTTGCACGACGCCTTTTTCGACGGTATTGGCGAGGTCGAAGCGCTCGGGGCTCTTTTCGTACTCGTACTTGACGAAGCGCGTGATTTGGTCGACTTGGTGGATGGCCTTGACCGTGTGCTGCTCGAGTGCGGCGGAAAGGATCGCGGCCGATGCCGTCGCTTCCCGGTAGGTGGAGTCGCGCTCGACCGAGAGCCGCGCCGAAATCACCGTCCACAGCAGTGCAAGCACGAGCACGCCCAACGCCGGGATGGCGATCAGCGCACGACGGCGCGTGCCCGCGGCGTTCGATCGCGTGCGGGTGTCTCTCGTCGAATGAAGCCGGGCGAAATTCATCGGGGCAGTGAGTGATTGGGCAGGCTTCGAATACCGCAGGCGTTCCTGATTAAGGATATTACTGAATGGATAAAAATTAAGATAGCGTCCGTTTATCGGGTAAACGTTCGTCGCGGCGGGCACGATTTCGGCAATGATATTCCTCTTTTGCCTTTACCTTCGTCGCAACGGCGCACGCGCCCGCGTCAGGTAAGGCGCAAGCGCCATGCAAGGCGTGCGAGGCCGGGCTCGATTGCCGACGCGTCGAGGCCGGCTAGCCGAAATGATTATTCCGCGCAGTGGAAGACTGGGTGAATGCGGCCCGAGGACGTCAAGCGCCGCCGGGTCGCGGCGCGTGAGGAAGATCGCTTCAAGGCCGCTTCAAGGCCGCCTTCAGGGCCGCTTCAGGGCCGCTGGAAGGTGCCGTCGATGACGGTCGTCGAGTGCCCGCCGATCCAGACCGTATCGTTCTCGTCGTACTCCACGACGACGTGTCCTTGGCGCCCGATCGCCGTACCTTGCCGCACCGTATAGCGGGCGGCGGGCCGGCGCCCGTGCAGAGCGAAGAGACTGGCAAGGCCGGCGTTGGCGCTGCCGGTGACAGGGTCTTCGTAAATCGCGGATTCGCTGTCGACGACGATACAGCGCACCTCGAGCGTCGCCGGGCCGGTGGGCGCGTGGCGTGCATACAAAGCGAGCCCGGTCATGCCCGCTTTTTGCACTATCCGCGCCATGGCGGCCTGATCGGGTGCGATCGATACGCAAGCGTCCGGCGAAGCGACGCCCACTGCCAGCCAAGGTACCCCGTTATCCATACAACATGGCGGCATCTCGACGAAATCGATTTCATCGCAGCGCAGCGCGGCCTTCAGCGCTTGCAGAGCTTGCGGATCGTTCGCGCCGAATGCTTCGATGCGCGCGGGCGGGGCGGAGAATGCCATCGAACCGTCGTCGCGCAAGGCGACATCGACAAGCCCCGCGCCGCATTGCTGGACCAGCCGGCCTGGCTGGCGCGGCCGAAGCCCGCTTTCGATCAGCGCGTGCGCCGTGCCGAGCGTCGGATGGCCCGCGAACGGCAGCTCGTAGGCCGGCGTGAAGATGCGCACGAGGTAGTCGGCTAGCGGGTCGGTCGGCCGGCAGACGAACGCCGTTTCCGACAGATTCGTCCAACGGGCGATCGTTTGCATCTGGTCGTCGGTCAAGCCGTCGGCGTCGAACACGACGGCCAGCGCATTCCCCTTGAACGGGGTTTGCGAGAAGACGTCGACTTGCTGGAAGCGGACGGGGCGCGTGTTCATCGCCGTGCTTCGCGTCAGGCGACTTCGACGATCAGCTCGATCTCGACGCACGAGCCGGTCGGAATCTGCGCCACGCCGAATGCCGAGCGCGCGTGCTTGCCCGCATCGCCGAAGATCTCGCCGAACAGCTCCGACGCGCCATTCGTGACGAGATGCTGCTCGGTGAATTCGAGCGTGGAATTCACGAGGCTCATGACCTTCACGATGCGCTTGATGCGGTTCAAGTCGCCCGTATGCGCGTGCAGCGTGGCGATCAAGTCGATGGCGACCGAGCGCGCGGCCAGCTTGCCTTCGTCGGTCGCCATGTTGGCGCCGAGCTTGCCGACCCACGGCTTGCCGTCTTTCTTGGCCGTGTGGCCCGACACGAAGACGGTGTTGCCCGTCTGCACGGCCATGACGTAGGCCGCTGCCGGCGTGGCGCTGGCCGGCAGTTCGATGCCGAGTTCCTTGAGCTTGTCGTAGACGTTTTGATTTGCCATGTCGGTTCCTTGAATGGTGAAGAGGGTAGGGGGAAAGAATCGGTCAACTGCGTCGGGCCCGCTCCCTCACCAAGGCGAGGGGCGGGCGACGACGCTTACAGGCGCTCGCGGATCAGCTTGGCCAGGCGCGCGATGCCTTCGTCGATACGCGCCGGCGGCACGGTGACGAACGACAGGCGCAGCGCGCTGTGATCGGGGTCGTTCGCATAGAACGGGGCGCCCGGCACGAACGCGACATGCTCGGCGATGGCCGCTTCGAGCAGCTTCATGGTGTCGATGCTCTTGGGCAAGCTGGCCCAGATGAACATCCCGCCTTCCGGCCGGTTCCAGGTCACGCCCTCGGGCATGTGGCGCTCGAGCGCCGACAACATCGCCTCGCATTGGTCGCGATAAAGGGCGCGGATCGTCGGGATATGCTCGTCGAGGAACCCATCCTTGACGACTTCGTACACGATGCGCTGCGTAAAGCTCGGCGTATGAAGATCGGTGGCTTGTTTGGCCTGCACGAGTTTGAAATGCAGTTCCTCGGGCGCGATGATGTAGCCCAGGCGCAGCCCCGGAGCCAGCACCTTGGAGAACGAGCCGCAGTGCACGACGTGATCGGGCGCCATCGAGAGCAGCGTGGGCAACGGCGCGCCGGCGTAGTCGAGCGCGCCGTACGGATCGTCCTCGATGACGGGAAACGGGCTCGTGCGGGCGAATTCGGCCAATGCGCGACGGCGCTCGAGCGGCAGCCGGCGGCCCGTCGGGTTCTGGAAGTTCGGCTGCGCGTACAGCAGGCGGGCCCCTTGCGTCAGCGCCGGGCTCAGGCCCTCGGGGATCAAGCCGTTGTCGTCGGTCGGCACCTGCACGTAGCGCGGCTCGTACATTGAAAACGATTGCAGCGCACCGAGGTACGTCGGGGTTTCGACGAGCACCGGGCTGGACGGATCGATGAGCACTTTGCCGAGCAGATCGAGCGCCTGTTGCGAGCCCGTGACGATGAGCACTTGGCTCGGGCGGATCGTCACCCCGTTCTTCGAGTAGCGCGCGGCCACCCACTCGCGCAGGGGCGCGTAGCCTTCCGTCGCACTGTACTGAAAGGCGGCGGACGGCGCGTCGCGCGTCACGCGTTCGCATGCCTCGCGCAGACGCTCGACCGGGAATGTGGCCGGCGAGGGCAGACCGCCCGCGAACGAAATGACTTCGGGCCGTTCGGTGACTTTCAGGATCTCGCGAATGGCGGAACTCGTGAGTTTGCGTGCGCGCTCGGAAATGCGCCAGTTCGTATGCGGCAGATCGCTATGATCCATGAAACGTCTCCTTGGTACTCGATGGTGGTTGAGTTGGGTTCCGTCGTCGATACCGAAACACGGATAATGTTTCGAGACGAGAGAAGCGCGATTATCGCGCAAGTCTCGCCGGGTTCGTCGTGTTCGTCGTGTTCGTCGGTATCGGGGTTGTACGGACGGCTGCCTTGCGGCCCAGCATCACGGTGGCAATGACGGCGGCGGCGAACAGCCACGTCGACGGCGCGACCGTTTCGCCGAAAAACAGCGAGGCGAATGCGATCGTGAAGAATATCTGTAATAGCTGAACTTGTCCCACTCTTGCGGTGCCGCCCATCGCCAGCCCTGCGTACCACGCGAAAAATCCTATGAATTGCGAGAACAGCGTCACGTAGCCGAACGCGAGCCAGGTGCGCAGCGCGAAGGGCGCCGGGTGCGCCAGATGTTGCTGCCAGGCGAGCCAGGTCACGGGCACGACGAGGAACGGGGCGGCCAGCACGAGCGCCCAGCAGATCACCTGCCAGCCGCCGAGCTGGCGTGCGACGCGAGCGCCTTCCGCATAGCCGAGCGCGCCGATGGCGACGGCCGCCAACATGAACAGATCCCCCGCTTGAGGCGCACCGCCGCCCGCATGCAGGGCGTAGCCGACAACGAGGGCGCTGCCCAAGGCCGCGCTCGCCCAAAACGCCGGCGAGGGACGCTCGCGCGACAGCCAGGCCGCGTAGATGGCGACGAACAGCGGCTGCAGGCCGTTGACGAGCGCGCCATGCGAGGCGGGCACGGTTTTCATCGCCCAAGCCGAAAACACGGGAAACGCGACGATGACGCCCAGCGCCGTCACCGCCAAGCCTTTTAGCTGGGCCCGGTTGGGCAGGCGCTCGCGGCGCCAAGCGAGCAGCGCCGCGGCGGGAACGGCAGCGGCGAGCGCACGGCCCAGCCCGTTCAGCACGGGATTGAACTCCTGGACGACGACGTGCGTCATCGGCAGCGTCAAGCTGAAGATGATCACGCCGACGAGACCGAGCAGCATGCCTCGGGTTTCATGCGACTTCGTCATTGAAAAGCTCCTGAGAATTTGATCTTGCTTGATCCCGCTTGATCCGCTTGATCTGCGGCACACGGCCCGCTTATGCAAGCGTGCGCACGCCGGCCGGCGTTTCGATTTCGGCGGATAGGGTCGGCATGCCGTCGGCGGCGCTTTCGAGTTCGACGAGGTGGGCCGCGCCGAGCCATTGAAGTTGGGCGCGCACGTCCTCGGCGCGCGGGTGCCGCGCTTTCAGCGCTCTGAGCGCGAGGCCGGTTGCCGGCAGCCGGGCGCTCGGGTGCGCGGCGGTGTCCCATTGAATCAGTGTGGGTACGATGCCGTCGCCGGCGCCTTGCCAGGCGGGAAACGCGCCGTCCTCGGGCACCGTCAGCCGCCACGTCAGATCGCCGCGGGCCATCGGAATGACGTTCGGGATCCGCGCCGGATACTGCGCTTGCCAGCGGCCGAGATCCTTCGGACGCGGCACGCGCGCTACCCAGTGCGCGAGGAAGGGGCCCTGTTCCAGCCGTGCGCGCAGCGCCGGATCGTCGAGCGCGAACCAGCGCGGACGGGCCTGCAACGCGCCGTCGTCGCGGCCGGTGCGCTCGCGTTCGGCTTCGGGATCGATGGCGATCACTTCCAGATAGGCGCCGCCCCACAGGCCGAGCAGCCGGTTGTGCGTGCCCATGGCGGCATGGGCGCCGCCGGCGGTGGGCTCCATGCCCAGCGTATCGGCGACGAAGCGGGTGCCTTCTTCCAGGGTGCGAGCGGCAATGACGAGGTGGTCGAGTTCGAGCGCGGAGGCGTTTTTCATCGGAATGACGGCAGGGGTCGGGACCGGCCAGTTGGCACGCCGTGCGGTTGGCGGCGCAACGTTCGGCGGATCGTAATCAGCAATCACTGTAATCGGCATGGCCGGCACAGTAACGGTACAATCGGCGCGATACTTCTCGGTACAGTTCGCCGCCATGATGCCTTCCGCTCTCGATCAGATTCCCGCCCCGCACGGCGCTTCGCCCCTCACGCTCGTCGAGCAGCTGGTGCAATGGGCGCGGCGGCGTATCGAGGAGCGCGTGTTCCGGCCCGGGATGCGCATGCCCTCGATCCGCAAACTCGCGCAGGATAAGGGCGTTTCGCGCTTTACCGTCGTCGAAGCATACGAACGGCTCGTCGCACAGGGCTATCTGGATTCGCGCCGCGGGTCCGGGTTTTACGTGCGCGAGCGCGCTGGCAGTGCGCCGGGCGAGCGCGGTGCCGGCGGCGGAAATCAGCCGGGCACTGCGGCACCGGCTGCGACGCAGCGCCCGATCGACGTCGTCTGGCTCGTGCGCAACACGCTGCACGCCGGGGCGCACGAGAAAGGGCCGGGGCTCGGCTACTTGCCGAGCGCCTGGCTCGACGGCGAGTTGGTGACGTCGGCCCTGCGCGCACTGGCGCGCCAAAGCGCCGGGCAGTGGCTTGGCACCGGTACGGCGCAAGGGTTTTTGCCGCTGCGGCAGCAATTGCAGACGCGCTTGGAGGAGTGGGAGATCGGGGTCGCTCCCGATCAGATCGTCCTCACCTCGGGCATCACTCAGGCAATCGATCTCATTGCCCGGCTCTACGTGCAACCGGGGGACGCGGTGGTCGTCGGCGATCCAGCCTGGTTCCAGATGTTCGGACGATTCGCCGCGCAGGGCGCACGGCTCGTCGGCATGCCTTACACCCCGGCCGGGCCCGATTTGGACGCGCTCGAAGCGCTCGTGAAGACGTGGCGGCCGAAGATGCTCGTCATCAACTCCGTCTTGCATAATCCGACGGGCACGTCGCTTTCGGCCGCCCAAGCTTTTCGGATCCTGCGTTTGGCGGAGGAATACGATTTCGTCGTGGTGGAAGACGACATCTACGGCGACCTTTGCCCACCGAGTCACGCCGTCACCCGGCTCGCGACGCTCGATCAGCTCAAACGCGTGATCTATCTCGGCAGTTTCTCGAAGACGCTGACAGCGAACCTGCGCGTCGGCTTCGTTGCCTGCGCGCCCGAGCTGGCCCAGGCCATCGCCGATCAAAAAGTGCTGATCGGCATGACCACGCCCGAACTCAACGAGCGTCTGATCTACAAGATCTTGACCGAGGGGCACTATCGGCGGTACGTGGAGCGCTTGCGCGCGCGGCTCGACGGCGTGCGCGAGCCCTGCGCGCGGATGCTCGAGCAAGCGGGTTTCTCATTGTTCAACCTGCCGGCGGCGGGCATGTTCTTGTGGGCCGACGCGGGCGTCGACGCCGATGCGTTTGCCGCGGCGGGGCAAGAGGCCGGATTCTTGCTGGCTCCGGGCAGCTTGTTCTCTCCGCATCAATCGCCGACCACCTGGATGCGCTTCAACGTCGCCAATTGCGGCGATCGCGCGCTGCCCGGCTTTCTGGCCGGTTACATCGACGCGCAGCACCGTTTCGCTCGGCCCTTGAAAGGCGCGGCCGTCGCCCCCAATTGAGGGACCGTTGCTCGCCGCGCCGCCAGCTCGGGCCTCGGGCCGCGGGCCGCCGGCGGCGCGGCGAGCCGTTGTTTTCCGTCATCTACGAACCGCAACCGTACGCAAAGGAACTCGGGACCATGGCACAAGAAACCATGAGCTTTCAGGCAGAAGTGAAGCAGCTTCTGCAATTGATGATCCATTCGCTCTACAGCAACAAGGAAATTTTCCTGCGCGAGCTGATTTCGAACGCCTCGGATGCCGCCGACAAGCTGCGCTTCGAAGCGATTGCCAACAGCGAGCTCTACGAGAACGATCCCACTTTGCGGATTCGCGTTGCGTTCGACAAAGAGGCGCGCACGATCACGATCGACGACAACGGTATCGGCATGAGCCGCGACGAAGCCGTTTCGCACCTCGGCACGATCGCACGCTCGGGCACCAAGGAGTTCTTCTCGCAGCTGTCGGGCGATCAGCAAAAGGATGCGGCGCTGATTGGCCAATTCGGCGTGGGCTTTTACTCGGGCTTTATCGTCGCCGACAAAATCACCGTCGAAACGCGCCGCGCCGGCTTGCCGGCCTCGGAAGGCGTCCGTTGGGTGAGCGCGGGCGAGGGGGATTTCTCCGTCGAAACGATCGAGCGTGCTCAGCGCGGCACGACCATCACCCTGCATCTGCGTGCCGACGAAGACGAGCTGTTGTCGTCGTATCGGCTGCAGTCGATCATCCGCAAGTACTCGGATCACGTCGCCTTGCCGATTCTCATGAAGAAAGAGGAATGGGACGCCGACAAGGGCGAGATGGTCGTCAAGGACGAGGACGAAACCGTCAATCAGGCGAGTGCGCTTTGGACGCGGCCGAAGAACGAGATCGAAGACGAGCAGTACAAGCAGTTCTATCACCACTTGGCTCACGACGAACAGGACCCGCTCGCGTGGACGCACAACCGCGTCGAAGGTCGCAGCGAGTATACGCAGTTGTTGTATATCCCCGCGCATGCGCCGTTCGATTTGTGGAACCGCGACCACCGCAGCGGCTTGAAGCTTTACGTGAAGCGCGTCTTCATCATGGACGATGCCGAGCAGCTGTTGCCGCCGTATCTGCGCTTCGTCAAGGGCGTGGTGGATTCCGCCGATCTGCCGCTGAATGTCTCGCGCGAGATCTTGCAGGAAAGCCGTGACGTCAAGGCGATCCGCGAGGGGGTCACCAAGCGTGTGCTGTCGATGCTCGAAGAGATGGCGGGTGCCGACACCGACGAAGGCAAGGCCAAGTACGCCACCTTTTGGAAGGAATTCGGCCAAGCCTTCAAGGAAGGGCTTGGCGAGGATTTCGCCAACCGCGAGCGCATCGGCAAGCTCGTGCGCTTCGCTTCGACGCATACCGACTCGGCCGAGCAGACGGTTTCGCTCGCCGATTACGTGGCGCGGATGAAGCCCGAGCAGACCAAGATCTACTACGTGACGGCCGATACATGGCAGGCCGCCAAGAACAGCCCGCATCTCGAAGTGTTCCGCAAGAAGGGCGTCGAAGTGCTGCTCTTGACCGATCGCGTGGACGAGTGGGCGTTGGCGTACTTCACCGAGTTCGACGGCAAGCCGCTCGCGAGCGTGGCGCGCGGCGATCTCGATTTGAATACGTTCGACGACGAAGAGAAGAAGGCGCACGAGGCGATCGGCGAGACGATGAAACCGCTCGTCGAAAAGATGAAGGACGTGCTGAAGGACAAGGCCAAAGACGTGCGCTTGACGTTCCGGCTGACCGATTCGCCGTCGTGTCTCGTGGCGGACGACGGCGAGATGACGGGCTATCTGCAGCGCATGCTGAAGGCGGCGGGGCAAAAGACGCCCGAGTTTCATCCGATCCTCGAAATCAATCCCGAGCATGCGCTAGTGAAAGCGCTGTCGCCCGAGCAGGGTAATTTCGGCGATTGGTGCAACCTGCTGTTCGACCAAGCGGTGTTGGCCGAGGGCGGCACGCTCGAGGATGCGGCCAGCTTCGTGAAGCGCACGAACGCGCTCTTGCTCGCGCGGTGATGCGTGCAGCGCGTCTAGGTTATGACGCCGCGAGCCGCGCCTGGCGCGCGGCTCGAAAACCGGTTGCCACGTTCGATCAGAACGACTGGCTCACGCGTGGGGGTTCGCTGACCGCGCATTTGCGCTCGCTGGGCGACGTGCGCGTGCGCGTGACGCGCGAGGCCGTCGATTGCGCGTGGGCCGATGAATGCGCGGCCTTGCGGGTTGCGGCGCGTACTCGCGTGTGGGTGCGTGAAGTGGTGTTGGAGGTGGACGGCGTGCCGTTCGTCGCTGCGCATAGCATCGCGCCACTCGCGGCAAGCCGCGGCGTGTGGCAGGCGATGCGGCGGCTTTCCACGCGGCCGCTTGCCGAGTTGCTATATGCCGACGGCACGGTGGCGCGGTCGGTGCTCGTCAGCACGCGGCTCGCGCCACGGCATCCGCTGGCGGTTCTCGCTCGGCGCGAGATGACGGGTCCTGCGCCGCACACCTTGCTTGCGCGACGTTCGGTGTTCGTGCGACACGGAGCGCCGTTGATGGTGACCGAATGCATGCTGCCCGCGTTATGGGCGCGTCTGGATGCGCGGCGCAGCGGCCCTATGCGGGGCGGTTCGAGCTTGCCTCAACTCCATCTTCCGCATGACCGGGGCGGGCGTCCGGCGCGGCCCGATCATGCGGGGCATGCATCGAATCGTGCTACCGAACGTACGCCGCTCGGGCCAACGATGCGGCGCGCTGGGCCGCCTTCCTCATCGTGACGTTCAAGCATTCGTTCGCGCCCGTCGTGAACGAGCATACCCGCGTACTGGTATTGGGTAGCTTGCCCGGCGAAGCATCGCTCGCGCAAAGCCAGTATTACGCGCATCCGCAAAATCGGTTTTGGCATTTGATCGGCGATGTGATCGGCGTGGCGTTGCCGGGAATGGGATACGAGGCGCGGCTGCAAGCGCTGCTCGATCATGGCGTGGGGTTGTGGGATGTCATTGCGAAGGCACGGCGCGAGGGCAGTCTCGATAGCCGGATTCGCGATCATGCGACGAACGATTTGGCGGCACTGGTGGCGGCGTTGCCGAATCTTGCGGCGGTTGCGTTCAACGGCGGCACGGCCGCGAAGATCGGAATGCAGCTACTGGCCGAAAGCCGTGCGTCGCTGGATCTGATCAAGCTGCCTTCGAGCAGCCCGGCCTATGCGTCCGTGCCTTATGCCGAGAAGTTGGGGGCTTGGGAGGCGTTGCGGAAATGGCTGCCTTTGTGAGGTCTCGCTATCCGACATGGCAACGACGAGACGTAGTCAAGAACGAGCCGGCTGGCATTATCCAAAAGACATTTCCAGTTCCACGCCGGAGTAGCTGACGCGCGGCGCGACTTCTCTGCCCTTGCCTTCTTCGAAGTGAACGAGCCCGTATCGCTCCATGGTCCGAAGCGTCCGTGAAAGATTGGACTTCGCGCGGCCGGAACGTTCGGCCAACTCACTCAGCGAGGCCGGTTTTATCTCTGCGATGAGCGCGAGCAACGACCGGTTTCTGTCGGAAAGCACCTGCGCCAGCGTTTCGAGCGACTGGAACCAAACTTTCGGCTCATTGGGGCCGGGCACATACTCACCCCGCGCGATTGCCATCGTCCGAGCCTTAATGGGGTGCGCGTTATCGAAGCCTAGTAGGCGAGCGCCCGTCTAGTCATGGAGCGTGAGCGAATATCGAATCCCCTGAGGTCGCTCCGCCGTCATCTGTCGGCACCACATGCCAACGAGCGCACGGGTTCGTCGCGGCGACCGGCGCTACTCGATAATCGTGTATCGTGCCGCCGTGTATTTTCACTGCTTTGAGACTCATGCACTTGCGACACCTTTCCGCCCCGCAGCCTGCGGGGCACTCGGCCTCCTACGCCCTTTCCGATGCGCCGCAATCCCGCGGCGGCGCCCAACCAACGATCGGGGCCGCGCCATTGTCTTGCCGACGTGCGGCCGCGCTCGGCGCGACCTTGTGGGTCATGGCCGTCGGCCACGCGCACGCGCAGGCGGCGCAACCCGCGGGCAACGGCGCTGCGGCCGGCACCACCTTGCCGGAGATCGTCGTGCAAGGCGTGGCGAATGCGCCGTCTGCCGGGCTCGTGCGCACCCGCACCGCAACGGGCACGAAGACGGACACCCCGATCACCGCCATTCCGCAAACGATCAACGTCATCACCGAGCAGCAGCTCGAGATGACCGGCGCGACCGATCTCAATCAGGCACTGCGCTACCTGCCGGGCTTTGGGTCGTATGGATCCGACAACCGCTCCGACCTCTATGCGTCGCTGCGCGGCTTCCGGCCCACTTTGTTCGTCGACGGGCTGCAAGCGCCGGCCACGACACCGATCGCGGATTGGCGCGTCGCCCCGTATCTGATCGATGGCATCACCGTGCTACGTGGGCCGACATCCGTGCTGTACGGGGCCGGCGATCCAGGCGCAATCATCGACGTGCACACGAAGCAGGCCGACGGTCAGCGTGTGCGCGAGGCCGGCGTGAAGATCGGCAACTACGCACGCAAGGAGATGACGCTCGATGTCGGCGACACGCTCGATGCCGACGGCAAATTCGCCTATCGTTTCGTCGGCGAGGCGGACGACGGCAATGCGCTCACCGGCCCGCATGCGCAGCAGCGCGCGGCCCTTGCGCCTTCGATTCGCTGGCGGCCGGACGCGGACACGTCGCTGACGCTCACCGCCACCTATCTGCAGGACCGAAGCGATTTCTCTCACAACTTTCTGCCCGCGCCAGGCACCGTCCTGCCGAATCCCAACGGACAACTGACGCACGACGTCTACACGGGCGATCCGACATTCAACGATTACCGCAAGAAGCAGTGGTCGCTCGGTTATCAGCTTTCGCACACCGTCGATTCGATCTGGACCCTGCATCAGAACGTACGCTGGACGCACCTCACGCTCGACGACGCATCGGTCTTCGGCGCCGGTCTTGCCGGGAGCAGCATGACCGACATCACACGTTACGCGGGCCTGTTCCAATTCAACTACAGCCGCATCGACATCGATAACAACGCACAGGCGCGTTTCGGGGGCGGGCCGCTCGAGCATACGGTGCTGCTCGGCTTGCAGTACAACCGGCAGACCACGACCGACAGCGAGTGGCTCGCGCTGGCCCCTGGCCTGGACATCTACCATCCTGTCTACACGCCCGTCACGAGCGCGATTTTCTCGGGGCCGACATTCCTCGGTCACCCCGATCTCTATACGGCGATGAACACGATCGGTGCGTACGCGCAAGACCAGATCCAATGGGGCCGGTGGACTTTCACGGTCGGTGGCCGCGAGGATCGGGTCAACGTGCGTGAGGACGACCGCGGCGCCGGCACGCGGACGACACAAGATCTCAGCGCATTTTCGGGCCGCGTTGGCCTCACGTATCGTGGCGATTACGGCCTCTCGCCCTACGTCAGCTATGCGACGTCGTTCAATCCGGTCATCGGCGTGCGGATGTTCGGCAACGCCTTGCCTGAGCCGACACGTGGCAAGCAGATCGAGGCGGGGTTGCGCTGGCAGCCGTTCGGCAAGAAGCTGATGCTGACCGCGGCCGCGTATCGGATCGACCAGACGAACGTCGTGACGCCCGCGCCGAAAACGCTCGATCCGACCGGCCTATCTTCCGTGCAGACGGGCGAGGTGCGCTCGCGCGGCATCGAGTTGAGCGCGGTGGGAAACGTCACGCGCGAGGTGTCGGTCATCGCGTCGTACGTCTATCAGGACGTGAAGAACATCAAGGCCAATGACGCATCGCTGAACAACTGGCCCGTGGACATCCCGCGGCCGCGCCAGATGGCATCGCTATGGGCCGACTGGACATGGCATACGGGCTTCCTCGCGGGGTTCGGCGTCGGCAGCGGAATTCGCTATTCGAGTGCGTCGGCCGGTGCGCCGGACAACTCGCTGACCGTTGCGAGCGCTACGCTCTACGATGCGGCGCTGCACTACGACACCCGCCATTGGCGGTTTTCATTGAACGTGGAGAATCTCTTCGATCGTCGCTATATCAGCGGTTGCCAGTCGTACGCGGTTTGCGCATTCGGGAACGAGCGTACCGTGCTGGCCGGCGCCAAATACGATTGGTAGCGTCGCTGCCGGCTTGCGCGGGACGTTTCATGGCCGTCTATGAGCGTGCGCCGCCTTCGAGCCGCGGCCTTGGCGCACGGGCGATTAGTCGCTTGCCGTCGGCGCCAACTGCCAGCGCAAGACAGGATGATCCGCGCCGGCCGGGATGGCCCAGACGCCGCCCGAGCTGAAATCCCAACCGGCGAAGTTTCCCGGATTCGACATCTGCGCCGTGGTCAGCCCATTCGAATCCGGAACGGGCGTCCCCGTTCCCGCACCGGTCATGGCCGTGGTGGCCTGCTTGTCCCAGTACACATCGCCGCCGATCCAGCCTTCGTTGTCAGCCGTGATGCCGTAGCGCTGCGCTTGCGGCCCCGTCGGCGATTGAACGCTCGGGCCCAGTACCAGGCCGGCGGCGAACGACTGGGCGATCTGCCCGTTGTTGTAGTAGACGAGCGCCGCTCCGCTCCCGCAGTTCGAAGCGGTGACACAGCCGTTCGCTACGACCAACCCCGTCGAATAAGACTGGCTGATCTCGGCGCCGACGTTGTTGAACACGAGCCCCGCACCCGTCCCGCAGCCATTCGCTCCGCACCGGCCGGCTTCCACCGTGCCCGCGGCGAACGACTGGCTGATGACGCCGTAGAAGTTATCGTAGACGAGTCCGGCGGCGCCGCCGCAGACGGTGTCGTTGCACTCGGCCACTACGACGCCCGTGGAGTAGGACTGCGTGATCGTTCCATGGTTGTCGCTCACGAGGCCGGCGGGCCCGGTAGCGCTAATCACCACCGAGGTCGCGCCTTGAACCTGCCCCGAGGCGTGCGACTGACTGATGAGACCGTCGTTTTCCCCCACGAGACCGCCGGCCGATCCGGAGTTCACGATCGCGGCGCTGCTCGAGCGCTCGATCGTGCCGACGTTCAAGCCGACGAGTCCTCCGGCGAGCGAAACGTTTTGCGTGGCGTTGACATCCCAGATGCTGCCGGACGTGTTCACACGCAAGATGGTGCCTTGGTTCATGCCCGCCAAGATGCCTTCGGTGGCATCTTCCCAGCCGTCTTGCGGATCGACGGCCATCGACAGGCTGCCGTTCACATTTAGGTCCCGCACCACGGCGCCCGAGCCCAACGTCCCGAACATCCCCATCATGTTGGGGCCGGTGCCCTGCATGGTCAACGCGGTAATCGTGTGGCCCCGCCCGTCGAATTGGCCGGTGAATGCCGAATTGCCGCCGCCGATCGGAACGTAGGAACCGTTGCTCGTTCTGCTTGCGTCGATGTCGCGGCCAAGCGCATAGTTGCCGGTCAAATCGGCGTTGACGTTTTCCAGATCCGGAAAGAAATTGATGAGTTTGTAGCTCGTGATCTGCGTCGCGAGGCCGCTGTCGGCCGGTGCGGTCCACGATGCGTTGGTGAGCAGATTGCCGGCGTTGTAGGTGCCGTTCATGTCGCGGTACATGGCGACGATGCCTTGGCTCGCCGACCAATCCACCGTTCCGTTGTTGGATAGGCTACCGCCGTTGTCGATCGCCTGCGAATCGGCGCGTAGGATCAAATTGGCACTGCCGCTATTCTTCAACGACGCGGCCGCTTCGATCGTCAACGAGTGATAGGCGCAGAGCGTGAGCGACGCAGCGCCATTCCAATGGATGCTGGATGCGACGTCGATATCGCCGGTCGTGCCGCTTGCGGCGTTCGTGTGTAGGTCGATCGACGTGCCGGCGTTCAGGTTGTTTTGGAAGACCGGTGCCGCGTAGCCGTCGATCGTGAAGCTGGGCATGACGATGTTCCACTGCTTCGCCTTCACGCTCGGATCGCCCGCGATTCTCAATCTCGCGGCATCGGTATCGACCGTGCCGCCGCTGCCGTCCGCATTGTTCGCTTCGATGATGCCGTCCATCCAGACTCGGCCCGTATCGGCGACGAGCCAGACATGGCCGTCCCGCGTGGCGGTGCCGGTCGCACGGAGTACCGCATGATTGCCGGCGAGCGCGTAGACATTGCCGTCGGCAGCTTGCAGGCTGATCTGGGCGGCTTCGATCGTGCCGCGATTGACGACCTTGCCGGCACTCCCTTGTTGAACCAGCACTTGCTGTCCTTGCGTCGAATCTTGCAACAGCACTTGCTGCGCGGCGACGACTTCCGCCGTCCCCTTCGGCGCGGCGATGCTGCCGACGTTGTCCACTTCCTTGTTGGCGATCAGGAACACATCGCCGCCGCTCGTCGCGATGTTGCCGAGGTTGACGACGGTGCCGGTCGCTGCACCCGCCGGGCCCGAGAACGTCAGCGGGCCACCGTTCATAAACGCGGCGTTCGCGGTGTCGAGCGTGGAGGCGACGAAGCGGCCGCCGGTGGAAACGACGCCGCTGCTGCCGATGACGATGCCTTGAGGATTGATGAGGTAGACGCTGCCGGTGGCCGAGAGCGTGCCGAGGATCGACGAAGCGGCGGTACCGGTGACGCGATTGAGCGTGGCACCGGTGCCGTTATCGATGTTGACGTGATTGCCGCTGCCGATCGAGAAGCCGGTCCAGTCGATGACCCCGCGATTCGAGGTTTGGTTGATCGTGAGCGATGTCGCATTGCCACTGATTGTCCCCGTTCCGGCCACGAATCGGCCGCCTTGCGGTAACGCCCCCGCGGCCAGCGCCATGCCGGGTATGGCGAGCGAGACGGCGACGGATATCGGTGTGAGCGACGAGAGCGAGGTGAGCGACGTGAGCGAGGTGAGTATGGGGCGTAACGGCAAGAATGGGGCTAAGGGACGTGTCGCGTGAATCGAGCGGCGCGCGTGTTTCATACTTGAGGTGAGAAGCATCCCTGTTACCCCAGTTTTTGGGAAATGCAACCGCATTCCGGCGCACTTTCAGCGAGCCGCAGCGGGCCATCATCTCGCCATCTTAAGAATTTCCGCTGCCGTTGGGATGGCCAAAATCTCGGCCGATTGCGCCAATTTGTATCGGCGCTGATCGATCGATGGCGATTCAGGTCGTGGCAGCGCGCGCAGGGGGGCGCCTGCGCGCTGGGAAGTTGGAGCGGCTAGTCGCCCACGGGCGGGGTGAACTGCCATTGCAAGACGGGGTGATTGGCGCCGGCGAGCATGGCCCACGCGCCGTGCGGGCCAAAGTCATAACCGACGAATGAAGACGGAGCGGCCATCTGAGCGGTGCTTAGGCCGTTCGACGCCGGTACGGGCGTGCCGGAACCGACGCCGACGGCGGTCCCTGACGTATCGGTGCTCCAATAGACATCGTTCGCGATCGCGCCGGTGTTCGCCACGGCGATGCCGTAACGCGAAAGTCTGCTGAACCCGCCTATCGAACCGCTGAAGAACGATTGGCTGATCGTCCCCTTGTTGGTATAGGCGAGGCCCGCCACGCTACACGACTGGTTTGTGCATTCGTTCGACACCGAGCCCGATACGTACGATTGCGTGATCGTTCCGTTGTTCGTGCCGACGAGCCCGCCGGCGCTCGCCTCGGTGAAGGCGCCGCTGCCGCCCGGGCCAACATCGAGTTCGAGACCTTGCACTTGCCCAGCGGCGTACGATTGGGCGATGACGCCGTCGTTTTCGCCGGCGAGCCCACCCGATGTCCCTCCGGTGGAACTCACGACGGCGCTCGACGACCGCTCGATCGTGCCGTGGTTTACGCCCACGATTCCGCCAGCAATCGTGGAGTCGAGGAAAAGGTCGCTCTGGACCCCGCTGAGATTGTTGATCGTTCCGGAGGTGTTGACGTGCGAGACGGTGCCGTAGTTGTAGGCGGCCAAGATGCCTTCGGCGCCGATTCCCGAGCTAATGAAATCGGTACTGAACACCGATTCGTTTGCATCGACGTTCAGATTACGCACGGCGGCGCTCGCGCCCAGCGTTCCGAACAGGCCCGATGCGATCGGCTGCGAATTCGAATCGCCTTCGGCCGTGCCTTGAAGGGTCAGTGAACGAATCGTATGGCCTTCACCGTCGAGCTGTCCGGTGAACGCAGTATTGCCGCTGCCGAGCGGCCTGTAGGAACCGTCGCTGGTAGTGCTGGCATCGATGTCCCTGCCGAGTGCGTAGTTGCCCGCCAAGTCGGTCGCGACGTTTTCCAGATCGGAGAAGGAATTGACGAGCTTGTAGCCCGTGATTTGCGTGACGAGGCCGCTATAAGCGGGCGATGTCCACGACGTATTGGCGAGCAGCTTGCCGGGGGCGTAGGCGCCGTTCATGTCGTAGAACAGGCCGACGATGCCTCGGCTCGTCGACCAATCCACGGTTCCGTTGTTCGTAATGCTGCCGCCGTTGTCGATCCCTTGCGCATCGGCGCGCAGCGTCAAATCAGCGCTGCCGCGGTTCTTCAGCTCGGCCGCCGCTTCGATCGTCAACGAGCGATAGGCACCGAGCGTGAGGGAGGCCGCGCCGATCCAATGGATGCTCGATGCCACATCGATGTCCCCGCTTGCGCCGCCTGCGCCGGTCGTTTGCAAGTTGATCGACGTCCCCGCGTTCAGATTCTTCTGGAAGACCGGGGCGGCGACGCCGTCGATCGTAAAGCTCGGCGTGGTGATATTCCAGTGGCTCGCCGTCACGGTAGGGCCGCCGGCGATGCGCAACCTGGCGGCGTGGGTATCGACGGTGCCGCCGCTGCCATCGGCATTGCTTGCTTGCACCTTGCCGTCCAGCCAGAGCCTGCCGGTATCCGCGACGAGCCAAACATGGCCGTCACGCGTAGCGGTGCCCGTGGCGCGCAGCGCCGAATGATTTCCGGCCAGCGCGAAGATATTGCCGTCGGCCGCTTGCAGGCTGATTTGCGCCGCTTCGATCGCCCCGCGGTTGACGACGGTTCCGCCGCTGCCTTTCTGGACGAACACCTGCTGGCCTTGCGTCGAATCGTGCAACAGCACCCGTTGCGCAGCGACGAGTTCCGCTGTGCCGTTCGGTGCGCTGATGCTGCCGACGTTGTCGACTTCTCGGTTGGCGATCAGGAATACATCGCCGCCCGTTGTGGCGATCTTGCCAAGGTTGACCACGGTGCCGGTCGAGGTGCCGGAAAGGACGAGCGGCGCGCCGTTCATGAACGCCGCATTATCCGTATCGAGCGTGGAGGCGACAAAGCGCCCGCCGGTGGAAATGGCGCCGCTCGCGCCGACTACGACGCCTTGCGGATTGATGAGGTAGACGCTGCCTGTCGCCGAAAGCGTACCCAGAATCGAAGAGGCGGCGGTGCCGGTGACGCGGTTCAGCGTGGCCCCGGTACCGTTATTGATGTTGACGTGGTTGCCGCCCCCGATCGAGAAGCTGTTCCAGTCGATGACACCCCGATTCGAGGTTTGGTTGATCGTGAGCGACGTGTTGGTGCCGTTGATCGAACCTGTGCCGGCAACGAATTGGCCGCCCTGTGGTAGCGGGCCGGCGGCGAGCGCGGTTGCCGGCAGGGAGAACGCGAGGGTGAGGGCGAGCGCGATCGGTGCGAGTGCCGGCAAGGTTGCACGTCGCGAGCGACGTGAGCGGCCGGTCCGTGAGGGCTGTGCCATGGTAACGATCCCTAGTTTCCAGGTGCGCGAACTCATGCCGGCAGGCGTGAACGCGGCCGGCCACTCGGCGAGTGGGTGCCCTACAATCATATGCACGGTACGAATTCCTTCTACAGTCACCCGCGCCAAAACCGCAGTCGATCCCGCCATCGTGCGAACGTCCCGCAGGGGGCCGTATCGTGTACGCGTACGTGCGCGTGTTCTGCGTGTTCTCCCTCCTTATCCGTTCGGTGTAGCGCCGCTTTGGCCGCCCGCCCGACAGGTACAATCGCACGCATGCCGCTGAACGCTTCGCACGAAATCACTGAGCTTGCAATGACCGATACGCCCTTTTCCTCGCCCGATGCCGGAACCGAACTCGCCGACGCGCACGAAACGGTGCACGAGAACACCCTGTGGTGCGATAACGGGTGGACCGCGCGCATCATCAAAAACGAGGACGACGACGGCTGGGCCGTCGAAATGATCAAGGACGGCGAGCCGGAGCCCGCGCTCGTCGGGCCATGGACCATGGGCCGTAACAAAAAGGATCCGAAACCGCTCGATACCGCGGCGTTCAATACGTTGGTGAAGACGGCGTCGGAAGTCTTGCGCCGGCACGAGCAGCAGTTGCGCGCGCAATTGCATAAACGCGTGACGATCGCCGCGGCGGAGGGCAACGGCGAATGGGAAGTCACGCTCGATATCGTTCCCGACGAAGATGACCCTTATGCGCTGCTGACCGCGCTCGATGCATTCGGCGAGCAACTGGCGCAAGTGCAAGTGGCGGCGAATTTCAAACTCAGCCGGGAAAGTGCCGCGAGCTGGGTGGAAAACGGCTTCCGGCGGCCAAGCTGAACCGGCGTGGGCCCGGTTGGCCGCAACGGCAGGAATCGCCCGGACGAGCCGATGCCGAAAGAGGGAAGCCGTGACATGGGGGGCCGCGGCAAGCGCTGGCTAAAGCGCTTGCCGCCGTGCTGCCGTTAATGTTCGAGTTGCCAACGCAAGATCGGCCGATGATAGCCGGCCGGTATCGCCCACGCGCCGGTCGGGCTGAAATCCCAGCCGGAGAATTGCGTCGGGTCGGACATCTGCGCCGTCGTTAGACCGTTCGCAGCGGAAACGGGCGTGCCTGATCCCGCGCCGATCGCTGTGCCGGCCGTATCCTTGTTCCAATACGCATTCCCGATCAGGCCGTCGTTCACCGCTGCAAGGCCGAAGTTTTGCGGGCCGGTCGGCAAGCCGTCGCCGCCGATCGCCTTGCCCCCGGTCACCGCACCCGTTGCGAACGATTCGGTGATGGATCCGGCGTTAGTGTAGACGAGCCCACCCGCGCTGCACGCCGGCCGGCCGTTCGTGGCATAGTAGTCGACCCCAATATCGACTCGACCAATCATGAGCAAGGAATATCGGCTGCATTGTTTCGCGCAATCGGGTAACGCTTATAAAGTCGCACTGATGCTTTCGTGTGCCGGTGCCGACTGGGAATCGGTGTTCGTCGATTTTTTCGCCGGGCAGACGCGTACGCCGGAATGGCGGCAGGCCGTCAATGAAATGGGCGAGGTGCCGGTGCTCGAACATGCGGGCCTGAAACTGTCGCAATCGGGCGTGATCTTGCAGTACCTCGCCGATCGTTTCGAACAATTCGGTGCGAGAAGCGACGACGAACAGCGTGAAGTGTTGCGATGGCTGCTGTTCGACAATCATAAGTTCACGAGCTATCTCGCCACTTACCGCTGGATCCGTTCATTCGCTTCGCCGCAGCCGCATTCGGAAGTGTTGGCGTTTTTCCGGGGCCGCGCCGAAGCGGCATTCGCCGTCGTCGACCGCCACCTGGCCCAGAATGCATTCATGGCGGCCGATAGGCCCACGATCGCCGATATCTCGATGGCCGGATACGTTTTCTATCCGGCGCAAGAGACGGGCTTCGATCTTCGCGCGACGCATCCGAACATTGCGCGCTGGATGGATCGAATCGCGGCGCTGCCCGGGTGGAAGAACCCTTACGATCTGATGCCGGGGGCGGTTCGGCCCGCGCCTTAAAGCGACACGACGGGCACGGCGATTGCTGCTTGCGATACGGGGACAGAGGCCGCGAGTAGCGATCGCCATTGGGGCGTACCCGGCGGCTCGTCTTGCCAAGGGAGAACGCTCATGACACGATTCATTGCATTCCTTCTGCTTGCAAGCAGCCTCTTGCTGACGGCTTGCCACACCGTTGCAGGCGCCGGCCAGGACATTTCCAACGGCGGTCACGCCATTAGCAATTCTGCCGAAAAGCATTCCGACTAGCGTAGCGGACGGGGCTTGGAGCGAGCGGGTACCGTCGTCGACGCGGTCCGACGCACGCATACGAAGTTCGCCTCGGCGGCGGCTTGTCGGTGCGGCAATGCTATCCTCTCGTCCGATTCAACCTGGCGCCCCGGCGCCCCTATCTTTCCATGACCGATCTGATCAAGCGCGCTTCGGCCGAAGCGCGCGCTTTTGCGCGCGGCCAACGCGACGAACAAGGCAAGCGCACGGGCCGCGCACAAACGGCTTCTTCTTCGAAGGCGAAGCGGGCCGCCCGTGCCGCCGACGAGGATTTCCAACGCGACGCGCCGCCGCGGATCGAACTGCCGCGCAAGCCGCGCTTCGCACCCGTCACGTTCTCGGAAGAGCGCGGCGTGCGCTTTCTGCACTTCGGCACGGAGTGGGTGCAAGGCGCAATGCGCATCAATAAGCCCGACCGCATCGAACTCGAATACGCGCAGCAAATGATGGCGTGGCTGCTGTTCCTCGAAACGCCGAAGCGGGTGGTACAGCTGGGCCTGGGCGCGGCTGCTATCACCAAGTTCGCCTATCGGTTCTTGCCGCGTGCGCACGTGGAGGCCGTCGAACTCAATCCGGCAGTCGTCGTGGCGGCGCGCACGATGTTCGCGTTGCCGCACGACGACGCGCGTCTGACGGTGCACGAGGCCGACGCATGGGATTTCGTGAACGACCGCGCGAACCACGGCACGATCGGCGCCATGCAGATCGATCTTTACGATGCGACGGCGCGCGGCCCGGTGCACGACACCGTGGCGTTCTATCGCGCCGTGCGCGCGTGCCTGACCGGCGCCGGTATCGCGACGATCAATCTGTTCGGCGATCATCCGAGCTTCGTGCGCAACATGAAGCACCTGAGCGCCGCGTTCGACGGTCGCGTGATTGCGCTGCCGGAAGTGCACGAGGGTAATCGCGTTGCGCTCGCGTTCTCGGGCCCCGCGCTCGAGATTCCGTACGCCGCACTCGTCAACCGCGCCGCCCTGATCGAGGCCCAGCTCGGCTTGCCGGCGCGGCGCTGGGTGAAGGCGTTGCGCGAAGCGCATGCAGCGACCGCGGCGAAGGCATCGAACGCGTCGAACCTGTCGTCCAAGCCGGTCGCCTTCGCGATCTGACGGCGTCGCGCCGATCGCGACAGCAGGCACTGTATCCGCGCGCAGGCGCGCCGGGCGCGGTGGCGCGCGGCTGCCGCCCCGGGTCTGTCCCGCTTGACCGCTTGTGCAACGCTCTTATACTCTTCCCAGGCTTATTAAGCTGAAGGACGCCGCCGAGCCCCGCCGCATGCGGGTTTCGGGCCGGCACTGATCCGGCGCCCCCTCTCCAAGAGGGAGTTCCGCGGGGTGATAAAGAGTAAAAGAGGAGACGTCATGGCTCACAATGCCGACGCCAATCGAGCCTCGAAACACTGGCTCTGGCTGCTGGTCGTACCCTGGATCGCGATGATCTGGGTACCGTCGTATAACAAGGTCGAACCGCAACTGGGCGGCTTCCCGTTCTTCTACTGGTACCAGCTGTTCTGGGTACTCGTGAGTGCCGTCATCACGGGGCTCGTCTATTTCAAGACCCGGGCCAAATCGCGTTCGAACTCGGGCGCCGCTGCCGGAGATGCCCGATGAATGCGACCGCAACATTTGTATTCGTCCTGTTCTTCATCGGAGTGACGATCCTCGGTTTCGTCGCCGCGCATTGGCGTCGCGGCGATCTCGCCCATCTTGAAGAGTGGGGCTTGGGCGGTCGCCGCTTCGGCACCATCGTGACGTGGTTTCTGCTCGGCGGGGACCTGTACACCGCCTATACGTTCGTAGCCGTGCCGGCCCTCGTATTCGGCGCGGGCGCAACGGGCTTTTTCGCGCTGCCTTATACGATCCTCATCTATCCGTTCGCGTTCGTCGTGTTCCCGAAGCTGTGGGCCGTCGCCAAGCGCCATGGGTATGTGACGTCGGCCGATTTCGTGAACGCCCGCTACGGCAGCCGCACGCTGGCCTTGGCCGTTGCCGTGACGGGTATCGTCGCGACGATGCCGTACATCGCGCTGCAGCTCGTCGGCATCGAAGTGGTGATCGGCGGTCTCGGTTTCGATACATCGGGCTTCGTCGGCGATCTGCCGCTCATCATTGCCTTCGCGATTCTGGCGGCCTACACGTACACATCGGGCCTGCGTGCGCCGGCCATGATCGCGGTCGTCAAGGATTTGCTGATCTACATCACGATCATTGCGGCGATCATCGTCATTCCGGCTCAGCTGGGCGGCTTCGGCCACATCTTCAGCGTCGTGCCGCCTGCCAAGCTGCTGCTCAAGGCGCCCGATGCAGCGAGCATGAACGGGTATAGCGCGTACGCCACCTTGGCCATAGGCTCGGCACTCGCACTGTTCCTGTACCCGCACTCGGTCACGGCGATTCTCTCGTCGTCCTCGGGCAACACCATCCGCCGCAACATGGCGATGCTGCCGGCGTACTCGCTCGTGCTTGGCCTGCTCGCGCTGCTCGGCTACATGGCGCTCGCATCCGGCGTGAAGGACATGCCCGAGTTCGCCCCGTACTTCAAGGCGTTCGGCCCGAACTTCGCGGTACCGGCCTTGTTCCTGCACTTCTTCCCGTCATGGTTCGTCGGCGTCGCGTTTGCCGCGATCGCGATCGGCGCGCTCGTTCCCGCGGCCATCATGTCGATCGCCGCGGCGAACCTGTACACGCGCAACATCCACAAGGAGTTCGTGAATCGCCACATGTCGCCCGAGCAGGAAACGGGCGTCGCCAAGCTTGTTTCGCTGATCGTCAAGGTCGGCGCCGTCGCGTTCATTCTCGGCTTGCCGCTCACCTACGCGATCCAGTTGCAACTGCTGGGCGGGATCTGGATCATCCAAACCTTGCCTGCCATCGTGCTTGGCCTCTACACGCGTAAGCTCGACTCGCGCGGTCTGCTGGCGGGTTGGGCCGTGGGGATCGCGATCGGAACGTGGATGGCCGGCTCGACGGGGCTCAAGAGCTCGATCTTCGCGATCCATCTCGGCGGCTATGCGATTCCGGGTTATGCGGCCGTGTGGTCGCTGATCGTGAATCTGGTCGTTGCCGTTGTCGTCAGCGTGGCGGTGCGCGCGATCGGCATGAGCCGTGCGGAAGATCGCACGCGTCCGGAAGACTATCTCGACGTAGTCGAAGGCTGAGCGCGGCGCGCCGCTTGCTTGGCGTAGCGAGCGGTGCGTATGCTTCGAATCAGTGCCAGGGCGGCCTTGTGCCGCCCTTTCTCATGTGCGTCGCATGCGTCGCGGAACTTGACGCCGCGCCGCGCTTAACAACCGGCCATCGCTCCTGTGATCCATCGCGTTCGTCCTCTTCGTTGGCATGCGGCGTCGCTCGCGAGCGTCGTCGTCTCGCCGTACTACCGATACCGTCATGCGAGCGTGCTGCATGCCGTTCGCGTCGGGCTGGCCATGCTCGTATCGATCCTCGTCACCACGGGCATTCACGTGCCGAACGGTATCTGGGCGTCGGTCACGGTGCTCGTCGTCATCGGCGGCCTGCAGCATCACGGCAATATCCGCAAGAAGGCGGCCGACCGTGCGCTCGGCACGATGCTCGGCGCGCTCGTCGGCTTGTTGCTGATCGCTCAATTGCACGTGATCGGTTCGATGCCGCTCACCTACGTGCTCATGGCGGTCGCGGCCGGTGTCTGCGGGTATTACGCGATCGGGCAGGCCGGCTATATCGCGCTGCTCACGGCCATTACGATCTGCATCGTCGCGGGTCACGGGGATAGCACGATCGATACGGGGCTATGGCGTACGCTGAACGTCATGATCGGCATCGCCGTCGCGCTCGCGTTTTCGTTCGCGTTGCCGCTGTACGCCACCTATTCGTGGCGCTATCTGCTGGCGCGCAACCTGCGCGAGTGCGCGCGGATTCGCGCTCGAATCGCTCGTGGGCAACCGCTCGACGTCGAGGCGCACGTCGCGGCGTTTGCCGCGTTGAACACACGTCTCGTCAAACTACGCTCGCTGATGCCGTCGGTGGCGAAAGAGGTCGATATTCCGCTCAAGCGCTTGGAGGCGATCCAGCGTCTGCATCGTTCGACGCTGAGCGCGCTCGAAATGATGTCGACCAGCGCGGCGATGCATCCGTCGGCATTGGATGACACGCGCAACGAAGCCTACCTGGAACGTGCCGCGATGCTCAGGATGGCGCGTGCACTGCGGTTCGGTTCCGAATCGCGCGCGGGACAGCGGCTGGCCGCGCCGCTGTCCGTGCCGCTGTCTGGCGGGGGCGGCACGGCTGGCACGACCGGCGCGGCGCCGAACGAAAGCGGGGAGAGGGCGCACGTACCGGACGATGCGTTGCCGGGGCCGCGTTGGATCGCGCAATGGTTCGCGCAGCAAATCGACGCGCTGCGAGCATTGCTCGCCGATACCGAACCGCACTGGCATATCGAAGGCGATGCCGCGGCGCGCAAGCAAATGCATGCGCAACAGCGACCCTAGCGGCGGCTAGGGCTCCTGGTTCTCGACGTTGACCATCCAAGGCACGCCGAATTTGTCGGTGACCATCCCGAATCCCTTCGCCCAGAATGTCGATTGCCACGGGAAGCGCACTTGGCCGCCTTGCGCCAACGCATCGAAAAGCTTCGCGCCTTTTTCCTCGCTATTGAGCGAGATCGAGATGCTGAAGCCCGAGTAGACGGGCTTCGCCGTTTCGTCCGGCGCCCCATCGGTTGCCATGAGCGAGGTTTGCCCGACTTTGAACGACGCATGCATGATGCGCTCGCCGGCTTCGCCTTCGGCCGCGTAGCCGCTGGGCGCTTCCTTGTAGCGCATCTTGCACGTGATCTCGGCGCCGAGCGCTTGCTCGTAGAAGGCAAGCGCCTCGTCACAGCGGCCATAGAAGTGCAGATAAGGTTGTACGACCATCATCGTGACCTCCTGGGGCGAAAGGCTCGCCCTGTTAGCGCAGCGCGTCGATCAGCTTTTCGAGCTTGATGGCGTCCGCGGCGAACGCACGGATTCCCTCGGCGAGCTTTTCGGTTGCCATGGCATCGTCGTTCAATTGGAAGCGGAACGAGGATTCGTCGATGGCGATGCGCTCGATCGGTTGGTCCGTACCGGTGTCGGCCGAGAGTTTGCGCTCGACCTTCTCATTGCTGTCGTGCAGCTTTTGCAGCAGATCGGGGCTGATCGTCAACAAGTCGCAGCCCGCCAACTCGATGATTTGACTCGTGGTGCGGAAGCTCGCGCCCATGACTTCCGTCTTATAGCCGAAATGCTTGTAGTAGGCGTAGATGCGCCGTACCGATTGCACGCCCGGATCGTTCGCGCCGCCCATCTTGGCTTCGTCCCAGTCGCTGCCGGCTTGCTTCTTGTACCAATCGTAGATGCGTCCGACGAACGGTGAGATCAGCGTCGCGCCGGCCTCGGCGCAGGCCGCCGCTTGCACGGGGGCGAACAGCAGCGTCATGTTGCAGTTCACGCCTTCCTTCTGCAGCGTCTCCGCCGCGCGCACGCCTTCCCAGGTCGACGCAAGCTTGATCAGCACGCGTTCGCGGTCGATCCCGGCCGCTTCGTACAACTTGATGAGTTCGCGCCCTTTCTCGATCGAGCGCTTGGCATCGAACGAAAACCGCGCGTCCACTTCGGTCGAGACGCGTCCCGGGATGATCTTGAGAATTTCGCAGCCGAAGGCGATCAGCAAATGATCGATGATCGCCGTAGCCGGTTTGCTCGCGTGCTCGCGCACCGTTTTCTCCAGCAGCGGCTTGTAGGCGTCTTTTTGCACCGCCTTCAAGATCAGCGACGGGTTCGTCGTGGCATCGCGCGGTTTGTATTGCGCGAGCTGTTGGAAGTCGCCGGTGTCCGCGACGACGGTCGTGTACTGCTTCAGTTGTTCGAGAGCATGGGTCATGGTCGATTCTCTGACGCGGAGCGCCTTCGGTATGGGTTGGATGAGGGTCGCACCGCCAAAACGGCGCGGCCAGCTACGAATACGACTATTTTAGGCCCGTCGCGTTCAGGCCGCGATCGGGGATAAAACGGCGCCGAAACGCCGGCGCTTACGGACGCCTGGCATTGAGCACGATCTGCGTGACGACGCCCGCTACCAGGCCCCAAAACGCCGAGCCGATCGAAAGCAGCGTGAGCCCCGAGGCCGTCACCATAAACGTCACGAGCGCCGCTTCGCGCTCGCGCACGCTGCTCATGGCGTTGGTCAGCCCACTCATGATCGAGCCGAACAGGGCGAGCGCGGCCACCGAGACGACGAGCGCTTTCGGCAACGCGGCGAACAAGGCCGCAATCGTCGCGCCGAAGATGCCGGCGACGAGATAAAACAGGCCGCACCAGATCGCGGCCGTGTAGCGCTTGTGGCGATCTTCGTGCGCTTCGGGCCCCGTGCAGATCGCGGCGGTGATCGCGGCGAGCGTGATGCCGTGGGAGCCGAACGGCGCCAGCAGCAACGAAGCGATGCCTGTCGTGGAGATCAGCGGCGTGGACGGTGTCGTGTAGCCGTCGGCGCGCAGCACCGCGAGCCCGGGCATGTTCTGCGACGCCATCGCCACGACGAACAGCGGCACGCCGAGGCTGACGGCGGCCGACAGCGAGAAGTGCGGCATCGTGAAGACGGGATGCGCGAGGGCGACGTGCAAGCGGCTGAAATCGATGAGCCCGAGCGCGGTGGCCACGGCCGAGCCGACGACGAGTGTCGTCAAGATCGCATAGCGCGGCAGGAGGCGTTTCATGAACAGATAGACGAAGAACATCGTCAGTACGAGCGCGGTTTGGTACTGCGCCGCGTGAAAGATCTCGATGCCGATCTCGAACAAGATGCCGGCGAGCAGGGCTGAGGCAATCCCGGCCGGCACGCGCTTCATGAGCGCGTCGAACCACCCGGTCAGTCCCACGGCCGTGATCAACACGGCGCAGACGATGTAGGCGCCGATCGCATCCGCGTACGGCACGTGCGGCAGCGCGGCGATCAGCAGGGCGGCGCCGGGAGTGGAATACGCGACGACCACAGGCGTGCGAAAGCGCAGCGACAGCAGGATCGTCGAGAACGCCATTCCGATCGAGAGCGCCCAGATCCACGACGAGACCTGCGCATCGGAAAGTCGAGCGGCGCGGCCGGCTTGGAACACGAGCACGAGCGAGCTCGTATAGCCGGTCATCATCGCGACGAAGCCTGCAACGACCGCATGCACCGAGGTATCGGCAAGCGGTTGAAGCAGCGCACGGCGGATCGAGAGCGAGCCGGACAATTCGGGTGTGGAAGGCGAAGTCATCGGGTTGAGGCTGGGTGCAAGCGAAAAGCGGGTTAAGCGGGGCTGGCTATTTGCTGAGTTTGCGCATCGCGGCTTCGAGCCCGGCGAGCGTCAACGGATACATGCGCTCGCCGAGCAACTGACGGATGATCGACACGGACTGGCGATATTCCCACAGTCCTTCCGGCTCGGGATTGAGCCAAGCGTGATGCGGGAAGCGATCGGCGAGACGGCGCAGCCAGACGGCTCCGGCCTCGGGATTGTTGTATTCGACGGAGCCGCCGGCCTGCAGCACCTCGTAGGGGCTCATCGTGGCATCGCCGACGAAGACGAGCTTGTAGTCGGGCGTGTACTTGTGCAGCAAGTCCCACGTCGGCGTTCGTTCGACGTGCCGGCGCCGATTGTTCTTCCACAGGTGGTCGTAGACGCAGTTGTGGAAGTAGTAGAACTCGAGGTGTTTGAATTCGGCCTTTGCCGCGGAGAACAGCTCTTCGGTGCGCAAGATGTGATCGTCCATCGAGCCGCCCACGTCGAGCAGCATGAGCACTTTTACCGTGTTGTGCCGCTCGGGCACCATCTTGAGATCGAGCCAGCCGGCATTGGCTGCGGTGCTGCGGATGGTATCGGGCAAATCGAGTTCTTCGGCCGCGCCCTCGCGCGCAAAGCGGCGCAGCCGCCGCAGGGCGACCTTGATATTGCGCGTGCCGATTTCGATTTGATCGTCGTAATCGCGGTAGGCGCGCGCCTCCCAGACTTTGACGGCGGTTCGATTGCCGGCCGATTTTCCGCCGATGCGCACGCCTTCGGGGTTATAGCCGCCGTTGCCGAACGGGGAGGTGCCGCCCGTGCCGATCCACTTGCTGCCGCCTTCGTGGCGTTCTTTCTGCTCGTCGAACAGCTCCTTGAGCCGCTGCATGAGCTGATCGAGCCCGCCCATCGCATCGATTTGCGCTTTTTCTTCGGCCGTCAGTTGGCGGCGCAAGCGCTGCTCGAGCCAATCGAGCGGCAACGCGAAGGCTTCGTCGGTGACTTGCTGCACGCCGCGGAAGTAGGCCCCGAACGCTTGATCGAATTTATCGAAGTAGCGTTCGTCCTTGATCAGCGTGAGGCGAGCGAGGTAGTAGAAATCGTCGAGCGAGGGCGCAATGACGCGCTCGCGCAATGCTTCGACGAGCGTCAGGTATTCCTTGACCGATACCGGCAACTGAGCCGCGCGCAGCGTGTAGAAAAAGTCGATCAGCATGCCGGTGTCTCTGTGTGCGCGAGCGCCCGAACTTCAGGCGGCCCAGCTGCGCCGCGCGGGCCCTAGGTTAGCGGTTGTGGCGATTCATGAAGACCAAGCGTTCGAAGAGGCTTAGATCCTGCTCGTTCTTCAGCAGCGCGCCGGCCAGCGGCGGCACGACCTGCTTCTGATCGGGCGAGCGCAGTGCTTCCGGCGGGATGTCTTCGGCGAGCAGCAGTTTGAGCCAATCGAGCAGTTCGGACGTGGACGGCTTCTTCTTCAGGCCCGAGACGCCGCGCAAGTCGTAGAAGCTCGCCAATGCCGCGCGCAGCAGTTCCTCGCGGATGTTCGGATAGTGCACATCGACGATACGCTGCATCGTCGCGGGATCCGGGAATTGGATGTAGTGGAAAAAGCAGCGGCGCAAGAACGCATCGGGCAACTCCTTCTCGTTGTTCGACGTGATGACGACGAGCGGCCTGTGCCGGGCGCGCACGATTTCCCGGGTTTCGTAGACATGGAACTCCATGCGGTCGAGTTCGCGCAGCAAATCGTTCGGAAACTCGATGTCGGCCTTATCGATTTCGTCGATCAACAGCACGGCCGGCACGTCCGATTCGAACGCCTGCCAGAGCACGCCCTTGACGATGTAGTTCGCGATGTCCTGGACGCGCGCGTCGCCGAGCTGCGAATCGCGCAGCCGCGAGACGGCGTCGTATTCGTACAGGCCCTGTTGCGCTTTGGTGGTCGATTTGATGTGCCACTGATAGAGCGGCATGCCGAGCGAGGCCGCGACTTCCTCGGCGAGCATCGTCTTGCCGGTGCCCGGTTCGCCCTTGATCAGCAGCGGACGCTTGAGCGTCATCGCGGCGTTGACGGCGAGTTTGAGATCGTCGGTGGCGACGTACTGCGACGAACCTTCGAAGCGCATGGCGGTCTGCTCGCTCGAAAAAAAGTCCAGTATAAGTCAGAAGGGCTAGCCGACTTGGCCGTGCCGCTTTATCGTATCGGACTGCTTCGCTCGGCGACGGGCCGGCGCTGCCCGGTGGACGCCCAGCCGAGCGGCGCGGTACAATTGCCGCGATTTTTTTGGCCGCTCGTTGCGATTTCGACAACAAGAACGGCGCAGCGCCATTGCCCGCGAATTTTTAGCGGGCGCTCGTTTCCCCTCAAGCCAGGTTAGAACCTATGAACTCTTTCGTCGGCAAACATGTCGTGACCGTAGCGCTCGCCGCGCTTGGCGGGTTTGCGGTGAGCGCGCAAGCGGCCGATGTCGTCGGCAACGCCAAGGCGGGCCAGGGCAAGGTCGCGATGTGCATCGGCTGCCACGGCATTCCCGACTACCGTACGGCGTTTCCCGAGGTTTATCGCGTACCGATCCTCGGCGGCCAGAATCAGCAATACCTCGAAAATGCGCTGCACGCGTACAAGAAGGGCGACCGCCACTTCGAGACGATGCACGCCGTCGCGGCGTCGCTGTCGGATCAGGACATCGCCGATATCGCGGCGTACTACGCAGCCCAGACGGCCAAGTCGCCCAACAATCCCGACAAGTAACCGCATCGCGGCCGCTTTCAGCTACCTCATTTCGCGGGATAGGAGAATTCATGTACAAGCGTGATCACGCACTGCGCATCGTTGCGAAGGCTGCGGGGGCCGCCCTCGTCGCGGCCGTCGGCGCAATCGGTTCGGCCCATGCGGCAAGCGTCGACAACGGCAAGGCACTCATCGAAGCCCACAACTGCGCGGCATGCCACGGCGCCAAGTTCACCAACCCCGTCAGCAGCGATTATCCGAAGCTGGCCGGCCAGCACGCCGACTACATCGTCATGGCGCTGCGCCAATATCAGATGGGTACGTCGAACCCGCGCTTCGGCCGCAGCAATCCGATCATGCAGGCCCAGGTGCAAGGCTTGTCGCTGAGCGATATGAAGGACATCGCGGCCTACCTCGAATCGCTGCCCGGTCCTCTGGTCGACAAGAAGTAAGCACGCATGCGTTGCGTCGCGTTTGGCTGCAGCGCCGGTTTCAATCCCTGTCAGGCGCGAAATCCGCCCGCGCCGGCACGCAAAACACCCGCTTCGGCGGGTTTTTTGTTGCGAATACGTTGCAATCGATCAACGTGCGACAACGTGTCGCAGGGGGCGCATAGGCGGCGGGTGGGGCAGCGGCGGCTGCGTGCCGCTGCGATCAATCCCTCGATGCGCGCCGCTCGATACGCGCGAGATAGGCGTCCGTGTCGGGCGGCGTGTTGGTGCGCTGCGCTTCCCAGATCGTTTCTCCGAGGCATTCCATGATCGCGTGGTGCGCCTCGTGCGTCGAACCGAGGCGCCCGGCCAGGCGCTCGTGGGCCGCCCGAATGCCGGGGGGCTGATCGATCGACAGTTGCTCGCTGATCGCGAGATGCATCGACAGATGCAGGAACGGATTCGTACGTCCGGCCTCGGGCGCGTAATCGGCCGAGGCCGTTGCTTCGTCCGCGAGTTCGGCGTGGTATTCGGGGTGCTCGACGATCCAATCGGCCGCGATCGCTTCTAGCGGCGTCAGAATTTCGCCGGCGCGCTGTTTGCGCCAGGTATCGATGAAAAAGCGTCGGACTTCGTCGCGGCTCGGGTTGAACATCGTAGGGGTCGACCTTTCCGTTGAAGGGCAATGCGATCGTGCGGCCGCCTCGCGCGGCGCTTTCGCACCGGCCGCGCGCGGCCAATCCGGCATTTTACGCTTCCGTGCGGCGCGGCCGACGTCCTGGCGCTTCTCGCAGGTAGAATCCACGGGGGCTCGGCAGCCTGCCCGTTCCCCGCGTCGTCCGCCCAGGGCGGCCGCAGCCTGGTATCGGCTCCGGCGGCATGCGGCGGCTGAGCCAACGACGACCTCGACCTCTTACTCTGCTTCCCGATGCCAGCTCTCGACCCTCATGCCCGCGCCGACACGGTGCGCGGTGCGTTGCTCATAGCCTTATCCGCCAGCGCATTCGGCGCGATGGCGATTTTCGGGCGCTACGCCTATGCCGGCGGCACGGATGTGCTCGGCCTGCTGACGCTGCGCTTTCTCATCGGCGGCGCCGTGCTCGCCGCAGTCGCGCGCCACCGAGGAGTGGTCTGGCCGCGGGGACGCTCGCTGGCCGGCATCGTGGCAATGGGCGCGCTCGGCTACGTCGGGCAATCGCTCTGCTACTTCATCGCGCTGCAGCACGCGCAAGCCAGCCTCGTCGCGCTGTTGCTGTATCTGTATCCCGCGTTCGTCACGCTGCTCGCGGCACTCTGGCTCGGCGAACGGTTGACGCGCGTGAAAGTCGCCGCGCTCGTGCTGTGCCTCGGCGGCTCGGCGCTGATGGTGGGCGGCGGACACGGCGATCGGCTCGGCATCGCGCTGGCGCTAGCGGCGGCTGTCGTGTATTCGCTCTATATCGTGGCCGGCGCCCGGGTCACCCGCGGCGTCGATCCGCTGGCGACCACCGCCGTCGTCTGCTTGTCCGCGGCGGGTGTGTTTTGCTGCGGATCGATCGTCCGCACGCTTGCCGGTGCACCGCCGCATCTTCCTGCCACGCCGCTCGCATGGGCGGCCCTCGTCGCGATCGCACTCGTTTCGACGGTTACCGCCATGCTCGCGTTCTTCGCTGGGCTGACGCGGCTCGGCGCCGCGCGTACCTCGATGCTTTCGACGCTCGAGCCCGTCGTCACTGTATTGCTGGCGGCGCTTTTGCTCGGTGAGCGCTTATCGGCGCTGCAGTGGTGCGGCGGCGCGGCCGTGCTCGCCGCGGTGCTGTGGCTCGTGCGCGCAGGCGGCGGACCGCGTGACGACGCGGTTGCGCTCGAAGCCAGCCTTTAGATTCACTCGGATAGCGCGGGTTCGCGTTGGATCGGTTACGGCCCGGGGTAGTGCCGGCGTCGCGGGCCGAAATCGGGTGGAATCGGCCGAAATCGGCACGAGCCGGTAAGAATCGGTAGCAATCGGTAGGACCCGGGCAAGAAGGCTGGAACCGCCCCGAACAGTCCCGAACCGGCGAAACGTCAGAGTTCGGGCGGTGGCGTTTTCGGCCGGTATTCGCACAGCGGCTCGATCGTGCAATGCCAGCATTCGGGCCGGCGAGCCTTGCATACGTAGCGCCCGTGCAAGATGAGCCAGTGATGCGCATCGTGGCGGAATTCGAGCGGCGTGAACTTCTCGAGCGCGATTTCGACGGCGCGCACGTCCTTGCCGGGTGCGAGCCCGGTACGGTTGGCGACGCGGAAAATATGTGTGTCGACCGCGATCGTCGGCTGCCCGAACGCCGTGTTGAGCACGACATTGGCCGTCTTGCGGCCGACCCCGGGCAGGCTTTCGAGCGCTTCGCGCTCGGCCGGCACTTCGCCGCCATACTGATCGAGCAAGATGCGGCACGTGGCAATCACGTTCTTCGCCTTGGTGCGGTAAAGCCCGATCGTCTTGATGTACTCGGCGACGCCCGCTTCGCCGAGCGCAAGCATCGTCTGCGGCGTGTTCGCCACGGGAAACATCTTGCGCGTGGCCTTGTTGACGGACACGTCCGTCGCCTGCGCCGAGAGCAAGACGGCGATCAGCAGTTCGAACGGCGTTCGATACTCGAGCTCGGTCGTCGGATGCGGATTGAGGCTGCGCAGCGTCTCATAGATGGCGCGTCGTTTTTGTGCGTTCATGCGGCGCTCGGGTGGGCGTTGGCGGAATAACGATCGGCCATCGTCTCAATCGTCTCGATCCGGCTCGGCGGCCGGAGCGCGATCGGCGGCGGGCGGCGTGCTGGCGGTGCCCAAGCGCTCACGGCGCGCCTCGGCCGCATCGATCTGCGCTTGCACGTCGGCGCTCACGTTGGCGACGTTTTTCGGCGCGACGCCTTGGGCCGCGAGCGCCTCCTTCTTTTGCCGTGCGCGCTCGAGCGCCGCCTCGATGATGGCGCGCTTTTTCGCCGCTTCGTCGTCCTCGGGCGCTTTCGTGTCGGGCGCCTTCGCGCCGCTGGGCGCTGCTTCGGCACGGCGGGCCGCCGCGCGCGCTTCCCCGGCCTGCCGCTCGCGCTCGAGCCGCACGGTGCGCCGGTCGTGTCGGGCGCGCGCCGCCTCGGCCTGAGCGGGGCTCCAGGCATCCCAGCCGGTGCGTGCTCCGGTCACCGGTTTCATATCGATGCAGTCGACGGGACACGGTGGGACGCACAGGTCGCAGCCCGTGCAGAGTTCGGCGACGACCGTGTGCATGAGCTTCGGTGCGCCGACGATCGCATCGACGGGGCACGCCTGCATGCAGAGCGTGCAGCCGATGCACAGCGTTTCGTCGATGACGGCCAGAGGGCGCGGCCGCGCCTCGCCGTTGGCGGGGTTCAAGGGGATGACGGGCCGGCCGAGCAGGGCGGCTAGCCGTGCGATGCCTTGTGTGCCGCCCGGCGGGCATTGGTTATAGCCGGCCTCGCCGGTAGCGACGGCTTGCGCATAGGGCCGGCAGCCGTCGTAGCCGCACTTGGTGCACTGCGTTTGGGGCAGCAGATCCTCGATGCGGTCTGCAAGCGTTACACGATCGGTCACGTTGGGAACGTCAAAAAGCATACGGGCGGCGTCAGGCGCTGCCCGCGGACGATGTGCGACAAGCGGCCCGAGGCGGGCCGCGGGTGCGCATCGCGTGCGGGAAAAGAGCGCATTATCGCCGATTTCCCGGATTGCCATTGATCACCCTTGTGCCATAATCGAAGCGCTTTTTCGCACGAGACGCACGGAACTTCTCAGAAAAATGGCGCGCTCGTTCACGCAGTCGGCGTAGGTCAAGGAGGGCCGGCCGCGTGACGGGGCAACGCGGCTCACGAAGCAAAAAGGCCACCATGAATCAACCGAAAATCAAAAGAGATCCAGAGGGCACGCGGCGCCGTATTCTGCTTGCGGCGGCCGAAGAATTTGCAAATGGTGGTTTGTTCGGCGCGCGCGTCGATCAGATTGCCCGGCGAGCCGAGACGAACGAACGGATGCTCTATTACTACTTCGGTAGCAAAGAGCAGCTCTTCACTGCCGTGCTCGAACACGCCTTCAGCGCGCTCACGGAAGCGGAAAAGACACTCGATCTAAACGGGGTCGCCCCCGTGGAAGCCATTACACGGCTCGCGCATTTCGTGTGGGACTACTATCGCGATCATCCCGATTTGCTACGTCTCATCAACAACGAAAATTTGCACGAGGCGCGTTACATCCAGCGATCGTCGCGTATCCGCGAACTGATTTCGCCGTTGGTGGCGACGCTTTCGTCGATCCTCGATCGCGGACAGCGCGCCGGCCTCTTTCGCAACAACGTCGACCCTTTACGGTTGTACGTCACGCTGTCGGGTCTCGGCTATTACATCGTGTCCAACCGCTTCACGCTTGAAGCTTCGCTGGGCCGCGATTTCAACTCCGCATCGGAGCGCGCCGAGATGGTGCGCATGAATACCGAGTTGCTGCTCGCTTATCTCATGCGCAAATAGGCCGGCGAGGCCGGAAACGATACAGGCCGCCCGTTGTGCGATGCGGCCTGTATGCGTTGTGAGCCTGGTTCAATCAGGCGTGGCGCGTATCGTCAAGCTTCGATGGGTTCGCGCGTGCGTTTGGTTTCGCGGTTGTGTTCGAGAATGAAATCACGCAATTGCGGATAGATGATCGTGCGCCAGCGACGGCCCGAGAAGATGCCGTAGTGGCCGCATTTCTCCGCGGTGAAGTGATGCTTGTTCTTCTCGGGAATGCCGGTGCACAGATCGTGCGCGGCGCGTGTTTGCCCGCAGCCCGAAATATCGTCGAGTTCGCCTTCGATCGTGAACAGGGCCGTTTTCTTGATGTCCTGTGGCCGCACGCGCTCGCCGTCCACCTCCCACGTGCCTTCCGCGAGACGAAACTCCTGGAAGACGATGCGAATCGTATCGAGGTAATACTCGGCGGCCATGTCGAGCACGGCGTTGTACTCGTCGTAGAAGCGGCGATGCGCTTCGGCGTCGTCTTCGTCGCCGCGCAGCAGGCTTTGATAGAAGTCCCAGTGGGATGCCGCATGGCGCTCCGGATTCATGGCGACGAAGCCGGCATGCTGCAAAAAGCCGGGATAGACGTGGCGCCCGACGCCCGGATAATTCGGCGGCACCGTATGGATCACGTTGTTCTCGAACCACTGATACGAGCGCTGCATCGCCAGCGAGTTGACCGACGTGGGGCTGCGCCGCGCATCGATCGGGCCGCCCATCATCGTCATCGTGCGCGGCGTGTCCTCGCCGCGGCTCGCCATCAGCGAAATGGCGGCGAGCACGGGCACAGTCGGCTGGCAGACAGACAACACATGCAGATTCTTCGCGCCGATGTGGCGGATGAATTCCTGGATGTAGGCGACGTAGTCGTCCAGGTGGAACGGGCCGTCCTCCAGCGGGACCATGCGCGCATCCATCCAATCGGTGATGTAGACCTTGTGATCTTGCAGCAGCGTGCGCACCGTATCGCGCAGCAGCGTGGAATGGTGGCCCGAGAGCGGCGCGCACACGAGCACAACGGGCTCGTCCTTCAACTGCGAAACGGCGTCCGGATCGTCCGCGAAGCGTTTGAAGCGCAGTAGCCGGCAAAACGGCTTTTCGACGATCGTTTGCTCGATGATCGGAATGTTGTGGCCGTCTTTGACAATTTGATGAATGTCGAATTCAGGTTTTTCGTAATCCTTGCCGAGCCGGTACAGCAATTCATAACCCGCTGAGAGACGAGTCGCGCCGGGCACGTAAGCGAAAGGGCTCGCCGGGTTGGCGAACGATTTCGAGGCGGCTTGGGCCCAGGCGGTCAGCGGATGGAAGAGCGCGCGCTGAAACTCATAAAACTGGTAAAGCATGGTGTGAGGCTCCCGCGGGGTGGGACGGGGCTATAAAAGGCGGCGCTCGGCGTCGCGACTGAATAGTACCGAACAGGTGCTCGTGGCGATGTTACTCGGTTGATGATAAAGGAGAAACGCCTTTAGGTGCAATGCAGCATTTGCGCCCGTCGGCCAGGGACTTTCCCGGATACTGCTTCGCAGCATCCGTGCCGATATCCCGTCCGAGGGGAGGCGACCGTCGATGCATCGCCCCGAAACAGCCGTTCCGGGCGATATTAAAACAGGGATCGATCAAAGTGCCGCCGTTTCAGGCCCTGGCGGGACGTGTCTGCCGTGTCCGGCCGGATGCCCGGTCGCCCGTGCGATCGATTCCTCATGGTGCATCAGGTTCAAGCCCGTATGGACGAGCGCCACATGCGAGAACGCCTGCGGGAAATTGCCGGTGAAGCGCTGCGTCTGCGGATCGTACTCTTCGGAGAGCAGGCCCACGTCGTTGGTCAGACTCACCAAGCGTTCGTACAGCGCGTGCGCCTCGTCCATGCGGCCCTGCAAAGCAAGGTTATCGACCATCCAGAAGGTGCAGGCCAGAAAAGTGCCTTCGCCGGGGGGAAGCCCGTCATCGACCTTATGCGTGCGGTAGCGACTGATGAAACCGTCGACCATGAGTTCGCGCTCGATGGCCGCTACCGTGGCGGTGATGCGAGGATCGTCCGGCGGCAAGAAGCCGACCAGCGGCATCAGCAGCAGGCTCGCATCGAGTTCGTCGCCGCCGTACACTTGCGTGAACGTCCCGCGCTTGTCGCTCCAGCCTTTGTCGCAGACGTCCGCATGAATCCGATCTCTCAGCGCGCGCCAGCGCTCGATCGGTCCCGCCAGCTCGAATGTTTCGGCCGAGCGGATGGCACGGTCGAACGCGACCCACGCCATAACTTTCGAGAACGTGAATTGACGCGGGCCGCTGCGCACTTCCCACAGCCCCTCGTCGGGTTCGGTCCAGACGGTTTCCAGGTGTTCGAGCATCACGCATTGCAATGCCCACGCGGTGCGGTCCGCATGCAGGCCGCCCACACGGGCCAGATGCAAGGCGTTCATCACTTCGCCGTAGACATCGAGCTGCAGTTGGCCAACTGCCTGATTGCCGATTCGAACCGGGCTCGCCCCTTCATAGCCGGGCAGCCAGGGCAGTTCCGTTTCGGGCAGGCGGCGCTCGCCCGCCACGCCGTACATGATTTGGGCTTGCGCGGGCGAGCCCGCGAGCGCGCGCTCGAGCCAGATGCGCCAGGCGCGGGCTTCATCGTAGAAGCCGCAGCGCATCAGCGCGAGCAGCGTGATTGTCGCGTCGCGCAACCAGCAATAGCGGTAGTCCCAATTGCGCGATCCGCCGAGGCGTTCGGGCAGCGACGTGGTGGGCGCGGCGACGATACCGCCGGTCGGCTGATAGGCCAGCGCTTTGAGGGTAATCAGCGAGCGGCGGATCGGCGCGGCGTACCGCCCTTGCACGTCGCATTGCGCAATCCATTCACGCCAGTACCGCTCCGTGTCTTCCAGTAAGCGAAGGGGATCCTTGGCGGGCGCCACGCGTTGATGCGAGCCCGAATAGGCGAGCGAGAACGGAATCCGATCGCCCTCGGATATTGTGAACGCGGCAACCGTGTGCATGTTCTCGCCGCGCAACTCCACGGGTGTGCGCAATACGACGGTATCGGGGCCGACCACGGCTTTGATGCCGGCCCCGCGCTTGAGCCGCGTCACCCAAGGAACCGATAGGCCGTAATCGAAGCGCAGGGTGAGCGACATGCACATCGGCACCTTGCCGCGCTTACCCACCACAATCCGCACGAGTTCGGAGTGGCCGTTGCCGGGGGACATGAAGTCGATCACGGTGACGGCGCCGTCGGGCGTTTCGTGGTCCGTCTCCAAAATCAGGGTTTCGCCGCGATAGCGCCGGGTGTGCGTGACGGGCGCCTCGAGCGCTGGCGCGATGCGCCATCGGCCGTGCTGCTCGCTGCCGAGCAGCGCGGCGAAGCAGGCGCCCGAATCGAAGCGCGGCCAACACAGCCAATCGACCGAGCCGTCACGTGAAATCAGCGCGGCCGTGCGACCGTCGCCGACGAATGCGTAGTCTTCGATGCGCGCAGGCATGGTGTTGGTTTTTCTCCCGCTATCGGTGCGAATGCTGGTACCAAAGGGACGCCGAATGCGCGTCAATGTACACGTTCGCGCGCGGGATGGTGCAAACCGCGCGCCGCGCGATGAATCGATCGGGGGAAAACGATTTCGCGTTGCCACGGCGGGAAAGGGCTGGCTACAATCGGGTTTCGGGGATTCCGGCCGCGTGCTTCCGATCAAACGAGCTACCTATAACGCGATGCATGCTCGGCCACCAATGCGCCTCATCAACCCCTCAAAAAGAGAGAATTGACGCCATGCTGAATCCGTCGAAGGTCGATTGCATCACGATCCTTTCCGCAGCACGTGAGCTGGGCGACGACGCCTTGCTCCATCTCGATCCGCGCAGCCTCGGCTTGACCCGCAACGGCATGGAAACGGCCGCGGCGTTCCTGATCGAGCGCGCCTGCTTCAAGCGTCACCGCGACGGTGACGGTCAGTATGCGGTGGGCGGCTTGTCATTGCAGGGCAAGCTCCGGCTCGATCAATTCGTCAACGGTTGAGCGTGCCGGCGCCCGGTGCGGGTGCTTAGAGATGCAGCGAGTGTGCGCCTGGGCCCAGCAGCCCTAGTAGCCCGATGATGATCAAGTAAAGCGCGACGATGTAGTTGAGCAGTCGGGGCACGACCAGAATCAGAATGCCCGCGATCAGCGCGGCAAGCGGTCCCAAGCTGACGAAGATGTTCATAGCGGTTCCTTAGGTTGGTTCCTTGAGTTTTGGGATTCCTTATGGGGACGGAGTCGACGCGCCGTCGTCCGCCCGGGCCCTTCGCATGCTTTCGACCGAGGCGGCGCGAGCGGTCCCCCCAGACCCTACGCAAAGTGTCGGCCCGGTATGCGGCCCGCGGGCGATGCCGTCCAACTTTTGGTCGGGTTCCGTTCTCATGGGAGGCTTTCATGTTGCACACGGTTAGGGTCGCGCTGCGGCCGGCGCTTTCGGCGGCATCGCGCAGCTGGCTCGGCTTCTTGCTGCTGGCGGGTACGCTCAGTGCCGCGCCCGCCTGGGCGCAAAATGGACCCGCTGCGAACAGCGGCCCCGTCTACGATTTGCTGGTCGGCACGTACACGAGCGGTACGAGCCACGGCATCTATGTCTACCGCTTCGATTCGTCCGACGGGCAAGTGACGCCCGTGTCGTCGGTTCAAACCGTCAATCCGTCCTACCTCGTGGTCAGCCGCGACAATCGCTACGTCTATGCCGTCAACGAATTGCCGGGCGACAACGGCCCCGCGAGCGAGCGCGGCGGCATCAGCGCCTTCGCATTCGATGCGCGGGCGGGCCAGTTGACGTTGATCGATCGCGTGTCCTCGGGAGGCAACGACCCGTGCTATCTCGCGTTGTCGCCCGACGGCCGTTATCTGCTGACGGCGAACTATTCGGTCGCCGCCGATCCGGGCGGCAGTTTCGCCGTATTTCCGCTGCAAGACGGCGGGCGCGTGGGCGCGGCGGTGCTCGTCGTTCACCATGAGGGCGGCGGTCCCGTGAAAGGCCGTCAGGACAATTCGCACGTGCACTCGACGGTTTTTACGCCCGACGGCCGTTACCTTTTTACGCAAGATCTCGGCGGCGATAAGCTCTACGAATATCGCTATACGAACGAGAGGGGGCGAGGGCCGATCAGCCCGATGCCGGAAGCCTATGTGCAAATGCCGGCCGGATCCGGCCCGCGCCATCTTGTGTTCGACGCGAGCGGACGTTACGCGTACCTCACTAGCGAGCTGGCCGGGACGGTGACCACGCTCCAATATGCGAACGGCAAACTGCGGCCGCTGCAAGTGCTGCGGCTGGCGGCGCCGGGATTCACGGGCAAAATCGGCGCGGGTGCGATTCACCTGTCTCCGGACGGGAAATTCCTTTACGCGACGAACCGCGGCGATGCGAACGAAATCGTGGTCTTCTCCGTCGATCCATTCGATGGATTGCTCAAGCTCGTCGGGCGACAGTCGACGCTTGGGCGCACGCCGCGCGAATTTGCAATCGATCCGACGGGCCGTTGGCTGATTGTCGGCAACCAGGACAGCGATAGCGCATTTGTCTTTCGGCGCGATCCCGACACCGGGCTGCTTGCGAACCCGACGCGCCTTTCGATCGGCTCGCCAGTCGACTTTCTGTTCACGCCGTCCTCGTAATCCGGCGCGTTAAAACAAAGAGAGCCTACGCGTCAGAGCGAACGCGTAGGCTCGAATCTACCGCCTCACGGGGGGCGGGGCGGCAGGGGATGACTGTCATCTGCATCGAACGCCAGCCTGCTCTTCGCCGACGTCGTGGCGGGCGTCCGGCGTTCAAGTTTCGATGTTCAAAGCAACTGTCGTGCCGGATACGCCGGCCGCGAAACCGAATCGCACAAGTTACGTTGGCGAGCGTACGCTCATCGTGTGGTTGTCCCACATGCAGGCAGGGAGCGGTCGGTCGGCTAGTTCTTGCAATCGGCAAGCAAGTTTTACGCGCGGAACGCAATCGAGGTCGGATGCGGGCTGCCTGCGCGGCCCGCCGCCGCCCGCGTCGCTATCTCGTTGCGCTGGCGCTTATGCGCGTAGATGTCTCAGTGCCTGCGTCTTGGTCCGCGGCATCAGGGCTCCGAACTCGGCGGCGCGATGACTTCGCGCGCTCCGTTCACGCTCATCGAGGACACCAGCCCGGCGGCTTCCATTTGCTCGACGAGGCGCGCGGCGCGGTTGTAGCCGATCCGCAACTGGCGTTGCACGGCCGAAATCGAGGCGCGGCGCGTGCGTACGACGAACGCCACGGCTTCGTCGTAGAGCGGATCGGCTTCCGCATCGGGCGCGTCGCCGAATAGGTCCTGCGCCGCGCCGTCCGTTGCCGGACCGTCGAGGATGCCTTCCTCGTACTCCGGCTCGCCGAATTGCTTCAGATGCTCGACGACGCGATGGACCTCCTCGTCGGCCACGAAGGCGCCGTGCACGCGTTGCGGGTAGCCGGTGCCGGGCGGCAGGAACAGCATGTCGCCCTGGCCGAGCAGCGATTCGGCGCCCATCTGATCCAGGATCGTGCGCGAGTCGATTTTCGAGGAGACCTGGAATGCGACACGCGTCGGAATGTTGGCCTTGATGAGCCCGGTGATGACGTCGACGGATGGGCGCTGCGTGGCCAGAATCAAGTGAATGCCGGCCGCACGCGCCTTTTGCGCGAGCCGCGCGATCAACTCTTCGATTTTCTTGCCGGCGACCATCATCAGGTCGGCGAGTTCGTCGATGACGACGACGATCATCGGCAACGGAGACAGCGGTTCCGGGGCGTCGGGCGTCAACGAGAACGGGTTGCCGATCTTCTTGCCCGCAGCTTGCGCGTCGCGCAGCTTTTGATTGAAGCCGGCGAGGTTGCGCACGCCGACGGCCGACATGAGCCGATAGCGCTTTTCCATTTCGCCGACACACCAGGTCAGTGCGTTCGCTGCGAGCTTCATGTCCGTGACGACGGGCGCGAGCAGGTGCGGGATGCCCTCGTATACCGAGAGCTCGAGCATCTTCGGATCGATCATGATGAGCCGCACTTCTTCCGGCGTGGCCTTGTAGAGCAGCGAAACGATCATCGCGTTGATGGCGACTGATTTTCCGGAGCCCGTCGTGCCGGCCACGAGCATGTGGGGCGCTTTGGCCAGATCGGTGACGATCGGCAGGCCCGTGATGTCCTTGCCCATCGCGATGGTGAGCTTGGACGCGGAATGACGGTAGGGGGCGGCGGCGAGGATTTCCGAGAGCCGGATCGTTTGCCGTTTTGCGTTCGGTAGTTCGAGCCCCATGCAGGTTTTGCCGGGAATCGTTTCGACGACGCGGATCGAGGTGAGCCCGAGGCCGCGCGACAGGTCTTTCATCAAACCGACGATCTGGCTACCGCGCACGCCGAGGGCGGGGTCGATCTCGAAGCGGGTGATGACGGGGCCTGCCGACGCGCCCACGACGGTGACCGGCACCTTGAATTCCTGCAGACGCTGCTCGATCAGTTGTCCGGTTTCTGCCAGGCGCTCGGCGGGGATCTCTTCGGCGTCGCTCGCGGCGGGCTCGAGCAAATCGAGCGACGGTAGCTCGACCGCCGAAGCGGCGGGCGCGTGGAACGTGAACTCGGTCGGCGCGTGGCCGCGCAGCGCGGCGCGTGCGGTGGAATCGGCGCCCGCGGGGGCGGCGACGGGCACCGCTGCCGCGGTTGCCATCGGTGCCGTAGGAATCGATGGGGGCATCGATGTCGGAGCCAGCGCAGGAGTTGATGCGGGAATCGATGCGGGAATCGATGCGAGTAGAAGCGCCGGCAGGGGGGGCCGTGGTAACTCGCTCGCCGTCAGATGGCATGGCCGCTTGAGCGCCGAGCGATGGCGGGGAAAGCTGGGAATTGGCCGGCGGAATAGGCGCGGCAGTAGTGGCCGGGGCGGGGGCCGCCGGCGACGAGATCCATGGGGCCGCTGCTACCGCCGGCGATGCAGACGACTGCGGCGCAAGCTTCGGTGCGGAGGCGAGCTCCAACAGCACCGGCGCGGCTATCGTCGATAGGCTCGGTGCTGCTGCTGCCGCGGCGTGTTCCTGCTGCGAGTCGGAGGCGGCAGGCGTCGGCTCATGTTGAACTGCCGTTCCGTTGAAAGGCGTGGTTTCGGCGGGAGGCACCGTTTCGGGGGAAGGCACGGTCTCGGAGGAGCGCACCGCCGCCGAGAACGGCACCGCCTCGGAGGAAGGCACCGTTTCGGAGGAAGGCACCGCCTCGGAGGGAGGCACCGACTCGGAGGAAGGCACCGACTCGGAGGAAGGCACCGACTCGGAGGGAGGCACCGACTCGGAGGAAGGCACCGACTCGGAGGAAGGCACCGACTCGGAGGAAGGCACCGACTCCGCGGGCGGCGACGCCTCAGTGCGAGTTTGCGAGTTTGCGTCTTGTGGGGCGTCCATTGCCGACGCCCCGCGTTCGGGTAGCTCGACGGTGTGTGCCGCTGCGATGCCGGTGGCGCGGATGCCGCTCGCCGGAGCATCAAGCGATACCTCATCGTCGATCGACGGCTGCACCGAAGCGGCGTCGCCTGCATTGCCCGGCGCGGGCTCGGGCCGCGCAGGTTCGGCGTGTCCCGCTACCGGAGCGGATGGCGATTCGACCTCGCTCGAGAGGCGGAGCCCCTCACCCGTTGCGCGTGCGTCGACGGTGGCGTCACCGGTGGCATCGTGCGCTCCTTCCAGGCTGGCGTCCTGCTGCCGTGGCGAAGCGGCCGCGCCGCGCCGCGCGAGACTCGAGCTTGCGAGCGCCGTCCACTGCGCCGCGTTCGCCTCGATCGCCTTCAGCGTTTCAAGCACCCCCGGCGGGGGCGCGACCGGCGGCGTCGTGCGTTCCGCCACGTCGGGTTGGGCAGCAGGCATGCGCGTGACCGGCTGCGCTGGAGCCACCGGTGCGCTTTGGGCCGGTAACCACGAGCGCGACGTTACCGGCGAAGTCGCGGCGGAGCGTTCGATCGTCGTTTGCTGCGCGCGCGGGGCGGTGTGGCCGTCGGCGGCGCGTGGCTGCAGCGGGGGCGTGACCGGTCGACCGCTGCGTCCGTTTGCTTCGGAAGCGCCCGGTACCTCGCGATACCGTGCGGGTGGCACGATGGGGACGGTCGGCGGACTCGCCGTTGTCGCTGCGCTCAGCGCAGTGCGGGCCGCGTGGGTCGCATGGGTCGTATGGACCGGACGGGCTATGCTCGACGGCTCGTTCACGCTCCGTGCCGCAGCCTTCGAGATCGCTCGCGCCGATCCGGCCGACTCGAACGGCTTCGCATTCAGCCCGCGTGCGTCGCGCAGCATGCCGCGTGCGGCGACCGGTGCCCCGGGCGTCACGGGCCCGGCCGGCCGCGCTTTCACGCCGGATGTCGCTGGTGGCCGCCAAACGGTGGGGCGCGCGTAACGGCCCGTCGATTTCGGTGCCATCGCGTTGGTCGTCGTCGTGCGGACGGCGGCGCCGTCCAGGCCGCTGCGCGCCAAGCGCGGTTCATCGTCCCGCACGCCGGTCCCGGCGCTACCGGCGCCGGCGCCCGGCCCGATGTTCAAGCCGAGCCCGAACGCGCGATCGGCCCAGCGCAGAGCGCCGCGCCAAGAAAAGCCCAGGAGCCAGGGTAGCCCGGCGAGAACGAGCAGCGGCAAGACGAAGAAAGCGCCGCGCCCGAGCGTGTGCAGGGCGATGCCCAACAGCGCGTGCCCGAGCGCATTGCCCGTGTTGGGCGCGAGCGCGGCTTCGAGCGCGCCGCTGCCGACGAATACGCCGGCGAAGCCGAACCAAAGCCGGATCTTGCCGCCTGCGCGCGCTTGCGCGTCGTGCATGAATGCTGCGATTGCAAGGCGCAAGGCAAGCGGCACGAGCCACAAGATCGACACGCCGAACCAGCCGAAAACTACCGTGTGCATGCTAAAGGGTGGAACGTTGGAGGGAGGCGGGCGCCTTGCCGATCATCGGTTTTCGCGCGTAAAAGTAAGTGTGACGCCGTTGGATGCAACGATGCGCATCTGTTGCGGCGGACGCATTTGCACCAGTGTCGTATCGATATGTGAAATCGCATCGAGATATGCGCGTTCGAGACGGTCGGCGTCTTGTCCGCAGGTTTTGCGCGTCGTCGCGAGCGGGCCGAGCGTCAACGCGCCGCTGCGCAGCGTATAGGGGCCAGAGAACCGATTGCAGCCGGCGAAGCCGGCGGCGCGGCGTTGCCCCGACTGCGTGTCCAGCTCGAGTGTGGGCGCGGCCGCGGGATCGGCAGGGACCTCGAACGCGCGCTGGGCGTCGCTCGTCTGCGCGCTTTGCAAAACCCAGCGGGTGTCGTCGAGCAATTGGACGGCAGCCGGATTGAGGGGATTGCTCGGTCCCGCGTCGGTGTCGGGATGCGTCGGCATCGCGCAGCCGCCAACGGCGAGCGCGGTCGCGAGTGCGGTGGTGCACAACGGCAGACAGCGACGCGAGATACCCCGTACCGATGCAATGAATGGATCCGACATGGCGGCGAACCTTGTTTCTAAACTGGCGAAGGCGTAAGGGTAACGCACTCCCGTCGTCGCACGCGAGCAAGCAGCGCAAGGGCGGGAATCTGGCCCGATCGACAGCCGCCCTGTAACGGCCCGCGCCGAGTCGGCACCAGCATGAATGAGCGCGTGCGCGTGTTAACATCGGCCTCTTTCCTTTTGCATATATGGGACACGTCATGCAGATCGGTCAACGGATCGGCACGCCGCTTTCGCCCTCGGCCACGCGCGTCATGTTGCTCGGCGCGGGCGAGCTCGGTAAGGAAGTCATCATCGCGCTGCAGCGGCTCGGGGTTGAGGTTATCGCGGTGGATCGTTATCCGAACGCGCCCGGCCATCAGGTCGCGCATCGGGCGCATACGATCGACATGACCGATGCGCAAGCGATCAAGGCACTCGTGCAGGCCGAGCGGCCGCATTTGATCGTGCCCGAAATCGAAGCGATCGCCACCGATGCGCTGGCCGACATCGAAGCGCAGGGTCTCGCCGAAGTCATCCCGACCGCACGCGCCACTCAGCTCACGATGAATCGCGAAGGCATTCGCCGCCTCGCGGCCGAAACGCTTGGTTTGCCGACTTCGCCGTACGCGTTTGCCGATTCCCTAGAGGCATTCGACGCGGCGATCAAGCGAATCGGCTATCCGTGCGTCGTCAAACCCGTCATGTCGTCTTCCGGCAAGGGCCAATCGGTGGTGCGCGGCGAGGCCGACATCGAGCCCGCTTGGCAATACGCGACAGCCGGCGCACGCGTGAACGTCGGGCGCGTCATCGTCGAAGGATTCATCACGTTCGATTACGAAATTACGCTGCTGACGGTGCGTGCCGTCGATCCGACGAGCGGCGAGGTGCAGACGTCGTTTTGCGAGCCGATCGGCCATTTGCAGGTCGACGGCGACTACGTGCAATCGTGGCAGCCGCAGCCGATGTCGGCCGCAGCGCTGGCGCGCGCCAAGGAGATTGCCGAGCGGGTCACGAGCGCGTTGGGCGGGCGGGGCGTCTTCGGCGTCGAGCTGTTCGTGCGCGGCGACGAAGTCTGGTTCTCCGAAGTCAGCCCGCGTCCGCACGATACGGGGCTCGTCACGCTGCGCTCGCAACGGTTCTCCGAATTCGAACTGCACGCGCGCGCGATCTTAGGGCTGCCCGTCGATACCTCGATGCTCGCGCCGGGTGCGTCGGCCGTCATTTACGGCGGCATGGACGAGGCCGGCATTGCGTTCGAGGGCGTGCGCGAGGCGATGGCCGTGCCGGGAACCGATCTGCGCCTGTTCGGCAAACCCGAGAGTTTCAAGAAGCGACGCATGGGCGTGGCGGTTGCCACGGGCGGCAGTATCGACGAGGCGCGCGAGCGTGCGTTGACGGCCGCGGGCAAGGTCCGGCCTGTGCCCGGTCGCTAATCGTTCCGCGGCCGTACGCCCCCGTCCGGGGGGCGCGATCGGACCTTCGTTTGGGCCGGCCTGGAACCAGGCACGGCCGCTGCAACCTTGCGGTGCTACAATACCGGCCTTTCCGGCGGCATATCCGCCGGCGGGAGCCGGCCGCGCGAAGCGCGGTCCTTGCGGGAGTCCTCGGCGCGAGCGCGCGAGACTGACCGTGGCTCCGCCTTCACGTCGATTTCATCGAGCGGCTGTGCTGCCGCCGCCGCGCGCTCGAACGACGCAGCGCCTAGCGGCGCAATTTTAGCGAACGCCACAATGTCCGATCCCGCTGTCACGCCTATTACCGCGACTTTCGACCAGTTCGGTCTCGCTCCGGAAATCCTCCGGGCCGTCACCGACCAAGGTTACACCACCCCTACGCCGATCCAGGCCGAGGCGATTCCCGTCGTCCTGGCCGGGCGCGACGTCATGGGTGCCGCGCAAACCGGCACCGGCAAAACGGCAAGCTTCTCCCTGCCGATCATCCAACGCTTGCTGGCCGCCGCGAATACGAGCGCCTCGCCGGCTCGCCACCCTGTGCGGGCGCTGATTCTCACGCCCACGCGGGAACTGGCCGATCAGGTGGCCGCGAACGTGCAGTCTTACGCGAAACACACGCCCCTGCGTAGCGCAGTGGTGTTCGGCGGTGTCGACATGAATCCGCAATCGGCGGAGCTGCGGCGCGGTGTCGAGATCTTGATCGCGACGCCCGGGCGATTGCTCGACCACGTCCAGCAGAAAACGGCCAACCTTGGTCAGGTGCAGATCCTCGTGCTTGACGAAGCGGATCGCATGCTCGATATGGGCTTCCTGCCGGATTTGCAGCGCATCTTGAACCTGTTGCCGAAGGAGCGTCAGACGCTGCTGTTCTCGGCCACGTTCTCGGGCGAAATCAAGCGGCTTGCGTCCACCTACCTGCGTGACCCGCAGACGATCGAAGTGGCGCGCAGCAACTCCACGGCCACCAACGTCACGCAGATCGTCTACGAGGTGGCCGAGGGCGACAAGCTGGGTGCCGTCGTCCAATTGATCCGCGAACGCGCGCTCAAGCAAGTGCTCGTCTTCTGCAACAGCAAGATCGGCGCAAGCCGGTTGGCGCGCCAGCTCGAACGCGACGGTGTCGTGGCCTCGGCGATCCACGGCGACAAGACGCAGAACGAACGGATGCAAGCCTTGGACGCGTTCAAGCGCGGCGAAATCGAGGCGCTAGTGGCGACGGACGTCGCGGCCCGCGGTCTCGATATTGCGGAGTTGCCGGCCGTCATCAACTTCGACCTGCCGTTCAACGCCGAAGACTACGTGCATCGGATCGGGCGTACGGGCCGTGCGGGTGCATCGGGCGATGCGCTGTCGCTGTGTAGTCATAACGAACGCAAGCAGCTGGCGGAGATCGAGAAATTGATCAAGAAGCCGTTGCAAGTGCAGACGCTCGCGGTGGAGACACCGGTGCGCCGAGGGCGCGAAGCGCCGGCCCCGCGCGAGCGGGACGAGCGTGAGCGCGCGGGGCGCCGCCGCACGGGTTCGCACGAGCGCACGACATATCGCGCCAATCACGCGCCGGTCGACGAATTCTTCCTGAAGCCGTACGAGCCGTCGCCGTCGGCGCGCAAGGAAGAGGAGGCGAGGAAGTCGGAAGCGCCGCAAGCGAAGCCGTCGAAACAACCGCTCGCCGCACTGCTTGGCGGCTTCGGCATGCCACGACGCGATACTTCGTCGTCCTAAGCGGTCGCGCGAAGCGGTCACGTGAAACGGTCGCGCGAAGCGGTCGTGCGCGGTAGGCCGGTAGGGTGCGATCGCGGCACCCTACGCACGCGCTCCGTCGTATCGCTCGTTTGGCGTTGTCGTTCTTGTTCTCGTTCGCCCCGCCTTATCCGACGGGAAATTCCGTCGTCGACAAAATCTCCTTGAGCACCATGAACGTGCGAATCTGCCGTACGCCCGGCAGATAAAGCAATTGCTCGGCATGCAGCCGATTGAAGCTGTCGCTGTCGCGCGTGCGCACGAGCATGAAGTAGTCGAATTCGCCCGTGACGACGTGGCACTCCATACACCCTGACACCGTGCGCGCCGCCTGCTCGAACGCGGCGAACGCGTCCGGCGTCGAGCGATCCAGCACGATGCCGATGACGACGAGCATCCCTGCGCCAACCGCCTTCGGCTCCAGCAAGGCAACGATCCCGCGTATCAAGCCGAGCGACTTCAGCCGCTCGACGCGGCGCAAGCATGCCGGCGCGCTGAGCTTGACCTTTTCCGCGAGCGCGACGTTCGAAATCGACGCGTCGCGTTGCAACTGCCTGAGGATGGCTCGATCGATGCGGTCCAGTTGCGCGATGCCGGGCGAGCCATGTACGCCCGGATCCTTCTGCGCCTGTACGCGCCGGGGCCGGCGGGCAGGGGGCGGGCTTCGCGAATCATCGCGACGCAATTTCGTTGCGCACATCGTCGATTGAACTCCGATCAATTAATCGATTGCATTGTCGAACAACCCGAAAGTAGGCTGGACGATAAATCTTCGCAAGCTCATTTCGTCGGCTCTTGCCTATCATTTTCCGGTGTTCTACCCGCTCGCCGCCTGCTGGCGATGGCTTTGCCCTCGATCCTAGGCGGTGCTCGTTCGTTCCCACCGGAGCTCTCGATGAACCTGAAGCGATTCCCGCGTTATCCGCTGACGTTCGGGCCTACGCCGATCCAGCCGCTCAAGCGCTTGAGTGCGCATCTGGGCGGCCAAGTGGAACTGTTTGCGAAGCGCGAGGACTGCAATAGCGGCCTCGCATTCGGCGGCAACAAGACCCGCAAGCTCGAATACCTCGTGCCCGAAGCGCTCGCGCAAGGTTGCGATACGCTGGTTTCCATCGGCGGGATTCAATCGAATCAAACTCGGCAAGTCGCCGCCGTGGCCGCGCATCTAGGCATGAAGTGCGTGCTCGTACAAGAGAACTGGGTCAACTACCACGACGCCGTCTACGATCGCGTCGGCAACATCGAACTGTCGCGCATCCTCGGTGCGGACGTGCGCCTCGTACCCGACGGCTTCGACATCGGCATAAGAAAAAGCTGGGAGGAGGCGCTCGACAGCGTGCGCGCAGCCGGCGGCAAGCCCTACGCGATTCCGGCCGGTTGTTCCGAGCATCCGCTGGGCGGACTCGGCTTCGTCGGCTTCGCCGAAGAAGTGCGCGAGCAGGAGGCTGCGCTCGGCTTCAAGTTCGATTACATCGTGGTGTGCTCGGTTACGGGCAGCACGCAAGCAGGGATGATCGTCGGCTTCGCGGCCGACGGGCGCAGCGATCGTGTCATCGGCATCGATGCCTCTGCCAAGCCTGAAGCCACGCGCGCGCAAATCACGCGCATCGCCGAGCATACGGCCGAACTCGTTGGCCTCGGCCGGCCTATCGAAACCCAAGACGTCGTGCTCGATACGCGCTACGGCGGGCCCGAATATGGGCTGCCGAATGAGGGGACGTTGGAAGCGATCCGGTTGTGCGCACGCTACGAGGGGATGCTGACCGATCCCGTGTACGAGGGCAAATCGATGCACGGGATGATCGACAAAGTGCGCCGCGGCGAATTTCCGCCAGGCTCGCGCGTGCTGTACGCGCACTTAGGCGGTGCGCCGGCGTTGAGCGCGTATAGCTTTATCTTCCGCGACGGTTGATTGTCGGCCGCTGCCGCTGCCGCTACCGCTACCGCTACCGCTACCGCTACCGCTACCGCTACCGCTACCGCGCGCGCCGACGCGGGAGGGGGGGCCGACGATCGACCGCCGAGCGTTCGCCTTCGATCCGGGCCGCGCTCAGCTTTCGCCGCGCATCCCCGGGCGCGAATCCACGAATCGTTTCGCCCACGCCGCAACTGCGTCGGCGTAAAACGCGTCGAGCGACCGATAGGACGGTGCGGCGGTATCGCTCCCGTCTGCGCTTCCGTTTCCGGTTCCGGTCCCGCTCTCGGCGCGATCCAATTCCAGCCCCAAGTGCCGGGCTGCGGCGATGAGCGCCGGCAAGGGCTCGTCGACATCGAGTTCGCGCGCACCCGTTTGTTTGCTGAGCTTTTCGCCTTGGGCATCGATCACCACGGGCACATGCAGATAAGACAGCGTCGGCATGCCGAGGCAGCGTTGTAGAAAGATTTGGCGGGCGGTCGAATCGAGCAGATCGGCACCGCGCACGACGTGCGTGATGCCTTGCTCGGCATCGTCCACCACCACGGCAAGCTGATAGGCCCATTGACCATCGGCGCGCTTGAGCACGAAATCGCCCACGTCGAGCGCGAGATCCTGCGTTTGCCTGCCTTGCCAGCGATCTTCGAACGTGATGACGGCGTCCGGGCCGTCGGGTACGCGCACCCGCCACGCACGTGCCGTCTTACCGTTCAGGCCGTGCCGGCAGGTGCCCGGGTACGCCAGCGTCGTATGGCGGGCGTGGGCATCGGCAAGCGAATCGGCGATTTCCTTGCGTGTGCAGCCGCACGGATAAATGTGCCCCGCTTGTTCCAAGCGTTCGAACGCCTGCGCATAGCGCGCCGTGCGGGTGCTTTGCCAGACGGGCGGCTCGTCGCTCTCCATGCCGAAGCGCGCGAGCGTTTCGAGGATCGCGCGATCGGCGCCGGGTACGGTCCGAGGGCCATCGACATCTTCGATGCGAACGAGCCAGATGCCGTGATGCGCGCGGGCGTCGAGGTAGCTCGCGAGCGCGCCGACGAGCGAGCCCGCATGCAGCCGGCCGGTGGGCGACGGCGCAAAGCGGCCGCGGTAACGGCGATCGCTTTCGGACGGGTCTGCAGACGCGGCCTGCATGTGCATCGCCGGCGATGGCGCCGCGTCGTTCACGCCGCCGCGTGCGCCGCGTCCTTGTCCGGATGGCATGCTGGGCACGTCTTGCCGGAGACATAGAGCGGCGAGCGTTGATCCTCGGCCGAGACCACGGCGCGGCAACTGAAGCATTGGGCCGTCGTGGTTGGCTCGAGTTGCGGATTGAGCGCGGTGCGATAGTCGAACACGAAGCATTCGCCGCGATAATGCGCGCCGCCGACTTCTTCGAAGTACTTGAGGATCCCGCCCTCGAGCTGGTAGACGTGATCGATCCCGACTTCCAACATGTGAATCGCGGCTTTTTCGCAGCGAATCCCGCCGGTGCAGAACGAGACGACAGTCTTTCCCTCGAACTGCTCGCGATGCGCTTCGATCACGCTCGGAAATTCGCTGAACTTCTCGATCCGGTAATCGACGGCATCTTCGAACGTGCCCACGTCGACTTCGAATGCGTTGCGCGTATCGAGCATGACGACGGGCCGGCCTTCATCGTCGCGGCCTTCGTCGAGCCAGCGCTTGAGCGTGGGCGCGTCGACCGACGGCGCGCGACCGAGCTCGGGCTGGATCGCGGGCTTTTTCATCGTGATGATTTCGCGTTTGCGCTTGACGAGCATCCGGCGAAACGGCTGGGTTTCCGACGTGCTTTCTTTGAAGGCCAGATCGGCGAACTTGCCTTCGAAGAGCGGATCGCCACGCAGGTAGCCGACGAATTCGCGCGCGGCTTCGGGCGTGCCGGCGATGAACAAGTTGATGCCCTCGGGCGCGAGCAAGATGGTGCCGCGCAGGCCGAGCGCTTCGCACCGCTCGAGGAGCTGTGCGCGCCACGTGTCGATGGCGTCGATGGTGACGAAGCGGTAGGCGGCGAGATTGACGATACGCATGATGGTGGTGCAATGACGAAACGAACCGCCGCGGCTAATCGGGCGCGGCGGCGGCCCGGGAAAGGCGGCCGGAGCGCCGGGCCATGGCGGCTCCGGCTGCGCGCGAACGGCGGCGAAACCGCTATTATCCCGCAAACCGCGGAAAGCGCGTCCTAGCCCATTCGACACCCGGCGGCGGCGGAGGCCGGATGTACAATACGGCCCATGTCAGATCCTCGTTTCGTCCATCTCCGCGTCCACTCCGAATTCTCGATTGCCGACGGCATCGTGCGCCTAGACGACATCGTCAAGGCCGCCGCCGAGGACGGCCAGGGTGCGCTCGCCATGACCGATCTCGCCAATGCGTTCGGTCTCGTCCGGTTCTATAAGGAAGCCCGCGGCAAAGGCGTCAAGCCGATCGCCGGCTGCGACGTCTGGGTCATGAATCCCGACGATCGCGACAAGCCGTCGCGCTTGCTGTTGCTGGTGAAGGATCGCCGCGGTTATCTGAACCTGTGCGAGCTGCTCACGAAGGCGTGGCTCACGAACCAATATCGCGGGCGCGCCGAAGTCGATGCGAGCTGGCTCGATTCGCCGCTCGGCCAGGGCCTGATCGCACTGTCGGGCGCGCAGCAAGGCGATATCGGGCTTGCGCTCGCGGCCGGCAACGAACAGGCCGCCCGACGCCATGCCGAGCGCTGGGCAGCACGCTTTCCGAACGCGTTCTATATCGAGCTGCAGCGTTTCGGCCAGCCGGGCGGCGAGGCGTACGTGCAGCAAGCCGTCGCGCTCGCGGCGGCGTTGAAGCTGCCTGTCGTCGCCACGCACCCGATTCAATTCATGACCGAGGACGATTACACGGCGCATGAAGCGCGCGTGTGTATCTCCGAGGGCGACATCCTGGCGAACGCACGGCGCCCCAAGCGTTTCACGGTGGAGCAGCGCTTTGCCACGCAGGCCGAGATGGCGGAGCGCTTCGCCGACATTCCGTCGGCCATCGCCAATACCGTCGAAATCGCCAAGCGCTGCAATTTGACGCTCGAACTGGGCAAGCCGAAGCTGCCCTTGTTCCCGACCCCGGACGGTATGTCGCTCGACGATTACCTGGTCCAGTTGTCGAAGGAAGGGCTGGAGAAGCGCCTCGTTGAACTCTACCCCGATGAAGCCGAGCGCACGAGCGAGCGCGACAAGTACTATCAGCGGCTCGATTTCGAGTGCGGCACGATCATCAAGATGGGCTTTCCGGGCTACTTCCTGATCGTGGCGGACTTCATCAATTGGGCGAAGAACAACGGCGTGCCGGTGGGCCCGGGCCGGGGTTCGGGAGCGGGCTCGCTCGTCGCCTACGCGCTCGGCATTACCGATCTCGATCCGCTGCGTTACAACCTGCTGTTCGAGCGTTTCTTGAATCCCGAACGCGTGTCGATGCCCGACTTCGACATCGATTTCTGCCAGGAAGGGCGCGACCGCGTCATTCAGTACGTGAAGGGCAAGTACGGCGCCGATGCGGTGTCGCAGATCGCGACTTTCGGCACGATGGCGGCGAAGGCGGCGGTGCGCGACATCGGCCGCGTGCTCGATCTCGGCTACAACTTCACCGATGGCGTAGCGAAGCTGATCCCGTTCAAACCGGGCAAGCACGTGACGATCGCCGACGCGATGAAGGAAGAGCCGCTGCTGCAAGAGCGCAACGACAACGAAGACGAAGTGCGCCAACTGCTGGAGCTGGCGCAGCGCGTCGAAGGTTTGACGCGTAACGTCGGCATGCACGCGGGCGGCGTGCTGATCGCGCCGGGCAAGCTGACCGATTTTTGTCCGCTTTATGCACAAGGCGACGACGGCGGCGTCGTGAGCCAGTACGACAAGGACGATGTCGAAGCGGTCGGCCTCGTCAAGTTCGACTTCTTGGGCTTGACCACGCTGACGATCCTCGATTGGGCGGAGCGCTACATTCGCCGGCTCGATCCGTCGAAGGCCGATTGGTCGCTCGCGCAGGTGCCGCTGGACGATCCCGCTTCGTTCTCGATCCTCAAGAAAGCGAATACGGTCGCTGTGTTCCAGCTGGAAAGCCGCGGCATGCAGGGCATGCTGAAGGATGCGCAGCCCGACCGCTTCGAGGACATCATCGCGCTCGTGGCGCTTTACCGCCCGGGCCCGATGGATCTGATCCCGAGCTTCTGCGCGCGCAAGCACGGGCGCGAGGTGGTGGAGTATCCCGATCCGCGCGTGGAACCTGTTCTGAAAGAGACCTACGGCATCATGGTCTATCAGGAGCAGGTGATGCAGATGGCGCAGATCATCGGCGGCTATTCGCTGGGCGGCGCCGACTTGCTGCGCCGCGCGATGGGTAAGAAAAAGCCCGAGGAGATGGCCCAGCATCGCGGAACTCTTCGCCGAGGGTGCGGCGAAGAACGGCCTCACGCGCGAGAAGGCCGACGAGATCTTCGACTTGATGGAGAAGTTCGCGGGCTACGGCTTCAACAAGTCGCACGCGGCCGCTTATGCGCTGCTCGCGTATTACACGGCGTGGCTCAAGGCGCACCACCCCGCGGAATTCATGGCGGCCAATATGACGCTTGGCCATGGACGACACGGACAAGGTCAAGATCCTCTACGACGATTGCAAGGCAAACGCGATGGCCGTCTTGCCGCCCGACATCAACCGCTCGGCCTACCGGTTCGAGCCGGTGGCGGAGGCGGACGGCAAGCGCTCGCGCACGATCCGCTACGGGCTGGGCGCGGTGAAGGGCAGCGGCCAAAACGCGATCGAGGAAATTCTGCGAGCGCGGGAAGAGGGGCCGTTCACCGATCTATTCGATTTCTGCGCGCGGATCGACAGGCGAGTGGTGAATCGGCGCACGATCGAGGCGCTGATTCGTGCCGGCGCCTTCGATTCCATTCATGCGAACCGTGCGCAACTGATCGCCTCGGTGCCGCTCGCGATGGAAGCGGCCGAACAGGCGAGCGCGAACGCCATGCAGGCGGGCTTGTTCGATATGGGCGACGCGCCGTCGCGGGGCCATGAGCTTGTGGACGAGCCGGCCTGGCACGATAAGCGCAAGCTGCAGGAAGAGAAAACGGCGCTCGGGTTTTACCTGTCGGGGCATTTGTTCGATGCCTACAAGGACGAGGTGCGGCGGTTCGTGCGCATGAAGCTGGCTGACCTGAAGGAAGGGCGTGACAAGCTCGTGGCCGGCATCATTGCCTCGCTGCGTACTCAGATGACCCAGCGCGGCAAGATGTTGATCGCGCTGGTAGACGACGGTACGTCCCAGTGCGAAGTGACGGTCTTCAACGAGCAATACGAAGCGAACAAGGCACTGTTCAAAGAAGACGAACTGCTCGTCGTACAGGGGCAGGCGCGCAACGATGCATTCACGGGCGGGATTCGTTTCACCGTCGATACGGTGATGGATTTGGAGCGAGCCCGTAGCCGTTACGCTCAGGCCGTCAAGCTGCGCATGAACGGCAACGCCGATGCCGGTGTGCTCAAGCGCGTGCTCGAAACGCACTGCGCGCCGCGCGAAGAGCAGGTCGAGCCGGTTACGCAAAGTGCGCCGAATGGCAGGGGCGGGCGAGACGCCGGCAGGCAACGGCCTGCTCCGACGGCAAATGGCCTCGCAGTTCAGATTCATTACAGCAATGCCCGCGCGCAAGGCGAGATGCGCCTAGGCGACGGATGGCGCGTTCGGCCGACGGACGATTTGCTCGCCGACTTGCGCGGTGCATTCGCCGAGAGCGCGGTCGAGATCGTCTATTGAAATGAAGCGCATTCTGGTCATTCGCATCGACTTCCTCGGGGACATGGTCTGTACGACGGCGTTTTTGCATGCGCTGAAGGGACGGTGGCCGCAAGCCGAGATCCATGTGCTCGCGAGCAAGTACAACCGTGCGGTGCTCGAGCGCAATCCCGACGTCACGGCGGTCCATACTTACGTCTATAGCAAACAGTGCGAACGCAACGACCGGCCGGGCAGGCTCATTGCCATGATCGACCGGTTCAAGCTCGTCATGCGCTTGCGGCGGTTCGCGTTCGATCTTGTGGTTGTGCCCAACGGGGGCATGCATAAGAACAGCGTTCGATTCGCACGCCAACTGCGCGCGAAGGCGTACCGCTGGCATGACGCCACGACTGAATTCGACGATCGCAAGCCCGAGCACGCGGCCAATCGGCCGATACGGCACGAAGCGCTGTCCGGTTTTGCGCTGATGCCTGAATTCGCACCGGTCGATGCGGAATCGCTGCGGCTTCGGGTGTTCCCAGAACCGGCGCTCAAGGCCAAATGGACGTCCGAGTTGGCACCGAAGCGCCGCCCGCGTGTCGGCTTTTTTGTGTCCAACAACGCTGAATCGAGGCGCTGGGACGTGCGTAAATGGCGCGAGCTGGCTGAAGCGCTGGCAGCACAGGCCGACGTCGTGATATTTCGCGATCCCGGCGATGCCCGCGTGCTGGATTCGTCGGTGCCATCCGCTACGCGCGTGGTGTCGCCCCCCACGGCATCCGATCTGATCGCGGCGATAAGCCTGCTCGATGTCGTGGTCTCGGCAGACAGCGCACCGGTTCATTTTGCTTCGGCACTCGGCGTGCCTGTCGTCGCGATGTTCGAGGATCGCCCGGAGAAATATCTCCGGTGGCATCCGCTCGGTGTGCCGCACGTGCTGCTGCACGCAGGCCCGAAAGTGGACGATATCTCGGTGGCGAGCGTGGCCGATGCGACCGGTACGCTGCTCGACGAACGTGTGCCGTCTTCCTCTGTGTAGGTCAGGACAATGACGCAAAACGCTTCGCCGATGGCTGGAATGACCCACTTCGCCATGTCGCGCCCGCCGCGAACGATCCTTGTCGTATGTACCCGCCGTATCGGCGACGTGCTGCTGACGACCCCGATCGTTCGGTCGTTGAAGGCGCGCTGGCCGGACGCGCTGATCGACATGCTCGTCTTTCGCGGCACAGAAGGAGTGCTCGAGCACAATCCGGACGTGCACCGCGTGATCGTGGTCGCGCAACGAGCGCGGTTGCGGGAACGACTGTCCGACGCCGCACGCATCTGGCGCCGTTACGACTTGGCTTGCGCAGCAGTGAGTTCCGATCGGCCGCGCTTTTATGCGTGGTTCGCGGGCAAGCGGCGCATCGGGCTCGTCGATCCCGATCGGGTGACGCGGTTGAAGCGGTTCCTGCTCGACGGCATCGCACTGAATCACCACGAGACGGTGCACACCGTGGAAAGCAGCGCCGAGCTTGTGCGTGTGCTTGGCATCGAGCCCATCGCGGAAGTCGTTGCGCCGGGCATCGGCGATGATCCGCAGCGCCGGGCGGCATTCGATGCCCGGTTCGATTCCGTCAAGGGGCAGCCGCTTGCCGTGCTGCATCCGGCGCCGATGTTCACATACAAGCGTTGGCGTATCGATGGCTGGGTGGAGCTGGTTCATTGGTTCCGCGCCCGCGGGTTCGCCGTTGCGCTGAGCGGCGGCCCCGCTGCGGCGGAGCGCGACTACGCACGGCAAGTGGCGGCAGTCGCGGGTGAACCTGTGCTCGACCTCGTCGGTCAGCTTTCGCTAGGCGAGAGCGCGGAAATGTATCGGCGAGCGAAGATTTTTATCGGTCCGGATACCGGCGCGACCCACATTGCGGCTGCGACCGGCACGCCTACGATCGCGCTGTTCGGTCCTTCCGATACCGTGCGCTGGGGCCCCTGGCCGAAGGGCTGGCCGGCGGGTTCGAACCCTTGGCCGCTCGTCGGCTCCGGCCGGCGCGGCAACGTCTATCTTCTGCAAGGCGAGGGCGCGTGTGTGCCGTGTAAGCAAGAGGGCTGCGATCGGCACGTGGAAAGCGCGAGCCAATGCCTCGTCACGCTTTCCGCAAGCCGCGTGATCGACGCCGTAGCCGATATGCTCGATATGCCAATTGCGCCGCAGCCGCTCGCGCACGGCGACGCGGCGATCATCGACACGTCGGCGCTACGGCGCGGGCCCGGCGCTTAGCCGGACTGCAAAACGCTGCGTTGTTTGGGCCGGCGGTGTGCTGGACACTCAGGCGACGCGGCCTGCAGTGGGCGCCATCGGGCGATAGCCGCATCCCAGCAAGATCCCGCACAGCAGGGCGAACATATGGCCTTCCGCGAAGTCGATCAGCAGCGAGTTGGCCAGGCTGCCGAAGGCGAATATGGCGAGCCACGCGAGCAGCAGGTGACGCGAGTGCGGCTCCAGCCGCATTCCATAGCGGGCAATCTGCGCCAGCAGGTTGAGAAACAGCAGCACGCCGGGTATGCCCAGTTGTACCGCCATCAACAGATACTCGTTATGCGGGTTCGACGTCATCACGCCCTCGGCGCCGGTCTTGCCCTTCGTCAAACGTTCGAACTCGGCGCCAAGGCCGCCCGCACCGTAGCCCGTGAGCGGGCGCGCGCGAAAGAGATCGATACTCTTGCGGTACCACTCGAGACGCAGCCCTGCCGATGTCGCCGTATCGTTTTGGCGATAGGCCCGCACTTCGCTGGCGACTTGGTCGATGCGGTTGCTGCGCATGCTGCAGGCCACGACGATGAGGCCGATCGCCGCCGCCAGCACGGCGAGCGAGTAGAGCGCGGCGCGCGGACGCAGTTTCCCGCGCGCGAGCCAGGCCACGCGCGCCGTTGCGACGAGCGCGAGCAGGATGATGACGACTTGCCCGGTCCGGCCTTGCAGCATGATCATCACGTTGGCGAACGAGAGCAGCGCGATCAGCACGAACGCAATGCGCGCTCGGGCGCTCGCTGCCGCCAGCGCGAAATCCACCGCCATGTAGAACAGCAATGCACCGAAGAGCCCGTCGGCGATCCGGTTTCTGAAGACCAAAGCGCGTGCCGTCACGTCCGACGCCGAATATGACGGCCCGATCGAAGTGAGCCCTATGTAGTTCGTCGTCGAGAGCAACAGGATAACGGCGAGCGTGAGGAACAGGCTCCAGCGGACGGTGCCGCTCCATTCCGAATCCTGGAAGGCGACGATTGCGAACGGCACGATGAGCAGCTTCAGATACTTACCCGTCCAGGACCATGCTTCGTGCGGGCCGGCGGTGCTGTACGCGGTGCTTGCCGCCAATGCCGCCAGCAGCAGCAGTGCCGCCATCGCCGCTCGGTGACGCCACAGGGCGGGCAGCCTGCGCCAAAACTCCGGCGCGGCCAGGAGCGCCAAGGCGAACAGGCCACAGGCCAAATTGGTGATCGCCGTCGAGATCGGCACGCTGCAAAGCGCGATGACCGCGAGGGTGCGGGCGGTCGTAAGCTGATAGGACGGATGGGCCGTGGCCGGCGACGCTAAGACCTGTTGCAATTCAAAACCTCTTCGTATGGCAAACGCCTGCGTGCGTCCCGGGCCGGGGCGTTCAGTGAGCAAACGGCAACCGGACAAACGGGCAACCCGAAAAACGGGCAACCGGCGAGACGCGAATAGAAAAGCCGTGCGCGGGCGGTGTCAGCTCGAGAGCGCCCGCTTGATGCGCGAACGCACGAGCGCGAGCTTCAGCTTGCCGTGGACAGCCGGGGTATCGAGTTCGATGGATGCTCCGGCGGGCTCGCCGCGACGCAAATAGTAGCGATCGAACGTCGATTGCGTCATCCCCCATTTGTTCAGAAATTGCCTGCGCCCGTCGTTTTTGACGACCTTGCCGGTGGATTTCTGCTGGAAATGGTAGACGAGGCTATCGCCGGCGCCGAGGAATACGCGGCAGCCGGCATGCCATAGCTTCATCGAAAAATCGTTGTCGCTGCTCATCCCGGGGGAAAGCTCGCTGCTATAGCCGCCGATCTTGTTCCACCAATCGCGGTGAACGAGCGTCGGCGGCCAGGTCGCGCCGAGCCAGTCGGGGCGCCGCAGCCGTGGCGCGGCGGCAAGCAGTTCGTCGGCGCGAAAGGCGCTCGCCTCGCGGCCGGCGTCGTGTACTACGACACACGGATTGCCCGTATCGACAGGTTCGACCATCGTGCCCGACAGCAGAAAAAGATCGGAGGGCATTGTCTCGATGCGCTTGGCGAGCGCCTCGTCCCAGCCTGGGCAGACGTACATGTCGTCGTTCATGTAGACGATGTAGTCTCGGGTTGCCCGGGCGGCGGCAAGATTCACCGCATGACAGATGCCGATGTTGGCTGGCGATGCCGTATGCTCGATGCCTTGCTCTCGGACCCACGATAGCGAGCCGTCCGTGCCGTCGTTGATATGGACGATGACCTGGTGCTCGTAACGCGAATGGCGGCGCAGGCTGTCAATGACGAGCTTGAGGTAAGGCAGATTGTTCCAGGTCGGGATGATGATCGAAAACATCGAGGGGGCGAGCACGCTTCAAGACGAAAACGGATGCGCGCGGGCGTACCGCGGCGCCATGAACAAACGCTCGATATTACCATCCACGCTGAAGCGTCAGAACTTTTGCGGGCCCTTGCCGGCCAACGATAGCTTTAAGAACCGGTAGTACACCGTCTCCGCGTTGAAGACAGCGATCATGAACCCGCTTTTCCCGTCCAAGATGCCGCCCCGGAGCAGGTAGGTTCGCAAAAACGCCCAGAGCCCACGCGCAACGGCCCGCGCAAACCCGCCCCGCTTCCCGGCCGCATGGCGCTGCCTGGCCCCGGCGCTCGAGTACGCATCCACCTTGCGCAGGACCGTCTCGAAGTCGTCGTAGGAGTAATGAAGCAGCTTGCCGGCGAGCCGTTCGACGTTGCAATCGAACACGAGCCGCTCGTGCACCAAGTCGTCCGAGAAGCGCGCCGCGCCGCGCTTGAACAGGCGCGGCACCCAATCGGGATACCAGCCGCTGTGACGCACCCAATGTCCGCAAAAGCTAGACAGCCGATCGAGCGCGTAGACGTCGGCTAGCGGCGAATCGATAGCCTGGCGGATGGACGCGGCCAATTCCGGCGTCACGACTTCGTCGGTATCGATGGATAGGACCCAGTCGGTATCGAGCGCGGCGACGGCGCGGTTTTTTTGCGGGCCGAAGCCCGGCCACTGCGGCGCAACGACGACCCGGGCGCCGAACTCGCGCGCAATCGATACGGTTTCGTCCGTACTGGCGCCGTCGACGACCACGATATCGTCAGCGAAGCGCAGCGCCTCGAGGCATTGCGCGAGCCTCGCGTGCGCGTTCAGCGCGATGATCGCCACGCCTAGCGAGGCACGCGGCGTCCTTGCGGATGCAGTCTGAGGCGAATTCACGGCGGATGCGCTCGATGGTCGGAAGGTGTTCGAAAAGCCGCCAGTATACCGACCGTGGACGGACCACGGCGCCCGTGGCCTTTGCCCGGCGGCTTGATAATGTCTGGCTTTCTAGCCGCCGGGCGCTTTGTGCGCCGACGCGCGGGAAGCGCTTGCAGCGCTGGCGCATCGGAATATCGGCGCGTATGCGGCAAATGGCCAGGCAGCCGCGGGTACGCGCAACCACGTAAGGAATACTTTGGAAAACCGAGCCACTTTGAGAAAACCGATCGGCGGCGAGCAGACGTCGACGCCGGCCGTCATGCGGCGGTTGTGGCCGTATCTGAAGCCTGTCGTCTGGGTGCTGGTGCTCGCCGTTGCGTCGATGGGCTTGTCCGCGGCCACGGACGCCGGTATTCCCGCATTGCTCAAGCCGTTGCTCGATCACGGCTTCGGCCAGCACGCGAGCAATCATGCGGCGTCGTACGTCCCGCTCGCGGTGATCGGGTTGGCGATCGTGCGTGGCGTGTCGCAGTATGCCTCGCAGTATCTGCTTTCCTACGTGTCGAACCGTATCTTGCTTCAGTTGCGGCTCGATATGTTCAAGCGAATGCTCCACACGAGCGCGACGTTCTTCCAACGAGAGACGGCCAGCACGGTCATCAATGCGATCGTGTTCGAAGTCAATCAGATCCTGAGCGTCCTGACGAGCGTCATGGTGACGCTCGTGCGCGATTCTCTGTCGGTATTTTTCCTGCTCGGCTACCTGTTCTTATTGAATTGGCGCCTGACGCTGATCGTCGCGTTGATTCTGCCGGGGATCGGCTGGCTGGTGAGCAAGATCAATCGGCGGCTGCGCCGGCTCGGCCGCGAACAGCAGACGCTGACGAACGAATTGTCGTATATCGTCGAGGAAGCGGTCGCCGGCTACAAGGTCGTGAAAATCCACAACGGCGAGACGTACGAGATGACTCGCTTCGAGGCCATGAGCCAGCGTCTGCGCGGTTACGCCATGCGGATGACGGTGGCCGGCGGGCTGGCGCAGCCGATCACACAGATTCTCGCCTCGTTTGCGCTCGCGATCGTCATCACGATCGCCGTCGTGCAGTCGGCGCACAACCAAACGACGGTCGGCGGCTTTGTCGCCTTCGTCACGTCGATGTTGCTCGTGATCTCGCCGCTCAAGCATTTGATCGACGTGAACCAGCCGCTGCAACGCGGCGTGACGGCGGCGGAATTCATCATCGGTCTCATCGACGAGCCGCTCGAGCCTGCCGGCGGCACGACGCCGCTGCAAAACGCGCGCGGCGAGATCGAATTCGACGATGTCACGTTCACCTACGGCGCCACCGATCGGCTTACGCTCGATCACGTGTCGTTCGCGGCCAAGCCGGGCGAGATGATCGCGCTGGCCGGGCCGTCCGGCAGCGGCAAGACGACGCTCGTGAATTTGCTGCCGCGCTTTTTTGCGCCGACGAGCGGGCGGATTCTCGTCGACGGCGTCCCGGTTCACGAATACGACGTCCACGATCTGCGCAGCCAGATCGCGATGGTGAGCCAAGACGTCGTGCTGTTCAACGACACGATCGCCGCCAACGTCGCGTACGGCGGCTCGGCCGATCGTGCTCGCGTTCAGGCCGCGCTCGTGGCGGCGAACTTGTGGGATACCGTTCAAGCCATGCCGGAAGGGATGGATACCCATGTCGGCGGCAACGGCATGCGCCTTTCGGGCGGGCAACGCCAGCGCCTGGCGATTGCGCGTGCGCTCTACAAAGATGCGCCGATCCTGATTCTCGACGAAGCGACGTCCGCGCTCGATTCAGAATCGGAACGCCATGTGCAGGCGGCGCTCGAGACGCTGATGAAAGGGCGGACGACGCTCGTCATCGCTCATCGGCTATCCACGATAGAGCGTGCCGATCGCATTCTCGTGATGGAAGCGGGCCGCATCGTCGAGCAAGGCAGCCACGAGGTGCTGGTGCGGCAAAACGGCTTATACGCGCATCTGCATCGGATTCAATATCAGCAGCAGGCCGCTTGAGCGTAGCGGTGGTGCGGCGTTGGACAGCGTCCTACAAAGCGTCATCGCCACCATCGCCATGCAGGCCGGCCGCGCGTCAAACGCCGCTCGTGACGAGCGGCAGCACGGTGAGATCGGGATGGGTGCCGTCGACGATCGTGCGGCCCGTGTGCATGCCTTCGTCGAGCGCGTCGGCGGCACTGGCGAAGCCCACGTCGCCGTCCGCGTGGAACGGCACGGCATGGCCGGGGAGCTTCGGATCGGCGCCCGGGTGGCAGACATAGCCGATGTATCCGTAGCTTTGCGCGGCGGCCGCCGGGCGTCGTTCTTCGTGCTCCCGGGCGAGCGGCGCCACGTGAATTTCAAACCCTTCGTATTGCGTCATCTGCCAGAGTGCGTCTTCTTCGGGCATATCGGTTCTCCGGAGCCGGATACGGTACGGTCCTTGGGTCACTCGGTCCTTCGGTCCTACTGTCGTCGATACAGGCAGCGTCAATGGCGATGTCTGAGTCTCTCCCACAGTTTGTGGTTATCCATCCGCTGCAGCCATCGCGCTCGTTGGTGCTCGCGGTGGTAGTGCGATGCAACGATGATGGCGACGGCGATCAACAGTACGATTCCGACGACGAGGTCCGCGACCGATTGGGCCATGACGCTCTCCTTGCAAGCTTGCCGCTATCCAAATTCTAGGAGATTTCGGGGAGAGCGCGAACGAAGCCTTCGTGCGCCGGTATGGCCCTAATTCCGCATCGGCGAGGCTCGACTGGCGCACAAGTTGCGTATTACAGCGGTCATTACACCTTTTACGCGCTGACACAACTGTGGGTCGAACGCGATGAGGGCGGTGCCGCTCTAACGGTGTAACAGGAGGGGAGCATCATGAGAAAGTCGTTCGGGATCCTAACGGTTGTTCTTGCGGCCGTGGCATTGAGCGGTTCGCTGACGGGCTGTGTGGTGGCGCCCGCGCAGCCGGGCTACTACGGATATGGGTCCGATTATTACGCGCCCGGCTACGCCTATTACCCGGCGTACGCGGAGCCGTCGATCGGCATCGGCTTCGGGTTCGGTGGGGGCGATGGGGATGGTTGGCACGGACACGGGCATGGCCGTGGCGGGTGGCACGATCGTCATTGAATCGGAGAGGGGCGGCTAGGCCGCCCTTTCCTATGACGTTTCTGTCTGTCGTGAACAGGGGCCGAGGGTGCGCGACGCGCGCGTCCTAGTCGCTTGGCAGTTCGCCAAACACCGGTGCTCCCAGGTCGAGTGTGATCAAGTACCGCTCGTCGTTCGGACGATCGTCCGATCGGAAACAACGAATATTGAGAGAAATTTGATAGTTGTTTCCTGCCTGCCAATAGCTAGTGGGAGCCGCGCAATGTCGTATTTGCGCGCGTGTATCCCGAGTGTCTTCAATAGGTGGATGCCGATTTAGGCGGAACGGTTTCCATCCCCGACGCCGCAATTGATCCTGTAGGCCAATGAAGACTATCATTGCCTCGTCAAAAGGTAACGTATCGGCCTGCGGCGAGAGGGTAAGTGCTGTGACGGTGCCGCTTTTGTCGGCGTAAATGCTCAAGAATTTTGCAGCTGGCGTCACGAATCCGTATTGAGGGTCGCTAAACCGGAGAGCCGCCGGCCGCCGGATATAGAGGTTGATCCGGTTGTCGCTGGCTAGCTCGGGTAGCGTCGAGCGGGATTGCTGTCGCACCTGCTCATAGGGCTCCCCTAACGTCAGTACAACTTCATCGTTGCGACTTGTCATCGCGCAGATACCCCAAACGACGGCACAGCCGATTAGAGCGCATATGAGATACCCGCTTCGTTTGATTCTCCCGCGCGACATAATCACCTCGGATTCGCAATCAGAAAAATTGAGTTTTCGACCATGTGCTTCTCTATGGAGTCTTGCAGCAGATATGCCGTTTCCCGTGGAAAGTGACGGCCCAACAGATATGACGAACGTTGATTCAACACCGCTTTTGTGCGCCGGTACAGAGGCAAGATGAGAACCAGATCGAAGCGCTGTGTTCACGACCGCGCTGGCGCGTTGCCGAGGTGGAGCTGGAATGGTTAGGGTCCAGCGGGTTCGCCTGCGTGGGCCGCGACCACGGGACATGGAAGGGCTTTGCAGACGATCGTGCGCGCTCATCGGGCGATCCCCGGGCGGCTCGAGCATCCTGCATCGGCATAAGTGCGGCCTACGCCAAGGGCATTGCGCAGTCGCTGCCGAACGCCCAGCTTAGTTGCGACCGTTTCGATGTCGTCGCGCTGGCCAAACTTCATGCCGATTGCCTACCTGCGTATGCCCAAGCTCTAGCATCTACCGAGCGACCCCTTTATGCTCGCCGTTGCTCCCGACCACGGCCGCTACCGTCATGTTTGTCGAGCCGTCAATTTTCACGGGAAACAGCATACAGCCTGGTTCTTTGCCTTTTCGGTAACATACCTGCAGTCTGGCGCAAATTTCCGGACCTCTGGCTTGCTCAATCCATGATGAGAGCCCCTCACGGGGGCGCTGTCAACAATGAATGGATTGCGCCGAATGCATAAAGAGTGTCCGATGGCCAGAAGAAAGCCACCATCTCGAATTGTGGTGCAGCGATCGCGGAACAACGCGAAGCGCCGACTGATCGCCGCTGTGCCTGCCCATGCGTCGCGGGTGGCGCTGTCCGGGCGTGTGACATATGGCGGGTACGCCAAGCACAAATTCCATCCGACGGCATACAAGCTTACGGCGTATGCCGGCCAGGACGTTGAGCGGACGTATTGCGATGAACATGCCGGCTTCGGCAAGGACGATTTCGTCCGGATTCCCACGCTCCTTGCGCGTGGGATGATGCTTGGGCTGTGGTCGGAGCAGAACGACGGCGAAGCGCCGGGCTTGCTCTGGACGATCGACGACAGCGGCTGGATCTATGAACTCCGAATCACCAACGCCGGGCAGACCCAATATCACGGCTACCCGGTGCTACCCGGTGACGCTTTTGCGAGACATGTACTGGCCCGGGCTCGGGAGGTTTTTTTGCAGGGGAGGATTCCCCGTCAATCAAGATCCAGGCGCGCGGGCGGCGATCGAAGCTGCTGAGACTTTTTACCGATGACGATGCCGAACTACTTTCAGTTTTCCGCTGCTTGGCCGAGGGTGGATGACGACGTGGCTGAGATTTCCCTCCGGGTGGGAGATCGTGTCATCTCGCGAGTTGCGGATACCCAAAAGCAGACAGTCAGAGACTACTTTCGGGCTTCTGCCACCAGCTTGGCGTTCTGGCTCGCCGACAACTGGTGGCGTCTACGCTGGGAGACGATAACGGATAGGCTTTCCCTCGGTGGATTGGCGCCTGCGTCACGAGCTAAATTCCGCGAGTGGCGGTGCACTATGGCCACCGGTGATGATCTTCAGCGTCGGAAGCCGCATCGCATTTGCCCCGAGCATCGGCAAAAATGTTGTCGACGGTCCTCAGTCCTATTTTGCATTCAATATCGGCATGGTCATGGCCGGCGAATACGAGCAGGAGTTGGACAGGTTCTTCGAGGCGGTTCTTGGGCACTGCGCGCGCATGGTGGACGGCGACGCGCTGAAAACGTTGCTGGGGCAAATCGCTACCGAGCGCAGTGATCCTGAACTGGCCGCGTGGCGACGCCTGGAGGCTTGCCTCGGGTTCGATCCGGATTCGGCACCCGACGAGGTCATCGAAGCTTTGGTCGAACTCGAAGACGTGGCAGGTGAGGACGGCGTCGAGGAAGCGGCACATGCGCAGCCTGGTGCTGATGCTGCGCAATTCTTGAATCGGGCGATAGATGCCACGCGTGACTCTGGAGTCGAGGTTGACCTGAGTCTGGCCGATGACCTCAAGCGGGAGTGGAATCTACCCGGCTACGCGAGCCCTTGGGAAATGGCCGAAGCGGCTGCGAGAGAACTGAGATCGATCATCGGCATTCCGAGAGGTCCTCTAACCCATACAGCATTTGCGGATATTTTCAAGGCGCGATGGGCCGATCTTAAATCGGCCACCGCGACCGCGAGAAAACTACCGTACGGAGTCAGAATCGGTGAGGAAAAGAAGTCGCGAATAGCTTTGCAGACGTCTTCCAAATCACATGATCGTCGCTTCGAGCTGATTCGTCAGCTTGGAGACACTGTCTGGAAGAAGGGAACAGACTTCGGGGTGGTCAGCCGTGCGAGAAGCGATCGCCAGAAGTTCCAGCGCGCTTTTGCGAACAGTTTGCTGTGTCCTTTCGATGATCTTCAGCAAATGATAGACGTCAATAATCCCACGTTCGAAGCCATGCAGGACGCGGCCCGCAAATTCATCGTGCACCCGTCCGTAGTCCGCAACCAGCTGGTTTATAAGGGCTATCTTCCGTTCGAGAACTCAACTGAGGAAGCTGAAACCGTTTAGCCTGTCGATGCCGGTAATCAGCGATTCCTCGGGGTAGTTTCGGCCTTTGATCCCCACAGCACCGACCGGTTGAACCCGCAACCTAGGGTGGCTAGCGCAACTTGGACGTGCGGCGGCCGGTCCTACTGAGTGGACAGACGCCACCCATGCCATTGACGATACGCTCCAGGCGAGATGAGTCTACATCAGCACAATATCGTACTGTTCCTGACTCAAATTCGATTCCACCTGTAGCGAAACCGGCTTGCCGATGAAATCGATTAGCATCGCGAGATGCTGCGATTCTTCGTCGAGAAACAGATCGATCACTTCCTGCGAGGCCACGACCCGGAATTCGCGCGGATTGAACTGGCGCGACTCCCGCATGATCTCGCGCAGCACGTCATAGCAAACCGTCCGCGGCGTCTTGACCTGCCCCTTGCCCTCGCAGACAGGGCAAGGCTCGCAAAGCACATGCGCGAGCGATTCCCGCGTGCGCTTGCGCGTCATTTCGACGAGCCCGAGCTGGGAGAAACCGTTCACCGTCGAACGCGTACGGTCGCGCGAGAGCGCCTTCTTCAGCTCGCCGAGCACGGCATCGCGATGTTCAGCATTCTCCATGTCGATGAAGTCGATGATGATGATGCCGCCCAGGTTTCGCAGCCGTAGCTGTCGCGCGATCGTATGCGCAGCTTCGAGATTCGTCTTGAAGATCGTGTCGTCGAAGTTGCGCGCGCCGACGTAGCCGCCCGTATTGACGTCGATCGTCGTCATCGCCTCGGTCTGGTCGATCATCAGATAACCGCCCGATTTCAAATCGACGCGACGCGAGAGCGCACGCTGTATCTCCGTTTCAATGCTGTAAAGATCGAACAGCGGCCGCTCGCCGGTGTAGTGATGGAGCTTCGAACTCACGGCCGGAGTGAATTGGGCAGCGAATTCAGCCAGCATTTGATACGTTTCGCGCGAATCCACTTGGATGCGCGACGTCTCGTCCGTGACGAAGTCGCGCAGCACGCGCTGCGCCAAGTTCAAATCTTGGTAGAGCAAGCTGGTAGGCGGCAAACGCTGCGCCTGCGATACCACCGTCGCCCACGTCTTACGCAGATAGGCGACGTCGCTCGCCAGCTCTTCGCTCGTCGCATCTTCCGCGATCGTCCGCACGATATAGCCGCCTTTTTCGTCGGCCGGCAGCACAGCCGTCAACCGCGCGCGGATCGCCTCGCGTTCCGCTTCGCTTTCGATCTTTTGCGAGATCCCGATATGCGGCTCTTGCGGGAGATAGACGAGCGTACGCCCCGCGATGCTGATCTGCGTCGACAAGCGCGCGCCTTTCGTGCCGATCGGATCCTTGATCACCTGCACGGTAAGCGTCTGTCCTTCGAACACGATCTTTTCGATCGGCTGCTGCGGGGCCGCATGCTCGCCCGCTAGCCGCGGATGCCAGATGTCCGCCACGTGCAAAAACGCCGCACGCTCGAGGCCGATGTCGATAAACGCCGACTGCATCCCCGGCAGCACTCGCACCACTTTGCCGAGATAGACGTTGCCGACGCGGCCGCGCGACAGCGTGCGCTCGATGTGCAACTCTTGCACCGAGCCTTGCTGGATCAGCGCAACGCGCGTTTCTTGCGGCGTGACATTGATGAGGATTTCTTCGTTCATGTCAGCCTCCTGCCGGGCCGCACCAAGGGCGCTGAGCACCCTCGGAGGACAGTGCCGGGCATCGGGCCGGGATGAACACTAGAGCGTAAGTTCCAACCGATAGCGAACGCAATGAGCGTGGGGGTCGTTTCATATTGGCTTCAGAAATCGACGCGCGCCTGACGCAGCAAGGCGGCTGTCTCAAATAGGGGCAGACCCATGATACCGGAATAGGATCCGTCGATCCGCTCGATGAACTCGGCGGCACGGCCTTGAATGCCGTACGCGCCGGCTTTGCCCAGCGGCTCGCCCGTCACTGCGTAGCGCGTGAGTTGCGCAAGCGAGGCATGGGCGAAGCTCACCGTCGAGCGCGAAAGGGCCGGGGGCAGTAGCGTTCCGTCGGCATCGACGACGGCCAGGGCGGTCAGCACTTCATGCTCGCGCCCCGCGAGCCGTGCCAGCATCTCGACGGCATGTTCGACATCGTTCGGCTTGCCGAGGATGGCGCCGTCGATCGTCACCGTCGTATCGGCCACGAGGATCGGCGCCCACGTGTGGCCGGTCGCTTCCAGGCGCACACGAGCCGCCTCGGCCTTGGCTACGCACACACGTTGCACATACGCCGTGGCGTCTTCGCCGGCACGTTCGGCCTCCAGCGCTTCGGCATCTTCGTTGGGGCGGGGCAGCAGCAATTCGAAGCGGACGCCGAGCTGCGCGAGCAGTTCTTGCCGACGCGGGCTCTGCGAAGCGAGATAAACGAAGGGGTACGGACTCAGGCGGGTAGGGGACTGCGGCATAAACGTGTCGTTCTCGTTGGGCGTAGGCGCCCGGTCATGAGAACGGACGCCGCATCAGACGCGATGATAGGGATGATTCTGCGTGATGCTCCACGCGCGGTAAAGCTGTTCCGCAAGCAGGACCCGAACCATGCCGTGCGGCAAGGTCAGGCTCGACACGCGCAGCAACAGTTCCGCGCGCGCTTTGATGGCGGGATCGAGCCCGTCCGCGCCGCCGATCACGAACGCTACGTCGCGGCCTTCGCGCTGCCAATCGGGCAGTGCACCGGCCAATTGCATCGTGGTCCAGTCGCGCCCGCGCTCGTCGAGCGCAACGACGCGTGCGATCTTCGGCAATGCGGCTTCGATGCGTTGAGCCTCTGCGGCCATGACGCTTTGTGCCGAACGGCCGCCGCCTCGCTGCTCCGGTTTGATCTCGCGTAGTTCGATGCGTAATTCGGGCGGCATCCGCTTCGCATATTCGTCGAAGCCGGTCGAAATCCAATCGGGCATCTTATGGCCGACGGCCAGGATGTGGAGTTTCATCGTCGGTCGAGGCGCCGAGCAGCCGAGCAGCGCACGCAGGCATCGACCGCCTGCCTAGCGTCGCGGTTCGGCGCGGGCGTCGTTATTTGGCGCTTGTCTTACGCGCGGGAGTCTTGCGGGCCGGGGCCTTGCGCGCGGGTTTGGCTGCCGGGGCAGCCTCTTCTTCGTCTTCGTCGTCGTCGGGGCCCTCGCTCGCACGCGCACCGCCGAATGCACTGGTATTCGTGAGTTTGATGCGCACGGGTTTGTCGCCCCAGATTTCTTCGAGGTTGTAGTACTGACGCAGCGCCGGCTGCAGGATGTGCACGACTGCGTCGCCGCAATCGACGAGCACCCATTCGCCGATGTCCTCGCCCTCGGTGCTGACGATGTCGCCGCCGGCTTCCTTGACCTTTTCGCGGACGCTCGACGCCAGCGCCTTCGTTTGCCGGTTCGAATTGCCGCTAGCGACGACGACGCGGTCGAACAGCTCGGTGAGATGGGTCGTGTTAAAGACTCGAATGTCTTGCGCCTTGACGTCTTCGAGACCGTCTACGATCGCGCGTTGCAGTTTGCGGATGTCCATGATTACGGATGATACAAGTGATGTTGAAGAATATAGGTCCAGACGGCCTCGGGGATCGGCTCGGCGGCCGCCGTGGAGGATGTGCTGGGCACTCCGTTGTCGTTCTCGAGGCGGGCCCTCACATGGGCCCGAATATCGGTGGCCGAGACGTCGAATGCGAGCGTGTCGTCGATCAGCAGGTGCCCCGCGCTCGTATGGCGCAGCGTGGCGGCATCCGCCCGGCGAGGGCCCAGTTCGCCTGCCAGCGCGGGCGACAAGCTCGATAGGTCGAAGCCCGGCCGCGTCGCCGCGCATACATGGGCGAACTCGAATAGCCGCCGCCAGTCGCGCCAAGTGTCGAGCCGCAATAGCTGATCCGCCCCCACAAGCAGCGAAAGCGACGCATTTCGGCCCTCGCGAGCACGCCAGCGCGCGAGCGTATCGACCGTGTACGTGGGCCCGGCATGTTCGATTTCGTCGGTCGCGACGGTGACGGCGACACCGGGCAGCACCAGCGAGGCCGCCGCGGCTCGCGTCATCGCCAACCGGTGCGCCGCCGCCGATACGCCTGATTTCTGATACGGTTGCCCGGCCGGCAGCAGCACGAGTTCCGTCAGCGCCAGTTGTTCGGCGAAGCGGCGGGCGAGCGCGAGATGTCCGTTGTGAATCGGATCGAACGTGCCGCCCAGCAGGCCGACGCGGCGCGGCAGCATCGGCTGCGCCTCGGACGCGGGGCGGGAACGGGCGGTGGCGGTCGAGATCAGATATCGGTCCTCGTCGAGCGGTCTGCGCAAATTCGGGCTGATTGGGGTTGATTGGCGTTCATTCGCGGCTCATTGCGGCTCATTGCGGTTAATTGCAGTTCATTCGCAGCAGGTTCGCAGCACTTTCGCAGAATGAGACCCACGGCCCACGCCCGCATCACACCCAGTCCCGCGGCTTCAGAAAATCGCTGTAAAGCCGCGCCTCGGGCGAACCCGGTTCGGGCTGCCAGTCGTAGCGCCAGTTTGCAACCGGCGGCATCGACAGCAGAATCGATTCTGTCCGCCCGCCGCTTTGCAGTCCGAACAGTGTGCCACGGTCGTAGACGAGGTTGAACTCGACGTAGCGGCCGCGCCGATAGGCTTGGAAATCGCGCTCGCGTTCGCCGTACGGGGCGGCATGCCGTTTTTCCAGCAGTGGAAGATACGCGTCGACGAACGCATCGCCGACACTGCGCATCATCGCGAACGAACGTTCGAAGCCGAGTTCGTCGAAATCGTCGAAGAAAATGCCGCCGACACCGCGCGTTTCGTTGCGATGCTTGAGGAAAAAGTAGTCGTCGCACCAGCGCTTGAAGCGCAGATACAGTTCCGAGCCGAACGGCGCCAGCGCATCGCGACACGTACCGTGGAAATGCGCGGCGTCTTCTTCGAAACCGTAATAGGGCGTCAGATCCATGCCGCCGCCGAACCAGAAGACGGGCGCTTCGCCGTCTTTGGTCGCGGCCAGCATCCGCACGTTCATATGAACGGTGGGGCAGTACGGATTGCGCGGATGAATGACGAGCGAAACGCCCATCGCCTCGAAGCCGCGTCCGGCCAAATGCGGCCGCAGCGCAGTGGCGGAGGGAGGAAGCTTGTCGCCGGCCACGTCGGAAAAACCCACGCCGCCGCGTTCGATTACCGCGCCGCCCTCGAGGATGCGCGTCACGCCGCCGCCGCGCAGGCGGTCTCCCGCCGGGCGTTGCCATGCATCGACGCCGAACGGCGTGCCGTCGAGCGCGCCGAGCGCGTCGGCAATGCGCGTTTGCAAGCCTTGCAGGTAGGTGCGGACGGCTGAAACGTCGTAAGTGGTATCGGACATGGTATGACGCACGCAAAGGTGGGGGAAAAACGGGCCCGATCTCAGGCCCGGTGCATCGAGGGCGCCCGCGCGAGCGGGGTGCCTGCGCTGCTAGGCAAGCTACTAGTGCTTACGGTTCAGCGCCCGGAAGCCGATATCGCGGCGGTACTGCATGCCGTCGAACGAGATTTGGTTGATCGCTTCGTAGGCGGCCGATTGCGCGCCGCGTACCGAATCGGACAAGCCGACGACGCACAGCACACGCCCACCCGCCGTGAGGAGTTTACCGTCGACGAGCGTCGTGCCCGCATGGAACGTGACCGCGGTATCCGTTTCGGGCGGGATGCCGTTGATGCGATCGCCCTTGCGCGGCGTGTCGGGGTAATTGTGCGCAGCCAGTACGACGCCGAGCGCCGTCCGGCGGTCCCACGTGAGTTCCACCGTGTCCAGCGTCCCGGCGATGGCGCTTTCGAGCACCTTCGAGAAGTCGCCCTTCAAGCGTGCCATGATCGGCTGCGTTTCGGGGTCGCCCATGCGGCAGTTGAATTCGAGCGTCTTCGGATTGCCTTCGCTATCGATCATGAGGCCCGCGTAAAGGAAGCCCGTATAGCGGATTCCTTCCTTTTCCATGCCGCGCACCGTCGGCAAAATGATCTCGCGCATCACGCGCGCATGCAGTTGCGGGGTGACGATCGGCGCCGGCGAATACGCGCCCATGCCGCCCGTGTTCGGGCCTTCGTCGTTGTCGAGCAGGCGTTTGTGATCTTGGCTCGAGGCCAGCGCGAGCACATGCTTGCCGTCCACCATGACGATGAAGCTTGCTTCCTCGCCCGCCAGGAATTCTTCGACGACGACACGCGCACCGGCATCGCCGAGCTTGTTGTCGGCGAGCATCATATCGATCGCCGCGTGGGCTTCATCGAGCGTGGCCGCGACCACGACACCCTTGCCGGCGGCCAGGCCATCGGCCTTGATGACGATCGGGGCGCCCTGGCGATCCACGTAGGCGTGGGCCAGCGCAGCATCGGAGAACGTCTCGTATTCGGCCGTCGGAATGCCGTGGCGCTTCATGAACGCCTTGGCGAAATCCTTCGAGCTTTCAAGCTGAGCGGCTTCCTTCGTCGGCCCGAATACCTTCAGGCCCCGCTGGCGGAACACGTTGACGATGCCCGCGGCGAGCGGCGCTTCGGGGCCGACGACAGTCAGTGCGATCTGCTCGCTTTCCGCGAAATCGGCGAGCGCGTCGATATCCGTGATGGCGATATTGTGCAGACGCTCGTCGGTTGCCGTGCCGCCGTTGCCGGGCGCGACGTAGACAACCTGTACCCGCGGCGATTGCGCGAGCTTCCAGGCGAGCGCGTGTTCGCGACCGCCGGAGCCGACGACGAGAAGTTTCATATGATGTTCCCCGAAGACCTAAAAGAGGGGCGGCCGGCGCATTGAGCCCGGCCGCGATGTCGTTGCCTTGCGCGCCGCGCCTGTCCTGCTCTCTACTGTAGTAGGGGAGGCGCAGGCGCGCGATGCAGGGTTACTCGTCCGCGATCGACGCGTTCGTGTAGACCTCTTGCACGTCGTCGAGATTTTCGAGGGCGTCGAGCAGCTTTTGCATCTTCACGGCGTCTTCGCCCGAGAATTCGACTTCCGTCTGCGGCTTCATCGTCACTTCGGCGAGCTCAGCCTTGAACCCGGCCGCTTCGAGCGCCTGCTTCACTTTGGAGAAGTCGTTCGGGCCGCACAGCACTTCGATGCTGCCGTCCTCGTTCGTCACGACGTCGTTCGCGCCGGCCTCGAGCGCCGCTTCCATCAGCGTGTCCTCGGACGTGCCGGGGGCGAACAGGAACTGGCCGACGTGATCGAACAGGAACGACACCGAACCGTCCGTGCCCATGTTGCCGCCGAACTTCGAGAACGCGTGGCGCACTTCCGCTACCGTGCGCGTGCGGTTGTCGGTCATCGTATCGACAATGACGGCCGCACCGCCGATGCCGTAACCCTCGTAGCGGATTTCTTCATAGTTGGCGCCGTCGACGCCGCCCACGCCGCGCTGGATCGCGCGGTTAATGTTGTCCTTCGGCATGTTCGCGTCGTAAGCCTTCTCGACGGCCAGCCGCAAGCGCGGGTTCGAATCGATTTCGCCGCCGCCCATGCGGGCCGCGACTTGGATTTCCTTGATGAGGCGCGTCCAAACCTTGCCGCGCTTGGCGTCCGCAGCGGCCTTCTTATGCTTGATGTTGGCCCATTTCGAGTGACCAGCCATACCTTTCTCCGTGGCGCGTGCCGCTTTTGCACACGCATGATGCGTTTTTGTCGGTTGCGAATCGCGCCAGCCGGTTCGCTTCGTTCAGGTCAGCGTTCCCGGGGCTCGGCGCAGGTGTCGGGCGGCGTGTCGCGCATGTTTGGCGTGTCTCGCATGCAGTCTGCGCATGCCTCGCGTGCATGTCACGTGCATCTCGCGTGTACCTCGATTGCGAGCCGCGATGCGCATGGAGCAGGCCGTCCGAAGAGCAGACTGCGATTTTATCATGCCGGGCTGCGCGCAAGGCGCGGTCCGCCCCGGCACGCTCGGTACGCAAGCGCCGTACGCGGGCCGCGCGATGCGCTCAAGCGGGCGCCGGGGCGCGCGGCAGTGCGGGTGGATCGTCGTCGTCGCCGCCGAGTAGAGCGCCGAACGCATCGGCGGTCAGCGGCTCCCCCAACAAGAAACCTTGCAACTGGTCGCAGTGCAGTGCTTCGAGCTTTTTCCGTTGCGACACCGTCTCGACCCCTTCGGCCACGACGTTCATGCCGAGCGAATGGGCCAATTCGATGATCGCCGCGACGATTGCCGTGCCTTCCTCATGATGGGCGTCGAGCCCGTTGACGAAAAAGCGGTCGATCTTCAGTTGGCGGACTCGGAAGCGCTGCAAGTAAGCCAAGCTCGAATAGCCGGTGCCGAAATCGTCGATGGCGACCTCGAAGCCGCACTTCTGAAACGCGTGCACGGTTTCGGATGTGCGACGCACTTCGTGCATCGCGGCCGTCTCCGTGATCTCGAACATGATCCGTTCAGGGCTCATGCGCTCTTCCCTCACGATCTGTTGAATCGTCGCGAGCAGGTCCGGTTGCGCGAGCTGGCGCGGCGAGAGATTGATCGCGATTTTCGTCGTTTGCATGCCCGCCGCCTGCCAGCGGCGGATCTGCCGGCAGGTTTCGCGTACGACCCAATAGCCGATCGGCACGATTTGACCGTTGCGCTCGGCGATCGAGATAAATTCGGCCGGGGAGAGCAGGCCGAGCGTCGGATGATTGAGCCGCAGCAGCGCCTCGGCGCCGGCCAGCGCGCCGTCGCGGCCGTAGAACTTGGGTTGGAAACGCAGCGAAAAATAATGTTTGTCGAGCGCTTCGTGCAGTGCCTGCTGGATCAGCAGGGTGCGGGTCGCCGCTTCGTTCATATCCGATTCGAAGAACCGGCTCGTGCCCCGGCCCGCGCGTTTGGCGGCGTACATGGCCGCGTCGGCGTTCTTGAACAGCACTTCGACGCTATCGCCGTCGCGCGGGAATATCGCGATGCCGATGCTCGGCGCGACCTGCAACGGCCGCGCGTCCACCCAGATCGCCTCGCGCATCCGTTCGAGCACGGCTTGCGCCAGCCGCTCGGCGTCGTCGGGCAGCCCGATATGGCGGGCTAGTACGACGAATTCGTCTCCGCCCAAACGCGCCACGGTATCGCCCGCGCTGACGCAGTCGGTAAGGCGCTGCGCGAACGCTCGCAACACCTGATCGCCGGCCGTGTGGCCGAGCGAGTCGTTGATGGTCTTGAATCCGTCCAGATCCATAAACAGGATCGCGAACAGCGCCTTGCCATGCTGGTTGAGTTCGATCGCCCGCTCGATGTGCTCCGTGAGTGTGCGCCGGTTAGGCAAGTCGGTCAGCGAATCGAACGCGGCCATGTGGACGATTCGGCTGTTCAATTGCGAGACCGACTGGACCAGCGATGCCGTGCGTGCATCGAAGCGCGAAAGCATCAACGTGACGATCAGGATCGCGAACGTGAAGATCGAGATCGTCGTGCCGAGCCAGCGCAGATCCACGCCGTTGGCCGCGCCGCAGATCGCCCCCGGAAGGTAGTTGGCGGCCGCGGTGGCTGTGTAGTGCATGCCGGTGATGGCGAGCCCCATGACCACAGAGGCGGCCATGCGCTTGGTATCCGCGTTCCGATGATCGTCCGCACGCAGTTTGTGCGCGATCGAGAGCGCCGCGCCCGACGCGACGATGGCAATGACGATCGACGCCGCGACGAGGGCGGGGTCATACACGATGCCGGGCCGCATTTGCATGGCGGCATCGCCGGTGTAGTGCATGCCGGCGATGCCGAGGCCCATGAGCAGGGAGGCGCAGGCGAGGCGTTGACGCCCTAGCGTGCCGTGCGCGATCACATTCAACGCGAAGTACGATACGGCGATTGCGATCAGCAGCGAGACCGCCGTGATCGTGAAGTCGTAGCCGACCGCGATCGGCAGCGTAAACGCGAGCACGCCGATGAAATGCATTGACCAAATGCCGATGCCCATGGCTGCTGCGCCGCCGGCCAGCCAAGCGTGGCGTTGGCGGCGGTGCGGCAACTGCGCGATGCGCCCGGACAGATCGAGCGCCGTATAGGAGGCGAGTGTCGCGACGACGAGCGAGAGCGCGACTAGCCAAAAATTATAAGTGCCGTGCATGGCGGGCAAGATGGGACGGGAGGGGTTCCACGTCGTTTAACGGCACGCTCGCGATTTTCTGATGCGAGGCAAACCCGAATGGGGCCTCGCGATGATGAGCATCTGGCGTGGAGGGGCGGTGCTACGGTGGCCAGCGGGTGGCGCGCGGCCGGGCGGCGGCGCGCGCAGGACCCCGCGTGCCCGTCGTCGAATGTCTAGCTCGACTGGTTAGCGTTAGTTCTTGGTGCCGAAGAGCCGATCGCCGGCGTCGCCGAGTCCCGGCACGATATACGCATGTTCGTTCAAATGCGAATCGAGCGATGCGACGTATAGCTTCACGTCGGGGTGCGCATCGTGGAATACCTTCACACCCTCGGGCGCCGCCACGAGCGCCACAAACGAGATGTTCTCGCCGGCCACGCCCCGGCGCTTGAGGACATCCACCGCATGCACGGCCGAATAGCCGGTCGCCACCATAGGGTCGCAGAGGATGAACACGCGGTCTTCGAGATCGGGCAGACGGACGAGATATTCGACGGGACGATGCTCGGCATCGCGATACACCCCGATGTGCCCCACGCGCGCCGACGGGATCAGCTCGAGCAAACCGTCCGACATGCCGATGCCCGCGCGCAGCACGGGTACGATCGCGAGCTTCTTGCCTGCGATGACGGGCGCGTCGACCTCGACGAGCGGCGTCTCGACGCGCCGCGTGGTGATCGGCAGGTTGCGTGTGATTTCGTAGCCCATCAGCAGTGTGATCTCGCGCAGCAGCTCGCGGAACGTGCGCGTCGACGTGTCTTTATCGCGCATGTGGGTGAGTTTGTGCTGGATCAGCGGATGATCGAGGATGAATAGCTTCGGGAAGCGGCTGTCTTGTTTCATGGCGAGGGGCGCGGGAAGGGGCGCGGCAAAGGTTATTCGCACAAGTCTACCGAAAGAATCGGGCGCCCCGGATTTCCGTTGCCGCGCGAGCGTGCTTGGCGGTACGTCCACCACATAGCGCGAAAGCGCGAAGACCCGACGCGCGGGCCTCATGGCATCATCTATCGGCGCGGTGGGCTCGGGCGCGGTCGCGGCGATTCTTCTACAATCTGCCCCATATCATCGTCAGCGGGAGAGCAGCATGGATCTTGGAATCGCCGGGCGCACCGCGCTCGTTTGCGCCGCCAGCAAGGGGCTCGGGCGCGGGTGCGCACAGGCGCTCGCGGCCGAGGGCGTCGAGCTCGTGATCGTTGCGCGCACGCGCGACACGCTCGAGGCGACCGCCGCCGACATCCGCGCGGCAACGGGCGTATCCGTGCGCACCGTCGCTTGCGACATCACGACACCCGACGGCCGAGCGGCCGCGCTGGCGGCGTGTCCGTCGCCCGACATCCTCGTCAACAATGCGGGCGGGCCGCCCCCGGGCGATTTCCGCAAGCTCACGCACGACGATTGGATTCGCGCGCTCGAGGCGAACATGCTCACGCCGATCGCGCTGCTGCAAGCGACGATCGACGGCATGATCGAGCGCGGCTTCGGCCGTATCGTCAACATCACGAGTTCTGCCGTGAAGGCGCCGATCGACGTACTCGGCCTGTCGAACGGGGCCCGCTCGGGGCTGACGGGCTTCGTCGCCGGCGTCGCGCGCAAGGTCGCGCAGCACAACGTGACGATCAACAATCTGCTGCCGGGCCTGTTCGATACCGACCGCATCGCGACGACATTGGCGGCGCAGGCGCAAGCCAAAGGCATCAGCGTCGATGAAGCGCGGCGCGAGCGTGCGGCCGGCATCCCCGCACAGCGGCTCGGGCAGAGCGAGGAGTTCGGCAAGGCTTGCGCCTTCCTATGCAGCGCGCATGCCGGCTACATTACGGGGCAAAACTGGCTCATCGACGGTGGCAGCTATCCCGGCACGTTCTGAATGCGGCCAGCCGTTGTCGCATGGCGTTCCGCCGCGAAGCGAGAAGCCGTGCGGCGGCCCCGCGTTACGTCGGCGTCGCGCGCGCCCGTTTCGCTCATCGATTTTTCATTCGGCTTGAACAGGAAGGAGCTGTGCCATGTCCCGTTGCGTCGCGCTGATCGCGCACGACCATAAGAAAGACGACATCGTCGCCCTCGCGGGCGAGTACGCGCAGACACTGCGCCAATGCAGGCTCATCGCCACGGGTACGACGGGCGGGCGTATCGCCGATACGCATGCCTTGACCGTCGAGCGTCTGCTCTCGGGGCCGTACGGCGGCGATTTGCAGATCGGGGCCCGGTTGGCCGAGGGGAAGGTCGACCTCGTCATCTTCCTGCGCGATCCGATGACGCCGCAGCCTCATGAACCCGATATCAACGCGCTCGTGCGTGCTTGCGACGTACACGATGTACCGTGCGCAACGAACGTCGCCACGGCGCGCATGCTGCTCGATACGCTCGCGGCGCACACCGCGGCAGCTTGAGGGCCGCAGGCGCGTCGCATCCACCGAACCATTCGAGCTTCGTGCTCGGCAAGGAGAACTGCATGGCGAAAGCAATTCGAATCGAGCGAACCGGCGGCCCCGAGGTGATGCAGTGGGTCGACGTCGACGTGGGCGCGCCAGGCGCGGGCCAAGTGCGCGTCAAACAAGAGGCGGTCGGGCTCAACTACATCGATGTCTATTTCCGCACCGGGCATTACCCGATGCCGCTGCCGGGCGGGCTTGGGATGGAGGCGGCGGGCATCGTCACCGAAGTCGGCCCCGGGGTGACGCGTTTCACGGCCGGCGACCGCGTCGCGTATGTCGCGCGCCCGGCCGGCGCCTATGCCGAGGAGCGCGTGCTGCCCGCCGACGTGCTCGTGAAGTTGCCCGATGCGATCGGCTTCGACGAGGCGGCATCCGCCATGCTGCAAGGGTTGACCGCACAGTATCTGCTGCGCCGCACTTATCGGGTCGAGCCAGGACAGACGATTCTCATTCATGCCGCCGCGGGCGGAGTGGGCCTGTTCGTCTGCCAATGGGCCAAGGCGCTTGGCGCGACCGTGATCGGCACGGTCGGCTCTGACGAAAAAGCCGAACTCGCGAAGGCGCACGGCTGCGACTACCCGATCGTGTACACGCGCGAGAACTTTACCGAACGCGTGAAGGAAATCACCCACGGGGCGGGCGTGCCCGTCGTCTACGATTCGATCGGCAAGGACACCTACACAGGATCGCTCGATTGCTTGGCGCCGCTCGGCTACTTCGTCAGCTTCGGGAGTGCGTCAGGCGCGCTCCCGCCGATCGAAGCAGCCGAATTCTCGAACCGCGGCTCGCTGTTCTTCACGCGGCCGACGCTGTTCAGCTATATCGCCAAGCGCGAATGGCTCGATTCCATGGCCGCGGAACTGTTCGACGTCATCGGCTCCGGCAAAGTCAAGACGAGCGTGCGGCAGCGCTATGCGCTCAAAGATGTGGCCGATGCGCATCGCGCGCTCGAAGCGCGCAAGACGACCGGCTCCACGGTTTTGATTCCATGATCGCCGCACCGTTGCTGCTTTCTCTGGCGAACGTATGAGCGATTCGGGCGTCAATGTCGTTTTGATCGAAGACGAGCGGCAAATCCGCCGGTTCGTCCGCGCATCCCTCGAGGCCGAGGGCATGAACGTCTACGATGCGGAAACGGGCAAAGCGGGTTTGACCGAGGCGGCCACTCGCAAGCCCGATCTTGTCATCATCGATCTTGGCCTGCCGGACGCCGACGGGATCGACGTCATCCGCGAGCTGCGCGCGTGGGCCGACATCCCTGTCATCGTCTTGTCGGCGCGTACGCAGGAAGCCGAGAAAGTCGCCGCGCTCGACGCGGGCGCGGACGACTATCTGACCAAGCCGTTCGGCGTGCCGGAGCTGCTGGCCAGAATGCGGGCGCATTTGCGCCGACGTCAGCGTGGCGGCGCGAGCGAAGCGGCCCTCGTGCGCTTCGGGCACATCACCGTCGATCTCGCTCAGCGCAGCGTCACGCGGGGGGGCGAAGTGGTGCACCTCACGCCGATCGAATATCGTCTGCTTGTCGCCCTGGTGCGGCACGCGGGCCGCGTCCTCACGCATCGGCAACTGTTGAGCGAAGTGTGGGGCCCGTCGCACGTCGAAAGCCAACACTATCTGCGAATCTATATGGCGCATTTGCGGCGCAAGCTCGAGCACGATGCCGCACAGCCCGAGCATATCGTGACGGAAACCGGCATCGGCTATCGGCTCGTTGGCGCCATTTGAGACAAACGCCGCTTAAGGCCCGATGACGTCCCTTTCGATGCGTCCGCGCGCCGGGGCCGCCGGTCTGGCCTGTCTATAATGAGATATCGGCGCAGCGCAAGCCGGCGTTTGGCGTTCCCGACCTGCGCGACCGGTCCGATGCGGAACCGACGCCTATTCGGCGAGCGGGCGGTGTGCGCACCGCTCGACGTCACGTCACCACGAAAGCGGGGGAGGGGCAATGATCGACGCACTTTCGCTTGGCGCGGGGCTGTCATGGGCCAGCGGCTTGCGTCTGTATCTCACCGTGTTTCTGGTCGGTCTACTGGCCCGGCTTGGCGTCGTCCATCTACCCGATACGCTTTCGGCGCTCGCTTCCGGCTGGGTGATCGGCGTGGCGGGCGGATTGGCCGTCGTCGAATTTCTCGCCGATCGTATTCCCGCCTTCGATTCGCTGTGGGATGCCATTCATACGTTCATTCGCATTCCCGCGGGCGCGCTGCTCGCCGCCGGCTCGCTCGGCCACGCCGATCCCGCGCTGCTGACTATCGCCGCGCTGCTGGGCGGCACGCTGGCCGGCTCGGCTCATCTGGCTAAAGCCGGCACGCGCGCGCTCATCAATCTCTCTCCCGAACCGTTCTCGAACTGGGTCGCCTCGTCGACGGAGGACGTGCTCGTCTGTGCGGGCCTCGCGCTCGCGTTGTTCGTGCCGATCGTCTTTCTGCTATTGATGGCCGGGTTCGTGGCGTTCGCGATTTGGGCATTGCCGCGCCTATGGCGCGGCGTGCAAGGCGGCTTCAAGGGGATGGCGGCGCATATGGTGTCGCGCCTCGGCTCGATCGGGGGCAAGCGCGATTGAGCGTGCCGCCGACCGCCGCTGAGCCGAGAGCCCGGCTCGGCCCTCTCGAACTCGTGCGGCAGGCCGCACGCATGACCGCGCGCGACTGGCGCGCCGGCGAGCTGACGATGCTCGTCATTGCACTGGTACTGGCCGTTGCGGCGCTGTCCAGCGTCGGTTTTCTCGCCGATCGGTTGCAGCAGGGGCTCGAGCGCGATGCCCGCCGCATGATCGCAGCCGATTTCATCGTGCGCGCCGATCATCCCGTGGATCCCCAGTTCTTCGACGAAGCCCGCTCGCTGGGCTTGCGGACAGCGACGACGGCTATTTTCCCGAGCATGGTGTCTCGCATCACGGGAGCGGACGCAGGCGATCAGGCGCTTTCGACGGCCCGCTTGGCGGCGGTCAAGGCCGTTTCGACGTCCTACCCGTTGCGCGGAGCGCTGCGCATTGCGCCAGCGCTCAATGCACCGGATCGGCAAGCCGACGGCATTCCCGCGAAGGGCACCGTGTGGGTCGATGCACCCTTGCTGGAGACGCTGCATGCCAAAGTCGGCGATCCCGTGCAGCTTGGGAATCGCCGCTTTACGATCGGCGCCGTTATCACACGCGAACTCGATCGCGGCTTCGCATTCGTCAATTTTTCCCCGCGCGTCATGGTGCGCGCCGACGAACTCGCATCGACCGGACTGATCGGCTACGGTAGTCGCGTGACCTATCGCCTGCTCGTAGCCGGCGACGATGCGGACGTCGCGCGCTTCGCGGCGTTCGCGCATCAGCGCGTGGATGGCGGCAAGCTTCGCGGGGTCGCACTCGAATCGCTCGAGGACGGGCAGCCGCAAGTGCGCGAAACGCTCGATCGCGCGGGGCACTTTCTGCAGCTCGTCGCGCTGTTGACGGCCCTGCTCGCGGCGGTGGCCATCGCCATGACGGCGCATCGCTACACGCGCCGTCATCTCGACGGCTGTGCCGTCATGCGTTGTCTCGGTTTAGGGGAGCGCGAACTGCGCACGCTCGTCGTGCTCGAATTCGCTTTCGTCGGACTCAGCGGCGGCGTGCTCGGGGTCGCGCTCGGCTATGCGGGGCACTTTGCGCTGCTCGTGTGGCTCGGCAGCCTAATCGCGGTGGCATTGCCGCAACCGAGCGCTCTGCCCGCCATCGAGGGCATCGGCGCGGGGCTCGTGCTGTTGTTCGGTTTCGCCTTGCCGCCGCTATGGGCGCTCACGCGCGTGCCGCCGCTACGCGTGCTGCGGCGCGAGTGGACCGGGGGCGCAAGCACGGCCTGGTGGGCATATGGCGTCGGCATCGTCGTATTCGGGGCGCTGCTCGTGCTCGCAGCCGGCGATCTGAAACTTGGCGCAATCGTCGCAGGCGGCTTCGCGCTCGGCCTCGTGGCGTTTTCGGCGATCGCGCGTCTATCGCTCTGGTTATGTGCCCGCTTGGCGCGCAGCGATCGCGGCCGGCGGGTCGCGGCCGCGCTCGGCTGGCGCTATGCGCTGGCGTCGTTGGAGCGGCGCGGGTGGGCCAGCGCACTGCAAATCACGGCACTGGCGATCGGTCTCATGTGCCTGCTGCTGATTGCGCTCACGCGCAACGATCTCGTGCAAGGTTGGCGCAGATCGTCGCCGCCCGATGCGCCCAACGAATTTTTGATCGATATCCAGCCCGACGAGCGACAGGCCGTCAGCCGTTATCTGGCCGCGCATGGCATCGCGAACGTGGTGCTCGAGCCGATGGTGCGCGCCCGGCTCGTCTCGATCGACGGCAAACGCGTAGTGCCCGAATCGTACAAGAACGAGAATGCCCGTCGTCTAGTCGATCGCGAATTCAACCTGTCGTATCGCAGCACGCTGCCCGACGATAACCGCATCTCGGCCGGCACGTGGTACGGCGACACGGCGCGGCCGGAGATCTCGATCGAAGCGGGGCTGGCCAAGCTCATCGGCGTCAAAGTGGGCGACGTTCTGCGCTTCGACGTAACGGGCATTCCGATCGAGGCGCCGATTACCAGCGTGCGCACGCTCGATTGGGGCACCTTCAAGGTCAACTTCTTCGTGCTGATGCCGCCGGCGGTGCTGCAAGGATTGCCGGCGTTGTTCATTACCAGCTTCTATCTGCCGCCGGCTCGGCGCTCGGTCCTCGACGGCTTGATTGCCGCGCATCCGAATGTGACGGCGATCGACATCGCTCCGATTCTCGCCCAGGTTCAACATGTGGTGGAGCAGGTGGTGGGCGCCGTGCAGTTCCTGTTCGCCTTTACGCTCGCGGCCGGCTTGCTCGTGCTCTACTCCGCGCTGGCGGGCACCCGCGACGAGCGGGTGCGAGAATCGGCGCTGTTGCGGGCCCTTGGGGCTTCGCACGGGCAAGTGCGGTCGGTGCATGCGGCCGAGTTCGCCGTGGTCGGCGTGTTCGCGGGTGCGATGGCGGCGGTGGGCGCGCAGGCGCTCGGCATTGTGCTGGCGACGCGCGTGTTCAATTTTCATCTCGACGTCGATCCGTGGCTGCTGCCGGCCGGCGTCGTCGCGGGCATCGCGTCCGCGGGCGTGGGCGGGTGGATCAGCTTGCGGCGCGTCTTGCGTCGCCCTGCGGCACAGTCGTTGCGCGATGCTTGACGCCCTGGCGGCGTTCGAATTGCAGCGAGTCAACAACCAATACCGGCGTGCATCTGCAGCGTCTCTCGCGCTCAAACCAGCAAGGCGTGAATGACGGGCGGCGGTTCGTCGACCGCTGCGCCGATGGCATAGGCGCGCTGTACCTCGCTCACGGCACGTTTGGCGGCATCCTCGCTTTGCGCATGCACGACGCCGAGCGGCTCGAGCATGCGGGGCCGGGGGCAAGGGCGGCGCGGCGGACGGTGCCGGCGGGTCAGGCCAGCCACGGCGTGCATCGGCATAGGCGGCGAGCGCGTGCGAGAATCGGCCTATTGCGGGCACTCGATGCAGCGCAGTTGCCCGCCATCCTGAGCATGCCGTTTTGGGGCTTCTCGTTCCTTTTCATTTCTTGGATGGGCACGAGCGAGGTATGCCGCGATCGGTGGCGGGATTGATTTCGTGTGTTTGATTAACGCTGTAACTCGGTGCGATTCGGTATGACTGACGATTTGAACGACGACGAAGCGCAGGCGAAGCAACCTAGCGCGTTCGATCTCGTAGGCGGCGAGGCGCGCGTGCGCGAGCTTGTCGACCGGTTTTACGACCTCATGGATCTCGAGCCCGACTTCGCGGGCATTCGTGCGCTGCATCCCGCTTCGCTCGACGGCTCGCGGGACAAGCTGTTCTGGTTTCTGTGCGGCTGGTTGGGTGGGCCCGACCACTACATCGAACGCTTCGGGCATCCCCGGCTGCGTGCGCGGCATTTGCCGTTCCAGATCGCATCGTCGGAGCGCGATCAATGGGTGCGCTGCATGGCGTGGGCGATGGAAGAGATCGGTTTGCCGCAGGCGTTGCGTGAGCGGCTCGTCACGTCGTTTTTCGATACCGCGGATTGGATGCGCAACCGTGAAGGTTGATGGCGATTGCGCTGCGAACGGGACGATCGCCGGCGCCGATCACGCCGAGCTGGCCTCGGCGGCGCGAGCCGTGCTCGATTTTTGGTTCGGTGCGGGCGGTTTGTCGTTCTAGCCGGCCGCCCGCCGCGCCGAACGGCTAGCGGCCGCCGGTTACATCGAGGAACGCCCCGGTCACATAGGAAGCCGCATCGCTCAAAAGCCACACGACGGCTTGCGCGACTTCGTCGGCATGGCCGGCCCGGCCGAGCGGCGTTTGGACGCCGAGCACGGCGGCGCGGTGCGGCTGGCCACCGCTGGCGTGAATGTCGGTTTCGATCAATCCCGGGCGGACGGCATTGACACGCACGCCGCGAGGCCCGAGTTCCTTGGCCAGACCGATCGTCATCGTATCGACCGCGCCTTTGGAGCCCGCGTAGTCGACGTATTCGTTCGGCGAGCCAAGCCTCGCGGCCGCCGACGACACGTTCACGATGACGCCGCCGCGGCCGCCGCGATCGAACGACATGCGGCGCGCCGCCTCGCGCGCACAGAGGTAAGCCCCCAAGACGTTGACATCGAATATGCGCTTGAGCCGCGCGGTGTCCATCTCGGCCAGCGGCATCGACGGCCCGACGATACCCGCGTTGTTGACCAGCGCATCGATGCGGCCGAACGCGGTTTCGAGTTCGTCGAACATGGCGACGACGGCCGTTTCGTCTGCGACATCGCCCGGCAGCAAGACGGCTCGGCCGCCCGCGTGTTCGACTTCTTCGGCCGTTTGCTGAGCCGCGGCGAATTCGTGCACGTAGTTCACGCCGACGGCTACCCCCTGTTCGGCCAGCAGGCGGGCGGTGGCGCGGCCGATGCCGCGGCTGGCACCGGTGATCAGGACGACTCGACGTTCGGTATGCATCGGGCGAACTCCCGCAAGGAGAAACGGCGGCGGACGCGCGAGGCCCGCTTTGCATCGATCTCGGCTAGACCTAGACGACTTCCCGCTGCGTGGCCCATTTGTCGCGGCCGGGCGGGCGATAACGGCGCAGCTTGTCCAGCAGAGCGGGCGCGTCGGCATCGATCTGCAGGATGTCCAGATACGCTTGCTGCATGAAGCCTTCCCGGACGGTATGTTCGAGCATGCCGACGAGCGGGGCGTAATAGCCGCCGATGTCGTACAGGCCGATCGGCTTGTTGTGATAGCCGAGCTGCGCCCAGGTGAACACTTCGAACAACTCCTCGAGCGTGCCGGCGCCTCCGGGCAGGGCGACGAACGCATCGGACAGATCGGCCATCATCCGCTTGCGCTGATGCATGTCGGGCACGACGTGCAGTTCGGTCAAGCCCTTGTGGCCCACCTCTTTCTCGACGAGCAGTTCCGGAATGACGCCGATTGCACGTCCGCCCGCGGCCAGCACTTCATCGGCGATGACGCCCATGAGGCCGACGCGTCCCCCGCCATAGACCAGCGAGCAGCCCGCGGCCACGAGTGCGCGGCCGAATGCCTGCGCCGCCTGCGCATAAATGGGTTGGGCCCCGATCGACGAGCCGCAGTAGACGCAGACCGATTTCATGCGACCGCGTCCTTGCCGCTCTGACGGCCGCCCCCGTCACGCGGGGGCAGATAGTCGTGGAATTGACGCTTGGGCAGCTTGCCGGAGACGAGATCGTCGAACAGTTGGCGCGAGCGCCCGCGCAGATACGGCGCCATCATCGAGATCACATGCACGCTCACTTGATGAAGTTCGTCGCGAATCGCTCCCTGATCGTTGTACTTGCGCGGATGCATGACGAACTGATAGGACAGCCAGTACGTAGCGGTCACGCCCATGTTCGTCGCGATAACCTGAATTTCCTCGGGCGTGGCGACCATCTCGTCGTCGGCGACGAGCAGCTCGCACATCTCCTTCGCGAAGCGCACCTTGTGGCTGATGATTTGCTTGAAGTGCGTCTCGAGCGTGCGATTGCGCGCCAGCAGATCGTTCAGGTCGCGATACAGGAACCGGTACGTCCACATGAAATCGGCCATGTATTGCAAGTACGACCAGGTTTCGTCGATTGTGGGACGATGATCCTCGGGGAAACGAAGCCGCTTCTCGATCGCCTGCTCGAACTGCGCGAAGATGCTGTTGATGATGTCGTCTTTGTTCCGGAAATGGTAGTAGAGATTGCCTGGGCTGATCTCCATTTCCTCCGCGATCGTCGTGGTGGTGACGTTCGGCTCGCCGATCTCGTTGAATAGCTTCAACGATAACTCGAGGATCCGTTCGCGGGTGCGGCGGGGAGTTTTGGCTTCCATGTCGTCCGGCCCTGTGCTGCCGGGCACGCGCGGCGCTCGCGCGACGCTGCGTTGATGCGCCCGGCTCGGTTGGTATCTGTGGCACTGCGTCGGGCGATTATAAACCGGTCGTTCTGTTCCCCGAACTTTGGGATAGGTTTTCACAAAGTGAAAACTAACCGCCGATCCAACGCACCACTAGCGGGCCGACGATGAGGGCCCACGTCAGCACGCAGGTGGACAGCGCGACGGTAACGGCTGCGCTGCCGAGGTCCTTGGCACGGCGCGACAATTCGTGCCGTTCGAGCGAGATCCGATCGATCGCGGCTTCCACGCTCGAATTCAGCAATTCGACGATCAGCACGAGCAGCACCGAGCCGATCAGCAGCACGTGCGACACCGCGTCGACGGGCACCAGCACGCCGCAGGGCACGAGAATCGCCGCGAGCGTGAGTTCCTGGCGGAACGCGCTTTCTTCCTCGATCGCGACGCGAAAGCCCGCGATCGAATTTTTCAGCGCATGCCAAGCGCGCGTGAAACCGCGGTTGCCCTTGTACGGATTGAACGGCAGGGGCGCTAGCGGATCGTCGGGCGAGAGCGGTTCGTGCTGCGCGCGCTCATGCTCGTGCGGATCGGCATGCTCGTCGGGCGCGAGCGTCTCGTCGCGTTTCATGCGGCCGCGTTTTCCTCGTGCGCGTCGGCACGTGCGAGCGGTTTCAGGTGCGCGGCGAATTGAATCGAAGCCGCTTGCCACGAAAAGCGCTCGGCCCAAGCACGCGCCTCGGCGCGGTCGATCTTGAGCGCATCGAGGCAGGCTTCGCGCAAGTCTTCGTTCATCGCGCCCGCGCGGCTCGTCCCGAGCACGTCGATCGGGCCCGTGACGGGATACGCCGCCACCGGCGTGCCGCAAGCCAGCGCCTCGAGCAGCACCAGCCCGAACGTGTCGGTGCGGCTCGGAAAAACGAAGACGTCGGCGGCCGCATAGACTTTCGCCAGTTCGGACTGGCTCAGCACGCCGAGGTAATTGACTTCGGGATAACGCGATTTCAGTTCGGCAAGCGCCGGGCCTTCGCCGGCGACCCATTTCGAACCGGGCAAATCGAGCTTCAGGAAGGCTTCGACATTCTTTTCGATGGCAACGCGGCCCACGTACAGAAAGATCGGCCGGGCCGTATTGAGCATCTTCGAATCCATCGGATGAAAGATGTCGAGATCGACGCCGCGGGTCCACAGCACCACGTTGTCGAAGCCGTTCTGTTCGAGGTCGCTGCTTTACAACAGGCGTCGGCGCCATCACCGCCAGCGAGGGCCGATGAAACCAACGCAGGAAGCGGTAGGTGCTTGAAGTCGGGATGCCGAAGCGCGCTTGCACATATTCGGGGAAACGCGTGTGGTAGGCCGTCGTGAACGGCAGGCCCCGGCGGATCGCATACGCTCGCGCGGCGAGCCCAAGCGGGCCCTCGGTAGCGATGTGCAGGGCATCGGGCGCGAACTCGTCGATCCGCGCATGTACGCGTCGGCGCGGCAGCAGCGACAGGCGAATCTCGGGATAGGTCGGGCAGGGAATCGTGCGAAATTCCAGCGGCGTCATGAGTTCGACGCGATGGCCGAGCGCCGTCAACTCGCGCGTGGTGTTCTTTAGGGTGCGTACGACGCCGTTGACCTGCGGTTCCCAGGCGTCGGTGACGATCATGATTTTCATGCGGTCGGATCCGGTTCGCGAAGCGATTAGGCCGTAGCCTTGGTTTTGCTCGGCTGAGCGGCCGGCGAGCGCATAACGGTCCAATAGACCACCTTCAGTTCTCCGTCGAGCGTCTCGACGAGCGCCGACAAGCTTTCCACCCAGTCGCCGTCGTTGCAGTACAGCAAGCCGTCGACGTCGCGGATTTCGGCCTTGTGGATATGGCCGCACACCACCCCGTCGCAGCCGCGGCGGCGTGCCTCGTCAACCATCACCTGCTCGAACGAGGAAATGAAGTTGACGGCGTTCTTGACCTGGTGCTTCAGATACTGCGAGAGCGACCAGTAATGCAGGCCGAAGCGGCTGCGCAGGCGATTGAACCAGCGGTTGAGGACGAGGATGCCCGTATAGGCCGTGTCGCCGAGATAAGCGAGCCACTTCGCGTGCTGGATGACGCCGTCGAAGAGATCGCCGTGCACGATCCACAAGCGCTTGCCCGCGAGCGTCGTGTGGAACGCTTCGCCGCGCACCTGGATGTCGCCGAACGCGAGATCGCAGAATTGGCGCGCACCCTCGTCGTGATTGCCGGGGATGTAGATGACCTGCGAGCCCTTGCGTGCTTTGCGCAGGATTTTCTGCACCACGTCGTTGTGCGCTTGCGGCCAGTACCAGCCCTTCTTCAGTTGCCAGCCGTCGATGATGTCGCCGACGAGGTACAGATACTCGGACTCGTTGTGCCGCAGGAAGTCGAGAAGATAGGGCGCCTGGCAGCCGCTCGATCCGAGGTGGATGTCGGAGAGCCAGATGGTGCGGTAGCGCAGCGGCTCGCCTACGCTATCGTCGCATTGATGCCCCGCGGAATCGGCGTTGCCGGGCACCGGCGCGGGCTCGGGGCCGCCGCTCGGCAAGGCGGGTTCAAAGGGGACGGTTTCGACGCTTGCGCCGAGTTGCCTGAGGAGCGAAGTCGCGGACGTCGTGCGGTCCATGGCTTCTCGCGTCGAGTTGTACATGACGCACATTGCGCCATGCGCGCGTGACTGCCACATGACAGTCACGGGAACTTCTTATTACGCCGTTTTAAGGGTGGGATCGCTGCGCGTCAGCTACGCTCGGCCGCGACGATGCGCGTACCGGCGAGACGGTCGTGGGGGAACTGGCGGGCCGGGTCCAGCCGGGCCGCCGCAGCCCAGAGGATGAACCAGGCGGCAGTGGCGCCGAGCGTGGCGGGGACCGATAAGTGAAGCAGCGGATGCAGCGCGAGCGGCGGCAACAACCAAAGCCAAGCCGCGAGATATCGGGCGAGCGCCCGCGCGGTGGTAGGAGGGCGGCCCGTTTGTGCGGCGACGACCCGCAGCCGCCATGTCTTCATCGGCAGCGTCTGGCCTCCCCGCGTCCAGCACCAGATGAAATAGGCGCCGACGACGAGCGCAACCCACACCGTGAGCCAGTCGTGGTGCGTCAGGCCGCTACGTTGTTGGGTGAGGGTGGCGAATAGGTAGCCGGCGATGAAAACGACGCCGAACAGCAGCACGCTCTCGTACACGAGGGCGGCGAGTCGACGGCGAATCGTCGGGGGCGTCGGAGCCGACGTTGGCTCCGTCGGGGCGGACGTATCGGCCTGCGCAGGCGTGACGGGTGTCGGGCTGGCCATCTCGCTCAGGCGCCGCGGAAGATGGACGGCTGGTCGGACGGGGACATCGGCGTGGGCGGCACGGGCACCGTCGAGTTGACGGCGCCAGAGGCGGAGCCGGCACCCGACGCTGGCGCCGCCGACGCGGCGCCGGATGCGGCGGCAGCACCGCTCGCGGTCAGCGGCGGATTCACGAGGCGGTTCAGCCCGCGGATTTCGCTGCGTTCGCCGAGAGGCGGCGCGCTGACGACGGTCTGCCGACGCTTGCGTCCGATCGCCGCCAGTTTCGCCTTTTGTTCGGGAGAGAGTTCCTGGTATGCCTGCCAGGCTTTCTTGCGCGCTTGCGGAGGCAGCGCCTTCGATACCTGGTAATTCTCGCGGGCGACGCGCCGTTGGTCGGGCGTCATGTGCACCCATTCGGCCATCCGCTCATGCAGACGTTTCTGTGCGTCCGGCGACATCTTCGCGAAATGCGCCGCGATCTTGATCCATTTCCGCTTGCGTTCATCGCTGAACGTATTCCACTCGGTGGCGAACGGCGCCAGCGCCTCGTGCTGCGCGGGGCTCAGATGCGACCAAGACAGCGGATTGGTGTCGTCGGCGAGCGGCGGAAACTCGACGGACAGCGGCGCCTGCGGCACGGCCGCGACGCTTTGGGCGCCCGCGGCTTGATGCCCGGCTTCGGCCGGGAAGAATCGGGGGTAGGTGGCCGCGAAGGCGACCGCCGCGGCGATCGCGCACCCGAAGATAACGGCCAAGCCGCGTTTGTAGCTCACCGGCGTGATTCTCCGCCTGCCTCAGCGCGCTCGTGACAAGTACGCATTGAACCCGTGGTCGAGATAAGCGTTTAAAGGCAAATCGTCGCTGAGCATGGCCGCGTCGATGTCGGCCAGTTCCGCGGAGCGCTGCACGTTTTCCCAATAAGTGATGAACGCCACGCCGGCGACCAGCGCTACCAGCGGCCACACGCGCAGGACGCGGGCGAGCGGCGACAGCCGGCGTTTGTCGGCGGGCGGCAGATCGAACCCGACGCCGGCGTGCGCGAGCACCGGCACGAAAGCCGGGGCGGTAACGGGCTCCGGCTTCTTGCGCGCGAGTGCGAGCCGACGCGCGCCGGCGAGGCGGTCGAGCGTGGCAGTGGGTAGATCGGCTGCGTTTTCGTCGAGTGCACGGCGGATCTTGCCCGCGAACTCGAGTTCTTTGGCTTCTGGAGCGGAGCTCATAGCGTAATTCCTTTGGCCTTGAGCGCGACCGCCAATGTGTGCGTCGCTCGGGAGCAGTGCGTTTTTACGCTGCCCTCCGAGCAGCCCATCGCGGCGGCGGTCTCGGCGACATCCATATCTTCCCAATAACGCATGAGAAACGCCTCCCGTTGACGCGCCGGCAGTTTTTGAATCTCGTCGTCGATCAAGGAGAGGATTTGCTTGCGCTCGAGCGTCAGTCTCGCTGCTCATGCCGGCGCTCGCGCTGTCGTCCGCTTCGATCGTTTCGAGCGGGTCGAATTCGTCGTCGTCGGCATTGCCGAGCGACGAGAACAGGCTGACCCATGTGTTGCGCACTTTCTGACGACGAAAATAGTCGTGCATCACATTCTGCAAGATACGCTGAAACAGCAGCGGGAGCTCGGCTGCCGGACGATCGCCGTATTTTTCGGCGAGCTTGATCATCGCGTCCTGGACGATGTCGAGCGCCGCATCGTCGTCGCGCACGGCGTAGACGGTGTGCTTAAACGCGCGCCTTTCGACGCCCGCCAGAAAATCGGCGAGTTCCTTGTCTGATGCCATCCGAGGGGGGCGGTGCGAAACTTTCGCGTGCGCCGTAATCGATAGAAAGATGTCGTAAAACCCGCGGATGCTAGCAAACTTTCGAGATACTGGGGGCGACTTGAACCAAGAAGGGGCGAAAAGTCTGGGTTTCGGGTGCAAAACGACCGGTTCGCCCGCCGTGAGGGTCGGGCCGGGTAGGAATTTTTGCTTGACCTGACGCGCCGGCAACCGATAAGGTTTCCGGTTCGCAACATAAGTGATTTGTCTCTTTTTGGGCGGGCCCATGAAGCTCGTCTGTCAAAGTGGACGCGCCGCTTGAACCCGAGCCACAAGCCCGGCAGAGAGCACCCGATCAATTTTTTGCCGAAAATTCGAAAGGTGAACGATGAACATGCCCAGCGCGGAATTCTCCACGTCGGATACCACCCCTTCCCACGAAGCCGACTCGATCGGCGCCACCGTGCTCATGCGCGCATTGGCCGACGAGGGCGTCGAGTTGCTGTGGGGCTATCCCGGCGGCGCGGTACTGTATATCTACGACGAACTCTATAAGCAGGACAAAGTCCAGCACGTGCTCGTGCGCCATGAGCAGGCCGCCGTCCATGCGGCCGACGCCTACTCGCGCTCGACGGGCAAAGTCGGCGTCTGTCTCGTGACGTCCGGCCCCGGCGTGACCAATGCCGTCACCGGCATCGCCACCGCCTATATGGATTCGATCCCGATGGTGATCATCAGCGGACAGGTGCCGACGGCCGCGATCGGCCAGGATGCCTTCCAGGAATGCGATACCGTCGGCATCACGCGGCCGTGCGTCAAGCACAACTTCCTCGTGAAGGACGTGCGCGAACTCGCCGCAACGGTCAAGAAGGCTTTCTATATCGCGCGCACGGGGCGTCCCGGCCCGGTGCTGATCGACATCCCGAAAGACATCTCGAAAACGCCTTGCCAGTATGAACCCGTCAAAAATGTGTCGCTGCGTTCATACAATCCGGTCACGAAGGGCCATTCGGGCCAGATCCGCAAGGCGGTTTCGCTGCTGCTCTCGGCCAAGCGCCCGTATATCTATACGGGCGGCGGCATCATCCTGGCCGACGCTGCGCGCGAGCTGAACCAGTTCGCCGATCTGCTCGGCTACCCCGTTACCAACACGCTGATGGGGCTGGGCGGTTATCGCGCGAGCGACAAGAAGTTCCTCGGCATGCTCGGCATGCACGGCACGTACGAAGCCAACATGGCGATGCAGAACTGCGACGTGCTGATTGCCATCGGCGCGCGGTTCGACGATCGCGTGATCGGCGATCCGCAGCATTTCTCGTCGCGCCCGCGCAAGATCATCCATATCGACATCGATCCTTCGTCGATCAGCAAGCGCGTGAAGGTGGATATCCCGATCGTCGGCGACGTCAAGGAAGTGCTCAAGGAGACTGATCGAGCAGCTTCAGCACGCCGAGCACGGTCCCGACAGCGCGGCGCTGGCCGATTGGTGGCAGGACATCGAAGCCTGGCGCGCGAAGGATTGCCTGAAGTTCGACCGCAAGAGCGAGATCATCAAGCCGCAGTATGTGGTTGAAAAGCTGTGGGAACTGACGGACGGCAACGCGTATGTGTGCTCCGACGTGGGCCAGCACCAGATGTGGGCCGCGCAGTTCTACCGCTTCGACAAGCCGCGCCGCTGGATCAACTCGGGCGGCCTCGGCACGATGGGCTTCGGCCTGCCGGCGGCAATGGGCGTGAAGATGGCGCACCCGGATTCGGACGTCGTCTGCATTACGGGCGAAGGCTCGATCCAGATGTGCATCCAGGAGCTGTCCACCTGCAAGCAATACGACACGCCCGTCAAGATCATCTCGCTGAACAATCGCTATCTGGGCATGGTGCGCCAGTGGCAGCAGATCGAATACAGCAAGCGCTATTCCCATTCGTATATGGATGCGCTGCCCGATTTCGTGAAGCTCGCCGAAGCGTACGGCCACGTCGGGATCCGAGTTGAAAAGACGTCCGATGTCGAGCCGGCGCTGAAGGAAGCGCTGCGCTTGAAGGATCGCACCGTGTTTCTCGATTTCCAGACCGATCCGACCGAAAACGTCTGGCCGATGGTTCAGGCCGGCAAGGGCATCACCGAGATGCTGCTCGGCTCGGAAGACCTCTAAAGACGAACAAGGCGCCCTGGCCGACCGCACGCACGCGCACCGTCCTCACGAAGGACGCATCCGAGCGCGGGCGAAGCGGGGCGAGGGCCGCTGCAATCGACATCTGGATAAACGGGAAAGCAACATGAGACATATCATCTCCGTCTTGCTGGAGAACGAACCGGGGGCGCTGTCGCGCGTGGTCGGTCTGTTTTCGGCTCGCGGCTACAACATCGAAACCTTGACGGTGGCGCCGACGGAAGACCATTCGCTGTCGCGCCTGACCATCGTTTCCATTGGCTCGGACGACGTGATCGAACAGATCACGAAGCACTTGAACCGCCTGATCGAGGTGGTGAAGGTGGTCGACTTGACCGAAGGCGCCCACATCGAGCGCGAGCTGATGCTGATCAAGGTACGGGCGGTCGGCAAGGAACGCGAAGAAATGAAACGGATGGCGGACATCTTCCGCGGCCGTATCATCGACGTAACCGAAAAGACCTACACGATCGAGCTGACGGGGGCGAGCGATAAACTCGACGCCTTCATCGAAGCGCTCGACGCCGCCGTGATTCTCGAGACGGTCCGCACGGGCAGTTCGGGCATCGGCCGTGGCGAACGCATTTTGAAGGTATAACGAAGCACGCTCCCGCGCTCGCCGGGTGGCGGGCGATTTTGAAGAATTTGACGAATACGATTTAACGCGAAGGAATCGACATGAAAGTTTTCTACGATAAAGACGCCGACCTGTCCCTCATCAAAGGCAAGGACGTCACGATCATCGGCTACGGCTCGCAAGGCCATGCTCACGCGCTGAACCTGAAGGACAGCGGCGTGCGCGTGACGGTCGGCCTGCGCAAGAGCGGCGCCTCGTGGAAGAAGGCCGAGGGCGCGGGCCTGACGGTCAAGGAAGTGGCCGAAGCCGTGAAGGGTGCGGACGTCGTCATGATGCTGTTGCCCGACGAGCAGATCGCCGATGTCTACAAGAACGAAGTGCACGCCAACATCAAGGAAGGCGCGGCGCTTGCGTTCGCGCACGGCTTCAACGTCCACTACGGCCAGGTCATTCCGCGCGCCGATCTCGACGTCATCATGATCGCGCCGAAGGCTCCGGGCCACACCGTGCGCGGTACGTACTCGCAAGGCGGCGGCGTGCCGCACCTGATCGCGGTGGCGCAAGACAAGTCGGGCGCGGCCCGCGACGTCGCGCTGTCGTATGCGGCGGCCAACGGCGGCGGCCGTGCCGGCATCATCGAAACGAACTTCCGCGAAGAAACGGAAACCGATCTGTTCGGCGAACAAGCGGTGTTGTGCGGCGGTACCGTCGAACTGATCAAGGCCGGTTTCGAGACGCTCGTGGAAGCGGGCTATGCGCCGGAAATGGCGTACTTCGAGTGCCTGCACGAACTCAAGCTCATCGTGGATCTGATCTACGAAGGCGGCATCGCCAACATGAACTACTCGATCTCCAACAACGCCGAATACGGCGAGTACGTCACGGGCCCGCGTGTCGTCACGGAAGAGACGAAGAAGGTCATGAAGGACGTGCTGAAGGACATCCAAACGGGCGAGTACGCGAAGAGCTTCATTCTCGAGAACAAGGCCGGCGCGCCGACGCTGCAATCGCGCCGCCGCCTGACGGCCGAGCATCAGATCGAGCAAGTCGGCGGCAAGCTGCGCGCGATGATGCCGTGGATCGCGAAGAACAAGCTTGTCGATCAGTCGAAGAACTAAGATCGACGGCCGAGATTGCGCGCCGGCTCGATGCCGAGCGCGGAGCCTGCCGGCGCGGGGAAGGGCCCCTGCGCCGGGGCTCGCCAGGCGGTATCGTGCCGTGGCGGGCTGCCCAATGACCCTTTCAAAGCCGTCCCGTGCGTCTCGTACGGGGCGGCTTTTGCTATCCTAGTGGTTTTACAAAAAAAGTTCGAAAGGATCCATGAATTACCCACATCCGATCATCGCACGCGAAGGCTGGCCGTTCATCGCGATTGCCGCCGTCGTCGCGCTGTTGATCCATGCGGTCGCGGGATTCGGTTTTGCCTGGCCGTTCTGGCTGATCCTGATCTTCGTCGTGCAGTTTTTCCGCGATCCGCCGCGGCCGATTCCCACCCAAGCGAACGCCGTCCTGTGTCCCGCGGACGGCCGCATCGTCGCCGTCGAGACCACGCGCGATCCGTACGCCGATCGCGAAGCGCTCAAGATCAGCGTGTTCATGAACGTCTTCAACGTGCACTCGCAGCGCTCGCCCGTCGACGGCGCCATCTCGAAAGTCCAGTACTTCCCGGGTGCGTACCTGAACGCCGCCGTCGATAAAGCGTCGCAGGAAAACGAGCGCAACGCGATCGTGATCCAAACGGCGAACGGGCAAACGGTCACGTCGGTGCAGATCGCGGGCCTGATCGCGCGGCGCATTCTCTGCTATGTGCGCATGGGCGAGCCGCTGACACGCGGCCAGCGCTACGGGTTTATCCGTTTCGGTTCGCGCGTCGATGTGTATCTGCCGCTCGGCAGCCGCCGCGAAGGTGTCGATCGGCGAGAAAGTGTTCGCCTCGTCGACGATTCTCGCCGAGCTTTGAAGCCGCGGCAGGAGGGTTCGATGGCCGCTTTCAAACCGTCGCCCGCGCGCGGGCAGCACGCCGATGCCGCGCCCATTCCGGCGCAATCCGTTCCGCCGCAATAAAGCGCTCGGCATCGATTCGGCGCCGGCAGAGAATCGGCGGGCGGCGCGCCAGAAGTTTTTGCGCAAGCGCGGCATTTATCTGCTGCCGAACGCGTTCACCACGGCTGCGCTCTTTTGCGGGTTCTTCGCTGTCGTCCAAGCGATGAACGTGCGCTTCGAGATCGCGGCGATCGCCATCTTCGTGGCGATGGTGCTCGACGGCATGGATGGGCGCGTTGCCCGCATGACGCACACGCAAAGTGCGTTCGGCGAGCAATTCGATAGCCTGTCGGACATGGTGTCGTTCGGCGTGGCGCCCGCGCTCGTCATGTACGAGTGGGTGCTCAAGGATCTCGGGCGCTGGGGCTGGCTTGCCGCGTTCGTCTACTGTTCGGGCGCGGCGCTTCGGCTTGCGCGCTTCAATACGAACATCGGCGTCGTCGACAAGCGCTTTTTTCAGGGCTTGCCGAGCCCGGCCGCGGCTGCGCTGATCGCCGGCTTCGTCTGGCTTGCGACCGATAACCGCGTGCCGCTGAAGCTCGTTTGGCTGCCGTGGGTGGCGTTCGCGCTGACGATCTACGCGGGCGTGACGATGGTGTCGAACGCGCCGTTCTACAGCGGCAAGGCGCTCGATGTGCGCCATCGGGTGCCGTTTGCGGCGATGTTGCTGGTCGTCGTCGCGTTCGTGCTCGTGTCGTCCGATCCGCCGTTGATGCTGTTCGGCCTGTTCGTACTCTACGGGCTCTCGGGCTATGCGTTCTGGGGCTACATGGCCGTGCGCGGGCGCGATAATCCGGCCCGCTCGATTCCTCACGATCACTAAACGTGGCTGCGTCGCGCACCATGCCGGTTCCGGAAAGGGTATTGCCCCGGGGCCGGCCTGGTCGTTCGCGCGCCACGCGGCCGATTGCGCGATCGCGGGAATGCCGCTATAGTCGGCGACATGTCGATTTTGACCTTTCCCCGCCTTTCTCTCCTCGCCGGTGCGCCTCTATGCGCGCTAGCACTAGCGCGCCTACCGCGCTGATCGTTTTCGCCCCCCGTCTGCCTCGTTTGTTGTTCGGCGTCGCCAGCGGTGGCGCAAACGCCCGAATTCCGTTTTCCGTACTTTTTCCGCATCGCCACCCCGAACTTCGAAAGCAAACGTCCCACTGGAGACCTGACATGGCAGACAAACTGATCATTTTCGACACGACCTTGCGTGACGGCGAGCAATCGCCCGGCGCGTCGATGACGAAGGAAGAGAAGATCCGCATCGCGAAGCAGCTCGAGCGGATGAAGGTCGACGTGATCGAAGCCGGCTTCGCGGCCAGCTCGAACGGCGACTTCGACGCGATCAAGACGATCGCCTCGTCGATCAAGGACAGCACCGTCTGCTCGCTCGCCGCGCGCCAACGACAAGGACATCCAGCGCGCCGCCGATGCGCTCAAGGCGCCGGCCGATCAGTTCCGGATCCACACGTTCATCGCCACCTCCCCGCTGCACATGGAGAAGAAGCTGCGCATGACGCCCGAGCAGGTGTTCGAGCAGGCAAGCTGGCCGTGCGCTTCGCGCGCAAATTCACCGACGACGTCGAGTTCTCGCCCGAGGACGGCAGCCGCTCCGATCTGGATTTCCTGTGCCGCGTGCTCGAGGCGGTGATCGACGAAGGCGCGACCACGATCAACATCCCCGACACCGTCGGCTATGGCGTGCCCGAGCTGTACGGCAATCTCATCAAGACGCTGCGCGAACGCATCCCGAACTCGGACAAGGCGGTCTGGTCGGTGCACTGCCACAACGACCTCGGCATGGCGGTGGCGAACTCGCTCGCCGGCGTGAAGATCGGCGGCGCGCGCCAGGTCGAGTGCACGATCAACGGCCTGGGCGAGCGCGCGGGCAATACTGTCGCTCGAGGAAATCGTGATGGCGGTGAAGACCCGCAAGGACTACTTCGGCCTCGATCTCGGCATCGATACGACGCAGATCGTGCCGGCGTCGCAGCTGGTATCGCAGATCACCGGCTTCGTCGTGCAGCCGAACAAGGCGGTGGTCGGCGCCAACGCCTTCGCGCACGCGTCGGGCATCCACCAGGACGGCGTGCTCAAGGCGCGCGACACCTACGAAATCATGCGGGCCGAAGACGTGGGCTGGACGCGCCAACAAGATCGTGCTCGGCAAACTGTCGGGCCGCAACGCGTTCAAGCAGCGGCTGCAGGAGCTGGGCGATCTCGCTCGACAGCGAGGCCGACGTCAATCGCCGCCTTCGCGCGCTTCAAGGAACTGGCCGACCGCAAGGCCGAGATCTTCGACGAAGACATCATCGCGATCGTCACCGAGGAATCGGCGGCGGCGCAGGAGCAGCGAACACTACAAGCTTCGTCTCGCTGGCGCAGCATTCGGAAACGGGCGAGCGTCCGCACGCGCGCGTCGTGTTCTCGGTGGACGGCAAGGAGATGACGGGCGAGGCGCGCGGCAACGGGCCGGTCGATGCGACGCTGAACGCGATCGAAGGCGAAGTGAGGCAGCGGCGCCGAGATGGTGCTGTATTCGGTGAACGCGATCACGACGGGCACGCAAGCGCAGGGCGAAGTGACGGTGCGATTGTCGAAGAGCGGCCGTATCGTCAACGGCGTGGGCACCGATCCCGACATCGTCGCCGCGTCGGCCAAGGCGTACCTCGCCGCGTTGAACAAGCTCTATACCACCGTCGAGAAGGTCAACCCGCAGGGTGTTTAAGCCGGGCAACCGATCCAGGCGGTAGGATAGCGACTCAAAACCCTCGTTCGGTTCGCCGGCGAGGGTTTTTATATGGGGCCGCCGCCGTGCCGATGGGCTCGGGCGCGCCGTTTAGCATTCGGTGCGCCACGCGGTGTGCCAAACGGTGCGCCACGCGGTGCGCGAATCTGTCCACCCTACACCGGCGCCGCCTTACCAAAACCGGCCGCGCTCCGGCTCGTGCATCGGATCGGGCGTCTTCTGCGTCATTCGAAGAATGCCCTGCGGGTCGAAATAGAAGCTATACATCTGATACCAGACGTTGGCTTCGAGATAGCGATAGGTCCATACCTCGCGTTTCATCATCGGGAAGTAAGACGTCTCCACGGGGCGGCCGAAATTAACCAGCACGTCCTGCTTCGTCCAGGTGCCGATCTGCGCCTTGTAGAACTCGCTCGGCTGCAGCACTTGCCGGACGGTCAGCACCTTACCGGACGCGTCGATATCGGCCGCCGTCGTGACTTCGCCCATCGGTTGCGTCGGCCACATCAGCCGCTTGCCGCCATTGGGCAAATCGTAGATTTCGCGCGGCGGGCCGAGACGCGCAACGACCGCCGATTGATCCTCGCCGGCCGTAAAACCCTGCCACGGTTGCGCGCACCCCGCGAGTAGGACGGCTGCGGTGCAGGCGAGGGCGGCGGAAAGACGTTTGATCATGAATGCCTCCAGTGACTCCACGAGCGGCGTTTTATCACGGGCCCGCCCAGTTTGGACAGGGGCGCCGCGTAAAGATTTGGCGCCACACATGCCGGCTGCGTGCCGTGCTCGCCGCTTCGGTCGCATCGGCCGCTTGCGAGCCGATGCCTGAACGGCCTAATATCCGCCCATTTCAATGGCGGCAAGGAACGAACGATGACGGGCAGACGGGCGAATTTCGCTAAATGGGTATCGATCGCCGGCGCGGTATATGCGTTGGCCGTACTGGCACCGGTCGCGCAGGCCGCTGGCGTGGACGATTCGGCGGCGGGGCGTGCACCGATCCGGCTGGCGCTGATCGAGGGCATGTCGGGGCCCTTCGCGGATGCCGGCGCGGCCGTCGAGCGCAATGTGCGTTTTGCGATCGAGCGCGTCAATGCGCGCGGGGGAGTGAAGTTGCCGGACGGCGCCCGTCCGCTGGAACTGGTCGTACTCGACAGCCAGGGCGGCGTCGAACAAGCGCTAGTGCAACTGCGCGCCGCGGCCGACCGTCACATCCCGTTCATTTTGCAGGGCAACGGCTCGGCCGTCGCTGCCGCGCTCGTTACGGCGATCGATAAGCAAAACGCCCGCGAACCCGAGAATCGCGAACTGTTCTTGAACTACTCGGCCGACGATCCCGCGCTCACGGGCGCATCGTGCAGCTTCTGGCATTTCCGTTTCGATGCTCATGCGGGCATGCGGATGAACGCGCTGGCCGACGTCATCGCGCGCGATCGATCGGTCAAGCGCGTGTATCTGCTGAATCAGGACTATAGCTTCGGCCATGACGTCAGTTCGCTCGCGCGTGCCGCGCTGGCGGCTAAGCGGCCCGATATCGCGATCGTGGGCGACGAGTTCCATCCGATCGGCCGCGTGAAGGATTTCACGCCTTACATCTCGAAGCTGCGCGCGAGCGGTGCCGACGCTGTCGTCACGGGCAACTGGGGCAACGACCTGGCACTGCTGGTGAAAGCGGCCCGCGAGCAGGGCTTCGCCGGCAAGTTCTACACGTTCTACGGCAATAGCCTCGATGCGCCGGCCGCGATGGGCGAGGCGGGCGTCAAGCGCGTCGTGGCCGTCGCCGATTGGCACCCCAATGCGGGGACGGCTGCGCCGGCCGACGAGCGTTTGCCGGGTGCGAACGCTTCCGCGTCGGATGCCTTTTACGCGGCGTTCCGGGCTCGTTTCCCTGCCGCGCACGACGATTACGCGCTCGCGCGCATCGATGTCATGATCGACATGCTCGCCGACGCCATTGCGCGGGCGCGCACGACCGACGCCGCGGCCGTCGCCAGGGCGCTGGAAGGCGAGAAATACGACAACGGGTTCGTGCGGGCGTCGATGCGCGCCGACGATCATCAACTGATTCAACCCCTTTATGTGATCGAGATGGACAAGGCCGGTACGCCTGGGGTGCGCTTCGACAACGAGGGCTCGGGCTATGGCTTCCGGACGGTGTTGGCGTTGCCGCCGGCGCGCACCGAGCTGCCCGGCGAGTGCAAGATGAAGCGCCCATAGGGCGAGGGCGGGCGGCAGCGGAAGCGCCGAGTCGGCTAGCCGTGTAGCGGCTTTCGGTTGTGCTACAATGCGCGCTTCGTTGTAACCCACGGCACGGCCTTTCTTCCGTGACCGCCTGTTTGTTTTAAAGGAAATCAAATGTCTGTAGCTGAAATCAAGAAGTCTGACATCGTCGCGCAATTTGCACGCGGCACGAACGATACGGGCTCGCCCGAAGTTCAAGTTGCGCTGCTGACGTCGCGCATCAACGAGTTGACCTCGCACTTCAAGTCGCACACGAAGGATCACCACAGCCGCCGCGGTTTGCTGCGCATGGTGAGCCGTCGTCGTAAGCTGCTCGACTACCTGAAGGGCAAGGATGCCGACCGTTACCGTTCGCTGATCGAGAAGCTGGGTCTGCGCAAGTAAACGGCCGCGGCCGCGTTATGCAAGATGCCTGTGTCAGTGCGCTGATACAGGCATTTGTTTTTTGCGCCGGGACTTGGTGCTTGCCGCGCCATGCGGCGCACCGAGCCCCGTCATGCGCGCAGCGCCGTGGGTTGCACCGAGTGCGGTAGGCATCGCAGAACTTCGATGCGGCCTGAGCACGAGGTATCGGCGGTAGTCGGTCGTAGCATGTAAACGGCACGCACCATGCGTGTTCGTGCATAGCGAGACGTAACAAGCCCGCTCGCGCATCGATCGCGCGTGACGGGTTGCTTCAAAAGCAGTCGGCAAAGGCGGGCAGAGCTTTGTGTCATTCCAGCGCGGCGAGACGGCCGGTCGATCGCCGAGCGCCGGCGCTGGAATGGCATAACACTCCTCTTCCCGCAGGTGCGCCGGCTGTCGGCGCCGCCCATCGATGTTTCGTGTATCGCGGCGGCGATCCCAAATAGATGAGAAGAGAAAAGGAGTGATACATGTCCATGTTCAATAAGATCGTCAAAGAATTCAAATGGGGACAACATAACGTTCGTCTCGAAACGGGCGAAGTCGCCCGCCAGGCGCTCGGGCGCCGTCATCGTCGACGTGGAAGACACCGTCGTGCTGGCCACGGTGGTCGGTGCGAAGACGGCCAAGCCGGGCCAAGATTTCTTCCCGCTGACCGTCGACTACCTCGAAAAGACGTATGCCGGCCGGCAAGATCCCGGGCGGCTTCTTCCGCCGCGAAGGCCGTCCGTCGGAGCACGAAACGCTGACCTCGCGCCTGATCGACCGTCCGCTGCGCCCGCTGTTCCCGGAAGGCTTCTACAACGAAGTCCAGGTCGTCATTCACGTGCTGTCGATCAACCCGGAAGTTCCGGCCGACATCCCCGCGCTGATCGGCGCGTCGGCCGCGCTGGCCGTGTCGGGCCTGCCGTTCAACGGCCCGGTCGGTGCCGCCCGTGTCGCGTACATCAACAACGAATACGTGCTGAACCCGACGCGCACGCAGATGAAGGAATCGGCGCTCGATCTCGTCGTCGCCGGTACCGAGCGCGCTGTGCTGATGGTCGAATCGGAAGCGCAGCAACTGCCGCGAAGAAGTCATGCTCGGCGCGCGTGGTGTTCGGCCATGAGCAGATGCAAACGGCGATCGACGCGATCCACGAACTCGTGCGCGAAGGCGGCAAGCCGGAATGGGACTGGCAGCCGGCGGCGAAGAACGAAGCGCTGATCGCACGCGTGACCGAACTCGCGCAAGCCGAACTGCGCGCCGCTTACCAGACTGCGCAACAAGCAGGCAGCGTTCGACGAAGCTGAAGGAAGTCTACGCCGCGACGATCGCCAAGCTCGACGAACAGGCGCTGGCCGCGGGCCAGATGCCCGCCGACAAGACCGACCGTCGGCAACGTCCTGTTCGACATCGAAGCGAAGATCGTCCGCAGCGCAGATCCTGAACGGCGAGCCGCGCATCGACGGCCGCGATACGCGCACCGTGCGCCCGATCGAAATCCGCACCGGCGTGCTGCCGCGTACGCACGGCTCGGCGCTGTTCACGCGCGGCGAAACGCAAGCGCTCGTCGTGGCGACGCTCGGCACGAAGGGCGACGAGCAGAACATCGACGCGCTCGAAGGCGAATACCGCGAGCGCTTCATGCTCCACTACAACATGCCGCCGTTCGCCACCGGCGAAACGGGCCGCGTCGGCACGCCCAAGCGCCGTGAAATCGGCCACGGCCGTCTGGCCAAGCGTGCGCTGGTCGCCTGCTTGCCGAGCGCCGAAGAATTCGGCTACTCGATCCGCGTCGTCTCGGAAATCACCGAATCGAACGGTTCGTCGTCGATGGCTTCGGTGTGCGGCGGCTGCCTCGCGCTGATGGATGCCGGCGTGCCGATGAAGGCGCACGTCGCGGGCATCGCGATGGGCCTGATCCTCGAAGGCAACAAGTTTGCCGTGCTGACCGACATCCTCGGCGACGAAGATCACCTCGGCGACATGGACTTCAAGGTGGCGGGCACCGCCGACGGCGTCACCGCGCTGCAGATGGACATCAAGATCCAGGGCATCACGAAGGAAATCATGCAGGTCGCGCTCGCGCAGGCGAAGGAAGGCCGCATGCACATCCTCGGCAAGATGACGTCGGCCGTGCTCGGGCGCGAACACGGAGCTGTCGGAATTCGCGCCGCGCATGATCACGATCAAGATCAATCCGGAAAAGATCCGCGACGTGATCGGCAAGGGCGGCTCGGTGATCCGCGCGCTGACGGAAGAAACCGGCACGACGATCGACATTTCCGACGACGGCGTCGTGACGATCGCCAGCACGAGCAGCGAAGGCATGGCCGAAGCGAAGAAGCGCATCGAGAACATCACGGTCGAAGTCGAAGTCGGTCAGGTGTACGAAGGCACCGTGCTCAAGCTGCTCGATTTCGGCGCGATCGTCAACATCTTGCCGGGCAAGGACGGCCTGCTGCACATCTCCGAGATCGCCAACGAGCGGATCAAGGACATCAACGACTACCTGAAGGAAGGCCAGCAGGTGAAGGTCAAGGTCATCCAAACGGATGAAAAGGGCCGTGTGCGTCTGTCGGCGAAGGCGTTGCTGAACGAAGGCGCGCCGCGGGCGCGGCGCCTTCGGAGCCGACGCCGCAGTAATCCCGTCGTCGTGATTGATGAAAACGGCCGGCCGCCTTCCAAGCGCGCCGGCCGTTTTTTCTTCAGAATCGGCGTCCATCCCTTATCCCTGCGCGAGCGATCCGTCGGAGGCGATGATGAAAGCGATCGAAATTACGGAATTCGGCGGTCCCGAAGTGCTGGCGTTCGCGGAGCGCCCCGATGCCGGTACCTGGTCCAGGCGAAGTGCTGATCAAAGTATCGGCGTCGGGCGTCAATCGTCCGGACGTGTTTCAACGCAAAGGGGCGTATGCGCCGCCGCCGGGCGTATCGGATCTGCCGGGGCTCGAGATTGGCGGGCGAAATCGTCGGCGGCAATATCGACGAAAAGCACAATCCGTTCGGGCTCAAGGTGGGCGACCGCGTTTGCGCGCTGCTCGCCGGCGGCGGCTATGCGCAATACGCGACCGTCGCCGCTCGCACAGTGCTTGCCGGTGCCGAAGGGGCTGACCGACATCGAGGCCGCGTCGTTGCCGGAAACGTTCTTCACTGTTTGGAGCAACGTGTTCGATCGTGCGCAGCTAGGTGAGGGCGAGGGCGGGGCGAACGAAACGCTGCTCGTGCAGGGCGGCTCGAGCGGGATCGGCGTCGACCGCGATCCAGATCGCCCACGCGCTTGGGTTTCGCGTGTTCGCCACGGCCGGGACGGACGAAAAATGCAAGGCGTGCGAGGCGCTCGGCGCGGAGCGGGCGATCAACTATAAATCCGAGGATTTCGTCGAAGTCGTCAAATCGCTGACGAACGACCGCGGCGTCGACGTCATCCTCGACATGGTGGCGGGCGGCTACGTGCCGCGTGAACTGTCTGCGCTCGCCGACGGCGGGCGCCTCGTCATCATCGCGCTGCTGGGCGGCGCGAAAGCCGAACTCAATCTTGACGAGGTGTTGCGTCGCCGCTTGACGGTGACGGGTTCGACACTGCGCCCGCGTTCGATCGACTTCAAGGCGAAGATCGCGGCGCAATTGAAGGCGCGCGTGTGGCCGCTCATCGAGGACGGGCGTATCAAGCCTATCGTCTATCGCGTCTTACCCGCGCGCGAGGCAAGCACGGCGCATGCACTCATGGAAAGCGGCGAGCACATCGGCAAGATCGTGTTGGATTGGAGCGGCGAATCTCGCTAAACGATAGGCCCCCGCGGAAAGGGGGCTTCATCTGATCTGACAAGCCGCTTAAAACAGCGGACATTCTCCAGACGGTTGAGCGGCTCGGCACGAACGATGCCATGACCTCATCCGTATTGCATATGTTGGGCGCGCGCGTTTATCCGCATATCGTGCTTTGGCCTTCAGCGCACAGGCGCTATTACTGGTTACGGTGCGATCTTCCTTAGCGCTTTCATTCCCTCGAAAGATCGTCGCGTAACCAACTGTGCGCGGAGGTTTCCGTGGCTCAAATGACGAAGAGTGCGATAGACGCGTTCAAGAGCGCATTGCGCGGGCAATTGCTGCGAGAGGCCGACGCCGGCTATGAGCAGGCGCGACACATCTGGAATGCCACGATCGATCGTAGGCCCGCCCTCATCGCTCGCTGCGCCGGCGTAGCGGACGTGCGCTGCGCCGTGAACTTCGCGCGCGACAACGATATCTTGCTGGCCGTCCGGAGCGGTGGCCACAATATTGCGGGCAGTGCGATCTGCGATGGCGGGCTCGTCATCGATCTCTCGGCGATGAAGTCGGTGCGCATCGATCCGCGCGTGCACCGCGCGTATGTGGAGCCCGGTGTCACGCTGGGCGAGTTCGACCACGAAGCTCAAGCGTTCGGGCTGGCGACGCCGCTCGGTATCAATTCGACGACCGGCGTCGCGGGCCTGACGCTCGGGGGCGGATTCGGCTGGCTCAGCCGCCGGTACGGGATGTCGGTGGATAATTTGATGTCTGCCGATGTCGTGACAGCCGACGGCGAACTCATTCACGCGGATGCGACGCACGACCCGGATCTTTTCTGGGCGATCCGCGGAGGCAGCGGCAACTTCGGTGTCGTAACGATGTTCGAGTTCGCGCTGCATCGCGTGGGGCCGGAAGTCTATGCGGGGCTTGTCGTGCTGCCGTTCGAGCAAGCCGTGCAAGCCTTGCACCGATACGATGCGGCGATGGCCGCGATGCCGGACGAGCTGTCGATCTGGGCCGTCATGCGTTTGGCGCCGCCGTTGCCGTTTCTATCGGCAGACGTTCACGGAACGCCGGTCGTCGCGTTCGCGCTCTGCTATACGGGGCCCGTCGGAGACGGCGCGCGCGCCGTCGAGGTGGTGCGGACATTCGGCCGGCCCTGCGGCGAACATCTCGGTCCGATGCCCTACGCAGCCTGGCAAAAGGCATTCGATCCGTTGCTCGCGCCGGGTGCGCGGAACTACTGGAAATCGCACAATTTCGCGGCCCTGCCGGATGGACTGCTCGACGTGGCGGCTGCGGCGATCGAGCGCCTCCCGTCGTCTCAATGTGAAATCTTTTTTGGTCAAATCGGCGGCGCGACCACCCGAGTACCGACCGCAGCGACTGCCTATAGCAGCCGCGACGCGAACTACGTGATGAACGTGCATGCTCGATGGGACGATGCGAGCGAGGATGCGCGCTGTATCGAATGGGCGCGTGGCTTTTTCCAGGCATCGGCGCCGTATGCGCTTGGCAGTGTCTACGTGAATTTCCTCACGCAAGAAGAGGGCGCCCGCGTGGGAGCGGCCTATGGACCGAACTACGAGCGCCTGGTCGCGGCGAAAAACCGCTACGACCCGGTCAACCTTTTTCGTCACAACCAAAATATTCGGCCATCGGCATCATGACTGCCGTTGCCATGCGGGCGGGGCGTTCGGCACAACCAACCTATTGCATTAGGGAGTGACATCATGTCTCGTAAATATATCGACTGCCGGGAGTTCCCGAGCGAGATGAACTGTACCGTTTCCCTTGCGGCGGACGGCGAGAACGAGCTGATCGAGGCGGCGGTCCAACATGCCGTTTCGGTGCATCATCATGTCGACTCGCCCGAATTGCGTGCCCAGCTGAAAACGCTGTTTCACGACGGCACCCCGCCTCTCGAGTCGCCCCGCAGCATGTGAACGGCGCGCCGTCGGCGCGTTTCAACTTTCGACCGCGCGGCGCGACGCCCATGCCGGCGGCCGGTATGGACGTCGGCGGCCTCGCTGCGCCGCACCGGCCTTTTCGTGCCCGGTTTGACCGTGCGCGCCCAAGCACAGTAAAATTGAGCGTTTTGCGTGCGCCTTCTGTCTGGAAGGGCGGAAAGGACTGAACGGGCCGAGCGTTCGCACGGCTCAGATTCGCAGGCCAGATTCGCGGGCCGCTCGGCCAGCTTCTCGGGTCCGGTTCCAAGGCGGGTGCCGATCAGATGCGTGCCGAGGCCGTGCGGCAACGAGCGTTGCAGCTCCGGCCACGGCGGACATAACACATGGGCATAACACGGGCGAAACATGTCGGAACAGCGGTCTGAACAGCGAGTGAAGTGGGTAATCGGCAATTGGAAGATGCACGGGCGACTCGCGGAGAACGCGGCGCTTTTGCAAGCCCTCGCTGAAGGCGCGGCTGCGATCGCCGATACCGTTCGCATCGGCGTCTGTGTGCCCGCGCCGTATCTCGCCCAGGCGCAGGCGGTGCTGTCGGGTAAGCCGGTCGCGTGGGGCGTGCAGGATATTTCCCCCTACACGCACGGCGCCTATACCGGCGAAGTCGCGGCCGAGATGGTGTGCGAATTCGGTGCGACGCTGGCGATCGTGGGCCATTCCGAGCGGCGTGCGTATCATACGGAAAGTTCGGAACTCGTCGCAGCCAAAGCGCGCCGTGCGCTCGAAGCCGGCCTCACGCCGATCGTCTGCGTCGGCGAAACGCTGGAAGAGCGCGAGGCGGGAACGACGGAGGCAGTCGTCGGCGCGCAGCTCGATGCGGTTTTGAATCTGCTGTCCGTCGGCGAAGCGGCGCGCATGGTTGTCGCCTATGAGCCCGTTTGGGCCATCGGCACGGGCAGAAGCGCCACGGCCGAGCAGGCGCAGGAAGTGCATGCGTTTCTGCGTGCGCGGCTCGCGCAAAAGGATGCGTCGCTCGCATGCGTGCCGTTGCTGTACGGCGGCAGCGTGAAAGCAGACAATGCGCTGGCGCTGTTCGGCCAGCGCGATATCGACGGCGGCCTCATCGGCGGCGCGTCGTTGAAGAGTCAAGATTTCCTCGCGATTTGCGCGGCGGAGAAGGCGGCGAGCCAAACTCGCTAACCCTGTCGCGCGCAAACGCGAAGCGGTGTCCGGCGGCAATCGAGCGCGCCGGATGCTCAAACCCCACATTAGGTGAGTCAGATGCTGTATTTGAAAACGTTGATCATCGTCGTGCAGTTGCTGTCGGCACTCGGCATTATCGGCCTCGTGCTGCTGCAGCATGGCAAGGGCGCCGACATGGGCGCGGCATTCGGTAGTGGAGCGTCGGGCAGCTTGTTCGGCGCCACCGGTTCCGCCAACTTCTTGTCTCGCGCCACGGCCGTTCTCGCGACGATTTTCTTCGTGACGACCCTCGCGCTGACCTACATCGGCTCGTACAAGTCCCGTCCGTCGGCGGGTGTGCTGGGTTCGGTGACGGCTCCGGTAACGTCCGGCGCGCCCGCTTCGGCTGCGGCCGCATCGGCCCCGGTGGCTGCGCCCGCGCCCTCGAGCAGCGCCGTGCCGAAGTGACAAATTTCGCATAAAGTTGCATTTGTGCGTTGAACAATTCTAGGAAGCACGTTAGAATTTATGTCTTGAAGCGATTCGCGGGTTTCAATGATTTGTCCCGGATTGCAGACAGTGCCGACGTGGTGAAATTGGTAGACACGCTATCTTGAGGGGGTAGTGGCGAAAGCTGTGCGAGTTCGAGTCTCGCCGTCGGCACCAAAGTTATCCAATGCCAGCCGCATGCAACGCTTCGGCTGGCATTGTCACTTCTGGCGTCATGCTTACGTCTTCCATGCAGTGTAGCGTGTGACGGCAAGTGGTAGATCGAAGTGATTTTCTGTAGGGATGGGACCGATCCCTACGGTACTCAGAACCAACCGAAAGAGGATAGTCTTGAACCTCGCAGCCTACTTCCCCGTATTGCTCTTCATTCTCGTGGGCGCCGGTTTAGGCATTGCACTTGTCAGTATTGGCAAGATCCTCGCCCCTAGTCGCCCCGACAGTCAAAAGAATTCGCCGTACGAGTGCGGCTTCGAAGCCTTCGAAGACGCGCGCATGAAGTTCGATGTGCGCTACTACCTCGTCGCCATCTTGTTCATCATTTTCGATATCGAGACCGCGTTCCTGTTTCCGTGGGGCGTTGCCCTGCGCGACATCGGCTGGCTCGGCTTCATGGCGATGATGATTTTCCTGGTCGAACTACTGCTCGGTTTCGCCTACATCTGGCGCAAGGGCGGGCTCGATTGGGAGTGATGGTTAATCGCCGGTTTCTTGCGGGTGATGCGTTCGCCGTCCCGTCTGGAGTGCAAAGCAAATGAGTATCGAAGGGGTCTTGAAGGAAGGGTTTGTCACCACCACGGCCGACAAACTGATCAACTGGACGCGCACCGGTTCGCTGTGGCCGATGACGTTCGGTCTCGCCTGTTGCGCGGTCGAAATGATGCATGCGGGCGCGGCGCGCTATGACCTCGACCGGTTCGGGGTCGTGTTCCGTCCCAGCCCGCGTCAGTCCGACGTCATGATCGTGGCCGGCACGCTGTGCAACAAGATGGCGCCTGCGCTGCGCAAGGTGTACGACCAAATGGCCGAGCCGCGCTGGGTCATTTCCATGGGTTCGTGCGCCAACGGCGGCGGCTATTACCACTATTCGTATTCCGTCGTGCGCGGCTGCGATCGCATCGTTCCTGTCGATGTCTACGTGCCGGGCTGCCCGCCGACCGCGGAAGCGCTGGTCTACGGCGTGATCCAGCTGCAGGCGAAGATTCGTCGCACCAACACTATCGCCCGTCAATAAGCGCAGGCTTCCACACTCTATGGCAAGCAAACTCGAGACCCTCAAAGCGAACCTCGAGGCGGCCTTTGGCGGCCGTCTGACGAGCATGACCGAATCGGTCGGCGAACTCACGATCGTGGTGAAGGCGGCCGACTCGCTCGAAGTCGCCAAGCGTCTGCGCGACGATCCCACGCTCGGCTTCGAGCAGCTGATCGATCTCGCCGGCGTCGATTATCAATCGTACGGCGAAGGTGCATACGACGGCCCGCGCTTCGCCGCCGTCTCGCATCTGTTGTCGGTGTCGAACAATTGGCGTCTGCGCCTGCGCGTGTTCGCCCCCGACGACGACATGCCGATCGTGCCGTCGCTCGTCGACATTTGGAATTCGGCCAACTGGTACGAACGCGAAGCGTTCGACCTGTACGGCATCGTGTTCGAAGGTCACCCCGATCTGCGCCGCCTCCTGACCGATTATGGTTTCATCGGTCACCCGTTCCGCAAGGACTTCCCGGTGTCGGGTTACGTCGAAATGCGCTACGACCCGGAAGAGAAGCGCGTGGTCTACCAGCCGGTGACGATCGAACCGCGCGAAATCACGCCGCGCGTGATTCGCGAGGATCGCTACGGCGGTTTGAAACACTAAGAGGTCGCCATGGCAGAGATCAAAAACTACACGCTCAACTTCGGCCCCCAGCACCCGGCAGCGCACGGCGTGCTGCGCCTCGTGCTCGAGCTCGACGGCGAAGTGATTCAGCGCGCCGATCCGCATATCGGCCTGCTGCACCGCGCGACCGAAAAGCTCGCCGAAAGCAAAACCTATATCCAATCCGTGCCGTATATGGATCGTCTCGACTACGTGTCGATGATGGTCAACGAGCACGGCTATGTGCTCGCGATCGAAAAGCTGCTCGGCATCGACGTGCCGGTGCGCGCGAAATATATCCGCGTGCTGTTCGACGAAATCACGCGCGTCTTGAACCACTTGATGTGGATCGGCGCGCACGCCCTCGACGTCGGTGCGATGGCCGTCTTCCTCTATGCGTTCCGCGAACGCGAGGATTTGATGGACGTCTACGAGGCGGTGTCGGGCGCGCGGATGCACGCGGCTTACTACCGTCCGGGCGGCGTCTATCGCGATCTGCCCGATGCGATGCCCCAATACAAGGCGTCGAAGATCCGCAACGCGAAGGCGCTCGACCGGATGAACGAAGCGCGCCAAGGCTCGCTGCTCGATTTCATCGACGATTTCTTTACGCGCTTCCCGACTTGCGTCGACGAATACGAAACGCTGTTGACCGACAACCGGATTTGGAAGCAGCGTCTGGTCGGCATCGGCGTGGTGAGCCCGGAGCGTGCATTCCAGCTCGGCATGACCGGCCCGATGCTGCGCGGCTCGGGCGTGGAGTGGGATTTGCGTAAGAAGCAGCCGTACGAAGTGTACGATCAGCTCGATTTCGACATCCCCGTGGGCGTCAACGGCGATTGCTACGATCGTTACCTCGTGCGCGTCGAGGAGATGCGCCAATCGGTACGCATCGCCAAGCAATGTATCGAGTGGCTGCGCAAGAATCCGGGGCCGGTGATGACCGATAACCACAAGGTCGCACCGCCATCGCGCGTGGGCATGAAGTCGAACATGGAAGAGCTGATTCACCACTTCAAGCTCTTCACGGAAGGGTTCCACGTGCCGGAAGGCGAGGCGTACGCCGCGGTCGAGCATCCGAAGGGCGAATTCGGCATCTATCTGGTGTCGGACGGTGCGAACAAGCCGTATCGCCTCAAGATCCGCGCGCCGGGCTACGCACATTTGGCCGCGCTCGACGAAATGGCGCGTGGGCACATGATCGCGGACGCCGTCACCATCATCGGTACGCAGGACATCGTGTTCGGCGAAATCGATCGGTAAGCGCAGCACGGTGCACCGGCAACGATGTTGCCGGGCGTGCCGGGTCTGCCGCGACGAACAAAGGCGGCAGGTTTTCGTTCGGTAGGAATTGAAAGAGTTCGTGTTCTCAAAATGATCTCAGCTGAAGGCCTGAAAGAAATCGATCGCGCGGTGGCGAAGTATCCCGCCGATCAAAAACAGTCCGCCGTGATGTCGGCGTTGGCCGTCGCTCAGGAAGAGCACGGCTGGCTGTCGCCCGAACTGATGCAGTTCGTGGCCGAGTATCTCGGCATGCCGGCCGTCGCCGTGCAGGAAGTGGCCACGTTTTACACGATGTACGAAACGTCGCCCGTCGGTCAGCACAAGATCACGCTCTGCACGAACTTGCCGTGCCAGCTCGGGCCGGATGGCGGCGCCGAGGCCACGGCCGACTATCTGAAGCAGAAGCTCGGCATCGACTTCGGCGAAACGACGCCCGACGGCAAGTTCACGCTCAAAGAAGGCGAGTGCTTCGGCTCGTGCGGCGACGCACCGGTGCTGCTCGTGAACAACCATCGCATGTGCAGCTTCATGAGCCGCGACAAGATCGACGCTTTGCTCGAGGAGCTTTCGAAATGACGTCTTTGCACGATCGTCACATCAAACCCCTGATTCTGGCCGGCTTGAACGGCGAGAACTGGCATCTCGAAGATTACGTCGCGCGAGGCGGCTACAAGCAGCTGCGCCGTATTCTCGAAGAGAAAATTTCTCCCGAGCAAGTCATTGCGGACGTGAAAGCGTCGGGCTTGCGCGGCCGCGGCGGTGCGGGCTTCCCGACGGGCTTGAAGTGGAGCTTCATGCCGCGTCAGTTCCCGGGGCAAAAGTACCTCGTCTGTAACTCGGACGAAGGCGAACCGGGCACGTTCAAAGACCGTGACATCTTGCGCTGGAACCCGCACTCCCTGATCGAAGGCATGGCGATCGGCGCATATGCGATGGGCATCACGGTCGGCTACAACTACATCCACGGCGAGATCTTCGACGTCTATCGACGTTTCGAAGAAGCGCTCGAAGAAGCGCGCCGCGCCGGTTTCCTCGGCGACAACATCCTCGGTTCGGGCTTCTCGTTCGAGCTTCACGCGCACCACGGCTACGGCGCCTACATCTGCGGCGAAGAAACCGCGCTGCTCGAATCGCTCGAAGGCAAGAAGGGCCAGCCGCGCTTCAAGCCGCCGTTCCCGGCGAGCTTCGGCGTGTACGGCAAGCCCACGACGATCAACAACACCGAGACGTTCGCGGCCGTGCCGTTCCTGCTCGAGATCGGTCCGCAAGCCTATCTGGAACTCGGCAAGCCGAACAACGGCGGCACGAAGATCTTCTCGGTCTCGGGCGACGTCGAACGTCCGGGCAACTACGAAGTTCCGCTCGGCACGCCGTTCGCGACGCTGATGGAATTGGCCGGCGGCATGCGCGGCGGCAAGAAGCTGAAGGCCGTCATTCCGGGCGGCTCGTCGGCACCGGTCGTGCCGGGCGATCTGATGATGCAGACCGATTTGGACTACGATTCGATCGCCAAGGCGGGCTCGATGCTCGGTTCGGGCGCGGTCATCGTCATGGACGAAACGCGCTGTATGGTGCGCTCGTTGCTGCGTCTGTCGTACTTCTACTATGAAGAGTCGTGCGGCCAGTGCACGCCGTGCCGCGAAGGGACGGGCTGGCTGTATCGCGTGGTCAACCGCATCGAACACGGGGAAGGTCGCCAGGAAGATCTCGACCTGCTGAACTCGGTGGCCGAAAACATCATGGGCCGCACGATCTGCGCGCTCGGCGATGCGGCGGCGATGCCCGTGCGCGGCATGCTCAAGCATTACTGGGACGAATTCGAATATCACGTGCAGCACAAGCGTTGCCTCGTCGGGGGCCACGCAGGTGCGTCAAGCGCCGCCGAGGCGGTGCTCGCGTAACGGCGGTGCCGTGCACGTCACGGCGCGCCTAACGAACATCGTTTTTTTCGATCGCCCGCCGAACGATTTTCGGCGGGCGGTTCAGCGAGCAAACAGTTGAGGGCCCCCGGGCCTGTCGCGTTGCGTCAGGCCCCTCGGGGGGGGCAAGAGAACTTGGGACGGCCCGACGTTCTCTTGAGCGGTAATAGGTTAAGGACCATTCACCATCATGGTTGAACTTGAAATAGACGGGAAGAAGGTCGAGGTGCCCGAAGGCAGCATGGTGATCCAGGCTGCCCACAAGGTCGACACGTACATTCCTCACTTCTGCTATCACAAGAAGCTTTCGATCGCGGCGAACTGCCGCATGTGTCTCGTCGAAGTCGAGAAGATGCCGAAGGCCGTGCCGGCCTGCGCGACGCCCGTTTCGGCGGGCATGGTCGTGCGTACGACGTCCGACAAGGCGGTGAAAGCGCAGCAATCGGTGATGGAATTCCTGCTGATCAATCACCCGCTCGATTGCCCGATCTGCGACCAAGGCGGCGAATGCCAGTTGCAGGACTTGGCCGTGGGCTACGGCAAGTCGGCCTCGCGCTATCAGGAAGAAAAGCGCGTGGTGTTCCACAAGAACGTTGGCCCGCTCATTTCGATGGAAGAGATGACGCGTTGCATCCACTGCACGCGTTGTGTTCGCTTCGGTCAGGAAGTGGCCGGCGTGATGGAGCTCGGCATGCTGGGCCGCGGCGAGCATGCGGAAATTACGACCTTCGTCGGCAAGACCGTCGATTCCGAGCTGTCGGGCAACATGATCGATCTGTGCCCGGTCGGCGCGCTCACGAGCAAGCCGTTCCGCTACAGCGCCCGGACGTGGGAACTCTCGCGCCGCAAGTCGGTGAGCCCGCACGATTCCGTCGGTGCGAATCTGGTCGTGCAGAGCAAGAACAATCGCGTCATGCGCGCGCTGCCGCTCGAGAACGAAGCGATCAACGAATGCTGGATCTCCGATAAGGACCGCTTCTCGTACGAAGGCTTGAACAGCGAAGAGCGCCTGACCCAGCCGATGATCAAGCAGGGTGGCCAGTGGCTCGAAACCGACTGGCAAACCGCGCTCGAATATGTGGCGAAGAGCTTGAAGGGCGTGACGGCCGATCACGGCGCGAATGCGTTGGCGCTGCTCGGTAGTGCGCACAGCACGGTCGAAGAGCTGTTCCTGCTCAAACAACTGGCCCAGGCGATCGGCACGCCGAACGTCGATTTCCGTCTGCGTCAATCCGATTTCTCGTCGGCAACCGTCGGCGCGCCGTGGCTCGGTATGCCGCTGGCCGATCTGTCGACGATCGATGCCGCATTCGTCGTCGGTTCGTTCCTGCGCCGCGATCATCCGCTGATGGCCTCGCGTCTGCGCCAGGCCGCACGTAGCGGCGCCAAGCTGCATCTGCTGCATGCGACCGGCGACAACTCGCTGATCCCGAGCGCCAAGACGATCGTAGCCGCGCCGTCGGCTTGGGTCGATGCGCTTGCCGGCATTGCCGCGGCCGTCGCTCAAGCGCGCGGTGTCGCGCTGCCGGAAGGCGCGGCAGGTGTCGAAGCCACGGCTGCCGCGCAGGAAGTGGCGGCATCGCTCGCGAACGGCGAACGCCGTGCCGTGCTGATCGGCAACAGCGCCGTGCAGCATCCGGAGTTTGCGCGCATCCATGCGCTCGCGCAGTGGATCGCCGAGCAAACGGGCGCGACGCTCGGGTTCCTGACGGAAGCCGCGAACACTGTCGGCGCTCACCTCGTCGGCACGCTGCCCGGCGCGCAGGGCCTCGATGCCCGGGCAGCGTTCGAGCAGCCGCGTAAGGGTTACGTCCTGCTGAACCTCGAACCCGAATTCGATACGGCCAATCCCGCGCAGGCGCTCGCCGCGCTCGGTGCCGCCGAAACCGTCGTCGTGCTCTCGCCGTTCAAGACTGGGCTCGACTACGCCGATGTGTTGCTGCCGATCGCACCGTTCACGGAAACGGCCGGCGCGTTCGTCAATGCGCAAGGCACGCTGCAAGCATTCGGCGGCGTCGTGCGTCCGCTCGGCGAAACGCGTCCGGGCTGGAAGGTACTGCGTGTGCTCGGCAACGTGCTCGGCCTGTCGGGCTTCGATTACGACTCCGTCGAAGAAGTCCGCGCCGCGGCCCTGCCGAACGGCGTCGATGCTTCGCGGCTGAACAACCGCACGAACGCGGCTATCGCTCGTGATGCGAACGGTGGCAACGGTGCGAACGGTTCGCTCGAGCGTATCGCCGATGTGGCGATCTATCACGCCGATGCGCTCGTTCGTCGCGCTGCCTCGCTGCACCTGACGACGGCGGCGCGCACGGCGAACACGATCGGCTTGCCGGCCGTGCTGTTCGACCAACTCGGATTGAAGGAAGGCGACACGGTGCGCGTGCGCCAGGGCGATCGCACGGTCCAGGCCGGCGCGACGCGCGATGCGGCGCTCGCGGAGCGGGTGGTGCGCGTTTCGGCGGGTACGGCTCTCGGTGCGGCGCTCGGCGGCTTGTTCGGTGAACTCGTGGTGGAGAAGGCGTAAATGAGCTTGTTCGATACGATCAACGCAGGCGGCGCCCAAGCGCTCGGTGCGGCATGGCCTACGGTGTGGGCGCTCGTGCGCATCGTCGTCGTCTCCGTCGCGATTTTGCTGTGCGTGGCGTACCTGATCTTGTGGGAGCGCAAGCTCATCGGCTGGATGCACGTGCGTCTCGGGCCGAACCGCGTCGGTCCGGCCGGTTTGCTGCAGCCGATCGCCGACGTGCTGAAGCTGTTGCTGAAGGAAGTGATTCAGCCGACGGCGGCCAATCGCTGGCTTTACCTGATCGCGCCGATCATGACGGTGGTGCCCGCGTTCGCGGTGTGGGCCGTCATCCCGTTCCAGGCCAAGGCGGTGCTCGGCGACATCAACGCGGGGCTGCTCTACGTGATCGCGATTTCGTCGATCGGCGTGTACGGCGTGATTCTCGCCGGCTGGGCGTCGAACTCGAAGTACGCGTTCCTCGGCGCGATGCGTGCCGCGGCGCAGATGGTCTCGTACGAAGTGTCGATGGGTTTTGCGCTCGTCGTCGTGTTGATGACGTCCGGTAGCCTGAACCTGTCGGCGATCGTCGGCTCGCAAATGCGCGGCTTCTTCGCTGATCACGGCGTGACCTTCCTCTCGTGGAACTGGCTGCCGCTGCTGCCGGTGTTCGTCGTCTACTTTATTTCGGGTATCGCCGAGACGAACCGCCACCCGTTCGACGTGGTGGAAGGGGAGTCGGAAATCGTGGCGGGCCACATGATCGATTACTCGGGGATGGCGTTCGCGCTGTTCTTCCTCGCCGAGTACATCAACATGATCGTGATCTCGGCGCTGGCGGCGACGCTGTTCCTCGGTGGCTGGAGCGCCCCGTTCGGCTTCCTGTCGTTCATCCCGGGCATCGTCTGGCTGATGCTGAAGGTATTTCTCCTGTTGTCGGTGTTCATCTGGGTCCGCGCGACATTCCCGCGCTACCGCTATGACCAGATCATGCGTTTGGGTTGGAAGGTGTTCTTGCCCGTGTGCATCCTCTGGGTGGTCGTGGTCGGCTTCTGGATCATGTCGCCGCTGAACATCTGGAAATAAAGGGCGAGCGAAATGAACGCTATTCAAAGTTTCTTCAAGACGTTTTTCCTGACCGAACTGCTCAAGGGGCTCGCGCTGACGGGTAAGTACACGTTCAAGCGCAAGTTCACGGTGCAGTTCCCCGAGGAAAAGACGCCGCTGTCGCCGCGCTTTCGCGGCCTGCACGCTCTGCGCCGTTACGAAAACGGCGAAGAGCGCTGCATCGCCTGCAAACTGTGCGAAGCGGTGTGCCCCGCACTGGCCATCACGATCGAGTCGGAAGTGCGCGCGGACAACACGCGCCGCACGACGCGCTACGACATCGATTTGACCAAGTGCATCTTCTGTGGGTTCTGCGAGGAAAGCTGCCCCGTCGATTCGATCGTCGAAACCAGCATCCTCGAGTATCACGGCGAAAAACGCGGCGACTTGTACTTCACGAAGGACATGTTGCTTGCGGTTGGCGATCGCTACGAAACGGAAATCGCCGCGGCCAAGGCGGCCGACGCGCCGTACCGTTGATAAGCATTGGGACGTACCTGCTCGACGCGTAGTTGAGGTGACACGGTGGCGTGAACGACGCCACCGCTTGCGGCGGCATGCCCCGCGCCTGCCACCCCGGCGCCCGATTGATGAGCTAACGATGAACCGGTAATCATGGAATTCACGACCGTACTGTTTTACATCTTCGCGCTGCTCCTGACGGTGTCGGGCCTGAAGGTGATCACGTCGCGCAACCCGGTTGGGTCGGCGCTGTTTCTCGTGCTCGCGTTTTTCAACGCGGCGGCGATCTGGATGCTGCTCGGAGCGGAATTCCTGGCGATTCTGCTCGTGCTGCTCTACGTCGGCGCGGTGATGGTGCTCTTCCTGTTCGTCGTGATGATGCTCGACATCAATCTCGACGTGCTGCGACGCGATTTCAAACGCTTCGTGCCGGTGGCGACCATCGTCGGCGCGATCATCGTCGTCGAGACCGCACTGATCCTCGTGCACGGCTACGGCGGCACCTCCATCCCGGTCCACGATGCGACGGCGGCAGCAGGCGGCGCTGCCGCGGCCATGCCGAACACGTATCTGATCGGCAAGGTGATCTACACCGATTACGTGTTCGCGTTCGAAGTGGCGGGCCTCATATTGCTCGTGGCGATCATCGCGGCGATCGCGCTGACGGCGCGCAAGGGCAAGGACAGCAAGCGCCAACGCGTGTCGGAGCAAGTAAAGGTGCGCGCGAAGGATCGCGTGCGCATCGTGAAGATGCCGGCCGAACGTTCGACGTTGCCGGCTACCGCGGAAGGCGCGCCGGGCGAGCCGAACGCGAATGCCGGCGCAGGCAGCGTCGGCGCCAACCGTTGAGCGTCGAGGAGAAAAACATGTTGACCCTGGCTCATTACCTTGTCCTCGGCGCGATCCTGTTTGCGATCGGCGTCGTCGGCATTTTCCTGAATCGTCGCAACGTCATCATCATCTTGATGGCGATCGAACTGATCTTGCTCGCCGTGAACACGAACTTCGTCGCGTTCTCGCACTATCTCGGCGACGTGCACGGGCAGATCTTCGTGTTCTTCGTGCTGACGGTCGCGGCAGCGGAAGCGGCGATCGGCCTCGCGATTCTCGTGACTCTGTTCCGTACCCTCGACACGATCAACGTCGAGGATCTCGATCAGCTCAAAGGTTAAATTCAGGCACTGCGGTTATGTCCACGACACTCAATGAAAACCTGCTGCTGGCGATTCCGCTCGCACCGCTCGCCGGCTCGCTGATTGCGGGTCTTGGCGGGAAGGTGGTGGGGCGCAAGGGCAGCCACCGGATCACGATCCTCGGCGTGTTGGTCGCCTTCATCCTCTCGGCGATGGTCTTCGCCGACGTCATGCAAGGCGCGAGCTACAACGCGACCGTCTATGAATGGATGAGAGTCGGCTCGCTGAAGTTCGAGATCGGCTTCCTCGTCGATTCGCTCACCGCGATGATGATGTGCGTCGTCACGTTCGTCTCGCTGATGGTGCACATCTACACCATCGGCTACATGGCGGACGACGACGGCTACGAGCGCTTCTTCTCGTACATCTCGTTGTTCACGTTCTCGATGCTGATGCTCGTCATGAGCAACAACTTCCTGCAGCTGTTCTTCGGCTGGGAAGCGGTGGGCCTCGTGTCGTACTTGCTGATCGGCTTTTACTTCACGCGTGAAAGCGCCATCTACGCGAACATGAAGGCGTTCCTCGTGAACCGCGTGGGCGACTTCGGCTTCTTGCTCGGCATCGGCCTGATCCTGGCCTACGCGGGTTCGATGAACTACGGGGACGTCTTCGCCAAGCGCGAAGCGCTCGCCGCGCTCACGTTCCCCGGCACGCAATGGGGCTTGCTGACCGTCGCGTGTATCTGCCTGTTTATCGGCGCGATGGGTAAGTCGGCGCAGTTCCCGCTGCACGTGTGGCTGCCCGATTCGATGGAAGGCCCGACGCCGATCTCCGCGCTGATTCACGCGGCAACCATGGTGACGGCCGGTATCTTCATGGTGACGCGGATGTCGCCGCTATTCGAACTGTCGGATACGGCCTTGTCGTTCATCATGGTGATCGGCGCGATTACGACGCTGTTCATGGGCTTGCTCGGTATCGTGCAGAACGACATCAAGCGCGTGGTGGCTTACTCCACGCTCTCGCAGCTCGGCTATATGACGGTGGCGCTCGGCGCGTCGGCCTACTCGATCTCGGTGTTCCACCTGATGACGCACGCGTTCTTCAAGGCGCTGCTGTTCCTCGGTGCCGGTTCGGTCATCATCGGCATGCACCACGATCAAGACATGCGCAACATGGGCGGCCTGCGCAAGTACATGCCGATCACCTGGTTCACCTCGCTGATGGGCACGCTCGCGCTGTGCGGCACGCCGTTCTTTGCTGGCTTCTACTCGAAGGATTCGATCATCGACGCCGTCGGCTTGTCGCATCTGCCGGGGTCGGGTTTCGCGTACTTCGCGGTGGTGGCGAGCGTGTTCGTCACGGCGCTGTACTCGTTCCGTATGTATTTCATGGTCTTCCACGGCGAAGAGCGCTTCCGCCATCCGAAGGATTTCGGGAACGGCCACGGCGCGGAATCGGCGGCGCACGGCAGCAACGGTCACGACGACCACGGCCACGGGCATGACGACCACGGTCACGCGCACGAGCCCCACGAAACGCCTTGGGTGGTGTGGGTACCGCTGGTGCTGCTGGCGATTCCGTCGGTCGTCATCGGTGCGATCGCGATCGGCCCGATGATCTACGGCAACTTCTTCGCGCACGGCGTGGCCTTCGACAAGGTCATCTTCATCGGCGAGAACCATGCCGCGATCGAAGAGATGAGCAAGGAATTCCAAGGCTGGTTCTCGATGGGGGTGCACTCGGTCATGTCGCTGCCGCTGTGGCTGGCCATCGCGGGCTTCGCGACGGCATGGTTCCTGTACATCAAGCGTCCTGATTTGCCGGCGGTGATTCGTCGCGCGCTCGGCCCGATCTACACGCTGCTCGACAACAAGTACTACATGGACAAGATCAACGAAGTCGTCTTCGCACGCGGTGCGGTGGCCATCGGCCGCGGCCTGTGGAAAGAAGGCGATGTCGTGGTCATCGACGGTCTCGTCAACGGCAGCGCACGCTTCGTCGGCTGGTTCGCGAGCGTGATCCGCTTCCTGCAATCCGGTTACATCTACCACTACGCGTTCGCCATGATCATCGGCATGCTGGGGCTCCTTACCCTGTTTGTAACGCTCGGCGGCAAATAAGGCGGGGGATACTTAATGCACTCTTTTCCGATTCTCAGTACCGCGATTTGGCTGCCGATCGTCTTCGGTCTCGCCGTTCTCGCCATCGGTTCCGATAAGAACCCCGGGCCCGCGCGCTGGTTGGCGCTGATCGGCTCGATTCTCGGCCTGCTCGTCACGCTGCCGCTCATTAGCGGTTTCGATTCGACGAGCGCCGCGTTACAGTTCGTCGAACAGGCAAACTGGATCGAACGCTTCCACATCACGTATCACCTCGGGGTGGACGGCATCTCGATGTGGTTCGTCGTGCTGACGGCGCTGATTACCGTGATCGTCGTCATCGCCGGTTGGGAAGTCATCACGGAGCACGTGTCGCAGTATCTGGCCGCGTTCCTGATCCTCTCGGGGATCATGATCGGCGTGTTCTCGGCTGCGGACGGCCTGCTGTTCTACGTGTTCTTCGAAGCGACGCTGATCCCGATGTACCTGATCATCGGCGTGTGGGGCGGGCCGAACCGGATCTACGCCGCGTTCAAGTTCTTCCTCTATACGCTGGCCGGCTCGCTGTTGATGCTGGTCGGGCTGATCTACCTGTACGTTCAGACGGGCACGTTCGATCTGGCGACATGGCAGAGCGCTCGGATCGCGATGACGCCGCAGCTATTGCTGTTCATCGCCTTCTTCCTTGCGTTCGCGGTGAAAGTGCCGATGTGGCCGGTGCATACGTGGTTGCCTGACGCACACGTGGAAGCGCCGACGGGCGGTTCCGTCGTGCTGGCCGCGATCATGCTGAAGCTCGGCGCATACGGTTTCCTGCGTTTCTCGTTGCCGATTGCCCCCGATGCGAGCCATGCGCTGGCGCCGGTCGTGATCACGCTGTCGCTGATCGCCGTGATCTATATCGGCCTCGTGGCGATGGTGCAGGCCGACATGAAGAAGCTCGTGGCGTATTCGTCGATCGCGCACATGGGCTTCGTGACGCTCGGTTTCTTCATCTTCAATCAGCTCGGCGTCGAAGGCGCGATCGTCCAGATGATCTCGCACGGCTTCGTGTCGGGCGCGATGTTCCTGTGCATCGGCGTGCTGTACGACCGCATGCACTCGCGTCAGATCGCCGATTACGGCGGCGTCGTGAACGTCATGCCGAAGTTCGCCGCGCTGGCGATGCTGTTCTCGATGGCGAACTGCGGCTTGCCGGGTACCTCGGGTTTCGTCGGCGAGTTCATGGTGATTCTGGCGGCGGTGCAGTTCAACTTCTGGATCGCGTTCGGTGCAGCGTTCACGCTGATTCTCGGTGCCGCCTACACGCTGTGGATGTACAAGCGCGTGTACTTCGGCGCGGTGAAGAACGAGCACGTGCAGGCGCTGAAGGACATCAACTGCCGCGAATATCTGATTCTCGGCGTGCTGGCTGCGCTGACGCTGTTCATGGGCGTGTATCCGAAGCCTTTCACCGATGTGATGCACGTCTCCGTGGAAAACCTCCTCTCCCACGTCGCGCAGTCGAAACTGCCGGTGTCACAGTAACGCCGAGCGGAGGAACGAAAAGATCATGCAAAACGCCCCTATGTCTCTCTTGTCGCCCGATGGGCTGCTGATGGCGGCCACCGTCGTCGCGTGGATCAACGAAACGTTCGCCGGCGATGCCGGCAAGCGCGTGACGTACCTCATCGCGGTGCTGGCTTCGCTCGTCTCGGGTATTTGGTTCGCCACGCTCGTGTTGGATCCGCAGCCGCATTACTTCTTCTCGCACATGTACGTCGTCGACGGGTTCGCCAGTGCGATGAAGGCCGTGGTGTCGATCGGCTACGCGGTGACGATGATCTATTCGCGCAAGTACCTGGAAGACCGCGATCTGTTTCGCGGGGATTTCTTCCTGCTCGGCATGTTCGCGCTGCTCGGTCAGCTCGTGATGATCTCGGGCAGCAACTTCCTGACGCTGTATCTCGGCCTGGAGTTGATGTCGCTGTCGCTGTATGCGGCGATTGCGCTGCGTCGCGATGCGTCGCAGTCGAACGAAGCGGCGATGAAGTACTACGTCCTCGGCGCGCTGGCCTCCGGCTTCCTGCTGTATGGGATGTCGATGCTCTACGGCGCGACGGGTTCGCTCGATCTGAACGAAGTGCTCAAGGCGATTGCGTCGGGTCACATCAACAAGACGGTGCTGCTGTTCGGCGTGATCTTCATCGTAGCGGGGATCGCGTTCAAGATGGGCGCGGTGCCGTTCCATATGTGGGTGCCCGATGTCTATCACGGTGCTCCGACGGCGATGACGTTGCTCGTCGGCGGTGGCCCGAAGGTCGCGGCCTTCGCGTGGGGCTTGCGCCTGCTTGTGATGGGCGTGCTTCCGTTGTCCGGCGATTGGCAACAGATGCTGACGATTCTCGCGGCGCTTTCGCTGATTGTCGGTAACATCACCGGTATCGTGCAGCGCAACGTCAAGCGCATGCTCGCCTACTCGGCGATCTCGAACATGGGCTTCGTGCTGCTCGGTTTGCTCTCGGGCGTGGTGGACGGCAAGGCGGACGGCATGGCCGGCGCCTACAGCTCGGCCATGTTCTACAGCATCGTCTACTTGCTGACGACGCTCGGCTCGTTCGGCATCGTCATGTTGCTCGCCCGCCGCGATTTCGAGGCGGACACGCTCGACGACTTCAAAGGCTTGAACAAGCGCAGCCCGGTGTTCGCGTTCGTCATGATGGCGATGATGTTCTCGTTGGCGGGCATTCCCCCGACGGTCGGGTTCTACGCGAAGCTCGCGGTGCTGCAGTCGACGATGAACGCGGGCCTGACGTGGCTTGCCGTGCTGGCCGTGATTACTTCGCTGTTCGGTGCGTTCTACTACCTGCGCATCGTCAAGCTGATGTACTTCGATGCGCCGCAAGATAACTCGCCGATCGAAAGCGATGTGTCGGGCCGCTGGCTGCTGGCGCTCAATGGTGTCGCCGTGTTGGTGCTCGGCATCTTGCCCGGTCCGCTGATGGGGCTGTGCCTGACGGCCGTCCAGCGCACGCTGCCTGCTCTGCTCTGATGTCGGCGGCGGGCTGGTTCATCGTGCTGTTGGCGCTGTTCGGCGCCAACGTGCCCTTCTTCAACCAGCGGTTGTTCGCCGTGGTGCCACTGGCCGCGGCGAAAAAAAGCCTGTGGCTTCGCATCGCCGAAATGATCGTGCTGTATTTTGCGATCGGCCTCATCGGCTTCGCGCTCGAAGCACGCGCCGGCAACCGCTTCGATCAAGGCTGGCAGTTCTACGCGATTACGGTCAGTATGTTCATCGTGTTCGCGTTTCCCGGCTTCACGTTTCAATATCTCGTCAAACGTCGCTGACGGTCAAGCGGCCGTCGGCTACTCCTCGGAGGCAGTGCGATGGCCGAACCGTCCGATCCCCATTCGCCGCATGATCACGCGTCGCTCGTTGAAACGCGCCTAGGCGGCGAATCCGTCTACGACGGCAATTTCCTCAAAGTCAAACGCGACACGATCCGCTTGCCGGACGGCAAGCAGACCACCCGCGAATACGTTGTCCACTCGGGCGCCGTCATGGTGATTCCGTTGTTCGACGACGGCCGCGTTCTGCTCGAACGGCAATACCGCTATCCCATCTGCAAGGTCATGATCGAGTTTCCGGCCGGCAAGCTGGACGCGAACGAGGGGGCGCTCGCCTGCGCCGAGCGAGAGCTGCGCGAGGAAACGGGGTACTCGGCCCGCGAATTCGTTTTTCTCACGCGCATCCATCCGATCATTTCCTATTCGACGGAATTCATCGATATCTTTTTGGCCCGCGGGTTGATCGCCGGCGAACAGCACCTCGACGAAGAAGAATTCCTGGAAATCTTCACGGCCGACGTGGCGCAGATGGAGGAATGGATCCGCACCGGTGAAATCACGGACGTAAAGACGATCATCGGCCACTTTTGGCTCGAAAAAGTGCTGTCCGGCACCTGGCAACCGGATCGAACCGAGCCGACGTTTCCGCTCATGCCGGGCGCGTCGGACGCAGCGCCAGGCGCATAAAATCGTCGCAAACGGAGCAGAACGACCGTTCGCCGCGTTTGCGCTAAACTAGGGCCCATCTGTCGACAGACCTTGGGCCCGCTCCCATTGGGTTTTCGTTTTTCCAACAAAGGAATGCGCTTCGCCTGGAAGTATGAGAACAGGCCGCGGCACATTCGTTCGACGTTCAGCATGAAGGTTCTCGATCTGCAGTGTCCGCTCGGTCATCGTTTCGAAGGCTGGTTTGGCTCCGATGGTGATTTCGAAACGCAGTTGTCGCGCAAATTGATCGAATGTCCGATTTGCTCGGCAACGGAAGTCAGCCGTATGCCGTCGGCGCCGCGCCTGAATTTGTCGGGGGCGACGCGGTCTCGGCAGGGCGACGCGCAAGCGCGCGATGCGCAAGGCGCCCAGGGCGGCGAAGGCCAAGCGCGAGACGGTGGCGCGGTAGGCGGTGCGACGGCTGCGCAGCGCGCACGTGAGTTCGAGGCCGCGGCGCTGCGCATGTTGCGCGAAGTCGCGGGCAAGGCTGAAAACGTCGGCGACCGCTTCGCCGAGGAAGCGCGCCGTATTCATTACAACGAAGCGCCGGCGCGGAGCATCCGCGGCGTCACGACGCCTGAGGACGCGCGGGCTTTGGTCGATGAAGGCATCGAAGTGATGGCGCTACCCGGCGCCTGCGTACCGAAAGAGTCGCTGCAATAGCGGCCCATCGCGCCGATAGGGTGGGCGATCGGGCAATCATTAGGGCATTAGCGCACTAGGGCACTAGGGCACTAGGGCATTCGGGAATTAGGACGTTTGGGCAATACGACAACAGGAAATCGCCGGATGGGGATCAGCTACGAGGATTTGGAAGTCGGTCGGCGCGATGAAGTCGGCACGCATCTATTCACGGTCCAGGAGATCGTCGAATTCGCCGAGCGCTTCGATCCGCAGCCGTTTCACGTCGACGATGCCGCCGCCCAAGCATCCCCGTTCGGTGGTCTGATCGCGAGCGGTTGGCATACCTGCTCCGTCATGATGGGCATGCTCGTGCGTAATCTCTTGACGGGATCCACCTCGGTCGGCTCGCCCGGTATCGACGAAATTCGCTGGCTCAAGCCTGTGCGGCCCGGCGATAGCCTACGCATGTATAACTCGGTGTTGGCCAAACGCGTATCGAAGAGCCAGCCGGATCGCGGCATCGTGACCACACTGTGGGAAGGCGTCAATCAAACGGGTGAAACCGTGATTACCGTACGCTCGAACGTTTTGTTCGGGTTGCGGCATCCGCAGGCATCGGCTGGCGCATCGGCATGACGGCCGCGTCCACCTCCCGCGCGCCGGCCGCAACCGTCGAGTTCGCCGATGCCGCGGCACTGCGGGCGGCTATCGGCGGCGCGCCGTTCGTCAGCGAATGGATGACGGTCGATCAAGCTCGCGTCGATCGATTCGCCGATGCTACAGGCGATCATCAATGGATCCACGTCGATCCCGAACGCGCTCGGCGCGAATCGCCGTTCGGCGGCGCGATTGCGCATGGGTTCTTGACGTTGTCCGTCATCCCGTCGTTGCTGTTCCGAACCGTGCGGATCGATCAGCGCATCAGCGTGAACTACGGCCTCAATCGCGTCCGTTTTCCGGCGCCGGTTCGTGTCGGCGCAGCCCTGAGAGCGGCTTTCGCCATCGCGGAAGTTGCCGAGGTGTCTGACGGCGGGCAGCAGATTACCTGGGATGTGACGGTCGAAATCGACGGGGAAAGCAAACCCGCTTGCGTGGCGCAATTCGTGACGCGGCATTATTTCTGAGCATCCCGCGTGGGGTGGCCGAGACGGATCGCCTGCACCGCAAGCCAACCGGGCAGCGGCCCGGTTTCAGCGAAAAAACTTCAGTGCTTGGCGTATTGCGTCGCGCCGAACAAAATATCCCTCGCTTTATCGTCTGTCAGCGCGCGCCGCGCAGACGCCAGCACCTCCACGCCGCGCTGCACGGCCGGACGCGCGGCAATGGCCTCGTGCCAGCGCTTGACGTTCGGGAACGCGGCCAAGTCGATGCCCTGGTTTTGCCAGGAACGGGTCCACGGGAAGGCCGCGATATCGGCGATCGTGTAGTCGTCGCCGGCCAGGTAGGCCGACTTGCCGAGCTGAGTGTCCATGACACCGTACAGCCGCTTCGCTTCGTTCGTATAGCGATTGACGGCGTATTCGATCTGCTGCGGCGCGTAGATGCGGAAATGATGGGTTTGGCCGAGCATCGGGCCGAGTCCCCCCATTTGGAACATCAGCCATTGCAACGTCGCGTAGCGGCCCACGGGCTCGGCCGGCAAGAACTTGCCGGTTTTCTCCGCGAGATAAACGAGAATGGCGCCGGACTCGAACAGCGACAGCGGTTGGCCGTCCGGGCCCTCGCTATCGACGATTGCTGGAATCTTGTTGTTCGGGCTAATCGTTAGAAACTCAGGCTTGAATTGATCGCCCGCGCCGATATCGATCGGATGAACGCGGTACTCGAGGCCGGTTTCCTCGAGCATGATGTGGACCTTGTGGCCATTCGGCGTGGCCCAGCTGTAGACGTCGATCATCGCAGCTCCTCATGCTTGCCGGCGCCGCAACGCGCGGTGCCGATGCACGCGGAAATTAGCATGGATCGCCGGGTGTCGCTTGCGGCCGGCGCCAAGGCCATAACGGCGATGCGGGTATGGATCGATCGGTTGCCGGGGAGCCCCCGCCGCCGCATGAGCGGTTCAATTTGCCGAGGGCGTATGGCGCGCCAACTCCAGTTTCGCGATCGCATTGCGATGCACTTCGTCGGGACCGTCGGCGAAGCGCAGCGTGCGAGCGCAGGTGTAGGCGTAGGCAAGCGGGAAATCGTCGCACATGCCGGCGCCGCCATGCGCTTGGATCGCCCAATCGATCACTTCGCAGGCCATGTTCGGCGCAACCACCTTGATCATCGCGATTTCGCCGCGTGCGCCTTTATTGCCGACCGTATCCATCATGTAGGCCGTCTTCAATGTCAGCAGCCGGGCCTGCTCGATCTTGCAGCGAGCATCGGCAATGCGTTCTTGCGTGACCGATTGCGCGGCGATCGGCTTGCCGAATGCAACCCGTTCGGACGTGCGCTTGCACATGAGTTCGAGCGCGCGCTCGGCCAGGCCGATAAGACGCATGCAATGGTGGATGCGCCCCGGGCCCAGCCGTCCCTGCGCGATCTCGAAGCCGCGGCCTTCGCCGAGCAGCATGTTCGACGCGCTTACGCGCACGTTCTCGAGCGTGATTTCCATGTGGCCATGGGGCGCGTCGTCATAGCCGAATACATGCAACGGACGATGCACGGCGACACCGGCCGTATCGGCGGGCACGAGGATCATCGACTGCTGCGTATGCTTGGGCGCATGCGGGTCGGTCTTACCCATGACGATATAGACCTTGCAGCGGGGATCGCCGGCGCCCGAGGACCACCATTTGCGGCCGTTGATGACGTAGGTATCGCCGTCGCGTTCGATGCGCGTTTCGATGTTCGTCGCATCGGAGGAGGCGACGTCGGGCTCCGTCATCAAGAACGCCGAGCGGATCGTGCCGTCGAGCAACGGAGCCAGCCATGTCCTTTTTTGTTCGTCGGAGCCGTAGCGTTCGAGCGTTTCCATGTTGCCCGTGTCGGGCGCGTTGCAGTTGAAGACTTCGGGCGCCCAGGGCACCCGCCCCATGATCTCCGCTAGCGGTGCGTATTCGAGATTCGTCAGGCCGGCGCCGCGGGTCGAATCGGGCAGGAACAAGTTCCATAGGCCCGCTTCCCGCGCGCGCACCTTCAACGTTTCGACGAGTTCGGTAGGTACCCACGGATTGCCCGCCGCGCGGTTGCTCGAGACTTCTTCGATGAATGCACGCTCGTTCGGATAGATGTGGGCGTCGAAGAAGTCGAGCAGCTCCGCGCGCAGGGCTTGAACTTTCGGGGTGTAGTCGAAATTCATTTCGTCCTCGCGATGATGGCGGCCTTGCGCGCCATGCGCTTGCCGGTGATGCCGATTGAAACGGGGATGAGCGTGGTTGAGCGTGAATAAGCGTCAATATGCGTGACCGTTACCGCACTTTCTGTGCATACGTCCAAGCGAGTTCGGCCATCGGCCGCGCGCGCCGGCCTGCATCGATCGCTTGTGCGCTCGATGCCGTGCCGACCGTCACCCGCTTCATGATGCCTTGCAGGATCGCGGCGATGCGGAACATGTTGAAGGCAAGATAAAAATTCCAATCGCCGGGAATCGAAAGGCCGGTGCGTTCGCAGTATCGCTCGACATATCGGCCTTCGTCCGGGATGCCGAGCGTGGCCCAACTCAGGCCCGCGATGCCGCGGAACTGCACCGGATCGACGTGCCAGGCCATGCAGTGATAGGCGAAGTCGACGATCGGATCGCCCAGCGTGGACAGCTCCCAATCGAGCACCGCCAGCATGCGCGGCTCGCTCGGATGGAAGATGAGATTGTCGAGGCGATAGTCGCCGTGCACGATCGCCGCCTGCTCGCCGGTATCGGGCGGCGTATGCCGCGGCAGCCAATCGATGAGGCGATGCATGGCCTGGATCGGCTCTGTTTCCGATGCCTCGTATTGCTTGCTCCAGCGTGCGATTTGCCGCGCGAGATAATTGCCCGGCTTGCCGTAATCGCCGAGACCGACCGCCGTCGGGTTCACGGAGTGCAACGCGGCGACCACGCGATTCATTTCGTCGAAGATCGCAGCCCGCTGCGCGGGCGCCATGCCCGGCAGCGAGGGATCCCACAACACGCGGCCCTCCACGTATTCCATTACATAAAACGCGCGGCCGATGAGCGCTTCGTCCTCGCAGAGCGCGAGCATCGCGGGGACGGGTACCTCGGTGCCCGAGAGCGCGGCCATCACGCGATACTCGCGCTCGATCGCGTGGGCCGACGGCAAGAGCTTGGCTGCGGGCCCCGGCTTGGCGCGCATCACGTAGCTGCGCGACGGTGTAACGAGCTTGAACGTCGGATTCGATTGGCCACCCGCGAATTGCTCGACGGCCAATGGGCCTGCGAAGCCGGCCACGTGCGCGCGCAGCCAGGCGTCGAGCGCATCGAGGTCGAATCGCTGTCTTTCGGATACGGCGCGTGTTCCGACGAACGCCGCGTAGTCCTGCTCCTTGCTGGGTTGTTCTGCCGGCTCGTTCGTTGCCATATCACGCTCCCGCTAACGGTAAGTAAGGGGTGTTCGATGACGGTAAAGCGAAGATGCAGAGGCGAATACGGAAACGCAAGGGCGAGGAAGCGTTACGTTCGCCGATAGCGCACGGACTGCGAGGACAGCAGGTCCATGGTGAACGTCGTCATGAGCGCTCTGCCCGATAGTGCGCGGGGCGCTTGTCGAGGAACGCCGTGATGCCTTCGAGTGCATCGGCGTGATGCAGCGAAGCGACGAACGCGTCGCGCTCGACCGTCAGATGATCGGCCAACGAATGGGCACCGGCCGAGGCGACAAGGGCTTTGACGCACGCCTGCGCATTGGGCGATCCGCGACCGAGTTCGTCGGCCCAAGCGATCGCGGTCTCGCGCAGGTGGGCCGTCTTGACGAGGCGATTGACCACGCCGAGCGCGTGCAGACGCTCGGCCGAGACGGGCTTGGCCTCGAGCAGAATTTCCGTCGCGAGCGCGCGCGGCAGCGCCTGTGCTAGGAACCATGAACCGCCGCCGTCGGGCGTTAGGCCGACCCGCGCGTACGACATGACGAATTTGGCATCGTCGGCCGCAATGACGAGATCGCATGCGAGCGCGAGCGAAAAGCCGGCCCCGGCGGCTGCGCCGGCCACGGCTGCGATCACAGGCTTGCGCGAGGTGCGCAACGCCAGTATCCACTGAGCGAGCAGGTCGATGCTTTGCGCTTGCACGGATGGGTCTTTCGCGCGGTTCTCGAGCAGGCGGTTCAGGTTGCCGCCCGCGCAAAAGAAGTCGTCGGCACCGATCAGGACGATGGCGCGAATGGACGGGTCGCGCTCGGCGGTTTCGAGCGCCTGGATCCCGGCCGCGTACATGTCGGGGTGCAACGCGTTGCGGGCACCGGGATTGGACAGCGTCAAGACGAGGGTCGACTCGCTCTCGGGCGGCCTCCCGGCTAGCAGCTCTGCGCTCATGAGATGTCTCCGTGTTCCATGATTCCGTGGGTTGTTCGTTGTTCGAGGCGGCATGCCCGCGCCGCGCCACCGCTCAAAGATGCGCAAGCCGTTCCAGCGCGGTCGCGAGCGTGGCTTCGCGCTTGGCGAAGCAAAAGCGTACGACGCCCGACTCGTGCGGTGCGTGATAGAACGCCGAGACGGGGATCGCCGCTACACCGATCTCGGTCGTCAGCCACTTGGCGAATGCTTCCTCGGGCAAATCGCTGATCGCCGAATAGTCGACGCATTGGAAATACGTCCCTTCGCAGGGCAACAGCTTGAACCGTGTCGCCGCCAGACCCGCGCGGAAGAAGTCGCGCTTGCGCTGATAGAACGCAGGCAGATCGACGTACGGTTGCGGATCGGCGAGATAGGCGGCGAGGCCCATCTGCATCGGCGTATTGACGGTAAAGACGTTGAACTGGTGAACCTTGCGGAACTCGGCGGTCAACGCGGCCGGCGCCGCCACGTAACCGACCTTCCAACCCGTGACGTGGAACGTCTTGCCGAAGCTCGACACGACGAAGCTGCGGCGAGCGAGTTCGGGGTAGCGTGCGACGCTTTCGTGCGGCGCGCCGTCATAAACCATATGCTCGTAGACTTCATCGGAAAGAATCAACACGTTCGTGTTGCGCACGATGTCTTCGAGCCGCCGCATGTCGTCGGCATGCCAGACTCGGCCGGTCGGATTGTGCGGCGTATTGATCAGCAGCAAGCGTGTGCGCGGCGTGATGGCGCGAGCGAGCCGATCGAAATCGATCGCGTAATCGGGGGCCTCGAGCGACACGAATACGGGCTTGCCGCCGGCCAATTCGATCGACGGCACGTAGCTGTCGTACGTCGGTTCCAGCACGACTACTTCATCGCCGGGATGCACGGTGGCGAGGATCGCCGTCAAGAGGGCTTGCGTTGCACCGGCCGTCACGGTGATTTCCGTTTGCGGATCGTAGGCGCGACCGTGGATCGTTTCGATCTTGCGCGCGATCGCTTCGCGCAGCGGCGCGACGCCGGCCATCGGCGGATACTGATTGTGGCTTTCGCGCATGGCACGCGAAACGGCATCGACGATGCGTTCGTCGCAGTCGAAATCGGGAAAGCCTTGGCCTAGATTGACGGCACCGCGTTCTGCGGCGAGCGCGCTCATGACGGTGAAGATGGTCGTGCCGACGTTCGGCAGACGCGAGGCAAGGGCGAAGGGCGGGCGAGTGGATTCGTGCGGTGCGTTCATGGCGCTGGCTTTAAACGATAGCGAAATAGAAGTTCATGCGGGCACCGATCCGGTGGCTCCGCCGTTCATCTCGGAGCCGATCTCCCGATGCAGCGCGCACGCCGAGGCAAACGGCGCGGGCTCGGCGATCCGAAACCCGAAATCGCGCGCGGTGCGCTTGTTGAGCTTGAGCAGGGCACGATCCTTCGAGACGAGCCAATCGGCCTTGGCTGCATGGGCAAGCTCGAGGAATTTCTGATCGTCGCGGTCCTTGCATTTGGGTAACGGCGTGCCGGTAGCGGGCACGGCCGGCGCGGGCGTAGGCGCGGTAGGTGCGGTCGGCTCGGTGAGCGTGGTGAGTGCGGCAACGGTCGCCAGTGCGGCCGATTTGTCGACGGCGCGCGCAACGAACTGCGGATAATCGAGCACGTGCGCCAGCTCGGCCAGGCATCGCGCATCGATGAAGGCATCGAGATCGCCGCGTTCGAGGGCGGCGCGGATCGGGCGGGTTGCCTGATCGTCGAATACGAGGATATCGATCCAGACATTCGAATCGAGTACCACGCGCGGCATGCGCGTCAAGCCTTCGGCATCGGTATGGGGCATTCGCTACAATCGTGGTTTTCGTTTCCTTGCGCTCGGCACGGCGTGCCGGCGAGCCTTTCGGCGAACCCTTATGATAATTGTTTTGTCTCCGGCCAAGTCGCTCGACTACGAGACACCTCCGCACGTTTCGAAACACACGATCCCGGATTTCATCGACGACGCCGCCCAGCTCATCGACGAATTGCGGCGCTATTCGCCGCAGCAGATTGCGTCGCTGATGGATATTTCCGACCCGCTGGCCCATCTGAACTATCGGCGCTACGCGGATTGGTCGCCCACGTTCAGTGCCGACAATGCCAAGCAGGCCGTGCTCGCGTTCAACGGCGACGTCTACGAAGGCTTCGACGCGAAGACGCTTTCGGCGGCCGATCTGGATTACGCGCAGCGTCACGTGCGCGTGCTGTCGGGGCTCTACGGTTTGCTGCGTCCGCTCGACCTATTGCAGCCGTACCGCCTCGAAATGGGCACGCGCTTGCCGAACGCGCGCGGCAAAGATCTGTATGCGTTTTGGGGCGAACGGATTACCGAAGCGTTGAGCGCGCAGCTGCAACGGAATGCAGGCACCGAGCGCGTACTCGTGAATTGCGCATCCACCGAATATTTCAAGTCGGTTCGGCCCAAGCGGCTCGACGCCCGAGTGGTCACGCCCGTGTTTGAAGACTGGAAGGGCGGCCGCTACAAGATCATCAGCTTCCATGCCAAGCGGGCGCGCGGTTTGATGGCGCGCTTCGCGGTGGAGCATCGGATCGATGCGCCCGAAAAGCTGAAAGATTTCGCGGTCGAGGGCTATGCATTCGATCCGGCGGCGTCGAACGATGCGACGTTCGTGTTTCGTCGGCGCCTCGCCGATTAATCCTGCTTGCTCGCCCTTGATCACGTTTCATCGGCGATGGATCAGCACCTCATCGCTCGATCGATGATCGACTTCAACCCAGCGATTCCGGAGACGTTATGAGCCTTTCGATCACCAGCAATTTCGACGCGGGGGCGATCGAAGTCGTCTCCTGCGCGCAAGCCGGCGATATTCGTCTGCGCATTCGTCGCGACAGCCACGCCGATTTCGCGCAATGGTTTTATTTCCGCCTATCCGGTGCGCGTGGCGAGCGCTGCGTGATGACGTTCGACAACGCGGGGCAATGCGCGTTCGCACAGGGCTGGCACGGCTATCGCGCGATGGCCAGCTACGACCGCGTCAATTGGTTTCGCGTGCCCACGTCCTACGACGGGCAAACGCTGACGATCGATCACACGCCCGATTTCGATTCGATCTACTACGCCTATTTCGAGCCGTACAGCGAAGAGCGGCATGCCGAGTTTCTCGGGGCGCTCCAGCAGATGCCGCACGCGACGCATGTCGAACTCGGGTGCAGCGTCGAGGGTCGGCCGATGTCGCTGCTCGTGCTGGGCACGCCGGAGGCGAGCGCCGGCCGGCCGAAAAAGAAAGTGTGGATCGTCGCGCGGCAGCATCCGGGCGAAACGATGGCCGAGTGGTTCGTGGAAGGGCTGGCGAAACGGTTGGCGGGCTGGGGCGACTGGTCGGGCGATTCGGTCGCCCGCAAGCTCTACGAACACGCTGTCTTCTACATCGTTCCCAATATGAATCCCGACGGGAGCGTCCGGGGCAATCTGCGCACGAACGCCGCGGGTGCGAACCTGAATCGCGAATGGCTCGCGCCCGATGCCGAGCGCAGCCCGGAAGTCTTGGCCGTGCGCGAGGCGATCCACGCGAACGGTTGCGACATGTTCTTCGACATCCACGGAGACGAAGCCCTTCCGTACGTGTTCGTCGCGGGCAGTGAAATGCTGCCCAGTTTCACCGAGCAGCAAGCACGCGAGCAGCGGGCCTTCATCGACGCATTCAAGCAAGCGAGCCCCGACTTCCAAGACGAGCACGGCTATGAGGCTTCGAAGTACCGGGAAGACGCCCTCAAGCTCGCCTCGAAGTACATCGGTCATACGTTCGGATGTTTATCGCTGACGCTGGAAATGCCGTTCAAGGACAACGCGAACCTGCCCGACGAGCGAGTGGGTTGGAACGGCGAGCGCAGCGCGGCCCTCGGGGCAGCGATGCTGGGCGCGGTGCTGCGTCAGTTGGAGGCGTTCGGCTGACGGGCCTATCCGATGTGACGGATGGGGGCCATTTGACGCATGTGGCCCGGGTGAGGCCCGGGTGAGGCGTGACCCATATGCCCGATGTGCCCGATGTGCCCCAAGTGACAGACAGCGGCCGCTTCGCGGAGCGCGGTGTGAGCCCCGCTCCGCGCCCGCCGCGCGATCAGTGCTTTGCGGCCGACCTGGCCGACGATCTTTTCTTGGTGCTCGAGTGTTTGACCGCACTCTTGTTGGTGTGGCCGCCCGCATGGCCGCCGTGGCGGCGCTTCGTCTTCTTCTTGGACGTGCTCTCGGTATGCCCCTTCAGGGGGGGGACCGGATCGTTCCAGGTGAAGGCGAGCATCTGCGCACCCACATAGCCGCAGCGAAACTTGACGGGATAGGGCTCGTGAGACGTCTCGCGCGGGATGCCCTGGCCTTCCACCGTGACGATGTTGTCGACGGTGGTGCGTTGCTTGCCTTCGTCGAACGGTTGATGCCACGGGGTGATTTCCGCATGGGCGGAATCGAACGCCTCGGGCGGGAAGTCCACATGATCGATGACCGTCGACGTGCTCGCAACGAAGCTACCGTGCGCGGCGCAATCGGCGACGAGCGGATCGGCGTGCATGTCGTTGACGAAGTGGGCGATCAATTCGTTGCGCTGATCAATGGTATCGGCGCGGGCGGGCGCGGTGGCGACGAAGGGCAGAACGCAAACCGCCGAAGTGGCCAATAGTCCTGCGAGTTGCCGCAGGCGGCCTGAAAACTTGGAGCTATCCATCCGATATGCACGATTGAGATACAGGCACGTAAGATGCCCCAGTCGGAGACGGAGTTCAATGTCGCGATCAATAATTTTTGAGAATGCGCGGCGCCAAGCTGTGGCAGCGCGAGTTGTGTCATGTGATCGAGAGGTGCGCCGGCCGTGCGAAGCGATGCCGGCTCGATGCTCGGCGGTGCTGTGCCTTCCGTTCGTTTTTACGTGCGCGGGCCGCCGAGACGATAGCGGCGCACGTCGTTCGTCGTCACCCACGTGGGTTTATAGACAGCGATAAGCGCTGTCGACATCCCCGTGAACCACGCTTCGCCGGTGGCGAGCAAGAAAACGCTGAATGCGTAGCCGATCGGGATGACGGCGGGCGAGCCATGCGGCAGGGCGATATGCGCGGCGGCGGCGGCCACGCCGGCGACTGTCACGGCGATCGCCGGCGACACGAATCCTTGCGCACAGATGAACACGAGCAGATTGCGCGGAAGCCAAGCGATACAGGCACGCTGGAACAAGGCGGAGACGCCGACGGGCATCGCGCCGTAGATCAGAAAGGTGAGCGCGACACCCTGCCAAGCAGCATCGAAGACAACGGCCGCGACGCCCGAAACGACCGCCATTGCCACCAGCGCGAGCGCCCAGTCAAACAGCGTAACGAGCAACGTCGCGCCTAGCAGATGCATGACGGGGCCGTCGTCGAGCCATGCGTTCGTTGCCCACAGGACCGAGATCGCGACGACGATCGCCAGCCAGACGTGCTGGAGCGTGCCGTCCTGCAACCGGCGGAACGGCCTTTGCGCGAGGGCGAGCGCGAGCACGACGGCGGCGATGACCCAGCCACCGACAGCGACCCATAGCGGAAGCGGCGTGTAGAGGAACCCCATGGCGTCCATATTACTCGTTGGGCTGTGAAACGGGGAGAGCGTGCGCAAGGGGCGGCCCGCTCGCGTTGCATTTATGATGCTTAGCAAGCGGCGCACCCTTGCGCCGTTTCAGCCGACGCCGGGGGGCGCGCCGCCAAACGGTACGTCGGGTTCAGCGGCGAGCGGCAGATCGAGCGGGCCGTCGCGGCGCGACAACGGGTACTTGAACGACGCCGCGCGCCGCAGCGGCACAGGGCCACCCCGCCCGAGCACCGGTTTCGGAGCGCCCTGGGCCTCGGCGCGCAGCACTTCCAGGTGCGGCGTGAGCCAGCCGTTATAGATGGCAACGGCGGCCGCGCGGTTCGGCGCGCCCAACTGCTGGAAAATGCTCGCCAGATGGATCTTGACCGTACCCTCGCTGATCCCAAGCGTGCGCGCGATCATTTTGTTCGTGCTGCCCATGTGCACACACCGCATGATCTGTTCTTGACGCGGCGACAGCGCGGGCGCCAAGCGCTTGCGCCGCGGCATGTCGGCGGGCAGGACGCGCGGCGGCAACGCCGGCGGCAGGGCGCCGCGGGCGTGGGCGTCGGCCTCCATCTGCGTGTCGGCCAGAAACGGTGCGTACAGCCCCCCGGCCAACACCAGTTCGAGCAGGCGAACGATCAGCAATGGATGGGTGGCGCGTGGAATAACGCCATGCATACCCGCGTCGACGAGCGTGCGCACGCGCGCGGGGGCGATGTCGTCGACAAACGCGGCGATGCGTAACCGCGGATATTCGGCGAGTAACGCGCGGACGGCACTGACGCGCATCGGATCGTGCCAATCGACAACGAGCAACTCGGCCGGCATGCGACGCATGGTGCGGCTCGCCTGCATCCAGTCGCGTGCCTCGCAAAATCGTGCTTGTCGATCGATTTGCCGCAAAAGCGCCTTGAGCCCGTCGCGCCGTTCGGCCTCGGGACTGAGAACTGCGAACCGCATATTTTGCCTCCTTGTAGTCGGTACGGACAGCGCACTGCAAGGCACCGGATGAGCGCCGGCGGCTGCGATGCACCGTCGCGCCATCATGACAAATTCCTTACGATGCGGCGGCTAGCCGAATGGCATAGGACGCGCCGTCCTGCGCATTGATGCGGTGGGACGGCGGGGAGGCGGGGGCGGGGACGGGTCAGTGGAAGTGCGGTTGCGCGGGTTCCGCGTCTTCGGGCATCTCGGCGTGGACGATCTCGCCGAGCGGATCGGCATACAGCGGGACGCCGCAGTCGTCGCAATACTCGGGCTCGAAGCGTCCTGCGTGGCGACGGATATCGGTCACGCCCGCTTCTTTGAGCAAGGCGATGATTTCCTCGAGCGGGCCGCCGGTGTCTTCGGCTTCCTCGTCGATGGCCAGCTCCCCGTTCTCGCGGCCGTAAAGCGGCCAGACGACCCCGTAGATGACATCGTTGCTGCCGCGCCGCGTGAAGCCGACGCGGTATTCGTCGATGCGCCGCTCGCCGAAGCCTGCAACGACGGCGCGCAGATCCTGCGGCGTGGCGCCGATGGTGTCGTACAGATAGCGGATGGCGGTACGCACGGTGTGCGGCCGCACGCGCTCGTCGGCATCGCGGCAGGCGGAGTAATAGGCGTCGGGCAGCAGGCATTCGAACTCGCAGCCGGGCAGGACGCCGGCGAGATTGGCGCCGCCTTGCGTGGCCCATTGCTCGAGGCACTGACCGCGCTCGATGCGCGCGCCGTTCTCTTCTTCCTGCCAGCGGAACAGCGGCGCGCCGACCGGGGCGGCCACTACGGCGAGCAGAAAGCGCGGATCGGCCAGAATGGGCGATGTTTCGGGGAGGTCGCCGAAGTTCATTTTGGCGGCGGTGCCGTTCAGCGCGGCTTGGATCAATTGCTGAGCCAGCCGGTAGGTTTCGACATGATGCCGCGGCAGCTGATCGATGCTATAGAGAAAGGGGGCGAGTGCCACGCGCGTATTGGCGCCGAGCACGTGCGCATGCAGATGGGCGTGCAGCGCCTCCACCGCGTCGCCTTTGAGCGAGCCGGACGGAATCATGTAGCGCGTCCACGCCAACACCGGCGCCGCGATCAAGAGCGCCTCGTAAGGCGTCCCTTCATGCTCGATCACGAACGATTCACTATGCGTTTCGGCCATGTCGGCGAGCGCGCCGTAGGCGTCGGGGTGATTCTGCTGCAGATGGTCGAGCGCCGCGTCGAGCGTCGTCTGGTTTCCGTTGCGGACGATTTTCGCGAGTAGCGTATCGAGCTTGGCTTCCCAGAAGCGATCTTCGATTCGGCTGCCGGACGCGAACAGCGCGAGGGAGAGGCCGACCAGTTTGTCGGCATCGGGGGGAAGGCGTTTAGCGATTCGCGAGCGCATAGGGGGCTGACTTAGTCGGATTCAATGAGCCCTCCATTCTAGACGCTTCCGTCACGCAGTAAGCCGAGCCGTGCGTTTCGCTACGCGCGCCGGTGAACGCGCCGGGACCGAGCCAGGGTTCCGGGCGTACGTGCGGTTATGTACGGTAGGTTCGGGTGCTTTCGGGCCGACACGGACTGCCGCCGCAGATTCTTTCGACGATGTTCCAAATATTGCTTGCACAGTGTTTAGAAGCCGCCTAGAATGCGCCCTCTCGTTCAGGCAATGTGACTGAGCGAAGAGAAGCGGGGCCTTGCGGGGATTGGTTTTTCGCGGGGCGTCGTCGATAGTTCGATAGCAAGCAGCAGCCAAGCGAAGCTAAAAAAACTGTTGACGAGATGCAAAAGGTTCTGCATAATCTCGTTTCTCTGCTGCTGACGCAGCAACGCAAGACGGGCGGTGCTAGAAAAGAAGTTGTTCTAGTGCTGCTGGCGGTTAAGCGACGCGATCTTTAAAAATTTACAGCCGATAAGTGTGGGCGCTTGATGATAGACGCAGGTCTGAATCTTCGGATTTAGGCCAAAGCGAAAGTATCAAGTCTCACACAGTATTGAGGTAGGGTTCATCGAAAGATGGATTCGAAAGTCAGTACGTTGAGTGAGCGACCGATTCTTAATTGAATCGAAAACAGTAACAGGTATTGAACTGAAGAGTTTGATCCTGGCTCAGATTGAACGCTGGCGGCATGCCTTACACATGCAAGTCGAACGGCAGCACGGGGGTAACCCTGGTGGCGAGTGGCGAACGGGTGAGTAATACATCGGAACGTGTCCTAGAGTGGGGGATAGCCCGGCGAAAGCCGGATTAATACCGCATACGCTCGAGAGAGGAAAGCGGGGGATCTTCGGACCTCGCGCTCAAGGGGCGGCCGATGGCGGATTAGCTAGTTGGTAGGGTAAAGGCCTACCAAGGCGACGATCCGTAGCTGGTCTGAGAGGACGACCAGCCACACTGGGACTGAGACACGGCCCAGACTCCTACGGGAGGCAGCAGTGGGGAATTTTGGACAATGGGGGCAACCCTGATCCAGCAATGCCGCGTGTGTGAAGAAGGCCTTCGGGTTGTAAAGCACTTTTGTCCGGAAAGAAATCCTCTGGGTTAATACCTCGGGGGGATGACGGTACCGGAAGAATAAGCACCGGCTAACTACGTGCCAGCAGCCGCGGTAATACGTAGGGTGCGAGCGTTAATCGGAATTACTGGGCGTAAAGCGTGCGCAGGCGGTTCGCTAAGACCGATGTGAAATCCCCGGGCTTAACCTGGGAACTGCATTGGTGACTGGCGAGCTAGAGTGTGGCAGAGGGGGGTAGAATTCCACGTGTAGCAGTGAAATGCGTAGAGATGTGGAGGAATACCGATGGCGAAGGCAGCCCCCTGGGCTAACACTGACGCTCATGCACGAAAGCGTGGGGAGCAAACAGGATTAGATACCCTGGTAGTCCACGCCCTAAACGATGTCAACTAGTTGTTGGGGATTCATTTCCTTAGTAACGAAGCTAACGCGTGAAGTTGACCGCCTGGGGAGTACGGTCGCAAGATTAAAACTCAAAGGAATTGACGGGGACCCGCACAAGCGGTGGATGATGTGGATTAATTCGATGCAACGCGAAAAACCTTACCTACCCTTGACATGGACGGAATTTTGCCGAGAGGTGAAAGTGCTCGAAAGAGAACCGTCGCACAGGTGCTGCATGGCTGTCGTCAGCTCGTGTCGTGAGATGTTGGGTTAAGTCCCGCAACGAGCGCAACCCTTGTCTTTAGTTGCTACGAAAGGGCACTCTAGAGAGACTGCCGGTGACAAACCGGAGGAAGGTGGGGATGACGTCAAGTCCTCATGGCCCTTATGGGTAGGGCTTCACACGTCATACAATGGTCGGAACAGAGGGTTGCCAACCCGCGAGGGGGAGCTAATCCCAGAAAACCGATCGTAGTCCGGATTGCACTCTGCAACTCGAGTGCATGAAGCTGGAATCGCTAGTAATCGCGGATCAGCATGCCGCGGTGAATACGTTCCCGGGTCTTGTACACACCGCCCGTCACACCATGGGAGTGGGTTTTACCAGAAGTGGCTAGTCTAACCGCAAGGAGGACGGTCACCACGGTAGGATTCATGACTGGGGTGAAGTCGTAACAAGGTAGCCGTATCGGAAGGTGCGGCTGGATCACCTCCTTTCTCGAGCTTAACGTGTCTGAGTTAAGCGTCCACGCTTATCGGCTGTAGATCAAGACAGACTCAGGGGTCTGTAGCTCAGTTGGTTAGAGCACCGTCTTGATAAGGCGGGGGTCGTTGGTTCGAATCCAACCAGACCCACCATCAAGTCTGCGGCTCCCTGGGGTCATCATCGCGTGCGATGGTGAACTCTGTGTGAATGGGGGCATAGCTCAGCTGGGAGAGCACCTGCTTTGCAAGCAGGGGGTCGTCGGTTCGATCCCGTCTGCCTCCACCATCCCTGCTCTCGTGAGCGCGCAAGCGCGGACGAGGGGGCGATCCCCGAGTGGGGAGTCTTCAATGCCAAGTATTCAATATTGAGTATTTTGCATTGGCGATTGAGCCAGTCAGAGCGACTGAAACAATGAGTCGGCTGTCGATCTTTAACAATCTGGAAGAAGTAGTAATGGATATTGGAAGCGTCTATGAGATGGACGTGGAAGATATCAATGGGTAGTGATTGTATCAATGTATTTAAAGTGATCGAAAGATGACTTGGAATACGGCACAACGCGAGAACTCAAACCTGTAGCGCAAGCGGCTCGGATCTTTTAGGAGATCCAACAAGAGACGCTCTCGTTATAGGGTCAAGCGAACAAGTGCATGTGGTGGATGCCTTGGCGATCACAGGCGATGAAGGACGCGGTAGCCTGCGAAAAGCCCCGGGGAGCTGGCAAACGAGCTTTGATCCGGGGATGTCCGAATGGGGAAACCCACTCCGTATGGAGTATCCGTAGCTGAATACATAGGCTACGTGAAGCGAACGCGGTGAACTGAAACATCTAAGTAACCGCAGGAAAAGAAATCAACCGAGATTCCCAGAGTAGTGGCGAGCGAAATGGGAAGAGCCTGTACGTGTTATCTGTGTTGTTAGCTGAACGCTCTGGAAAGTGCGGCCATAGCAGGTGATAGCCCTGTAAGCGAAAACAGCGTGGAAGAACTAGGCGTACGATAAGTAGGGCGGGACACGTGAAATCCTGTCTGAAGATGGGGGGACCATCCTCCAAGGCTAAATACTCGTGATCGACCGATAGTGAACCAGTACCGTGAGGGAAAGGCGAAAAGAACCCCGGGAGGGGAGTGAAATAGATCCTGAAACCGCATGCATACAAACAGTCGGAGCCTCGTAAGGGGTGACGGCGTACCTTTTGTATAATGGGTCAGCGACTTACGTTCAGTAGCAAGCTTAACCGATTAGGGAAGGCGTAGCGAAAGCGAGTCCGAATAGGGCGTTCAGTTGCTGGGCGTAGACCCGAAACCAAGTGATCTATCCATGGCCAGGTTGAAGGTGCGGTAACACGTACTGGAGGACCGAACCCACTAACGTTGAAAAGTTAGGGGATGAGCTGTGGATAGGGGTGAAAGGCTAAACAAACTTGGAAATAGCTGGTTCTCTCCGAAAACTATTTAGGTAGTGCCTCGTGTATCACCTTCGGGGGTAGAGCACTGTCATGGTTGAAGGGTCCATTGCGGATTACTTCGCCATAGCAAACTCCGAATACCGAAGAGTGCAATCACGGGAGACAGACATCGGGTGCTAACGTCCGGTGTCAAGAGGGAAACAACCCAGACCGCCAGCTAAGGTCCCGAAATATAGCTAAGTGGGAAACGAAGTGGGAAGGCTAAAACAGTCAGGAGGTTGGCTTAGAAGCAGCCACCCTTTAAAGAAAGCGTAATAGCTCACTGATCGAGTCGTCCTGCGCGGAAGATGTAACGGGGCTAAGCTATATACCGAAGCTGCGGATGCGTACGCAAGTACGCATGGTAGGAGAGCGTTCCGTAAGCCTGCGAAGGTGCACTGTAAGGTGTGCTGGAGGTATCGGAAGTGCGAATGCTGACATGAGTAGCGATAAAGGGGGTGAAAGGCCCCCTCGCCGTAAGCCCAAGGTTTCCTACGCAACGTTCATCGGCGTAGGGTGAGTCGGCCCCTAAGGCGAGGCAGAAATGCGTAGCTGATGGGAAGCAGGTCAATATTCCTGCACCATTGTTAGATGCGATGGGGGGACGGATCGCGGAAGGTTGTCCGGGTGTTGGAAGTCCCGGTCGCTGCATTGGAGAAGGTGCTTAGGCAAATCCGGGCACGGAATTCAAGGGTGTGGCGCGAGCGGCTATATGCTGCGAAGCAATCGGAAGTGGTTCCAAGAAAAGCCTCTAAGCTTCAGTCTAACGATGACCGTACCGCAAACCGACACAGGTGGGCGAGATGAGTATTCTAAGGCGCTTGAGAGAACTCGGGAGAAGGAACTCGGCAAATTGGTACCGTAACTTCGGGATAAGGTACGCCCTTGTAGCTTGACTGGCCTGCGCCAGGAGGGTGAAAGGGTTGCAATAAACTGGTGGCTGCGACTGTTTAATAAAAACACAGCACTCTGCAAACACGAAAGTGGACGTATAGGGTGTGACGCCTGCCCGGTGCCGGAAGATTAAATGATGGGGTGCAAGCTCTTGATTGAAGTCCCGGTAAACGGCGGCCGTAACTATAACGGTCCTAAGGTAGCGAAATTCCTTGTCGGGTAAGTTCCGACCTGCACGAATGGCGTAACGATGGCCACACTGTCTCCTCCCGAGACTCAGCGAAGTTGAAGTGTTTGTGATGATGCAATCTCCCCGCGGCTAGACGGAAAGACCCCATGAACCTTTACTGTAGCTTTGCATTGGACTTTGAACCGATCTGTGTAGGATAGGTGGGAGGCTATGAAACCGGAACGCTAGTTTCGGTGGAGCCGTCCTTGAAATACCACCCTGGTTTGTTTGAGGTTCTAACCTAGGCCCGTAATCCGGGTCGGGGACAGTGCATGGTAGGCAGTTTGACTGGGGCGGTCTCCTCCCAAAGTGTAACGGAGGAGTACGAAGGTACGCTAGGTACGGTCGGAAATCGTGCTGATAGTGCAATGGCATAAGCGTGCTTAACTGCGAGACCGACAAGTCGAGCAGGTGCGAAAGCAGGTCATAGTGATCCGGTGGTTCTGTATGGAAGGGCCATCGCTCAACGGATAAAAGGTACTCTGGGGATAACAGGCTGATACCGCCCAAGAGTTCATATCGACGGCGGTGTTTGGCACCTCGATGTCGGCTCATCTCATCCTGGGGCTGTAGCCGGTCCCAAGGGTATGGCTGTTCGCCATTTAAAGAGGTACGTGAG
>CAWIRZ010000014.1:0-107459 GCA_963838695.1 uncultured beta proteobacterium | reverse complement strand
AATAATCATTGCCTGTTAACGGTCCCTGCTTGTGAACGAAGCGAAAACAGCAGCACATCATGTGAGGGGTTGAGAATCAGCAGTCTGGCAGATTTTCGGCGGCGCATTGAGACTCCTTGACCAACTCTTCTTCGGTTTGTTGGGTGCGCCGCTCTTGTCCGGGCGCTCGTCGGCAAGGGAAGACACGGTTGCAATCGGTACGGCGCCGAGCGCAATCAACTTGTCACGCGCCTCCCGGTGATGCTCATAGAACTTCGCCCATTTGCTGAAGCCACCCAACTCGCCAACAGCGCGCAGCATGGCGAGGTGAGAAGCCGTCAACAATTGCACCGTGGCTTCCAGTTCTGCAATCCGGATGTCCTTGTCGGCAAGCGATGCGGCAGTGTCGGCGCCAGACCGTTTGGCAACACGACCACGCCAGCGTCGGTATTCCGTCTGGCGTTGCTGATACTCGGCAAGCAACTGGCTTCGCGATTCGCTGCGGGTGATGGACGATGCCGCTTTGATGGACGGATGCAACCGAGCAACAGCGCGCGCCGTGATGTCTTCATCATTGGCGAGCAGCGTTTCAAGAATCTCGCGCATCTCGTTATCATCGACTTGCGCCGTATCGTTGGGCTTAGTCATCAAGTACTCCACGTTGCGGCGGCAGCGACAGGTCGCGGCCATCAGGGAAGGGGCGTTCGCCCGCAGGCGTGGCCAGCAACGTGCGGACACCAACCAAGCGCTGCTCCGCATGTTCGAGCCTGGTTCTTCCAGCCAACGCTGGTCGACGGCCTGGCCTTCTTTTCTCGATTTCCTCGACGGCAATTTTTAGCTTGCCCTCAAGTCGAATCAGGTTTTGCCGGTTCTCAGGTAAATCGGTTGCCGAGAGATGGCGGCAATCGTTAAAGCATTCGAGATGGTTAGGGCAGGGGTCAACCGTGAACGAACTCAAGCAATGGCCATATGGCGTGGCATGGAAGCCATCAGCTTCGACGCGCAGATACTCGTACGCGGCGGTGTCGCCCTCGGTCGCCTGGATGCGGCGAAACGCCTCCACGATAGGGCCGCTGGCTCGGCCGCCCTTAATGAGGTTGGCCACCGTGCTCGCTTTCTCGCCGAGCATAATCTCGATGTCCGGCGGAATTTCTTATCTGGTCCAGTTCCTCGGCAAGACTGCGGTGGTCGTATTCGTAGCTTTGAGCGACACTGCGCCGATTGAAGCGCTTCGAGATGATGGTATCGGCTACGCCCAGCCGGAACAGTTCGGTGTTCTGGAGGTGGCGAAGCATGTGTGACTCGATTTTCAACGCCCGGTCTTCGTCCGTTTCGCCGTACTTTTCGAACAGTGACGCACTCCTCCGCATGATGAAGTGCGATCCTCAATGAACCAAGGGTCGGGCCGGTTAACCGCCATGTACCGCGTGATATCGCACAGTCCGTCGTTACGTTCCTCGGCAAGCGAACGCTTGGGCTGCAGGAACAGCAACTCCCACGGTTGAACCGAACCATCGGCGAGCGGCAGCGGGGTGGTGTCCGACACCTTCGTCGGCGTTGTCGAGCGAATGTGGTCTTCAAGCTCGCCGGCGCACAGATAGGTGTTTTGCCAATTCATGCGCTCCGTCACCCCGATAACGGTGCCGTCAGCACGTCTGAAGCGCAGTGCAATCTGCTCCGCGCGCATCTTGTCCAGCAATCGCTTGCCGAACTGATATACCGCCATATCGAGCGCCACAGGACCTGCCTGCTGTTTCGTCCGCTGATGCGAGTACAGTTCCGCCAGAACCGTGGGAGCGAAGTTTTCGCGGTAGCGCTCAATGAAGGGTTCCCGCTCTATATTCAGCCAGAACGGATTGCCCATGACGCGCGTGTAGAGTTCAGTGAAGGGAAACGATGTCGTCAGCCGCATACCACGGGAGCACGCGCCCGGTCTCGCATTGAAGCTTCAGCGTCGCACGTAGCGGCTCCGTCAGCGTGGCAACATGGTCGAGCGTTTCGGTCAGCAACAACCGGAACATGTCCGGCACGGGCTGACTGTTTTCCCGCAAGATACGCGATCTGAGTCTCATCCTGCTGCTTTTCCGCAAAGTGCCGGACCATCAGCGATGTCGAGATACCTCCCGCTTCACCAGCTGGCCGCCCCTTTGAATCCAGGTACACCCGCTCCCGCTTCCAGTCGAGCGGCAACAGCGCAGCTTCGCCGGCGCGCATGCCGGTCACAATCATTGTGCGCCCAGCAGCGAACCGTAGGTCGTCGATGAACGAACTGGCTTTCGGTCATCACGATGCGCGTCAGTTCCCAGAATGCGCGACGCTCAGGCAAGCGCTCCGCGCGTTTGCGGGCATCGAGGTCAGCTCGCAGTTCGTCTTGAGACCAGATGTGCCGAGCCTTGATTGCGCTCTTCATCTTCATGCGAGGAACGGCGAGCGACGAGTACAGTTGGCCTGCATCACAGATGTGCTGGGCATCGAATACCACCTTGACGATGCCGGCGACCAAGTCCCCCAGTTTGCCCGTCGCCTGGACTGCTTTCCCGGTACGCACCGACAGACGCAGGTCATCAACCGTCAGTTGCCATGGCTCCTTGTCTATGCACGTGGCAATTACACGCAACGGACGTGCGATGCTCTGGGTCACATATCCCGTGGTGTTCCGCTTGAACAGCAACTGCTCGGCGACCGCAGCCTTGACCAGGTCCTGCCATGCGGCCGTCAACGGCTGCCGCATCCGCAGCGGCAGCCCCCGTTCGGCGCGCTCGGCGTTGACGATGGCTAGCACTTTGACGTCGAGCCCGAGGTCCCTAATGGGTCGGAGGTGGCACGTCGCTAGCAATGGCGGTAAGGTTCCAGCCGATGCCGTCGCGTGCGGCACCAGTGTCGTCGAGGTCCATTTCCCACTGCAGGCCTTTTTCCTGAGCCAGCGCTTTTCCCAGTTCAACGTACGCGGAGTAGTGTGGGTTCATCGGCCCTCGCTTTCTAGTTCTTCAATGACGGTCTGTACCTCGGCGATGGTCCGCTGCAGTTGAAGGTAGGCAGGCGACGAACATCCCCGCGAGAACTCCGTTCGAAAAACAGAACCACGTCACGCATTTCGGCAAGCACTCGCTCATGCATCGCTTTGTCGTGGAAAGGCATGAACTCCCGGCATCCGTAGCACGACGTGATGGGGTTGTAAGGGCAGGCAGGCTGACCGGATTCACAGCCGCCGATGCCGGCAATTGGAATTCCGTGAGGCACACCGGCAATCTGCTGCTCGCCTTTGAGTTGTGCAAGCTCTTCGGCGGAGATGAAGCGGTCGTGCGCGATTTTCGCCACGCGCCGATAAACGTCGGACGCGCCGAGCGCACGGTTCACCCGTTCCGCGTGAGTGGCCGACGTTGCAAAGTACACCAGTCCCGTTTGCACATGCGCGTGGCCCATGAATTCGGCCAGTTCCTCGTGGCTCGCACCTGCGTCAACAAGTCGCTGGGCCGCCGTATGTCGCAAATCGGTGGCCGTGCCGAGGTCATCGGACCCAATCAGTCTGCGCACCAACGCGGCGATGCGGATTCCTACCTCAGCAACTGATTGGACACCAAAGAAGCGAGCGGCACCGGCAGCTCCTTCGGCCTTGCGCCGCTCATTGAACGCAACGAACAGGGGAGCCCACTCGCGCTTGACTCGACGCGTAAGTGGCCGTCTCTTCGAGTCGCTTTGCTGCTTGGCCATGTGGAAGGTTAAGTGAACGGTCGGCGACTCATCCGGAGTGTCATGCCAGATGCGAACATTGCGCATGGGTAGCATCGCAATCTGGATTGGCCGCATGGCAAACTGATAGGCGCACAGCATCATTCCTGCGTCGCGGACTTCTTCGTTCGACGGAGCTGCGGTTGCCGACGACCGAAGGGCGGCAACCACTTCATCCAGGTAAAGTGGACCCATCGGTCAGACAGATTTCGACCGAATTTAAGCTGCATTGATTCACTTCTTCACACGCAGCGGAACAGCGCTGCCCCGATTGTTCCGGCGCACCGCCGAATTTATCAACGATCATTGCCCCGCCGCCCCTGCCGCTGACGTAGACGACATCCGGTGTTTGATAGCCCAGCGATTGATGCGGCCGCTCCTCGTTGTAGAACGAGAAGTACTGCGCCAGCCCGATCATCAGCTCGGCCATGTTGGCGTACCCTTTCAGGTACACGTCCTCGTGCTTCACGTTGCGCCACAAGCGCTCGACGAAGATGTTATCCAATGCCCGGCCGCGCCGTCCATGCTAATGGCGATTCGCTCACGCTTGAGCACGCCCGTGAAGACGTGGCTCGTGAACTGCGAGCCCTGGTCGCTGTTGAACACCTCCGGTCTACCGTGCTCGCGCAACGCATCCTCCAGGCAGTCCACGCAGAACGACGCGTCCATGCTGTTGCTGATGCGCCAGGACAGCACCTTGCGGCTGTACCAGTCGATGATCGCCACCAGATAGGCGAAACCGCGCGCCAGCCGGATATACGTCACATCGGTCGACCACACCTGGTTGGGCCGCATCACCGACACGCCGCGTAGCAGATACGGATAGACCTTGTGCTTCGGATGCCTGGCGCTCGTCGCCGGCCCCGGCGCCATGCCCGCCAGCCCCATCTCGCGCATCAGGCGCTGCACGCGCTTGCGATTGACCCCATGGCCCAGCCTGCACAGAAACACCGCCATGCGCCGGCTACCGTAGAACGGCCGGCTCGTGTATTCCTCGTCGATCAGGCGACACAGCAGCAGATCCTCGGCGCGCTCTTCCTGTTCCGGCTTGCTTTTTCTCCGGTACACCGTTGCGCGCGCCACTTCCGCCAGTTCGCACTGCCGGCTCAAGGGCAGTTCGTCCGCGCTGTCTATCCAACCCGTTCTGGCTTCCCGGCTCACTCCCCCAACTTTTTTTTGAGCCAATCCACTTCCATCTTCAGCCGTCCGATCTCGCCGTACAGGCGCTCCTCGCCGCTCTTGTCCTCAGCCGGCTTCGGCCCGCGCTTACCCTCGAATAGCGCCCCGGCACGCTCCAAAATCTCTTTCTTCCACTGCCCGACCAGCACCGGATGAACCCGTACGCCGATCTCACTGATCGTCTTCACCCCCCGCACCGCTTCCAGGCCCACCTTCGCCTTGAACTCCGCCGTATGCACCTTGCGCTTCTTGCCTTCAGTCATTTGCCATCATCCTTTTACCGACGACAGCTTAAACTACCGCCTAGTCACTGCCTCAAATCATGGGTCCACTTAATGAGTACCTCGGGTCAATCGACTCGTCAGCGTCGTCGTCCTCGTACTCGCTTTGTTGCACATTGAGCCAATAGCGAAGCGCCTGCCGCTTCTTGTCAAGGCCGGATTTCACGCAGTCGGCGGGCAGCAGCAGCAATTCCCCACGTCTCAGTCCCTGGTGCAACATCAACCAGAACGCCACATAAACACGCCAACGCGTCTTCACATTCTTGAATGGATTATGGGGCGACTCAGGGTCCAGCAGTTCGTAGAGCGCCTCGACGACAGAGGACGGCAGTGAGCGAATGGTTTCGACCGGGTTGCTCTTGCGAACACGCAATTGACCGTACAACGTCGACAACCTGTGCAAGCGCGCCTCGATATCCCGTATCCGACCGTCCGGGACTCGAGCCCTGGATAGCCAGGTCAGCACATCGGTCACAAACCCGAGGCCCGCGTGCCAGCGCAACTCGTCGGCCCGGGTGGCTCTTGGGCGATTCCGAATCGCAACAAACCATGACTCCAGGACATCAGCTAGCGCCTGGTCATTCATGTCCGCCAGCGCATCGTCTAGGCCGTTGATGCCCAGAATTCCGTCCGCATGCCGGTACAGGTCCTCGACGTACCGGAGCGCGCCGGCTTGCGTGGATTCGGCCAGATGCCCCATGGAAACCAGCAACCACACGTTGGCCCAATATCGCGGGACAGCCGAGTCACCGACGAGCGTCGCGCTACGCAGGCGGCCAGGAACAAGCGCATCCGTGAGTTGCAGGAAAGTCATGAGTCGCGCAACAGTAAAAGGTGCCAAACCATACACGACTGTTGCTCGAACTACGGCGGATGAGCCTACAAAACGCAACGCTTAGAAAGGTACCTCTGACGTTGATAATTGAGATTATGTCAAATCGATGACGCGCCGCGAACGACCCTCGACGCTTCCGTTGGTTTGCTGGCGCGCGGCGGTTGATTTGAAATTTCGCCGCCATTGAAATGAAATCGCCGATCCAACGCGACTCCGCCGATCCGGGCCGACTACTTACGTTGGGTTCCCGTCGTATCCAAGAAGGACCACCTGAAACTCGCGTTTCCGTCCGAGGCCCGCATGTTCGGAAACGCACTTCAATTCCCCCGCGCCAGTCTATCGGCGCACAGCTTTGGCACAACGCTGGCCGCCATCGTTGGCGAGTTGGCGTTGAGCCAAGCGCAAATCGGTCGAGTACGCAATGAGATTTAACACCCGCTGCTGTCGATCGGCTTGCTCGAAAAGCAGTCCGGTGGCCCGGACCTGCAACCGAACGATGTATTCCTGCTCTGCCGGGCTAGACGCTTTGCGAACGGCTGCGCAGGTCCGATGCCGAAATATACCGCCAATAAGCCCAGCATCCGTTTCCAAATGAGGTTCCAATGCTTCAGCGCAGCCCGCCATGTCTCGATAGGCACGCAGCAAGTCGACAATTCTTGCCGGCGAAACTGCCCAATGCTTCGCCACGATTGAGGTTCCCGCAATATCTGCAAACATAAGGACGGCACAGCCCCCGCTCAGGTGAAGGACTGTCGCCATGTGAGCACGCCATAGGTTATTTTGACGGCGTTACTATGGACTGCCCTACTTCTCGGCGCTCGCCCACATGCCGTCAGCGTTACGTGTTTTTCGGGATCAGGATTGCATTCGGCCCAAAGGCCGCCCGCAACTTCTCGTTGGTCGCTTCGATTTCAGCCTCTCCCATCCGACCGAATACGCCTTCGCCGCGCCTTGCATTTAACTTGACAGACTGAGCATCCGAGAAATTTATCGTTGCAGCAGCTGGACCAAAGGTGCGCCGCAATACATCATTGGCGTGCTCGATTTCCGCACGCAACTCCGCATCGTGCGCATCGTTGCGGCAGGTCGCTGCGGCGAGGTCAGTTAGGCCATCAAGCGCGGGATTGTTCGTAAGCGCTGCACTTATCACCTTTTCAACGTTGCCGGTTTTGCTTTCATACTGGAACACCGGCGAGATATAGCGGTATTCCTGCGCCGTCAGCATTTTCGCTGCCGTATCCGTCCAACGGGCGTCCGTCACGTACAGGCCGTCTCCGTCACGCCACTCCAGCGTGTGAAACCAGCCAGCCGCAGGCGCGGGCTTACCGTTCTGCGCAGCCTGCAACGTCTGGTGTTCGTAGTCGATTACAAAATCGATGATCTGAGTGGTAGCCTCGCGAATCAGCTTGGCCGCGATTGTGCCGTCGAGAAACCACCCGGAGACATCTTTCGGTCTCCCGTCGCTCGCGCGAAAATGACCGGCGGGCAGCAGCCGAAACATCGGGGTCGGCCTCGTGATCGGTAATATGGTGCATGCTGCGAAATTCATGTCAGTCTTCCCAAATTTTCGTTCTCGACACGCCGAGTTGTACCAAATGATCCGTGATCTCCAATTTCTGTTTCTGGAGTTCGCCCAGCTTCTGTTTCAGTACGGAAAGCTGCACCTCGCGTTCCTTCCAGTTCGGCCCAATCAGGGCTGTGTCGACGTTGTCATAGTGGAAGTGACTCGGGTTGAGTTCATTCAGCAGTTCTGTCAGTTTGGCCCGGACTACGTCTCGGCAGTAATAGTGCAACGCATGCTCGCTAAATAGCACCTTGCGCAGCGCATTAACGTTTTCGGGACTCGGCGTACCGTCTTTCGGCAAGTCTTTTAGTAGGTCTCGATACGTCATCGGTTTGTCGCGTGAGCTATGCGATCGCTTCGATCCTAACTCGGTAATCCCATTCACGATCTCCCGGCGAGCTTCGGCCTCGCTCCACGACAAAGCGTGCTCGACAATTGCAGCCTTGAGATCATCAAAAGGAGGATGCCCATGTTCGAGCCGGGAGATCGCGGTTTCGGTTTTACCGATCTCGTGGGCATTGCTCCTGAGTTGTTCTCGCAGATTCGCGATTGCTTGCTTAACTTTCTCGCGTGCGGCCAATGATTCCGCGATGTCGACTGCTGCGATCATTAATTTATTTTTCCTGGTGAAGTGTTAAAAATCAGGTTCCGAACGAAATCAGTGCGCTCAATCGGGCTCGCCCGAGCTGACTATTTGACGGATACGTCGCTCAGAGAGATGAAAGTGCGCGGCAAGTTCGGCAATGGTGCTGCCCGCAACGCGGCGCCCGCGAATGTCAGCATTTCGTTGCTGCCGGCTCAGGCCGAAGCAATAAGGCACATAGACAGTCTGGCCGCCAAATTGTTCTTTGACTGTTGCGGCAAGGCTCTTGCCCAGCAATCGATCAAAGGCAGAACTGGTTTCAGGTGTACTTGGGATGACAACATCCCGGCCGCCAATTTCATCGCATAAGGCGTCAGCGTTAAACTCGCCGATCAACCGAGCGACTTGCAAAAAGCGCGAGGCTTCGGGACGCGATTTTCCCGTTTTGTCCGTCACGTATTGCGTATAGTTCATTGAATCACCTTTATAGGAAAATTTCCTAAAGTGATTAGATCGCGTAAAAGTACGCTTTGTTAAGCTGACGGATGTCAGCACCAATCAAAATGAATCGAGCGTCACAATGAGCCGATACTGTTGTCATTTTTCTTGCTTTTTCGCGTGTGGACCGCAGAAACTAGCCTTTGCACAGGCACCACCGAACGGCGTCCTGCTGCACGTCGCCGACTGGCGCACCCTCGATGCACTCGAAAGGTTGAGCGTCGCCGAGAAGCCTTGATGCACCTGCTGATGCGGCGACGTCGCTCGTATTCCGTCGCGCGCGTTTTGGTACCGTCTGGCGCTGTTAGGCACTTTCTGATCTACCCGCTTCGTGCCGGATTTGTCACCGTGAAACTCAAAAGTAAGCCGCCCGGGGGCGGCAGCGAGTCATGGTCAGGCGGTGGGAGGGGTCTTCCCAATCGGGTCTATCGGCTGCTCGGTCACATCCATAAGAGACTTGAGGTCCGGTTTGAAAAGCGCAAGGCAGTTTAAGATGGCAACGCCGAAGCGACGCGCAAATTCGTCGTCTATTCTGCCCCCAAAATCGTCGAGCAGAATCGGGTACACCGTACCCGTCAGCAATGACCGCAGCTTTGAATCCTCCACAGTCTGGAACGTCAATTCGCGATTTTGGGCGTCGTAGCCGACGACAACGGACTTAGGCGGTCTAGTGCTCATATTGGTTGAGTGTGTCCCATGCAGATGTTGTAGTTGAAGCGCGCGCGATCGATGCACGCCTGGACGGTTCCATATCCCCCCATTGCCTTACCGATCGACCAACAAATGTCCTGATCTTCTTCCCACTGTGCCATGCATTCGGCCTTTTCTGCCGGAGACAACAGAAATGCCGCAGCGTCCTGCTGTATGTCTCCGATCGGCGCATCTTCGCCGTACTCGAACGGTTGTGCATCGGCGAGAGACATCGACGGGGCGTCGTCGGGGGCAGCTACCTCGGTTGGCGTGCTACCGAGAACGCTTTGGATGTAATTGATTAGGTCATCCGCGCTCACGTCGTCGTATCTGGGCGGCTGATAGGAACGGGTGGCTGCACGAGTCGGAGCGACCCAGGCGGCTTTCTCCCGCATTGCTAGGGGATACGGAGGGGTCGTCGGGCCGGAGCCACTGACACCGCCTCCTGTCGGCGCCGCGCGCTCGATCACGACCGTCACTTTCCCGCTTTTCACTGCCTCCCGAAGCCGCGCACTCGTATCGCTGGCATTGACGCCGGGCAAAGTCTGTCCAAGGTGAAGCCCGAGTTGCCGGAGATAACCGCTCTCCTGTTCGATGGATCGCGTGCGGGGCCAGCGACGCAAGAATTCTTCGGCGTCCCGTTGGTGCCTTGCCGATGGTAATCCCGCCGTTGCCCGTTGTGACAGAATGGCTTGCTCACCGAAACCTAAGTCGATTTTGACCGAGGCCATCAATCGATTTCCTCCGTGTGTAAGGGTGGGTCGCTATCCTAGCACCTCCCTCACGAGACAAATCTGTATATACGGCTCAGAACAAACCGCCGGTTTGTTTTCCCGGCTCCAGGTTCGTGATAACCGGTTCTCGACTCGTCAGCAAGCCACCGTTCATGTTGTTGACGCTGTACTTGATGGACAATGCCGAGCATGGGAAAAAATCGTCAGACGCACGCCTGATGTCCGGGTGGTCATTGACGACGACCATCACCTTGTCCTTGTGAGCCGATGGCTCAACGAAAGCGCCTTGCTGCTTTTTATTAATGGTGTGACTGCCGTTTTCGATTCGAGCCCCGCTTTCTGGTGGTCGGCCGCTCCAAGGCTCCATGCTTCAAACGTTCGAGATGAGCAGAACCGGGGGGGCGAAGCGTTCCGCTATCGCGGGCCGCGCGCCGCACGAGGGGTACTTGAACAAAAACGAGGTGGCACCTGGCCACCACCTCGACGCCGCAATTCCTTTGGTCGCGCACTCCGGGACGCTTGTACGATTGCGATGCGTGCCCGAAGACCGGGCCCGCAGGAAGTATAAGCTCCCGGCTCCTTTGGCAGATTTTCCATGCCGATGTCATCAAGCGCGCGCCATGAGAATCCCCCGCCTGCCAAAATTGTTTTTAACGGGGGGATTAACGCGCATGGCGGGCTTGCGGGCTGGGTCCGAATACCCAAGCATACCTACAGCGGGTCGCAGGCTCGTAGCGGCCGCCGTTTGAAGTGTCCGGCGCTTACCTCGGATTGCGACGCAAGAGTGGACAAGGGGAAGGTCGCAACGGCCCGGAGAAAAACGAGGTGGCGCCCGACCGCCACCTCGCCGCCGCAATTCCTTTGGACGCGCATTTCGGGGCGCCTGTGCGATTGCGATGCGTGCCAGAAATTCAGGCTTGTCAATAGTACAACAATGCTCGAATGATTTAACGTCCCCCGCTCGGCTTGCGGGATGCTCCCCCGCCTGAACTGGCGCTTGCGCTAGATTGACTGCGGTGCCGATCGATCAAGTCGATCGCAAATGATAGAAAGTAGCGCGGCGAGGTCGCCGCGTCCAACGCAGTCCAGCGATTCTTCGTTCATAGCTCGGCCATAAGTTGTACATAGGCCGGTAACCGCCTTGAGTGCCGCCGTGGCTTGATGTACGTCCCACTCGCGGTCAGCTGCGACCCGTTGCTGTTCGAGGGTCTGCCGTCTTGCATCGTCCAAGATGGCTGCGGTAGCGGCAACGATCTTTTCTTGCTCTGTCGTCATGTCGGTCTCCACGATTTTTAACATACGGTATCCAATATCCTTTCAAGGCTCGCCTGATATTTCATTCCGATTGCGGTTGTCTTCTTGCCCCGCTTTGCTCTGAGCGATTCGCGGCTTTTATAGTCGCCAGTGAAACGCGGTCTTGCCAAGGTTGGACTGATCACATTTCATACCTTATGCACTCCGTGTTCCCGTGCTGCCATACCCCGGCACCGGTACGCCCCGGCGCTCGAATTCCGTCATGATCGCCACGAACGCCGGCTTGTCCAAATCCATCGCCGACCGAACGCCCGCCACGCACGCCAGCATATTTCGATACGCGGCGTCATCCATCCTGAGCTGATTTTTCGCGACGTGAATTAACGTTATTTCTTCCACGCCGATAGGGCGCCCACGATTGCGTCTCATGCCCCCTCCCTCACCGATTTCATCAGATCCATGTCGATCGCCCCGAATTCCTCCAGCGTCCGTTGAAATAGGTTGGTCAGCGAACGAAGCGCACCGCGACTGGACGCGATCTTGAGGCAATACCCCCGCTCGGCCTTGCCGGATACCCCCCATGCCGCCATGACCTTGTCTACGTCGTCATCGGTCACGCCGTCGACCTTGACGCGCCATGCCTCCATCCGGCTAAACAACTGCGCATGTTTGCCGTCCTGCAAACGGCGGTAGATTTCCCCGTTGTTGACGAACACGATTCCGAACAGTCCTTTGTCCACGAAACGGCGCAGCCCATTGATGATCCGCAAGCCGCTATTGAGATTGAGAGCGTCGGCCAAGTGCTGAGCCTCCTCGACAATCAACAGGCCGCCCTTGCCTTCGGTCACGTCCTCGATATGACGCGCAAGTTCAAACTCAGACGTGGCATGAGGCGAGCGTTTGATCTGCTCGGCAATCAAGGTCAGCACACCCTTGGCCGACAACGTGAACTCCGACAGCTCGACCTTCCAGACTGGACACATAAACCCTTCGAACTTGCGGCAATTGGCGATGTATTCGTCAACGGCCTGTGACTTGCCGACGCCCGGTGGCGCAGTAAAGTCAACCATCGCCGGAGTCTTGCGCGCGATTGCGAACGCATGCATCGCACGAAGCATCACAGAGGTTTCCACTCGGGTGCTACCGGGTGTTCGACGTATGGCACGTTCGGCGTCTAGTTCGCTAAACCGAGCGGAAATCGACGTTTCGATGCGCTCGGCGAGCGACTGCTCCCCGATGCGATATACATCTCGAAATCTAGATGGATCGGTGGCCCACGCCTCGATCTGCGCAGCCATCAGACCGGTTTCGGTCGCAAGCCGGGCGACCGTGAAGCCACGCGACAGCTCGTCGGCAAGGCGATTCCTCAACGTTTCCCATTGGGCAAGCGTTTCCTTGTCCAGCGTTGTTTTTTCTTCTACCATTGCGGTTCCTCTGTTTGCGCTTTATTTGGCACTAACACGGCTGCAACCGTGAGAGCGCCCTGTCAGGCCGTCCTTGGTGTCTTCATCCAGGACGGCTTGTTCTTTTCCTGCTGTGCCTGTCTCAACGCCTCCAGTTCGGCTTGTGTGCGCCGTCGCTCAACGGTCGGCTGCTGGATCGCATCATTTCGGCGAACCTCGCCCGTTTCCGAGTGCCGCCATACACCGGGCTCATTCGGATCTGGTTGCCATGGAGCCGGCGTCTTCACCGGAGCGGTCGAGCCGCGCTTGACGTCGATAGGTATGGTGTGGATCGGCAACGGCGGTGCAGCGAGCCCCAGGCTGTTCCCTGGATTCGGGAGAGCTATTTGCCCTGCCTCCTTGGCTTGCTTGATTGCCGCCTTTTTCGGCTTCACCCAAGCGGCCTTCTTCTCCGCGCGCGCACGCGTCAATTCTCCGCCCGGTTCGAGGAACGGGATGCGGTCCATCGGCGTCGCTTCGCAGATGAATTCGCCGCCGTCATACACAGCGACGGCTGCGGTTGGGTCATCAGGCTCGTAGTAGACTTGCAATTTCCGATCGCGCGCGGACTGAGGTAATTCCGCCAAAGCCGGGTGCTCGTAGCGAATCGGGCCGTAACCGTCGATGGTGAGCCTCAACGAAAACTCACGCTTATCCATCTTGATCATCGCGACGCCCATTTTGTATAGGCGCACGTGGGCCGGATCAGGGCGCTTGACCTTGGCGGCATCGAGTAGTTCGGCATAGACTTGCACCGGCGAACGCCCGCCCATACCCTCACCGCTATGCGGTCGGTTATTGAATGACTGAAGGATGTTAGCGAGCTTGACCTGATACGCCTCCAACGGAATCGCGCGATTCCTGTCAAAATCATCCGGCTTGGATTTCGGGTCTTTGCCGCAATAAGCGCCCTGAAACTCCGGGGCTTGATCGCAATGGTTAGCGACAAAAGTCCAAAAGGATTCGATCGGCTTATCCTGACCATATGCCGGTTTCGACCATTTCGCCTCGGTTCCAACCAGTGTCATGATTCCGATCGGCTCGCCAGCCTTGACCTTGTACCGATAGCGCGATTTCTGGCCACCGGTAAAAAGCTTGCTTGCGTACTCGTGCCCATTGTCGAGCTTTGCGTTTTCCGGGATCGCCTGGGCGCGCTCCATCGCATTTCCGAATGCCTGTACAACGACATCCGCCGTCGGATGAAGACAGCCACGCACGGACAAAACGAGACGTGTGCGGACCTCACGCCAGATGATGATGAAGGGACGTGCGACCGAGCCATCCGGCCAGCGGCACCACACGTCGGCACGGCGACCATCTGATTCCCACAGTTCGTGCAGGCGTAGGGATGAAAAGCTCCGCTCGACTGCCGGAAAGCTACGCTCAAGCGCCTTCATGCCCAAACGGCCACCGGTCACCTTCCATGCGGGCTCTTCCTTCAGCCGTCGCATGATGGTGTCGTCGCCCGGAACCACCCACCCTCTTTTTGGAGCTTCGTCGCGAAGCTCCTTGATCAACACCGCTACCTTCGTTTGCGACGTGTTGAGATAGCGGGCGAGAAGCCACTCGTAAGCGTCCGGCGTGAACTCCGCCCGCCCCTTTCCACCGTGATAGCGCGGAGCCAGCAGCGGCAACCAGTGCTGACGCGGATGTTTCTCCGTCGCTTTGATGTAACGCCACAGCGTTACCCGAGACACCCCGTGACTCTCTGCAAGCGCCTGTTCGGCCATCGGGATACCAAGCCCGGACGCGCGCAACTGGATGTACGCATCGAGAGCAGCCAGCGCTTTTTCGGCACGCTGTTTAACGGTCGCTGGCCGCTGCTCATAGGCATCCCACAACGTGCGATATTCCCCCTCCAGTGCTGGCACGGCCGATTGCCCCGGTTGAATGCCGGCGCGTGCGGCCAATTCGGCGGAGTATTCCTTGGCAAGTTGGCGTTGCGCCGATAACGGCAGCGCTGCAATCGGCACCATCCAACCTTCGCCGCCGTTCGTCGTCGCCTTGAATGCGCCGTGGTACTTGCCACCAACGCAATTGCGCGTCACGGTCCGGGGCGAGCAGCCAAGCAGCTCAGCCACTTTCTGGACCGCTGCGAACGATGCACTGGTGTCCGACCTTTGTCTGACCTTGCTCCCGTCCAACAGCGGCATCTGCGGCGGCGTATCGGTCGGAAACCCTTGACTGTCGGGCGTCCGGCGACGGCCGGACACGTCGATGGCGTGTTCGCTTACCTTGTCCGACCCAGCGGCCACAAGGTCGGACAGATTTTGAGCGTTTTCCATGCTCACGTGTCCGACCTTTACTCGATCTCGCCGTGTTTGATGCCGAGCAGAACGGCCGCTTTGTGGCTAACGCCGATGCGGGCCTTTCGCTTGTCTTTCAGCACTCCATAGACGACGGACGGCGGCAAGCCACGCTCTTTCGCCCATTTTGAGATGCTTACGCCTTTTCGCTCAAACTCTTCGAGCACTTGCTCCCGAGTCTTCAGCGGGTTATCGGCAACCTGTTCCATATGGCCTCCTGTTAAGATTCACTATCGCAATCGCGAACTGATATCGCAATTGCGAATTTATATCGCAAACGCGATAGTGTCAACACCCTTAAAGGAAACATGGATACTTTCGGGAAGCGCCTCAAGGCTGAGCGCGAGCGCTTGGGCCTGACTCAAGCAGCCTTTGCTGAAGCCTGCGGTGTGGGAAAGACCGCCCAATACACGTATGAACGCGGCGAGCGTGAGCCTGATATGTCATACATGTTCGCCGCTTCAGGGCTTGGCGTGGATACCCTTTACGTCTTCACCGGCGATAGGGTGTTGGCGGAAACAGCTCGAAACAAGGCGTTCGGCCGAATTTTGCTGACCGTTGAGAGCGTGTTGGGTTTAGACGAAAACCGCCTGGACGCGCTTGTCGATCTGGCCGTCACGGACATTGCCAAGCTCGAAGATGGACGGGAGGCGGAGGTGGATGACAAACCGTTCCTTGACGCGGTTCGAGAGTGGATCAGTACCAGTTCGATGCCCGATCAATTGCTCGATCTGGCGTTGCTCGCGACCATCATCGAGCAGGTCGATACCGCAAAGGCGCAACACCCCACTCTCACGTCAGCCAAACAGGGACAAGTGATCTCGACCTTGTACCGGGCATTCAAGGCGAGCGGCAAGGTAGACAACACTTTGATTTCGTCGACGGTCGCGCTCGCGGCTGAGTAGTCGGCGCCTTTTGCGCCAGTTTTGGCACAAGGCAGCGGCCCGCCCGGCAAACGGGCCGTTTTCCGCAATAGGTCAGAAACTGCTCGTTTTTGATCGGTCTGTGCTCAAACCAACATCAGGAACTGCCGAGAAATGCGCGGTTTATTTCAAACCTGCGGCGCACCGCGTTTTTGCTCTCGGCCTTGTCTGACACGGGTTTCCGGGGTTTTTCTTCTGTTTTTCCCCGTTTCAAATGAGCAGCACCCACCCATTTGCAGAAATTATCCTGCTCGGATGCAGTCCTGAATCGTCACGAGCTGCGACTTATCATCGCCCATTCGTTCAAGCGCCGCTTCCGCGTGCTGCTGCGCCGCCAACCTGCGTTTCTTCATCGGTCTCGGCTCGTCAGCGCCATATCGTAGCTTTCCTAGCTGAGTTGTTATTGCGGGGTGCAGGAATGGGCGCGCACGATTTCCGGGTCGAACGAAGCGTGACCAGGACTGATCTGCGCTGAAACCAGCTTCGCATTTTTGCCATCAGGCACAAACCAGGTTACCAACGCGGTTAGTTCGCTCCCGTTTGCCGATCTCATCCAACGAACCATTCGAACTTGATTTGGAAAGCATGTGCTTGCCGCCTCATTGTCGTCGACCATGACGCCGAACTTATCGAAGGTCTGCTTCATTGCGTCGGTCGCTTGCTGGCGCGATACTCCTGACTTGAGCGCAGCCGCCGCGCCGTCGTAGATCGCGTCAAAGTCCTTTGCGTTGTACTGCCGCATCATCGTCTCCTCGGCTTTAATCGCAGCGACTCGGTCACCAGCGAAGTAGCCAAAGTGAATCCGGACGCCAGCAGCGATGGAAATGCATATGGCGGACACCGTCACCACCATGCATATCTTCCATTTTGACCAGCGCCGCTGGGACGATGACTTGTTCACGTGTTTTCCCATTTCCCCGTCTTCCGCGGCGTTCAGCCGTTCACTTTTGATTCAACGGCGATCGCGTCGGATAGCGCGTTTGTAGCTGCGCTCACCAAAGTCGCATACCCCTCAGACCGAGTTCACGAAGGACTGCCGCTTTGGCCTCTGCCCCGTGAGCCTGCCGCCAAAGCCCCTTCGCAAGTCTCGACGCGTGCGGTTGTCGCCTTGCTGCTCAGGGCCGACAGTTGGATTCAGCCTCACGCGCACGATATCAGGTCGCTCGAACTTGATCCGTTTCCCCACGCCCTCACGCCCCACCGGCTTAATCTCGCCCCAAGCCGCCAAGCCGGCCTGGATGGGGCTTTCGGATCGCATTGCGACGAGATCGACCAGCGAATACCAACCACCGAATGTATGCGCATTAGCTGCCGGCGATGCCGTCGAGCGAGAAGGCGTCCGTGCGGTAGTCGATGTCCTCCGTCGTCGCACGCCCGAGATCGTCGCCCCGCTTCGGGTGACCGGCGACGATTACCGGGCAGTACAGCGGAGATTTGCCGATGCCCATCAACCGGCAGATCGCCTCAACGGCGTGGCACCGTCGTGCTTTCTGGACGATGCGCCGTCGCATGGCATTCCGAGACAGATATGATAAATCGCGTATCGGTTCGGATATGACGTAATCGCTTGTTTCCCGTTAGAACAGGAGCTTTGATATATGGCGGTCTATTCCGCAGTCGTGAAAGGCGAACCACTCGACAACGGGGGCGCCAGTTCTCGTCCACGATACGACGCTAGCTGGAGGGAAAACGCCCATGTTCTCCCTGAAAGAGCATCCGAGTCTTACATTCGTGGCATGGCGTCAAGGGCATGTGCGATGAGCGGCACAATCGGCAACGACGTTCGATTGCTCGCCGCGATCGCTTACGAGGAAGCCTCCATGGCGAACGACCCGGAGGAAATCGGGGGTATTACGTTCGCCCTAGCTATTTCAGAACCCACCCTATCGACAAGACATAGCGCGGACCACCCTCCACCGCAGTCACGCTGTGTTTAGAGATGTCCGGGCGGAACAGCTTGATTCGGGGCAGCGACAAAATCGGGTTTTCGCATATGAACTCGCCTCCCCTCGGTGACCGCCACACGATGATATTCAGCCGGTAGTGCCTTCCGGAACGCACAGGGTCTTTATGCGGAGGTATCTGCGATCCTACGGGGTAGCGAATTAGGTAGCCGTCGAAACCGATCGGCCACCGGCCCGAGAACAGAAGCACCTTGTCGTACCCTGTGCCTTGCCGGCCACGTTGCCAGTTCACGCCTTCATCCTTTCGTTCGTGCTTGCAAAGTCCCGAACACATGACGGGCCCTGCTCTTCGATCAACCACCCCTCAGCGAATCTCTTCAAAACGCTGTACCTGCACGCCATCCACTTCCACGAGTTCGAAGAACACCGATTTTGGTCGACACCAGATTGAACCGTTGGCCGACCGGTACACGATGATCGGTGTGTGATCGGCCTCCATTGTCGCTTCGCAGACGAGTTCGTAAATGCCGCCTTTATAGTGCCGATAACGGACCGTCATATCGCTTTCCTGTCTAGACTCACATCGCTCGCTGAACAGCCCGCGCCGATCCCGAGATATCCTGCCCGACGCCCGCAACCGTGTTGCAACCTGCTAACAAGAGCAGCCCGCCCGCCAGCAACAAGACCGCCATGCAACGCTTTGACATACCTTCAGTCCTTTTTATTCAACACTAAGCTCATCGATACCCTCGCCTGACCGGCGAGAGACAATACCCGTACGGGGGAGAACATCCCTCCTCGCCGCGACCGCGATATCGTACCCGAGCCCAGCCTATCATAAGCCTTTGGGTTATGAGTCTTCGCCAGTGCGCGACCGCCTAGTGCGCACGCCGGAATACAAGGTGGCTGCGGTACGGGTGGAAAAGCTGGCCGGCTAGCCGATGAAGGAGGTTCAAATGCAGGCGGTGACTCAGGACTCCTGGAAGGAACGGGAAATCCGCATCAACACCTTTCCCGTTCGCCGCATCACCACACGCGACGCGGTGCCCGACGGTTACATTGCAACCATCAGGATCGAGAGAGGCAGTGAGGTACTGGCCGATTGGCATCTGCCATTCTTCGCTGAACGTTGGCTGTCCGAGGGCGAGGCACGACGGGATGCATTGGAATACGCTGTGAAGCTGATCGATAGCGGCGTGCTGGAGGAACTGCCAGCTTTGCGCGAACGCTCCGCTTGACAGAGACTTGAATCGGTCGCTCAAGAGGTAAAGCTTTCCCAGCCTTATCGACTTCGACATGGACACGCAGGCAGCGGATGTTTCAGGTGCTGCTCCCGGCTGGCCTGGGATTGCACCTACCTGGACCTCAAGCGCGAAGGATCTCGTGACGACGGCGCCAGGCCGTAGCCGCGTGTGGGCGTCGGTCGGTACCGGCTTTCGCTCCCGAGTCCTTGCATTCCTCTGCCGCGGATTGTGCATGAAGGCGACGGCTCGAGGCCGTGGAGCGCCTCAGTGCCATACGGGCACACACGAAGGAGGCCTTGAAGGCTGGAGCATCGGACGAGGAGATCATGGAAGCGATCTGGGTCGCGTCCGAGATGCGTGCGGGTGCGGCTTACGCGCATTCGGCACTCGCGCTCGACGTGATGAAGGAAGAGGGGCAGTCGCGCGAGGCCCAGCATGGCGATCATCATTGACAACCTGATCGCCGAACATCGACGTTTGGAGCGACTCGTGCGACTCCTCGAACGTCAATCGATGCTTTGCGACGCACAGGTAGCAGCGAACGGCGCACTGCTCGTGGATGCCCTGTATTACCTGACGCGGTTTCCTGACGTGAACCACCATGCGCTGGAGGACCGCATTATCGGAACGCTGCTCGAGAAGAAGCTACTGGCCCACGAACTGGGAAGCGAACTGTCGGCGCAGCACGCGACACTGGCGCGTCAGGGCCACGAGTTGATTCAGGATCTCGAATCAATGATGCGCGATGAAAATATGTCCAGAGAACTCCTCGAGTTCCGTATCCGGTTGTACGCGGAGCGGCTGCGCCATAACATGGCGGTTGAAGAACTCACGGTGTTTCCCGTCGCGATGCGTCATCTGGATCCCGGCGACCGGTCCTCAATTCTGCAGGCAAGCCCAAATCGGTCCGCCGACCCGCTTTTTCAAACGCCGGTACACGAGCGCTTCGTTCAGCTGCGCCGCGTAATCGCTGCCGAAGCCGATTGTGGATGCCACGAGGACCGCGCGTAGCGCCTCTGGGCCATGAAGGCGGGATGGTCGCCAGCTTGGGCGATCCCGCCTTTAGCACATGACCTATAACGGTGTTCCCGTCGCCTCAATACCGGTCACCGCGTTCGTCGTGACCGGCCCGTGTTCAGGATGGACGGCAGGAGGATCGCTTGCCGGGAAACTCTCCGCCCCGGCCTCGTCGATCAGGGCTTCAATGTGATCTGCGCGCTGCCGGGCCGCGCGCTCAACTTCACGAGAGGTTTGCATGATGGAGCCTCAATGAGGGTCTCGTCTACGATTAGGGTCCGAGGATGCGTCTTTCGATGCCCGACGCGGCGTCCTACTTAAGTCGGACAACTAGACTCTCACCCAACGTGCTTGATCATCACACTGGTTTTCAATATGGTCATCCGACACTACCCGTCCGGGCCCCGGATTCAACCTTTGCTGATCTTCGCCTTGTAGCCGGCGTCCTCGAACGCAACCAAGAATTCCTCGGCCATCATCCACGAGTCGATCTTTACGATTCTGGCATCAACGTCGACATCGGCCTTCGCGTCAGGGTCGACCGCGCCGATGGCCCGGACAAGGGCCTGTGCGTCGCCACCACCGGTCATCTTTTCCACCTCGAATTCCAAATGTTCGAATTGCATGCGCTGCTCCCTCGATTCTGGTTATCGGCCTGCGCGCGGCTATTCAACTTGTGGCGGTATCCCGAAAGTATGGCAGCACACAGGCAGTGATCAGCCAGGTCCAGACGAACATTGGCAGCTTCATCATCGTCATGCCGGCGCGCGCAGGTTCAGTATCGTCACGATGATGTTGATCCCGCCCACGATCGACGACGCCCCATCAGATGCATCGCGGAAATCGTCATTTCCATACCCGGACCCATCTGGGTCGACAGCGGCGCATACATCGTCCAGCCCGCCGCTTCCGTGCCACCCGGCATAAAGTACGACCCGATGAGCAGTATCGCTGCGGGCGGCAGGAGCCAGAAACTGAAGTTATTCATGCGGACGAATGCCATGTCGGCCGCGCCGATCTCAAGCGGAATCATCCACCGGTCACCGCGTTATGAGCCGCAACCGCCGCTGCACGAGCAAAACGTGCTGCGCGATACGGTCACCCCGAAATGAACTCGTCCAACGTCGCCAGACGCGGTCGCCTCTTCTCTTTTGCATCATGCGCTTGGGCAATTCAATTGAATTTAAACTATGTCATAACATGACTTATAGTGAAGCACACAGGAGCTGCATGAAAATTCGCAGTTGAATGCACGGTAGTGCCCGCACGTCCTCGCATTAGTGCATTGGACGCAGTGCCGAACGGAGGGCATCCATCATGACAATGGTCGGCGGCCTCGTCGGCGCGCTCTGCGCGGCAATACCTGGATTTGTCGATCTGCTTTTCTACAAGGGCGGTGTCCCACCGGTCAAGAAAATTGCACTAATCCACATGACGATCAACCTCACGGTCGTCGTGCTGTTTGCGATCAATATCTGGCTGCGCATGCGGAGCCGAGTGCCGATCTGAGAAATCTACGTGAACGGGTCACACGTGCGTTCGCCTTCCTTCGCTAACGGGCAAGCGCCAGGGCGCGTGCGCAGACGTTGTCAGTGGTGAAACCATACTCGCGCAGCAGGACATCGGCCGGCGCCGACGCGCCGAAACGCTCCATGCCGAGCACCTCGCCACGTTCGCCGACATAGCGATGCCAGCCTTGCGGCACGCCGGCCTCCACCGCCAGGCGCGCACCGACCGCGGGCGGCAGCACCGTATCCCGGTACGCTTGTGGCTGCGCATCGAACAGCGCCCAGCACGGCAGCGACACCACGCGCACCGCTATGTTCTGCGCCAGCAACCGCTCGCGCGCGGCCATTGCAAGCGCGACTTCCGAGCCGGTGGCGAGCAGGATCAACGCCGGTTTGCCGTCGGGCGTGTCGGCCAGGACGTAGCCACCGCGTCGAAGGCCGTCGGCGGCAGCGAACTGGGTGCGGTCGAAAGTCGGCACGTTCTGGCGCGTTAGGACGAGCGCGGTCGGCCGATCGCGCGTTTCCAGTGCGACGCGCCAGGCTACGGCCGTTTCGTTGGCATCGGCGGGGCGAATCACGTTCAGGTTCGGCACGGCCCGCAGGCTGGCGAGCTGCTCGACGGGCTGGTGCGTCGAGCCGTCTTCGCCGAGCGCCAGACTGTCGTGCGTGAACACATAGATCACGCGCAAATGCATGAGCGCGGCAAGCCGGATCGGCGGGCGCATGTAGTCCGAAAAAATCAGGAACGTCGCGCCGAACGGTATGGTCCCGCTGTGAGCGGCCAGACCGTTCAGGATCGCACCCATGCCATGCTCGCGCACGCCGAAGTGCAGATTGCGACCAGCACGACTCCAGCCGCCTCCCTCCGAACCTTGCCGGTCGCGAGCATTGGCGCCGGGGGCTTCGAAGTCGCCGAGGCTGGACAGTCCGGTAAACGTGGACGGATCGAGATCTGCCGAGCCACCCATCAGCGACGGTAAATGCGGCGCGATCGCGTTCATCACCTTGCCCGATGCGACCCGCGTGGAGATACCTTTGGCGTCGGCGTGAAAGAGCGGAATGTCTCGGTCCCAGCCAGGCGGCAGTTCACCGCGTGTCGCGCCCAGCAACTCTTCCGCGAGTTCGGGAAACGCTTGCGTATAGGCGGAGAAACGGGTGTTCCACTCAGTCTCTCTGTGCTGCCCCTCTTCCAGCGCGCGACGAAAATGTGCCTGTGCGGGCTCGGGAATATAAAACGCCGGCTCGGTCGGCCAGCCAAGGTTCTGTTTGGTCAGGCGCACCTCTTCCTCGCCCAGCGGCGAGCCGTGCGCCTTGTAAGTGTCCTGCCGGTTCGGCGAACCGTAGCCGAGATGTGAGCGCACGAGGATCAGCGAGGGGCGGCGCGTTTCAGCGCGTGCGTTATCCAGCGCCTGCCCGATGGCGGCAAGATCGTTGCCGTCGTCGATGGCCTGGATATGCCAACCATAAGCTTCGAAACGTCGCGCACGGTCTTCGGAAAACGTGATATCCGTGCCCGCAGAAAGCGTGACCTGATTGTCGTCGTAGAGATAGATCAGCTTGCCGAACTGCAAATGGCCGGCGAGCGAAGCCGCTTCGGACGCGACGCCTTCCATCAGATCGCCGTCGCTGACGATGCCGTAGGTAAAGTGATCGACGATTTCGAAGCCCGGGCGATTGTAGCGTGCGGCGAGATGTGTCTCGGCCATCGCCATGCCGACCCCGTTGGCGAAGCCCTGACCGAGCGGCCCGGTGGTCGTTTCGACACCGGGTGTGAGGCCGCGCTCCGGGTGACCGGGCGTGAGACTTCCCCATTGGCGAAACTGTTTGATCTGTTCGAGCGATAGATCGTAGCCGGTCATGTGCAGCAGGCTATATAGCAGCATCGAGCCATGGCCAGCAGACAGCACAAAGCGATCGCGGTCGAGCCACGCCGGATTGGCCGGGTTGTGTTTGAGAAAGCGGGTCCACAGCACGTACGCCATGGGCGCGGCGCCGAGCGGTAGACCAGGATGGCCACTGTCGGCCTTCTGCACAGCATCGACGGACAAAAAACGCAGCGTGTCGACGCACAGAGCGTCTAGCATCGCAGCCGTGATTGGGGCGGAAACCGAGGGGCTCATGCACGCTCTCCTGATTGCTGGCGAAACGAGGCACGTTCGAGGCTCATGACGACGCCTCGCGCAAAGACCGGTAGCGCCGGATCAGCGCGTTGGTCGAGCTGTCGTGAGCAAACCCGGACTCGTCTGCGCTCTGGATCTCGGGCGCAATGCGTTGCGCCAGCACCTTGCCCAGCTCGACGCCCCACTGATCGAAAGAGTCGATATTCCATATTGTCCCTTGGGTAAAGACGCTGTGTTCATAAAGTGCGATGAGCTGGCCCAGAGATTCCGGCGTCAGGCGCTCGGCGAGAATGGTGCTGGTCGGATGATTGCCCTCGAAGACGCGATGCGGCACGAGCCAACTCGGCGTCCCCTCGGCCTCCACTTCGGCTTGCGTCTTACCGAACGCCAATGCTTCGGTCTGCGCGAACAGATTGGCCATCAGCAGGTCATGCGTATCGCCGAGCGGGTTCAGGCTCTGGCAGAAGCCGATGAAGTCGCAGGGAATGAGGCGGGTGCCCTGGTGAATGAGCTGGTAGAACGAATGCTGGCCGTTGGTGCCCGGTTCCCCCCAGTAGATGGGGCCTGTCTGATACGTGGTGTGCGCGCCGTCGAGCGTGACGTGCTTGCCGTTGCTCTCCATCGTCAACTGCTGCAGATAGGCGGGAAAGCGCTTCAGATATTGCTCGTAGGGCAGCACCGCGACCGTCTGTGCGCCGAAGAAATTGCTGTGCCAGATCGCGAGCAGCCCCATCAACACCGGCAGGTTGCGCTCGAACGGCGCGGTTCGGAAATGCTGGTCCATCGCATGGAAGCCAGCCAGCATGGCGCGAAAGTGCTGCGGTCCGATCGCGAGCATCGTCGACAGCCCGACCGCGGAATCCATCGAGTAGCGACCGCCCACCCAGTCCCAGAAGCCGAACATGTTGGCGGTGTCGATGCCGAAACTGGCGACGCCCTCGGCATTGGTGGACACGGCGACGAAGTGGCGACGTATCGCGCGCTCGTCACCCAGAGTGCGCAGGCTCCAGGCACGGGCGAGGCGGGCATTGGTCAGAGTCTCCTGCGTCGTGAAGGTTTTCGAACAGACGACAAACAAGGTCTCCTCGGGATCGAGATCGCGCGTGGCTTCAGCAAAGTCGGTGCCGTCGACGTTCGAGATGAAGCGCAATGTCAAGTCGCGCTGGCTGTAATGACGCAGCGCTTCGTAAGCCATCGCCGGACCGAGGTCGGAGCCTCCGATGCCGATATTGACGACGTTGCGAATGGGCCGATTCGTGTGACCGCGCCAGCGGCCGCTCCTGACGCTTTCGCAGAAGGCGGCCATGCGGCCGAGAACCTCGTGCACGTCGGGCACCACATCGACGCCATCGATCAGAATATGCGCGTTTTCCGGCGCCCGTAGCGCGACATGGAGCGCAGCCCGTCGCTCTGTCACGTTGATCGGTGCGCCGCTGAACATGGCGTCGATCCGCTGCGCAAGACCGCATTCGCCAGCCAACTGCACGAGAAGCGCGATCGTCTCGTCGGTCACCCGATTCTTCGAGTAATCGAGGTAGAGACCGGCGGCTTCGACTTTCAGGCGCTCGCCCCGCAGGGGATCGTCGGCGAAGAGCTGCCGCAGATGGAGATGACGCACCTTTCGGTGATGCGCTGCCAGCGCCTTCCACGCCGGCCGCTCAGTCAGCCGTTGCGGCAGACCGGCGCGTTTCGTGGTCACGATTGTCCTGCACGCGTTGGATCGCCCTTTCCCAGCATGGCGCGCTTCGAGGCGATGCGGCCGATGAGATCTTTCCACGACTTGTCGAACGCTTCCGCTCCTTCGCGCTGGAGTTGGGTCGCGAGCGCCGCATCATCGACACCGGCCCGCGCGAATTCGGCGAGCACGTCCTCGGCGTCGCCGCCATCCACCGGCAATACGCCTCTCAGTTGGCCATGATCCGCGAAGGCGTGCAGGGTCTTGTCGGGCATGGTGTTGATCGTGTCAGGGGCCGCGAGCGACTCGATATAGAGCGTGTCGGCGGCGTCCGGATCCTTGGTGCCGGTGCTGGCCCAGAGCAGGCGCTGCGGCCGGGCGCCGGCAATCTCCAGTCGCTGCCAGCGGGACGATGCCAGCAGCTCGCGGTACGCTTGATACGCGCGTTTGGCGATGGCAATTCCGAGGCGGTTGCGAAGTTGTGAAGGAACCTTGTCCTTCACCGCGACATCCCAGCGGCTGACGAAAATCGACGCGACGGAACCGACGTGCGGATCGAGCCCCGCTGCGATCCGCCGCTCGATGCCGCGCATGTACGCCTGCGCTGCGGCAACGTATTGGTCGCCCGAAAACAGAAGCGTCACATTCACGGGCACGCCGGCGAAGATCGACGCCTCGATCGCGGGAATGCCTTCGGGCGTGCCAGGAATCTTGATGAACAGATTGGGACGCTGCGCGGCTCGATGCAGGCGCGCAGCCGCGTCGATAGTGCCGGCCGTATCGTTGTGCCAGCAAAGGAGACACCTCCAGCGACACCCAGCCGTCAACTCCATTGGTGCTGTCGTGAATGGGACGGAACAGGTCGGCGGCCCTGGTCAGATCCTCGAGCGCCAGTTCGAAAAACAGCGCCTCTCCGGATTTCCCTTCCGCCGACAGTTGCCGGATGGCGGCGTCGTAGAGATCCGCCTCCATGATGGCTTTATCAAAAATCGTCGGGTTGGACGTCAACCCGGTCACTGAGAGTTCGCTGATATAGCGCTGCAGCGTGCCGTCCGTCAGCAGAGCGCGCGTGATGTTATCGAGCCAAAGGCTTTGGCCGAGGTCGTGCAGTTGTCGGGTCGGCTTCATCGATGCCTCCTGTTATGCCTCGCCGGTCCCGTTACCGAACAGCGCGGCGAGATCGGCATCGGCCAGCTCGCCGATGTGCTCGATCGTGATGTCGGCCGGCGGATATGCGGCGAGATTCGCTGGGTCCAGTGCGTAACGTCCCTGACGTGGGAAGACCGTTGTAAGGCGGTCTTTCCATGTCTTTTTCATCGCCGCCAGGATGCGCAATTTGTCGTCGATCATCACGTAGCGCCGGGCCGGGTAACGCCGCGCAACCGCATCCAGCTGCATTTCCTTGTGGACATAGATCAACACGCGGCCGTCGACAGCCGCCCATAGGCCGGAGCGTTCGATCTTGCGCGGCTGAAATACCACATCGCCATCGGAAAGAACGACTGTCAACCCCCGGCTCCGAAGATGCCGGACGGCGTCAAGCGCGCCGGGGTACAGCACACTTGCAAACGGGTAGTCGATCAGAAACGAGGACATGAACAGCAGCCGCGTGTCGCTCAAATTTTCCAGTCGAAAGCGTTGCAACGCACCCAGGTAGTCCGCGTAACCCAACTCGGCGCGCAGGGTTTCGAAGATTTCCCAGTATCGGTCGCTGTTCCCGGAACCAAACTCGCGCGTGAGATGCGCGCGAAGATCCTCCTGCACCCGATCGTTGTCGAGCAGGGTGTTGTCGCAATCAAGCAGAAACACCACTTCGTCGGGCGCGCTCATCGAGTCGCCTCCTCCGTGACGGGATTGTGCCAACCGTCATCGCCGGTCATGATCCGGTGGGCCTCTGGGGGACCCCAGCTGTCAGGCTCGTATGCCGAAACCGGTGTCACGTTGCCCAGGACGGGATCGACCACTCGCCAGGCCGCCTCGACGCATTCATCGGTCGTAAACAGCAACGCATCGCCGCGCAGCGCGTCGCCGAGCAGACGCTCGTAGGGCATCATCTCGTCCCCCGGATGGCGCCGGGCGATGAGCTCCACAGGTTCGCCGATCATCGCCTCCCCCGGCTTCTTGACGCTCGCGCCTACCGACAGCAGGACATCCGGACTGAGCCGGAAACGGAAATAGTTCAAGGGGACGTCCCCCGCTCCATCGAAGGCCGAGTGCGGCGGCCGTCTGAGTTTGACCATCACCTCGGTAGTCGTTACCGGAAGTCGCTTGCCGGTCCGGATGTAGAACGGAACACCTTCCCAGCGTGGCGCGTCGATGTGCAACCGCAGCGCGGCGAAGGTCTCGACCTGAGAGTCGGGCGCTACGCCCGTCTCGTCGCGGTAGCCTTCGAACTGCCCACGTACGACCTCTGCCGGGATCAGCGGACGCATCGATCGGATGACACTCAGCTTTTTGTCATGGAAAGCCTGCGGACCGCCGGCGGGAGCTTCCATCGTGAGCAGCGCCATCACCTGCAACAGGTGGTTCTGCACCACGTCACGGATTGCGCCCACCTCTTCGTAGAACTGACCGCGGCCGGTCACCCCGATCTGCTCCGCCATCGTGATCTGCACACTCGCGACATAGTCCCGACTCCAGATCGGTTCGAGAAAGGCATTGGCAAACCGGAAATAGAAAAGATTTTCGACGGGCTCCTTACCCAGATAGTGATCGATGCGAAAGATGGCGGGCTCGGGAAAGTACTGGTGGAGCGTGCGGTCTAGCGCCTGCGCGGAGGCGAGGTCGCGGCCAAACGGCTTTTCGACGACTACGCGCGCATCCCTCGCGCAGCCTGATCTGGCCAGCCCATCAACCACGGTCGCAAACATGCCGGGCGGGATAGCCAGATAATGCAGCGGCTGCGCTGCATCGCCCAGCGTGCGGCGTAACTGTACATACGCCGCCTCGCTGCCGTAATCGCCGGAAACGTATTGAAGTCGCGCTGCCAGCTTCGCGAACGCGGCGGGGTCCAGGCTGCCGTGTTGTTCGATGCTGGCGCGCGCACGCGCCTGAAATTGATCGAGGCGCAAGTTCGCCCTGGCCACGCCGATGATCGGGATGTCGAGGTGACCGCGCCGCATCATGGCCTGCAGCGCCGGAAAGATTTGTTTATAGGCCAGGTCGCCCGTAGCGCCGAAAAACACCAAAGCGTCGGAATCCGGTGTGGGCATCGGATCATCCTTGCTGCTTATCGGGTTGATCAGTCGTCTTTTCCACGTGCCCGCCGAAATCATGCCGCATGGCAGATAACACCTTGTCGGCAAAATCCGCTGCGCCGCGCGAACTGAAGCGCTGATAGAGCGCAGCGCTGAGGACCGGTGCCGGCACGCCTTCGTCGACGGCGGCCGAGAGCGTCCAGCGTCCCTCTCCGGAATCCGACACTCGCCCCTCGAAGTTTTTCAGTCCCGGCGCATTCAGAAATGTCGTGGTGATAAGATCCAGCAACCACGAGCCGATGACGCTGCCACGGCGCCAGACTTCCGTAATCTCGGACAGGTCCAGTTCGTACTGGTAGTGCTCGGGGTTGCGCAACGGCGTCGTCTCGGCATCCGCGTCGCGCGCCCGCTTGCCAGCATCGGCATGGTGCAGGATGTTGAGCCCTTCGGCATACGCCGCCATCAGGCCGTATTCGATGCCGTTGTGGACCATTTTGACGAAGTGGCCTGCACCTTGCGGGCCACAGTGCAGATAGCCCTGCTCAGCAGTGCTGGCGCCCTTCTGGCGTCCGGGCGTGGGCGGCGCCGCGTCGACGCCGGGAGCCAGCGTCGCAAAGATCGGCGCAAGATGCTGCACGACATCCTTGTCGCCGCCGATCATTAGGCAATAGCCACGATCGAGCCCGGCGACACCACCGCTCGTCCCTGCATCCACGTAGTGAATCTGTCGCGGCGCCAATTCCGCTGCGCGCCGGATATCGTCCTGATACCACGAGTTGCCGCCATCGATGATCACGTCGCCGGATTCGAGAAGCGGCGTCAGCCCGGCCAGCGTCGAATCGACCACCGCCGCGGGCACCATCAACCAGACTGCGCGTGGCTTCGCGAGTCGCGCGGTCAGGTCTTCGAGTGAAGACGCACCCACGACCCCATGCTGCAGGAGCTTCTGAATGGCTACCGGCTGGGCATCGTAGACGACGCATTCGTGGCCGCCCCTGATCAGGCGCCGCACCATATCGGATCCCATGCGTCCCAATCCAATCATGCCGAGCTGCATGTTGCCCTCCTGAATGCGACACCTCTCCGAGACGGCGAACCGGGAAAACGCCATGCGAAACAGGCAGTTCGCGCGCGCAATCTTGCTTAAATATAGACGACTATTGGCCGGGAACATGCACCCTCGCAGAGCGAGCATGGCGGCTGTTTCTTTGTTCCTTCGTTCGAACTGCGGTGTCACCGCGGCGGCGGACCAAACCACACGGGCCGACCGCCCGACCGGGCCGCCCGCCCACAAGCCGGAGTGGCTCACGTCACGCTGCTCCGGTGTTCTGGCGACGGCAGCCGTGCGCGGTCATCAAGGTATTGCACGGCGACATCTGGGTTGAGCTCTACCCCGAACTCAATCCGAGCGTCACAGACTTTTTTTACAGAGGCCGTGTTCCATCGTGGCCAAGTGACCTACCTGACGCCGGAGTACTACCAAGTCCATAAATTGGTGAACCGCAATCCGCCGGGCAACATGACCGCAACGATTCAATGCTATCGATATCCGGACACCGACACGATACATTGGGAATACTTCGACTACATCGACGGCGACAAAATCAAGCGGTTCACGCCGAACTCGGATTGGGAATACATTGAATTCCGAGCGTTGATTCGCGAGGAGTGGGCGAAGGTCAACTGAACTGAACTGAACTGAACTGAACCGAATCGCACCTCCCCCGCCCCGCCCCGCCCTCAAGAACCGTGCGGCTCAATCCTGCCGCACGACCGACGATCGATTTGTCCGCCCGTGGCCGTCCGCATCGTCTCGCGCCGATATCTTTTGGCGAACGACGCCCGCGCCTTCCGCCGGTGCGTCGTCGTCCCGATGCGGTGAGCCGCCCTCCTCGTTCCGGGTCGTCCAAAGGTGGCGGAATTGTTCGCGCTCGCGTTCCTCGGCGAATACCGCTGTCGATGGCTTAAGTAGGTCGTGTCGCGATACGATGCCGATCAACCGATACGTCTTCTCGTCTTCCACCACCGGCACACGGTCTAGCCCCTTCACGGCCAACCGAGCCGCGACGTTTCTGCAGGTCTCCCCGGGCAACGCCACCTCCGGCAAGGAGGCACCAAACAGCGTACCCACCGGTGCTCCCTCGTGCTCGGCCGACACGCCATCGAGCACCGCCCGATCGATGATCCCAACCAGCGCCCCCGATCGAACGACCGGATAGGCCCGAAACTTCTGGCGCGCGCCGAAATAATCCTCAAGCACTTGAGCGATCGACAGGTTTGCATCGATCGTCGCGACACCGCGCGTCATCACTTCTTCGACATAATGCCGTTCGAGCGGATCGATACTGTATTCGCGGTAGATGTGATAGCCGCGCCGCGCGATCTTCTCCGTGAGAATCGATCGGCGCATGAGCAACACGGTGAATCCGTACGCTACCGCAGCGGCGGCTAGCAACGGCAACAACGCGTTCGCATCGCCCGTCAATTCAAAGGCGAATACCGCGGCCATGATGGGTGCGCGCATCATTCCGCCCAGCGCCGCCGCCATGAAGATAAGCGGCCAAACGGTTGGGTCTCCTCCCGGCATGTAGGGCCCGACGATGGCGCCCACCCCCGCCCCCATCATCAGCAACGGCGCCAAAACGCCCCCCGAGGTACCCGACGCAAGCGCGATCACCCAAATGATTGCTTTCACCACGACGATCGAAACAACCGCGTGCAACAGGAGGTGTCCTTGCAGCAGATCGCCGATCACGTCATAGCCGACGCCAAGCGCGCGCGGTTGAAAATAGCCGCCGATCCCAACGGCCACCGCACCCAGTGCCGGCCACCACATCCAATGGATCGGCAGTTTGCCGAATGCGTCTTCCACCTTGTAGAGCGATGTCGACAATCCCCACGACAGCGCCCCTGCCACCAACCCTGCGATCGCTGACGAGACAATCCCGAGCGGGCCGAGCGCAATCGTATGCAGCGGAAACAAGGGTCCCGACCCAAGCAGCAGCGGCCGAGTAAAGCCGGCCACCGCGCAAGCGATGGCAACCGGCAGCAGGCTGCGCGGCCGCAACTCGAACAGCAGCAATTCGATGGCGAGCAGGACTGCGGCGACGGGCGTGCCGAACACGGCGGTCATACCCGCGACCGCACCGGCCACCAACAGCGCCTTGCGTTCCGCACTCGATAGATGAAAGAACTGCGCGATCAGTGAACCGATCGCACCGCCGGTCATGATGATCGGCCCTTCCGCGCCGAACGGGCCGCCGCTGCCGATTGCAATGGCCGAGGCCAGCGGCTTCAGGATCGCCACTTTCGGCGACATCTTGCTTTTACCGAATAGGATCGCCTCGATGGCCTCGGGTATACCGTGACCGCGAACCTGTTCGGAACCGAAGCGGGCGATCACGCCCACGAGCAAGCCGCCTATGACGGGTATCGCAATGACCGCAAGCCCGAGCGCGTTCTCCGACGGCGAGCGGTTGGCCGTCGACACCTGCTGGAAAAAGAACAGATTGTTGAACAGACGAATCAGGTGCAGCAAAAAATCCGCGGCGACCGTGCTCAGCGCGCCGCCCGCGGCAGCGATCGCGCTGATGCGCACGAGCCGGACATCCGTTGCGAAATCGCCCTTGTGGTCGCTCATGAACATCCTTTTTCGAGCGGCCGAACCCGTTTCGGCCAATGGCGCTATATATATCACAATGTGATGTAATGCGCGCAGGCCGATGGGATGGGCGGCGCCGTGCGGCGCTAGAACCGTTCGACGCTGAACGGCCGAGGATCCACGATGGTGTCGTCGCCGGAGATCATCTGCGCTAGCAAGCGGCCGGTAACAGGGCCCAGCGTCAATCCATGATGGGCGTGTCCGAACGCAAACCACACGCCTTCACGTCGCTGCGCCGGCCCGATGATCGGAAGCATATCCGGCGTGCACGGCCTGCGGCCCATCCAGGGCTCGCTATCGATGCGCGCGCCGAGCGGAAATAGATCGCGCGCGATCGGCTCGACGGCGTCCAATTGATCCGGCGTTTTCGGGGCATCGCAATGCGCCAGTTCGGCGCCAGTCGTCAAGCGAATACCGCGTGTCATCGGCGCCAATAGATAGCCTTTTTCGATATCGAGCACGGGCTGATGCAGTTTGGCCGGCGAGTGAGCCTCGTAGTGCATGTGATAGCCGCGCTTGACCCCCAGCGGCAACCGATACCCGAGTCGCGCGGCGAACGAGCCCGACCACGGACCGAGCGCGACGACGATCCGCTTCGATTCGATACGTCCTTGCTGCGTGTCGACGGACCAACCATCGCGCAGCGTGGCGGCATCGCCCATGAAGACCCGTCCGCCGATCCGCGCGAAGTGCCCGGCATACGCTGTCACTAGCGCGCCCGGGTCGCTGACCGATTCCGCTGCGCCGAATCGAAGTGCGCCCACCAACGAATCATTGAGGTCGGGTTCGATCTGCTTCAGGCGGGTAGGATCGAGCGCTTCGAATTCGATGCCGTATTCGCGCTCCCACCGTTGCACGAGCGTCAGCTCGCTATCCAATCGAGCGTTGGTTCGGAATATCTTCATCCATCCGGACGGACGAATTAGATCGCTCGCACCTGCCTCGAGCGCCAACGCGCGATGCTCCGTGACGCAATGTTCGATCAACGTCGCATAGGAACGGGCGATCTCGGCGTGCCGCGCCGGATGCGAATTGCGCCAGTACCGCCAGAGAAACGGCGCGAGTTCGACCATTGCATTGGCGTGATAGCGCACGTCGAGCGATCGATTGCGCGCGTAGCGCAGCAGATCGCCGATGGCGCGTGGAAACGCATAGGGATAGACACCCTCGCGTTGGATCAGTCCGGCATTGCCGAACGATGTCTCGCTGCCGGGCGCCTTTCTATCCACGAGCGCGACGGCGTAGCCTCGTTGCTGCAAATGGTCGGCGACACAGACGCCGACGATACCTGCGCCCAACACGATAGCGTCGAATTTCATGTGGCCCTTATGTCCTCGGTTTTCGTCGGAAAGCTTCCGGCATGGCGGCGCTCATCGTAACGAAACCAGCAGCACAGCCTTCGTCACCTGAGAAGCGCCCTGTCCCCGCTTCGGGCGTTGTCTGATCGGCCCGATTTGGGGGCGCGCCTCTTTCGTTTCTCGGTTGTTGTTATTGTGCAACGCCGCATAGTCTGCACTGGGGAGTCAGGCGGCATCTCTAAAAAAATTGTGCAGTGCACTAGCTTTTATCTAGGGAAAACCCTAGAATTCTGGCTAAGGGATAACCCTAAACGCATTCAACCAGGAGTCGCCATGAGCCTCTTTTTCGCCCTCGTCCAAAAGATCAGCGATTTCTTCGTTTCGCCGCACCTGCCGCTCGATTCCGACTATTCGTTCGAAGCCCGCCACCGCGAAGCCGAGCGCGTTCGCCGTTCGCAAGCAACGGTGTTCGGGATTCGCCTCGTCGACTAAGCGGCGCAGAGCATGACCCTTCGTGCCGCCGCCAGGGCTTAGAGGTCGCGGCCGTTGAACGCGCTGCCGGCTCCCAGCCGAGTGCCCTGGCCTGGCGTGGCCGATACTTCCCATTGCCTATTGCGGCGTGCGCCACGCGCTGCGAGCGCTCGAGCCACGGCGAGCCTTCGTTCGCCGACGCTGAGCGCGACGCCGCTTATCAGCCTTTGTCGTGCGATTTCGGCATGTAGCGCTCGGACAACGCTTCGTACAGCGGCGGAGCAAATAACCGAGAGACGCGGCTTGAAATCAACGCTGTCGCCATCAATGAAATGACGAGTGCGTGCCCGTTGATCATCTCGATCACGATCACGAACGCCGTAATGGGGCTTTGCGTCACCGCTGCCAGATAGCCGACCATCCCCAGGGCAATCAGCATCGGCAACTGCATTTGCGAAAAGACCATATGCAGCGCGTTGCCGATCCCCGCGCCGATTGCCAGCGACGGCGCGAACAACCCGCCGGGCGCTCCCGGAAGATACGACGCCACCATGGTGGTCATCTTGAACACCGGATAGAGCGCGCTGACTTGGCCGTGCCCCTCTAACATCGAGCGTGCTTCAGCGTAGCCGCTGCCGAAGGTGTGGCCCGAACTGACGATGCCGACCACTGCAATCAACACGCCGCAAGCGGCACCGAATACGACCGGACGATGGGTGCGCATCTGCAAGACGGCCAGCGGCATCCAGCGCTTGGTATTGAGTAGCAGCCAGCAAAAGGTTCCCCCGGCGATACCCGCAAGGAGTCCCACCAACGGCACCGCTGCTACGAGCAGATCGGGCAACCGCGGCCCTACGTCGATGGTTCCGAAATACACATAATTGCCTTGGAGCCCGAGCGATACGACCCCCGCGAAGATAATCGCGGTAATCAGCACCCCGCTCGTGCGCGCTTCGAAACTCCGAGTGAGTTCTTCGATGGCGAACACCACCCCGGCCAGCGGCGCGTTAAAGGCGGCCGACAAGCCCGCGGCCGCACCGGCTAATGCTAGGTTGCGTTCGAGCGAGGCGCCGTGGATCGCTCGAAAACGCGCCGGGTAAAACCGCCGCAAGCTGAACATCAACGAAGCCCCGACGTGAATGGTGGGCCCTTCGCGGCCGATCGTCAGACCGCCGAGGATGGCCAGAAACGACACCAGGATCTTTCCGATCAGGATCGGAATCGTCAATAAGCGCTCGCCCAACTCCTTCGGGCCGTGCAATGACGCGATGACCTGCGGAATACCGCTGCCCTCCGCGCCGTCGAAGAAGCGCCGCGTGATCCAAACGCATGCCGCGCTGATCGCGGGCGTCACCAACAACGGCAACCACACGTTGTGCGCCACATGCTTGAGGAAAAGGTCGTACCCGAAATCGATAAGACGCGCGTAGAGCACCGCAATCAGCCCAGCGACGATGGCACCGATCCAAAAGACGCCATAGTGCAGCCAAAGTTTGTAGGCATGCTGAAAGGATAGTTTGTCCGTCGGTACTCGGAATTGCATGACGTGAGTGTGTGCGCGAAAGCGTAAGTATACCGGCCTAACGCCCCCTCTCTCCATCATCTGGAGGCGGTACGACGGTGCAACGGGTTTGTCCCTAGCCGTCCGGTCTTGCAAATAGGGAACTGTTCGTCGCTGCGAGACTCTTACCGGGCACGCAATCGGCGAATGGTGGCTCGTTTGTCGCTCAGGCACCCAACATCGACGTTCTAAATTCTATCGAGCGCAATACGCGCCCACGCGGCGCGATCCGACCGACCGAATGAGCGCGGCTCAGCCCGATCGCAGTGCCTGAGATCGACCGACCTACCGCATCGTTTTCGCATCTTCTTAGCCCTACCCGTTCCGCCAATGCTTACCCCGTTCGGACAGGACCTCTATATTGTCGATGGCCCGACGGTGTCGTTCTACGGCTTTCCGTATCCGACCCGTATGGCTGTCGCGCGACTGTCCTCGGGTGAAGCATGGGTATGGTCGCCCATCGAATTGACCGATGCTTTGGCACTCGCCGTGGAAGCGGTCGGGCCAGTCGGCCACGTCGCATCGCCGAACAAGCTGCATCACCTCGCGTTGCCAGCATGGAGAAGCCGCTGGCCCGAGGCGACATTTCATGCGCCGCCGGGGCTCGCCCATAAAATTCGAGGGCTGCGCTTCGATGCTCAACTTGGCGACGAGCCGGATCCGCGTTGGGCGCACGACATCGATCAAGTCATTTTTCGCGGTTCGTTGGCGATGGAAGAAGTCGTCTTCTTTCACCGGCCATCTCGCACGGCTATCTTCGGCGATCTGATCCAACGCTTTCCCGATGCGGCCGCCGAGGGATGGAAAGGCTGGCTCCTGCGGCTCGACGATCTTGTGGCGCCGCACGGGAGCACGCCTCGCGAATGGAGAATGAGTTTTCTTTCACGCGGTGCGGCGCGCGCAGCACGACAAACTGTGCTGAATTGGGCGCCCGATCAGCTACTAATCGCGCATGGCGAATGCGTTCGTGGCGGTGCAACGGATGTCATCGCCGAAGCGCTGCGCTGGATTTGACGGGTGCGGCGGCGGGCATTGCCGCTACAACTCCTTACAAATGTCACCGCTTTGCTGTCCACCGCGAAGCACCGCGCCGCGTTTTTGGGGACATGCTTACTAGGAGTCCCTCATGAACGCCGATCTGCCCTCGAATCCGCAAAATAGTCGCATCCCTCCGTTGATCGCCGCCGCAGCCGTTGCGGTCATACTCGTGAGCGGAACGGGCATCGCCGCCATGGCCGGGTGGTTGCCGACTTCGCATGCGGTCTCGGCACCGCAAGCGGCTTCCGCTATGCAGAGCGCTCAGATCGCTAGTGCGCCGGTGGCTGCTGCGCCCGCCTACAACGCAGCGCATCCGGAAATCGGCGAAGCAGCTCGCGAAGCGCGGGAACATCATCACGTGGCGAGGGCTACGCCCGCCCAAGCATCGGGCTACCGCGAAAGCGGCAGTCACGATGAAAACCCGGGCGTCTATGGCTCGCCCGCAGCACACACCTCCGCATACGATCCGAACGCCGGTGAAGTCGTTGCGATCAATGCGGTGCAGTCGCCCGAGCCTGCCACGGGCGTGGGCGCCGTCGGCGGAGCGCTCGCCGGCGGGTTGCTCGGCAATCAATTCGGCCGCGGCCGCGGGCGTACGCTTGCGACGATCGCTGGGGCTGTCGGTGGCGGCTTAGCCGGCAACGGCATTGAACACGAGGTTCGGAAGGCCACTTCGTATCAAGTCCAAGTGCGCATGCAAGACGGCAGCTACCGCAACTTCAATTACGCTGCCCAGCCCCCGTTTCAACCTGGCGAGCACGTGCGTGTAGTAGGCGAATCGCTGAGCGCGGCGTAAGCGATCGCAAGAATAGACGCGGCGGCGCCTGGCCGCCGCGTTAACCGATCCTTAAGCTTGGTCGACCACACTTTGATCGAAGGCCGCACGCAGTCCAGGGTGCAGGGCCACACCACGTAATAGGAGGTGCCGATCATGAAGTGCTCGATTCGAACCATTGCTCTCGCTCTGACACTCGCACCGGCTGCAGTGTTCGCACAATCGTCTAACCAACCGCCGAGTCATGCGCAGGTGTTGAATCAATTGACGCAACTCCGGCAAGACGGTTATAGGCCCAGCAAAATCCACTATCCGAACGATATCCAGGCAGCCGAAGGACGCGTCGCAACACAAGGCGGAACGAACGGAACATCGGCCACCGGATTCGGCGGCAGCACGAGCGGAACGGTGCAATCGGGCTCGCCGTCGATGACCACCCCGCACGCTTGGCGGTCCATGTACGACCATCACTGATATCACCGATTAGCTCGGGTAGGCAGTTCCGCCGATGCGATGCCGCCGAGAAGCGGCGTCGCATTGTTCCTGGCAGCAAGCCATGCGAAAGCGTATCCGTTCATGCCGGCCAGCCAGCATGTAATGCCTACGCGTAATCGCTGCATCCTCCAGGCAGCATCGCCCGATGGCCGCGACGTGTCGCCGTAGTCCCATGCATATTGCCGACAGATAGACGGGCACATATCGTGCGCGGCCCGCGATGCCTTGGCTCGTGCCCGTCGCTTTCAATGAAAGTCATCGCTCGAATATTGTTGGCCGTATGCACGGTCAGCCTCGTCACGTCTTGCGCGCATTGGGGGCCGGCCCGCCTCAGAGCCGACCAAGTCGATTACGCCCGCGCCCTCGGCATGGCCAAGAAGCGCGCCATCCTCGATGCGATGGTCCAGCTGCGCTTCGCCGATGCGCCCTCATTCGTGACCGTCAGCCAAATCATCGCGGCCTATACCTTCGACGCGTCGGTGGGCGCGACGTTGAATGCCGGCTCCGGGTCGGAGCCCAGCTACGCGCTGGCGAACGGCTCGCTGTCGTATTCCAACCACCCCACCTTCACCTTTACGCCGACGACAGGCGACGCCTTCGCGACCGCGTATATTCGGCCACTGGCGCCGGCACTGGTGCTGCCGCTAGCGCAAGGCGGGATCCCGATCGATCTATTGCTGCGGATCGCCGCTCAATCGGTCGACGGCCTGCTCAACGGCACGGCGCTCGGGGGCTCGCGCAGTGCCGGCACGCCGGGTTTCTTTCAAATGATTCACGCGGCGCGCCGGTTGCAATTGGCGGGTGAGCTCAACGTCGAACTACGCAACGACAACGGCACGAATCACGTCTATATCGTCATCGCCGTGTCCCACGACACAGAGGAGCCGCCAGGCGCGGCCGCCGATCGTCGCTTGCTGCAGCGGCTGTTGCATTTGCCAAGCGATGCCGGCAGTTTCGAAGTGGTCTATGGGCAATCTAGCGAATCGGGACGGATCGCACTCTTGACGCGTTCCGTCCTCGGCATCCTGACCGATCTGGGCGCGCAAGTCGACGTTCCGGCAGCCAGCGTGGCAAGCGGAGCGACGAAGCCGACGGTGGGGCTCGTCGGCGGCGAAACGCGGCCGACGATTCTCGTTCATTCGGGACCGACCGCACCCACAGACGCTTACGTCGCGATTCCCTACGACGGCACGGCTTACTGGATCCAACGCGACGATTTCGATTCGAAATATGCATTCACCGTCGTACAGGATTTGATGGCGCTCGCTGAAGCCGATACGAGCGCGAAGGCGCCGATCGTCACGATCCCGGCCGACTAAGTGTCTTAAATGCCTTATCGATAGCAAGCGACATATTGAGGCATCCGCGTTGCTGCTTCGCACGAACGGCAACCACGGCGACGTTCGCAACGTCCGCACTAGGAGAACGATCATGTCCAGTGATGACATTTCCCCCTCCCGTCGAAAACTCATGCAGGGGGCAACGGCCGGTTTGATGACGGCGATGGCGGGCCATGCGATGGCGCAGTCGAGTTCGGGTGGCGCGAGCGCAGCGTCGCCCAGCGGGACCGGCACGCCGCCCGATCCACGCAGCCTCTATCCGCACCCGCCGTTTCCGGCGCAATCGCAGCCATGGCCGGGCCTCGCGAGCAAGATGACGCCGCGCCCCGATCATGGCGAAACGAGCTATCGCGGTTCGGGCAAGCTCTCGGGACGGCGCGCCTTGATTACGGGCGGCGACTCGGGCATCGGCCGGGCGGCAGCGATCGCATACGCGCGCGAGGGCGCCGATGTGGCGATCAACTACCTGCCTGCCGAGGAGTCGGACGCGCGCGAAGTCGTGCGAGCTGATCGAGGCGTCGGGCCGCAAAGCCGTCGCCTTACCCGGCGACATCCGCGACGAATCGTTTTGCCGTCAACTCGTCAGTGACGCGGTACACCGGCTCGGCGGGCTCGATATCCTCGTCAACAACGCAGGGAGGCAGCAAAGTCACGCGTCGATCCTCGATATCACGACGGAACAATTCGATTGGACGTTGCGCACGAATCTGTACGCATTGTTTTGGATTACGCAAGCGGCTATTCCGCACCTGCCGCCCGGCTCGGCGATCATCAATACGACGTCCGTCAACGCCTATGAGCCGTCGGTGAACCTACTCGATTACGCGATGACGAAGGCTGCAATCGCCAACTTCACGAAATGCCTAGCGATGCAGATGATCGAGCGAGGAATACGCGTGAATGGCGTTGCGCCCGGACCCTTTTGGACGGCCCTGCAAGTCACCGGCGGCCAAACGAGCGAAAACGTCACGAAGTTCGGCGAGCAAGTGCCGATGAAGCGGCCCGGCCAACCCGCCGAGCTCGCGCCCGTCTACGTCCTGCTCGCCTCGGGCGAGGCAAGCTACATCACGGGCCAAATATACGGCGCGATGGGCGGGAAAGGACAGCCTTGATACGGTGCGGCGACGCCACGCGAAAGAAGCCGCGCCCCAGCGAGGAAACGAGAAGGGGCACGGCGAATCCGCCTGTATCCGAGGACTAAATGAGAACTGAACAGGCGGGAACACGGCATTGGGCGGGCCGTGTCATGAGAGCACATAGGCGTTCGCCAACGACGGCGAACAATCGATGCCATTTGAGAGGGCTGACGGTATTGCAAGAATGCAACCCTCAAGATCAGATTTCATAATACCGAAATCTTGGCCGAGATAACACTATCAATTTTGATAGGTTCGATCCCGACGGCCCCGCGTAACAAGACAAACAAGTCCGTATCGATCGCCGCGATTCGCGGGCTTTCCGCTATAGCCCGCTATGCCCGCTATTGCCGCGATTTCCACTATTCCAACGATCGTGCGCGATTGCGAACGGCATGCAGTATCATTCCGGTGCTGCTTCCGAGGAGGGCCGTGCAGCCGTTCACGGCCGTGGACGAGTGCGGGCGAGTGAGAGCGACGTGCGTTTCGCCTACCCCGTCATTCGATCTCGTCCGTCCTAATTCTGAGAGTAAATATCAAAAATCGCCCATTCGAAATGATGAATTCCGTATCGAACCAAGGCCCGCTGGAGCTGGGTAAACAATCCAAGTACGAATCCGCCTACAATCCCGACAAACTCTTTGCCATTGCGCGAACCATCAAGCGGGCGGAAATCGGTATCGCCGGCACATTGCCGTTTTTTGGCGTCGATGTATGGAATCATTACGAGGTATCTTGGCTCACGCCCCGCGGGGTGCCGCGCGTTGCCGTCGCGACGATCGTCGTACCTTGCACATCGCCGAACGTAATCGAGTCCAAATCGATGAAGCTCTACTTCAATACGTTCAACAACACGTCGTTTTCCGATCGAGCCGAGGTCGAGCGCATCGCCGAGCGCGACTTGTCGCAGTGCGCGGGCGCCCCCGTTTCGGTCACGCTCGAATCGCTGGAAGAGGCGTCGGCGCTGCGCATCGGCATGCCTGAGGGCATCTCGATCGACGATGAGGACATCGCCATCGATCGATTCACAGTCGATCCTCAGGTACTCGCAACGCATGACGAATACCTTAGCGAAACGTTGTACTCGAATCTGTTGAAATCCAACTGCCTCGTCACGGGCCAGCCCGACTGGGGTACGGTTTGCGTGGCCTATGAAGGCGCGCGCATCGATCGCGCGGCGCTGCTGAAATATGTGGTCTCCTTCCGCAATCATGAGGAGTTTCACGAACAATGCGTCGAGCGCATTTTCAAGGATATCCATGCTCGATGCCGGCCAAGGCGCTTGACGGTGTCGGCGCGGTATACACGCCGCGGCGGGCTCGACATCAATCCTGTGCGCAGCAGCGAGCCCATCGAGGGCATCCCGAATATGCGCTTGATCCGACAATGACCCCTGACGAGGCCCGAACATGGAAACCGCTTCTCACGAAATCGAAGCTGTCATCGAGCCGTCCGCCGAAAACGCCGAGCCCTTGGTTCTCGTGCGCGTGCGCGATTCCGGCACCACATTCAAGATGTCGCCGCGCGAGCTGCACAAAAAGACGTGGCTCGATAAATTCTCGCGCGAAGACGTTGCGCATATCGGCTTTTTGAACGCGGCTACCTATACCGATCAGCTCGTGCCGCTCTCGTACTTCCCCACGCGCAAGCACGAATTGACCCCGGCCGTGCTGTTGCTCGCGCTCGTGTACGTCGGATTCTTGATGCTGTCGAACGTGACGGGCGCACGCGTCATCGAAGTCAAACTCGATTGGCTGCCGCTATTCGGGCCCGCGACGGTTGGTATTCCGGCAGCCTTGATCGCGTTTCCGATGACATACGCATTCAGTACGATCATCACGGAGGTATACGGATTCCGAGCGAGCCGCATGGTGATTTGGGGCGGGCTGGCCGTCAACCTGATGTTCGTGCTCGGGACGTGGCTGCTCACCCTGCCCCCGGGCCTGCCGAGCTGGGAAGCGCAAAACCCGGTGCTTGCCGCCGCCTACCCCGCCCTCGCGCTCGAATTCGCGCGCACGTTCGTGGCCTCGACCGTTGCCTACTTTTGCGGCGAGTTCATCAATACGACGTTCCTCGCCAAGCTCAAGATCGCGACGGCCGGCAGCTATCTATGGGCGCGCGTCGTCTCCAGCACATTCGTTGCGATCGTGATCGACAGCGCGCTGTTTTGCACGATCTTGTTCTGGGGCCGGCTGCCGCGGCAAGTCGTGCTGACCATGATCGGCACCCAGATCTTCGTCAAATTGATCTATGAGCTTGTGCTCTTGCCGCTGGTCACCACCGCCTCCAAACGGTTGAAGCAAATCGACAAGATCGACTATTACGACTATCACACGAACTTCAATCCGTTTTCGTTCAAGGATTGATTAGGCGCGATTCGGTGACGACGCCGAGCACGATCACACCCGCCGCAAGCGAGTTGATCGCTTCGGCGCGCGCCGCGTTCAAGCTCTTGAGCCAAGCTACCTCGTCGTCTTTGACGACGCGATAGAGTGCGGGGCCGCTGCCGTCGACGATGGCGGCGGCCACCTGCGCGTCGCGAAGGGTGGCGCATTGCTCCACAAGTACGATCGAACCATCCCGAAATCGTGGCGCCATGGACGGTATCGTTCTCACCGCGAACGTACCGGGCCTGCGCGGCGTATCCACGGTTAGCCATTGCGTCTTACGCGCGAGCTGGCGGTTACCGCGCGTAAACTCGAAAACTTCGTCCCAGGCGAGGATCGGAATCGGATAAGCGCGCTCGCTTTGGAGCAAGTAGCCCACCGTGGACCCAAGGGCATCCGCGATTGCCAATACCGTGCTGATGCGCGGATCTTCCGTCTCCATCGAGAGGACGCGGCTCAGGGTGCCTGCGGATACCCCTGTCTTGCGCGCGAGGTCGGCATCGTTCATGCCTTGCTGACGCATCAGCGCGCGAATTCTCTCGACCATCAAATTGGCCCGTTCTTTTGTTTCCATCGTATGGCTGGCTATCCCGGAGCGTGCGTGAGCCTATCACCTCGGCAGATCACGCCTCAATGTGCGAACACGCCTGAAACGTTTCCAGCGTGCGCATGAGCGTTAATGAGTGTTATACCCGTGACGGTACCTTCTTTTACAGCGGTTTGTCGACGCCATCTGATTGAACTACTTGCCCGCGCCCATCGGTTCGCATCCCGAAACGCGGTGCCGCCCATGAAGGCAAATCGCCAATCATGCGCCGCCGAACCGGAACGACGATGCGTTCCGGCACGATACGTGAAGTGCTAAAGCGGACAGTACGCAGCTAAATCCCACATGTTGATTTTTCGACTGAAAACGATCGATGATAGGTAGCTAATTTTCAATGAACGCATCAACATGAAAGTCAATATGAATGTGAGCGCGAATGTGATCGAGAAATCGCGTGCGGCATGCGCTTTATGGACTCATCGCTTTGCTCTTCGTCTCGCCGGTATTTAGTCCGAGAGTTTCGTCTTTACCGATGTACTGAATGTAACAGGTGACAAAACTATGGAATGGTCCACGGCGCCTGAATTAGCGCTTGCGCACCTCTCGGTAATGCACACCCCGCCGCTCGAACTCGTGACGCTGGCCGCTAGAACCGGCTTTCGCGCCATCGGTCTTGCCCTGCGCTCGGGCTACCCGGGCTCGCCCCATTACGCCCTGCCTGGCGGCTCGGCGGCCTCTCGCGAAATGCAACAGCGCCTACGGGACGAAGACATCCGCGTGGCTGCTATCGAAATCGTCGGCATCGGCGAGTACTTCAATGCCAATGATTTGTCCGAGCTGCTCGATGCGGCCAGCGGACTGAACGCGCGGAGCCTGAATGTCTGCGGCGACGACCGCGACCGCTATCGGTTGACCGAGAACTTCGCGCGGCTATGCGAGCTGGCCATGCCGCACGGCATCGGCATTGAACTCGAATTCATGGCGTGGCGCCAGGTGGCGACATTGGACGATGCACTCGATGTCGTTATCGCAGCCGGCCAGCCAAATGGCGGCGTGCTGCTCGATGCGCTGCACCTCTGGCGTTCGGGCGGCGCGGCGCTGGACGTCTGCGGAGCACCGGCCGGTACGCTCCGTAGCGTGCAGCTGTGCGACGCCGGGCATTTTGCGCCCACCTCGATGCAGGCGCGTATACAAGAAAGCCGCACTGGGCGGTTGACGCCCGGCGAGGGCTCGCTGCCGCTCGAAGATCTCCTCGCCGAGTTGCCCGACGGCACCGCAATTTCGCTCGCTGTCCCGATCAACGCGACAAGCGCACCGGAGCAGCATGCGAGAAGACTGTTCGAATCGGCCCAGCGTCTGTTCGCGCCGGCACTGGAGCATAGAGAGCGTGGAGCGCCAATGGAGCCGATGGAGCCTATAGCGCCGATGCGGTGAAGGATGCGGCTAAGGTTCGGGCGACGCGCGTTAACGGCGGGCCACCAGCGACGATACGACGCGTCGCGATATCGATGCGTCGATCCGCTGCTTCAGCCTCTGCCCCATCGACGCGAACGCCTGCGCCTCGCGCTGCGCAATACGGGCGTACCGTTCGCGCAACCCGTCGAGTTCGGGTCCGACACTCATATCAATGCGCGCCAGCACACGCGCCTCGAAACCTCGTTCGTCGCAAGACACCAACCAATCGCTCAGGCGGTTTTCGGCGAAGAGTTGCTCGATCCGGCTATCCATCGATACGCCCAACACGGGCACGCGATTAGCGATTGCCATGACCGATGCGTGGTAGCGCGTCGTGACAATCCACTGCGCGTGCTCCAATGTCGCAACGACCGCATCGAGCGGATGTTCGCCGCGTGCGATAACAGGCGCATCGAACGACAACTGCGCGGCAATTTCCTCGCACGCAGCCAGATCGAGGCGTTCCATCGCGACCAACACCGGCGCATAACCGCGTCGCTTCAAGCCCTCGGCAATGGCCGCGAAGCTGTGCTTGTAGGCATCGAAGCGCGCGGCGCGCTGATCGTCCCAAGAATGAAAGCTCAACGGACCGTACCGCAACGGCGAACGCTCCTTCGCCGCATCCAATTCGATGGCGCGGCGGACATTCGTCTGCACGGGCCACCAGAACGGATTGTTCGGGCACAGCACGGCGTAGCGGTCTGGCAACGCCGGGCGCGAGTTCGGCGCCGCGCGGAATGTCCAGGCGGTATCGGCCCCCTGCTCGGTGGCTAATCCCAACGCCTGCAACCGTTCGCTCGCCCCACGGCTGCGGCAGACGATATCGACGCCTTCCGCCGTCTGCGTCGCGAAGTGCATCAATCGATCCGTCATGGCCCCCGCATCGATACCGTACGCGCAGGCCACGCGACCATGAGCGGCCGCCAAACCGACGCCGCCGATGAGCGACGCCGCCAGCGCGTCGGAGAATTTCGACGTGTACGTCGATCCTTCGACGTTGAGCACGGCGTCGTAGTCTTCGATGGCCTCAGCCAGTGCTTCCGGTAGATAGTCGCTACGCGGGACGAACACATCGACGGAACGCAGAATCGGATGATCGAGCAGCCCGCCCAGCGCGAAAACCGTCAGTTCGAGCGGGCGGTCGGGGAAAAGCGAGCGCAATTGCCGAACGGTTTCGATCGTCCGCAAATCGGCGCCCGTGTTGCCTGCCCCGGTGTAGCCGAGCAACAGCACCCGCAATGCTGAACCCGGCTCGCGCGCGGGCGCGACCGCGGCAGTCGCGGCGCGCTTCGCGCGTGCCTTATCGATGAACTCGCGCAAATCGTCGAGCAGTACGTCATCGGGAACGGGCGCGCACAAGAAGCGGCGCTGACGATCGACCTTCTCCGTGCTGTCGCCGCCTGCATTGACGACGGGTTCGTAGACTGCCGCATGCTGGGTGTCGAATGGGCTCAATCGCTGGTTTCCTCGCCGTTGTCGCCGTACCTTGCGGTTCCTGGCACTCCATTCGTGAAGAGTCTAGCGACGGGCAAACGTCTAGGAGTGCGTACCGCGAAGCGCTCGCCTCCAAAGCGAAGCGCCGCGCAGCGCGGCACCCCGCCCCCGCCGCCTACAATCGAACACCTTCGTCTAGCGCATTCCCGCGTAACGGCGCTACACTCGGACATCTATTGCCGCGGAGCGCCATCATGGCCGACATCGATCCCGGGCGGACCTTTCGCGGGCTTCCGCTCACGCCGGAACAAGATGCGGAGATCCGGCATTACATCAAGGGCTGCAAACAGCACGGCAGGCCCTGGGATACCCCCGAACTCGACGCGATGCTGAGGGATATGCTCGAGCCGCCTGGCGAGGACGACGATGAAGACGGCCTCGATGCCGACTTCGGTCGCGCGCGAACGGCTGCGGAGCGCGCGCAGTTTTCGGTCGAGGACGAAACGAACGAAATCGAGGCCTCTGAGGAATGGCAGGCCGCAATCGAATCGGAAACGATGAAAAGGCTCGATCATTGAACCGTTGACCGTATCCGCGCGCTCATCGGCACCCAGCCGGAGCGCGGGTTAGGGAGATCCTAGAGCCGCCCGAAGCGCTACAGCCGGACGACGGGTGGGGTGAGGGTTGAACGCGTCAGCCCCCTTCCCGTCACGACAGCATGTAGTTGCCGAACGGTGGCCCGGCTTATCCCATTGGATTGACAGGCCACGACACTCTGGAAAATCAGCTCGACTCACGGTTCAAGAGCGGCGTGACGACGTTCTCCAAACGTTCGGCGGTCCATGAGGGATTCGGGTCATCCCATCCGTTGTCGACGAGGAGCCCTTTCCGGTCGATCGTGAAACTCACCGGGATGCGCCAGATTCGTCCATAGCCCCCGGCGTACGCACCACCGAGGAGGCCGACCGGAAAGCTCAAGTTGGACGCCACTTTCCGGACAGCCTCAAGATTATCTGGACCGTCCAGGCTGAAGCCGAGCACACGTAAGCCGCTCGCCGCATGTCGCGACGCGTATGCGGATAACAGCGGAAGCTCAGTTCGACAGGGCTCGCACCATGTAGCCCAGAAGGTCAAGACGACCACGTGCCCGTGCAAATCCTCGGTGGCGATGCTTTGCCCATCGAGCGTATGCAGGACCAGGCCGGGTGCCGGGCGGCCGACTGTCAGGCTGCTGGCCTGCGCGACCGGCAGCCATCCACCGAGGCTGGCGCCCAGCGCCAGTCCCCCGGCCGTGCGAAGCCAGTTGCGCCGCGACCGACCCATCCCGACGCCCTTCGAATCAACAACGTCAGAACGCATAGCTCGCGCCCACCGTGCCAGACCAACGCGGAAACAGCTGATAGCCGCTCAGGCGGCTATACAGCGACTTCTGAATGAACGCGTAGACATTCAGATTCTTCACCACGCTCACCGTTACGCCCGGCGACAAATAGACGACGGTTCCGGCAGTATTGGCCGTATCCGCTAGCGCGCCTTGGTCCGCGCTCTTGCGCGTCACATTGATCTGGAGTTGGGGAACGATCCTCGGGTTTGCTTCGTAGCGCAACCCAAAGCTGACCGTCGCCAAATTGCCGGGCCGGTAGTCCTGGCCGATACCGCGAAGATTTTCGATCACGGCTGACTGGAACTGGCCATTGACGAAGGCATCGAAGTTCTGGCTGACCGGTTGGTAGTAGTATGCACCGACGATGAGGTCGGTACTGCCCGTTCCAGGTTGCAGGCTAGTATCGAGCGCCTGGCCGCCCGCGCTGTTCGGGCCCGACGAGAAGAATACCGGGCTGCGGCCAACTGTTGCACCCGTCAGCCCGTTCTGCCCCCCGTACCTTCCTGTAGGCAGCTTGATTCCTAGTTGCAGGCCCAGATTGTGCGTAGGAAGGAAGCCCTGATAGCTGCCGATCAGTTTGATGTCGCCAAGCCCGCTGCTCGTTGCGCCACTGAGATTGTCGGGGGTGAGCTGATCGGGCGTCGCGTTGCTATACGTCGAATGGCTGCGGTCGATGAACGGAACGATTGCGGTGAAATTCCACTTGGCGTTCGGGCTGTAGTTGATGCCAAGATTCCAGTAGCGATTGATCGTCTGGTGTTCAACTTCCTGGCTGCCACCCGCTGCGTTGATCGAAGCCGGTACCGTAGGCGACACCGCGCTTGTTCCGCTACGCAATTGGCCCTGCGGAAGGAAGGTGTAGTCTAAGCTGACGCGCCAACCCGGCATCGCCGAATAGCCCATTGCGGCGTCAGTGTTCACCGAGCACCCACAAGTGGCACAAGCCTCGGCAACCGTAGGCAGCACCAAGGCCGTCAAGCAGATCAGCGCGGCAAGCGCACCGCTCTTCGATTCGATTTTCATGCAATTCCTCTGTCATGTCATGCAGGCACGCGCGCGCGATCGGCTGTGTCGCGGACGCGCGGCGCGAAATCTCCCAATTGGAAACGTGCAGCCACGAGAGTCCAATGCAATGCGCAAGGGACTTTCATATGGCTGCGGATGACGGGTTCAGCTGAGGAATGGCGAATCACGTGGGCGTGCTGCCGGGAATACGTCCTGGTAGACGAACACGATCGGAGTCGCGGGTTGTACGACACCGTAGCTTTCGGACGCCTGCAATCCCGGCACCGCGGGCGAAGGCACCGGAACATGGTGCATGAGCAGATCGCAATACCCGCAAGCATTGAGGTGGACCGCGTACGCGTGATTCCCGCCGTCGGGCTGACCATCAGCCGAGCAGATCGGTGCGAGCGGAGTATGGCGATCGTGAGTGACGAGGCCCTGGCTCACGATCGGCGCAAAGACGATGAGCCACATGGCGAATACGCCAAGCCATGCGGTCAGTCGATTACGGCGGTGAGCGATCATGATGTCGGGTATCCGGGAGCCGCAGCATTCTAGCGGAAATTGGTAGTGCTCCCAAGGAAATAGCCAGCCTACCAAGAACGTCAAGACGATCGTCGCCATGTCGCGCCCGAGAGCTTAACGCTGGGGCGGGCTTCCCACCTCGTCAAACCGCTTGTCGACCGATAGATCACTACCGAAACGAAAGTACCGCCGCTCGTGGTCGTTGCGTTGTGTGCGGCGGCGGGGCTCGGCACCGCGCTATGGGCGGGTTGAACCCGGCCGGCGCGCTCGATCTGGCCTATCCCCGAACGCGCCGATGCGGTGTTAACCGCGGTGACGGTTACTTCGGCTGCGCGACGGTGCGCAGGTAAGGCTTGAGCGTCTTGAATCCGTCCGGGTACTTCTTCTTCGCATCCTCGTCGGACACGGACGTCGGGATGATGACGTCGTCGCCCGGGCGCCAATTCGCGGGCGTGGCCACCGCGTGCCGAGCATTCACTTGCAAAGCGTCGACCAAACGCAGGATTTCATCGAAGTTGCGGCCCGCGCTCATCGGATAGACGAGCATCGCCTTAACCTTTTTATCCGGCCCGACAATGAACACCGACCGAATCGTGGCGTTGTCGTTTGCGGTGCGGGCGCCGCCGCTAGCGTTCGGGTGGATCATGTCGTAGAGCTTCGACACGGTCAGGTCGGCATCCCCGATGACCGGGAAATTGACCGCGTGGCCTTGCGTCTCGGCGATATCGCCGACCCACTTTTCGTGATCGCTGACCGGATCGATGCTCAGGCCGATCACTTTCGCGTTGCGCTTGTCGAACTCGGGCTTCAACCGTGCCACCGTACCGAGTTCGGTGGTGCAGACCGGCGTGAAATCCTTCGGGTGCGAGAACAGGACCGCCCAGTTGTCGCCGATCCATTCATGGAACTTGATCGTGCCTTCGGTGGTTTCGGCGGTGAAATCAGGTGCGACGTCGCCGATGCGGATGGACATGTGAAACCTCCTCGGTTGGATACGTTGACCAGCTTGGAAGCCGCGTGATGCGCGCGAATCTGCCTGTGCGCACTGCGCGGAAAGGTTGAAACGAAGCTCTGAATTATAGCCCCCGATCGTTGCAGCACGCGGCCTCGCCTAGCGAACGTTACGTCCTTACATTAGGCGTTTTGGTTATATTGCCGTGGGTGTGCTCCGCCGAGCCGACAAAGCCACACTACGCACCGAAGCGGACACCCTCGCGCCGAACGGGTGCGGCCCGCGCGGTGCGCTGCACTGCTGCAGTGCGACAAATCGGTGCGTCACCCGGTTTCGCGCCCGCTGCTTTCGCGAAAACGCCCGCCCAGCTTGAATCCAGCACCCTTGGCATAGCCCTTGCATAGATCTCGCCCGTACCCGACAACGGCGTCGGGATGCATGCAACGCAATGCGATGGCCCGGCTGGCGACGAAGCGTCTCACTCCTTCTCGCTTTCCCCTTTAGGTCAGCGCTCACGCTTCAAGGACAACGGCGTCCCCTCGTGTATCGGCACGAGGCGGACGCCGTTTTCGTTGGCGCATGCCAAAAACGTTGATTTTTGTCTTCCCGTCGGGCAATGACGCCGCGACTCAACGGCTTAAGGAGTCACTCACGATGAACGCGCCCCGACTCGTCGTAATCGGCAACGGCATGGCCGGCATCCGGACGATCGAAGAATTGCTCGCGCTCGCGCCGAAGCACTACGAGATCACAGTGTTCGGCGCCGAGCCGCATCCGAACTACAACCGGATCCTGCTCTCGCCCGTGTTGGCCGGCGAACAGACGTTCAACGACATCGTCTTGAACCCGCTCGAATGGTACGAGCAAAACGACATTCGCTTGCACCTTGGCAAGACCGTTTCCGCGATCGACCGGAAGCGGCGGATCGTGGTGGCCGACGACGGCAGCGAAGCGCCGTACGATCGCCTGCTCATCGCCACGGGATCGCAGCCGTTCATCCTGCCCGTGCCGGGTGCGGGGCTCAAAGGCGTCATTACCTATCGCGATATCCGCGACACCCAAGCGATGATCGATGCGGCCACCGTCAAGCGGCGCGCCGTCGTGATCGGCGGCGGCCTGCTCGGCTTGGAAGCGGCCAACGGCCTGAAGCTGCGCGGCATGGACGTGACCGTCGTGCATTTGTCCTCGACGCTGCTCGAACGTCAGCTCGACGAGAATGCGGGCCGTCTGCTGCAGCGCTCGCTCGAAGCGCGGGGCTTGACGTTCATGATGTCGAAAGCAACGAGCGAAATCATCGGTAACGAGGCCGGGGAAGTCGCCGGCGTCCGCTTCAAAGACGGCGAAACAATCGAAGCCGATCTCGTCGTCATGGCCGCAGGGATCCGCCCGAATACGGCGCTGGCCGAAGCGGCAGGACTTCATTGCGATCGCGGCATCGTCGTGAACGACACCCTGCAAACCTACGATCCGCGCGTCTACGCGGTCGGCGAATGTGTCAGCCACCGCGGCGTCGCCTACGGCCTCGTCGCCCCGCTGTTCGAGCAGGCCAAAGTGTGCGCGAATCACCTCGCGCTGATGGGCATCGGCAGCTACAAGGGCTCCGTGTTGTCGACGAAGCTGAAGGTCACCGGCATCGATCTATTCTCGGCCGGCGATTTCGTCGGCGGCGAACACACCGAGCAAATCGTGTTGTCGGATCCGGCCAGCGGTGTCTACAAGAAGCTCGTGATCGAAGACGATCGCTTGGTCGGCGCCTGCCTTTATGGCGACACGGCCGATGGCGCCTGGTATTTCAAACTGCTGCGCGAGGGCCGCAAGCTGGGCGAATTGCGCGATCGTCTGATGTTCGGCGAATCGAGCATCGGCGACACGGGCGTGCAAGGACACAACCGTGCGGCATCGCTCGCGGATTCCGACGAAGTGTGCGGCTGCAACGGCGTGTGCAAAGGCACGATCGTCAAGGCCATTACCGAAAAAGGACTCTTCACGCTCGACGAAGTGAAGAAGCAGACGAAGGCGGCCAGTTCCTGCGGCTCGTGCTCGGGCCTCGTGGAGCAGATCTTGATGAGCACGGTCGGCACGAGCTTTCAAGAAACCCCGAAAACGAAAGCCGTTTGCGGCTGTACCGATCGGACGCACGACGAGATTCGCAAAGCCGTGCGCGAGCACAAGCTGCTGACGCACCGCGCTGTCTACGACTTCCTCGAATGGCGCACGCCCAATGGCTGCGCCACCTGCCGGCCGGCGATCAATTACTACTTGGTATCCACCTGGCCGCGCGAGGCGGTGGACGATCCGCAAAGCCGTTTCGTCAACGAGCGCGTGCACGCGAACATTCAGAAGGACAATACGTTCTCGGTGGTGCCGCAAATGAAGGGCGGCGTAACGACGCCCGACGAACTGCGCCGCATCGCCGATGTCGCCGACAAATACAAGATTCCGATGGTCAAGGTCACCGGCGGGCAGCGTATCGATTTGCTCGGCGTGAAAAAGGAAGATCTGGTGCACGTCTGGAAAGATCTCGGCATGCAGTCGGGCCATGCGTACGGCAAGTCGATTCGGACCGTGAAAACGTGCGTCGGTAGCGAGTTTTGCCGCTTCGGTACGCAAAACAGCACGCAAATGGGCATCGATCTCGAGACCATGCTCGCGAATATGTGGTCGCCGCATAAGGTCAAGCTCGCCGTGTCCGGCTGCCCGCGCAATTGCGCTGAGGCCGGCATCAAGGATGTCGGCGTCATCGCGGTCGACAGCGGCTGGGAAATTTATGTCGGCGGCAACGGCGGCATCAAGACGGAAGTCGCGCAGTTTCTCGTGAAGGTCAAGACGGCGGAAGAAGTGAAGGAGTATTCGGGCGCGTTCCTGCAGCTTTATCGGGAAGAAGCGCATTACCTCGATCGCAGCGTGCACTACATCGCGCGCGTGGGGCTGGATTACGTGAAACGCAAGGTCGTCGAAGACGCCGCCAATCGGCGCGCGCTTTACGAACGTCTGCTCTATTCGCTCGAAGGGTTGCCTGATCCGTGGCAAGCGCGCATCGGCGGTTTGCAAGAACGCGAATACATCCCGCTCAAAGTCATTGCTTGAGGGTACAGAACATGGATATGACGATTTCCCCCGCCCCGGCCGCGGCCTCCACGTGGACCCACGTTTGCAGTGTCTCCGACATTCCACGCCTGGGTAGCCGCGTCCTCAAGCGCGATGACGGCGACATCGCTTTGTTTCGAACGGCGGACGATCAAGTCTTCGCGCTGCACGATCGTTGCCCGCACAAAGGCGGGGCGCTCTCTCAAGGCATCGTGCACGGCAAGACGGTGACTTGCCCGCTCCATAGCTGGAACATTGCGCTCGAAACGGGCGAAGCATGCGCGCCCGACGCGGGTTGCACGCTGCGCTTTGCCGTGAAAGTCGACGGTGAAGCCGTGTTCATCCACCTTGCATAAAGAGGCTCGCGTCGCGATGAAAACCGTCACACGTTCGACGTGTTGCTACTGTGGCGTAGGGTGCGGCGTGCTGATCGAAGCCGAGCACGGCCGCATCACGGGCATCGCCGGCGATCCCGATCACCCCGCCAACTTCGGCCGGCTCTGCACGAAGGGGCGCACGCTTGCCTTGACGGCTGCGAGCCATGCCGGCCGGGCGCTGCATCCCGAAGTTCGATTCACACGGGAATCCGAACGCAAGCCGACCGATTGGTCCGTCGCGCTCGATCACGTCGCGGCGCGCTTTGCCGACGTGATCGAACGCGATGGCCCCGATGCCGTTGCGTTTTATGTTTCCGGGCAGTTGCTGACCGAGGACTACTACGTCTTCAATAAGCTCGCCAAGGGGCTCGTCCGTACGAACAACATCGATACGAACTCGCGTTTATGCATGTCGAGCGCGGTGACCGGCTACAAGAAGGCGCTCGGAGCCGACGGGCCGCCCACCTGCTACGAAGATCTCGAACTCGCGCAAACCGTGCTGTTCGCCGGCAGCAACACGCCGTACGCCCACCCCGTATTGTTTCGACGTCTCGAAGAAACGAAGGCGAAGCATCCCGACGTCAAATGGATCGTCGTCGATCCGCGCCGCACCGATCTGGCCGCGCTGGCCGACTTGCATCTGGCCATTACGCCTGGCACCGATGTGGCGCTGTTCAACGGCATGCTGCATCACATGATTTGGGAAGGTTCGATCGACCGCGCGTACATCGCGGCACATACGAACGGATTCGACGAACTCAAGGCGCTCGTGCGCGGCTATACCCCGAGCATGGCGGCTGAAATCTGCGGCATCGCCGAGCGAGACTTATTGCAAGCTGCCGAATGGTTCGCGGCGAGCCCCGCCGCCCTATCGCTCTATTGCATGGGGCTCAACCAATCGAGCCACGGTACCGATAAAAACCTGGCGCTGATCAACCTGCATCTTGCGACGGGGCAAATCGGCAAGCCCGGTGCGGGGCCGTTTTCCTTGACGGGGCAACCGAACGCGATGGGCGGACGCGAGGTGGGCGGCATGGCGACCATGCTTGCCGCGCATCGAGACATCGGCAATGCGGCTCATCGTGCGGAACTCGAAGCGTTGTGGGGCGTGAGCGAACTATCGGCGCGCCCCGGGCTGCCGGCCGTCGAAATGTTCGACGCCATCGCCGCGGGCAAGATCAAGGCGGTTTGGATCGCCTGCACGAATCCCGTTCATTCGATGCCCGACATCGAGCGTGTCCGTCAGGCATTGCGCACCGCCGAATTTGTCGTCGTGCAAGAGGCGTTCGAACAGACCGATACCGTGCCGTACGCCGATGTCCTGCTTCCCGCCTCGAGTTGGGGCGAAAAAGCGGGCACCGTCACGAACTCCGAGCGGCGCATCTCGCGGGTACGCGCGGCCGTCGAGCCGCCCGGCCAGGCACGCGCCGATTGGTGGATCGTCAATGAAGTCGCACGCCGGCTCGAGGCGCGGCTGGCGGCATCCCGCGGTAGCGAACCAGGCGCAAGCCTCTTTCCCTTCGCGGCCCCGCAAGATGTCTTCGACGAACATCGCATGCTGACGGTCGGACGCGATCTCGACGTGGGCGGGCTATCCTACGACACACTCGAAAGCCACGGTCCGCAGCAGTGGCCCTTTCCGGCGGGCGCCGCCACGGGGTCGGCACGCCGCTATACCGACGGCCGTTTCGCGACGGAAGATGGCCGTGCGCGCTTCCATGCGACACGCTATCTGCCTGTGGCGGAGCCGATCGATGCGCGCTACCCCTTCCGCCTTCTCACAGGGCGGCTACGAGATCAATGGCACGGCATGAGTCGCACGGGGCGCACCGGCGCGCTGTTCAATCATGCGCCGGAAGCCACGCTGTCCATGCGCCGCGAGGATGCGGCGCGGCGCGGGCTCAGGGACGGCGAGCTTGTCACCGTCGCGAGCCGTCGCGGCCGGCTCGTGCTGCCGCTCGAAACGACCGATGATTTGCCGCCCGGGACAGTGTTCGCGGCGATGCATTGGAGCGGCCAGTTTCTCGATAGCGGCGGGATCAACGAAGCTACAATGGGTGCGGTCGATCCCGATTCGAAGCAACCCGAGCTGAAGCATGCGGCCGTGCGCATCGAACATGCAAAGCTGCCCTGGCGGCTCGTCGCTGCGAAGCGTGGCGATGTGCTGGCGTTACGGGCCGCCGTGCAGCCGCTGCTGGCAGAGCGGCGCTATGCGTCGATCCGCGTCGAAGCCGACGACTTGCTGGTAGTGAGCGCGGCAGATTCCGAAGCCGACGCCGCTTGGACCGAACGCCTGCACGATGCGTTAGGATTGGCGCGTGGCGACGATCTACTCGAGTACCGGGACGCGCGCCGGGGTCGCACGCAGCGCGTCGCTTGGAATGCGCAGTGCGTCGACGGCTTCTTGGTGATCGGCGAAACGAGCCCCGCTGCCGCGCTGCTCGAACAGATCCGTACCGCCGCGCCCTGGGAAGGCCCGCGCCACGCGATCGTGCTGCTCGGCGGCGACATGCCGCAGCGTACGCGGGCTCCGCGCGATCGCGTGGTGTGCAATTGCAAGCAGGTCACGCAATCGCAGATCGAGCAAGGCATCGCCAACGGCGCGGCATTGGACGAATTGAAATCGACGCTCGGCTGCGGCACCGTCTGCGGCTCGTGCGTCCCCGAAATCAAGCGCTTACTGACTACGACGACACCCGCTTGAGCATGTTGCGTATTTTGTTGGTCACCGACACCGAAAAACCTATCGGCGAATTGCGCGAGGCGCTCGCACGCCTCGGCTACGAGATGCTGCCCGAAGCGGCTGCGCCGCATGCATTGCCCAAGGTGGTCGAGCGCGAACGGCCCGACGTCGTGATCATCGATACGGAATCGCCGTCGCGCGACACGCTCGAGCATTTGGCGGTGATGAACGAAACCGCACCGCGTCCCGTCCTCATGTTCAGCCACGACGCGAATCAGCAATTGATTCGTTCCGCAGTCGATGCGGGCGTCACCGCCTACATGGCCGAGGGGCTGACGCCCGACAAACTGGCGCCGATCCTCGAGGTTGCGTTGGCGCGCTTTGCGCATGAAGAAAAGCTGCGGCAACGATTGGCCAAGGCGGAAACCGAACTCGAAGACCGCAAGACGATCGATCGGGCCAAGCGCCTATTGATGGAGCGAGGCAAGCTCTCCGAACACGATGCATACGCCACGTTGCGCAAGAGCGCGATGGATGCCGGCGTACGTCTGGCCGAGATCGCGCGCCGCGTGATCGACGCGGCCACCCCTTCGAGGTAGCGATCCATGAACGTCACGCAGCCGACCTTGGCCCCTCCCGCCCCCGAAAAAACGCATCTGCGGATCGGCTTCGTCGCGCTTTCCGACGCGGCGCCGCTGATCGCCGCCAAGGTGCTCGAATTCGGACATCGTCACGGGCTCACGCTCGAGTTGTGCCGCCAGCCGTCGTGGGCTGCCGTGCGGGACAAGCTGCTCTCGGGCGAACTGGATTGCGCGCATGCACTTTACGGTCTCGTGTACGGCATCGAATTGGGGATCGGGGGGCCGCGCGACCAGATGGCCGTCTTGATGGTGCTCAATCGCAACGGTCAGGCGATTACGTTGTCCACGCCGCTTGCTCGCGCACTCGACACGGAGGGCAACTTGAAGGCCGCCCTGGCCACGCTCGGGCGTCCGCCCGTCTTTGCGCAGACATTCCCTACCGGCACCCACGCGCTGTGGCTGTACTACTGGCTCGCTACGCACGGCGTGCATCCGCGCGACGACATCGAAAGCGTCGTCATTCCGCCGCCGAGGATGGTCGATGCGCTCGAGCGCGGGATCCTCGACGGATTTTGCTCGGGCGAACCGTGGCACGCGGTGGCCGAAGCGCGCGGAGCGGGCGAGACCGTCGTGGCCACAAGCGAGATCTGGCCGAATCACCCGGAGAAAGTGCTGGCGTGCCGCCGCGAGTTTGTCGAACGCTACCCGGCCACGGTGCGTGCGCTGGTGCGCACGATGTTGGAAGCGTGCCGATGGGTTGATGCCCCAACCCATCGCGACGAGATTTCATCATGGCTTGCGAAGCCCGATGCGCTGAACGTGCCGCGCGAAGTCATCGCGCCTCGGCTCACTGGGCGCGAAGGCGGCAAGCGCTACGCTCGCGTGCCACTGCCTGTCGCCTTCTACGACGGCGGGACGGTCAACTATCCACGCATCGCCGAGGGGCGCTGGTTCCTCGCGCAATATCGTCGTTGGGGATTGCTGCACGAATCGCAGGTGCCCGCGGCCGACGACGAAGCGATCGCCGAGCGTATCAATCAAACGCGGCTGTACCGAGAAGCCGCCGCGCTGGCCGACGTGCCGGTGCCCGCAACGGACGATTAGGACAGCGACGGTTGATTGAGCCGGACGACTTCTACAGTCGCTGGCCTACTCGCAACCCCGATTTTAAAATCATCTGGTGGATGAGTTTTTGGTGGTTTTGATTTGAGTAATCATGGGCCGCAGCCATGAAGCACCGTCCGTCATTCATCCATCCAGTACGTCAGTTGCAAGCTTAAAGCGCGCCGCTAGTCGCGCGAATTAAAAGTCTTAACGATATTTGATCTTCTGTGGCGAGAAAGACACGTCCGAATGACATTGATTTAGCGCTTTCCCTAAGCGCTGCTTGTTTGGTCGGATCTTTTGTGCCGGCTTGACCGGCATGCGCTCGCAGCGTCCCCAGCCGCCCCGCCCCACCGCATAAAGCCGCGAAGCGTTTTGTCGATCGCTATGGCTTCAATTCTCTTGCTTATTAATCAACTCAAATCATGTTCTGATTAACTCAGTCACTCCTTTACTCATATACATTTTTCGAGTTGTTTACGCTAGCATCGGTTCCGTATTTTTGAGTAATAAGGAGTAACGCGCACGGAACTCCCAGTGCGCGGTCGCGCTGGCTGTCGCGGGAGAGAAACGGGGCGCATTGTTTTTCGCGCGCAATCTTCGTCAACAGGAATCAGAGAATGAATAAGAACTATCGATCCATTTGGAACGATGCTCTCGGCGCGTGGGTCGCTGTATCTGAATTGGATATGGCGCACGGCAAAAGCGCAGCGAGTGTCGTCACGAGTTCACCGGGTATCGGTATCGGTGCAATGGGTGCCGGTTTCATGGACGGCTTCTTGGACGGCATGCCCGCGCTGAGTGTGATCACCGTGGCGGCGGTCGCGGTTGTCGCGGGCCTGAGCGCGCCTGACGAGGCATACGCGCAGTCCGTGAATATTCCCGGCGGTACCCCGGCGTGTACGGAGACAACAGTAGCCGGCAGCTTGAAGGACATCGCCATCGGCTGCGGCTCGACTGCTGCGGCGTCAGGCACGATCGCGATCGGTGGGGACAGCATCTCCGCGGGCCCAAATTCCACCGTGGTAGGGACTAATGCGACGGCTTCCGCGCAAGGCGCATCGGCTTTCGGCACGGCTGCGCGGGCAACGGGCCTGAACTCCGTCGCGTTCGGTCCCGGCGCGCGGTCGGGTGGCACCAGCTCCGCAGCGATTGGCATCGGTTCGAATGCCCTAGGCGACGCCGCTACTGCGATTGGCGCGACTGCAACGGCTTCGGGCGATAGCTCACTTGCTTTTGCTCCCGGGTCCAGCGCGGCGGGCCTCTACAGCGCCGCGATCGGCGCCCAGGCGTTGGCGACCGGTGCAAATTCGGTCGCGCTTGGGCGCACAGCGACTGCTACGGGCGCGCAAGCTATGGCGCTTGGGTATTCAGCCGAAGCGGACGGAACGAATTCGACCGCGCTCGGCGTGAATTCGTTGGCAAATGTGGCATCGGCTATGGCGCTCGGCGCAACCTCGACCGCAAGCGGAACAAGCTCGACTGCAATCGGTGTCGGCGCAACCGCTTCTGCAGCGAATAACGTGGGTATCGGTTCTTTAGCCACTGCAAGCGGCACGGGCTCCATGGCAGTTGGTACAGGCGCAATTAGCACCAACACTAATTCGCTCGTCGTTGGCAATAGTGCGCTGGCATCGGGCGTCAATGCGACCGTCGTCGGCATGAACTCTACCGCGTCAAATACGAACGCAACGGCGGTCGGCGTGTCGGCCGTTGCATCCGGCCTGCGCGCCGTTACCATTGGCTCCGGAACCAGCGCGAACGGCACGGACTCTTTTGCTGCAGGCACGAATGCAGTAGCAGGCGTCGCCGGGAACACAACGATCGTTAACGACCTTGCGCTCGGGAGCGGCGCTTCTGCTGTCGGTGGAAATTCCGCTGCAATTGGCGGGGCCGCCGTTGCCTCGGCCGCCGGTGCGATGGCGCTCGGCAACGGCGCGACGGCTGGAAACGCAGACAGCCTTGCATTGGGAACCGGTTCGATTACCGCTGCGGCGAATCCGACACCGAACAGTGTAATCGGCGGCCATACCTATACGTATGCCGGCGGCGCACCAAGCAGTGTAGTCAGCGTGGGAAAAGCCGGCGCCGAGCGGCAAGTCACGAATGTCGCTGCCGGTCGCATTACGCAAACAAGCACCGACGCAATCAACGGATCGCAACTTTTCGCGACCGATACCGCGATCGAAGCGCTGTCGACTTCGACCTCCACAGCGGTATCGAGTTTGAGCACCGGTCTTTCCACCACGAACAGCAATCTCGATTCGCTATCCACGTCCGCATCGACCGGCATTTCGAGCCTTAGCACAGGCGTATCGTCACTATCGACCGGTGTGTCGTCGCTCAGCACGGGCCTTTCCTCGCTGAGCACGTCTGCCTCGACCGGAATCTCCTCGCTCAGCGCTTCGGCCTCGACCGGCTTGTCCACCGCACAAAGCGGCATTGTCTCCTTGAGCACTGGCGTATCGTCCCTTTCGACCGGATTGTCCACGACGAATAGCAACGTGTCGTCGCTGAGCACCCTCGTTTCCACGACGCGTCCGCACTACGTAAGCATCAACGACAACGGCACGCAGCAAGGCAATTACGCAAACGATGGCGCGAGCGGCGTCAATGCGATTGCTGTAGGCACCAATGCGACAGCAGCCGGCGCGAGTGCCGTCGCATTGGGCGACGCCGCAACCGGCGCAGCGGCGAATTCCGTGGCAATTGGCCAAAACGCAGCCACGACAAACGCAGGCGATGTGGCTTTGGGTTCCGGCTCCGTTACAGCAGCTTCTAACCCGACTGCCAACGCAACCATCGGCGGCACGACCTACGCTTTTGCCGGTGCAAAACCGGCGAGCGTCGTCAGCGTCGGCGCGAAAGATGCAGAACGGCAAATCACGAACGTCGCGGCCGGGCAGCTCACGTCGGACAGCACCGACGCCGTGAACGGTTCGCAACTGAACGCCACCAATCTTGCCGTTGATGCGCTCAGCACGTCCACTTCCACTGCGGTATCGAGCTTGAGTACGGGCGTGTCTTCGCTCTCGACCGGCGTATCGAGCCTGAGTACGGGCGTGAGCTCGCTCAGCACTTCGGCCTCTACCGCGGTATCGAGTCTCAGCACCGGTGTGTCGTCACTTTCCACGGTTGCCAGTTCGTTGAGCACGGGGGTATCGAGCCTGAGCACCGGCGTGTCGTCTCTTAGCACGGGTGTTTCCTCCCTCTCGACCGGCGTCGGTTCGCTGAGCACCGGCCTGTCTTCCCTCTCGACTTCCGCATCCACGGGAATTGCTTCGCTCAGCACAGGCGCGTCGCAATTGTCGGGCTCGATTTCGACCGTCGCGAGCGGGCTGAATTCGCTCAGCACGTCGACATCCACAACAGCAAGCTCGCTGTCGACCGGGTTGTCGGGCGCCGTGAGCAGCATCGGTTCGTTGAGCACGGGGGCATCGTCGCTTAGCACCGGATTGTCTTCGTTGTCCACGTCGGCGAGCACCGGAATTTCCAGCCTCAGCACCGGCGTTTCTTCGCTCTCGACGGGTATTTCGTCGCTGAGCACTTCGACAAGTACGGGCCTTTCTTCCGTGACGAGCGGAATCGGTTCGCTGAGCACCGGCCTGTCCAGCTCAACCAGTTCGCTTTCTACCGCTATCTCGGCCAGCAAGACGCATTACTACTCGGTCAACGATAACGGCGTGCAAGGCGCGAATTACGACAACAACGGTGCGACCGGCATTAATGCGCTCGCAGCCGGTGTCGGTGCCACGGCGGCAGGCGCGGCAGGTGTAGCCGTTGGTAACGATTCGAGTGCGGCAGGTGCAAACGCGGTTGCGATGGGTTCGGGCGCTGCGGCCACGAATCCGGGCGACGTTGCACTCGGCTCGGGCTCCGTCACCGCTGCCGCCAATCCGACTGCGGGCGCCACGATCGGCGGCAATGCCTATACGTTCGCCGGCACAAACCCGCAAAGCGTCGTGAGCGTTGGCGCACCGGGTGCCGAACGGCAAATTACCAACGTTGCCGCAGGCGAAGTCACGAAGGACAGCACCGATGCGATCAACGGCTCGCAACTGTATGCGACCAATACGGCAATCGATACGCTGAGCACATCCACAAGTACCGGAATCTCCTCGCTTTCGACTTCCACAAGTACCGGATTGTCGACGGTGACAAGTGGTATCGGCTCGCTCAGCACGGGCATTTCTTCGCTGAGCACGTCGGCCTCCGCGGCAGCGAGTTCGCTGAGCACCGGCATTTCCTCGCTCAGCACGAGTGCATCGACCGGGATTTCGTCGCTCTCGACGTCTACGAGCACGGCGCTGTCTACGGTCACAAGCGGCATTAGTTCGCTTTCTACCGGTGTATCGTCTCTGAGCACGACGGCGAGCTCCCTGTCGACGAGCTTGTCGGGCGCGGTCAGCGATATCGCTTCGCTGAGCACGAGCGCAAGCACCGGTATCGGTTCGCTCAGTACAGGCGTTTCTTCGTTGAGCACGTCGGCCTCGACCACTGCGAGCTCGCTCTCGACAGCGATTTCCGCGAGCAAGACGCACTACTACTCCGTCAACGACAATGGCACCCAAGGCGGCAACTACAACAACGACGGTGCCTCCGGCGTAAATGCCATCGCGGCGGGCGTTGGTGCCACGGCTGCGGGAAGCAATGCGGCTGCGATCGGTTACGCCGCGAATGCCGCAGGACAAAGCGCAGTAGCGGTTGGCGATAGCGCGCAGGCGACCGCTGCCAACGCGGTTGCCATCGGCCAAGGGGCCACTGCATCGATTGCGAATTCTGTGGCACTCGGCAATGGCTCCGTGACAGCCGCGGCCGTTCCGACTTCGAGCGGCACGGTCGGCGGCAACGCATACCAATACGCGGGCGACAATCCCACGGGCGTCGTTAGCGTCGGTACGAAGGGTGCCGAGCGTCAGATTACGAATGTTGCTGCCGGTCAGGTCACGCAAAACAGCACGGATGCAATCAACGGTTCGCAACTCTTTGCAACGAATAGCGCCATCGATACGCTTTCGACTTCCACATCGACGGCTGTATCGAGCTTGAGTACGGGCGTTTCTTCGTTGAGCACTTCGGCCAGCACAGGGATCTCCTCGTTGAGCACGGGCGTTAGCTCGCTTTCGACGGGTTTGTCCTCGCTCAGTACGTCCGCTTCCACGGGGATTTCTTCGATCAGCGCATCGACCAGCACGGGCCTCTCAACGATCACGAGCGGCATTAATTCGCTCTCGACTGGCCTTTCGACAACCGACAGTAACGTTGCATCGCTGTCTACCTCGACGAGCACCGGTCTCTCGTCGCTCAGCACGTCGGCGAGCACGGGAATTTCTTCGTTGAGCACGTCGGCAAGCACCGCTCTGTCGACGGTGACGAGCAATGTCGGTTCGCTCAGCACGGGCATTTCTTCTCTGAGCACGTCGGCATCGACGGGGCTGTCCACGGTCACGAGCAACGTTGCGTCGCTTTCGACTTCGACGTCCTCGGCCGTGTCGTCCCTGAGCACGGGAATATCGGGCGTGACTAGTGCAGTCAATTCGCTCTCGACATCCACATCGACTGGAATTTCCAGCGTCAGCGCGAGCCTGTCGACGGTCGCGAGTTCGGTCGATTCGCTCAGCACGTCCACGAGTACGGGCCTTTCGACGGTGACCAGCGGCGTGAATTCGCTTTCCACGAGCGTATCGAGCCTGAGCACTGGCGTGTCCTCGCTGAGCACGGGCGTCTCGTCGCTTAGCACCGGGATCTCGTCATTGTCGACTTCGGCATCGACGGGCATTTCTTCGCTCAGCACGTCGGCCTCCACGGTAGCGAGTTCGCTGAGCACCGGCATTTCCTCGCTCAGCACGAGTGCGTCGACCGGGATTTTGTCGCTCTCGGTGTCCACGAGTACCGCGCTGTCCACGGTCACGAGCGGTATTGGTTCTCTCTCTACCGGCGTATCGTCTCTGAGCACGGGGGTTTCGTCGCTTTCGACTTCGACCAGTACGGGCATTTCTTCGTTGTCCACCGCTATCTCGGCCAGCAAGACGCACTACTACTCGGTCAACGATAACGGCGTGCAAGAAGGCAATTACAACAACGACGGTGCGAGCGGAATCAATTCGCTGGCGGCTGGCACGAACGCCACGGCGAGCGGTGCGAGCGCGGTTGCAATCGGCGATGGAGCGAATGCGTCGAACGACAATTCGGTCGCGCTCGGTGCCGGATCGATCACGGATGTATCGCATCCGACACCGAGCGCCGTCATCGGCGGCACGACGTATCGGTTTGCGGGTGCCGCTCCGGTCGGCGTGGTGAGCGTCGGGGCGCCCGGTTCCGAGCGCCAAATCACGAATGTGGCGGCGGGCCAAATCTCGAAGGACAGTACAGACGCGATCAACGGTTCGCAGCTTTATGCGACGAACCAGTCGATTGAAGCGCTGAGCACGTCGACGAGCACGGGCATCTCCTCCCTCTCCACTTCCACCTCGACCGCGGTTTCGTCGTTGAGCACTGGGGTGTCGTCATTGAGTACGTCGACCAGCACCGGAATTTCCAGCCTGAGCACCGGTCTTTCGACTGTCACGAGCAGTGTGGATTCGTTGAGCACCTCGACTTCCACAGCGGTGAGTTCGCTTTCGACCTCCACGAGCACCGGAATTTCTTCGCTCTCGACCGGGCTCTCGTCGTTGAGCACATCCACGAGCACGGGAATTTCGTCGCTCAGTACCGGCGTTTCGTCGCTCTCGAGTTCGACCTCGACCGGAATCAGCAGCTTGAGCACCGGGATGTCGTCGCTCTCCACTTCGACTTCGACGGGCATTTCCTCGCTCAGCACCGGAATGTCGTCGCTTTCGACTTCGACCTCGACGGCGGTATCGAGCCTCAGCACCGGTTTGTCCACGGTTTCGAGTTCGGTCGATTCGTTGAGCACCTCGACTTCGACGGGCATTTCGTCGCTTTCGACCGGCATCTCGTCGCTGAGTACGTCGACATCCACGGCTGTTTCGAGCTTGAGTACGGGAATTTCGTCCTTGAGTACGGGCGTGTCGTCACTTTCGACGTCGACCAGCACCGGCATTTCCAGCTTGAGCACGGGCGTGTCGTCGCTCTCGACGGGTTTGTCTTCGCTGTCCACTTCCACCAGCACCGGCATTTCCAGCCTCAGCACCGGCATTTCTTCGCTGTCCACGAGCACGAGCACGGGGATTTCGTCGCTTAGCACGGGGCTCTCGACGGTGACGAGTTCGGTGGATTCGCTTTCGACTTCCACGAGCACCGGTATCAGTTCGCTCTCGACTGGAATGAGTTCGCTTTCGACTGGACTTTCGACGGTGACGAGCAGCATCGATTCGCTTTCGACCTCGACCAGCACGGGCATCTCTTCGTTGAGTACGGGAATGTCTTCGCTTTCGACCGGGGTGTCGTCGTTGAGCACCGGCGTGTGGAGCTTGAGTACCGGCATTTCGTCGCTGTCCACGTCGACGAGCACGGGAATTTCCTCGCTGAGCACTTCGGCCAGCACAGGGATTTCGAGCCTGAGTACGGGTGTGTCGTGGTTGTCTACGGGCCTGTCGACCGTGACGAGTTCTGTCACGTCGCTGAGCACATCGACGTCGACGGCTGCAAGCTCGCTCTCGACCGGCATCAGCTCGCTGTCGACTTCGACTTCGACCGCTGTGTCGAGCCTGAGTACGTCCACGAGCACCGGAATGTCGTCGCTGTCCACCGGAATGAGTTCGCTTTCGACGGGTCTTTCCACCGTCACGAGCGGCCTTGATTCGCTTAGCACGTCGACAAGCACCGGCATCACGTCGCTGTCAACGGCAATCTTGAACATCGACACCACGTCGAAGCCGCACTATGTCAGCGTCAACGACAACGGCCAGCAAGGTAGCAATTACAACAACGACGGTGCAACGGGCTTCAATGCCGTCGCTGTTGGCGTGAACGCTACCGCCGGCGGTACCAATGCGTCGGCGTTCGGCAACAACGCCAATGCCTCTGGCGCCGCAGCGACGGCGGTCGGCTACAACGCCAACGCTACCGGCGTGAATTCGAGCGCGATGGGTGTGGGCTCGACGGCATCGGGCGACAACTCAACGGCGCTGGGTGCGGGTGCGGTGGCAAGCGGGCGGAACTCGGTTGCGCTTGGCAAGGGCTCTGTGGCCGATCAGGACAACACCGTTTCGCTCGGTTCGGCCGGGAACGAACGTCGTTTGACCAACGTAGCGCCGGGTATTAATCCAACTGATGGCGTGAACCTGTCGCAACTGCAAAACGCGCAGAACGACCTGAACAACTCCATCAATTCGGTTGCACGTAAGGCGTACGGCGGCATCGCGGCCGCTACTGCGCTCACGATGATTCCCGACGTCGACCAAGGCAAAACGCTGTCGATCGGTATCGGCGGCGCGAGCTTCCAGGGCTACGGCGCGACCGCAATTGGTTTCACCGCGCGCATTACGAGCAACCTGAAAGTTCGTGGCGGCGTGGGTATCAGTAGCGGCGGTCAATCCTATGGCGTCGGTGCGTCCTACCAGTGGTAAGCCGCGCTTTCGCGAAGTAAGCCGGACTGACGCGTAACGCTGTAGATCGCGGAACGGGCGCTATTTCAGGCCCGTTCCGAGTAACCGGCCAGACAGACCAACAAGGAAACGAAATATGTCGGCGAAATCTTTATTTATCCTCGGCGCAACGGGCTTGCTCGTGGCCTGCGCTTCGCAAGGGCCTACGTGGAATGCCTATCGCGTTAGCATGCCGAACGGGCAACAGGCGTACCGCGTCGATTGCCACGGGCTTTTTGAAGGACAGGAAGCCTGCTATTCGCAAGCGGTGGAAATCTGCGGCCAAAAGCGGGTGCAGCCGCTAGAAGCTGTCGCACCGTTGGGCGACGACCAGAATCCGCGTGATGTGCGCATCCTGACTTTCCAGTGTGCAACACCCGTGCAACCCGCCCCGCCCGTTGCGGTAAAACCGGCTCCGGCTCCCGTTGTGGTTCCGGCTGCGCCCCCGAAACGCATCACACTCGATAGCGACGCCAATTTCGATACCGATAAATCGACGCTCAAAGCCGATGCTCGGGACAAGCTCGATGTGCTGATCGAAGCGGCACACGGCACCTCGTTCAAGACCGTGACGATCAACGGCTATACCGACTCGACCGGCACGACTGAACACAATCAGCAACTGTCCGAACGTCGTGCGCAAGCGGTTGCGCAATATCTGCGCGAACACGGCCTGCGGGCGCAGAAGTTCGACGTGCGCGGTTTTGGTGAAAGCGATCCGTTGGCAAGTAATGCGACGGCCGCCGGTCGAGCTAAAAATCGCCGCGTGGATATCGTCCTCGAATAGCTGCCGCACAACCGCAAGCGTATGCAAACATCCAGTGCGGGCATACACGAACCGGACTGGAGTAAGTTGCAAAAAACGTGAGGTCTCGTTTGCCGAGGTCGACGTTATCGGTGCGCTGCTCCTGCAAGGCGTTCGCGCACCGGCCTTTTTAGAAGCCTTTATGACGATACCGGCGCTAGGTTAGCGATACAAAGCTGACCGTTTACGCTATAAGCGCTGTGGCACGCATTCTTAAGAGACCGTCCAATGACACTCCCGCAGCGCCCCATCGCTTTTGTCCTGGCTGCATCCAACCACGGCACGATGATCGTGAATCGGAACGATTACAACGTGGCCGGCCCCGGCCAAGCCTATGGCGTGGGCCATCAAATCCTTCAACAGTCCAGCCACGATGCGAACGAGGTCGCGTTTGCGTTGGCGTTGCTGGCTCGGCGGCGGCAGTATTTCGGCGACGGCGCGGTTGCGATCGACGGCGGCGCGAATATCGGCGTGCATACGATCGAATGGGCGCGGCAAATGTACGGCTGGGGCGAAGTGCTCGCGTTTGAAGCGCAGGAAGTCGTCTTTTATGCGCTGGCGGGAAACATCGCGCTCAATAACTGCCTGAACGCTCGCGCCATGCTCTGCGCGCTCGGGGCACAGAACGGCGATCTGATCGTACCGCGACCAAACTATTTCGTGCATTCTAGTTTCGGCAGCCTCGAATTGCGGCAGCAGGAAGCCAACGAGTACATCGGACAACAGGTTTCGTACGATCCGGCGCAGGGCCTGCGCGTGGCGATGGCCACCATCGATTCGCTCGGGCTCAAGCGGCTAGATTTCCTCAAGCTCGATGTCGAGGGAATGGAAGTCGAGGTGCTGAGGGGTGCCAAGAACACGCTGGCCACGCTCAAGCCCGTCCTGCTGCTCGAAGTCGTCAAATCCGATTACGAAGTGATTAAAGCGCTCTTCGACGAGTTGGATTACCGCTACTTTCCGGCGGGTATGAACGTCGTTGCTGCCCACAAAGACGATCCGGTCTTGCAGCACCTGACGCACACGGACGGGACGACGTACATCAATTGATCGAGAATCGGAACGAAAACAACGTGACCACATCACCTCGCGTGTCTGCATCGCGCTTCATTGGCGGCTATCTTTGGGCGGTAACCGGGGCCGTGGTTTGCTTCGTCGCAGGTATCGAATACGGCGTGATACATGACCGGGTTTCGCACGGAACGTTGTTTCCGATGATTGATACCCTCGAAATCGCTCTATCCGATCTTCTGTTCTTTCCATTTTTTTGGTTGATGGCGTTCGCGCTCTCGATTCTTCCCTGCACGTTGGTGCTGGTAGTGGCACGGCAGTTGAACATCCGTTCAGCCGTCTTCTACATCCTTGCGGGAGGTGTCGTCGGTTTGTGCGGCGATCTTATCCTCATGGGTCTGCTGCATAACCTTCACTGGTACACGGATTCGCCCGACGCTCCCGAACTTAGCAAGTGGCAAGCATTTAGCAATGCCGCCCGCATTCTTTTTCCGACCGGTGCCGCGGGCGGGCTAGCCTTTTGGCTTTATGCGATAACACGCTATCGAAGAGCCAATGGCGTCGAACCAAGTCAATGACGTTTATTCCATTCGATATCCGGCGCCCCACCAGCAAACGATGAGACCGGCAATTTCTCACTGCATCGCACTCGTGTCCGCGATCATTGCGTGGCCGACGAGCGCGCAGAACCTCGGGCCGATGCGGTTGCCGCAGCAGTTGCCGCAGCAACAACCGCAAATCGTGCCGCCTGCCATTCGGTTGCCGTTGCACATTCAGGGCGGCGCGACCGGTACCGCAGCGAATCGCGAATACGGCACTCGGCGAGCCGATAGAAGCTCGCCTGCGAGCGATCCGGTTCAATCCATGACGCAACTGTATGGCGAACTACCGCAGGCTGCTCCGGTGGGCAAGGGATGTTCCGTTACCGTGCCGTGATCGAACATAAACATCGGTTCGAAACGATGACGGTCGGCTCGATTACGTACAGAAACGCGCCGGTATCGGTATCCGAGACATCGCTTCCCGGATTCGACATGCTGCTTGCCATGAATTTCTGGCGCGGGCGCAAGCTCTGGCTGTCCTACAAAACCGGTCAGGTCTTCATTCAGTACATGGGGCGTCCTCTTGCGCGGCCGGGCATGCCGCCCAATGGCGTGCCCTCGTCTACCGTAACCGCGCCGCCGATCGTAGGAGGCGGCCAACCCGGCTAGCATGCATTGCGCCGCCGGCATTCACGCTCTTTGCACCTCAGTGGGCGGCGCGAAATCGAACTGCGCAGCGAGCGCCATCCCGTAAGCAAAGATGCGGTGATCGCCGCCCAGCGCAGCGGTCGCCCGGGCTGACGCTGTCAGCAACAGATTGCATGCCGCTCGCATCTTGTCACTGCCGCCGAGCCGATCTTTCGGGCCGGACAATGTCAAAGCGCCGGCGAGTTCGCTATTCGGCCCAAAGACAGGAGCCGAAACGGCGGCCGTGTCCGGGTCGCGCTCACCATAGGACAAGGCCCACAGTCTCTCGCGCACCGCATCATGCGTGACCCGCGACGGCTTTGAGAATGCGATCAGTATTTTTCCCGACGCGCCGCGATCGATCGGAAAGCGTTCGCCTTCGCGAATCGATACGCGCACCGAGCGCGGCGGCTCGACGCGATACAAGACAACGCGGTACTCGCCCTGCCTGACGTAGAACGATGAGGTTTCTCCCGAATCCTCCGATAGCTGCCGCAATACCGGCTCGATAACCTCGCGGATGTGAAACGATTCCTGGAATATCTGAGCGAGCCGAAGCGGTTCAGGACCAATCGAATAGTTACCGCCCTCAAGCCTTCGTATGAAGCCGCCGCGTTCGAGCGAGCTCAGCAATCGCAGGATGGTGCTTTTATAGAAGCCTGTTCGCCGGGCGATCTCGGCCAGAGAAAGCGCGCGTTCGCCAGGCTGGAAGACGCCGAGAATGGCGAATGCCCGATCAAGTGCCGCTACCCCGCCTTTTTCTGCGTCGTCCGCTTGCATTTCGAATACCGTTCTGTGTAGCAGACCATCGTAGGTGTTGCACCGTTATCCGTCAACTTTGCGCACCTACCGTTGAAACGGATATGAACGGCGATGCCTCCGGACGGATCGTTTCGTTCCTGCACGCCCGATGGCACTCGGCTTACGTTTCCGGCTCGCAGCGGAGCGGAAGGTCGAGCGTGTCACTCGGTCTGCGCGAAGCAGACAGGGTAAACACCGCACATATCGTTCCACCCTACAGAACGATATTCTACTATTGCGACCACCCCGACGGGTTTACCCGCTTGAACCCGAGCCGCTACGCTTCTATAGTTTTGTTTACCAGAACACCGTTCTTCTGAATAGAACGATGAGGAGCAAATCTTGACTACACCTCTCCCCTTGCCGGTGATGATCAGCGAAGTCGGCCCGCGCGACGGCCTGCAAAGCATCCGAACCGTGATGCCTACCGACGCGAAACTGCGCTGGATTTCCGCGCTCGCTGCAGCCGGACTCAAAGAAATCGAAGTTGGCTCGTTTGTCCCTACCACGTTGCTGCCGCAGATGGCCGATATCCGAGAGGTCGTTGCGCACGCACTAACCATTCCGGGGCTGCACGTTGCGGTCCTCGCGCCGAACCTGCGCGGGAGTCAGGCTGCATTCGAATCGGGCGTTCACAAGGTGACGTTGCCAGTGTCGGTGACTAACGAGCACTCGATGGCCAATATCCGTAAGACAACCGACCAAATGGTCGAAGAAGTCCGGCAGATCGTTGCGCTACGTGATGCTCAATTCCCCGGTATTGCAATCGAGGCCGGCGTGTCGGTTGCGTTTGGCTGCACGATAGCCGGCGCTGTCAGCGAGGACCAGACGATCCGCATGTGCGCCGCGATGGCGACGTGCGGCGTCGACGAGATCGGCCTGTCCGACACTAGCGGTTATGCGAATCCCACCCAGGTCCGGCGCCTGTTTCGCCGCCTGCAAACCGAGTTCGGCACCAAGGCAGGCGGCGCCCACTTCCACAACACGCGCGGCCAGGGTCTCGCCAATGTGGTCGCGGCACTCGAAGTGGGCGTCACGACCATCGACTCGAGCCAGGCCGGCTTAGGCGGATGCCCCTATGCGCCGGGCGCGACCGGCAATATCGTCACCGAAGACCTCGCGTTCCTGCTTGAGGCGATGGGATACGACACCGGGGTCGACATCGATGCGCTCGTTGCCGCGCGCGCGATTCTGACCGAAGCGCTGCCTGGCGAAACCTTATACGGGCACGTGCCGGATGCCGGTTTGCCCAAAGGATTCAGGTATGCGGACGGCCGTAGCGCAAGCGCCGTCCAGCCGGAAGCTTGCCCGAAAGGAGTGGCGCAATGAGTGAAGCTCACAACGCGCGAAACAACCATAACGCCGACACCACCCCGTCGCTGCCATATAGCGGCGTGCGCGTGGTCGAGATGACCCACATGGTGATGGGCCCGACGTGCGGCATGGTGCTCGCAGACCTGGGTGCGGAAGTCATCAAGATCGAGCCGATCGGCGGCGACAGCACCCGCGCCCTGCGCGGGTCTGGCGCGGGTTTCTTCGGTACGTTCAACCGCAATAAGCAAAGCATTGCCGTCGACGTGAAAGACTCTCGCGGGTTGGAGATCGCGCACAAGCTGCTGGGCACCGCAGACGTCTTCAGCGAGAACTTCAAAAGCGGAACGATGGACAAGCTCGGGCTCGGTTACGCCGCCTTGTCGAAGCTGAACTCGCGCCTCATCTACGTTTCGCACAAGGGTTTTCTACCGGGACCTTACGACCATCGCACGGCGCTGGACGAAGTGGTGCAGATGATGGGCGGCCTGGCTTATATGACAGGGCCCGAAGGCCGACCGCTGCGCGCGGGCACGAGCGTGAACGACATCATGGGCGGCATGTTCGGCGCCATCGGTGCAATGGCCGCGCTCGCACAGCGCGAACGCACGGGTCAGGGCCAGGAAGTGCAGAGCGCGCTCTTCGAAAACAATGTGTTTCTCGTCGCGCAGCACATGATGCAGTTTGCAGTAACCGGCAAAGCCGCCGCACCGATGCCGAACCGCCTGTCCGCATGGGCCGTGTACGACGTGTTCTCCGTGAAAGACGGCGAGCAGATTTTTCTCGCCGTGGTGTCGGACACGCAGTGGGCGCTCTTCTGCGATGCCTTCGGTCTGCACGAGCTCAAAGCGGACGAGCGAATCTCAACCAACAACCAGCGCGTCCAGGCGCGCGACTGGCTGTTGCCCCGGTTGCGCGCGCATATGGAGGCATTCAGTGCGGCGGAGATCAGCCGGATTTTCGAGCGGATCGGCTTGCCCTATGCGCCGATCACGAAACCTCAGGACCTGTTCGACGATCCGCACCTTCTCGCCACCGGCGGACTAGCCGAGGTGACGTTGCCGTCGGATGCAAGTGGAGCGGGACAGCCGGTGACCACGCGCACGGCGTTGTTGCCGCTGACGCTTGCCGGCGAGCGGCTGCGCTTGCGCGCCGCGCCGCCGGCACTTGGGCAGAACACGCAGGCACTGCTGTCGGAGCTGGGTTATACGGCTGACGATGTCAGGCAATTGACCGATGCCGGCGTGGTCCGCTGCCAGGAGCGGCAGCCCGACGATCGGATCAGTCCATCCGCAAACGAGCTTGCCAGTGCCTAAGCGGTGAACGGTTAAACCCGCCGACGTTGCAATCGCCAGGTGGGCGACGAGCAACGCATCAAACCGCCGGCCGCGCGAATTCTCGCCGCGGACCGGAAAAGTCATGGAGACGACGATGACATCCATTTCCCCCGGCATGACTGCCGGCAGCCTCGACGAGAGTTCGCTCGAACAGCAGGCGGTGCGCAAGGCGGCGTGGCGCTTTATTCCGCTGCTGGCGCTCGCGTACTTCTTCAATTATCTAGACCGTACGAGCGTCGGCTTCGCCGCTCTGACGATGAACAAGGAACTCGGGCTTACCGCCACCCAGTTCGGCTGGGGCGCCGGCATCATGTTCGCGGGATATTGCATCTTCGAAGTCCCGAGCAACCTGGCGCTCTATCGCTTCGGCGCGCGACGGTGGCTCGCGCGGATCATGATCACATGGGGCTTGATGGCCGCCGCTACCGCCGTGGCAGTGGGACCCCACAGCTTCTATGCGATCCGGTTGCTGCTCGGAATCGCCGAAGCGGGCTTCTTTCCCGGCGTGATCTTTTTTCTGGCGGTCTGGTTTCCCGCTCAATACCGCACTCGTGTCCTTGCGTGGTTCACCGTCTCGACGCCCCTTTCTTCGCTGATCGGCGCACCGCTGTCGACTGGGCTGCTGCACCTGGAGGGCGTGTTGGGTATGGCCGGTTGGCGCTGGATGTTCATCATCGAAGGGTTACCCGCCTGTGCACTCGGGTTTGTCGTCCTCAAGATGCTGGCCGATCGGCCGGCCGACGCGAAATGGTTGTCGCCGACAGAACGCGAAGCGCTCCAAAGTGCCTTCGATCGCGACGCTTCGTCGGGACGCAAAGAAAGGCACTTCGGCGCCGCCCTCAAGGATGCGCGTGTCTACATTCTCGCGATGATCTCGTTCGGGTTCACGATGGGTTCGTACGGCATCGGCATCTGGCTGCCGCAGATGCTCAAGGGACACGGAATGAGCGTGACGCAGATAGGTTGGCTGTCCGCGGTGCCCTACTTCTTTGCCACGATTGCGCTGCTCTGGTGGGCCAAACGCGTCGATCGCCGGGGAGGAGCCATTGCGAATCTTGCGGCGGGCCTGCTCATCGGCGCCGTGGCACTTGGCGTATCGACGCACTTTCATCAAGTGGGCCCGGCGCTGGTTGGCGTGACGCTGGCATTGGTCGGCACGATTGCCGGACGAACCATTTTCTATACCCTGCCCGCGCGTTTTCTATCGGGACAGGCAGCCGCAGGGGGCCTCGCGCTAATCAATTCGATCGGCGCATTGGGGGGCTTCGCCGGACCGTATCTCGTCGGCTACCTGAAGGACAGTTTCGGCACGTTCACGGCCGGGATGATGGGGCTTGCCGTTGTGCTCGGCATCACGACGTTGCTGACGCTGTCGCTCTATGCATTCAATCGCGAAACGTAAGAACGGGAAAACTGACCATGGACATCATCCGCTCACTAGGACGGCGCAGATTTCTCGGCGCTGCCGCGGCATCGGTTGCGGCGTGCGCCGTCGCCCCCGGACGTGCTTTCGCCACAGAGGACACGCGCAGTATGAAGACAACCAGCAACTATCTTCCGGTTCGCCCGGAATGGCTTGCTTCGGGCACCGAATCAGCCATCGAACCGGAGATGCCGATCATCGATGCACATCATCACTTCTACGAACGCCCGGGTTGGATTTACCTGCTTGACGACTATCTCGCCGATGCACGCTCGGGGCATAACATTATGGCGTCCGTGTTGATGCAGGGCCTGACGCACTACCGTCAGACCGGTCCGGAAGCGTTGCGGCCTGTGGGCGAAACCGAGTACGTCGCGAATGCCGTTGCAGCGCTGCCCGCCGGTTCGCCGCAGGTCGCCAAGGGCATCGTAGGTTACGCGGACCTTCGTCGCGGCGCGGCCGTGCAAAGCGTGCTCGACGCGCATATCGAAGCCGGCAAGGGGCGCTTTAAAGGCGTTCGACACCTTGTGACCTGGGACGCCGATCAAACGCTGGTCAATCCACTGTCTGCGGTACCGCGCGGCCTCTTGCTTGACCCGGCCTATCGCGAGGGTGTCGCACAAGTTGCCGCTCAAGGTCTGTCATACGACGCGTGGCTGTTCTTTCCTCAGCTTCCCGAGCTATTCGACCTGGCAAAGACGTACCCAGACATGCCGATCGTCATCAATCACTGCGGTGGGGTCGTGCGTATCGCCAGCTATGCCGACAAGCGTAAAGAAGTTTTCGACAACTGGTCGCGCTCCATGAGCCAGCTCGCCCAACTGCCGAATGTCTACGTCAAGCTCGGCGGACTTGGGATGCGCATCAACGGCTTCGACTTCGAAAAGGGACAGCGCCCGCCATCGTCGGTTGAACTGGCCGAAACCTGGAGACCTTGGATCCATACCTGCATCGAGGCTTTCGGCGCGAACCGTTGCATGTTCGAAAGCAATTTCCCCGTCGACAAGGGCTCGTATCCCTATAGCAACGGTTGGAATGCGTTTAAGCGTTTGACTGCGCAGGCAAGCGCCGGTGAGCGCGCGTCGTTGTTTCGCGGGACGGCATCCCGCGTTTATCGGCTCGATTAGGCGATGGGCGATGGGCGCCGAGCCTGCGGCGCTGTTCGGACCCGCGCTAGAGTCCGGCCCAACGTCGGCATCCGCGCCGGTTCGCTAAGTACGATGCTTGCCCGATGACAACCGACACGCACAACCGCCCCACGCATCGGGTTGGCGACATATATCACAATGACATATAATTGCGGGCTCCCGAGGCGACGGTGCGGCCGTCTGCCTCGTTAATTGTCATGTGATACGAAGATCAAACGTCGTGCCCAATCAAGCCGTGTTGCGCTGGTTCGCCAGCTTTGCCCCGCATCCCATAGCCGTCTCGTGGCGCGAGCGTTTGCGCGCGTGTCTAGGCGCGCTATTAGGTATTGCTGCGATGGGGGCATCGGTCCATTGGCTGCTCGGACCGCAAGCGCAGATCCCGTATCTGATCGCGCCGATGGGCGCATCGGCCGTGCTCTTGTTCGCCGTGCCCGCTAGCCCGCTCGCGCAGCCGTGGTCGTTCGTGGGCGGCAATCTCGTCGCGGCGACACTCGGTGTGCTGAGCGCCATGTGGCTCGGCAATCCCATCGCCGCTTCGGCCGTCGCACTCGCCGCGGCCATCGGCGTCATGTTCGCGCTGCGTTGCATTCACCCGCCTTCGGGGGCAGTGGCGCTGACTGCCGTACTCGGCGGCCCCGCCATTCACGCTCTCGGCCTGCGCTTCGTCATCGAACCGGTGGCGTTGCAATCGGTCGTGCTGCTCGCCGCCGCCATCGTTTATCACACGCTCACGGGCCACCGTTACCCGCACGTGAGCCGCCCTACCGCGCAAACGACACCCGGCCTCGCGGGCGTGTCGCGCGCCGATCTCGAAGCAATCGTTCGCGAACGCGGCGAGCTGATCGACGTCGCTTCCGACGATCTCGAATCGCTCGTGCATGAAGCGCAGTTGCTCGCCTACGCTCGCAGCTTCAGCGAACTCACGTGCGAAGGAATCATGTCGCGCGATGCAGTCAGCGTCTCGTCCGATACGTCGGCCGCCGCCGCTTGGCGGCTGCTCGAACGCCATCGCATCAAGGCGCTGCCCGTCGTCGACGAAGCGCGTCGCGTCGTCGGCATCGTCACGCGCACCGATTTCGTCGGGCGCACCGCGTTCGGCCTGCGCGGGCCCCGCGGCAAGCGTTGGTCGCTTCGACGCGATGCAAACGAACCCTATCGCGTCGACGATTTAATGACGCCGAATGTGCGAACCGTCGACCCGAATTTGCCTGTCGCCAAACTCATTCCGGTATTCGCCCGTTACGGACACCATCACATTCCCGTCGTGGACAGTGCGCGGCGGTTGGTCGGGATGATCACGCAATCGGATTTAATCGGCGGGCTGCATCGGCAAACGCAGACGCACCGACTACAAACGGCCTAGTTCGGCGACAACGAACGACGCCGCGCCCGAATGCCCGTTCCGCCAACGGGCGCACGGGCGCACGGGTGACATCGACCTCCTTGAGGCAAACCGTTGCACAGCGATATATATCACGATGTGATATATTAATCGGCTTCGCACTTGCCTATCGATAACGATGAAAACACCCGCATCCAGCGCGCTCGCCAAAAGCGATTTCGAGCAACTATCGGAGTTCCGCTATCAGATGCGGCGCTTCGAACGCTTCTCCGAGCGCGCCGCGCAAGGAGAAGGCATCACCCCGCTGCAATACCTGCTGCTATTGCACGTGAAGGGGTATCCCGGCCGCGGATGGGCCACGATCGGCGAGTTGGCCGAGCGTCTGCAAGCACAGCACCACGGCGTCGTGGCGCTCGTCTCGCGCTGCGAAGCACTCGATCTCGTCAAGCGCAAGATCAGCGAGACGGACCGGCGGCAGGTGGAAGTTCATCTGCAAAAAGCAGGTGAAGCGGTATTGGCAAGACTGGCGGCATTGCACCGCGCCGAATTGATCTCGCTCCAGGGGGCGTTCGCGGTGCCGCAAATCGATTTATGACCTAGATAAGGCTATGAGCACCGAACACCTCGACCCAAACAAGCGGGATTTTTCCGCGAACGCACGATTGCCGGGCATCTGCGGCCTGGCGGCCGTCATCGGCGTACTCGGCACGATTGCAGCCATCGCGTTGCTGAAGCTGATCTACCTGTTCACGAACCTCTTTTTCTTCGGCACGCTCTCGTTCGCGAACCAGTCGCCGGCCGATAACAAGCTTGGTGTTTGGGTGGTGCTCATTCCCGCGCTCGGCGGGCTCATCGTCGGCCTGATCGCGCGTTTCGGCTCGGACAAGATCCGCGGCCACGGCATTCCGGAAGCAATCGAAGCGATTTTGTTCGGCAAAAGCCGGATGTCGCCGAAGGTGGCGATTCTCAAGCCTCTTTCGTCCGGCATCGTCATCGGCAGCGGCGGCCCGTTCGGTGCCGAAGGCCCGATCATCATGACCGGCGGCGCGTTGGGTTCGTTGCTCGCGCAATGCGTGAAAGTGACGGCGGCCGAACGCAAAACGCTGCTCGTCGCCGGTGCGGCCGCCGGCATGACGGCCGTGTTCGGCACGCCCGTCGCCGCGGTGCTGCTCGCCGTCGAGCTGCTGCTGTTCGAATGGCGCCCGCGCAGCTTCCTGCCCGTCGCGCTCGCGTGCGCCGTCGCAGGCTTCATGCGTGCGATGTGGTTCGGCGTGGGCCCGTTGTTCCCGCTCGAGACCGCGCCGCCCGGTGCCATCTCTCTGATTTCCTGCTTGATTCTGGGCGTGGCCAGCGGCGCGCTCGCTTCGGGATTGTCGGTCGCGCTGTACGCCACTGAAGATCTGTTTGCGAAATTGCCCGTTCACTGGATGTGGTGGCCGGCGATCGGCGGCCTTGCTGTCGGCCTCGGCGGCTTGATCGAACCGCGTGTGCTGGGTGTCGGATACGACGTCATCGGCGATTTGCTGCATCAACAGCTTGCCGTCAAAGTGGCGGTCGCCATCCTGGTCGTGAAAGCGATCATCTGGGTGATCGCGTTGGGTTCGGGCACGTCGGGTGGGGTGCTCGCACCGCTGCTGATGCTCGGCGCGGGCCTCGGCATCGTAATGGGCCCGATCTTGCCGGGCCATGAGGCCGGTTTGTGGCCGCTCGTCGCCATGGCGGCCACGCTCGGCGCGACGCTCGGTGCGCCGTTGACGGCAATCGTCTTCGCCTTCGGCCTCACGCACGACGCCAACGCGCTGCTGCCGTTATTGACGGCGACGCTCGTGGCACATGGCTTCACCACGGTCGTCATGCGTCGCTCGATCATGACCGAGAAAATCGCGCGGCGCGGCTATCACATCTATCGCGAGTACGGCGTCGATCCGCTCGAACGCCATCATATCGACGAAGTGATGACGCGTACCGTTCAGACGATCGACGCGGCGCTACCGCTTGCCGACGCGCTTTCGACGTTCTTTGGCCAGAGCCAATCGCATCGTGCCTACCCGGTGGTGCGCGGCGATCGGCTGGTCGGCGTCGCCGATCGCGAAACGCTCGTTTCGTTCTCGCTCGCCGATGCGCAAGGCAGCACAGCCAACCGAGCGATCGGCGATGCATTCGCCGGCAAATCGCCCACCGTTGCGTTGCCCGGCGAGACGTGCCGGCTCGTGGCCGCGCGGCTCGCCGTGCATGGCCTCGAACGCGTACCGGTGGTCGACGACCGCGAATCGATGAAGATGATCGGCATCGTTTCGCGCAGCGACCTCGTCAAACCCTCGCGCATGCACTTCGAGGAGGAGCAAAAGAAGGAGCGCTTCCGTCGCGTGGCTTGGCGGCCGGCTAAACGTCGCAACCCAGGCTGATCGAAGCGCGGGCCGGGAATACGGTTCCTTCCCCGCCCGCTCCGATTGCACAGGGGATTCGTCACGGAACGCGTCCCCGTTCCGCTCGCATGACTTCCGTCGGATTGTTCGCGCCCTTCACGAGCGCGCACAGTGCAGCCGATACCGGCCGTTGCCGGCTCTTTCGGTTCCCGCACGAGGACGATCGTCATGCCTCTTTCCTGGTCCACCCTCCTCTCTCGCGCCCCAGCGCCATCGCCCATATCGGCCGGGGCGGACGATACGCTCGATGCTCAACTGCGCAACGAATGCGAAGCCATGGCCCGCTTTGCGCTGCGCCACGGCTTGCCCGTTCCAGCCGAAGCGATCGCCGAACTCGCGCGTTTGATCGCCCAAGCCGAAGCAACCGCGGCGCTCTGCCCGGATGGCGGCGGCGAACCCCATGCACGCTACACGCTTGCGGCGTTGCACGGCAAGCTGTCGTCTACGATCGCGCCTGCCACGCCCCAAGCCGTGCTGCTGCTCGACGCGCATTATCGTCGCCCGCATCCGCTCGCATGGCTCGGCCCCGTACCGTTGATTCGGCTGCTCAGCGTGGCCGCCATCGCGTTCCTTATTGCCGTCATTGCAACGGGGCTTTCCCCCGACGTGTCGGCCAAGAACATCGAGCAAGGCTTTCTCGACGCGAGCGGTGCGAGCTTGCTCTGGAATACGCTGTTTCTCCTGTTTTGCGCCGGGCTCGGCGCTTCGTTCGCCGCCTTGTTCCAAGCCCACCGGTATATCGCGGAGGCCACTTACGATCCGCGCTACGATGCCTCGTACGGCGCACGGCTCATCCTCGGCCTGATCGCCGGCCTGATCCTGGTCGAGCTGCTGCCGCGCGATCTCTTCGCGAGCGGCGGCATGCGCAGCTTCGGCAAACCGGCGCTCGCGATGCTCGGCGGCTTCTCGGCCACGGCCGTGCATCGTCTGCTGCAGCGCCTTGTCGATACGCTCGATGCGCTTGTCAAAGGCGACCCCGCCAGCGGCATCGCAGCGATGCGCAACGCCGAGCGCGCGCAGAGCGCGCAAGCTCGCACACAGATGCAAAGCGAAATGGCCGCCAGCCTCGTCGAGCTGCAACAAGCGCTGGACAATTCCGGATCGACCGAAGAGGTGAAGCGACGGCTCGCCGCCCTGACGCGAAAGATGCTCGGCGCCGAACCCATTCGCCTCGCCGGCGCCCCCGCGCGTGCACCGAGCGCTCCGAGTGCCTCGCCGTCCGTCGACACGCCCTCATCGTGAAGAAAACCAGCGCGACCTCGGAGCGTAGCTAATCGGCACCGGCCCAAGCGACGCGCGGCAACGGCGTTCGCGCCGCTTCGCTCGACACGCGGCGCGCCAACCACAAGGCGGCTTCCGTTCGATTACTGACGCCGATTTGGCGAAAGAGTGCGTACAAGTGATTCTTGATCGTACCCTCGGCCACATTCAGCGCTCGGCAGATCTGTTTGTTGGATTTACCTTCGGCCAGCAGTCTCAACACTTCGAGCTGACGCGGCGTCAATCGCCCAAGCCCGCGCTCGCCAACGTTCGACGCGGTTCGCCCGGCCGGCTCGTCGTCGTCGCGATAGCGCGACGGGACGTAAATGGAGCCCGAACTGACCTGTTTGAGCGCCAATGCGAACTCTTCGGCCGTCGCATGACGCTCCACCACGCCGGCCGCCCCGGCCAGCAGCGCATCCGCGATCGCGTGCCGCCCCCCATTGCGCACGACGAAGAGCCACGGCACCGCACCGAATAGCTCCGGCAATACCTTCGGCCAGCCGACGCGAGCCGCTTCGTCGTCCCACTCTAGGGTAATGGCATCGATACCATCGCCGAATAATTCGTCGCGCATCCGATAAACATCCTCGGGGTTTTCCGCGGACCACACTTTCCAATCTTTATCGAGCTTGAGCAGTGCATCAGCCACTCCAGCTACGAAAAGGGGCAGACTATCGATCATCAGGACGTTCATTTATGCGCTTCCCTCGGTAGCGAGATGTTCTATTAACGACGCCTAACACATCTCATTCGGTTGCTTTTTACCGCCGTTTTCTTCGGAGCGCACTAGTACCGAAGATCCATGTCCGACGGACTAATCCTAAAGGCCCGTGGCCGCGCGGCCCCGCGCGGTGCATTCGTCCTATGTCTCCAGCCATGACCAGCGGCCTCTTCGTTCATTTACTCACACCCCGTAATCTGAACCATGACAGCGTAACCACGCTGCGCCATTTCCGATATGGAGGTTTTCTCATGGATGCAAATTTTATCGGGTCGGTGATCAACGCATTGCCGATGGACCAAATGATTGCCGGTCCGTTGAAGGCGATGATTACCGCTCAGACTCAGGCGGCCAAAAGCTACGCCGATTTTTTGATGCAAGTCTGCATTCAAGACGGAAAGGCCGTTGCCGTACAGTTCGATTACGATGAATCGCTGGTCGACGAAAGCGGCGTTTCGAAGGGGGTCGTACAAAAAACGATGCGCATTCCGCTCTTGGCCGCTATCGTGCATCCGATCATCGCTATCGAGGAAGGGACGATCGATTTCGAACTCGAGATCACGCAATCGGAGAAATCTTCTTCTTCGACCGAGGCTGGCGGCGAATTCCAAGCCAAGCTGGGCTGGGGCCCGGTCAGCGTCAGCATTTCGGGGCGGGTGTCGCACAAATCGGAGCAAACGCGCAGCACCGATACGCGCGCCAAGTATTCCATCCATACCCAGGTGCGTCGCCAGCCGCCGCCCGAAGCGCTGATGCGGGTCATCGATTTCTTGACCGATGCCGCCACCAAGCCTGTCGTGACTGAGGAAAAATCGAAGAACGTCAAGCCGTTGCCGGCGACGCCGACCGATGGCACGCTCATCGGCCAAAAGACCGACGCCGCTGCGCCCGCCGCGCCTGCCCAGCCGCAAGCGACGACGACATCTTGAGAGGCTAGACGCAGCCGAGCGGAGGTCGACATGTTCAAGCTCTTTAGGCGCTGGCGCGCGAATGCACCGCCGGCCACGCCCGCGCGCGAAGCTGCGCCGGCGCAGGCGTCCGGCGACGCTGACGCTGACGCTTGGCAACGTTGGGACGGTCCGGTACCAGCCCATCATGCGCCGAGCCCTCGCGCGGCGGAAGAACCGGCTACCGCGTCTACCGCGCCGGACGGCAGCGGGCCGGCGCGTTCCGAGGCAACGTCGCATGGCTCTGCCCCGCCGCCCGACCGACCTCCGCCGTCGCCGCCCGATCCCCCAGGCGGGCCGCCCCCCAACGCGCCCGCAGCGCCGCGCGGGTTGGCACTCGACGAGATCGCGCGCGGCATGCAACACGCCGCCGCTTCGGCTAACCAATTGCTCGCTCACCAATACACGCGCGTACTCGATACCTTCTTCGATTCGAATGACGACGGCCTGTTGACCGCGCGCACGGTGGACGTGGAACTCGACGCGGAGCATACGATGCCCGTGCCGCTCGTGGCGCTGGCCACACCGCGTGGGCTTGCGCTGGAAAAGATGGTCGTGCATCTGACGGTGCGCGGCGATTTTGCCGAAGCGATACAGGTCGACGGCGGCGATCATCGCGCGCGCTTTCACGTCACGCTGGCCCCACCGTCCAAACGCGCCGGCGAAGCTTCGGCGCGCGACCGCGATACGGAGCATATCGACATCGAAATGCATTTCGCGGCGGTCGATCCGCCCGACGCCATCATGCGCGTCATCGACGAGTACACGCACCGACTCGTCCCGCGCCCGAAGCGAGGCGTGCCTACCGACAAGGAGAACACACATGCTTGAACACCCCGAACACACCGGCCAGGACGGCATCGAGCTGATCAAACACTTCGAAGGTCTGCGCCTTCGCCGCTACCTCGATGCCGTCGGCAAACCCACGATCGGTTACGGCCATCTAATTTTGCCGCACGAAAAATTCGATGCGCCGCTCACGGCAGGCGGCGCTGAAAGCCTATTGAAAAAAGACTTGCGGATCCATGAACTCGCACTGCGCAAACTCCTCCGGACCGCCGTCACCCAGCAGCAATTCGACGCGCTCATGGCGTTCGTCTTCAACTTGGGCCCCGGGCGACTCAAATCGTCGACGTTGCTGCGTAACCTGAACGCCGGGCAGTTCGATCGGGCAGCCGATCAATTCCTCGTGTGGAATAAAGCGGGCGGCCGGCCGCTCGCCGGCCTAACGAAACGCCGTCAAGCCGAACGCCAGTTGTTTCGCTCGTAACTCATACGCACGCAGCCAGATCACGGATGCATGACACGGTGGGCGTCCCAGGGCCGAAGTCATAGGACACGCGTTACGTGACGCGAGCGGGGCGTCCGCCCCATTTGGCGGAATGCGATTCACCCGTACGCTATCGACATCGCCTAAGTCCGATCGAATCAGATGGAAATCGAAATCGAGATCGAAACAGACCTAACCGAATCGAATAAATAGGAATCCTAAATGAACCACTTGACGAGACACCAACCCCCGCTTTTGTCGCACTCGGTGACGGGCGCGGCACGACTCGAAGCCGTTCGTCGCCGGCAAGCAACCGAAAACGCACGCCAATCGACATCCAAAGCGATACGCCGCATCGCATTCGGCGCCGCCATGGGCTTCGCGTTGGTCGCCCTGGTGTCGAAGGCCGTGCTTGCGCACGACACCGATGCGGCAGCGCTGCGAGGCTATGGCGCCGACCTCTCGCGCACCTCAGTGTCTGGGTTGTCGTCGGGTGCGTTCATGGCGGCTCAATTCGACGTGGCCTTTTCCGGCGAACTGATCGGTGCGGGCATCGTGGCCGGCGGCGAGTTCTATTGCGCCGGGGCCGCGGGAATCAGGCCGCTTTCGCTCGCCGCCGTGACCTCGTGCATGCAGCCGATCGGGCCGGCACCCAAAGCGGAGACCGCGTACAACGATGCACTAGGGTTCGCGGCCAATGGCCTCATCGACAAAACCGAAAATCTCCAACGCCATCGCATCTATTTGTTCAGCGGCGCGAAAGATTCGGTCGTTTTCACGAAAGTGGTCGATCAAACCGAGCGTTTTTTCCGGCTCGCCGGCGTCCCCGCAAAAGACATCGATTACGAACAACTCCCGAACGCCGGGCATGCGTTGCTGACGAATCGAACGGACGATATCGCATGCGACTCCAATAAAGACCCCTTCATCAACAATTGCGGCATCGAACAATCGCAGCAGATCCTGAAGTGGATCTACGGCACGCCGGGCGTGCAGCTCAATCCTCCCGCAGACAAAGCGACGGGCGAGCTAATCGCGTTCGATCAAACCGAGTTCGATCGCGCGCGGCGCGCCTCGCTGGCGCGCGTGGGTTATGTCTATGTCCCGCAAAGCTGTCGAGCCGCAAGCTGCGCGGTACACGTCGTCTTTCACGGTTGCCTGCAAAACGAGCACAAGGTCGGCCTGCGTTTCGTGCGCGACACCGGGTACAACGAATTCGCCGACACGAACCGGATCATCGTCTTATATCCGCAGATCGCTTCCTCGGAATACGGCTCGCCGAGCAATCCGCTCGAATGCTGGGATTTCTGGGGTTATACGAGCGACGACGCGGCCCATCCCGATTTCTACACGCACGAGGCACCGCAAATGGCGGCGGTCATGAAAATGATCGAACGCTTGCACGCCTCGCCCGACACGACTGCCCGATAAGGATTCGCCATGCTTACCGCCGTCATCGCTCAATGGGAAAACGCGCAGAAAACCGCGCTCGACTTCACCGACAAGCTCGCCGCTCAGACCCACGCTTCATTGCTCAGTGCCGGCGTGGTGCCAAATGCCGACACCTGGAAAAGCTTCATAAAAGCCGCGCTGAACATAAGCCACCAGTATAGCGATGCCATGCAATCGGCTGTCGACGACGGTTGGCGCAAGGAACGCGATCAACTGCAATTGAAAAGCGCGGCGGCCTCGATCAAGGCGCTGGCCGAGATCCACACCGATCTTGCGACGCGCGTCGCGCAAGGACAAACGCAGCACGCCAGCGCACTCGCAAGCGCGACCGCGCTGTACCTCGAAGGACTCGAGCGCTGCCGCAATGTGCAAGACGTGTCGATGCTGGCCGCGAAGCTTCTCGGCGACATGCACAACCAGTCCAGCGCGTACGCGGCGCACGTCGCTTCGCTTGCCGTGGGCGTACCGGCAGCGCTTGTTCAGTGGGCGCAGGTGCAACTCGACAGCGACGATGCCTCGGGGGACGCATGAACATCGCGCTGCGTTTCTTCAATCGATCGAACGATTGCGGCAACAACGAGGTCGTGCTGTTCCAGCGCGACGTCATCCCCGAATTCGACGAACTCGCGGTCGCCTGGCGCGTGATTCGTTATTGCGGCCGCGATTGCATTCATCCGTTCGTCTACTCCACCGACATCGAAGTGGCGCTCGGCGACGACCACGGCAATTTTTCGCCGCGAATTGCGGCCGCGAGCGGCGAGCGTTTCGTCGTCGCCGCGCATGCGGGCAAACGCCCGCGCCTGGCCCGCGCGCTCGAAGGCACGGTGCATACCGACATCGAAGTGGTCAATCAGATGGGGCGTGGCGCGGTGAATGTGAACGCGTTCGTGGTGGGCCACTTGATGGCCGCGAAAACCGCTGTCGCTCCCGGGCAAAAAGCGGTATTTCGGTTCTCGCCCGTCCTTTGGATTGGTGTCGGCTCGCAAATCGAAGAAGGCCGAGCCCTCGCGTCAGCCGTCATATCCAGCGCGAATACGCCGTTCGATCTTGCGGGGGTCGCATCGGCCGACATCGTCATGACCGGCGGCGGGGGCGGCGAAACCGCCCAGCCGTTCAAGTTCGAACTCGAAAACGTATTGCGCCTCTAGCGAGGACGCCCTTCCCGCTTCCCTCGATTCTCGATTCACGTTCGCCGGCCTGCTTTAGAGCGGACCGGCGGCCAGGTGCGCGGCAAACCGATTGCCGCTTCTTTATCAGGAGCTGTAGATGGACATTCATTTGAACTTCGTCAATCGCTCGAACGACGCGAACAACTCGAGCATCGTCATTTTCCAGAAGAACGTGTCGACCGATTTCGACGAGCTGCACGTTGCTTGGAAAGTCATCCGCAATTGCGGCCAGGGCGACAACCATCCGTTCCGCTTTCCGATCGCGATGGCCGTGAGTACGAGCGACAGCTATGGAAACTATATGCAGCAGCAAGACGCAACGAACGGCCAAGTGTTCCAGGTCATCCGCGGGCTGTCGGGCGACGTCCTGCAAGTCGCTTCGCAGCCGGGCTCGAGCAAGGAAGTCCAGGTACGCAACGATCTGCCGCAAGGCGCGGTGAACGCGACGATCTACAAGGACGGCACCCCGCTCGCGATCAAAACCTCGATAGTTCCGGGCCAAAAGGCTGTGTTCGAGTTCAAGCCGACGATTTGGATCGGCGTGGCATCGCAGGTCGAACAGGGGCAACTCATGAATTCGGCCGTGATGTCGGACATTAATACCGAAATCTCACTGCTCGGCCTGCACCGCGCCGACATCGTCCTGACGGGCGGCGGTCCCGGCCAGCGTTCCTTGCCGTTCGCGTTCAGGCTCGAAAACGTAGTAATGGCGTAACGCGGTGCAATCGGCGGCAACAGAGGCGCGCCGCTCGTTCCACCCAGACAAACATCCAATAGGCAGGGTTAGCGATGGACATCAAACTCAATTTCATCAACTTGTCGAACGACGTCAACAATTCTCAGGTCGTCGTCTTCCAAAAGAACGTATCGACTGACTTCGACGAGTTGGCGGTGGCATGGAAAGTGATTTCGAACTGCGGCCGCGGCGCGAACCATCCGTTCGTCTTCCCGATGGCGACGACCGTGACCGCTAGCGATTCGGACGGCAACTACATGCCGCAAAAGGTGGCGCAAAACGGTCAATTATTCACCGTCTCCCGCTCGCATTCGGGCAATCTGCTCGCCTCGGGCGGGGATGCATCGACCTCGCGCGAAGTACAGGTGCGCAACGATCTCGCCGCCGGCGCCATCAACGCTTCCATTTTCAAGGACGGGCGCTTGCTGTCGACGAAGACGGGTGTCGCTCCGGGGCAAAAAGCCGTATTCGAATTCAAGCCGACCCTATGGATTGGCGCGGCCTCGCAAGTCGAGGAGGGCCGGCTCATGAATTCGGCGGTGCTCTCCGACATCAATACGGAGCTATTGCTGCTCGGCATCGCGAGTGCCGATATCGTCATGACCGGTGGCGGCAGCGGGACCACGGCAGTGCCCTATCGGTTCGAACTGTCCAACATCCTCATGGGCTGAGCGAATAGCCGCATCGCTCACGCATCGCTCTCGGAGTCGCCCGATCGCCCCGATCGCCCCTATCGCCGCTGCTTTGCGGCGATAGGGGACTGCCGACCCTTAGGTAATTTCCACGCTGTCATCTCATCGAGCCATCGTCTACTATTCATCACATTAATAAAGAATAAAAGACGCAGGAATAATACGGGGGAGCGCTGAAAAGCGCCGGCGGGGAGCAGTGCGCGCCTTCGCGAATGGCGAAATGCATGAGGATAAGCCTGGGCAGTACGCCCGCGCACATTCGCGGCGTGGTGGGAGCACGACAATGGGTGCACGTGAATCGGCCAAGATGCTGTCGGCCGATTCGACGAAACTTCATAATCGTGTGCGTCAATGGCGCCTGCACATAACGAAAACGAGCGAGCGGGGATACCGGCTGAATACTCGGCACAGAAGCGACTGCGCGCGCGAGCGGTGCGTGCGGCGCATAGAAAAGCACGACGAGCGATTCAGCTGGTTTCGCAACGCCACGCGATGCGACAGCGCCTGACGGGGAGGCGTGACATGGACATAATCGAATTGGCCCGACAAGCGGGCCTAGAAGTACTACTTGATGCACGCATCGGCAGCGTGACCTATCACAGCGTCTCCGGTTCGCTGCCGGCGCTGCAACGGTTCGCCGATGCGGTCGAAGCCGCTACGCGCGAGCGCGTGCCGCGACCGAGCGATCCCACCGTTAGACGGCATGTTAGGCAACACGCGGCGGCGATGCGCCTTCGCAAACGCATGCTGAACGATCGCGACCTACGCGAGCGAGGGGCGGAAAAAACGTCGGTTGGTCGGGTGGATTCGACGCCGCATCGTTCTTCCCGCTGACATCGCGTCAACTCCGAACCAGACCGAGATCGGCTGAACCCGGGCGAACGCGCCGCCGGACTACATCAATGCAGCCCGGCGCGAGCCGCGACCGCTATCGGTTACCCGCCCCCACCGGCACAGCCGCGTTCGACCGACGCTTCACCGCATGACCGAGCCACATGACGACAAGCCAGACCGGCACGAGCAAGGCGGAAAGGGACAGCCCCGGCGTGAACGCGAGAATCCCGAGGATCATCGCCATGAACGCGAGGCAAATCCAATTGGCGACGGGATAGGCGAACGATTTGAATACGAGCTGCTGGCCCGCCGCGACCATCGCCTTGCGCGCCTTCAAATGGGTAAGACTGATCAGCGCCCAATTGATGACGAGCGCCGCAACGACGAGCGCCATCAAAATATCGAGGGCTCGCGCCGGAATCCAATAATCGACGATGACGCAGGCGAACGTGGCCGCCGCGGACAACCCGATGGCGACGTAGGGCACGCCGCGACGATCGACCTTGAGCAGCGCGCGCGGCGCATTGCCTTGCTCAGCCAGGCCGTACAGCATCCGGCTGTTCGCATACACGGAGCTGTTGTAGACGGACAGCGCCGCCGTCAGCACGACGACGTTCAGAACGTTGGCCGTCATCCCGGCGCCAATTTGGGAGAAGATCATCACGAACGGGCTTCCGCCTTGCGCGACTTCATTCCACGGATGCAGCGCGAGCAGCACGACGAGCGAGCCGATATAGAAAATCAAGATGCGATACAGCACTTGATTCACCGCTTTCGGAATCGTTCGGCCCGGATCGTCGGCTTCGGCCGCGGTGATCCCGATCAGTTCAAGCCCACCAAACGAGAACATGATCACGGCCAGCGTCATGAACAACCCGTTGAAGCCGTGCGGAAAGAAGCCGCCGTAGCGCCATAAGTTGGAAAACGACGCCTGCGGCCCGCCCCGCCCGCTTTCGAGCAGATAAGCGCCGAACACGATCATGCCGATGACGGCCACGACCTTGATGATCGCGAACCAGAATTCGGTTTCTCCGTAAGCTTTGACGTTGGCGAGATTGATGGCATTGATGACGGCGAAGCACACGAGCGCCGACACCCACGTAGGCACGCCGGGCCACCAATAGTGCACATACGTGCCGACAGCCGTGAGTTCGGCCATGCTGACCAGTACGTACAGCACCCAGTAATTCCAACCGGAAAGGAAACCGGCGAAGTCGCCCCAGTACTTATAGGCGAAGTGACTGAACGAACCTGCTACCGGTTCTTGCGCCACCATCTCGCCGAGCTGGCGCATGATCATGAAGGCGATAAGGCCGCCGATCGCATACCCGAGGATCATCGAAGGGCCGGCTGCCTTGAGGACACTGGCGGACCCGAGAAACAACCCGGTGCCGATCGCACCGCCGAGTGCAATCAATTGAATATGGCGATTTTTCAGCCCGCGCTGCAAGCCGTCGTACTCGGTGGGACGCGTCAAAACAAACCTCCTCTCCTGGTGGGAACGATGCATCGCTCATCTACCCGACCGACTCATGATCGCTCGGACAAAGCCCGCTATCATAGCGAAGCGCCTTTATCTCACCAATTGCGGTGAACCCGCACTGATTGCATCGTGCCGCGAACGTCGGCTTTGAAGGGCCCGTCGGCGGCCGTCAACGATGCGCGTGCCTCGCCGCTTATGAGGCTAATGAGAGGCTATGAGGCTACGATTGGGAAGTGTCCTGCGTCGCGGATGCGCCGAGGATCCGTTCGGACAAACCGGTGTCGTAACTCGAATGCACATGAACGCGTTTTTTGTCGGGGAAAGCGTAGGAATAGGCTTTTCGCAACGCGAGCGATGCCTCGTGGAAACCTGACAAGATCAGCTTCTGCTTGTTTGGGTAGGTGGCAATATCCCCGACCGCGAAGATACCGGGCACAGACGCTTCGTAGTACGAAGTATCGACGCTGACGCGCCCCGCTCGCACATCGAGGCCCCACTCGGCGATCGGCCCCAAATCCGCCACGAGCCCATAGAGCGCGATCAAATGATCGGCCTCTACGGTCACTTCGGCACCGAGCGTTTTGACGTCGATCGACTGCAATACGCCGTCGGGGGCATTGAGCGTTGCAATCGTGCCGATGACGAGTTCCATTTGGCCTGCGGCTACCGCGCGCTTGACCTCTTGCACGGTGGCATCGGCCGCGCGAAATGCGTTGCGCCGATGCACGAGCGTGACGTGCTTCGCCTGCCCCCGCAATGCGAGCGCCCAATCGAGCGCCGAATCGCCCCCGCCGGCCACGACTACTCGCTGGCCCGCGAACATCGCGCGCTTGCGCACGGCGTAGTGGACGCAGCGCCCTTCGAGCGTCTGTGCCTCGGGCAGCCCGACCCGCTGCGGAACGAACGCGCCGTTGCCGGCCGAGAGCAGCACGGCGGCGGTATCGAACACCAAGCCCCGGTCGGTCGTCACGCGCCAGCGCTGCGTATCGGTTTGACGCACGACGCTCATGACACGGTGCCCCAGATGAATGGGCGGGGCAAACGGCTTGCACTGCTCCATGAGGCGATCGATCAGCTGGCGTGCTGTACAAACCGGCACCGCCGGGATGTCGAAAATGGGCTTATCGGGGTACAGCTCGATACATTGACCGCCGACTTGTTCGAGCGCATCGACGATATGACACGACAAGCCGATGACGCCAGCCTCGAACGCTGCGAAAAGCCCTACCGGTCCCGCGCCGATGATGACGACGTCGGTACGAAGCACCGGTTGGTCGATCGCTGCCGCTGCTTCACTCATGATCCCTACCTCGATGATGTCGATGATGTCGATGGCCTAGCGTAAGGCCGATGGATCGCCCGTGCACGGATGGTTACCGCTCGCAGAGATGACTTGGGAAGTATACGGAGCACCCCGACGGAATACGGTAGTGGCCCGCCGTCGAGTAGGGAAAAGCGCGCGGATTTGGGCTCGAGAAGTCGAACGCCCTAAAAAAAACCCCACGTTCCGGATAACGTGGGGTTCGTTGCCAATGTAGGCGCCACATAAGCGGCGCCTTTGGCGCGACTAGGCCGATACTGCCGGCTTAGAAGCGGTGACGCAGGCCAACCGTAGCAGCCGTTTGGTTGTCCGACGTCGACGTGCCACCAAACGTGCCGTTGTAGATCGATGCGCCAACCGTGCTTGCGTGTTGGTACGCCACTTGTGCGTAGACGTCCGTGCGCTTCGACAGCGAGTAGTCAGCTTGCGCGCCGATTTGGTGGAAGCGTGCACCCACCGTGCTAAGCGCGCCCGAACCTTGCTGATCCGTGAACGTGTACGCCACGCCCAGGCCCAGAGCCGGCGTCAGGTTGTACTTCGCGTTGACTTCGTAGTTGTCTACGCGAGCCGAGCCGCCCACCAGGAAGTTGTCCAGACGCGTTTGCGTCCACACCGCGCCAACTTGCGCCGGGCCGAACGCGTAACCCGCGCCCACGCCGTACGTACGCTGACGGAAGTTGCCGTTCGCGACGGCTGCCGTGTTGTCCGTTGCACCCGAGGTGTTAGCCAGCGGGTTGTTCAACTGAGCGTACGAAGCGGCCACGCGCAGACCTTGGTACGCGTAAGCCGCACCGAGGCTGTATTCACGGTTGTTGTCGAACGCGCCAGCTTGGTTCGAGAAACCGTACGTGCCGCCGAACGTGAAGCCTGCGTAGTTCGCGCTCGTGAACTTGATCGAGTTGTTGACTGCGTTGCCGCCGTTCGTGCTCAGGTTGTCGAGGTTGCCGACGTGGGCGAACGACGTACCGCCCCAGCTACCCGTTGCGCTCAACGGAGCCAGGAAGTCTTGCTCGGCGTCGTATTGCTTACCCAGCGTAACCGTGCCGTAGTTGCTCGACAGGCCAACGAACGATTGACGGTTGAACTGGCTGCCGCTGTTTGCGTAACGGCCGCTGTTCAGGTTGAAACCGCTTTCCAAGGTGAAGATCGCCTTCAGGCCATTGCCGAGGTCTTCAGAACCGCGCAGGCCGAAACGGCTTTGATCGATGCCGCCCGACGTTTGTTGCCAGCTAGCTTTGCCGCCGACGTTGCTCGTGTACGTGATGCCTGCATCGACCACGCCGTACAGCGTGACGCTGCTTTGTGCGTGGGCTGCGACTGCGAAAGAGGCGGAAACCGCTGCGACGACCAGGGTTTTTTTCATTTGGGAAGTCCCTTTTATAAAACTGGCTCACTGCCAGACTTCGGAATGGACGGACTGACCCGCGACACCGCTTCCGAAGCGGCTACGTAGTCAAAACGATTGACCCGTCCGATGAGGGGCGAGTCTACGTGCTGACCCTAGCTAGGGTATACGTGCATCGCACAACACATTCTTGCTCAAAAAGAAACAATCAATCTAGGAGAAACACCTAGTCGATTGTTTTTGAACAGATTTGTTTCGTGATAAGGGGATAAAAGGCACGGCCTATGGCTCCGCTGTTAAGCCACTACAGAGTTGCTAAATCGCAACGTTTTTAATATGGACGTCGCAGCCGCTCGGACGCTCGCACCGAGCGACCCTAGCGGATTCTGGCTTTCGGTAACGGAAGCGCCCGTTCGGAGGATGTATTGCCACTGAGTGGAGACAAGCGCGCACGTCCCCTTCGCGGCGATGTATGTGCGAACGATAGCCACAGCACCCCGCCGCGCTATGGCAAGTGGGGCAACGCAGGAAAGCGGCAGGGGGAAAAAAGATGGCCCGTCGGCGAGACGCCGAGCGGGCCTAGGAGGGTTGGCCTCGAGATAGCCAAGGCCGACTATACCTAATCGAAATTCGCCCCGGGGATTTCGTAATGAACGGTAAGAGTTTTTCGTCCACGGTCAAAGCCAGGGCCCACGCCTAGGCGGCGATCTACCGCCTAAAGACGCTGTTCTCGGGATGAACGGGCTTCTTTTCGACGGCTTGCAGGCGCCATACTCCGTCGGTCGGCCCTACCTTGCCCGATGCCCATTGCGCCCCGCCTTGCGCTGCCGTCGGGCAATCGCGGTCGACGTGCAGGCCGCGCAACGTGCAAAGCGGTTGTTCGGCGGTCGGCGCGCAAAGCTTGGTGACGCCGCCCTCGTCACGCAACTGTCCCCAGGGCGGGAGGTCGATCCCGTCGTGCGACTCTCTGGACCATACTCGCTCATCGGTATCGAGCCAAAGCACGGCGTAATCATGATTCACGGTGGGATCGGAACCGTTAATCAAAATAGTCAAACGCATCTCCTACCCCCTTCGATGGTCGCCGAGACATAAAGTCTATGTCGTGAACACTCGATTGCAAGGCGGCAATCCTGTCGTCAAACGGGGACGGTTCGTGCCCAGGGTCTCGTTGCTACTGCACGCCGTATCCCCGGGCTTGCATGCAGTCCCCGTACGATTGCCAGTAACTTGTCATCGGCGGCGGTGGCGGCGGCAACGGGGGAAGGTTGGCTGCCGTGGAAGCGGAAGTAGAGGCCGAGGCTGAACCGGACACATTGGAAGCCGGGGCCGGCACCTGCGCACTCCCCCTATTCGCCGATTCGGCAGGGAAACGTGCCGCCGGCGCGCGTGCATCGACCGCGGCGGACGCCGCAGCTGCTTCGCCGGCCGTCGCTGTGCCCTTCGGCGTTCGCCCCGCGCCGCTCGCTAGGCCGCCCGACGCGCCGCTTGGAGGGGGCAACGGCGGCTCGCTGGCGCCCTTACCGGCGTCCGGGGCGAATCGGACCGTCTTGGTCCGCTCGGGGCGCTGCGACTGACGTGCCATATCCACACCGGTCTGCCGCTTCGCCTGCCAATAACAATAGGCGCTGTCCACGCTTTGGAGCGCAGCAGTTTGACTACGCAGCGGATAGACGGCTGGTTGCTGCGCGAACGCTGGCATAGCTTGCGCGACCAGAAGCACGCTTGCGATCCGTAAAAGCTTCATCGACTCTCGTTCCTTCCATGTCCCGACCCATCGGCTCCGGTGTGCGCAGCCGCTGCGCACGCGAGCCCCGACGCAGCCATGTCGGATCGCCTCGACCGACGAACGCACGTCTGCGGCATATGTTCAGGATAGAGCCCCGGCGGGCGCTGGCGGCGAGAGAGTATCGGCAGGATCGGCCATATCTTCTGCAATAAGGGACAGGTTCCCCTCGATCGATACCACTTTATGCGCATAAATCGTTTTTTAGTTTTTTAGCGAAAACACATTCGGCGCCGTCACTGCGTCAGTCGCTTAGGACAGCTAACGAAACAGCCGGCGGCGTTCGTCGAATGGCCGGCGATCGATCGCCCGCACTACTTCGTCGACGCGCCGCGCGGCGTAACATACCGAAAGGTCAAATTGATCCGCTCTCCTCTCAACCCGGGCACTTTCACGACGCGATGCCGCCAATCGCGCTGAGTCCGTCCTCGCATGACCAGCAGGCTGCCGTTCGTCAATTCGTAGGCGCGCAGTTGCTTGGTCGCGTTGTGTTGGAGATCGAACCGCCGTGCAACGCCAAGGCTCACCGAGGCAATCACCGGCTCGGCGCCGAGTTCGGGCTCGCGGTCGGCATGCCAGCCCATGCTGTCGTCTCCGCTGCGATACCGATTCAACAAGACACTGTTGAAACGCGTCTTGCATGTCGTCTCCGCGAGCGAGCGCAGCGCCTGGACGGTTGGTGTCCAGCCTAGCGGCTCGTTGCGAATGCCGGAGTACACGTAGATTGCCCCCGGTTCGCCCTGCCATGCGGTCAGCCGCGGCAACGGCTTGATGCCGCCGGGCGTGCCGATCAGATCCTGCTTCCACTGCACTTCGTCCAGTAATGCGGCGAGCGCGAGCGACGCCTCGTCGGGCGATAACCAATGCGGGTACCAGTCGACCTCGACTTGGGGCACGCCGCCGAACATGTCGTCAATCATTGAATCAACACCTTTAAAACCTATGGCCGCCTGGCCCGGCCTCGAATTCGTGTCATTGCGCGCAGCGACAAGCGGTTCAGGATTGCGTCGACAGCCTGAAGTAGTCCTATCTCCTGCGCATTCATTGCTATCAAGCGAAACACCAAGAACAAATCATGCTGTCCGATACCGCGTGGCACTGAGCGTCGAGCGGACCGCAATCGAATAAGGGGTACTGCAAGGGCGCGCTCACCCCGTTATCATTGGGCCCTTCGAACTCTTAGGCTCCATGCCGCCCCTGTCGATCATGCCACTTTCCGACGACGCTCTCGATCAGCTGTTCCGCGAAGCCCACACGCATAGCGCTTGGCTACCCAAGCCGGTCGACGATGCACTGCTTCGGCAACTTTTCTCGTTGGCCATCATGGGCCCCACCTCGGCGAACTCGAGCCCGGGCCGTTTTGTGTTCGTCAGATCGGCCGAAGCGAAGGCGCAACTGAAGCCGGCGCTTTCCGCGGGGAACGTCGACAAGACGATGGCTGCGCCCGTAACCGTCATCGTCGGTATGGACATGGCCTTCTACGACCACCTGCCCAAATTATTCCCGCATACGGATGCACGCAGTTGGTACGCCGGCAACGACGACGCGATTCGCGCCACGGCGCAGCGCAATTCGTCGTTGCAGGGCGCTTACTTCATCATCGCAGCGCGCGCGCTGGGCTTGGACGCCGGCCCGATGTCAGGCTTCGATGCGGCCAAAGTGGACGAGGCATTTTTCGCCGGAACGACGATCAAATCGAATTTCCTGATCAACCTCGGGTACGGCGATCACTCGAAGCTGCACGCGCGCAACCCGCGCCTTTCGTTCGACGAAGCGGCTCGGATTGCCTGACACGCACCGGCAAGCGTCCGAGCGAACCCGCATGCCGGCGATCGGCATGCGGCTCGCACACGGGGCGCTACCTTGCCCTGCGCCGTCGATTACGTGAGCAGCGCGATATAAAACACGACGGCCCCGATCAGCGCGCCGACGAAGCAAAAACCTTCGCACTTTCCGTCGCCATCCGAACGCAGCCACGCGGCCGCTACGCCGAAAAAGCCCGCGATACCGAGGGCGACGAACACCATGACGACGTCGAACAACGCGCTCCGGCTGACTTCGAGCCAGTCCAGGCGCCGCACGATGTAATAGACCGCCAGCGCCATCAACGAAATGCCCACGAGCGGCAACATAACGTGACTGCCCTCGTAATCGAGATGATGTGCGCGGTGCGGCCGGTGGTGTCCCCATTTGATGGCTTTCATCCCTCGCCCCTCCCCTGGGCGCTGCGCCACAGGAATCGAATCACGAATATCCGTAGCTTAGATCTATTTCACGACGTGGGAAATCTCCGTTAACCCACCTCTGGCATAGGCCGGCCGGCATCCGGCACGGTTCTTCGCCGGTCGGTACAATGCCTCACGCCGCCGCCTCGCGCGGCACGGAATTGCCGCGATTCGGCACCCCTTTTTCGTTCGCTATGCGCCGCTCCTCTTTCTTCACACGTGCGATTCTCATCGGCGTGTTGATGCACCTGTACGTCGGCCTTCGCATCATTCCCGAGCTGCCCATCACCGTGCCCCTCAAAGTGCTGGCAGCGCTTGCGCTCGTGTTGTCATGCTGCGTGATACCGCTCGGGATGGCCGCTCGGTCGTTCGAGCGCCAGCCGCGCGCCGACCGGATCGCGTGGGTCGGCCTGATCGTCATGGGCTTGTTCTCGTCGCTATTGGTATTCACGTTCTTGCGCGATATCGTGCTGGCATCGGCCCTGACTATCGACGCGCTGTGGAGTCATGCGCTCGCGCTCGACCGATGGCGCGTCGATACCGCTGTGGCAGTCCCGGCGCTGGCGTTGCTATCGACGACGATCGGCTTCGTCAACGCGCGGCGGCGGGCGAAAGTGGTATCGGTCGATGTTCCGATCGATGGGCTCCCCCCATCCTTGGACGGGCTGACGATTGTCCAAATCAGCGACATCCACGTTGGGCCGACCATTAAAGCGCGCTATGTCGATGCCATCGTGGACGCCGTGAACCGGCTGCAACCCGATCTGATCGCCGTGACGGGCGACGTAGTCGACGGCAGCGTGGCGCAATTGTCCAGCCACACCCAGCCGCTCGGACGCCTCACGGCCCGTTACGGCACGTATCTCGTCACCGGAAATCACGAGTACTACTCGGGCGCGGCGCAATGGATCGCGGAATTCGAACGCCTGGGCTTGCGGGTGCTGTTGAACGAGCATGTCGTGCTCGAACACCAAGGCACGCCGTTCATCGTCGCCGGCGTGACCGATTACACGGCAGGCCATTTCGACGAGGCACACCGCAGCGATCCGGCCGCCGCGTTGGCCGATGCACCCGATGACATCCGCATTAAGGTGCTGCTCGCCCATCAACCGCGTACGGCGCATGCAGCCGCCGATGCCGGCTATACGCTTCAGTTGTCGGGGCATACCCACGGCGGGCAGTTCTTTCCTTGGAACTTCTTCGTCCGCTTGCAGCAGCCGTTCACGGCGGGGCTCGCGAAGCTCGACGCGTTGTGGATTTATACGAGCCGCGGAACCGGTTATTGGGGCCCGCCCAAACGGCTGGGTGCGCCGTCGGAAATCACGCGCCTGCGGCTTGTTCCCGGCGAGCCGATCTAGCAGGTCCGAACGAGCGCGGGGCCGCCTGCGCTTAGCGGACCAAACCCCACCGCTATGGCCTAGGCACCGAGCGGATATCGCCGATTTCGCTGCCGGCGGCGCCGGCCGCGCCAGCGTCGCCGCCGTAGGTCGGCGGAACGCCGCCCGCATCATAGGGGTGCACGTTCCCCTGGCGAACCGCATGCGGCCCGACGGGAGGACGCGCAACCGAATCCCCAAAGCGGGCGCGCACGAATGCGCGCAGCAACGCAATGCGCGGATGGGCAGCCTCCGCCTCGGCCGCGCTTGCATCGCTCGCACCGAATCGGGCCCAACAATGCGCGCCCTGCTCGCTGCGCAGCCATCGCAGCGCTTGCGCGCGTTCCAACACTTCCACGGCATCGGTCCAGTCGCGGGACGGCGAAAACGGTTGGGCCAGCTTGCGCAAGGTATCGTGCGTCAAGGTAACCACAACGCTCGGTTCGACTTGAGCGAACACGATTTCCTCGGCATCGTCCACCAACGCGCGCGCGCACCAGTAATCCAGCGTGCAACCCTCGAGTTCGCTTGTCTTCATGCTAGTTACCCTCCCAATGGCTCGACTTGCGGCGGATTGGGCGCGAGCGCCGGCATCCGTATCCGCGCGACGAGCGGATAGTGATCGGAGGCGCGCCGCGCGAGTGCGCTGCGGTGGACGGTCACGTCGATCAAATATTCGCCCGGGTGCATCCATATTCGGTCGAGCGCAAAAACCGGGCAGAAGGTCGGAAACGTACGAGGCGCGGGCGCCCGCCGAAAATGCGAAACCAGCGCGCGAAGGGCTCGCCCGCGTACGAACCACTCGTTGATGTCGCCGACCAAGATAACGGGCAGATCGCTGCTATCGAACGCCGCAAGTAGCGTGCGCACCTGTGTGCTCCGTTCCGTGGCCGACAGCCCGAGATGTGTCGCCACCACGCGGATCAAGCGTCCGGCGCATTCGATATCGGCATCGAGGGCGCCGCGCGGCTCGCGTCGGTGAAACGACAAATCGACGGTGCGCGCCATGCGCACGGGCAATCTGGACAACACCGCGTTGCCGTACCGCCGCTTCGGCGTATCGAGCGTCGGCCCTTCGACCGCGAACATCCCCGTTGCCTCGCGAAGCTGCGATAGGACATCGGGCGTTTCCGAGCCGCCGAGCGGCACCTCCTGCATTGCAACGATGTCGGCATCGAGTTCGTCGATAACATGCGCGATACGCGCGATCATCTGCCGCCTCGATTGCGCGGTCCATGCGGGCAGGCCGCCGTGAATGTTGTAAGTGGCGATCGTCAGCTCGCAGGCTGGGCCCCGCATCGTCTCGTCACGGCGCTCGAACTCGCCCGCCTCGGCTGCCGCGTCCAACGAGGCGTCCTCGCGTTCGTTCACGTTCGTATTCACTTGCGACGCCCCACCCAGCGTTGCAGTAGAACAGAGATGCCCACGAGCGCCGCGCCGATCGCGACCATGGCCACCACCGATCCGAAATCGGGATGGCGGATGGCGTTGACTAACTGGTGAGCGAACGTCACGGTTAGCAAAATGCCGGGGACCATCCCGAGTATGGATCCGATCATGAAATCGCGCAGCCGGATGTGCGAGGCCCCGGCGACGAGATTGACGATCGTAAACGGCGCGATCGGCAACAACCGCAACACAATGACCGTGACGATGCCGCGTTCCCCGAGGCGCTCGCTGAGCCGATTGGCACGCGTACCGGCCAATCGACGGACGGCATCGCGCCCGAGGGCGACCCCGAGACCGTAAGTGGCGATCGCGGACAGCATCGTCCCGCCCAGCGCGTATCCGATCCCGGGCCATGCGCCGAAGACGAGCCCCGTCGCCGCGATCAACAGCGTAATCGGGACCGACACGATCGCCGCACCGACATAGGCGCTCATGACGATCAATGGCGCGAACGGCAGCGCGTCGATCCGCCTAATGAGCTTCGCGAGTTCCACGAGGTTGAGATGATGCCCGATCGACGTAAACTGCCAGACGGCGGCCAACGCTGCCAGTGCGAGGACCAGGCCGCCGAGCACGAAAAAGCGCATCGTCAGCGACTTGTGCCGGCTCTGAGGAATGAACTCGTTCACGAGTTGATCCGGCGCGATCGGCTGCTCGGGATCCAGCCAGGCGTTAAGCGGCACGAGCGCATCCAGATCGGCCCTCACCACTGGCGTGAACGGTCGCAAGGATCGGCCCCGAGGACGGACCAATGCATCGATCGCCGCGTTCAAGCGTGGCTCGCGCGCCAATGCGGCAGCGACATCGGGCTCCCCTACGTCCAGATGCTCGGCGAGCAGCCGATTGCGCCAACGTCCGATGGCTTCGCGCACGCGCGGATCGCCATTGGCATCGATCGTCACATTGCATTCCGTATCGAGCACCATCGATCGATTGTTCAGGTTCGCGCTGCCCACCGTCATCAGCGTATCGTCGACGATCATCACTTTGCTGTGAACGTTGACGCACCCTTCTCCAAGACCGTCGACGTGGGGGCAATACATGCGGAAGCGCCCTTGTACATCCGCATCGACCAGGGCTCGATGCAAGCGTGCGCGTAGAACGCCCATCGTCGCCTCTTGCAACCATCCGCTCTGCACGCGCGGCACGACGACCGCCACATCGGGCCCGCCATCCTGCTTGAGACGATTGCCTAGCGCTTCTCGCGCGACGGCCGCGGTGAAATATTGGTTTTCGATATAAATATTGGTGCGTGCGGACGCGATCGAATCGGCGATCAGCGTTCGAAGATGCTGAACTGCCTCGCGCGACCGGTACGGCGGCTCCGTCACGGAGATACCGAGCATGACGTCGTTAAGTTCCACTCGCGCGTTAGGCGGCCAGGGATCCGCATCGCGAGCGACGGCCCGATGCGAGCGCAACGCGATTCGTTTGCCGCATGAACGATGCCATCGCTCGCGGGCGAGTGCGCCGATCGTCGCCGCTGCGTCCCCATCGAACATGGCTTGGACGTCGTGAAACGGACCATATTGCAGCCCGTTGGCGTCGCGTCGCCGCGCGTCGTTCGCCAAATGCCCTGGCGTATCCCAACGCGAGCGCGTCAGATCCAACCCACCGACGAATGCGAGCCGATCGTCGATCACCACCAACTTTTGATGATGGGAGGCGCCGCGTGGGTGCGTGCCGTCCTGGCGGAACACGATTCCGCGCCTCGAACGCCAGCCCGTCTGATAGACGGGCATCCATTCGCGTTCGAACGCATAGATCATGGCAAAGTCCCACGCAAGGATGTAGATCCGCAAACGTCGACGCATCGAGGCGAGCGCTTGCAGAAACTCGCCCAGTGCAGCAGGAAGGCCGTCGTTCGCGCCTTCGGGGACCAGTTGCATGCGGCTGTCGATGTCCCAGCCGACGATGAAAATCGTGCGCTCCGCTCGAGCGAGCGCCTCCCGCAAGACGGAAAAGTAGGCGCTGCCATCGATTAGGAGTGCCAATCGATCCGCGTGCGCGATCGATTGGCAATTGCGGCCGACCTCGAGCAGCCCATGCCGGCGCAAGAACATCTCCGGCGCGTTGGCCGGCTCGCTCGCACCCGTTTCAACGTTTAAGTATGCGGTGCCAGTCATCGTTGAATGCGCACCGGTCAAATGATCGGCACCCCGCCCGTGACCGCTACGGTCGCACCCGACACATAGCTGGCTTCGTTGCTCGCTAGCATGACGTAGACGGGCGCGAGTTCGGCCGGTTGGCCGGGCCGCTTCATCGGCGTCTGCTTGCCGAATTCCTTGACGTTGTCGGGCGGGAGCGTCGCGGGAATCAGCGGGGTCCAGATCGGCCCCGGGGCGACGCAGTTGGCGCGAATCCCGCGTTCGGCCAGCAACTGGGCCAGACCACCCGTAAAGTTTTGAATCGCTCCTTTCGTGGTGGCATACGGGAGCAACGTCGGCCGCGGTTTGTCGGCGTTGACCGATGTCGTGTTGACGATCGCCCCCCCTGCTTTCATATGGGGCAGCGCCGCCTTCACCAGCCGAAACATCGCTCCGATGTTGATGTCGAACGTCCGATCCCACTCGTCGTCGGAAATCGCTTCGACCGATTCGTAGTTCATCTGATGCGCGGCATTATTCACGAGCACGTCGATGCGGCCGAACGCATCTACCGCGCGATCGACGATTTCGCGCGCGTGCGCATGCTGCGCGAGATCGCCGGCGACGAGCACGGCGCGCCGGCCCGCTTGCTCGACCCAACGAGCGGTTTCGCGGGCATCTTCGTGTTCGTTGAAGTAGGCGATCACGACATCGGCGCCTTCGCGCGCAAATGCGATGGCGACTGCGCGGCCAATGCCGCTATCGGCCCCGGTAATCACCGCGGCTTTACCGGCCAAGCGTCCGCTGCCCTTGTAGCTGTCTTCGCCGTGATCGGGTTGGGGGGACATCGGTGCGGTTTTACCCGGTACTTGTTCCTGTTGCTGTTCCGGCATGGGGGGTGTCGGTCTGCTTGTCATCGTCGGCTCCTCGATATCGATAGGACGCGCCGCTTACGCGGCGGCAACGATCAAGGGCCAGCAACGGACATGCCCCGGTATGCGGATGCGCACACGCGCCAGCCGGTTCGTGAACAAGCGTGGAAAGAATTCAGGGAGGGAAAGCCGGGGGCGCGGACACGGGCTGGCTCAGCGTTGGCACGAAATGCGACGCAGAAATACTACCGTGCGGACATCACAATCCGCCGCGTCTGCGGCATATCGAGACGATTTGCTGGACTGCCGCGGAATCTCTAACGCCCGGCAGCGATTGCAGGACGCATTCGTGGTATCGGCGATCGCGAAGCAACAACATCGCCCCATTGCGGTACAGTGCGTCGCACGACTGCTGGAGATAACGCGTTACCTCGCCATGGCGGCTCTCGCGTAGCGAGTGCAACATGCAGTCGTCATAGGCCGCAGCGTTGCCAAACATCGCGGCCTCGGCCGCACCCGACATCACCAACGCCGACAGTAGTAAGAGTGCTCGCCTCGACATACGCATTCCAGAGATCAAAACCGGGCGCGTAGTGTATGTCGGCGGGCCCCGCGGCTGCGGGCGCCTCGTGAAAATTCGGACGAGTTCGTGCGAGTTTTATTCGGCTCACGGCGGATGTGAAGGTATTGTTCGGCGCCGCAAAGCAAAAACCCCCGAGAGCGCTAAGGCTGTCGGGGGTTTTCAGGTAAGGAGCCTGACGATTACCTACTTTCACACGGGCAATCCGCACTATCATCGGCGTGGAGTCGTTTCACGGTCCTGTTCGGGATGGGAAGGGGTGGTACCAACTCGCTATGATCATCAGGCATGACTTGTTGCTGCGGCGGCTTCGTGGCCGCACAGCCAATCTGGGAAGAAGCATCGAGCCGTTGGGCTCGGTGTAATGAATTGGGTGGTGATTGTGTCGCACGGTGTTAGCTAGGTGCTAACACGCGAGTCAAACCTGGATTCGCCGCACCCCCTTCGGGGGCAAGACCAGAGTAAGCGCTAAAGCACTAACTCTGGTCGCGAAACGCTCCGGTTATAGGATCAAGCCGTACGGGCAATTAGTATCGGTTAGCTCAATGCATTACTGCATGTACACACCCGACCTATCAACGTCCTGGTCTCGAACGACCCTTCAAGGGGATCAAGTCCCCGGGGATATCTCATCTTAAGGCGAGTTTCCCGCTTAGATGCTTTCAGCGGTTATCTCTTCCGAACATAGCTACCCGGCGATGCCACTGGCGTGACAACCGGTACACCAGAGGTTCGTCCACTCCGGTCCTCTCGTACTAGGAGCAGCCCCCTTCAAATATCCAACGCCCACGGCAGATAGGGACCAAACTGTCTCACGACGTTTTAAACCCAGCTCACGTACCTCTTTAAATGGCGAACAGCCATACCCTTGGGACCGGCTACAGCCCCAGGATGAGATGAGCCGACATCGAGGTGCCAAACACCGCCGTCGATATGAACTCTTGGGCGGTATCAGCCTGTTATCCCCAGAGTACCTTTTATCCGTTGAGCGATGGCCCTTCCATACAGAACCACCGGATCACTATGACCTGCTTTCGCACCTGCTCGACTTGTCGGTCTCGCAGTTAAGCACGCTTATGCCATTGCACTATCAGCACGATTTCCGACCGTACCTAGCGTACCTTCGTACTCCTCCGTTACACTTTGGGAGGAGACCGCCCCAGTCAAACTGCCTACCATGCACTGTCCCCGACCCGGATTACGGGCCTAGGTTAGAACCTCAAACAAACCAGGGTGGTATTTCAAGGACGGCTCCACCGAAACTAGCGTTCCGGTTTCATAGCCTCCCACCTATCCTACACAGATCGGTTCAAAGTCCAATGCAAAGCTACAGTAAAGGTTCATGGGGTCTTTCCGTCTAGCCGCGGGGAGATTGCATCATCACAAACACTTCAACTTCGCTGAGTCTCGGGAGGAGACAGTGTGGCCATCGTTACGCCATTCGTGCAGGTCGGAACTTACCCGACAAGGAATTTCGCTACCTTAGGACCGTTATAGTTACGGCCGCCGTTTACCGGGACTTCAATCAAGAGCTTGCACCCCATCATTTAATCTTCCGGCACCGGGCAGGCGTCACACCCTATACGTCCACTTTCGTGTTTGCAGAGTGCTGTGTTTTTATTAAACAGTCGCAGCCACCAGTTTATTGCAACCCTTTCACCCTCCTGGCGCAGGCCAGTCAAGCTACAAGGGCGTACCTTATCCCGAAGTTACGGTACCAATTTGCCGAGTTCCTTCTCCCGAGTTCTCTCAAGCGCCTTAGAATACTCATCTCGCCCACCTGTGTCGGTTTGCGGTACGGTCATCGTTAGACTGAAGCTTAGAGGCTTTTCTTGGAACCACTTCCGATTGCTTCGCAGCATATAGCCGCTCGCGCCACACCCTTGAATTCCGTGCCCGGATTTGCCTAAGCACCTTCTCCAATGCAGCGACCGGGACTTCCAACACCCGGACAACCTTCCGCGATCCGTCCCCCCATCGCATCTAACAATGGTGCAGGAATATTGACCTGCTTCCCATCAGCTACGCATTTCTGCCTCGCCTTAGGGGCCGACTCACCCTACGCCGATGAACGTTGCGTAGGAAACCTTGGGCTTACGGCGAGGGGGCCTTTCACCCCCTTTATCGCTACTCATGTCAGCATTCGCACTTCCGATACCTCCAGCACACCTTACAGTGCACCTTCGCAGGCTTACGGAACGCTCTCCTACCATGCGTACTTGCGTACGCATCCGCAGCTTCGGTATATAGCTTAGCCCCGTTACATCTTCCGCGCAGGACGACTCGATCAGTGAGCTATTACGCTTTCTTTAAAGGGTGGCTGCTTCTAAGCCAACCTCCTGACTGTTTTAGCCTTCCCACTTCGTTTCCCACTTAGCTATATTTCGGGACCTTAGCTGGCGGTCTGGGTTGTTTCCCTCTTGACACCGGACGTTAGCACCCGATGTCTGTCTCCCGTGATTGCACTCTTCGGTATTCGGAGTTTGCTATGGCGAAGTAATCCGCAATGGACCCTTCAACCATGACAGTGCTCTACCCCCGAAGGTGATACACGAGGCACTACCTAAATAGTTTTCGGAGAGAACCAGCTATTTCCAAGTTTGTTTAGCCTTTCACCCCTATCCACAGCTCATCCCCTAACTTTTCAACGTTAGTGGGTTCGGTCCTCCAGTACGTGTTACCGCACCTTCAACCTGGCCATGGATAGATCACTTGGTTTCGGGTCTACGCCCAGCAACTGAACGCCCTATTCGGACTCGCTTTCGCTACGCCTTCCCTAATCGGTTAAGCTTGCTACTGAACGTAAGTCGCTGACCCATTATACAAAAGGTACGCCGTCACCCCTTACGAGGCTCCGACTGTTTGTATGCATGCGGTTTCAGGATCTATTTCACTCCCCTCCCGGGGTTCTTTTCGCCTTTCCCTCACGGTACTGGTTCACTATCGGTCGATCACGAGTATTTAGCCTTGGAGGATGGTCCCCCCATCTTCAGACAGGATTTCACGTGTCCCGCCCTACTTATCGTACGCCTAGTTCTTCCACGCTGTTTTCGCTTACAGGGCTATCACCTGCTATGGCCGCACTTTCCAGAGCGTTCAGCTAACAACACAGATAACACGTACAGGCTCTTCCCATTTCGCTCGCCACTACTCTGGGAATCTCGGTTGATTTCTTTTCCTGCGGTTACTTAGATGTTTCAGTTCACCGCGTTCGCTTCACATAGCCTATGTATTCAGCTACGGATACTCCATACGGAGTGGGTTTCCCCATTCGGACATCCCCGGATCAAAGCTCGTTTGCCAGCTCCCCGGGGCTTTTCGCAGGCTACCGCGTCCTTCATCGCCTGTGATCGCCAAGGCATCCACCACATGCACTTGTTCGCTTGACCCTATAACGAGAGCGTCTCTTGTTGGATCTCCTAAAAGATCCGAGCCGCTTGCGCTACAGGTTTGAGTTCTCGCGTTGTGCCGTATTCCAAGTCATCTTTCGATCACTTTAAATACATTGATACAATCACTACCCATTGATATCTTCCACGTCCATCTCATAGACGCTTCCAATATCCATTACTACTTCTTCCAGATTGTTAAAGATCGACAGCCGACTCATTGTTTCAGTCGCTCTGACTGGCTCAATCGCCAATGCAAAATACTCAATATTGAATACTTGGCATTGAAGACTCCCCACTCGGGGATCGCCCCCTCGCCCGCGCTTGCGCGCTCACGAGAGCAGGGATGGTGGAGGCAGACGGGATCGAACCGACGACCCCCTGCTTGCAAAGCAGGTGCTCTCCCAGCTGAGCTATGCCCCCATTCACACAGAGTTCACCATCGCACGCGATGATGACCCCAGGGAGCCGCAGACTTGATGGTGGGTCTGGTTGGATTCGAACCAACGACCCCCGCCTTATCAAGACGGTGCTCTAACCAACTGAGCTACAGACCCCTGAGTCTGTCTTGATCTACAGCCGATAAGCGTGGACGCTTAACTCAGACACGTTAAGCTCGAGAAAGGAGGTGATCCAGCCGCACCTTCCGATACGGCTACCTTGTTACGACTTCACCCCAGTCATGAATCCTACCGTGGTGACCGTCCTCCTTGCGGTTAGACTAGCCACTTCTGGTAAAACCCACTCCCATGGTGTGACGGGCGGTGTGTACAAGACCCGGGAACGTATTCACCGCGGCATGCTGATCCGCGATTACTAGCGATTCCAGCTTCATGCACTCGAGTTGCAGAGTGCAATCCGGACTACGATCGGTTTTCTGGGATTAGCTCCCCCTCGCGGGTTGGCAACCCTCTGTTCCGACCATTGTATGACGTGTGAAGCCCTACCCATAAGGGCCATGAGGACTTGACGTCATCCCCACCTTCCTCCGGTTTGTCACCGGCAGTCTCTCTAGAGTGCCCTTTCGTAGCAACTAAAGACAAGGGTTGCGCTCGTTGCGGGACTTAACCCAACATCTCACGACACGAGCTGACGACAGCCATGCAGCACCTGTGCGACGGTTCT
>CAWIRZ010000013.1:0-199977 GCA_963838695.1 uncultured beta proteobacterium | reverse complement strand
TAGTGATTGTATCAATGTATTTTAAAGGTGATCGAAAGATTGCTTTGGAATACGGCACAACGCGAATACTCAACCTGTAGCGAGTGGCGTCTGACGTGGGATCGACAGAGACACACCCGTTATAGGGTCAAGCGAACAAGTGCATGTGGTGGATGCCTTGGCGATCACAGGCGATGAAGGACGTGGTAGCCTGCGAAAAGCTGCGGGGAGCTGGCAAACGAGCTTTGATCCGCAGATGTCCGAATGGGGAAACCCGGCCCGCATGGGTCATCCATGGCTGAATACATAGGTCATGTGAAGCGAACGCGGTGAACTGAAACATCTAAGTAACCGCAGGAAAAGAAATCAACCGAGATTCCCAGAGTAGTGGCGAGCGAAATGGGACCAGCCTGTACTCTTTATCTTTGTTGTTAGCCGAACGCTCTGGAAAGTGCGGCCATAGCGGGTGATAGCCCCGTAGACGAAAACAGCGAGGAAGAACTAGGTGTACGACAAGTAGGGCGGGACACGTGAAATCCTGTCTGAAGATGGGGGGACCATCCTCCAAGGCTAAATACTCGTGATCGACCGATAGTGAACCAGTACCGTGAGGGAAAGGCGAAAAGAACCCCGGGAGGGGAGTGAAATAGATCCTGAAACCGCATGCATACAAACAGTCGGAGCCTCGCAAGGGGTGACGGCGTACCTTTTGTATAATGGGTCAGCGACTTACATTCAGTGGCAAGCTTAACCGATTAGGGCAGGCGTAGCGAAAGCGAGTCCGAACAGGGCGTTCAGTCGCTGGGTGTAGACCCGAAACCAGGTGATCTATCCATGGCCAGGATGAAGGTGCGGTAACACGTACTGGAGGTCCGAACCCACTAACGTTGAAAAGTTAGGGGATGAGCTGTGGATAGGGGTGAAAGGCTAAACAAACCTGGAAATAGCTGGTTCTCTCCGAAAACTATTTAGGTAGTGCCTCGTGTATCACCTTCGGGGGTAGAGCACTGTCATGGTTGGGGGGTCCATTGCGGATTACTACGCCATAGCAAACTCCGAATACCGAAGAGTGCAATCACGGGAGACAGACATCGGGTGCTAACGTCCGGTGTCAAGAGGGAAACAACCCAGACCGCCAGCTAAGGTCCCCAAGATATGGCTAAGTGGGAAACGAAGTGGGAAGGCTAAAACAGTCAGGAGGTTGGCTTAGAAGCAGCCATCCTTTAAAGAAAGCGTAATAGCTCACTGATCGAGTCGTCCTGCGCGGAAGATGTAACGGGGCTAAGCCATATACCGAAGCTGCGGATGCGTACGCAATTATGCATGGTAGGAGAGCGTTCCGTAAGCCTGCGAAGGTGCATTGTAAAGGTGTGCTGGAGGTATCGGAAGTGCGAATGCTGACATGAGTAGCGATAAAGGGGGTGAAAGGCCCCCTCGCCGTAAGCCCAAGGTTTCCTACGCAACGTTCATCGGCGTAGGGTGAGTCGGCCCCTAAGGCGAGGCAGAAATGCGTAGCTGATGGGAAGCAGGTTAATATTCCTGCACCATTGTTAGATGCGATGGGGGGACGGATCGCGGAAGGTTGTCCGGGTGTTGGAAGTCCCGGTCGCTGCATTGGAGAAGGCGCTTAGGCAAATCCGGGCGCGGAATTCAAGGGTGTGGCGCGAGCGGCTTAGGCTGCGAAGCAATCGGAAGTGGTTCCAAGAAAAGCCTCTAAGCTTCAGTCTAACGAGACCGTACCGCAAACCGACACAGGTGGGCGAGATGAGTATTCTAAGGCGCTTGAGAGAACTCGGGAGAAGGAACTCGGCAAATTGGTACCGTAACTTCGGGATAAGGTACGCCCTTGTAGCTTGACTGGCCTGCGCCAGGAGGGTGAAAGGGTTGCAATAAACTGGTGGCTGCGACTGTTTAATAAAAACACAGCACTCTGCAAACACGAAAGTGGACGTATAGGGTGTGACGCCTGCCCGGTGCCGGAAGATTAAATGATGGGGTGCAAGCTCTTGATTGAAGTCCCGGTAAACGGCGGCCGTAACTATAACGGTCCTAAGGTAGCGAAATTCCTTGTCGGGTAAGTTCCGACCTGCACGAATGGCGTAACGATGGCCACACTGTCTCCTCCCGAGACTCAGCGAAGTTGAAGTGTTTGTGATGATGCAATCTCCCCGCGGCTAGACGGAAAGACCCCATGAACCTTTACTGTAGCTTTGCATTGGACTTTGAACCGATCTGTGTAGGATAGGTGGGAGGCTATGAAACGGGGACGCCAGTTCTCGGTGGAGCCGTCCTTGAAATACCACCCTGGTTTGTTTGAGGTTCTAACCTTGGCCCGTAATCCGGGTCGGGGACAGTGCATGGTAGGCAGTTTGACTGGGGCGGTCTCCTCCCAAAGTGTAACGGAGGAGTACGAAGGTACGCTAGGTACGGTCGGAAATCGTGCTGATAGTGCAATGGCATAAGCGTGCTTAACTGCGAGACCGACAAGTCGAGCAGGTGCGAAAGCAGGTCATAGTGATCCGGTGGTTCTGTATGGAAGGGCCATCGCTCAACGGATAAAAGGTACTCTGGGGATAACAGGCTGATACCGCCCAAGAGTTCATATCGACGGCGGTGTTTGGCACCTCGATGTCGGCTCATCTCATCCTGGGGCTGTAGCCGGTCCCAAGGGTATGGCTGTTCGCCATTTAAAGAGGTACGTGAGCTGGGTTTAAAACGTCGTGAGACAGTTTGGTCCCTATCTGCCGTGGGCGTTGGATATTTGAAGGGGGCTGCTCCTAGTACGAGAGGACCGGAGTGGACGAACCTCTGGTGTACCGGTTGTCACGCCAGTGGCATCGCCGGGTAGCTATGTTCGGAAGAGATAACCGCTGAAAGCATCTAAGCGGGAAACTCGCCTTAAGATGAGATATCCCCGGGGACTTGAGCCCCTTGAAGGGTCGTTCGAGACCAGGACGTTGATAGGTCGGGTGTGGAAGTGCAGTAATGCATTAAGCTAACCGATACTAATTGCCCGTACGGCTTGATCCTATAACCGGAGTGTTTCGCGACCAGAGTTAGTGCTTTAGCGCTTACTCTGGTCTTGCCCCCGAAGGGGGTGCGGCGAATCCAGGTTTGACTCGCGTGTTAGCACCTAGCTAGCACCGTGCGACACAATCACCACCCAATTCATTACACCGAGCCCAACGGCTCGATGCTTCTTCCCAGATTGGCTGTGCGGCCTCGAAGCCGCCGCAGCAACAAGTCATGCCTGATGACCATAGCGAGTTGGTACCACCCCTTCCCATCCCGAACAGGACCGTGAAACGACTCCACGCCGATGATAGTGCGGATTGCCCGTGTGAAAGTAGGTAATCGTCAGGCTCCTTACCTGAAAACCCCCGACAGCCTTAGCGCTCTCGGGGGTTTTTGCTTTGCGGCGCCAGGAAATGCTTACCTATAAGTGAGAGCGTCGACTAGCAAGACACGCGCGCAAAGCTTGACACCGCGTACCTATGTCTTCATAATTGTCCGTTCTCTGCATGCGGAGGGGTGCCCGAGTGGCTAAAGGGGGCAGACTGTAAATCTGTTGGCTTACGCCTACGTTGGTTCGAATCCAACCTCCTCCACCAGAATATGCAAGCCTTGGTGCGGCAAGGAATCGTGAAGGTCTGAGCGGGTGTAGCTCAATGGTAGAGCAGAAGCCTTCCAAGCTTATGACGAGGGTTCGATTCCCTTCACCCGCTCCATCGCCAAGAAGTACTGCCCATGTGGCTCAGTGGTAGAGCACTCCCTTGGTAAGGGAGAGGTCGGCAGTTCGATCCTGCCCATGGGCACCAGTAGCTGTCATTGATTGTTTGCGTGCGGCGCAACATACTGAAAAAACCTCTTAGGAGTCGAAAATGGCCAAGGGTAAATTTGAACGGACCAAGCCGCACGTGAACGTCGGCACGATCGGTCACGTGGATCACGGCAAGACGACGCTGACGGCAGCGATCACGACGGTGCTGACGGCGAAGTTCGGCGGCGAAGCGAAGGCGTATGACCAGATCGACGCGGCGCCGGAAGAAAAGGCGCGCGGCATCACGATCAACACGGCGCACGTCGAGTACGAAACGGCGAACCGCCACTACGCGCACGTTGATTGCCCGGGCCACGCGGACTATGTGAAGAACATGATCACGGGTGCAGCGCAGATGGACGGCGCGATCCTGGTGTGCTCGGCAGCAGACGGCCCGATGCCGCAAACGCGTGAGCACATCCTGCTGGCGCGTCAGGTTGGCGTGCCGTACATCGTCGTGTTCCTGAACAAGTGCGACATGGTGGACGACGCCGAGCTGCTCGAGCTGGTGGAAATGGAAGTGCGCGAGCTGCTCTCGAAGTACGACTTCCCGGGCGACGACACGCCGATCATCAAGGGTTCGGCCAAGCTGGCGCTGGAAGGCGACAAGGGCGAGCTGGGCGAAGTGGCGATCATGAATCTGGCCGACGCGCTGGACACGTACATCCCGACGCCGGAGCGCGCGATCGACGGTGCGTTCCTGATGCCGGTGGAAGACGTGTTCTCGATCTCGGGTCGCGGCACGGTGGTGACGGGTCGTGTCGAGCGTGGCGTGGTCAAGGTCGGTGAAGAAATCGAAATCGTCGGTATCAAGCCGACGGTGAAGACGACGTGCACGGGCGTGGAAATGTTCCGCAAGCTGCTGGACCAAGGTCAAGCGGGCGACAACGTGGGTATCTTGCTGCGCGGCACGAAGCGTGAAGACGTGGAGCGTGGCCAAGTGCTGGCCAAGCCGGGTTCGATCAACGCCGCACACGCACTTCACGGCTGAAGTGTACGTGCTGAGCAAGGACGAAGGCGGCCGTCACACGCCGTTCTTCAACAACTACCGTCCGCAGTTCTACTTCCGTACGACGGACGTGACGGGCTCGATCGAGCTGCCGAAGGACAAGGAAATGGTGATGCCGGGCGACAACGTGTCGATCACGGTCAAGCTGATCGCCCCGATCGCGATGGAAGAAGGTCTGCGCTTCGCCATCCGCGAAGGCGGCCGTACCGTCGGCGCAGGTGTCGTTGCCAAGATCATCGAGTAAGCCAGTTACTTCTCGTTGATCAGTGGTTTCGGGGTTGGCTGAACGGTCAGCCCCAAATGGTTTAGGGGTATAGCTCAACTGGCAGAGCGTCGGTCTCCAAAACCGAAGGTTGGGGGTTCGATTCCCTCTGCCCCTGCCAACAATTTGTGCGCCGATGTAGGCGCGTTAAGGTGTTATGGCGAATCCTTCCGTCGAAGCTGTGGATACTTCCAGCGACAAGTTGATGGTTATCGCGGGTGTACTGCTGGTCTTGGCCGGGTTCGTGGGTTTTTTCTGGCTGAGCGGCCAGGAATGGTATGTACGCGGCGCGGCTCTGCTGGTCGGTGTCGTGGCGGGTGTAGTGGTTGGTCTCCTCTCCTCCCCCGGTAAGAGCTTTATCGCTTTCGCCAAGGACTCCTACAAGGAAGTCCGCAAGGTTGTTTGGCCGACTCGCAAGGAAGCAACGCAAACCACGCTCGTAGTCTTCGGCTTCGTGCTGGTGATGGCGGTGCTGCTGTGGATCAGCGATAAATCCATCGAATGGGTCATTTTCTCGGCGATTCTGGGTTGGAAATGATATGAGCGATACTCCGGCATCCCCGAGCGGTAAACGTTGGTATGTCGTGCATGCCTACTCCGGTATGGAGAAAAGCGTGCAGCGCGCGCTGCAAGAGCGCATCGAGCGCGCCGGCATGCAAGACAAGTTCGGTCAAATCCTTGTCCCGACTGAAGAAGTCGTGGAAGTGAAGGGCGGTCACAAGTCAGTGACCGAGCGTCGTTTCTTCCCCGGCTATGTTCTGGTCGAGATGGAAATGACGGACGAAACGTGGCATCTCGTCAAGAACACGGCGAAGGTCACGGGCTTTATTGGCGGCACGCGCAACAAGCCGAGCCCGATTTCCCCGCGGGAAGTCGAGAAGATCATGTCGCAAATGCAAGAAGGCGTCGAGAAGCCGCGGCCGAAGACGCTGTTCGAAGTGGGCGAGATGGTGCGCGTCAAGGATGGTCCGTTCACGGACTTCAATGGCAGCGTCGAGGAAGTGAACTACGAGAAATCGCGCGTGCGCGTCTCGGTCACGATCTTCGGGCGCGCCACGCCTGTCGAGTTGGAATTCGGGCAGGTCGAAAAGCTGTAACTGATATTCCGACGGGTCGCCCGCTAGCGGGCGGTCCGTTTTCGCGCTTACGGTCCGCGTAATGGCCGTTGAGGAGCGTCAGTAGCTGCAGTTCACCGCGGCGAACACGCGCTACTACTCACCGAACGCTCACGCGTTCCATCGAGGTTTTCGACATGGCAAAGAAAATCATCGGCTTTATCAAGCTGCAGATCCCTGCAGGTAAAGCCAATCCGTCGCCGCCGGTTGGTCCGGCACTGGGCCAGCGCGGCCTGAACATCATGGAGTTCTGCAAGGCGTTCAACGCGCAGACCCAAGCGATGGAACCGGGTCTGCCCGTTCCCGTCGTCATCACGGCATTCGCCGACAAGAGCTTCACGTTCGTTCTCAAGACGCCGCCGGCCACCGTGCTGATCAAGAAGGCTGCGAAGATCGACAAGGGCTCGGCCAAGCCGCACACCGACAAGGTCGGCAAGATCACGCGCGCGCAAGCCGAAGACATCGCCAAGGCGAAGATGCCTGATCTCACGGCTGCCGATTTGGACGCCGCGGTTCGCACGATCGCAGGCAGCGCCCGTTCGATGGGCATCACCGTGGAGGGCGTGTAAATGGCTAAGGTATCCAAGCGTCTGCAAGGCATTCGAGAGCAAGATCGATCGTCAGAAGCTGTACTCGCTCGACGAAGCGCTCACCCTCGTGAAGGAATGCGCCACGCGCCAAGTTCGACGAGTCGATCGACGTTGCCGTTCAACTCGGCATCGATGCGAAGAAGTCGGACCAAGTCGTTCGCGGCTCGGTCGTGCTGCCCGCCGGTACGGGTAAGTCGGTCCGTGTGGCCGTGTTTGCTCAAGGCGAAAAGGCCGAGCAAGCACGTGCAGCCGGTGCCGAAATCGTCGGCATGGAAGATCTGGCCGAACAAATCAAGGGCGGCAACCTGCAATTTCGACATCGTGATCGCTTCGCCGGACACGATGCGCGTAGTCGGTACGCTGGGCCAGATCCTCGGCCCGCGCGGCCTGATGCCGAACCCGAAGGTCGGCACGGTTACGCCCGACGTGGCTACGGCTGTGAAGAACGCCAAGGCCGGTCAGGTGCAGTTCCGCGTCGACAAGGCTGGGATCATCCACGCTACGATCGGCCGTGCATCGTTCGAGCCGGCAGCGCTGCGTTCGAACCTGTCGGCACTCGTCGAAGCGCTGCAAAAGGCCAAGCCCGCTACGAGCAAGGGCGTGTACCTGCGCAAGATCGCTCTGTCGAGCACGATGGGCGTCGGGCTGCGTGTCGATCAAGGCACGCTGGCCGCGCAACAGTAAAGAATCGATCGCACCGGCGGGCATCCTCGCCGGCGCGATATTTAAGGGCTTTGGGCGGTCGTGAGAGGGCAGTTCGCCTCGCACGGCCGGTTGTCAAAGACCGTTGGTGGAGCGGCAGCAGGTAGGCTTCTCCTTAATACACGCCAACGCAGATGGCGAACCCGAATAAGTTTTGCAGTGATGGAGCCTGCGGGCCCACGCAGCGATGCGTGAAGCCGGTGGGTGAAATACTCCTAACCCTCGGACGCCGTTGTTGAATGCGGTGTTTTGGGCCTTCCGCCCGACGCACCGAATCTGGAGGTTAACCGTGCCACTGAACAAAGAAGATAAGCAGGCCGTTGTGGCTGAGGTTTCCGCGCAAGTCGCGAAGGCTCAGACCATGGTGTTGGCCGAGTATCGTGGGATCACGGTTGGCGATCTGACGAAGCTGCGCGCGAAAGCGCGTGAGCAGAAGGTGTACCTGCGCGTGTTGAAGAACACGCTGGCGCGTCGCGCTGTCGAGGGTACCCCGTTTGCTCCGTTGGCAGAGCAGATGACCGGTCCTCTGATCTACGGCATCTCGGAAGATGCCATTGCCGCAGCCAAGGTCGTTCACGACTTCGGCAAGAGCAATGACAAGTTGATCATCAAGGCCGGCTCGTACGAAGGCAACGTGATGGATAAGGCAGGCGTGCAAGCGCTGGCCAGCATCCCGAGCCGCGAAGAGCTTCTGTCCAAGCTGTTGTACGTCATGCAAGCGCCTGTTTCGGGCTTTGCGCGCGCGCTCGCCGCGCTCGCCGAGAAGAAGCAGGGCGAAGCCGCCTAAACGGGCGGTGCATGTCGCACATCGGCCGAGCGTGACTGATCGCTGGCTGTATCCGAATTCAATTTAGGAGTATTTCACATGGCAATCGCAAAAGAAGACATCCTCGAAGCCGTTAGCTCGATGTCGGTTCTGGAACTGAACGAACTGGTCAAGGCGTTCGAAGAAAAGTTCGGCGTGTCGGCTGCTGCTGTCGCAGTGGCAGGCCCCGCAGCTGGCGCTGGCGCCGCTGCCGCTGAAGAGCAAACCGAATTCACGGTCAACCTGACGGAAGTCGGCGCGAACAAGGTTTCGGTCATTAAGGCCGTTCGCGAACTGACGGGTCTCGGCCTGAAGGAAGCGAAGGACCTGGTCGACGGCGCACCGAAGCCCGTGAAGGAAGCGGTGCCCAAGGCTGCTGCTGAAGAAGCGAAGAAGAAGCTGGAAGAAGCCGGCGCTAAGGCTGAAATCAAGTAAGGCCCCTCGCGTTGTGCGAAGGCTGGCGGTTTTCCACCGCCGGCCTTTTTGTGCTTTGTGGGTCTATTTTTGCTAGGGCTTCGTGCCGAGCGAAACATGGGCCCAAGAGGCCAAAGAAAATTGCCTGTCCGGCCGCCCTATCGGCGCACCTCGACCGGTTCTTCTCTTTGTCTTCTGAAGCGACTGCAGAAGGCAAGTTTGGTCGGGCGGCGGGCAACATAGGCATCCGCTGCCGTCAGCCAGCGGTTGGTAGCGGCCAACCACCAAGCTTCTAGGCTCGTTCAAGCCTCAGGACGGCCATCGGGTCTCAGTCGGTGAACACTCGGGTTGTCTCACCTGGCGCCTTTGCCTCGACAACATGCCCGCCGTGATTCGGAGATCGTATGCAATATTCCTTCACCGAGAAGAAGCGCATTCGTAAGAGTTTTGCGAAGCGCCCCATCGTTCACCAAGTACCTTTCCTGCTGGCCACCCAGCTTGAATCATTCAGCACGTTTCTGCAAGCTGACGTACCCGCGAATACTCGCAAACCCGAAGGTTTGCAGGCCGCGTTTACGTCGGTGTTCCCGATCGTTTCGCACAACGGTTTCGCGCGCCTCGAGTTCGTGAGCTACGCGTTGTCGCCGCCGGCATTCAACATCAAGGAATGTCAGCAGCGCGGTCTCACCTATTGCTCGGCCTTGCGCGCTAAGGTGCGTCTGGTCTTGCTCGACAAGGAATCGCCCAGCAAGCCCGTCGTCAAGGAAGTGAAGGAGCAGGAAGTCTACATGGGCGAAATGCCGCTCATGACGCCCACCGGCTCGTTCGTCATCAACGGCACCGAGCGGGTCATCGTCTCGCAGCTGCACCGTTCGCCGGGCGTGTTCTTCGAGCACGACAAGGGCAAGACGCATAGTTCGGGCAAGCTGCTGTTCTCGGCACGGATCATTCCGTACCGCGGCTCGTGGCTCGACTTCGAATTCGATCCGAAGGACATCCTGTACTTCCGCGTCGACCGTCGCCGCAAGATGCCGGTCACGATCTTGCTGAAGGCCATCGGTCTTTCGCCCGAACAGATCCTCGCGAACTTCTTCGTCTTCGACAACTTCACGCTCATGGCTGAAGGTGCGCAGATGGAGTTCGTGCCCGAGCGTCTGCGCGGCGAAGTCGCGCGCTTCGATATCACCGACCGCGACGGCAACGTCATCGTCCAGAAGGACAAGCGGATCAACGCGAAGCACATTCGCGATCTCGAAAACGCGAAGACGAAGTTCATCTCCGTGCCCGAGGACTACCTGCTCGGCCGTGTGCTGGCGAAGAACGTCATCGACGGCGACACTGGTGAAGTCATCGCCAACGCGAACGACGAAATCGCCGAAAGCACGCTCGAGAAGCTGCGCGAAGCGAAGGTGAAGGACATCCAGACGCTCTACACGAACGATCTGGATCAAGGTCCGTATATCTCGTCGACGCTGCGTATCGACGAAACCACGGACAAGACGGCCGCGCGTATCGCGATCTACCGCATGATGCGTCCGGGCGAGCCGCCGACCGAAGAGGCGGTCGAGGCATTGTTCAACCGTCTGTTCTACAGCGAAGACGCGTACGACCTGTCCAAGGTCGGCCGTATGAAGTTCAACCGCCGTGTCGGCCGTGACGAAATCACGGGCCCGATGACGCTTCAAGACGACGACATCCTCGCGACGATCAAGATCCTCGTCGAGCTGCGCAACGGCAAGGGCGAAGTCGACGACATCGATCACCTTGGCAATCGTCGCGTGCGTTGCGTGGGCGAACTGGCGGAGAATCAATTCCGCGCCGGTCTCGTGCGTGTCGAACGCGCGGTGAAGGAACGCCTCGGCCAAGCCGAAAGCGAAAACCTGATGCCGCACGATCTGATCAACTCGAAGCCGATTTCGTCGGCGATCCGCGAGTTCTTCGGCTCGTCGCAGCTGTCGCAGTTCATGGACCAAACCAACCCGCTGTCGGAAATCACGCACAAGCGCCGTGTTTCCGCACTGGGCCCGGGCGGTCTGACGCGCGAACGCGCAGGCTTCGAAGTGCGCGACGTGCACCCGACCCACTACGGTCGCGTGTGCCCGATCGAAACGCCGGAAGGCCCGAACATCGGCCTGATCAACTCGCTCGCCTTGTATGCGCACCTGAACGAATACGGCTTCCTCGAAACGCCGTATCGCAAGGTCGTGGACAGCAAGGTGACGGATCAGATCGACTATCTGTCGGCGATCGAAGAAGGCCGTTACGTGATCGCTCAGGCGAACGCGGCAGTGGCCGAAGACCGCACGCTGACCGACGAACTCGTTTCGTCGCGTGAAGCGGGCGAAACGCTCATGGTCACGCCGGACCGCATCCAGTACATGGACGTGGCGCCGTCGCAGATCGTCTCCGTCGCCGCTTCGCTGATTCCGTTCCTCGAGCACGACGACGCGAACCGTGCGTTGATGGGTTCGAACATGCAGCGTCAGGCCGTGCCGTGTCTGCGGCCGGAAAAGCCGGTCGTCGGGACGGGGATCGAACGCACGGTGGCCGTCGACTCCGGCACCACGGTGCAGGCGTTGCGCGGCGGCGTGGTCGATTACGTCGACGCGGGCCGTATCGTCATTCGTGTGAACGACGACGAAGCGGTGGCCGGTGAAGTAGGCGTGGACATCTACAACCTGATCAAGTACACGCGCTCGAACCAGAACACGAACATCAACCAGCGCCCGATCGTGAAGGTCGGCGATATGGTGTCGCGTGACGACGTCCTGGCGGACGGCGCATCGACCGATCTGGGCGAGCTCGCGCTCGGCCAGAACATGCTCGTCGCGTTCATGCCGTGGAACGGCTACAACTTCGAAGATTCGATCTTGATCTCCGAGAAGGTGGTGGCCGACGATCGCTACACGTCGATCCACATCGAAGAGTTGAACGTCGTCGCTCGCGACACGAAGCTCGGACCTGAAGAAATCACGCGCGACATTTCGAATCTGGCCGAAGTGCAGTTGGGCCGTCTCGATGAGTCGGGCATCGTCTACATTGGCGCTGAAGTCGAAGCGGGCGACGTGCTCGTCGGCAAGGTGACGCCGAAGGGCGAAACGCAGCTCACGCCGGAAGAAAAGCTGCTGCGCGCGATCTTCGGTGAAAAGGCGTCGGACGTGAAGGACACGTCGCTGCGCGTGCCTTCGGGCATGAGCGGCACGGTCATCGACGTGCAAGTGTTCACGCGCGAAGGGATTCAACGCGACAAGCGCGCGCAACAGATCATCGACGATGAACTGAAGCGCTACCGCCTCGATTTGAACGACCAGCTGCGTATCGTCGAAGGCGATGCATTCCAGCGTCTGGCTCGTATGCTCGAAGGCAAGGTCGCGAACGGCGGTCCGAAGAAGCTCGCGAAGGGCACGAAGATCGATCAGGCGTACCTGGCGGATCTCGACCACTATCACTGGTTCGATATTCGTCTGGCCGACGAAGAGGCGGCCGCTCAACTCGAAGCGATCAAGAATTCGATCGAAGAGAAGCGTCACCAATTCGACTTGGCCTTCGAAGAAAAGCGCAAGAAGCTCACGCAAGGCGACGAGCTGCCGCCGGGCGTGCTCAAGATGGTCAAGGTGTATCTGGCCGTCAAGCGCCGCCTGCAGCCTGGCGACAAGATGGCCGGCCGTCACGGTAACAAGGGTGTCGTGTCGAAGATCGTTCCGATCGAAGACATGCCGTACATGGCCGACGGCCGTCCGGCCGACGTCGTGCTGAACCCGCTCGGCGTGCCGTCGCGGATGAACGTGGGTCAGGTGCTGGAAGTGCACTTGGGCTGGGCGGCGAAGGGTCTGGGCTGGCGTATCGGCGAAATGCTGCAGCGTCAAGCGAAGATCGAAGAGCTGCGTACGTTCCTGACGACGCTGTACAACGAGTCGGGCCGTGCAGAAGATCTGGACAGCTTCTCCGACGACGACATCGTCGAACTGGCGAAGAACCTGCGCGAAGGCGTGCCGTTCGCGACGCCGGTGTTCGACGGCGCCACGGAAGAAGAAATGTCGAAGATGCTCAATCTCGCCTTCCCGGACGACATTGCGCACAACCTCGGCATGACGCAAGTCGAAGAACCAGGTGCAGCTGTGCGACGGCCGCACGGGCGAGCCGTTCGAGCGTACGGTCACCGTGGGCTACATGCACTACCTGAAGCTGCATCACTTGGTGGACGACAAGATGCACGCGCGTTCGACGGGCCCGTACTCGCTCGTGACGCAGCAGCCGCTGGGTGGTAAGGCGCAGTTCGGTGGTCAGCGCTTCGGTGAAATGGAAGTGTGGGCGCTCGAAGCGTATGGCGCTTCGTATGTGCTGCAGGAAATGTTGACGGTGAAGTCCGATGACGTGACGGGCCGGACGAAGGTGTACGAAAACCTTGTCAAGGGCGACCACGTGATCGACGCGGGCATGCCGGAATCCTTCAACGTGCTGGTGAAGGAAATCCGCTCGCTCGGTATCGACATCGACCTCGACCGCAACTAATCGGACTACGGAGAGAAGGCAATGAAAGCTCTGCTCGATCTATTCAAGCAAGTCCAACAAGAAGAAGTTTTCGACGCGATCAAGATCGGTCTGGCCTCGCCCGACAAGATCCGTTCGTGGTCGTTCGGCGAAGTCAAGAAGCCCGAAACGATCAACTATCGTACGTTCAAGCCCGAGCGCGACGGCTTGTTCTGCGCGAAGATCTTCGGGCCGATCAAAGATTACGAATGCTTGTGCGGTAAGTACAAGCGCCTGAAGCATCGTGGCGTGATCTGCGAGAAGTGCGGCGTCGAAGTGACGCTGGCCAAGGTGCGTCGCGAGCGCATGGGCCACATCGAACTCGCGTCGCCCGTCGCGCACATCTGGTTCTTGAAGTCGCTGCCGTCGCGTCTGGGCATGGTGCTCGACATGACGCTGCGCGACATCGAGCGCGTGCTGTACTTCGAAGCGTACGTAGTGATCGATCCGGGCATGACGCCGCTGAAGGCGCGTCAGATCATGACCGAAGAGGATTACTACAATAAGGTCGAGGAGTACGGTGACGAATTCCGCGCCGAGATGGGCGCGGAAGGCGTGCGCGAGCTGCTGCGTGCGATCAACATCGACGAACAAGTCGAAACGCTGCGCACCGAGCTCAAGAACACGGGCTCCGAAGCGAAGATCAAGAAGTACGCGAAGCGCCTGAAAGTGCTCGAGGCTTTCCAACGTTCGGGCATCAAGCCCGAATGGATGGTGCTCGAAGTGCTGCCCGTCCTGCCGCCCGAGCTGCGTCCGCTCGTGCCGCTCGACGGTGGCCGTTTCGCCACGTCGGATCTGAACGACCTCTATCGCCGCGTCATCAACCGTAACAACCGGTTGAAGCGTCTGCTCGAGCTGAAGGCGCCGGAAATCATCGTCCGCAACGAAAAGCGGATGCTGCAAGAAGCCGTCGATTCGTTGCTCGACAATGGCCGTCGCGGTAAGGCGATGACGGGTGCCAACAAGCGTCCGCTGAAGTCGCTCGCCGACATGATCAAGGGTAAGGGCGGCCGTTTCCGTCAGAACTTGCTCGGTAAGCGCGTCGACTACTCGGGCCGTTCGGTCATCGTGGTGGGTCCGACGCTGAAGCTGCACCAGTGCGGCCTGCCGAAGCTGATGGCGCTCGAACTGTTCAAGCCGTTCATCTTCCACAAGCTGGAAGTGATGGGCGTCGCGACGACCATCAAGGCGGCGAAGAAAGAAGTCGAGAACCAAACCGCGGTGGTGTGGGACATCCTCGAAGAGGTGATCCGCGAACATCCGGTGATGCTGAACCGCGCGCCGACGCTGCACCGTCTCGGGATTCAAGCGTTCGAGCCCGTGCTGATCGAAGGTAAGGCGATTCAGCTGCATCCGCTCGTTTGCGCGGCGTTCAACGCCGACTTCGACGGTGACCAGATGGCCGTGCACGTGCCGCTGTCGCTCGAAGCGCAGATGGAAGCGCGCACGCTCATGCTCGCGTCGAACAACATCCTGTTCCCGGCCAACGGCGATCCGTCGATCGTGCCGTCGCAGGATATCGTGCTCGGCCTGTACTACGCCACGCGCGAAGCAGTCAACGGCAAGGGCGAAGGTCTGACGTTCACGGGCGTCTCCGAAGCGCTGCGTGCGTACGAGAACAAGGAAGTCGAACTGGCTTCGCGCGTGAACGTGCGTATCACCGAAATGGTCGCGAACGAGGACACGTCCGAAGGCGCGCCGCCGTTCGTGCCGAAGATCTCGCTGTACGCGACGACGGTCGGCCGCTCGATTCTGTCGGAGATTCTGCCGCCGGGGCTGCCGTTCTCGGTGCTGAACAAGCCGCTGAAGAAGAAGGAAATCTCGCGCCTCATCAATACGTCGTTCCGCAAGTGCGGTTTGCGCGCGACGGTGGTGTTCGCCGATCAGCTGATGCAGTCGGGCTTCCGCCTGGCAACGCGTGCCGGTATCTCGATCTGCGTCGACGACATGCTCGTGCCGACGCAGAAGGAAGAGATCGTCGGCGACGCCGCGAAGAAGGTGAAGGAATACGACCGCCAGTACATGTCGGGTCTCGTCACCGCGCAAGAGCGTTACAACAACGTGGTCGACATTTGGTCGGCAACGTCGGAAGCGGTCGGCAAGGCGATGATGGAGCAGTTGTCCACGGAACCCGTGGTCGATCGCGACGGCAACGAAGTGCGTCAAGAGTCGTTCAACTCCATCTACATGATGGCCGACTCGGGCGCGCGGGGTTCCGCGGTCCAGATTCGTCAGCTCGCCGGTATGCGGGGCCTGATGGCGAAGCCGGACGGCTCGATCATCGAGACGCCGATTACGGCGAACTTCCGCGAAGGGCTGAACGTGCTTCAGTACTTCATCTCGACGCACGGTGCGCGTAAGGGTCTGGCCGATACGGCACTGAAGACGGCGAACTCGGGTTACCTGACGCGTCGTCTGGTGGACGTGACGCAAGACCTGGTCGTGACGGAAGACGATTGCGGCACGAGCAACGGCGTGGCCATGAAGGCTCTCGTCGAAGGCGGTGAAGTTGTCGAAGCGCTGCGCGACCGGATTCTCGGCCGTGTGGCCGTGGCTGACGTCGTCAACCCCGAGTCGCAAGAAACGCTGTATGAATCGGGCACGCTGCTCGACGAAACGGCGGTCGAAGAGATCGAACGTCTCGGGATCGACGAAGTGCGCGTGCGCACGCCGCTGACTTGCGAAACGCGCTACGGCCTGTGCGCAGCCTGCTATGGCCGCGACTTGGGCCGTGGCTCGCTCGTGAACGTCGGCGAAGCAGTCGGCGTGATCGCGGCGCAGTCGATCGGTGAGCCGGGCACGCAGCTGACGATGCGTACGTTCCACATCGGTGGTGCGGCGTCGCGTGCGGCAGTGGCTTCGTCGGTCGAAGCGAAGAGCAACGGTACGGTGCGCTTCACGGCGACGATGCGTTACGTGACGAATGCGAAGGGCGAGCAGATCGTCATCTCGCGTTCGGGCGAAGCGATGATCACCGACGACCACGGTCGCGAGCGCGAGCGTCACAAGGTGCCGTACGGCGCGACGCTGCTGCAGCTTGACGGTGCGCAGATCAAGGCCGGCACGCAACTGGCCACGTGGGATCCGTTGACCCGTCCGATCATCACCGAGTACGGCGGTACGGTGAAGTTCGAGAACGTCGAAGAAGGCGTGACGGTTGCGAAGCAGATCGACGACGTGACGGGGCTTTCGACGCTCGTCGTGATCGACGTGAAGCGCCGCGGTTCGCAAGCGGCGAAGAGCGTTCGTCCGCAGGTGAAGCTGCTCGACGCAAGCGGCGAGGAAGTGAAGATCCCCGGTACCGAGCACTCGGTGCAGATCGGCTTCCAAGTCGGCGCACTGATCACGGTGAAGGACGGTCAGCAAGTGCAGGTCGGTGAAGTGCTCGCACGTATTCCGACCGAAGCGCAGAAGACGCGTGACATTACCGGTGGTCTGCCGCGTGTGGCCGAGCTGTTCGAAGCGCGTTCGCCGAAGGATGCCGGCATTCTGGCGGAAGTCACGGGTACGACGTCGTTCGGTAAGGACACGAAGGGCAAGCAGCGTCTCGTCATCACGGATCTCGAAGGCAATCAGCACGAGTTCCTGATCGCGAAGGAAAAGCAGGTGCTGGTCCATGATGGTCAGGTCGTCAACAAGGGCGAAATGATCGTGGACGGCCCGGCCGATCCGCACGACATCCTGCGCTTGCAGGGTATCGAAGCGCTGTCGCGCTACATCGTGGACGAAGTGCAGGACGTGTATCGTCTGCAAGGCGTGAAGATCAACGACAAGCACATCGAAGTGATCGTGCGTCAGATGCTGCGTCGTGTGCAGATCGTCGACAACGGCGATACGCGCTTCATCCCGGGCGAACAAGTCGAGCGGTCGGACATGCTCGACGAGAACGATCGGATGATCGCGGACGACAAGCGTCCGGCTTCGTACGAGAACGTGCTGCTCGGTATTACGAAGGCGTCGCTCTCGACCGATTCGTTCATCTCGGCTGCATCGTTCCAGGAAACGACGCGCGTGCTGACCGAAGCGGCGATCATGGGCAAGCGCGACGATCTGCGTGGCCTGAAGGAAAACGTGATCGTCGGCCGTCTGATTCCTGCCGGTACGGGTCTCGCGTTCCACAAGGCGCGCAAGGCGAAGGAATCGTCGGATCGCGAGCGTTTCGATCAGATCGCCGCGGAAGAGGCGTTCGAGTTCGGGCCGCCGGCTTCATCGGCTGCCGAAACGCCCGCAGACGAGCCGCATCAGCAACACCCGGCGGAGTAAGTCCGGGCGGCGCATCGCGCCGCTCGTTTGCTCCCGCCTCGCCCGTCACAGGGCGCAAAAAAACCGCTCGGTTCCGACCCAGCGGTTTTTTTTTGTGCGTACGCCCGGCAGTAAGCACCGACTCGAGTTCGCCTCCATAGCAGTCGCATGCGCTCGCCTAATCGTAAGCCGCGGCGGCAACGGGCGGAACGGCCCCACCCTGTCCGGACCGACCTGTTTTGCGCGCATGCAGTGCAGTGATGCGTAACGATTCGTCGGCCGGGCCCCGAGTCGCAATCGCGACCGTGTTGTTCGTTTTACGGCTCACGCCTGCGCGTTTTCGGACCGATATCGGCGAGGGTGACGAATCATGTAGTCACTCCATTGCTGACGATGAGGCGTTAGACCATGAGTGAAATCAACGGTGTGCCCACACGGGCCGCGGATGTCCCGCTCGATCTCGAAGCACAGCAGCCGCTCCCCGGACACCCTCCCTCGCCCTCCGCCGCGCCGACGCGGCAATCGGCCCATCCGTTGAACACCGCATTGGCCCCGCGCGGCACGCACGTTGGATCGACATCGACCGAGGCGGGCGCGAGCGGCATTCGCCGAACGGCGATCCCGCAGTTGAGCACGGCGATGTCGGCGACACGACGTCATTCGCTGCCGACGGTCACGGGCCCGCGCACAGAAGGCCAGATGGACCGCGAAGTGCGCCAAGCCGCGGATACTTTCGCGGCGTTTATCGAAGCCGGTGCCCCTGTCGATTCGGCGGATCCCACGACGAACCTGCAACAGCGATCGCGCCGATTGACGGTCGCGGCGCAACTGGCTCAAGCGGCCTTCGGCTCTGTCGCGCAAACATCGACATCGGGCAGCGACCGTATCGTTGTACTGCCGGAGGTGCCTGACACGCCGGAAATTCGGGGCGCCCGTACCGACCTGGAGGCGAAAACGAGCCTTGTCGAGCGACTCGGAGAAGACGCCAAATCCAAACAGCAACGTGCCGAGACGCTCGGCCAGGTTGCGCAGCAGGCTGGCGCAGCGGCACGTAGCGCCGCAGAGCAAGCCACCGAAGCGCAGCGGGAGGCCCAGTATCGGGACGCGAAGGCAGGCGATGCCGAGCGAGAGGCCAGCCGGGCGGCCGACATAGCGTCGAACAAGGACGCCGATGCCACGCGCATGGAGGGGCAGGCCACCGCCGCCGAACAAGACGCTGCCGGCCAGGCCGGTGCGGCACGCGATGCACAACACCTCGCCGCCGACGCGCAGTCCGAGGCCGCCCGCAAGGCGGAGGACGCCTCCGATGCCGAGCGGCGCGCGACCGATGCGGACCAGAGCGCAAGCGCGAAGCAGGGCGATGCCGACGGTTTGTGGACCGAAGCGAAGGCACTGCGGGCGCAGGCAGATCGTCTAAGCGAAGTAGCCGAGCATGCGCCGGCGCAGGAAAAGGCCAGCGCACAAGCGGCAGCGAAGGCGGCCGGCGATCGGGCCACCGGCGCCGAGGAAACCGCGAAGGAAGCGCAAGCTGCGGCAGACGCGGCGGCAAGCGGCGCCAAGCACTTGAACGAAACCGCGCACGCGCTGCGGGGACAAGCCAAAGCGCTGCAGGCGAGCGCCGACGAGGCCAAAGCGAAGGCGAGGGCGGCGAGCGAGTCCGCCGACGGCGCGCAGCAGCGTGCGACGAAGTTGCGCCATCAGGCGACGGATCTTCGAAAAGAGGCGGACGGCCAAAAGGCAAAAGCAAGCGAGCTGGCGCAGCGCGCGGCGCCGCTGCGCACGGCGGCGAACCAAGCGAACGAGGCCGCTGCCGCCGCTCGGACGAAGCAAACGAATGCCGAACGCGAGGCAAGCAAGGCGGCCGAGACCGCGAATCGAGCGCAGGAGGAAGCGGAGCGGGCGCAACGCGCGGCCCAAGCCGCAAGAGGCGAGGCGGAGCAAGCCGCGCGTGCGTTGCAAGAACTCATCGCACGCACGCCGGTTCCCAACCCCGACGAAGTGCAGAGCGATCCGGCCGACGTGCCGGAGACTGACGACGCACCGGCTCGCACGGAAAGCCGCCGCAGCGACCCGAGCCACGCCACCGGGGCGACCGAGCCCGCCCACGCGGCGGAAGGGGCTGAAGCCAACGAAGCGGACGAAGCCCCCAATGTCGACGAACAACAATCGACGCTGGCCATTTGGGCCCGCAACGTGGCCAAGGTGCATGGCCAGCAGTTCCTGGCGGTCGCTGTCTCGACGGCGCTGCGCGAAGCGGTCGGCGCAGGCGTCGAAGGGCTCTTGACGCATACGGAGGCGAGCGATCAGGCGAAAGCGGGCATTGCCGGCGGCTTATATGGAACGTTGATTTTGTCGAACATGATGACGATGCTGTACCACGAGCGCGAAGGAACCGGCAACGTCGTGACCCATGCGGGCAATATCGCGCAGATCGTATCGTTGTCCGCCGGCTTGACCGCGGCCGCGACCACGGATTCGCTCAAGAGCCTCGTGCCGAGCCTGGTCAAGATCCTGCCTTACTCGGGGCACCGCGACGTGGTCAATCTTTTCATGCCGCTCGGCGACAACGTCCCCGAGGGCAAGGTCAGCCCATTGCGCGTGCAAGCGGTCAATTCGCTGTTCTATGCGTGCAATCAAATGCTCGTGAATAGCATCCAAAGCTTCCATGGTCTTTCCGGCGCGGGCCTCGTCGATGCCATGCAACAGAACAGCACGGATCCGAACACGCAAGAAGCGCAGACGCTCGGCAGCGGTTTGGCCTCGCTCGCCGTCTATGTCGTCGGCAACTACGCGGGGGAGGTGGGCGATCAATTCGCGAGCCGCATGCTGAATATGGCGATGAGCGGCGGCAACCTGGCCGATCTGAAGGTGACGCTTCAGCCGCCGGCTTGGCCCGGCGCGGAGAAAGCGTGGGACACGTTTGCCGCGGACGGTGTGTCGCGCACTTCGCTTTTCTACTCGGTGTACGGGCTCACCGGCGCGGCGAATCCGAAGATCTCCGCTCCGCACTTGGGGGAGACGGGGGCTGCGTGGATGCAGAATCTGGTTGGCGGCGCGCTGATCGCGCTGCTGTGCGTGCCGGCGCTGATGACGGCGCTGACGAAATCCAGAAGACCGTCCGGCAGCGATCGCAGCGAAGCACTGGCGGAGCAGGGCGAGGCTGCATTCACGGAGCTGACCACGCCGGTCCAACCGGAGTCGACGCAGGGAGGCGCCACATTCCCCATGACCGATTTGCCGCGCGCCGATCGCAGCGCGGGCGACGCGCCCGGCAATGCGCGGTCCCGCTGAGTCAGCCGAACGGCCAACGCGGGTCCGATAGGTGCCGGCAAGTGCCGAGGGATTGGTAGAATCGCGGTCATTCGCCGTTCTCACTGCCTACATGTCACGCGCTCTCGCAATCCTCAAGGAAGTTTTTGGTTACCCTGCGTTCAGAGGGCAGCAGCGCGAGATTGTCGAGCGTGTCGCCGGCGGCGGCGATTGCCTGGTGCTGATGCCCACGGGCGGCGGCAAATCGTTGTGCTACCAAATTCCCTCGCTCGTGCGGCGCGAAGCGGGGCTCGGCGCCGGTATCGTCGTGTCGCCGCTGATCGCACTGATGCAAGACCAGGTGGCCGCGTTGACGGAAGTGGGCGTGCGCGCCGCGTATCTGAATTCGACGCTCACCGGCGCGGAGGCAGCGGCGACGGAACGGGCGTTGCGCGACGGCGATCTCGACCTGCTTTACGTGGCCCCCGAACGTTTGATGACGCCGCGCTTCCTCGAATTGCTCGAACGCGCATGCATCGGCCTCTTTGCCATCGACGAAGCGCATTGCGTCTCGCAATGGGGGCACGATTTCCGTCCCGAATACATGCAGCTTTCGGTGCTGCACGAGCGTTTTCCGTCGGTGCCGCGCATTGCGCTGACCGCCACGGCCGATGCGATCACGCGCGACGAGATCGTGCATCGGCTCGCGCTCGACGAGGCGCGCGTGTTCGTGTCGAGTTTCGACCGCCCGAACATCCGGTACCGGATCGTCGAGAAAGACAATGCGCGTTCGCAGTTGCTCGACTTCATCCGCGCCGAACATACGAACGACGACGGCACGACCGATGCCGGCGTCATCTACTGCCTTTCTCGCCGCAAGGTCGAGGAAACGGCCGATTGGCTCAAGACGCAGGGTTTGCGCGCGCTCCCGTATCACGCGGGAATGGATTTCGAAATCCGGCAGCGCCATCAGGAAATCTTCCAGCGCGAAGAAGGTGTCGTCATTTGCGCGACGATCGCGTTCGGCATGGGCATCGACAAGCCCGACGTGCGCTTCGTCGCTCACCTCGATTTGCCTAAGAGCGTCGAAGGCTACTACCAAGAGACGGGGCGCGCGGGCCGCGATGGTTTGCCGGCGAACGCGTGGATGGCTTACGGGCTCGGCGACGTCGTTCAGCAGCGCAAGATGATCGACGAATCGGACGCCGACGAAACGCATAAACGTGTGCAGACGGGCAAGCTCGACGCATTGCTCGGATTGTGCGAAACGGCTTCGTGCCGTCGAGTACGTTTGCTGTCCTATTTCGGTGAGTCGAGCACGCCTTGCGGCAATTGCGATACCTGCTTGGAGCCCCCCGAGACGTGGGATGCGACGCGCGAGGCGCAGATGGCGCTATCGTGCGTTTTCCGCGCGCACCGCGCGAGCGGATTTCATTTCGGCGCCGGGCACCTGATCGACATCTTGCGCGGCAACAAGACCGAAAAAGTGCGCGAACGCGGTCACGACACGTTGAGTACGTTCGGTATCGGCGCGAGCCTCTCGGAGCCCGAGTGGCGCGGGGTGTTCCGGCAGTTGGTCGCGTACGGCTATCTGACGGTGGACCACGACGGCTACGGCGCGTTCGTGCTGACCGAAGCGAGCAAGCCGGTGCTCAAGGGCGAGCAAACCGTCACGTTGCGCCGTTACGTGAAGCCCACGCGCTCGCGCCAAGCGTCGTCGCGCACCGGTGAGCGAGCCGATCCGACCCTGGGCATGGGGCCGCGCGAGCGTGCGCGCTGGGAGCGGCTGCGGGCGTGGCGCACCGATACGGCCAAGAGCGACGGCGTACCGGCTTACGTGATTTTTCACGATGCCACGTTGGCCGAGATCGCGCGCTCGGCGCCCGACACGATCGACGATCTGCGGCATATCCCCGGTATCGGCGCGCGCAAACTCGAGCGTTTCGGCGACGAGTTGCTCGAGGTGGTGGCGGCGGATTGAGGGCGCTGCCTATCGGTTTCGGTAGCGTTTTTTGCGGTTGCGGCATGAATCAATCGGATACCGGCGTATATTGGTGTCGCCCTTTCGGCGCTTCGTTATTGGGATTTGCAACGGGTTATTCGAATGCGCAATCCGTTCAAATTCGACGTGTTCAACTAGTCCGGCGCCGGGGGCGTTTCGCCCCAATTAGCGGGAAGCTGATCGCCCTGATATGGGAACCATACACTCGAGTCCTCGCCTACTACGCAGCTCAGGTTATTGCTAGCGACAATGCAGCCATATAATGTGGCTGAGCCTGTCGGATTGTCCGTAAAATAAAGACGAACACGATTGCCCGACGCGTTGAATCCTGCAACTGCTGCCGTGCCACCGGACCCGGTTTTGAGGAAATTGGACTCACCCATGACCACCGTCGATCCGTCGGCGGTAAGGGATCCGACATGACCTTGTATGGTCAGGACAAATTGAGCTGCTGCGGCGTAGCCGCCTACCATCAAGTAACCGCCAGCGCTGTCAACCAACACGACATTGCCACTACCCGATGGGTCCGATAATTGGAAACGATACGTAGTCATCCCGACTCCTTTGTCATTTTGGTCGCACACATTTGATTCGCTCGATAGGATGCGACTCCTGCTTGGTTTTAGTCGACACATCGAGGCGGCGCAATCGGGATGGGTATAGAGGGCGCGTAATTTCGGCGCAATCCCGAATCGTGGAAACTCGACAATGCCCCATTTATTAATAGCCGTCCGTCGTCGTGGCCGCTCGCCGATGTAAGACCATCAACCAAGCAGACCCCATTGCCGGTCTGATGGCGCGTCGTCGTGCAGTCATCGCCCCGGTCGCTGACCAACACTCGCCCCGATCGTCCCAACCTATTGACGCGCTTGACGTTTTTGCCATATCATGCCAGGTTCCTGTTCTTGGCTCTTCGGCCAGGGGTGCGCCCACGCGTGAACGTGAGGGCGAAGTCCTGCTGAAAGTCGGACGGGAAGCTTGACACCCACCGTGGGCCGCTTTGCCCGGCAGGCGGTGCGGCGTTTTTTTCAATTTCGGGAATACACAATGCCAACCATCAATCAACTGGTTCGCAAAGGCCGCGCGTCGGAAACGACGAAGAGCAAGAGCCCGGCCTTGCAGGACTGCCCCCAGCGTCGCGGCGTGTGCACGCGTGTGTACACGACGACGCCGAAGAAGCCTAACTCGGCGCTCCGTAAGGTCGCCAAGGTTCGTCTGACGAACGGCTTCGAAGTTATTTCGTACATCGGTGGTGAAGGCCACAACCTGCAGGAACACTCGGTCGTGCTGATTCGCGGCGGCCGTGTGAAGGACTTGCCGGGTGTGCGTTACCACATGGTCCGCGGCTCGCTGGATACACAAGGCGTCAAGGATCGTAAGCAAGCTCGCTCGAAGTACGGTGCGAAGCGCGCTAAGGCAGGCAAGTAAGTAGCAAGTAAGCAGACAGGTAAGCAGGCAAGCCGTTCGCCTGTGCAAGTCGTTTAGGCGGTGGTGCCGGAATCGCCGGTGCTGTCGAGTAAGTGGTCACCCGGCCAAGCTGGTTAGTCGTTAAAGATAGATCGGGTTTGTTGGTGGCCGCGGGGCTCCTGGTTGAGCTCCAACTGAAAAGTCAAAGGAAGAAACATGCCGCGTCGTCGCGAAGTCCCCAAGCGGGAAGTGTTGCCGGATCCGAAGTTCGGTAACGTTGATGTAGCTAAGTTCATGAACGTGTTGATGCTCTCGGGCAAGAAGTCCGTGGCCGAGCGTATCGTTTATGGCGCTTTCGAACAGATCCAGACCAAGGGTGGCAAGGACCCGCTGGAAGTGTTCACGGTGGCGCTCAACAACGTCAAGCCGGTGGTGGAAGTGAAGAGCCGCCGTGTTGGTGGGGCGAACTACCAAGTTCCGGTCGAAGTGCGTCCGTCGCGTCGTATGGCATTGGCGATGCGTTGGTTGCGCGAGGCTGCGAAGAAGCGCAGCGAGAAGTCGATGGCTCTGCGTCTGGCCGGTGAGTTGCAAGAAGCCGCGGAAGGCCGCGGCGGCGCGATGAAGAAGCGCGACGAAGTGCACCGGATGGCGGAAGCCAACAAGGCGTTCTCGCATTTCCGTTTCTAAGCCCCCAGGCTTAGGCAATAGCGGAAAAATTCCGGGCGGGTGCGCTGAAAAAAGCGCCTCGCCCGTTTGTGTTAGAGCGCGAAGACAATCCAACCCCCTTCGTGCTATCCCAATAGAGGATTAAAGTGGCTCGTAAGACACCTATCGAGCGCTACCGCAACATCGGTATTAGCGCTCACATCGACGCCGGCAAAACGACGACGACCGAGCGCATCCTGTTCTATACCGGCGTGAACCACAAGATCGGTGAAGTTCACGACGGCGCGGCCACGATGGACTGGATGGAGCAAGAGCAAGAGCGCGGCATTACCATTACGTCTGCAGCGACGACCGCCTTCTGGAAAGGCATGGCCGGCGATCGCGCTGAGCACCGTATCAACATCATCGACACCCCCGGGCACGTCGACTTCACGATTGAAGTCGAACGCTCGATGCGCGTGCTCGACGGCGCGTGCATGGTCTACTGCGCCGTGGGCGGTGTGCAGCCCCAGTCGGAAACCGTGTGGCGTCAAGCTAACAAGTACAAGGTTCCCCGTCTCGCGTTCATCAACAAGATGGACCGTACCGGTGCGAACTTCTTCAAGGTCTACGACCAGCTCAAGCTGCGTCTGAAGGCAAACCCGGTTCCGATCGTGGTGCCTATCGGCGCTGAAGAAAACTTCACGGGCGTCGTCGATCTGCTGAAGATGAAGGCGATCATTTGGGACGACGCGTCCCAAGGCACGAAGTTCTCGTACGAAGACATCCCGGCGGAACTGGTCGATTCGTGCAACGAATGGCGTGAAAAGATGGTCGAATCGGCCGCCGAAGCCAGCGAAGAACTGATGGAGAAGTACCTCGGCGGCGAAGCGCTGACCGAAGCGGAAATCGTCAAGGGCTTGCGCGACCGTACGATCGCTTGCGAAATCCAGCCGATGCTGTGCGGCACCGCGTTCAAGAACAAGGGCGTGCAACGCATGCTCGACGCCGTCATCGATTTCCTGCCGTCGCCGATCGACATTCCCCCGGTGACGGGCGAACTCGAAAGCGGTGAAAAGGGCGAGCGCCGCGCGGCCGACGACGAAAAGTTCTCGGCACTGGCGTTCAAGATCATGACGGACCCGTTCGTCGGCCAGCTGATCTTCTTCCGTGTCTACTCGGGCGTCGTGAATTCGGGCGACACCGTGTTGAATGCGACCAAAGACAAGAAAGAACGTCTGGGCCGGATTCTGCAGATGCACGCGAATCAGCGCGAAGAAATCAAGGAAGTGCGTGCAGGCGACATCGCTGCCGCAGTTGGCCTGAAGGACGCGACCACGGGTGACACGCTGTGCGACCCGCAAAGCCCGATCGTGCTCGAACGCATGATTTTCCCGGAACCGGTGATTTCGCAGGCTGTTGAGCCGAAAACGAAGCCCGACCAGGAAAAGATGGGCCTCGCGCTGAACCGCTTGGCACAGGAAGATCCGTCGTTCCGCGTGCAAACGGACGAAGAATCGGGCCAAACGATTATTTCGGGCATGGGCGAGCTCCACCTCGAAATTCTCGTCGACCGGATGAAGCGCGAGTTCGGCGTCGAAGCTACCGTCGGCAAGCCGCAGGTGGCATACCGCGAGACGATTCGCGGCGAGGCTAAGGACGTCGAAGGCAAGTTCGTCAAGCAGTCGGGCGGTCGCGGTCAGTACGGCCATGCGGTCATCACGCTCGAACCGAACGAGCAAGGCAAGGGCTACGAGTTCCTCGACGAGATCAAGGGTGGCGTGATTCCGCGCGAATACATCCCCGCGGTCGACAAGGGCATCCAAGAAACGCTGAAGGCCGGCGTGCTCGCGGGCTTCCCGGTCGTCGACGTGAAGGTGCATCTGACGTTCGGTTCGTACCACGACGTCGACTCGAACGAAAATGCGTTCCGCATGGCCGGCTCGATGGCGTTCAAGGACGCGATGCGCAAGGCGAGCCCCGTCATCCTCGAGCCGATGATGGCCGTGGAAGTCGAAACGCCGGAAGATTACATGGGCAACGTGATGGGCGATTTGTCGAGCCGCCGTGGCATGGTTCAGGGCATGGAAGACATGGTGGGCGGTGGCAAGATCGTTCGCGCGGAAGTACCGCTGTCGGAAATGTTCGGCTATTCGACGTCGCTGCGTTCGGCCACGCAAGGCCGCGCCACGTACACGATGGAATTCAAGCACTACGCTGAAGCCCCGCGTAACGTGTCGGAAGCCATCATCAGCGCGAAAGCGAAGTAAGCCACCCGGCTTTTTCATCGACTACTTTTTGAAAGAAGAGAATCATGGCTAAAGGTAAATTCGAACGGACCAAGCCGCACGTGAACGTCGGCACGATCGGTCACGTGGATCACGGCAAGACGACGCTGACGGCAGCGATCACGACGGTGCTGACGGCGAAGTTCGGCGGCGAAGCGAAGGCGTATGACCAGATCGACGCGGCGCCGGAAGAAAAGGCGCGCGGCATCACGATCAACACGGCACACGTCGAGTACGAAACGGCGAACCGCCACTACGCGCACGTTGATTGCCCGGGCCACGCGGATTATGTGAAGAACATGATTACGGGTGCAGCGCAGATGGACGGCGCGATCCTGGTGTGCTCGGCAGCAGACGGCCCGATGCCGCAAACGCGTGAGCACATCTTGTTGGCGCGTCAGGTTGGCGTGCCGTACATCGTCGTGTTCCTGAACAAGTGCGACATGGTGGACGACGCCGAGCTGCTCGAGCTGGTGGAAATGGAAGTGCGCGAGCTGCTCTCGAAGTACGACTTCCCGGGCGACGACACGCCGATCATCAAGGGTTCGGCCAAGCTGGCGCTGGAAGGCGACAAGGGCGAGCTGGGCGAAGTGGCGATCATGAATCTGGCCGACGCGCTCGATACGTACATCCCGACGCCGGAGCGCGCGATCGACGGTGCGTTCCTGATGCCGGTGGAAGACGTGTTCTCGATCTCGGGTCGCGGCACGGTGGTGACGGGTCGTGTCGAGCGTGGCGTGGTCAAGGTCGGTGAAGAAATCGAAATCGTCGGTATCAAGCCGACGGTGAAGACGACGTGCACGGGCGTGGAAATGTTCCGCAAGCTGCTGGACCAAGGTCAAGCGGGCGACAACGTGGGTATCTTGCTGCGCGGCACGAAGCGTGAAGACGTGGAGCGCGGCCAAGTGCTGGCCAAGCCGGGTTCGATCACGCCGCACACGCACTTCACGGCTGAAGTGTACGTGCTGAGCAAGGACGAAGGCGGCCGTCACACGCCGTTCTTCAACAACTACCGTCCGCAGTTCTACTTCCGTACGACGGACGTGACGGGCTCGATCGAGCTGCCGAAGGACAAGGAAATGGTGATGCCGGGCGACAACGTGTCGATCACGGTCAAGCTGATCGCCCCGATCGCCATGGAAGAAGGTCTGCGCTTCGCCATCCGCGAAGGCGGCCGTACCGTCGGCGCAGGTGTCGTTGCGAAGATTATCGAGTAAAATCGAGGGCTTCGCCGCGGATGCGGCGAATCTTCGTTGTTCGGTCGTACTCGCAGTACCGCAGTAAAACGTGCCCGGGCTCGGGCGCGACGCCTACCGGCGAAGCGCCCGAGCCTACGTTCTTTTCTTAATCCGGCGGCGCAAAGCTGCCTCGCTCTTTCGAAGGAATCGTCATGCCAAACCAGAAAATCCGCATTCGTCTCAAAGCGTTCGACTATCGTCTGATCGATCAATCGGCAGCCGAAATCGTCGACACGGCGAAGCGGACTGGTGCGATCGTTCGCGGTCCGGTACCCCTGCCTACCCGCATTCAACGCTTCGACATCCTGCGTTCGCCGCACGTCAACAAGACGTCGCGCGATCAGCTCGAAATCCGTACGCACCAACGCCTGATGGACATCGTCGACCCGACGGACAAGACCGTCGACGCGCTGATGAAGCTCGATCTGCCGGCCGGTGTGGACGTCGAAATCAAGCTGCAATAAGGTTTGCGCCGCCTCGGCCCTCCGGTCGTGGCGGTAAGTCTTTGATTGCTTGCGGAAAACGAGAAGCCTAGCTATAATGCAAGGCTTTTCGCGTATTCGCGTAAAAAGTCGGTGCCAGTTCGTGCGCGGCGATGCGGCACAAGCGGTGGTAAAACGCCCGGCGGCTCGTTGCGAAACGGGCTTCCTGGAACCGACATTTTGTAAATTAGCCCCGGCCAATCGCAGTCGGGAATGGAGAAAACGATGAGCCTTGGACTCGTAGGTCGCAAGGTTGGCATGACCCGTATCTTTACGGCAGATGGGGACTCGATTCCCGTCACCGTGCTGGACGTGTCCGACAACCGCGTGGCGCAGATCAAGACCGTTGAAACGGATGGCTACACCGCCGTTCAAGTGGCATTCGGTACGCGCCGTCCCTCGCGTGTGACGAAGCCGCTGGCAGGTCACCTCGCCAAAGCCGGCGTACAAGCCGGTGAAATTCTGAAGGAATTCAAGATAGATGCCGCAAAGGCTGCCGAGCTGTCCGCCGGCGCCGTGATCGGTGTTGACCTCTTCGAAGTCGGCCAAAAGATTGACGTGCAAGGCGTGTCGATCGGTAAGGGCTACGCCGGCACGATCAAGCGCTACAACTTCGCATCGGGCCGTGCTTCGCACGGTAACTCGCGTTCGCACAACGTGCCGGGTTCGATCGGTATGGCGCAAGATCCGGGTCGCGTGTTCCCCGGCAAGCGCATGACGGGTCACATGGGTGACGATACCGTTACGGTGCAAAACCTCGAAATCGCTCGTATCGACGCCGATCGCAAGCTGCTGCTCGTCAAGGGCGCAGTGCCTGGCGCGAAGGGCGGCAAAGTTTTCGTGACGCCGGCAGTGAAGACGCGTGCCGCGAAAGGAGCGAAATAATGGAACTGAAGCTCCTCAATGCTAACGGTCAAGAAGGCGCAGGCGTCAACGCGTCGGACGTCGTGTTCGGCCGTGACTACAACGAAGCGCTGATTCACCAAGTCGTGGTGGCTTATCAAGCCAATGCCCGTAGCGGCAACCGCGCGCAGAAGGATCGCGAGCAAGTCAAGCACACGACGAAGAAGCCGTGGCGTCAGAAGGGTACGGGCCGCGCTCGTGCCGGTATGTCGTCGAGCCCGTTGTGGCGTGGCGGTGGTCGGATTTTCCCGAACTCGCCCGAAGAGAACTTCTCGCACAAGGTCAACAAGAAGATGCATCGCGCAGGTCTCTGCTCGATCTTCTCGCAGCTCGCCCGCGAAGGCCGTCTGTCGGTTGTCGATGACATCGTCCTCGAAGCACCGAAGACGAAGCTGTTGGCCGAAAAATTCAAGGCCATGGGCCTCGAGTCCGTGCTGGTCATTACCGATACGGTCGACGAGAACCTGTACCTCGCGTCGCGCAACCTGACCCACGTGGCGGTTGTCGAGCCGCGTTACGCCGATCCGTTGTCGCTGATCTACTTCAAGAAAGTGCTGATCACGAAGGCAGCGGTCGCCCAGATCGAGGAGTTGCTGTCATGAGCGAGATTCGCAAAAACGATCATCGTTTGATGCAGGTCCTGCTCGCGCCGGTGATCTCCGAAAAGGCGACGCTGGTGGCCGACAAGAACGAGCAAGTCGTGTTCGAAGTCGCCCCCGATGCGACGAAGCAGGAAGTGAAGGCCGCTGTCGAGCTGCTGTTCAAGGTGGAAGTCGAATCCGTCAACGTGCTGAACATGAAGGGCAAGGCTAAGCGCTTTGGTCGTTTCATGGGCAAGCGCAAGGACGTGAAGAAGGCGTACGTCTGCCTGAAGCCCGGCCAGGAAATCAACTTTGAAGCGGAGGCCAAGTAATCATGGCAATCGTGAAAGTTAAGCCGACCTCGCCGGGTCGCCGCGCGATGGTCAAGGTGGTCAACAAGAATCTGCACAAGGGCAAGCCGCACGCGGCACTGCTCGAAGCGCAGAGCAAGGCTGCCGGCCGTAACAACAACGGCCACATCACGACGCGTCACCAAGGTGGCGGTCACAAGCAACACTACCGCGTCATCGATTTCCGTCGCACGAAGGACGGTATCCCGGGAAGGTCGAACGTCTCGAGTACGACCCGAACCGTAGCGCGAATATCGCGCTGGTGCTGTATGCCGACGGCGAACGTCGCTACATCATCGCCTCGAAGGGCATGACGGTGGGTCAGCAACTGATGTCGGGTTCGGAAGCGCCGATTCGTGCAGGCAACACGCTGCCGATCCGCAACATCCCGGTCGGTACGACGATTCACTGCATCGAAATGCTGCCGGGCAAGGGCGCGCAAATCGCCCGTTCGGCCGGTACGTCGGCCATGCTGCTGGCGCGCGAAGGCACGTATGCGCAGGTTCGTCTGCGTTCGGGCGAAATCCGCCGCGTGCATATCGAGTGCCGTGCAACGATCGGTGAAGTGGGCAACGAAGAGCACAGCCTGCGTCAAATCGGCAAGGCCGGTGCGAACCGCTGGCGCGGTATCCGTCCGACGGTGCGTGGTGTTGCGATGAACCCGGTCGATCACCCGCACGGTGGTGGTGAAGGCCGTACCGCCGCAGGCCGCCATCCGGTGAGCCCGTGGGGTCAGCAGACGAAGGGTTATCGCACCCGCAGCAACAAGCGCACGACGACAATGATCGTTCAGCGCCGTCACAAGCGTTAAGGAGCAGACAATGGCACGTTCTGTTAAAAAAGGTCCGTTCTGCGACGCCCATTTGCTGAAGAAAGTTGAGGCGGCTGCAGCTACGCGCGACAAGAAGCCGATCAAGACCTGGTCGCGTCGCTCGACGATCCTCCCCGATTTCATCGGTTTGACGATCGCCGTGCACAACGGCCGTCAACACGTTCCGGTGTACATCTCGGAAAACATGGTCGGCCACAAACTTGGCGAGTTCGCATTGACCCGTACGTTCAAGGGTCACGCGGCCGACAAGAAGGCCAAGAAATAAGGGGCTATCAAGATGGAAGTGAAAGCAATTCATCGCGGTGCCCGCATCTCGGCGCAGAAAACGCGCCTTGTGGCCGACCAGATCCGCGGTTTGCCGGTCGACAAGGCGCTGAACGTTCTGACGTTCTCGCCGAAGAAGGCGGCTGGCATCGTGAAGAAGGTCGTGCTGTCGGCGATCGCGAATGCGGAGCACAACGAGGGCGCCGACATCGACGAGCTCAAGATCAAGAGCATCTATGTCGACAAGGCCGCCTCGCTGAAGCGGTTCACCGCGCGCGCTAAGGGCCGCGGCAACCGCATCGAGAAGCAATCCTGTCACATCACTGTGACGGTCGGGAATTAAGGGGTCATACGATGGGACAGAAAATTCATCCGACTGGCTTCCGTCTGGCCGTCAGCCGCAATTGGGCTTCGCGTTGGTACGCGAGCAACAACAATTTCGCGGCGATGCTCCAGGAAGACATCGGTGTTCGTGAATATCTGAAGAAGAAGCTGAAGAACGCTTCGGTCGGCCGCGTCATCATCGAGCGTCCGGCGAAGAACGCGCGCATCACGATTTACAGCTCGCGTCCTGGTGTCGTTATCGGCAAGAAGGGCGAGGACATCGAACTGCTGAAGTCCGAGCTGCAAAAGCGCATGGGCGTGCCCGTGCACGTGAACATCGAGGAAATCCGCAAGCCGGAAACCGATGCTCAACTGATCGCCGATTCGATCACGCAACAGCTCGAGCGCCGGATCATGTTCCGCCGCGCGATGAAGCGTGCGATGCAAAACGCGATGCGTCTGGGCGCGCAAGGCATCAAGATCATGAGCGCCGGCCGTCTGAACGGTATCGAAATCGCACGTACGGAGTGGTATCGCGAAGGTCGCGTGCCCCTGCATACGCTGCGTGCCGATATCGACTACGCAACGTCGGAAGCGAAGACGACGTACGGCATCATCGGTGTGAAGGTGTGGGTCTACAAGGGCGACACGCTGGGCCGCAACGATGCGCCGGTCGTCGAAGAAACGCCGGAAGAAAAGCGTCCGCGCCGTAACGCGCGTCCGGGCGATCGCCGCCCCCGTCGCGACGGTGAAGGTGGCGCGCCGGCAGGTGCTCGCCGTGGTGCGCCGCGTCGCGGCGGCGACGGCAAGACTGGAGAATAACGATGCTGCAACCGAAACGCAGGAAGTATCGCAAAGAGCAGAAGGGTCGTAACACCGGTATCGCGACGCGCGGCAACGCAGTGTCGTTCGGTGAATTCGGCCTGAAGGCTATCGGTCGCGGCCGTCTGACCGCGCGTCAAATCGAAGCGGCGCGTCGTGCCATGACGCGTCACATCAAGCGCGGTGGCCGCATCTGGATTCGTATTTTCCCGGACAAGCCGATCTCGCAAAAGCCGGCTGAAGTGCGGATGGGTAACGGTAAGGGTAACCCCGAGTACTACGTCGCCGAGATCCAGCCGGGCAAGATGCTGTACGAAATGGATGGCGTATCCGAAGAACTGGCACGTGAAGCGTTCCGTCTGGCAGCTGCGAAGTTGCCGCTGAAGACGACCTTCATCGTTCGTCAGCTCGGCGCTTAAGGAGCAAACGATGAAGGCTTCTGAACTTCACCAAAAAGACACGGCCGCGCTCACGAAAGAGCTGACGGACCTGTTGAAAGCGCAATTCGGCCTGCGCATGCAACTCGCGACGCAGCAGCTCACGAACACGAGCCAGCTGAAGAAGGTTCGTCGCGACATCGCACGTGTGCGGACCGTCCTGACTGAGAAGGCGAACCAGAAATGAACGATAGCGTAAAAACCTCGCTCAAGCGGACGCTGATCGGCAAGGTCGTCAGCAACAAGATGGACAAGACGGTTACCGTGCTCGTCGAGCACCGCGTGAAGCACCCGATCTACGGCAAGTACGTCGTGCGCTCGAAGAAGTACCACGCGCATGACGACGCGAACACGTACAACGAGGGCGATCTCGTCGAAATCCAGGAAACGCGTCCGATTTCGAAGACGAAAGCCTGGACCGTGTCCCGCCTTGTCGAAGCCGCGCGTGTCATCTAAGCAGGCTGCGTAGTAGAAGTCGTTGAAATCGAAGTAGATTTCGCTTGCAAGGCCGAGGTTATTTGATATAATCTCGGTCTTCCCTCTTTACGGGATCCGTTAAGGGTGCCACGGAGGGGAAGCGGAAGGGCGCCAGCCCGCTCCGCTGGAATCACTCGATTGCGATGGCGGTTTCGTTGCCGTCGCTGCTGTTCTAACCCAAGCAGCCGATTGGCTGACGGGACCAAGACTGACCGGCTGAACCATGGTGGTGCAGGCGGATTAAGTTGGGAAAGATAAACCATGATCCAGACCGAATCTCGGCTTGAAGTGGCCGACAACACGGGTGCGCGTGAAGTCATGTGCATCAAGGTGCTCGGCGGCTCGAAGCGTCGTTATGCCAACATCGGCGACATCATCAAGGTGACCGTCAAAGAGGCAACGCCGCGCGGGCGCGTGAAGAAAGGCGAAATCTACAACGCCGTGGTGGTTCGCACCGCCAAGGGTGTGCGTCGCCAAGACGGCTCGCTGATCAAGTTCGACGGCAATGCTGCCGTCCTGTTGAATACCAAGCTCGAGCCCATCGGCACCCGCATTTTCGGGCCGGTCACGCGTGAGTTGCGTAGCGAACGGTTCATGAAGATCGTTTCGCTCGCGCCCGAAGTGCTGTAAGGAGTCGCGATGAACAAGATTCGCAAGGGCGACGAAGTCGTCGTCATTACCGGCAAAGATAAAGGCAAGCGCGGAGTTGTGCTGGCCGTCGGCGAAGAACGCGTGACGGTGGAGGGCATCAATCTCGTCAAGAAGCACGTCAAGCCGAACCCGATGAAGGGTACGACTGGCGGCGTTGAAGCGAAGACGATGCCGTTGCACATTTCGAACGTCGCGCTCATTGACGCGAATGGCAAAGCCTCGCGTGTGGGCATCAAGGTCGAGGACGGCGAGAAGGTGCGCTTCCTGAAGACGACCGGTGCTGTGCTGAGCGCCTGACGCTGCGGAGTATAAAAAATGGCTCGTTTGCAAGAGTTTTACAAAGAGAAGGTCGTTCCCGGCCTTATCGAGAAGTTCGGCTACAAGTCGGTCATGGAAGTGCCGCGCATCACCAAGATCACCCTGAATATGGGTCTTGGCGAAGCCGTCGCCGACAAGAAAATCATCGAAAACGCCGTGGGCGATCTGACGAAGATCGCCGGTCAGAAGCCTGTTGTGACGAAAGCCCGCAAGGCAATCGCTGGCTTCAAGATCCGTCAAGGCTATCCGATCGGCGCGATGGTTACGCTGCGGGGCCAAGCGATGTACGAATTCCTCGATCGTTTCGTCACCGTGGCCCTGCCGCGCGTGCGTGACTTCCGTGGTGTGTCGGGTCGTGCGTTCGACGGTCGCGGCAACTACAACATCGGTGTGAAAGAGCAGATCATTTTCCCCGAAATCGACTACGACAAGATCGACGCGCTTCGTGGGCTGAACGTCAGCATCACGACGACCGCGAAGAGCGACGAAGAAGCCAAGGCACTGCTCGCCAGCTTCAAGTTCCCGTTCAGAAACTGAGGTTACCGTGGCTAAACTGGCACTGATCGAACGTGAAAAGAAGCGCGCCCGCCTGGCGGCGAAGTTCGCCCCGAAGCGTGAAGCGTTGAAAGCGGTCATCGACGACCAATCGAAGTCGGAAGAAGAGCGTTACGCGGCTCGCCTCGAGCTGCAACAACTGCCCCGTAATGCGAACCCGACACGTAAGCGCAACCGCTGCGCCATCACGGGTCGTCCGCGTGGCACGTTCCGCAAGTTCGGACTTGCGCGTAACAAGATTCGCGAAATCGCATTCCGCGGCGAGATCCCTGGCCTGACCAAGGCGAGCTGGTAATAGGAGAAACATAAATGAGCATGAGTGATCCTATCGCCGATATGCTGACTCGCATCCGCAACGCGCAGATGGTTGAGAAGGTTTCGGTGACGATGCCCTCGTCCAAGGTCAAGGTGGCGATTGCGCAAGTCCTGCAGGATGAAGGGTATATCGACGGCTTCGCCGTGAAGTCTGAAGGCGCGAAGTCGGAATTGAATATCGCGTTGAAGTACTACGCCGGCCGTCCGGTCATCGAGCGCCTCGAACGCGTCTCGAAGCCTGGTCTGCGCGTGTACCGCGGTCGTAATGACATCCCGCAGGTCATGAATGGCCTCGGCGTCGCGATCGTTTCGACGCCGAAGGGTGTGATGACCGACCGCAAAGCCCGCGCCACTGGCGTCGGCGGCGAAGTCATCTGCTACGTCGCTTAACGCCGAAAGAGGAGAAGAAACATGTCTCGAGTAGGTAAAAGCCCGGTCGCGTTGTCCGGCGCCGAAGTGAAGATCGAAAACGGCTTCATTACGGTGAAGGGCTCGCTCGGCACGATTTCGCAGCCGCTGAACAAGCTGGTGAACATCGTGGTCGATAACGGCGCGTTCCTGAAGTTCGAGCCGGTTGACGAAAGCCGCGAAGCCAATGCGATGTCGGGCACGATGCGCGCGACTCGTCGCGAACATGGTGCACGGCGCGACGAAGGGTTTCGAGCGCAAGCTCGACGCTCGTCGGCGTGGGCTATCGTGCGCAAGCGCAAGGCGACAAGCTGAACCTGTCGCTGGGTTTCTCGCACCCCGTGGTGCACCAGATGCCGGAAGGCGTGAAGGCTGAAACCCCGTCGCAAACCGAAATCGTGATCAAGGGGATCGACAAGCAGAAAGTCGGCCAAGTCGCTGCCGAAGTGCGCGGCTACCGTCCGCCGGAGCCCTACAAGGGCAAGGGCGTGCGCTATGCCGACGAGGTGGTGATCCTCAAAGAAACGAAGAAGAAGTAAGGGTGCGCAATCATGGATAAGACTCAATCTCGCCTGCGCCGCGCTCGTCAGACGCGTATCAAGATCGCCGAACTGCAGGTCGCGCGCCTCGCCGTGCATCGCACGAACACGCACATCTATGCGCAAGTGTTCTCGGCCGTGCGGCACCAAGGTGCTCGCTAGCGCGTCGACGCTCGAAGCTGAAGTGCGTGCGCAACTGGCCGACCAATCGGGCAAGGGCGGCAACATCGCTGCCGCGACGCTGATCGGCAAGCGTATCGCTGAAAAAGCTAAGGCTGCCGGCGTCGAATCCGTCGCCTTTGATCGCTCGGGTTTTCGCTACCATGGCCGCGTGAAAGCGCTGGCCGATGCGGCGCGCGAAGCCGGGCTCAAGTTCTAAGGGAAGGAATTCGTCATGGCAAAGATGCAAGCGAAAGTTCAGGCTGACGAACGCGACGACGGCCTTCGCGAAAAAATGATCTCGGTCAACCGCGTGACCAAGGTGGTGAAGGGCGGCCGGATTCTCGGTTTCGCCGCACTGACCGTGGTTGGCGACGGTGATGGCCGCGTCGGTATGGGCAAGGGCAAAGCGAAGGAAGTGCCCGTGGCCGTGCAAAAGGCGATGGAACAAGCTCGCCGCAACATGTTCAAGGTGCCGCTGAAGAACGGGACGCTGCAGCACGAAGTGCACGGCAAGCATGGCGCGTCGGTTGTTATGCTCGCTCCGGCGAAGGGCGGTACGGGCGTGATCGCCGGCGGCCCGATGCGCGCGGTGTTCGACGTGATGGGCGTGCAAAACGTCGTTGCGAAGAGCCACGGTTCGACGAACCCGTACAACCTCGTTCGTGCCACGCTCGACGGGCTGCGCAAGCAGTCGACGCCGGCGGACATCGCGGCGAAGCGCGGTAAGTCGGTCGAAGAAATTTTGGGCTAATGCCTAGGTGGTCACCATGTCTGATAAAACTGTCAAGGTTCAGCTCGTCAAGAGCCTGATTGGGACCCGCGAATCGCACCGTGCCACGGTGCGTGGCCTGGGCCTGCGCCGACTCAACTCGGTCAGCGAACTGCAAGACACGCCCGCCGTGCGCGGCATGATCGACAAGGTTTCGTACCTTGTTAAGGTCATCGCTTAAGCGGCTGACCAGGGACTCGAGGAGTTGAATATGGAATTGAATAACCTGAAGCCGGCGGAAGGCGCGAAGCACGCTAAGCGTCGCGTCGGCCGCGGTATCGGCTCTGGCCTCGGCAAGACGGCCGGTCGTGGTCACAAAGGTCAGAAATCGCGTTCGGGCGGCTTTCACAAGGTCGGCTTCGAAGGCGGTCAAATGCCGCTGCAACGTCGCCTGCCGAAGCGCGGCTTCACCTCGCTGACGAAGGAATTCGTCGGTGAAGTGCGCCTGGCGCGATCTGCAAACAGCTGCCCGTCGACGAAATCGATTTGCTCGCATTGAAGCAAGCCGGTCTCATCGGCGAACTGACGAAGAGCGTCAAGATCATCGCTACGGGCGAGATCTCGCGCAAGATCGTCGTGAAGGGCCTCGCTGCGACGAAGGGCGCACGCGCCGCGATCGAAGCGGCCGGCGGCTCGTTCGCCGAGTAATTGGCTTTCGATCGCGTGAAAAGCCGATTGCCCGCAATGGCATTTGCATCGGAGAAGGTACTTGGCTAACAGCCCGAGTCTCGCAAAAACCGGTCGAAGCACGACGAAGTTCGGCGACCTGCGTCGGCGAGCAGTCTTTCTGCTGCTGGCGCTCGTCGTCTATCGTATCGGCGCGCATATTCCGGTGCCGGGGATCGACCCGGATCAGTTGGCGAAGCTGTTTCAGAGCCAGTCGGGCGGCATCCTGGGCATGTTCAACATGTTCTCGGGTGGCGCGCTGTCGCGGTTCACGATTTTCGCGTTGGGGATCATGCCGTATATCTCCTCGTCGATCATCATGCAGTTGCTCGCGATCGTTTCGCCTCAGCTCGAAGCGCTGAAGAAAGAAGGTCAGGCAGGACAGCGCAAGATCACGCAGTACACGCGGATCTTCACGGTCTTGTTGGCGACGTTCCAGGCGTTCGGCATTGCCGTGGCGCTCGAGAACCAGCCGGGCCTCGTGATCGATCCGGGCATGGTTTTTCGCCTGACGACGGTCGTGACGCTCGTAACCGGCACGATGTTCCTGATGTGGCTCGGCGAGCAGATCACGGAACGCGGTCTGGGTAACGGGATCTCGATCATCATCTTCGGCGGGATCGCAGCGGGTTTCCCGAACGCGGTGGGTGGGCTAGTCTCGCTCGTCCAGTCGGGTTCGATGCATCCGTTCACGGCGATTGTCGTGGTGGCGCTGATCGGTGCCGTGACCTACCTCGTGGTGTTCATCGAGCGCGGTCAACGCAAGATCCTCGTCAACTACGCGAAGCGCCAGGTCGGTAACAAGATTTACGGTGGACAGTCGTCGCATCTGCCGCTCAAGCTGAATATGTCGGGCGTGATTCCGCCGATCTTCGCATCGTCGATCATCCTGTTCCCGGCAACGATCCTGAATTGGTTCAGCTCGGGTACGCGCGGCAGCTGGCTCACCGATACGCTGCACAATGTAGCCGAGGCGATCAAGCCTGGTCAGCCTGTGTACGTCTTGCTGTACGCGTTGGCGATCGTGTTCTTCTGCTTCTTCTACACCGCTCTGGTGTTCAACAGCAGAGAGACGGCCGACAACTTGAAGAAAAGCGGCGCGTTTGTTCCGGGTATCCGCCCGGGCGATCAGACCGCACGGTATATCGACCGCATCCTCACGCGTCTGACGCTGGCCGGTGCGATCTACATCGTGTTCGTCTGCTTGCTGCCCGAGTTTCTGGTACTGCGCTGGAACGTACCGTTTTATTTTGGTGGAACGTCGCTGCTGATCATTGTCGTCGTGACGATGGACTTCATGGCGCAGGTGCAGTCGTACGTTATGTCGCAACAGTATGAGTCGTTGCTCAAGAAGGCGAACTTCAAGGGCGGCGGCAACATTCCGATGCGTTGAAAGGACTTATGGCCAAAGACGATGTAATCCAGATGCAGGGTGAGGTGATCGAGAACCTTCCCAATGCTACCTTCCGGGTGAAGCTGGAAAATGGCCATATCGTGTTGGGACATATCTCCGGCAAGATGCGGATGCACTACATCCGTATCCTGCCGGGCGACAAAGTGACAGTTGAGTTGACGCCTTACGATCTGTCGCGTGCGCGGATCGTGTTCCGGGCGAAGTGATTTGAAAAAAGGGTAATATCATGAAAGTGATGGCATCGGTTAAGCGCATTTGCCGCAATTGCAAGATCATCAAGCGCAAAGGTGTTGTGCGCGTGATTTGCAGCTCTGATCCGCGCCACAAACAGCGCCAAGGCTGAACGCCGCGCTTTTGCTTGCGCTTTTTGTTTGAGGAAAAACAATGGCTCGTATTGCAGGGGTGAACATCCCGAACCACCAGCACGCCGTGATCGGCCTGACGGCGATCTACGGGATCGGCCGCACGCGTTCGCAAGTAATTTGCGAAACGGCTGGCGTCGCTGTGAACAAGAAGGTCAAGGACCTGACGGACGCGGATCTCGAAAAGCTGCGTGAAGAAGTCGGCAAGTTCGTCGTCGAAGGCGATCTGCGCCGTGAAGTGACGATGAACATCAAGCGTCTGATGGACCTCGGCTGCTATCGCGGCGTCCGTCATCGCAAGGGTCTGCCCCTGCGTGGCCAACGTACGCGCACCAACGCCCGTACGCGTAAGGGTCCGCGCCGCGCTGCCCAATCGCTGAAGAAATAAGCGCGACTGACAGTTACAGGAAAACGTAATGGCTAAGGCTTCGAACAACACCGCGGCGCAACGCGTTCGCAAGAAGGTCAAGAAGAACGTCGCCGAGGGCGTGGTTCACGTTCACGCGTCGTTCAACAACACCATCATCACGATCACCGATCGCCAAGGCAACGCGCTTGCTTGGGCAACGTCGGGTGGCCAGGGTTTCAAGGGCTCGCGCAAGTCCACGCCGTTCGCGGCGCAGGTTGCGGCGGAGTCGGCTGGTCGCGTGGCGATGGAGTACGGCGTGAAGAACCTCGAAGTGCGGATCAAGGGCCCTGGCCCCGGTCGCGAATCGGCGGTGCGCGCTCTGCATGGTCTTGGCATCAAGATCACGGAGATCTCCGACGTTACGCCCGTTCCGCACAACGGCTGCCGTCCGCCGAAGCGCCGTCGTATCTAAGACGCGCGCCTGTATTACGCCTGTTGGCGCCCAACCGCGCCAACAGGCTATTTGCGCATTGTTGTTTCAACTAAGCCCACCGTTCGGCCCAACCGGGCACGAACTAGCGCAGACGCAAGTTTGCGTGACTAAACCAGAAGGAAAGCAAAGTGGCACGCTATACCGGCCCTAAAGCCAAGTTGTCCCGCCGTGAAGGCACCGATCTGTTCCTGAAGAGCGCACGCCGCTCGCTCGCCGACAAGTGCAAGCTCGATAGCAAGCCGGGCCAGCACGGCCGTACCTCGGGCGCTCGTACGTCCGACTACGGCACGCAGCTTCGCGAAAAGCAGAAAGTGAAGCGCATCTACGGCGTGCTCGAACGTCAGTTCCGCCGCTACTTCGCCGAAGCCGACCGCCGCAAGGGCAACACGGGTGAAACCCTGTTGCAATTGCTCGAGTCGCGTCTCGACAACGTCGTCTACCGCATGGGCTTCGGCTCGACGCGTGCAGAAGCGCGCCAACTCGTGAGCCACAAGGCGATCACGGTGAATGGTGTCGTTTCGAACATCCCGTCGCTGCAAGTGAAGGCGGGCGACGTCATTGCCGTGCGCGAGCAATCCAAGAAGCAAGCACGCATTCTCGAAGCGCTGTCGCTCGCCGAGCAAGGCGGTATCGCGAGCTGGGTTGCGGTCGATGCGAAGAAGTTCGAAGGTACGTTCAAGCAAATGCCGGAACGTAGTGACATCGCCGGCGACATCAACGAAAGCCTGATCGTCGAATTGTATTCGCGCTAATCGGATTGACGGCCGGGGTACCTCGATTGCGTTGCGCAAGGGGGCACCTCGGCTGTTTATTTTTAGGGTGTTACCGGTCAGCCTTATCGGTGTAACGAGCCGAGGGTATTGAAAAGGAAAACCTATGCAAACCAGTTTGTTGAAGCCCAAGATTATCGCTGTGGAATCGCTGGGCGAGAGCCACGCGAAAGTGGTCATGGAACCGTTCGAACGCGGTTACGGCCATACGTTGGGCAACGCGCTTCGGCGCGTCCTGCTTTCGTCGATGCTGGGCTACGCGCCCACCGAAGTGACGATCGCAGGTGTCGTGCACGAGTACTCGACGATGGACGGCGTGCAAGAAGACGTCGTCAACCTGCTGCTGAACATGAAGGGTATCGTCTTCAAGCTGCACAACCGTGATGAAGTGACGGTCACGCTGCGCAAGGAAGGCGAAGGCGTCGTGACGGCACGCGACATCGAACTGCCGCACGACTGCGAAGTGATCAACCCTGACCATGTCGTGGCGCATCTGTCGAAGGGCGGGAAGCTCGACGTCCAGATCAAGGTCGAAAAAGGCCGCGGCTACGTGCCGGGCAACGTGCGTCGCTACGGCGAAGAAACGGCCAAGATCATCGGCCGTATCGTGCTGGACGCATCGTTCTCGCCGGTTCGCCGTGTGAGCTACGCTGTGGAAAGCGCACGTGTGGAACAGCGCACGGACCTCGATAAGCTCGTGATGAACATCGAAACCAACGGCGTGATTTCGCCCGAGGAAGCGATTCGTCAATCGGCACGTATCCTCGTCGACCAGCTCGCGGTGTTCGCGGCGCTGGAAGGTACGGAAGCGGCTGCCGAAGCGCCGTCGCGCGCGCCGCAGATCGATCCGATCCTGCTGCGTCCGGTGGACGATCTCGAGTTGACGGTGCGTTCGGCCAACTGCTTGAAGGCCGAAAACATCTACTACATCGGCGATCTGATCCAGCGTACGGAAAACGAGCTGCTGAAGACCCCGAACCTCGGTCGCAAGTCGCTGAACGAGATCAAGGAAGTGCTCGCTTCGCGTGGCTTGACGCTCGGCATGAAGCTCGAAAACTGGCCGCCGGCCGGTCTCGACAAGTAAAGCCATCGGGGTGCTTGCACCCCGACGTCTGGCAAAGACGCGGATTTTCCTTTAAAATCCGCGTCTTGTCTTTTTTCTTACCGGCCCGTGTCCTCACCGCTCAGCGTCATCAGGCGGGGACGATAGAAGAGCTGGATTAAAACTTCGAATCAAGGAACTGAAATGCGTCACCGTCATGGTCTGCGGAAACTGAACCGCACGAGCAGCCACCGTCTGGCAATGCTCCGTAACATGTCCAACTCGCTGATCGAGCACGAAGTCATCAAGACGACGCTGCCGAAGGCGAAGGAACTCCGTAAAGTTGTCGAGCCGTTGATCACGCTCGGCAAGAAGCCGTCGCTCGCGAACCGTCGTCTGGCGTTCAACCGCCTGCGCGATCGCGATTCCGTCGCTAAGTTGTTCGACGTCCTCGGTCCGCGTTTCGCGAACCGCCCGGGCGGCTACCTGCGTATCCTGAAATTTGGTTTCCGCGTGGGCGACAACGCACCGATGGCGCTCGTCGAACTCCTCGACCGTCCGGAAGTGGCGGAAGCGGAAGACGTGCAGGAAGCTGAATAAGCTTTCCCGGCAAGCCTCGGGCTTGCCACCGGTCTGCTTTGCAAAAAGGGTCAAGCGCAAGCTTGGCCCTTTTTGTTTGGTGCGCGGTGCGGCGCACCGCGCATCGATCCCGCGCACTGCGGGCGGCGGATTTGCGCTCGGTGATACGATAGCGGCGTGATGGATCGCCCAGAGGTCAAGACGCCGTGCCCTTTTCTGTCGTACTGATGCTGACGACGCTGCCCGATGCCGAATCGGCGCAAAAGCTCGCACAGGGCGCGCTCGACGCACGGCTGGCCGCATGTGTCACCGAGCTCGGCGCCGTCCGTTCCCGCTATCGCTGGAACGGTGCGGTGGAGACTGCCGACGAGATCCAGTTACTGTTCAAGACGAGCGCGGCGCGCTCGCTCGAGCTCGAACGCTTCATTCTTGCAAACCATCCCTACGAGACGCCCGAGCTGCTCTCCTGGCAGGCCACGGCGTCGAACGCGTATGGTCAATGGGTAGAGACCGAAACGCATCGAATCACACATGTTTAAGCCGCTTTCCGATTTTGCTCGCATGCTGATGCGCATCGTGCTGCTCGTTCTCGCGTTCGCCACCGTTGGGGCGGCGCTCACGGGCACGGCGCGCGCGGACGACTTTTTGGACCCGTCCGCGGCGTTTCGCTTCAGCGCCGACGAGCAGCCACATGAAGTCGACATCCGCTTCAAGATTGCAGACGGGTACTACCTCTATCGCGAGCGCTTCCAGTTCGCCGTCAAGGCTGGAACCGCCACGCTCGGGGCGGCGCAGTTGCCTGCGGGTCACATCAAGTTCGATCCCACCTTTCAGAAGAACGTCGAAACGTACCGCGGCGATTTGACGATTCGCGTGCCCGTCCAACGGGCCGCCGGTCCGTTCGATCTGGCCGTCACGTATCAGGGATGCGCCGATGCCGGTATCTGCTATCCACCCGCCGTGCACGTCTATCACGTCGCCGGCGCTGCGCTGAGCGAGGGTGCGGGCAGTGCGGGCAGTGCAGGTAATGCAGCCAGCATCGCTGGCGCCACGCGTGCGCCGGCAACGGCAGTATCGCCGCAGGGTTCGTGGTTCGACCGAGCAACGAGCGCCGACTACGCGCAATCGCTGTTGGAGGGCGGCGGCGTTGGGGCCACCATCGGTCTTTACTTCTTAGCGGGCCTCGTGCTCAGCCTGCTGCCGTGTTCGTATCCGATGATTCCGATCGTTTCCGCGATCATCATCGGGCAGGGCAGCCAGGTCACGCGCGCGCGAGGCTTCGCGCTATCGCTGTCGTATGTGATCGGGATGGCGCTCGTGTACACGGTGCTTGGGGTTGCAGCCGCGCTCGTCGGTCAGTCGCTCGGCGCCTGGTTGCAAAACCCGTGGGTGCTCGGTGCGTTCGCCGTCCTGCTGACGGCCTTTGCGCTGACGCTGATTGCCGGAGTCGATCTCGTACTGCCGCAACGCTGGCAAGACGGCGTTTCGCAAGCGTCGAGCCGCCGTGCCGGGGGTACGTTCGCGGCCGTCGCGGTGATGGGCGCTTTGTCGGCGCTCGTCGTCGGAGCTTGCATGACGGCGCCGCTGTTCGCGGTGCTCGCGTTTATCGCGCATACGGGTAATGCGGTGCTCGGCGGCACCGCGCTGTTTTCGATGGGGCTGGGCCTCGGCGTGCCGCTACTGATTATCGGCTTGGGCGCTGGAACGCTGTTGCCGCGTGCCGGTGCATGGATGGACGGCGTCAAAGTGTTTTTCGGCGTCGTGCTGCTCGCTGCGGCGCTTTGGATCGCATGGCCCGTGCTGGCTTCGACCGCGCAGATGCTGCTGGCCGCGCTCTGGCTATTGATCGCGGCGGCGGCGCTGGGGTTGTTCACGCCGAACGCGGGGGGGCCGTCGATTTGGCGCAGGCTGGGCCGCGGCGTTGGTGCGGCACTTGCGATTTGGGCGGCGACGCTGCTCGTCGGCCTGGCTGCGGGTTCGAACGATCCCGTGCGCCCACTCGCGGTGTTGGCCGCTCACGCGACAAGCGATTCGGCACTAGCGGGCGGCGCATCGAAGGGGGACGTCGCCTTTGCGCCGGTTCGATCCGCGACGAATCTCGACGCACTGCTCAAGGCCAGCGCGCGGCCCGCGATGCTCGATTTTTACGCCGATTGGTGCGTGAGCTGCAAGGAAATGGAGCGCTTCACGTTCACGGACAAACGTGTGCAGGCGCGTCTCGCGCAGCTGCAGTTATTGCGCGCGGATGTCACGGCGAATAACGTGGACGATCAGGCAATGCTGAAGCGGTTTGGCCTCTTCGGTCCGCCGGGGATCATTTTCTTCGATCGGTCGGGAAAGGAAGTGCTGCGGGTGGTCGGTTATGAATCGGCCGATACGTTCTTGCGCAGCCTCGACCGAGTCGCGCCCGCGCTGCAATCGTGAATCCTGGCGGCCGCGATTGCTTTTAGCCTCCGCCGGCTCATTGCTGTCAGCGCCGCTCGCTTCTCGGGCTCGGTCGACCCCGAATCGCTTTCGCTAGTGCAGGGGCGAATGGCTTTTGCGCGCTGCCGGCAACGCGCGTCGGCACATAAGACAAGCGCGGCGCTGCGCGCGATGCGGCGTCGACTGCGTCGCGCGCCGGCTTGTGACGCCCGGAAGTTGCTTCCGCTCAATCACGCGCGCAACAACCGCGCCGCATCGAGCGCGAAGTAGGTCAGCACGCCGTCGGCGCCCGCGCGCTTGAACGCAAGCAGCGATTCCATCATCACCTTATCGTGATCGAGCCACCCATTTTGCGCGGCGGCCTTGAGCATCGCGTATTCGCCGCTCACTTGATAGACGTAGGTCGGGAAGCGGAATTCCTCCTTCACGCGACGCACGATGTCGAGGTACGGCATACCCGGCTTGACCATGACCATGTCGGCGCCCTCGTCGATGTCGAGCCGCACTTCGCGGAGCGCCTCGTCGGAGTTCGCCGGGTCCATCTGGTAAGTCATCTTGTTGCTCTTGCCGAGATTCGTCGCCGAGCCCACCGCATCGCGGAACGGACCGTAGAATGCGGACGCGTATTTGGCCGCGTAGGCCATGATGCGCGTATAGATATGGCCTTCGCTCTCCAGCATCTCGCGCAAGGCCCCGATCCGGCCGTCCATCATGTCCGAAGGCGCCACGATATCGACGCCGGCCTCGGCTTGCACGCGCGCTTGTTCGACGAGGATCTCAACCGTTTCGTCATTGAGCACGTAGCCGGCTTCGTCGAGCACGCCGTCTTGGCCGTGGCTCGTGTACGGATCGAGTGCCACGTCGGTCAATACGCCGAGTTCGGGAAAGCGTTGCTTCAGCTCTCGCACTGCGCGCGGGATCAAGCCTTCGGGGTTCGCAGCTTCGCGTCCATCGGGTGTCTTCAGCGACGGCTCGATGGCCGGGAACAGCGAAAGCACGGGCACGCCAAGTTCGACGCACTGCTCGGCCACGCGCAGCAGCAAATCGACCGATACCCGTTCGACACCCGGCATCGAGGGCACGGCTTGGCACACGTTGTTGCCTTCGACGATGAAGACGGGGTAGATGAGATCGTTCGTCGTCAGCATGTTTTCACGCATGAGACGACGAGAAAAATCGTCGCGCCGCATGCGGCGAGGGCGGTGATGCGGATAGAAGCTCATAGGGGAAAAATCGCTATCGGATGAGGGGACCGCCGGCCCGGCCGGCACAAAAACTTTTGCAAACAATGGTATATGATAGCGATCGAGCGAAACGCCTGCCTTCTAACGAGCGCAGGCGGCGGAGCTCCCCGCTTCTCCTCCCTGAGCGGGTGCCTGTCGTTTTTTTGATTAGGCTGTTCAACCCGCCGAGATTCGGCGGGTTTTTTTATGACGGCGGCGCCGATCCGGCCGCTCGACGCCGCGACGCTGTGCCGCAGCGGCGCACGATGAAACGCGCGCTCGGCGGCGGGTAAGCGACACGCGCGTGACGGCGCGTTCACGTTAGTTGCCTGCGCGCTTGCTGCCTGCGCCGCGTGCGCGACTTTTTTAAACCGCCGTGCCGGCGTCCGTCCCGGTGGCATCGGCAGCGAGCCAACCTTCCAGGCGCGCATGCGCTTCGTCTAGCCCCACGCGCTTCAATGCCGAAAAGAGCTGCGCCGACAATTCCCCCGCGTAGCCTGCCGCACGATACTCGGCAAACCCCTTCTCCGTCGCACGCAGCGCATTGACGCTTTCTTGCCGCGTCAGTTTGTCGCACTTCGTCAGAAGTGTATGGATGGGCTTGCCGGTTGGCGCAAACCACTCGATCATGCGTCTGTCGAGATCGGTCAGCGGGCGGCGCGAATCCATCATGAGGACCATGCCGCGCAGCTGAGCGCGGCTTTGCAGGTAGCTAGAGAGCAGCGCCTCCCAGTGAGCCTTGGCGGCGCCCGGCACTTCCGCGTAGCCGTAGCCGGGCAAATCGACCAAATAACCGGTCGGATCGTCGGCCGGCCCGACGCCGAAGTAATTGATATGCTGCGTGCGGCCGGGTGTCTTGCTGGCGAAGGCCAGCCGTTTTTGGTTGCACAAAACGTTGATGGCCGTGGATTTACCCGCGTTCGAGCGGCCCCCGAAGGCGATTTCGGGCTGAACCGTCGCTGGTAGATCGCGCAAATGGTTGACGGTCGTATAAAAGCGGGCTTGATGCAACAGGAAGGCCATGGCGGGACTGAAAGGTGGGGCGCATGAAGCGCTCGGAGGACGGCGCGGACGTGGCGGGGACTTGCCCGACTGGCGTCTTGGCGATTAGCGAGTTATTGTACAATACGAAGGTTTACTCGAGACCGATCGAGGTGTTTGCCGAGATATTTGTCAAGCGCTTCGCGTTGATGGCCGCGTGAGGTTTTGCGGTAATCGGTCGCCGCGGTTGTGCATCAGCATCAATCTCTCGGGAAATCGCCGGGCCGCTTGTTGGCGATCGATCCCGCCGTCCGCGAGGGCGGCGCCCGATGTTCGGGCGCGGGGAACACTCTATTCTCACAAGACGAAACCGGGTGTGCGAATGAATCGACTGTGCAAGTCTTTGAAGGTGCTTGAGGTCGTTGCAGCAGCGGGTTTGGTGAGTTGGGCGGTACAAACGAGAGCGGCGGAAGCACCGAAGCCGGATGTGAATCGAGGGCAAGCGATCGCGACAAGCGTCTGCGCGTCTTGCCACGGGGCGGACGGCAACAGCGCGACGGGATCGTTTCCCAAGTTGGCGGGACAGCAGCAGGCGTACCTCGTCAAGCAGCTGAAAGATTTCAAGGTGCAGGCGGGTGCCAAATCGGCCGCGCGCACGAATGCGATCATGGCTGGCATGGCGGGGGCACTCTCCGATCAGGATATGGTCAATGTGGCTGCGTACTTCGCGAGCCAGACACCGAAGCCGAATTTCGCGCACGATCCGGCCACGGTGCCGGACGGGCAAAAGATTTACCGTGGCGGGATCGCCGAGAAGAACGTGCCGGCCTGCGCCGGCTGTCACGGGCCGACGGGAGTGGGTATTCCCGTGCAGTACCCGCGCTTGTCGTGGCAGTGGGCCGACTACACGGTCACGCAGTTGCACGCGTTCCAGCAGGGTGCGGGTGCGCGCAACAACAGCGATGTGATGCATAGCATCGCTTCGCGGCTCTCGGATAGCGAGATCAAGGCAGTGGCCGATTACATCGCCGGCCTGCACTGACCGTCTCCGGGATCCAACGAAGAGCCGGGTAGAACCCGGCAAGAACAAGAAAGGGTGGGTGCGCCACCGCCTTCGGCGGATGGCCCTCACCCTTTTTTGCTGTATTGCAGTCAGTGTATGTGACCGGAGTCGTTGCTTTGTTCCCCGCCGCGGCAAGTGCAGAGGCACCTGCGGCGGACAGTCAATGCGGCGCGCCCCGGTCGACAGGAGTTTGAATGAGCGTCACCACCTCGGGTTATGAGTTGAAGTCGGACCGTCGCGTCCTCAAGCACACGATCGAACTACTCAGTTCGATGCGCTTCGCGATCGCACTGCTCGTCGTGCTCGCCATCGCCAGCATCGTGGGGACGGTACTCACGCAAGACGATCCCTACCCCAACTACGTCAATCAATTCGGCCCGTTCTGGGCCGATATCTTCCGCGCGGCCGGCCTTTTCACGGTGTATAGCGCGTGGTGGTTCATGCTCATCCTCGGCTTCTTGATCGTCTCGATCTCGCTGTGCGTCATTCGCAACGCGCCGAAGATGATCGCGGACATGAAGAGTTGGAAGGATAAGGTCCGCGAGGGCAGCTTGCGCGCGTTCCACCACAAGGCCGAGTACGAGGTCGGCGGCGCGCGCGCGGAAACGGCGCAGCGCCTGTCCTCGCTCGCGGGCAAGCTCGGCTACCGCTACGTGGTGCGCGAAACGGAAGGCGCCACGCTCGTGGCGGCGAAACGCGGCGCGTTGACCAAGATCGGCTACATCTTCGCGCACGTGGCCATCGTCGTGATTTGCGTCGGCGGCCTGATGGACAGCAACCTGCCGATCAAATTTCAGATGTGGCTGTTCGGCAAATCGCCGATCTCGACGAGTGCGGTCATCAACGACATCTCGCCCGAGCACCGGCTGTCGCCGTCCAATCCGACCTTCCGTGGCTATGCGTGGGTGCCGGAAGGGCAACATGTCTCGACGGCCATTCTGAATCAGCCGAAGGGTTCGTTGATTCAGGACTTGCCGTTTTCGATCGAGCTGAAGAAATTCATTGTCGATTACTACTCGACGGGGATGCCCAAGCTGTTCGCGAGCGACATCGTCGTGGTCGATCACCGCACGGGGCAGCGCGTCCCCGCGCGCGTGGAAGTGAACAAGCCGTTCGAATACGACGGTGTCTCGATCTACCAATCGAGCTTCCAAGACGGCGGCTCGCAGATGTCGATGACGGCTTGGCCGATGACGGGCGATACGACGAAGACGATGCCTGTTCAGCGGTGCGATCGGCAGTTCGGCGCCGCTGTCGGCATCGATGCCCGGCGTGAACGGGCAAACCGTGGAGTTCGCGGATTTCCGTGCCATCAACGTCGAAAACATCACGAACGGCAGCGGACAGAACGACGCGCGCGGCGTCGTCGTTCACCATTCGGTCGAACAGATGCTCGATGCCCGTCTCGGTTCGGGCGCGAAATCGTCGAAACCGATGGATTTGCAAAACGTCGGCCCATCGGTCCAGTACAAGATTCGCGGCACCGACGGCCAGGCGCGCGAATTCAACAATTACATGCTGCCCGTGGACGTCGAGGGCACGCGTTTCTTCTTGGCCGGCATGCGCACGACGCCGAACGATCCGTTCCGCTATTTGCGCATCCCTGCCGACGATCAAGGCAGCATAAAGGAATGGATGCAGCTGCGCGCGGCACTGGCGAACCCCGAATTGCGGGCTCAAGCGGCGCATCGTTTCGCCCAACGGTCGGTGGCCGATTCGAACGCAGCACTGCGGGGTCACCTCGAAGAGAGCGCGGCCCGTGTGCTATCGCTCTTCTCGGGCGCTGACGACAGCCTCGGCGACCCGGCCCCGGGCGTGACGCCAGGGGGCTTCCAATCGATCGCTGCATTCATCGATCACTCCGTGCCGAAGGCGGACCAGCCCAAGGCGGCATCGTTGTTGTTACGGATGCTCGAGGGCTCGACCTGGGACTTGTGGCAGCTCGCGCGCGAGCAAGCGGGCGAGCCTGACGCACAGCCGACACCGAGCGCGAGCCGCTTCGTGGAGCATTCGATCAATGCGCTATCTGACAGCTTTTTGTATGGATCTCCTGTCTTTCTGCAGCTTGACTCGTTCAAACAGGTGCAGGCGTCGGTGTTCCAGCTGACGCGCGCACCGGGCACGAAAGTGGTGTATCTTGGCAGCTTGCTGCTCGTGACCGGCATCTTCTCGATGTTCTTCGTGCGCGAGCGGCGGCTTTGGTTCTGGCTCAAAGATGCCGCGGCCGGAACCACCGTCGTCATGGCGATGTCGACGGCGCGCAAGACGCTCGATTTCGACAAAGAATTCGTGACGGTGCGCGACGCCGTCGGCGCCTCGCTCGGTGCGGCGGCGCACGATGCCTTGCCGGCATCCCATGGCGTGCCCGCAGCCGCCCCATCCCCGGTGTTCGACGCGGCGACCGAATCGTCGCCCGGCTCGCAAGACTGACCTTCGTACTGATCATGGACCTGACACACGTTTCCCGTTCCAGCTCGGCCTCCGGCGCCTTGGACGAGCGATCGTTCCTACGCCGCTTGGGGTCGTTCGATTGGCTGTTCGCGTTGGCCTTGGTGGCCGGCGCCGGTTTCTCGCTCACGCGCTACCACGCGTTCATGAACTACTACGACAAGCTCGTGCTCGTGTGTGCCGTGCCCGCGCTCGCCGTACTCGGCTGGCGGTGGAAGCCGGTTCGCCTGCTCGCCGTCGGCATTGCGGTTATGTCGCTGCTGTCGTTGCAGATCTATCACGGCGATCTGTCGCGCGCCGATTCCGCTTTTTTCCTGAAGTACTTTCTCTCCAGCCAGTCCGCCATTCTCTGGATGAGCGCGCTGTTCATCCTGGCCACGTTGTTCTACTGGATCGGCTTGTTGTCGCGCTCGGCGTCGGGTGCCGCCATCGGTTCGGCGTTGACGTGGTTCGCCGTGTTGATGGGGTTCACGGGGATGATGGTGCGCTGGTACGAGTCGTACCTGATCGGTGCCGACGTCGGGCATATTCCGATCTCGAACCTTTATGAAGTGTTCGTGCTGTTTTGCCTGATCACCGCGCTGTTCTACCTCTACTACGAGCAGCACTACGCCACGCGTGCGCTGGGCGCATTCGTTCTGCTCATCATCAGCGCAGCCGTCGGCTTCCTGATGTGGTACTCGGTCGCGCGCGACGCTCAGCAAATTCAGCCGCTCGTGCCGGCGCTGCAGAGCTGGTGGATGAAAATCCACGTGCCGGCGAACTTCATCGGCTATGGCTCGTTTGCGCTGTCCGCCATGGTCGGCGTGGCCTACTTGCTCAGCGAGCGCGGTATTTTGACCGATCGCCTGCCGTCGCTCGTCGTGCTCGACGACGTCATGTACAAGTCGATCGCCGTCGGCTTCGCGTTCTTCACGGTGGCGACGATTCTCGGTGCGCTCTGGGCCGCCCAGGCTTGGGGCGGCTACTGGAGCTGGGATCCGAAGGAAACCTGGGCCCTCATCGTCTGGCTGAATTACGCCGCGTGGCTCCATATGCGTCTGATGAAAGGCTTGCGCGGCACGGCCGCCGCTTGGTGGGCGCTCACGGGGCTGCTCGTCACGACGTTCGCATTCCTAGGGGTGAACATGTTCTTGTCGGGGCTGCATAGCTACGGCAAGCTGTAAATCGGCTGCGCCTCGCGTCGATTTCGATCGCGCCCCGTCACGAAGAAACCGCCGCATGGTCGCCCAGCGGCGGTTTTTCTTTGGCGAGCGCTCCCCGTAGCGCAATTCGATGCATCCGAATGGCGCTGGCGAGGGTATATATCGCGAGGGGTATGCAGTGGCGCTCGATCGGCGATCGAGCCCCCGATCCGATTTTTCTTCAGGAGCACTATCGTGTGGATCAAGCGAGAGCAGCGGATCTTATTGGCGGGCGAAGACATCGCCGCCAGCGAAATTACACCGCGCGCCGTTTTCGAAAACCGGCGGCGCGTGCTGCAGGCCGCGGGCGCAGCGGGGTTGGCGGTAGCCGGTGGCGCACTCGGCTTCAGTCGGGCCGCGTTCGGCGCCTATGCATCGCCCGACGCTCGCGCGCAAAAGCTCGCTGCGGTGACCAACGGCAAGTTTGTCGTGCCGGAAAAAGTCACGTCGTACCAGAACATCACCACCTACAACAACTTCTACGAATTCGGCACCGGCAAGAGCGACCCAGCGCAGAACGCAGGCACGTTGCGGGCGCATCCGTGGCGAGTGAGCGTCGAGGGCGAGATCAAGAACCCGAAGGTTTACGACATCGACGAATTGCTAAAGCTCGCGCCGCTGCAAGAGCGCGTGTATCGGCATCGCTGTGTCGAGGGCTGGTCCATGGTCATTCCTTGGGTGGGGTACCCGCTCGCCGAACTGATCAAGCGCGCCGAACCGACGGGCAATGCGAAGTTCGTCCAGTTCATTACGCTGGCCGATCCTTCGCAAATGCCCGGAATCGCCGATCCGATCCTCAATTGGCCGTACTCGGAGGGGCTGCGAATGGATGAGGCGATGAATCCGCTCACGCTGCTCACCGTCGGTGTGTATGGGCAGGTGCTGCCCAATCAGAACGGGGCGCCGATCCGCATCGTTCTGCCATGGAAGTACGGGTTCAAGAGCGCCAAGTCGCTCGTCAAGATCCGCTTTATCGACAAGCAGCCGGCGACAAGCTGGAACACCTACGCGCCGAACGAATACGGGTTCTATTCGAACGTGAACCCGACCGTCGACCACCCACGTTGGAGCCAAGCCACCGAGCGGCGGATCGGCGAGGACGGGTTTTTCACGCCGAAGCGCAAGACGTTGATGTTCAACGGATACGGCAGCCTCGTCGCTTCGATGTATCAGGGCATGGACCTGCGCAAATATTTTTGAGTGGAAAGGAGCGCTTCATGTCTGGCGATACCCAAACGTTGACGAATAGCGAGGCACGCAACGGCGGCGTGGCACAGTCCACCCGCGCCGCTCAAACAGCTCCTGGAACTCATGGGGCTCATGCCGTGCATGCGACCCCTGCAGCCGGCCGGCGAAGCAGCGGTGCCCAGCGCTGGATCGCGCCGGCCAAGATCGGCGTGTTCGTCGCCGCCTGGTATCCGCTTGCCCGTATCGTCTTGTTCGGTTTGACGGATCGGCTCGGCGCCAACCCGATCGAGTTCATCACGCGCTCGACGGGGCTTTGGACGCTCGTGTTCTTGTGCATCACGCTGGCTGTCACCCCGCTGCGGAGGATCACCGGCATTAATGCGGTGCTGCGGTTCCGGCGGATGTTAGGGTTGTATGCCTTCTTCTATGCCGCGCTGCACTTCACGACTTACCTTTGGTTCGACAAGTGGTTCGATGTGGCGGAGATTTTGAAGGACATCGGCAAGCGCCCGTTCATTACCGTCGGGTTCGCGGCGTTCGTCTTACTGATTCCATTGGCGGCGACTTCTCCGCGCGCGGCTGCGCGTAAGCTGGGTCGGCGTTGGCAGACGCTGCATCGCGCGATCTATGCGATCGCCGCGCTAGCGATTTTGCACTTCTGGTGGATGAAGGCAGGCAAGCACGATCTTGTCTTGCCGAAGCTCTACGGCGCCATCGTTGTCGTGCTGCTGGGCTGGCGAGTGCTGGCTTGGGGATGGGCGAAGCTCGAGGCGCGCAGGCGCGTTTGACCCAGTGCGGTTGGGCTCCGGCTCCGGCTTGCGCCCCGCCTCCGGCGCCGTCACCCAGTCGAACTCGGTACGCCGCGCACTTTGACGCGGGCGGCGAGGTATCCACCGCCCCTTGATATCCGTTTCTTCCCCGGCTTAACCCGGCAGGATCGATTCGCCGGCGAAGAGCTCCGCTACCGTTTCGCGTGCGCGAACGACGTGAATCTCAGTGCCGTCCACCATGATCTCGGCCGCGCGGGGGCGCGTGTTGTAGTTCGAACTCATCGAAAACGAGTAGGCGCCCGCAGAGCGAATCGCCAGCAGATCACCGGGCTCGACGGCCAGCGCGCGATCGCGGCCCAGCCAGTCGCCGCTTTCGCAGACGGGACCGACGACATCGTAGACGTGCGGTGTGTCGGCCCGCGGCACCACCGGATCGATCGCATGGTAAGCCTGGTACATGGCGGGCCGAGCCAGATCGTTCATTGCCGCATCGACGATGGCGAAATTCTTTTCGACACCCGGCTTCAGGAATTCAACCCGCGTAAGCAAGATGCCGGCATTGCCCACGATCGAACGGCCCGGCTCGAAAAACACTTCACGATGGCCATGGCCGCGCGCGTCGATGCGCTCCAGCAACGTGCGCACGAACAGGCCGGTATCGGGGGGTGTTTCATCCGAGTATGTGATGCCGAGGCCGCCGCCAACGTCGATGTGATGGATCCTTGCGCCGTCCGCCTCGATTTGCGCGACGAGTTCGAGCAGCTTGTCGAGCGCGTCGAGGTACGGTGCGATTTCGGTGATCTGCGAGCCGATGTGGCAGTCGATTCCCACAACGTCCAAATGCGGGAGCGCCGCTGCGGCGCGGTAGGTCGCGCGGGCTTCGTCGAAGGCGACGCCGAACTTGTTCGCCTTGAGCCCCGTCGAGATATAGGGGTGCGTTTTAGGATCGACGTCGGGATTGACGCGTAGGGAGATCGGCGCTTTCTTGCCGAGTTCGCCTGCGATGGCGTTCAGGCGGTCGAGCTCGGGGATCGATTCGACGTTGAAGCATTTCACGCCCGCTTCGAGTGCCTGGCGCATTTCCGCGACGCTCTTGCCCACGCCCGAAAAAACGATGTCCTTCGCTTGGCCGCCGGCAGCGAGCACGCGGGCCAGTTCGCCGCCCGAAACGATGTCGAAGCCGGCGCCGAGGCGAGCGAGCACATTCAGGACGGCCAGGTTGCTGTTTGCTTTGACGGAAACGTGTACCGACGCTTTGCGGCCCGTGCACGCTTGCGCGTAGGCTTGATAGGCCGCGGTGAGCGCGGCGCGCGAATAGACGAAGAGCGGCGTGCCGAAACGTTCGGCGAGCGTGACGGTGCTGACGCCTTCGGCGTGCAGCACGCCATCGGCATAGGCGAAGGCGGTGTGAGACATGCGAAAGTCCTGCGTTATTGATCGGATGCGGGGCTCGAAGCGGCGGACGGTGCGGCTTCCTTCGCATTCGGCGTTGCGCGAAGCGAATCGGCGGGCGAAAGTTCGAGCGGGGCCGGCGTATCGGTGCCGGGTGCGTCGGATGCCGCTTGCGAGCCGGTGCTCGCCCCCGATGCCGAAGGCGATGTTTGAAGCGCGGGTTTTTCAGGCAGCGGCGGAACCGTCGGCAGATAAAGCGGCCCGCGTTGACCGCATCCGGTCAGTGCCGCGCTTGTCGCAACGGCCAAAGCCGCTACAATCGCGCTCATCCTGAAAACGACTCGCATGACTGTCTCTAAGGAGCTGTGAGTTTAACCGGCGGAGTTTAGCATGACCGATAGCGACTACCTTTCCCGCGCCGAAGCGGTACTCTCGAGCATAGAGGAGGCCGTCGACGACAACGACGCCGACATCGAACTCGATCGGAGCGGCAACGTGCTGACGCTCGAATTCGAGAACGGCTCGAAGATCATCGTCAACCTGCAACCCCCGATGCAGGAGATCTGGATCGCGGCGAAAGCAGGCGGTTTTCACTACAAGTTCGTCGATGGCCAATGGATCGACACGCGCAACGGCCGCGAATTCTTCGAATCGCTCTCCGATTACGCCACCCAGCAAGCCGGCGAGCCGGTGACGTTTTCGGCCTAAGCCCGCTCCCGTCCTTCACCGCGGTCATTGCGCAGTCGGCGCGGGCGGCGTTCCCATCGTTGTGCTGGGCTGCGCCTCGGCCGGCGAATCGCCCGCTGCGGCGTTCTCGCCGGGTCGTGCCTGCCCGGCATCCGCAACCTGTTTCTCTTCGTCGGGGTGTAGCGCCGCTTCGCTGATCCCGACCGTCGAAACGAAACCCTGCCCCGGCAAGAAGGTGTCGAAGTACAGTTCGCCTCCCACCGACGCAACGTCCGAGGGCATCGGCATCTGGTACTCGGGCACACCGTTTAGCGCCTGCCGCATGTAATCCATCCAGACGGGCAATGCCAAGCCGCCGCCGGTCTCTCGGTCGCCTAAGCCGCGTGGCGCGTCGTACCCGATCCACGCGATGGCGGCCAGCGAGTGCTGGTAGCCGGCGAACCAGGCGTCGCGCGAATCGTTCGTCGTCCCCGTCTTGCCGGCCAGATCCTTGCGTCCGAGCGCATTCGATCTCGCCCCTGTCCCACGCTGTGCCACGCTTTGTAGCAAGCTGTTCATCACGTAACCGTTGCGTGCATCGATGGCCCTCGGCGCATCTCGCTCCGCGACGATCGGCTGTGCCCGCGCTAGCACGATACCGTCCAGATCCGTGACTTCCGAGATGAGATAGGGGTTGATGCGGTAGCCGCCGTTCGCGAACACCGAGTAAGCCCCGGCCATCTGCAACGGCGTAACGAGGCCGGCACCGAGCGCCATCGGCAAGACGGGCGGTTGTTTGTCGGCGTCGAAGCCGAACCGCGTGACGTAGTCCTGGGCGTAGTGGGTGCCGATGTTGGCCAGGATCCGGATCGAAACGAGATTGCGCGACTTCTGCAGCGCCGTGCGCATCGTCATCGGTCCGTCGAAGCGGCCGCCGTAGTTCTTCGGTTCCCACGGACGTCCGCCGGTTTCCGCGGCGCTGAAGTAGAGCGGGGCGTCGTTGATGATCGTGGCGGGGCCGAGACCTTTGTCGAGCGACGCCGAATAGATGAACGGCTTGAAGCTCGATCCCGGCTGTCGCCAAGCTTGCGTCACATGATTGAACTTGTTCTTGCCGAAGTCGAAGCCGCCGACGAGCGCGCGAATCGCCCCATCCTGCGGCACGATCGACACGAAAGCGCCTTCGACTTGCGGCAACTGGACGATCGACCAGACGCCCGTGTCGCTTTTGACGAGCCGCACGATGGCGCCCGGGCGAATGCGGCTGCCGTTCTTCGCGCCGGCGGCGAGCGAGGCTAGCGCGAAGCGCAAGCCGTCGCCGCTCACCGTCGCATGCGTGCCGTCGGCGAGAACCGCTTGCACTTGGCCTGCGTCCGACGAGGTGACGACACCCGCGACGATATCGCCGTTGTCGGCGTACTTGGCGAGTGCCGATGCGATGGCTTCGGCGCGTGCGTCCGGAATCGGCCGGCAGGTCGACGATAAGCCTCGGGACCGCGATAGCCGCGCCGCGTGTCGTAACTCAAAAGGCCCGTGCGCAACGCGCGATAGGCTGTGTCCTGGCTGCCCGAATCGATCGTCGTCACGACGCTCAAGCCCCGCGTGTACGCCTCGTCGTGGTACTGCGCGACCATCGCCTGCCGAACCATCTCGGCTACGTACTCGGCATGCACGCTGAACTGCTGAGCGGGCGCCGCGGCGACGGCGAGCGGCTCGGCGGCCGCGGCGTCGTACTGCGCGCGCGTGATGTCGTGCAGGGCCAGCATGCGCTGCAGGATGTATTGCTGACGGACTTTGGCGCGCGCCGGATTGACCACGGGATTGTAGGCCGACGGTGCTTTCGGCAGCCCGGCCAGCATGGCGGCCTCGGCGAGCGTGATGTGGCCGATGTCCTTGCCGAAGTAGACCCGCGCGGCCGACGCGAAACCGTAGGCGCGCTGTCCGAGATAGATCTGATTCATGTACACCTCGAGAATCTGATCTTTGGTCAACTCGCGTTCGATCTTGTAGGCGAGCAGCATCTCGTAAATCTTGCGGGTATACGTTTTCTCGCTCGACAAGAAGAAGTTGCGCGCCACTTGCATGGTGATGGTGCTCGCGCCTTGTGTCGCGTGACCGTTGGTGAACGCAGCCACGCTCGCACGCGCGACGCCGGCCAGATCCACCCCGCCGTGATCGTAGAAGCGCGCATCTTCGATGGCGAGGACCGCTTGCTTCAGATAGGGCGGCACCTGTTCGATGCGAAGCACGTCGCGCCGCTCTTCGCCGAACTCGCCGATCAAGACGTGATCGGCCGTATAGATGCGAAGCGGCACCTTCGGGCGATAGTCGGTGAGCGCGTCGATGGCCGGCAACCGCGGCGCAGCCACGACGAGCGCATAGAGCAGCACGAGCGCGCCGCCGACACCGGCGGCCGCGATCAGCCCGAGACACCACAGGACGAATCGCGTCGCCCAGCCGCGACGCCGGGGCGGTACGGGTGGTTGCGGCGGCGGGGATGACGGGGCGGGCGAGAGCGGGCGGGGATCCATAGCGAAGCGAGCTGACGATGGCCGCGATTATAGCGGCGCGCGCGATAGCTTTCGATTAGCTTAACGGTCGATGCAGGCGGGGGAGGCGATCGAAGTCGATGTGCGGCGTTGGCCGATCGGTCGAATTTCCGCGCGAGAGCGCGATGGACACAATCGTCCTCGGTAAGCCGTTGCGGCCGCTCATGTTGACGGCCCGGCTGTTTGTTGCGAGGACACGCCATGCTGCTGAGAAACACGTCACTTTCGCCTATCCGCCGGTTCGCCGCCGGCATCGACATTGGTCCGCGCGAAGTGCGGATCGTTATCGCCAGCCGTGCTCGCCGCGCGCGATGGCCGGTGGGCGTCGAATGGATAGGCGCCGCGCCGCTTGCCGCGGGGGTGCTGCGCGGGCCGCATCTGGTCGACCGGGGGGCCGTCGCGGCGGCACTGTCGTCGCTCACGGCGCGCTGGCCACGCCGGCGTGCGATGCGCGGCATGCCTTGCGCGATGGCGATTCCCGACGGCGGGACGGCGATTGCGGCCGCGGCCGCAACGGCCGGTGGTGCCGCTCATTTGGAGGCACGTGTCGAGGCAGCCGCCGCGGCAGGTATCGCCATTGCCGCTATCGACAGCGAACCGCTGGCCGCGTTGCGCGCGCTGGCCCACGCGGGCGAGGTCGGACTGCGTCCGAGTGCGCGATTTGCGGCGGTGTGGGCCGGCGAGGACGGCGTGCACGGTTGGCGCATTGCCGAGCGCACCGTCCGCGCGAGTATCCGCTTTCCCGGAGGCGAAGACGCCGATCTGCAGTCGGCGCTCCGCACATTGGTCGGCAGCGAAGGGGTCGACCGCGCACTCATCGGCGGCGATTTCGCATTGTTCCAGCGCGCCGGGGTGACATTGGCCGATCTAGGAGAGTCCCTCGGCTGCACCGTCGCTCCGTTCGAATGGGCGTCGTTCGGCGCGCTCGGAAACCGGCCTGGTAGGCCGAGCGACGGGAAGCGCGCCGCGGCCTTCGCCGTCGCCTTCGGCTTGGCGTTGCGCGGGGTGTCCGAATGAGCACGCTCGTTGCCGCTGAGATCGGAGGGCGATACGAGCAGCATGAGCGGGCGGCGGCCGCGGCGTCCCCTCTCCATCCGTTGCCGCAGTGGATGCGCGGCGCTCGTTCGGGGCGCTGGCGCGCGCTGATCGAATGCGCGGCGGGAATCGTTGCGGGGGCGGTGATTGCACTGGGCTGCGCTGCACTGGCGCCCGCCGATTCGAACATGATGGGCAGGCGCGAGCGGTTGGAGCAGGAGGTGGCGAGCCTGTCGGCACCGCTTGCGGAGTACGCCAGGCTCGAGCGAGCAGGGCACGGCGCCCATGCGAGCGCTGTCGCGGCGGCTGCGCGCGCGCGGCCATCCGTCGAACTGCGCTCGTTGCTCGAGACGTTGAGCCGCGAGGCGCAGGCGGGCGTGACCGTTCGGCATCTGCGGCAAAGCCGCGGAGCATTCGAGATCGCGATCCGGGCCGTCGACAGCGCTGCTTGCGCGGCGTGGGTGGCGCGGTTGGCGCGCGTGTCGGGATGGGAGGGCACGGAAATACTCGATTTGCGGTTGGTTGCGGCGTCGAAGGGGCAGCCAGCCGGGCGCGCGGTGGAGGCGAATGTGCGGGTACCGTCGCGGGCTTCGGCTTCGGCTTCGGCTTCGGCTTCGGAATTGGACTCGGGGAAAGCGCGCGCTGTGCATGAGAAGAGCGGCGAGCCCGGCGAGCGGAGGGGACGATGAACCGCGGGCGGCTTCGTCAAGCGCTGCGTCGACTGCGTCGGGCGTGCCGGCGCCGGCCTATCGTCCTGCGATTCGATCTTGGCGAACGTGCGCTGCGTTCCGCGCCGCACAAGTGGACGGCGAAGCGACGCCTCATGGTTTGCACGGTGGTTGCGTCGGGTTCGTTTGCGCTCGTGTCCTACGTTTGGCGCGTGCTCGATGCCAGCGGCCGCGCGACGGAAGCCGCGGCCGTCGAGACGTTGGAGCAGCGATTGCGTGAAAGTCGCGCGAAGCTGGCGAACTTGCCGCGGTTGCGGGAAACCGCGCGCACGCAGCCGGCTCCGGGGCGCGCGGCAACGCGCTCGGCGGGGGGCGACTGGCATGCCGTCGCGGAACTCGCCGCGCGGACCGGCATGACATTGCATGCGCTGTTGCCTGCCTCGGCGGTGACGCAGGCACGCGGGCGCAACGGCAAGGCGGCGCGCAACGTCCTGCGCGTCGACGGTCGAGCGGATTTTGCGGGGCTCTACGCGTTCTTGGGCGGGCTGTCGACATTGCCGATGCTGGTCGTGCCCGAAGCGGTCGAGATCAAGCCGGAGGGCGGGGCGCTCGCCTTGACTGCAACGCTCGATATCTTCGATAGCTCCGCCGGGCGGGCCGCATCGGCGGCCGAGAGACGGGCCGAGGCATCCGATTTCACCGACGGTGCCGTCGCAGCCTTAGCAGCGAGCGCATCGGTGGAAACGGTGGAAACGGTGGCATCGGTAGCATCCGGCGCATCCGGCGGATCGGGCGGATCGGGCGGATCGGGGACATCGGGGACATCGGGGACATCGGGGACACCTGTCAGATCGATCGCATCCGTCGCCGCTGTCGCCTCGGTCGCAGCCGGTGCAGCCGGTGCACACGCGAGCCCGCCGTTGGCGAATCCGTTCGAGGGCGGCGCGACGGGCGCCGGAGGATCGGCGGGCCGGCTGATCGGCGTCATGCAAGACGGCCGGGGCGCCTTGGCGCTGTTCGAACCCGCTAGCGGGTTGCAAGTGGTCGCCGCCGTGCGGGGGCAAGCGTTGGGGCGCGAGCGGCTGGTCGCCATCGATGCGGCGGGCATTACCCTCGACAACGCCGGAGCGACTCGTCGGATCGTGTTCCCGGAGGGCGAGCGATGAGCGGGGCCGTCGAACGTTCTGGTTTTGGCGCGATCGGCCGGCTCGCTGCGATGGCGTGTGCGATCTTCGCGTTGTCCCCTGCCGTGGCGGACATCGCTCCTTTACCGCCGCTACCGTCATCCATGCTTGCAGGCGATTTTCCGGACCTCGCGCGCGCGCCGTGGCCGAACGTGGGCGAGCCGCCGCTCGGCCACGATTGGGAACAAGGTGGCGCTAGCGATCCGAGCGCCTGGAACGACGCCGACGGATCGGACGACACGAACGGGGACGAGCGCGTGGCCGGAGCGAAGCCCGGGCCTGGACGTGGGCCGGGCGCGCCAGCGGAATCTCCCGAGGAGCGGGGCTCGCAAGCGGGCGTCGCCTCCGATCCGGCGGCAGCGCTCGAAGGGCCGCCCGTGCCGCTTGCGCCCGTCCAGCGTATGAGTACGCGCGGCGAGCAGAGCGAGGCTAGCGGGTCCAGCGGGTCCAGCGGGTCCAGCGGGTCCAGCGGGTCCATCGGGGCCATCGGCGCCGATGACGACAAGCCGCTCACCCTGCGCTTCAAGCACGCGGAATTGACCGATATTCTCGACGCCTTTTCCCGCTTCACGGGGCTGAACATCATCGCGAGCGAACGCGTGCGCGGACGGGTCTCGCTGAGCCTGACCGACGTGCCTTGGCGCACCGCGTTCGACACGCTGCTCGACGCCCAGGGCCTGGCCATGTCGAGGCGCGGCAACGTCATTTGGGTCGCTCCGCAGGCGGAACTCGCGGCGCGCGAACGGCAACGGTTCGAGACGCACGCCCGCGCAGCCGATCTGGAACCGTTGGTGAGCCGAACCTTTGCGCTCAGCTACCCGCGTGCCGATGAGCTTGCGCGGCTGCTGACGGCGCCGGGCACGCAGCGGGTGCTGTCCAAGCGCGGGGCAGCGGTGGCGGACGTGCGCACGAATCTGCTGTTCGTAACGGACTTGCGCGCTCGGCTCGAACAGGTCGCCGAGCTGATCGATACGATCGACAAGCCCAATCGCCAGGTGCTGATCGAGGCGCGTATCGTCGAGGGCGAGCGTGGCTTTTCGCGCGAATTGGGCGCGCGGTTGTCGATGCGCTCGCCAGGCGGCGAGGCCACCGATTTCGGCTCGGCGGCAAGGGGGCTCGTGGGTGGCGACCAGGGCCGGCTGCACGACCTGTCGGCCCAGGCGATCGCAGGCTTCGAAGCCGCCACGGCGGGCCTCACGCTGTTCGCGGCCGGTGCGACGCGTCTCGTGACGGCCGAGCTTTCCGCGCTCGAGGCGCAAGGGCGCGGGCAGATCGTGTCGAGCCCGCGCGTGGTCACGGCGGACCGGACGAAGGCGCTCGTGGAACAAGGCACCGAATTGCCGTACCAGGCTAAGGTCCGCAACGGCGTATCGGGCGTGCAGTTTCGCCGGGCGAGTCTGAAACTGGAGGTCGAGCCCCGTATCACGCCGCGCGGGCGCGTCATTCTCGATCTCGATATCGCGAAAGACAGCGTCGGCAAGCAGACGGCCGGTGGCCCCGCGATCGACACCAAACATGTGCGCACGCGGGTAGAGGTGGAGGACGGCGGGACGGTGTCGATCGGCGGCATTTACGAAAGCCAGGATCGCGACGATGTGACGCGGGTGCCGCTGTTGGGCAAAATACCGCTGCTGGGCGCGCTTTTCCGCCACCGGGCGGTGCGCGAGCAGCGCAGCGAACTCGTCATATTCATCACGCCGAGGATCGTTGCGAGCGATTGAAGGACGTGCCGGACCGGCCGCGCTTGCGGGCCCCGTACTCGACAAGGCGGCGCCTTTGCCAGTAAGCTGCGCCACGAACCATAGCCGAATTGAACAGAGGATAACTTGCAACAGCGGGGCGCCAACACCAACATTTTTTTCGTGGGGCTGATGGGGGCTGGCAAGACCACCGTGGGCCGCGCCGTGGCGCGCCGGCTCGGTCGCCCGTTTTTCGATAGCGATCACGAAATCGAGGCTCGCACGGGCGCGCGGATCCCCATCATCTTCGAACTCGAGGGCGAGGGCGGGTTTCGGGAGCGCGAGGCGCAGGTCATCGCGGAGTTCGCCGCGCGTGAAGCGATTGTGCTCGCGACCGGCGGCGGGGCGGTATTGCGTCCGGAAAATCGGGCGGCGCTGCATGATTGCGGTCTTGTGATTTATCTTAGAGCCAATCCGCACGATCTTTGGCTGCGCACACGCAAGGACAAGAATCGTCCGCTGCTGCAAACCGAAGATCCGAAGGCCAAGCTCGAGGCGCTGTACAGCGAGCGCGATCCGCTCTATCGCGAATGCGCCCATTTCGTCGTCGAAACCGGGCGGCCGTCGGTCAATGGGCTCGTGAACATGGTGCTCATGCAGCTCGAACTGGCCGGCATTACCAAACAGACACAGTCATGATTACCGTCAACGTCGATCTCGGCGAACGCTCCTATCCTATCCGTATCGGCGCCGATCTGATCGGACACACCGATCTCTTCGCCCCCCACATCGCGGGGGCTTCGATTACGATCGTCACGAACGAAACTGTAGAGCCCCTCTACGGGGAAGCGCTACGTGCCGCGCTGGCGCCGCTCGGCAAACACGTGTCGACCGTGGTGCTGCCCGACGGCGAGGCGTTCAAGAATTGGGAAACGCTCAATAGCATCTTCGACGCGCTACTGCGCGCTCACGCCGATCGCAAAACCACGCTCGTCGCCCTAGGCGGCGGCGTGATCGGCGATATGACGGGATTCGCGGCTGCGTGCTATATGCGCGGCGTGCCGTTCATCCAAGTCCCCACGACACTGCTGTCGCAAGTGGATTCGTCCGTCGGCGGCAAAACGGGCATCAATCATCCGCTCGGCAAGAACATGATCGGCGCGTTTTACCAGCCGCAAGCGGTCATTGCCGATATCGGCTCGCTGCGCACGCTGCCCGATCGCGAACTCGCGGCCGGCCTGGCGGAAATCATCAAGACAGCCGCGATCGCCGATTCCGCGTTCTTCGAGTGGCTCGAGCAAAACATCGAGGCGCTGAACCGCCGCGAACCGGCCGCCCTCATGCATGCCGTCAAGCGGTCGTGCGAAGTGAAGGCATCGGTCGTGGCAGCCGACGAACGTGAGGGCGGCCTACGCGCTATTCTCAACTTCGGTCACACGTTCGGCCATGCGATCGAAGCGGGGCTCGGTTACGGCGAATGGCTGCACGGGGAAGCAGTCGGGTGCGGGATGGTCATGGCGGCCGATCTGTCGGTGCGGCTTGGCCATCTTGAAGAGGCGGTCCGTCAGCGGCTCGTCTCGCTCGTCACTGCGGCGAAGTTGCCTACCCGGGCGCCAGCGCTCGGCGATTCTCGCTATATCGAGCTCATGAAGGTCGACAAGAAAACGGAGGCGGGCACGATCAAGTTCGTCTTGCTCAAGAAGCTCGGCGAGACGCTGATCACCGATGTTCCAGAGGCGGCATTGCGCGCCACGCTCGCCTCGTGTCTTTAAGACTAACGCCGCCAGCGCAGTTCGCGGCGATCATGCGGGAGGGAAACGATGAGCGAAAGGGCAGGCCGAGCGCAGACTTCGGCGGCGGACGTCACGGCGGGCGCTAAGTCGGGCGCTGAGTCGGGCGTTACGACGAGGGTCACGGCGGCCGTGGAAGCGCCCACAGCGTATGTCGGCCCGCCGACGGTTGCCACGCTGGAGGCACACCTCGCGCCCTACGCCGCGCATTCCATTCGCTCGCGCGGCCGGCGCTTTCCCGAAGCGCCGCCGTCGGCGCGTACCGAGTTTCAACGCGATCGCGATCGCATCGTCCATTCCACCGCGTTTCGGCGCCTCGAATACAAGACGCAGGTCTTCGTCAATCACGAAGGCGATCTGTTTCGCACGCGGCTTACGCATAGTTTGGAGGTGGCGCAGATCGCCCGATCGGTGGCGCGCAACCTACGCGTGAACGAAGACCTCGTCGAAGCCATTTCGCTCGCGCACGATTTGGGCCATACGCCATTCGGTCATGCCGGACAAGATGCGCTGAACGAATGCATGCGCGAGCACGGCGGCTTCGAACACAACTTGCAAAGCCTGGCCGTGGTGGATGAGCTAGAAGAGCACTACGGCGGCTTCGATGGGCTGAATCTGTGCTTTGAAACGCGGGAAGGCATTCTGAAGCATTGCTCGCGCGAGAACGCGCTCAAGCTCGGCGATCTCGGCGAGCGCTTCTTGTCGGGCATGCGCCCGTCGCTCGAAGCGCAAATCGCCAACATTGCCGACGAAATCGCCTATAACAACCATGATGTCGACGATGGCTTGCGCTCGGGGTTTCTGACGATCGAGCAGTTGGCGCAAGTCGAGTTGTGGCAAACGCACTACGAGCAAGCGAAGCGAGCGTACACCCAGCTCGACGGCCGCCGGATGATCCACGAGACGGTGCGCCGGATGATCAACACGCTGATCGTCGATCTCATCGAGACGACAGGGAAAAACCTCGCGGCGCACGCGCCCGAATCGCTGGAGGCGGTGCGCTCGGCGCCCCCGCTGGTTGCCCATAGCGCCCGCGTTGCAGCACAAGCGGCCGAGTTGAAGCGTTTCCTATTCAAGAATCTTTACCGGCATTACCGTGTCATGCGCATGACGAGCAAGGCGCAACGCGTCATCCGCGGGTTGTTCGAGGCGTTCAGCGAAGATCCGAGGCTCTTGCCGCCGGCCTATCTAGCCGAGGACGCCGCCGCGCAACCACGCCTCATCGCGCATTACATCGCCGGGATGACGGATCGTTACGCATTGAAAGAGTATCAACGTCTATTTGTCATCAACGATAACTAGAATCCTCGCCCGGTCGCGGTGAAAACGTTACCGGTCCGGTAGCGGGGAGGGTCTGGCACCCAGGCTTCGCACGGGCATAACTTAGGAGAACTAAATGATGAAGGGTTGCAAGACGCTGATTCGTTCGCTAGTGCTCGGGAGTGCGTTGCTCGCCGGCGCGAGTCACGCGGCGTGGGCCGCGACGGAGATTCAGTTTTGGCACGCGATGGAAGCCGCGCTCGGCGAGCATCTGAACGCGATTGCCAACGATTTCAATCGGTCGCAGCGCGACTACAAGATCGTTCCTGTCTTCAAGGGCACCTACGATCAAACGCTCGCGGCCGGGATCGCGGCGTATCGCAGCGGCAATGCGCCGGCGATTCTTCAGGTATATGAAGTCGGGACGGCTACGATGATGGCGGCAAAGAAGGCCATCGTGCCCGTCACCGATGTCTTCAAGCAAGCCGGCGTTCCACTCGATCAGAACGCGTTCGTGCCGACGATCGCGAGCTACTACAGCGACGCGAAAACGGGTGAGCTTGTCGCCATGCCGTTCAATAGCTCCACCCCTGTCCTCTATTACAACAAAGAAGCGTTCAAGAAAGCCGGGCTCGATCCGAATGAGCCGCCGAAGACGTGGGCGCAAGTGCGGGCCGACGCGATCAAGCTGAAGGCCGCCGGTCTGTCGTGCGGCTTCACGACGGGCTGGCAATCATGGATTCAGCTCGAAAACTACAGCGCGTGGCATGGATTGCCGTTTGCGTCGCAGAACAACGGCTTCGATGGGCTGGACGCGAAGCTCGAATTCAACAAGCCGCAGCAGATCGCACATATTCAGTTCTTGCAGGACATGGCCCAAGAGGGCACCTTCACCTATGTGGGGCGCAAGGACGAAGCAATCTCGAAGTTCTACAGCGGTGACTGCGGCATTCTGACGAACTCGTCGGGCTCGCTGGCGACGATCCGAAAATATGCGAAGTTCGATTTCGGCACGGGCATGATGCCGTACGACGCAACCGTGAAGGGTGCGCCGCAAAACGCGATCATCGGCGGCGCGAGCCTCTGGGTGCTCGCGGGCAAGGATCCGAACGTCTACAAGGGCGTCGCGAAATTTCTTGCGTACCTCTCATCGCCCGCCGTCGCAGCGAAGTGGCATGAGGATACGGGCTACTTGCCCGTGACGACGGCCGCATACGATCTCGCTCGCAGCCAGGGCTTCTATGCGAAGAATCCGGGCGCGGACACGGCGATCAAGCAGATGCTGAACAAACCGCCGCTGCCGTACACCAAGGGCCTACGCCTGGGCAACATGCCGCAGATTCGTACGATCGTCGACGAAGAACTCGAGCAAGTATGGGCGCGTAAAAAGACGCCGAAGGCCGCACTCGATTCTGCGGTGGACCGCGGCGACGCGCTCTTGCGTCGCTTCCAGCAAACGGCGCAGCAATAACGGCTCACAGCCCAGCGCGACTGACGGATTCCCCATGCACGAACGTTCCCGTTTCGCCGCGAGCCCGCTGCCTTACCTGCTGGTCGCGCCACAGCTCGTCATTACCGGCCTGTTCTTCCTTTGGCCCGCGGGCGTGGCGCTTTGGCAATCGACGCAGGCACAAGATGCCTTCGGCACGTCGAGCCAGTTCGTGGGCCTCGCGAATTTCAGGCATCTTTTTGGCGATCCCCTCTATCTCGGTTCGTTTAAGACGACCCTCGTATTCAGCGCGCTCGTGACCGTCTCCGGTCTCGTCGTGTCGCTGCTGCTGGCCGCGTGTGCGGATCGCGTGACGCGCGGCGCGAGAATATATCGGACCTTGCTGATTTGGCCGTATGCGGTCGCACCTGCGATCGCGGCCGTGCTTTGGACGTTCTTGTTCAATCCGAGCATCGGCATCGTCACCTACGCGCTGGCGCGAGACGGCATCGTTTGGAATCATGCGCTGAACGGCGCGCAGGCGATGACGCTGGTGGTGCTCGCCTCCGTTTGGAAGCAGGTTAGCTACAACTTTCTGTTCTTCTATGCGGGCCTGCAAGCCATCCCGCGCTCGTTGATCGAAGCCGCGGCCATCGACGGTGCCGGCCCCGTGCGGCGCTTTTTCGGGATCGCGTTGCCGCTGCTGTCGCCCACGACGTTCTTCTTGTGCGTAGTGAACATCTGCTATGCGTTCTTCGATACGTTCCCGGTGATCGACGCCGCAACCGGCGGCGGCCCCGCGCAAGCCACGAAGACGCTCATCTACAAGATTTTCGCCGAGGGCTTCCAAGGGCTCGATATCGGCAGTTCCGGTGCGCAATCGGTCGTGTTGATGGCAATCGTCGTCGGTTGTACCGTCATTCAGTTCCGTTACATCGAACGCAAGGTGCAATACACATGATCGAAAATCGCAAGGGCTTCGATCTCTTCTGTCATGTCATGCTGTTTGCCGGCGTGGCAATCATCGCGTTTCCCGTCTACGTTGCGTTTTGCGCGGCGACGATGAGCGAGCACGAGGTGTTCTCGGTCCCGCTGTCGCTGATCCCGAGCACGCATCTCATGGAAAACGTCGCCCATGTCTGGGCGCATGGCACCGGCAACGCGGCTAGTCCGTTCGGACGCATGTTGATCAACAGCCTCGTCATGGCGCTCGCGATTGCGATCGGCAAGATCGCGGTTTCAATCATCTCGGCCTACGCGATCGTCTTTTTTCGCTTTCCGTTGCGCAATACGGCGTTTTGGCTGATTTTCGTCACGCTGATGCTGCCCGTCGAGGTGCGGATCTTCCCAACCGTGCAAGTGGTGTCGTCGATGCATCTCACCAACACGTATGCGGGGCTGACGCTGCCGCTGATTGCCTCGGCCACGGCCACCTTCCTGTTCCGGCAATTCTTCATGACGCTGCCCGATGAGTTGATGGATGCGGCGCGCATCGACGGTGCGGGCCCGCTGCGCTTCTTTCGCGATGTCGTCTTGCCCCTTTCGAAGACGAACATCGCGGCGCTGTTCGTCATTACGTTTATCTACGGCTGGAACCAGTATCTGTGGCCCATTCTGATCACGAATGAGCAATCGCTGACGACAGCCGTCGTCGGCATCAAGTCGATGATCGCAAGCGGCGATACCGCCACCGCGTGGCATCTCGTCATGGCGGCGACCCTGCTCGCGATGCTGCCGCCGCTTGTCGTCGTGCTGGCGATGCAGCGGTGGTTCGTGCGCGGGCTTGTCGACGCCGAGAAATAATCGCAAAAGGAATCGCTAAGCATGTCAGGGCTGACTCTAAAGGGCGTGCGCAAGACGTACGACGGCAAGCAGTTCGTGTTGCATGGGATCGATGTCGACGTGAGCGACGGCGAATTCGTCGTGCTGGTCGGGCCGTCCGGTTGCGGCAAGTCGACGCTATTGCGGATGGTGGCGGGGCTGGAGAGCGTGTCCGAGGGAGACATTGCGATCGGCGGGCGCGTCGTCAACCGGCTCGAGCCGAAGGACCGCGATATCGCGATGGTCTTTCAAAACTATGCGCTCTATCCGCATATGAGCGTGAAGGAAAACATGTCGTACGGGCTCAAGATTCGTGGGATCGCGCGCGAGACTATCGAGTCGCGCGTGGCGGCAGCCGCGAAGATTCTCGAACTCGAGCCCTTGCTCGGGCGCCGGCCGCGCGAACTGTCGGGCGGGCAGCGCCAGCGCGTGGCGATGGGCCGCGCGATCGTGCGAGAGCCGTCTGTGTTTCTGTTCGACGAACCGCTCTCGAACCTCGATGCGAAGCTGCGCGTCCAAATGCGTCTCGAAATTCAGCGGCTGCATGCGAGGTTGGCCACGACCAGCTTGTATGTCACGCACGATCAGATCGAGGCCATGACGTTGGCTCAGCGCGTGATCGTCATGAACCGGGGGCAGGCAGAGCAGATCGGCGCGCCGACCGAAGTCTACGAACGGCCGGCCACGGTGTTTGTCGCCAGCTTCATCGGTTCGCCCGCGATGAACTTGGTATCGGGCAAACTGAACCAGGAAGGCACGCGCTTCGAGATCGCCGGCGGCGGGCCGACGTTTTCGGTCGCCGGCGCGGCTGGCGTCGGCCGCGAGATCGCCGCTGGGCGGGAGTGGATTCTCGGCATTCGCCCCGAACACATGGCCCCGCGGGCCGGTGGTGAACAGGTGCCGCTTGCGGTGGAGTCGTGCGAGCTGCTTGGCGCGGATAATCTGGTTCACGGCCGCTGGGGGGCGCATGACGTCACCGTTCGGCTCGCGCATGCAGACCGCCCGCGCAACGGTGAGGTCATTCCCGTCGCGTTGCCGCTCGAACACCTGCATTTCTTCGACCCCGCCACGGGCAAACGCGCGTTTTGAACGCCGGGTTCGCCGCCGGTCGAGGCAGGCGGCAGACTCGACAATCGGGAAACGATAGCCATGACGACAAGCTCGGAACGCACGGATCGCACGTCCCCCTCGGCTGGCCTACCTACTTGGCCGTACCCGCGGGTGCTCGCACATCGCGGCGGCGGCTCGCTGGCGCCCGAGAACACCCTGGCGGCGATCGATACCGGCGCCGCGCGCGGCATGAAGATGATCGAATTCGATGCGAAGCTGTCGGCCGACGACACCGTATTCCTCTTGCACGACGATACCGTCGATCGGACGTCGAACGGCCACGGCGCCGCGGCGCGCAAGGCTTACGCCGAACTTATGGCGCTCGACGCCGGCAGTTGGTTCGATGTGCGCTTCGCGGGCGAGCGGATGCCTACATTGGCTCAAGTCCACGAACGGTGTGCCGCATATGGCCTCGCTGCCAATGTCGAGATCAAGCCGTGCCCGGGCCGCGAACTGGCGACGGGGGAGCGCGTGGCGCAAGAGGCCGCGCGCTTGTGGCAGGGCTCGAGCGTGCCGCCGTTGCTTTCCTCGTTCTCGTTCGACGCGCTCGCTAGCGCGCGCGACGCACAGCCGGAGCTGCCGCGTGGCCTGCTATTCGGCGCGGTGCCGAGCCATTGGCGGGAACTGACGGATGCGCTGGCGTGCGTGTCCTTGCACGCCGATCACCGGCGGCTTGACGCGCCGCTCGTGAAGGAGATCAAGGCGGCGGGACTTTTCATCCTCGCCTACACGGTCAACGACCCGCAGCGAGCGCATACGCTCGCGCGGTGGGGCGTCGATACGATCTGCACCGATCGCATCGATATCATCGGACCGGACTTCCTTTCCTGACGTCCGGCGACTAGCGACTAGCGACTAGCGATTGCGGGCGAGTAGCCAACCCGTCAGTAGCGCGAGGCCGCCGACGACGGCCATGGTCTCCCACGGATTTTCTCGAATGTAGCCTTGAGCGTCGCTGAGCGTCGCGCTGGCCCGGTCGCGCAGCGTCTCGCGCGCACCGTCGAGCCGGGCGCGCGCCGCATCCAGACGTTTTCTCATTTGGTCGCGCAAGACGGTGGCATCGGCCTGGGTGCCGTCCGCCAACGTTTCTTCCAGTTCCGAGAGTAGCTCGCGCATTTCGCCGCCGATGCCCTCGGCGGCGTGCCGGCTATGCCGTGCCATTCGGCGCGCGTGCCGGCCGGCGTTGGTCCACGAGGTTTCGAGCGCGTCTCGCGTATTCGGTAGTGCGGTCATGGTCGCTCCGTCAAAGATGAATAACGGGATGAACGAACCCGCGAATCCGATGCGGGGAGACCCAAAGCGCCGCAACTTCGATGCCTGCGTGCGGCCGCACCGCACCGCGCCGCATGCTATCGTCGCCCGGCTACCGCGGGCTCTAAAACGTGGGACGAAAGGTAGGTAGAAAGTGTATTGGCGTGACTTCCCTGGCGATCGAAATTACAACGCCGCCGCATTAGTGCGGCGGCGGATAGGCACGCGCCCATTTTCCAACTAGGCTTCAGAAGGCGTAGCCGATCTTCGCGTAGGTGACGATCGGGTTGAGCCTGATCTTTGCTTGGGTCTGAGCAGTCAAGCCTAACGGACCAATATTCGTCGTGGTTAGATTGGCCGTGACGCTCACTGGGATGTACGAAATCGACACGCCGGCGAACCAATGTTTGTTGAACGCATAGTTGAATCCCGCGTTGAACACCGGCGCCCAGGAACGATCCGTCGAAACGGAGGTCGGACCGTGCAAGACGTTGTTTTCGAAGGTGGCGCTGGTGATTTGAGCGTTCGTGAACCACACGCGCGTAACACCGATGCCCAGGTATGGGCGGAACTTGTCGGTCGGCTTCAGGAAGTTCCACTTGAGCAGCAGGGCGGGGCTCCACTGCTTCGCGCTGCCGATCTTGCCGAACTGTCCGAATCCGTTAGCCCCGTCGATGTCGAACTTCGGCGGGATGCCGAGTTCAAACTCCGTGGAAAGATGATCGGTGACGAAGTAGCCAAGGCTGAGGCCGAGCGTGTCCGCGCTGTCGATCCGCGCGCCGGTGTTCGGTTGATACTGATTGACCGTTTGGCCGGCGAAGCTCATCAACTCGAGGTTGTCGCTGCTGCTCTGAGGTGCCAAATGGAACCACCCCGACGTTACGTAAAAAGTCCCGGCCGTTTGGGCATGGGCTGCCGTTGCGCAGGCAAGCGCCGCCACGGCCCCTGTGATGGCCTGTTTTAATTTCATCTATGTGCTCCTCCATGAAAGGCCCGCCTATTATGAGTAGAAGGTTTGAAACAAACCAAGCGCGCATGCTAGAGCATTCTCCCTAAGCTGTGCGCATGTTCGCTCGAAGCCGCGTGCGTCTTCGCAAAGGTTGCAAAGCGCCGCGTCGTCCCTTGGGGTAATTACCAACGTACTAAACGGAATCCAGCATGGCACGGCTCGCACGTCTTTACGTCCCGAAACAGCCGCAGCACGTCATCCTGCGCGGACTCGATCAGCAGCCCGCCTTCGTCGACGAGCAGGATTACGAGCTTTTCGTCGATTGCTTGAAAGCCGCCTCGCGCGATCACCACCTCGACGTCCACGCCTATGTCCTCATGCCGGGCGCGGTGCAGCTGCTCGTCACGCCCAGTGACGAAACCAGCTTGCCCAAGGCGATGCAGGCGGTGGGCCGGCGCTACGTGGCGCACTTCAACCGCCGGTACGCGCGGCGCGGCACGCTCTGGGAGGGGCGCTACCGCGCCACCGTCATCGAGGGCGAGCGCTATTTTCTGCTTGCCAGCCGGGTCATCGAGATGTGTCCCGTGCGTGCGCAACTGGTCGGCGCGCCGGAAGACTATCGATGGTCGAGCTATCGGCATCACATCGGGCTGACCGTCGATAGCCTCGTAACCGATCATCCGCTGTACTGGTCGCTCGGCAACACGCCGTTCGAACGGCAGCGCGCGTACAAGGATTTGTGCGAGCAGCCGTTCGACGAGCGCGAGGCCAACGAGTTGCAGCAGGCCACCTTGAAGGGCTGGGTGCTGGGCGGCGACTCGTATCGCGAGTGGGCGGCCCGCGAGGCGAACCGGCGCGTGTCGCCGCTTCCGCGCGGGCGCCCCAGAAAGGTGCGCGAATCCCCGCAGGCGCCTCAGCCGCCACGTCAGCAGTAACGTGCGGCGGGGCGAGCGGCCGGACGCCACGGGTCGTCCGGCTTTCGTCGCGCCTGGCGCGGCGGCGCGGCGGTGATTCCGCGAGTTTGCGGCGCTGCGAATATCGCCCAGAGGACGGTACCGGTCGGTGCCGTTTTTATTTGCCTCGATTTGATGGAGCCCCATTAAATTGGCACCAATGCGGCGCATTCCTTTTAATGGGGTCCGACCATCGCGTTTTGTTTGCTATTTTGTTGATTCGTCGCGTATATTCCGATTTCCGGTGGGCGCCCGCGCCATAAGCGCAGCCCGCCGGCGCGGCGCCTCCCCACCCCCGGTCATCCGCGACAAGTGCGATGTTTCGCGCCACCAGCCTCGCTGGCAGCGAATCGATGCGCGAATCCTCATGCGAACGGCCGCTACGGCCTCTGATAGACGGTGTCCCCCATGAACGACCATCAGCCGATCCAATCGGTCCCCGCCGCCCAAGGTCTGTATGACCCAAGCAACGAGCACGACGCCTGCGGCGTCGGTTTCGTCGCCCATATCAAGGGCAAGAAGAGCCACGACATCATTCAGCAGGGCCTGAAGATCCTCGAGAACCTCGACCACCGGGGCGCCGTCGGCGCCGATCCGCTGATGGGCGACGGCGCGGGCATCCTGATCCAGATCCCCGACGCGTTCTATCGCGAAGAGATGGCGCAGCCAGGGCGTGACGCTGCCGCCGGCCGGCGAATACGGCGTCGGCATGGTCTTCCTGCCGAAGGAACACGCTTCGCGTCTGGCCTGCGAGCAGGAGCTCGAACGCGACGGTGAAGGCCGAAGGCCAGGTGGTGCTCGGCTGGCGCGACGTGCCGGTCGACCACGACGATGCCGATGTCGCCGACCGTGCAAGGCAAGCGAGCCGCGTGATCCGCCAGATCTTCATCGGCCGCGGCGCGCGACATCATGGTGACCGACGCGCTCGAGCGCAAGCTGTACGTCATCCGCAAGACGCGCGAGCCACCGATCCAGGCGCTCAAGCTCAAGCACGGCAAGGAGTACTTCGTGCCGTCGATGTCGGCGCGCACGGTGGTCTACAAGGGCCTGCTGCTGGCCGACCAGGTCGGCGTCTACTACCGCGACCTGCAGGACGCACGCGTGCGTCTCGGCGCTCGCGCTCGTGCACCAGCGCTTCTCGACCAACACGTTCCCCGAGTGGCCGCTCGCCCACCCGTACCGGATGATCGCCCACAACGGCGAGATCAACACGGTCAAGGGCAACGTCAACTGGATGAACGCGCGCGCGAAGGCGCGATCGCCAGTCGCCGGTGCTCGGCGACGACCTGCAGAAGCTGTAGCCGCTGATCTATCGCGGGCCAGTCCGACACCGCCTCGTTCGACAACTGCCTCGAGCTGCTGTGATGGCCGGCTATCCGCTCGCCCACGCGGTGATGATGATGATTCCCGGAGGCGTGGGAACAGCACACGCTGATGGACGAGCAACCGCCGCGCGTTCTACGAATACCACGCCGCGATGATGGAGCCGTGGGACGGCCCGGCCGCGATCGCGTTCACCGACGGCCGCCAGATCGGCGCCACGCTCGACCGCAACGGCCTGCGCCCGGCGCGCTACATCGTCACCGACGACGACCTCGTCATCATGGCGTCCGAATCCGGCGTGCTGCCGATTCCCGAGAACGAAGATCGTCAAGAAGTGGCGCCTGCAGCCGGGCAAGATGTTCCTGATCGACCTGGAGCAGGGCCGCATCATCGACGACAAGGAACTGAAGGACAACCTCGCCAACGCCAAGCCCTACAAGCAGTGGATCGACGCCGTGCGCATCAAGCTCGACGAGATCGAGGCGAAGGCGGAAGACGTCGCGACGGAACGCCGCGAGGCGGCGGCGCTGCTCGATCGCCAGCAGGCGTTCGGCTACACGCAGGAAGACCTCAAGTTCCTGATGGCGCCGATGGCGCAGCCGGGCGAGGAAGCGCATCGGCTCGATGGGCAACGACTCGCCGCTCGCCGTGCATGTCGAACAAGAACAAGACGCTCTACAACTACTTCAAGCAGCTGTTCGCGCAAGTCACGAACCCGCCGATCGACCCGATCCGCGAGAGCGATCGTGATGTCGCTCGTCTCGTTCATCGGCCCGAAGCCGAACCTGCTCGACATCAACAACGTCAACCCGCCGATGCGGCTCGAAGTGTCGCAGCCGGTGCTCGACTTCGACGACATGGCGAAGATCCGCGCGATCGATCAAGTACACGCGGCGGCAAGTTCAGCTCGTACGAGCTGAACATCTGCTATCCGGTGGCATGGGGCAAGGAAGGCGATCGAAGCGCGGCTCGCCTCGCTGTGCGCCGAAGCCGTCGATGCGGTCAAGTCGCGGCTACAACATCCTGATCGTCTCCGACCGCCGCATCGACCGCGACAACGTCGCGATCCCGGCGCTGCTGGCGACTGTCCGCGATCCACCAGCACCTCGTGCGCGCACGGGCTGCGCACGACGCACGGGCCTCGTCGTCGAAACCGGCTCGGCGCGCGAAGTCGCACCACTTCGCGTTGCTCGCCGGCTACGGCGCCGAAGCGGTCCATCCGTACCTCGCGATGGAGACGCTCGCGCAGCTCGCCGCAGGGCTGCCAGGGCGACCTGTCGCCGGAGAAGGCCGATCTACAACTTCACGAAGGCGGTCGGCAAGGGCCTGCAGAAGGTCATGTCGAAGATGGGCATCTCGACCTACATGTCCTACTCGCGGCGCGCAGATCTTCGAAGCGGTCGGCTTGAGCCGGCGACTTGGTCGAGAAGTACTTCAACGGCACGGCATCGAAGGTCGGCGGCATCGGCGTGTTCGAGGTCGCCGAGGAAGCGATCCGCATGCACAAGGCGGCGTTCGGCGACGACCCGGTGCTCGCGAACATGCTCGACGCCGGCGGCGAGTACGCCTAGCGCGTGCGCGGCGAAGAGCACATGTGGACGCCCGGACGCGATCGCCAAGCTGCAGCACTCGACGCGCAGCAACTCGTATCAGACCTACAAGGAATACGCGCAGCTGATCAACGACCAGACGCGCCGCCACATGACGTTGCGCGGCCTGTTCGAGTTCAAGGTCGATCCGACGAAGGCGATCCCGGTCGACGAAGTCGAATCGGCCAAGGACATCGTCAAGCGCTTCGCGACCGGCGCCATGTCGCTCGGCTCGATCTAGCACCGAGGCGCACGCCACGCTGGCCGTCGCGATGAACCGCATCGGCGGCAAGTCGAACACCGGCGAGGGCGGCGAGGACCCGAACGCGCTATCGCAACGAACTGCACGGGCATCCCGATCAAGAACGGCGATACGTTGGCGTCCGTGATCGGCGAGCGAAGTCGTGCGTCGACATCGCGCTGCAAGGACGGCGATTCGCTGCGCTCGAAGATCAAGCAGGTCGCGTCGGGCCGCTTCGGCGTGACGGCACGAGTACCTGGCATCGGCCGACCAGATCCAGATCAAGATGGCGCAAGGCGCCAAGCCGGGCGAGGGCGGTCAGTTGCCGGGCCACAAGGTGTCCGAATACATCGGCAAGCTGCGCTACTCGGTGCCGGGCGTCGGCCTGATTTCGCCGCCGCCGCACCACGACATCTATTCGATCGAGGACCTGGCGCAGCTCATCCACGATCTGAAGAACGTCAATCCGCGCGTCGAGCGTTTCAGCGTGAAGCTCGTTTCGGAAGTGGGCGTCGGCACGATCGCCGCGGGCGTCGCCAAGGCCAAGGCCGATCACGTCGTGATCGCCGGCCACGACGGCGGCACGGGCGCGTCGCCGTTGTCGTCGATCAAGCACGCCGGCACGCCGTGGGAACTCGGCCTGGCCGAAACCCAGCAGACGCTGGTGCTGAACCGCCTGCGCGGGCGTATCCGGGTGCAGGCCGACGGCCAGATGAAGACCGGCCGCGACGTCGTGATCGGCGCGCTGCTTGGCGCCGACGAGTTCGGCTTCGCGACGGCGCCGCTGGTCGTCGAGGGCTGCATCATGATGCGCAAGTGCCATCTGAACACCTGCCCGGTCGGCGTTGCGACGCAAGATCCGGTGCTGCGCGCCAAGTTCCAAGGCCAGCCCGAGCACGTCGTGAACTACTTCTTCTTCGTCGCCGAGGAAGTGCGCGAAATCATGGCGCAGCTCGGCATCCGCAAGTTCGACGACCTGATCGGCCGCGTCGGATCTGCTCGACATGAAGAAGGGCATCGAGCACTGGAAGGCGAAGGGGCTCGACTTCGCGCACATCTTCTATCAGCCGCAAGTGCCGAGCGACGTCGCGCGCAAGCACGTCGAAGAGCAGGACCACGGCCTGGCTCGCGCGCTCGATCACACGCTGATCGAGAAGGCGCGCGCCGCGATCGAGAACGGCGAGAACGTGTCGTTCATCCAGCCGGTGCGCAACGTCAACCGCACGCGTCGGCGCGATGCTCTCGGGCGTGATTGCGAAGAAGCACGGTCACGACGGCTTGCCCGACGACACAATCCACATCCAGCTGAAGGGCACGGCGGGCCAGAGCTTCGGCGCGTTCCTCGCACGCGGCATCACGCTCGACCTCGTCGGCGACGGCAACGACTACGTCGGCAAGGGCCTGTCGGGCGGGCGCATCATCATCCGTCCGACGAACGATTTCCGCGGCAAGTCGGAAGAAAACATCATTTGCGGCAATACGGTGATGTACGGCGCGCTCGAAGGCGAAGCGTATCTGCGCGGCGTGGCCGGCGAACGCTTCTGCGTGCGTAACTCGGGGGCGAGCGCCGTGGTCGAAGGCACGGGCGATCACGGCTGCGAGTACATGACGGGCGGCACGGTGGTCGTGCTGGGCGAGACCGGCCGTAACTTCGCGGCGGGCATGTCGGGCGGCGTGGCGTTCGTCTACGACATCGACGGCACCTTCGCGAGCAAGTGCAACAAGGCGATGGTCGCGCTCGAGCCGGTGTTGCAACAGGCCGAGCAGGAGCGCACGGTGGATCGCGGGCTGTGGCACGGGGGAGTGACCGACGAGGTGCTGCTCAAGGGGCTTATCGAGCGGCACTTCCAGTTCACCGGTTCGACACGTGCGAAGGCGCTGCTCGAGAACTGGGATGCGTCGCGCCGGCAGTTCGTCAAGGTCTTCCCGACCGAGTACAAGCGCGCCCTCGGCGAGTTGGCCGCGAAGAAAGCAGCGAAGGAGGCGATGGCCGCGTAAAGCGACCGACGCTGAGCGAGGCGCCGCGCCGGACGCGATGGCGCCTCCATAAGACCGATACGGCCGGCGAAGTGCGCGGCGCGCCCGAGTGACATCGAACTGCGCGCGGCTTCGCCGGCCCACCCCGATACCGACGATTTGGAAAGAAGAGCACCCTATGGGCAAGGCAACCGGTTTTCTCGAATTTGAGCGCCGCCATGAGGCGTATGAAGCCCCGCTCGCGCGCGTGAAGCACTACAAGGAGTTCGTGCTCGCGCTCTCCGACGACGACGCGAAGGTCCAAGGCGCGCGTTGCATGGATTGCGGCATTCCGTTTTGCAACAACGGCTGCCCGGTCAACAACATCATCCCGGACTTCAACGATCTCGTTTATCACCAAGATTGGCAGCGCGCGATCGACGTACTCCATTCGACGAACAATTTCCCCGAGTTCACTGGGCGTATTTGCCCGGCGCCTTGCGAGGCCGCATGCACGCTCGGCATCAACGCGAGCCCGTCGGCATCAAGTCGATCGAACACGCGATCATCGACAAGGCTTGGAGCCAAGGCTGGGTCGTGCCGCAGCCGCCCAAGAAGAAGACGGGCAAGAAGGTGGCCGTCGTCGGCTCGGGGCCTGCGGGCTTGGCGGCTGCGCAGCAGCTCGCACGCGCCGGCCACGAAGTGACGGTGTTCGAGAAGAACGATCGGATCGGCGGGCTGCTGCGCTACGGCATCCCCGATTTCAAGCTCGAGAAGTGGCTCATCGATCGCCGTATGCGCCAGATGGAGGCCGAAGGCGTGACCTTCCGGTCGAATGTGTTCATCGGCCAGGAGCCGCTCGCCGCCCACATCGGTAACACGGCCAAGGAAACGATCACGCCCGAAGCGCTCAAGGAGCAGTTCGACGCGGTCGTGATCGCGGGCGGCGCCGAGACGCCGCGCGATCTGCCGGTGCCGGGGCGCGAGCTGGCCGGCGTGCATTACGCGATGGAGTTCCTGCCGCAGCAGAACAAAGTCAACGCCGGCGATAAGCTCGCCGATCAACTGCTCGCGAAGGGCAAGCATGTCGTCGTGATCGGCGGCGGCGATACGGGATCGGACTGCGTGGGCACGTCGAACCGGCATGGCGCGAAGAGCGTCGCGCAGTTCGAGTTGCTGCCGCAGCCGCCCGAGGAAGAGAACAAGCCGCTGGTGTGGCCGTACTGGCCGATCAAGCTGCGCACCTCTTCATCGCACGAAGAAGGTTGCGAGCCGCGATTGGTCGGTGGCGACCAAGCGTTTCGAAGGCAAGAACGGCAAGGTCGAAAAGCTGATCGCCGCACGCGTCGAATGGAAGGACGGCAAGATGCAGGAAGTGCCGGGATCGGAATTCGAAATGAAGGCCGACCTCGTTTTGCTGGCGATGGGCTTCACCCAACCGGCCGCGCCGGTGCTCGACGCTTTCCGGATCGATAAAGATGCGCGCGGCAATGTGAGGGCATCGACCGAGGGTGAGCGCGCTTACTACACGTCGGTGGACAAGGTGTTCGCGGCTGGCGACATGCGGCGCGGGCAATCGCTGGTGGTGTGGGCGATTCGCGAAGGCCGCCAATGCGCGCGTGCCGTCGATGCCTATCTGATGGGCAGCTCGGAGTTGCCGCGCTAATCGTATGAGGGCGCGCGAGGCCATCGGCGACGATCGGCCTCGCTGCTTCATCGCGCCGGCTCAGGTGCGGTCACGCGCAATGCGTAGGCCGCGTTGCCGCAACGGTTGCGCTATGCCGCGGCTCGTTCGTCCGCGCGCTCGACATCCAAGACCTGTTCATGCAGCGCAACGAGCGATTCGCGGTGCGCCACGCTCATGATCGCCGTCTTCGGCAACTTCTCGATCAGTAATCGATAAACGTGCCCTTCGTTGGCGGGATCGAGTGCGCTCGTCGCTTCGTCGAGGAAGAGGTAATCGGGCTTATGCAGGAGGATGCGCGCAAAGGCGAGGCGTTGCTGCTCGCCGGGCGAGAGCACGCGCGTCCAGTGCGTCGATTCGCCGAGACGGTGGGCGTAATCTTCCAGCCGAGCGAGGCGCAGTGCGTCGCCGCAATCTTCGTCGGAGAACGTTCCCTCCGGCGAAGGATACGAGAGTGCGGCCTTGAGCGTGCCGATCGGAAGATAGCTTTGTTGCGGCACGAACATCGTGCGAGCTCCTACCGGCGCGTCGATGGCGCCGTCGCCGAACGGCCAGAGCCCGGCGAACGCCCGCAGCAAGGTGCTCTTGCCGGCGCCGGACGGGCCGCGGATCAGCCAGCGCGAACCCGGCTTCACGGTGATGTCGGCAATCTCGGCTAGCGGCGTGCCGTTGGGCAGGGCGAGCTTGAGATCGTGGGTGGTCAGCGTATTGGCGTCGACGTAGTGCAAGTTGAGGCCGCCGTGTTCGGTGGCCGGTGAGATCGATTCGCGTATGTGCGTGGTTTGAATGACACGAGTGAATTCGCCTAGACGATTCACGGTGGCCCGCCACGAAACCAGCGAGCCGTAACTGTCGATGAACCACGAGAATGCGCCGCTGACGGTGCCGAAGGCATCGACGATCTGCATCAGGACGCCGAAGGAAAAGGCGCCGGCGAAGTAGCGCGGGGCGGCGACGACGAACGGAAAGATGATGGCCGCTTGCGCGTAGAAGGTGGTTGCGACGCTCAGGCGTCGCGTGTACTTCATGATGCGCCACCAGTTGTCGCGGATCCGCGTGAAGATGTGCTGGGCGTTCTCGTGCTCGGTCCGGACCCCGTTATACAGCGCGATCTGCTCTGCGTTTTCGCGCACCCGAATCAGTCCGAAGCGGAAATCCGCTTCCACGCGCTGTTGTTGGTAGTTGATCGAAATCAGCGAACGGCCGACCTTGTGGATGATGTACGAGCCGCAGATGGCGTAGATGCCGGCCGCCCACACCATGTAGCCCGGTATCGTCCAGGCCGATCCAGCGAAATGCAGGGTCAATGGACCGGCGATCGTCCACAGAATCGTAATGAACGAAAACAGCGTGACGATCGTCGACAAGAGCCCCAGCGAAAGCTGCAGCGTGTTCGAGGCGAACGATTGCAGGTCGTCGCTGATCCGCTGGTCGGGGTTGTCGGCGAGCCGATCGCGCTCGATGCGATAGAACGCGACCTCGCCGAGCCATGCGCGCAGGTAGCGGGTCGTCAGCCATTGGCGCCACCGGAACTCGAGCATTTGGCGCAGGTAGGTTCGGAAAACCGCCATGACGATAAAGAAAGGCACGGCGGCCGAGAACAGGAAGAGCTGGTGCCAGTACAGCTCGACGCCCTTCGCTTGCAGGGCGTTGTAGAACTTCACGTTCCACGCGTTGAACCAGACGTTGAAGCCGACGATGGCCAGGTTGATGGCGACGATCGTCAACAACAAGCCCCACGCGGCTTTCCAGTCTTCGGACACCCAGTAAGGCTTGATGAGGCCCCAGGCTGTCGTCGAAAAGCGCTGTGGCGGCGTGTCGTCACGCTCGGGGACAGGAGTAAGAGCTGAAGTCATAGGTCTTCCGAACGGTGTTTCCGAATCTGATGCGCGAGGCCACGGCAACCGGCACGAGCGCCTTGGCGACGACGTGCGGATTCTTGCGCGGACCACTTAAAACAGGCTTAACCGGCAGCGCCGCCGCTTACTGCTCGATTTCCATTCGCTGCGCGCCGTCGGGCGGCGTTATTGCAGGCCGCGCGCTTCGGCACTGGCCGTAGCTTGGCCCGTGCCGCGAGCGGACATTGTGCCAGAGTGTTCGCCGCGCCCGATTCCGACTATCTGCGAACCCACGAAAAAAGGGCGCGTGTGCGAGGCCGCGTCGCAGCGCCTCGTTTGCGGGCGCGCGCGCTTTTATGGTCTAATTGCCGACGACGAAACAGGGGTGCTTTGCGCGTTGCAGGTGGTGAGTACGGCGTCTTGCCGTACGAGCGTGAGGCTGAGAGAAACCCTTCGCACCCGATCCGGATAATACCGGCGCGGGAAGTTTCGGGAACGCTTTGCGTGGGACGCCCGCTTGCCGGCCGTCCTTCCCCGCCGGGCTGCGTCCGCTTTGCGGCGTCGTTTGCCCGGCCGGCCCCACCGGCCGGTTTCGTCCTGGTGTACGTGCGCATCTTGCCGCCGTACGAATAGGATCGATCCGATGACCGCTCAATCTTCAGTCGTTTCGACGGGCGCGCTGCCCGATTTCGCTGTGCTCGGCGGTGGCCTTTGCGGCCGGCTCGTCGCTTGGCGGCTCGCCGGCGCCGGCCATCGCGTGGCGCTCTACGAACGCGGCGATCCGGCCGGGTCCTCGTCCGCCGCTTGGGTGGCCGCCGCGATGCTCGCACCGCTCGCCGAGGCGGCGGTCGCCGAGCCGCTGATCGTCGCACTCGGCGCGGCATCGCTCGACGAATGGCCGCGCCTGCTCGCTCAATTACCTGAACCCGTCTTCTTCCAACGCAACGGCACGCTGGTCGTTTGGCATCACGCCGATCGCGCCGAGGCGGCGTTGTTCGAGCGTCGCGTGCGCGCGAATGCACCGGCGGCGCTGCTTACCGACGACGCACTAACGCGGGTCGACGCACAGGCGCTCGCCGTCGCGGAGCCCGCGCTGGCCGGGCGATTCGCGACGGGGTGGCTGATGCCGCACGAAGGCCAGCTCGACAACCGCCAGGCGTTGCAAGCGCTCGCGGCGGGGCTCGCCGAGCGCGGGGTGCGGACGCATTGGAATACGCGCGTCGACGAGTCGGCTCTGCCGCAGGCACGCGTGACCATCGATTGCCGCGGGCTCGGTGCGAAACCGGTGCTGCCCACGCTGCGTGGGATCCGGGGCGAAGTGGCACGGATCAAAGCGCCCGGCATCGGATTGACGCGCCCTGTGCGGCTGCTTCATCCGCGCTATCCGATCTACCTGGCGCCGAAAGAAGACGACCTGTACGTCGTGGGCGCGACCGAGATCGAAGGCGAGGATATGTCGCCCGTCAGCGTGCGCTCGGCGCTCGAGCTGTTAAGCGCCGCGTTCGCAGTCCATCCGGGGTTCGGCGAGGCGCGGATTCTCGAACTGAACACGCAATGTCGTCCGACGCTGCCCGATCATCTTCCCGCCATCCGTTGGGATGGCGCTCGCACGCTCACGGTGAACGGGCTGTATCGTCACGGCTATATGATTGCGCCCGAGGTATCGAAGGCGGCAGCGGACCTGGCCAGTGCGTTGCTGACAGGCCAATTGAAGGATGCCGACAGTTTCGGCACGTTGCGCGCCGCGTCGTCTTGGTCGGCGATGCTTCATCGCGCCGGTACGGGAGGCGGTGCCGCGTCGGCTGTCGACGGGTGAGGGGCCCCGGGCCATCGATGCAAGCGGGTGCGGATCGAGGCGATCCGCCTCGCCAATGTAATGAGCCGCAATGTAATGAGCCGCAGTGTGGTGAGTCGCAATGAAATGAGCCGTTTGGCGATCGGTCGTAGCCAAACGCAAAACGTATCGCCGATGATGGAAATCATGGATATTCAGATCAACCAAACCCCGCTGTCGCTGCCCGAGCAAGCCACGCTCGCCGACGCACTGTCGCTTTTCGGCGCACGTCCGCCGTTCGCCGTCGCAGTGAACGGCGAGTTTGTCTCGCGCGGCCTGCACGCGGTGCGGACGTTGCGAGCGGGCGACAAAATCGACGTCGTCCATCCCGTGGCGGGCGGTTGAGCACCGTCCGCCCGCGCGAGCCGCGGCACGATGGGCGTGCTCCGGTACGTAGCACATTCGATGGTGCGATCGGTCCGATTTGGCCCGTCGGCGTTACCTGCGTGTCGAACCCGCCCTTTGTGTCTGCCTTTCGCGCCCGCTTTTCGCGCTTTTTTGCATCCGAGCCTCAGGACATCCGATGAACTCCGCTTCCGATCCCGTCACCTTGCCCGCCGACGCACTGACGCTGTACGGCACCGCGTTTGCGAGCCGCGTGCTGCTCGGTACGTCGCGCTATCCCTCTTTGCAATCGCTGGCCGATGCGATCGACGCAGGGCGGCCGGGCATGGTGACGGTCGCGCTGCGCCGACAGATGAATGCGCAGACGGCCGAAGCGGGTTTCTTCGATTTGCTCAAGGCGCGCGGGGTGCCGCTGCTGCCGAATACGGCCGGTTGCCAAAGCGTGGCCGAAGCGGTAACGACGGCTCATATGGCGCGGGAGGTCTTCGACACCGATTGGATCAAGCTCGAATTGATCGGCGACGACTACACGCTGCAGCCCGACCCCATCGGTTTGATCGAAGCGGCGGCGCGGCTCGTCAAGGACGGCTTCAAAGTGCTGCCGTACTGCACCGAGGATCTAGTGGTCGGGCGCCGGTTGCTCGATGCGGGCTGTGAGGCGTTGATGCCGTGGGGTGCGCCGATCGGCACGGGCAAGGGTGTCGTCAACCCCTACGGCTTGCGGGTGTTGCGCGAGCGGTTGCCCGACGTCCCGTTGATCGTCGATGCGGGCCTCGGCGTGCCGTCGCATGCGTGCCAAGTCATGGAGTGGGGGTTCGACGGCGTGTTGCTGAACACCGCTGTCTCTCAGGCCACGCATCCGGCTGCAATGGCGCGCGCATTCGCACTGGCCGTCGAAGCGGGGCGGGATGCGTACTTGGCGGGGCCGATGGCCGAGCGCGAGAGCGCGCAGGCGAGTACGCCCGTCGTCGGCATGCCGTTTTGGCACCAGGATCGGTCATGAGTGCGGTACGCGTTCGGAGGGCCGAATGGTCCGGCCGCGCATCCGCAATCGACAGCGTAAGGAGTTACGCATGCGAACCTTGAAACTGTCCGACCGCGACTTCTTCTGGCCGCCGGCCGACGAATTGATCGAGGCAGCCGAGCGCATTCGCGCCCAACTCGGCGATTGGCCGCGCGCCAGCCGTGCGTGGCGCATTTGCCTGACGGCGCATGAGACGGTGCGCGCCGACGATTTGATCGTCCTCATCGGCCGTCAGGCCGAGCCGGCCGATGCGGCGCTGTGGCGCGCGGCCGGTGCGGCCCTGATCGAAGCCGACGGGAACGGTGCGACGTTGACGACGGCGAGCGGCGAGCGCTACGCACTCGATGGTGCCCCGGCCGAGGATTGGCTGGCTGCGCTCGCGGCTTTTCTCGATTGCGGCTTCGAGCCCCACGATGCGCTCGTGCTGGCGCTGGCCTGGCGCGACGGCGACGAGACCCACGGCGAAGACGCATGGCCCGTCGATCTCTCGCGCTTTCCGCGCGTGGCCGGGCTCCCGGCTGCGCCGCCGCCTTTTCCGGCCTGCGAGCCGCAGCTCGGTCTCTACCCCGTCTTGCCGAGCGCGCAATGGGTCGAGCGCGTGCTGGCGCTTGGGGTCAAGACCGCGCAGTTGCGCGTGAAAGACATGGCGCCCGATGCCCTGCGCGAGGAAATCGCGCGAGCCGTGGCCGCGGGTCGTCGCCATCGCGCTAGCGTCTTCATCAACGACCATTGGCGCGAAGCGGCGCAAGCCGGCGCGTACGGCGTGCATCTGGGGCAGGAAGATCTCGACGCGGCCGATCTGAACGACATCGCGCAATCGGGGATGCGCCTCGGCCTATCCACGCACGGGTATTACGAAGCGTTGCGGGCTTTGCATTTTCGGCCGAGCTATCTGGCGTTCGGCGCCGTGTTCCCAACCGGAACGAAGGCCGTCGCAACGGCTCCACAGGGCCTGGCGCGGCTCGAGCGCTACGTTCGGTTGCTGCACGGGCGCATCCCGCTCGTGGCGATCGGCGGCATCGACCTTGCGCGCTTGCCCTCGGTGCTCGCCACCGGCGTAGGCAGCGCGGCGCTCGTCAGTGCAATCACAGCGGCCTCGGACCCGGCGCAGGCGGTCGAACAATTACAAACTGCTTTCATGTCGTCGCGTATCCGCAACGCATAGGCACGCGAGCGGCTGGGACAACGCACCGTTGCATAGGCGGTAATGGTCGCGTCAACACAGGGTAATCGCTGAGGCCCTATAATTCCGCTTCCGCGTAATCGCGTAATAGGAAAGTCCGCTTCGTGCCGCCTTCATCCTCAGAGCCCATTCTCGAGCTTCGCAACGTCGACTTCGGTTACGACGCGGACCGTCTCGTTCTCTCAAACCTGAACATGCGCTTCGAGCGCGGCCGGGTCGTCGCCGTCATGGGCGGCTCCGGCGGCGGCAAGACCACGGTCTTGCGGCTGATCGGCGGCCTCGAGCGGGCGCGCCGCGGCGAAGTGCTGTTCGAGGGGCGCGATGTCGGCAAGCAATCGCGCGAAGGGCTGTATGCCCTGCGCCGCAAGATGGGCATGCTGTTTCAATTCGGGGCGTTGTTCACCGATATGTCGGTGTTCGAGAACGTCGCCTTCGCGCTGCGCGAACATACCGATTTGCCGGAAGCGCTCGTGCGCGACCTCGTCCTGATGAAGCTGAATGCCGTGGGGCTGCGCGGCGCGCGCGATCTCGCGCCTTCGCAGATCTCGGGCGGCATGGCGCGGCGCGTGGCGCTCGCGCGCGCGATCGCACTCGATCCCGAATTGATGATGTACGACGAGCCGTTCGCCGGGCTCGACCCGATTTCGATGGGCATCACCGCCAATCTGATTCGCACGCTGAATCAGGCGTTGGGCGCGACCTCGATTCTCGTGACGCACGACGTGCCCGAATCGTTCGCGATCGCCGATTACGTCTACTTCCTTGCCAACGGCTCGGTCCTTGCCCACGGCACGCCTGCGCAATTGCGCGAATCGGTCGATCCGGCCGTGCGGCAGTTCATCGACGGTGCCCCCGACGGCCCCTTCCGGTTCCACTACCCGGCGCAAGCGACGCTCGCGGCGGATTTCGGCTTGGGAGAGCGGGCATGATCAGCGCCATCGGACGTTGGGTGATCGGCCGGGTGCTACGCACGGGCTACGCGACACGGCTGTTGCTGCGTATCGTCTTCGAGGCGCTGCGGCTGGTGCGCCGGCCGGGGCTCGTCATCAAGCAGATTTTCTTCGTCGGCAATTACTCGTTCGTCATCATTGCCGTGTCGGGCTTGTTCGTCGGCTTCGTGCTGGGGCTGCAGGGCTACTACACGCTGAATCGCTACGGGTCCGAGCAGGCGCTCGGGCTGCTTGTGGCGCTCTCGCTCGTGCGCGAGCTCGGCCCGGTCGTGACCGCGCTGCTGTTCGCCGGCCGCGCCGGCACTTCGCTGACGGCCGAGATCGGCCTCATGAAAGCGGGGGAACAATTGACGGCGCTCGAAATGATGGCCGTCGATCCCGTCGCCACCGTACTCGCGCCGCGCATGTGGGCCGGGATCATCGCCATGCCCATTCTCGCGGCGATCTTCAGCGCCGTGGGCGTGTTCGGGGGCTATGTCGTCGGCGTGCTGCTGATCGGCGTCGATTCCGGGGCGTTCTGGTCGCAGATGCAAGGCGGGGTGGATGTTTGGCGCGATGTCGGCAACGGTGTCATCAAAAGCATCGTGTTCGGCTTCGCCGTGACGTTCGTCGCGCTGTTCCAAGGCTACGAAGCCAAGGCGACGCCCGAGGGCGTATCGCTCGCGACGACGCGCACGGTGGTCTACGCGTCGCTCGCCGTGCTCGGTCTCGATTTCTTACTGACGGCGCTGATGTTCAACTGACGCATTCGGCGTCGCACGCCTCATAAAGCCAATTTCTTTTTGTTGGAATGACGATGAAAAAGACTGTTCTCGACTTTTGGGTCGGCTTGTTCGTGCTGCTAGGCGTGATTGCGCTGCTGTTCCTGGCGCTCAAGGTCGGCAACATGAGTTCGTTGTCGTTCGAGGCGACCTATCCCGTCAAGCTCAAATTCGACAACATCGGCGGCCTGAAGGCGCGCGCGCCCGTGAAGAGCGCGGGGGTGACCGTGGGGCGCGTAGCGTCGATCAGCTTTGACACAAATACTTATCAGGCGTTGGTTACGATCAATATCGACAAGCAGTATCCGTTCCCCAAGGATACGTCGGCGAAGATCCTGACCTCCGGGCTGCTCGGCGAGCAGTACATCGGGCTGGAGCCCGGCGGCGACACCGAGATGCTGAAGGCCGGCGATACGATTTCGATGACGCAATCGGCCATCGTGCTCGAGAACCTGATTTCGACGTTCCTTTATAGCAAGGCTGCCGATGCGGGCGGGGCGAAACCGGCGCCGGCACCGAGCACCCCGGCAGCGGCTAGCGCACCCGCGGCGGCTAGCGCCGGCAATTGATCGAATTACAGACAAGTGTGAGTCAACGGAGAACAATAATGCGAATCACGCGCGCCAAGAATGCGGCGCTTGCTCTGGTCGCCGCGGCATTGGCCGGCTGCGCGTCCGTCCAGACACCGACGCCGGGCGATCCGCTCGAGGGGCTGAACCGGACCGTTTTCAAATTCAACGATACGGTCGATACCTACGCACTGAAACCCGTCGCCAAGGGCTACGCGTGGGTGGTGCCGCAGCCTGTGCGCGCTAGCGTCACGAACTTCTTCTCGAACATCGGCGATGTTTACGTCGCCGCGAACGAATTGCTCGAGCTGAAGATTGCCGACGGCGTGGGCGACGTCATGCGTGTCGTCATCAATACCGTGTTCGGCGTCGGCGGCTTGTTCGATGTCGCCACGGCGGCGCGTTTGCCCAAGCATTCGGCCGACTTCGGCGTGACGCTGGGCCATTACGGCGTGCCGTCGGGCCCGTATCTGGTGTTGCCGCTGCTCGGCCCGAGCACGGTGCGCGACACGGCGGGGCTCGCCGTCGATTATTACGGTAACCTGCTCAGCTATGTGCATCCGTCGAGCGTGAGTTGGGCGCTGTTTGGCGTGAATCTCGTCAATACGCGTGCCAATTTGCTGACGACGGTCGATGTCCTCTCGGCCGCCGCCATCGACAAATACTCGTTCGTGCGTAATGCGTACCTGCAACGCCGCCAGTTTTTGATCACGGGCGGCGACGGCGCGGACAGCGTCCCCAATTACGACGATTCGCTGCCGAAGTACGATGACGGCTCGCAGCCGGCTTCGGCCGCCGAAGCCGCTTCGGCACCGGCGGCTTCGTCGGCGCCTACGACGGCCGCGCCGGCCGAGCCGGCCAGCGGGACGAACGGCGATGGTCAGACGGTACCCGGCCAGCAATATGTGCCGCCGCCGCGCGGTGGCTTGCCGTCGCTTCACTTGCCGCGCTAAATTCGGCGCTTGGATGGGATCGGGCGGTAACGATTCGAAACGAATGTTGCCGCCTTACATAGGGCCGGCCTCGAAGTTGCGTGGCATGCTGAGTTCGAACTCCGGTTCCTCGAAATTTAAGGATCGACGATGAAAAAATTCTTCTGGCTTGCTTTGTGTTCGGCGTTGCTTTCGTTCAGCAGTGGCGGTTTCGCCCAGACGGTCGATACGAATTCGCCCGACGACATGATCAAAACCGTGACGGGCCAGGTGCTCGACGAGATCAAGGCGGACTCGAGCATCAAGAACGGCGACATCAACAAGATCACGCAGGTCGTGAACCAAAAGATTCTGCCGTACACCGATTTCCGCCGTACGACGCAGCTCGCGATGGGCCGTGCCTGGCGCACCGCCACGCCGCAGCAGCGCGACCAAATGGTCGAGCAGTTCAAGATGCTGCTGATCCGCACGTATTCGGGCGCGCTCTCGCAAGTGCACGATCAGACCGTGCAGTTCAAGCCGTTCCGGGCCGATCCCGGTGCCACGGATGTCGTCGTGCGCTCTTCCGTCATGAACAACGGCCAGCCGGTCGAACTCGACTACCGCCTGTACAAGACCGCGCAAGGCTGGCGCGTCTATGACCTGAACGTGGCCGGCGCTTGGTTGATTCAGGCGTATCAGCAGCAATTCGCGGAAAAGATCAATCAAGGCGGCGTGGACGGCCTGCTTCAATTCCTGACGCAGCGCAACGAGCAACTCGCCGCGGGCAAGCAACCGTCATGAGCGGCGAGACGAGCCGTTTCGCCACGGGCGCGACGCTCACGCACGCGAGCGCCACGAGTGCGCTCGCGGCCGGGTTGGCCCGCATCGAAGCCGGCGCGACGGCGGTCGATTGTGCGCAGCTGACGCAATTCGATTCGTCGGCGCTGGCCGTGCTGCTGGCATGGCGTCGCGCCGCGCAGGCGCGCGCCCAGGCGCTCGAGATCCTGAACGTGCCGGCGGGCCTGGCCAGTCTTGCGCAGGTCTACGGCATCGACGCACTCTTCGCGGCCCAGCAAGCGCCCGTTCCCGTCGGCGCGTGATAGCCCCCACCTGCGGTGCGCACATGCATTAGCGCGCCCCCGCGCTTGCCAGCCTCCTACGGCGTAGGGCCTGGGCGGAGCGCGGGGCGTCGGCGCCGCCGGGACCGAGCGGGTGCACCGGCCGCGCAGCCTGCTGGGCTCAGTGGGCAATCCCGACTTAGCCTATAATCAACCGTTTTTCGGGCAGCCGATCGGCGCGGCATTTGCCGTGGTGCGGCGTCAACCCAACGCCCGATCGCCGCGCGCAATCGGGCACGAATCACGTCTAAACGAAGGCGCGCCGCCGATAAAGGCCGCGCACACCCATGTCAGCGATAGAAATCCGCAACGTCAAGAAGCGCTATAAGGCGCTACAAGCGCTCAAGGGCGTCAGCTTGACGGTCGAGGAGGGCGAGTTTTTCGGCCTGCTCGGCCCCAACGGCGCGGGCAAGACCACCCTCATCAGCATTCTCGCGGGGCTCGCGCGCGCCGACGAAGGCAGCGTACTCGTCCGGGGGCATGACGTCGTCACCGATTTCCGGCAGGCGCGGCGCGCGCTCGGCGTCGTGCCGCAAGAACTCGTCTTCGATCCGTTCTTCACGGTGCGCGAAACGCTGCGCATTCAGTCGGGCTATTTCGGGCTTCACCGCAACGACGATTGGATCGACGAAGTCATGGCCAATCTCGATTTGACCGAGAAAGCGGATGCCAACATGCGCGCGCTCTCGGGCGGTATGAAGCGGCGCGTGCTTGTCGCCCAGGCGCTCGTGCACCGTCCGCCCGTCATCGTGCTCGACGAGCCGACGGCCGGCGTGGACGTCGAACTGCGTCAAACGCTGTGGAAATTCATTTCGCGTCTGAACCGCGAAGGCCACACGATCGTGCTCACGACGCATTACTTGGAAGAAGCCGAATCGCTGTGCGATCGCATTGCCATGCTGCGGCGGGGCGAAGTGGTCGCGCTCGACCGTACGAGTGCGTTGCTGCAACGTTTCGCCGGGATGCAGCTGTTCGTGCGATTGGCGGCGGGCGTACTCCCGACCGAGCTGCGCGCGCTCGAGATCGAGCCGTCGGCGCCAGGCGATCGTCAGCATTTGCTGCGCCTTTCGAGCTACGACGACGTCGAGCGCATCCTCGGCCAATGCCGGGGCGCCGGCTGTACGTTCGAGGAAATCGACGTACGCAAGGCCGATCTGGAAGACGTTTTCGTCCAATTGATGAACGCACCCGAACTCGTCGAGGGGTTGGCATGAGGCACCTCCACGCTCGCTGTCGTTCGTTGTCGGCCGGCGCCGGTACCGGCGCTTCGGCGCTTAGCCCGGTGCCATGCCAAGCTGCCCCGTTTGCGGTGGTCCGGGGGGAGGCATCGTGAGCGGCTTTCGCACCCTTTTCTATAAAGAAATCCTGCGCTTTTGGAAGGTGTCGTTCCAAACCGTGCTCGCGCCCGTCATCACGGCGCTGCTCTATCTGACGATTTTCGGCCATGCATTGCGCGGGCACGTCGAAGTCTATCCGGGCGTGGAGTACACGAGCTTCCTGATCCCCGGCCTCGTGATGATGAGTGTGCTGCAGAACGCGTTCGCGAATAGTTCCTCGTCGTTGATCCAATCGAAGATCACCGGCAACCTCGTGTTCGTGCTGCTGCCGCCGCTGACCCATTGGGAGATGTACGGCGCTTACGTGCTCGCCTCGGTCGTGCGCGGGCTTGCCGTCGGCCTGGGCGTATTCGTGGTCACGATCTGGTTCATCCCCGTGAAGTTCGCGTCGCCGCTGTTCATCGTCGCCTTTGCCGTGCTCGGCTCGGCGATTCTCGGTACGCTTGGGCTGATTGCTGGGATCTGGGCCGAAAAGTTCGATCAACTCGCGGCATTTCAGAACTTCTTGATCATGCCGCTCACGTTTCTTTCGGGCGTGTTCTATTCCACCCATACGCTGCCTACGCTGTGGCGTCATGCTTCGCGGCTGAACCCGTTCTTCTACATGATCGACGGCTTTCGCTACGGGTTTTTCGGCTTGTCCGACATCGACCCGCTGGCGAGCTTGGCTGTCGTCGGCGGATTTTTCGTGCTGATTGCCGTGCTCGCGATGCGTTTGCTCGCGTCCGGCTACAAGCTGCGTTATTGAATCGGAAAGGAGCGTCCACCATGTTGCCGACCCCCGATCAGGTCAAGCAATACATCGAGGCAGGGCTTGCCTGCCGCCATCTCGAAGTCGAAGGCGACGGCCAGCACTTTTTCGCGACGATCGTCTCCGATGCCTTCGAAGGCAAGCGGCTGATCCAGCGGCATCAACTCGTTTATGCGGCGCTCGGCGATCGCATGCGCCAGGAAATCCACGCGCTGAGCATGAAGACGCTCACGCCGACGGAATGGCAGAACGGATAATTAGAGAAACCTGAGAGTGCGTATTACACAAGATTCACGCGACGCCGGCAGTGGCGCCGCCACGGAGGCCCGAACAGGGCAAATCAGCATGGACAAGCTCGTGATCGAAGGCGGCCGGCCGCTCGCCGGCGAAGTCGGTATTTCCGGTGCGAAGAACGCGGCGCTGCCGATTCTTTGCGCTAGCCTGTTGACCGCCGAGCCGCTGTATCTCGAGAACGTGCCCGATCTGCAGGACGTGCGCACCACGCTGAAGCTGCTTGCGCAGATGGGCGTGCGCGAGGATCGCTCGTCCACGCACTTGACGCTCGACGCCCTAGCGGTCGATAACCCCGTCGCGCCGTACGAGCTCGTCAAGACGATGCGCGCGTCGATTCTCGTGCTCGGCCCGCTCGTCGCGCGCTTCGGCGCACGCGAAGGTGTCGCTGCCCGGCGGCTGCGCGATCGGCGCGCGCCCGGTCGACCAGCACATCAAGGGCCTGCAGGCGATGGGCGCCGAGATCAGCATCGAGCACGGCTACATCGAAGCGCGCGCCTCGCGTCTCAAAGGCGCGCGCATCATGACGGACATGATCACCGTGACCGGCACGGAGAACTTGCTGATGGCAGCCGTATTGGCCGACGGCGAGACCGTGATCGAAAACGCGGCGCGCGAACCGGAAGTCAGCGATCTCGCGCAGTTGCTCGTGAGCATGGGCGCGAAGATCGAAGGCATCGGCACGGATCGGCTCGTGATCCACGGCGTCGAGAAGCTGCATGGGGCGCACCATACGGTGATCCCCGACCGCATCGAAGCCGGCACCTTCTTGTGCGCGGTGGCGGCGGCGGGCGGCGATGTCACGCTGCGTCGCGTGCGGCCGATTACGCTCGAGGCTGTGACGATGAAGCTGCGCGAGGCCGGCGTCACGATCGAGGAAGGCGAGGATTGGCTCCGCGTGCGGATGGCGCAGCGGCCCAAGGCCGTATCGTTCCGCACCTCCGAATATCCGGCGTTCCCCACCGACATGCAGGCGCAGTTCATGGCGCTGAACGCGATCGCCGAGGGCACGGCACAAGTTGTCGAGACGATCTTCGAAAACCGCTTCATGCATGTGCAGGAGCTGAATCGGCTGGGCGCGAATATCACGATCGACGGCAACACGGCGCTGGTTACCGGGGCGCCGCGCCTGTCGGGGGCGACCGTGATGGCCACCGACCTGCGCGCGTCGGCGAGCCTCGTCATCGCTGGGCTCACGGCCGACGGCGAGACGCTCGTCGATCGCATTTATCACCTCGATCGCGGCTACGATCGAATGGAAGAAAAGCTGACGGCGATCGGGGCGCGTGTGCGCCGCCTGTCGGGCCGGGCTGCGCAAGCATCGGAGAACCACGCATGAGTACGCTTGACACGACGTGCTTGACGCTCGCGCTCTCGAAGGGACGGATCTTCGAGGAAACGATGCCGCTGCTCGCGGCAGCGGGCGTGCATGTAACCGAGGACCCGGAAACGTCTCGCAAGCTGATTCTTCCGACGAGTGCGCCGAACTTGCGTGTCATTATCGTGCGCGCGTCCGATGTGCCGACCTACGTGGAATACGGCGCGGCCGATTTCGGCGTGGCGGGCAAGGATGTCCTGGTCGAGCACGGCGGATCGGGGCTGTATCAGCCGATCGATCTGAACATTGCGCGTTGCCGGATGTCGGTGGCGGTGAAGGCGGGCTTCGATTACGCCAATGCCGTGCGGCAAGGCGCGCGCCTGCGCGTCGCGACGAAATACGTCCAGACGGCACGCGAGCATTTTGCGGCGAAGGGCGTGCACGTCGATCTGATCAAGCTGTACGGTTCGATGGAGTTGGCGCCGCTCGTCGGCTTGGCCGACGCGATCGTCGACCTCGTCAGCTCGGGCGGAACGCTGCGCGCGAACGATCTGGTCGAGGTGGAGGAAATCATGCAGATCTCCTCGCGCCTCGTGGTGAACCAGGCGGCGCTGAAGTTGAAGCGCGCCGCGCTGGCGCCGTTGCTCGACGCGTTCGGGCGAGCGTCGCAGCAAACAGCGCCCAGCGCCTGACGCGGGCCCGGCCCGCCGCGCGTACCCGTGCGCCTTGCCAGGCACGCGCATTACCGAAACGGATACCAGCATGTCACTGACGATTCGCAAACTCGATTCGAGCGCCGACGATTTCGCCGCACAGCTTGCCGGCGTGCTCGCCTTCGAGGCGAGCGAGGACGAAGCGATCGAACGCTCGGTCGCGCAGATTCTGGCCGATGTCAAAGCGCGCGGCGACGCCGCCGTGCTCGAGTACACCAACCGCTTCGACCGGCTCTCGGCCGCGAGCGTCGCGGCGCTCGAGTTGCCCGCGAGCGAACTCGAAGCGGCGCTCGATGCGCTCGAGCCGAAGCGGCGCGCGGCGCTCGAAGCGGCGGCGGCGCGCGTGCGCGCGTACCACGAGAAGCAGAAGATCGAATGCGGCAGCCATAGCTGGCAGTACACGGAAGCCGACGGCACCGTGCTCGGCCAGAAGGTTACGCCGCTCGATCGCGCCGGCATCTATGTACCGGGCGGCAAGGCCGCGTATCCGTCGTCGGTGCTGATGAACGCGATTCCGGCGCGCGTCGCCGGCGTCCGCGAAATCGTCATGGTCGTGCCGACGCCCGACGGCGTGCGCAACCCGCTCGTGCTGGCCGCGGCGCTGCTCGGCGGCGTCGATCGCGTGTTCACGATCGGCGGCGCGCAGGCGGTGGGCGCGCTCGCATACGGCACCCAGACGTTGCCGGCCGTCGATAAGATCTGCGGCCCCGGCAATGCCTACGTGGCCGCGGCCAAGCGGCGCGTGTTCGGCACGGTGGGCATCGACATGATCGCCGGCCCGTCCGAAATTCTCGTGCTTTGCGACGGCACGACGGATCCGCGCTGGGTGGCGATGGACCTATTCTCGCAAGCCGAGCACGACGAACTGGCCCAATCGATCCTGCTCTGTCCTGACGACGCGTTTATCGCGCGCGTGCAAGAGGCGATCGTCGAGCTGTTGCCGACGATGCCGCGCCGCGACGTGATCAAGCGCTCGCTCGTCGATCGCGGTGCGCTCGTGAAAGTACGCGACATGACCGAGGCTTGCGCGATCGCCAATCACATTGCACCGGAGCACTTGGAGATTTCCGCACTCGAGCCGCATCAATGGGCGAAGGAGATCCGTCACGCGGGGGCGATCTTCCTCGGCCGCTATACGAGCGAGAGCCTGGGCGATTATTGCGCCGGGCCCAATCACGTTTTGCCGACGTCGCGCACCGCTCGCTTTTCCTCGCCGCTCGGCGTGTACGATTTCTTCAAGCGTTCGAGCGTGATCGAAGTGAGCGCCGAGGGCGCGCAAACGCTCGGCGAGATCGCGGCCGAGCTCGCCTACGGCGAAGGTCTGCCGGCGCACGCGCGCAGCGCCGAATACCGAATGAAGCACGGCGGCTGAGGCTCTTCATGACGATTCCGCAAGACATCATCCGTCCCGACGTATTGTCGATGACGCCCTACGCGGTGGCCGATGCAACGGGCTTCGTGAAGCTCGATGCGATGGAGAACCCGTATTCGCTGCCGCCCGCGCTCGCTGCCCAGCTGGGCGCGGTGCTGGCCGGTGTCGCGCTCAATCGCTATCCGGAGCCGCGGCCTGCCGCACTCGTCGAAAAGCTCAAGCACGCCATGGGCGTGCCGGCTGGGGCCGATGTGTTGCTCGGCAACGGCTCGGACGAACTCATCAGCATGATCGCCGTCGCTTGCGCGAAACCCGGCGCGAAGCTGCTTGCGCCGATCCCGGGTTTCGTCATGTATCAGATGTCGGCGAAATTCGCGCAGCTCGAATTCGTCGGTGTGCCGCACCGCGCCGATTTGACGCTCGACATCGACGCGATGCTGGCGGCAATCGACGAGCACCGGCCGGCCGTGCTCTATCTGGCCTACCCGAACAATCCCACGGGCACGCTGTACGCGGACGCCGACATCGAGCGCATCGTCGCGCGGGCGAAGGGCTGCGGCCTGGTCGTCATCGACGAAGCGTACCAACCGTTCGCGCAGAAAAGCTGGATGAGCCGCGTGCTCGATGACGAGAACGTCGTCGTCATGCGCACGGTGTCGAAGCTGGGCTTGGCCGGGATCCGGCTCGGCTACCTCGTCGGCGCGCCGGCGTGGCTCAAAGAATTCGACAAGGTGCGTCCGCCGTACAACGTGAACGTGCTGACGCAAGCCGCCGCCGATTTCATGCTCGATCACGTCGACGTGCTTGAAACGCAGGCCGCGGAGCTGCGGGCGGAACGCGCCAAACTGGCGGACGCTTTGATCGCCTTGCCGGGCACGACCGTATTCCCGAGTGCGGCCAATTTCCTGCTCGTTCGCGTCCCCGACGCCGACGCCGCGTTCGCGGCGCTACTCGAGGCGAAGGTTTTGGTCAAAAACGTGGGTAGAATGCACCCGTTGCTTGCTAATTGCTTGCGTTTGACGGTCGGTGCTCCCGCCGAGAACGCCCAAATGCTCGCGGCGCTCCAGCAAGCGCTGAAATAAAAGTTACTTAGAGGTTTTCCATGCGCGTAGCGGAAGTGTTTCGCGATACCAGCGAAACGAAGATCCGTGTGAAGCTCGATCTGGACGGCACCGGCCGGCAAAAGCTGGCGACGGGCGTCCCGTTCCTCGACCACATGCTCGATCAGATCGCGCGTCACGGCCTAATCGACCTCGATATCGAGGCGCATGGCGATTTGCATATCGACGACCACCATACGGTGGAAGATACCGGCATCACGCTCGGCATGGCGGTGGCCAAGGCGATCGGCGATAAGAAAGGCATCCGCCGTTACGGCCATGCCTACGTGCCGCTCGACGAGGCACTATCGCGCGTCGTCGTCGATTTTTCCGGCCGCCCGGGGCTCGAATTCCATGTGCCGTTCACGCGGCCGCGCATCGGCACGTTCGATGTCGATTTGTCGATCGAGTTTTTCCGCGGCTTCGTCAACCATGCGGGTGTGACGCTGCATATCGACAACCTGCGCGGCATCAACGCGCACCATCAGCTGGAAACGGTGTTCAAGGCGTTCGGCCGCGCGCTGCGCATGGCCGTGGAGCTCGACGAGCGTGCGGCGGGACAGATCCCGTCCACCAAGGGCAGTCTGTAAAAAGACCCTATCAACGGCTGGAACGACGGACCGATGCGCCGCCCGAAAAGGCGGGCGCCGGCTTGCGATGGATCTTCTCAAATCGTTTATTTCACTGCTGGCGCTGATCAATCCCGTGGGCGCAGTGCCGTTCTTCTTGAGCCTCACGTCGGAACATTCCGACGCGGAGCGGCGCCGCACGATCCGCATCGCCTCGATCTCGGTGTTTTGCGTGATCGCGATCACGACCTTGCTCGGCCAGCAGATCATTAGTTTTTTCGGCATTTCGGTGGGTTCGCTCGAGGTGGGCGGCGGCATCATCATGCTGCTCATGGCCGTGAACATGCTGAACGCGCAGGTCGGCAATACGCGCGCGACGGCGGAGGAGCGCGACGAGGCGGAATCGAAGAACAGCATCGCCGTGGTACCGCTGGCTATTCCGCTGCTGACGGGCCCAGGCACGATCAGCACCGTGATCGTCTATTCGGCCAATGCGGCGCACTGGTTCGCTCGCCTCGAACTCGTGGCGATCGGTGCGGTCATCGCGGTGATTTGTTTCGGGGCGCTCCGGCTCGCCGCCCCGATCGCCCGCTGGGTGGGCCAGACGGGGATCAACATCGGTACGCGGCTCATGGGTTTGATGTTGTCGGCGTTGGCGGTGGAGTTCATCGTCGACGGATTGAAGGTGCTGCTGCCAAGGGCTTTTTAAGCGGCGTCGCAGTCCTTGCGCGCGGCCCTTCCCGGGGCAACGCACGTGTGTTTCATAGGCCAACAGGCTCTTTGCGCTGAAAAGCGCTGCTTGCGATGAAAAAGATTGCGATTGTGGATTATGGGATGGGCAACTTGCGCTCGGTGTACCAAGCGCTGAAGAAGGCCGCACCCGAAGTGGACGTGGCGATCGTCGATCGCCCGGAGGGCATTCGCGCGGCCGATCGTATCGTGCTGCCCGGCCAGGGCGCGATGCCCGATTGCATGCGCAGCCTCGGCGAATCGGGGCTGCAGGATGCCGTGCTGGAAGCGTCGCGCGATAAACCGCTCATGGGCGTGTGCGTCGGCGAGCAGATGCTGTTCGATTGGAGCGAGGAAGGTTCGACGCCCGGGCTAGGCTTGCTGCCGGGCAAAGTCGTTCGGTTCGCGCTCGAAGGCCGGTTGCAGGACGACGGCTCGCGCTTCAAGGTGCCTCAGATGGGCTGGAACCGCGTGCGGCAAACGCACGCCCACCCGCTCTGGGCCGGCGTGGCGGACGGTGCGTTCTTCTATTTCGTCCACAGCTATTACGTCGTTCCCGAAAACGGCGAACACTCGGTGGGCGAAACCGATTACGGCACGACGTTCACGTCGGCCGTGGCGCGCGAAAACATCTTCGCGACGCAGTTTCACCCGGAAAAGAGCGCCGATACCGGCTTGCGCGTGTATCGTAATTTCGTCGACTGGAACCCATGAACGTGGCGCCGCCGCTTGCATGCCTTTGTCCGGTCCGCTCGGCAAGCGGGCGGTGCCTTGAAAGACTTGTACTAAACTAAGCGACACGGCTTTCGGCCGTCGGGGGTGATTGCACGCCCGGCACCGAGGGCTGCCGATATTCAACCCTCCAGATTTTCACGCGATTGCTATGCTGCTGATTCCCGCCATCGACCTCAAGGACGGTCAGTGCGTGCGCCTTCGACAAGGCGATATGGACCAGGCGACGATATTTTCCGAGGACCCAGCGGCGATGGCCCGGCAGTGGGTCGATCGGGGTGCTCGGCGCCTGCATCTGGTCGATCTCAACGGGGCGTTCGCCGGCAAGCCGAGGAACGAAGAGGCGATCCGCGCCATCATCGAAGAAGTGGGCCGCGAGATTCCGGTCCAGCTCGGCGGCGGTATCCGCGATTTGGAAACCATCGAGCGCTACCTGGACGACGGCCTGTCGTACGTCATCATCGGCACCGCCGCGGTGAAGAACCCGGGCTTCCTGCAGGATGCCTGCACGGCGTTCGGCGGCCATATCATCGTCGGCCTCGACGCCAAAGACGGCAAGGTGGCGACGGACGGCTGGAGCAAGCTCACGGGCCATGAAGTCGTCGATCTGGCGCAAAAGTTCGAAGATTACGGCTGCGAGTCGATCATCTATACCGACATCGGCCGCGACGGCATGCTGCAAGGCATCAATATCGAGGCGACGGTGCGCCTGGCGCGGGCGGTGAAGATTCCCGTCATCGCGAGCGGCGGGCTGTCGAATCTGGCCGATATCGACGCGCTATGCGAAGTCGAAGACGAGGGCATCGAAGGCGTGATTTGCGGGCGGGCGATCTATTCGGGCGATCTCGATTTCGCTGCGGCGCAGACGCGGGCGGACGCACTGCGCGAATCGGACGACGCCTGACAGGCGCCCTTGCGCCGCCCGCCGTTCGCGGCGGCGGTGCCGGCCATACGGCTAGGACATTCCCGGCCGCCCCGGCTTTATGCCGTCTGCATCGCCGCAGACGGCCCACTTAGCGGCATTTGCACCATCATGGCTCTAGCTAAACGCATCATTCCCTGCCTGGACGTGACCGCCGGCCGCGTCGTCAAGGGCGTCAACTTCATGGAACTGCGCGATGCCGGCGATCCCGTCGAAATCGCGCGCCGCTACGACGAGCAGGGCGCCGACGAACTCACGTTCCTGGACATCACGGCCACCTCCGATCAACGCGATCTGATTTTGCCGATCATCGAAGCGGTGGCGGCACAGGTCTTTATCCCCCTCACCGTGGGCGGCGGCGTACGCGTGGTCGAAGACGTCCGGCGCTTGCTTAACGCGGGCGCGGATAAAGTCAGCATGAATTCATCGGCAGTGGCCCGTCCCGAGCTCGTGCGCGAGGCCGCACGGAAATACGGCTCGCAATGCATCGTCGTCGCGATCGACGCCAAACGCGTGTCGGCCGAAGGCGAGCCGGCGCGCTGGGAAGTCTTCACGCACGGCGGCCGCAAGGCCACGGGGCTCGATGCGGTGCAGTGGGCCAAGCAGATGGCCGAGTACGGTGCGGGCGAGATTTTGCTGACCAGCATGGATCGCGACGGCACCAAGAGCGGTTTCGATCTGGCGCTTACGCGTGCGGTCTCGGATGCCGTGCCGGTGCCTGTCATTGCATCGGGCGGCGTCGGCTCGCTGAAGGATTTGGCTGACGGCATCGTCGAAGGCCATGCCGATGCGGTGCTGGCGGCGAGTATTTTCCACTATGGCGAGCATACCGTCGGCGAAGCCAAATGCTTCATGGCCGAGCGCGGCATCTCCGTGAGGCAATGATGAGCGCTCCCGCCGAAATGAATTGGCTCGACAAAGTGCAGTGGGACGCCAACGGGCTCGTGCCCGTCATTGCGCAAGAAGCGACGACGGGCGACGTGCTCATGTTCGCCTGGATGAATCGCGACGCATTGGCCAAGACGATCGAAACGGGCCGCGCCGTCTATTTTTCGCGCTCGCGCCAGCGTCTGTGGTTCAAGGGCGAGGAATCGGGCCATGTGCAGCACGTGCGCGAGGTGCGGCTCGACTGCGATGAGGATGTGGTGCTGATCAAGGTCGAACAGGTCTCGGGCATTGCGTGCCACACTGGGCGCCACTCCTGCTTTTTTCAGAAATTCGAAGGCACGGCGGAGGAGGGCGATTGGGTCGCCGTCGATCCTGTGCTGAAAGACCCCGAACAGATCTACCGATGACGCAATCCACACAAACGACGGCCGCGGGTGCGGCCGTCGCGACCACACAAGACACGTTGCTGCGCCTGGCAGCCGTCATCGACGGCCGTAAGGGCGGCGATCCGGAGCGCTCGTACGTCTCTCGCCTGTTCCACAAGGGCGACGACGCCGTGCTCAAGAAGATCGGCGAAGAGGCGACGGAAGTCGTGCTCGCGGCGAAGGACGTACGCCAAGGCGGGGCCCCTTCCGCGCTCGTGGGGGAAGTGGCCGATCTTTGGTTTCACTGCCTCGTCATGCTGTCGCACTACGATCTGAGCCCCGCGGACGTCATCGCCGAACTGGAGCGACGCGAAGGGCTTTCGGGTATCGAGGAAAAAGCGATGCGCAAGCGTCGCGAGCGCGAGGAAAACGGCGGCTGAGCCGGCGCGTGCCCAGCGTGTTCATTGACTAGCGATTGAGAGAGAAGATGGAACCACGACCCGGCATGCCCGTCTCTTATCCCTCGCCCGATGCCCACGGCGAGATGCGCACGCTCACGCATATCCTCTATGGGCTGTATGCGTTGCACTGGTTCACGGGCGGCATCTCGATCGTCGTCGCGATCATCATTGCGTACCTGAAGCGCGACGATGCCGCGGGTACGCCCTACGAAGCGCACATCACGTGGCTGATCCGTTCGTTTTGGTTCGGGTTGGCCGGGTACATCGTCGGCGGGGCGCTTGTCTTCGTCATCGTCGGGTTTTTCGTGCTTGCAGCGGTATCGATTTGGATGCTGTACCGTATCGTGAAGGGCTGGCTGTACCTGTACGAGAACAAGCCGCTCGAGCCGCGGGCGTGGTTTTGATTTCGAGGGTGCACCCGGTATTCGCTTCGCCAACAGGAAGACCATGAGTCACGATAACTGCATTTTCTGCAAGATCGCGTCGGGTGAGATCCCGAGCACGAAGGTTCACGAAGACGATGAGTTCGTCGCGTTCAAGGATATCCACCCCGCTGCCGAGACGCACGTGCTCGTCATCCCTCGAAAACACGTCGAAACCCTATCCAATTGCAGCGAAAGCGATGCTCCGCTGCTTGGTAAAATGATGATTCTGGTGGCCCGGCTGGCGAACGAGCTGGGCTGCGCATACACCGGCGGCGACACGGGGTTTCGAACGGTCATCAATACGGGGCCGGGCGGCGGGCAGGAGGTGTACCACTTGCACGCGCACATTCTCGCCGGTCCGCGTCCGTGGAAGCGGATGGGGTAAAGCGTGGCGCGCCCCGCCGCCGCACCGATCGAGAGGGAGCGTTAGGGTTCCGATTACGGTCGCAAGGCCGGTATTTTTGCCGTCGCACGACGCGGCGGCGAGGCTTGGGAGATTCTCATGGGTTCGTTCAGTATTTGGCACTGGTTGATCGTGCTGTTGATCGTGGCGCTGGTATTCGGCACGAAACGCCTGCGCAGCATCGGCAGCGATCTGGGTAGCGCGGTGAAAGGCTTCAAGGAGGGCATGAAGGACGCCGATACGCCTGCGTCCACGCCGCCGGCCGACGGCGAGCGGCGCGAGTTGCCGCGCTCGAATACGATCGACGTCGAAGCCAAGGAAAAGACGCGTTCGGGCGATTACCGCTAAACGCAGGCCGCGTGCGGTACGGCGCGGCGCGAGCGTGAATCGAAGCGACATAGCCCCCCCATCCGACTAACCGACAACCCGATAACGGACGACTAGGCCACACCCATGCTCGATCTCGGACTGACGAAGATGGCGCTGATCGGCGTAGTGGCGCTCGTCGTGCTCGGCCCGGAGCGCTTGCCGCGCGTCGCGCGCACGGCCGGTGCGCTGTTCGGTCGCGCGCAGCGCTATATCAACGATGTCAAGGCCGAGGTCGCGCGGGAGATCGAGCTTGATCATCTGCGCCAGATGAAGACCGATTTCGAATCGGCCGCGCGCAACGTCGAAACCTCGATTCACGATAATTTGCGCAAGCACGAAGCGGAGCTGAACGAAGCATTCCGCGACGGCACTCACGTTTCGCCCAGCATCGCCGGCGGTGCGGCTGCCGAGGATGCTGCGGCAGGCGATCCTGCCGCGGGCGGCTTCGGCGCGGCAAGCACAGGGTCGCCTTGGCGTACCACGGCGCCGCCCACCGCCAAGCGCGTGAGTTGGCGCACCAAGCGCACCGCTGCACCCGTCTGGTACAAGCGCGCCGTTGGCCGGCGCATGCACGTACAATCGGGCGCCGCGCGCGTGGCGCGTCACACGCCCGCGAGCCTGCGCAAGCAGCGACGCTTTCTTTGAAGCCATCCATGCCCATCGACGGCTTTTCACTCCCGATCATTCGACGCTTCGCGCGTCGATTCCACTAAGAGGGCCGGTGTGAGCGACCCCCAGCACAAGCAGGACGAAGGCGCAGAAGAGTCGTTTATCTCGCATCTCGTGGAGCTACGCGACCGTATCATCAAGGCGGGCGTCGCCGTCATCGTCGTCTTTATCGGGCTCGTCTATTGGGCGACGGACATCTTCAAGCTGCTGGCGCGGCCGCTGATGGAAAATCTCCCGAAAGGGGGGCGAATGATCGTGACCGATGTCACCGGCTCGTTCTTCGTACCGGTGAAAGTGACGATGCTCGTTGCGCTCGTCATCGCGTTGCCGATCGTGCTCTATCAGATCTGGGCGTTCGTCGCGCCAGGGCTCTATCAACACGAAAAGAAGCTCGTCGCGCCGCTCGTCGGCAGCAGCTACACGCTGTTCTTATGCGGCATGGCGTTCGCGTATTTCGTGGTGTTTCCGACGATCTTCCGCGTCATGGCGCATTACAATGCGCCGCTCGATGTGCAGATGTCGACCGATATCGACAACTACCTCAGTTTCGTCTTATCGATGTTCATCGCGTTCGGCGTCACGTTCGAGGTGCCGATCATCGTGGTGTTGCTCGTGCGGATGCGCGTGTTGACCCTCAAAAAGCTACGCAGCATTCGTCCGTATGTGGTGGTGGGCGCATTCATCGTGGCAGCCGTCGTTACGCCGCCCGATGTCTTTTCGCAGTTGATCCTCGCCGTGCCGCTCATCGTCTTGTACGAGGCCGGGATCATCGCGGCGCGGCTGATTGTCGGCAAGGACCAGCCACTGGTCGAGGAAGAAGGCGCAGCAGGCTAGAGCAACACGCTTCGCTAGCCCGTTGCCGTGGCCCCCACCCGCTTGTTGTTTCGACGAGCGACGCGACGCGGCGCGGCGCTCGCGCCGCCGATTACTCCTGCTGCGAATCGTCGCCGCTATCGTCTTGGCTATTGTCGGTCTGCTTGGGCGGCGGTGGACGCTTGCCGATCGTAACGACGAGGGTCATCTCTTTCTTCTTGCGCATGAGCTTGACGTCGGCCTGCGTGCCGGGCTTGATCTGCGCGACGAGATTCAAGAGCCGCGTCGTATCGGTGATGTCCTGGCCGTTCACTTCGAGCAGGACATCGCCCGGCTTGATGCCGGCCTTATCCGCCGGGCCGCCTTGAAGGACGCCGGCGACGATCGTGCCGCGCTGCTCCAGACCGAACGATTCGGCAATGGCCGGCGTCACATCCTGCGGCTCCACGCCGATCCACCCACGCGTGACGGAGCCCGTCGTGATGATGCTTTCGAGGATGCTGCGCGCCGTCGAGACGGGAATCGCGAAACCGATGCCGAGCGAGCCGCCCGAGCGCGAGTAGATGGCGGTGTTGATGCCGAGCAGGTTGCCGCTCGAATCGACGAGCGCACCGCCCGAATTGCCGGGGTTGATGGGGGCGTCGGTTTGAATGAAGTTCTCGAACGTATTGATGCCGAGGTGGTTGCGGCCCAATGCGCTGATAATGCCCATCGTGACCGTCTGACCCACGCCGAACGGGTTGCCGATGGCGAGGACGACGTCGCCCACGCGCACCTGATCCATGCGGCCGAGCGTGATCGAGGGCAGGCTCGTCATGTTGATCTTGAGGACGGCCAGGTCCGTCTCGGGATCGACCCCGATCACCTTGGCGTTCGTGCGGCGGCCGTCGGCCAGGGCGACTTCGATCTCATCCGCCCCGTCCACGACATGTTCGTTCGTTAGAATGTAGCCTTCCGGGCTGACAATGACGCCCGAGCCGAGGTTCGTGGCCGTTTCGTCCTCGGGTTGCTGCTTGTCCTGTTGCTGGTTTTTAGGATTGCCGAAGAAATAACGAAAGAGCGGATCCTTCGCGTGCGGATTCGGCGGCGTGGATCCGGCTTTGCCCGAGAACACGTTGACGACGGCCGGCATGGCTTTTTGAGCCGCATCGGCATACGAGGCCATCGCGGGGCCCGAACCGGCGCCGGGTGCCACCTCGCGCAAGGCGACGATCGGCGAGGCAAGCTGTTTGCCGAATTGCCCCTGATGCTGCAGCCATTGCGGCTTGAGCGTCACCACGATGAACAAAAGTGCGAGCAGCACCGTCACCGCTTGGGTGAAGAGCAACCAGAAGCGTCTAAGCATTTGAAGAATCGAGGTTTCTATGGATCGGATCGAACTTGAATTGTACTTGAACGACATGCTCGAGACGGGGCGTTTCAAGGACTACTGCCCCAACGGCCTGCAAGTGGAGGGCCGACGCCGTATCGAAAAGATCGCAACGGGCGTGACGGCCTCCCTCGCGTTCTTGCGCGCCGCCACCGAATGGGGCGCCGATGCCGTTCTCGTTCACCACGGCTACTTTTGGCGTAACGAGGCACCGCAGGTCACCGGGCGCAAATATCGACGGCTCAAGCAGCTGATCGATAACGAGATCAACTTGTTCGCTTATCACCTGCCGCTGGACGACCACCCGGAATTGGGCAACAACGCGCAGTTGGGCGCGCGGCTTGGGCTGATCGGCGACACCCGGTTCGGCGCCGATTCCCTCGGCTGGGTGACGACGCTGCCGATGCCCGTCACGCTCGCGCACTTCGCCGCGCAGGTCGAACAAACGCTCGGCCGTACGCCGCTGCTGCTCGGCGATCCCGATTCGGAATTGCGCCGGATCGCTTGGTGCACGGGCGCGGCGCAAAGCTATTTCGAGGCAGCGATCGAGGCCGGCGCGGACGTCTACCTCACAGGCGAGATCTCCGAGCCGATCACACACATCGCGGCGGAAAGCGGTGTGGCCTTTCTTGCTGCGGGGCATCATGCCACCGAGCGTTACGGGGTGCAGGCGCTGGGTGCGCACCTGTCCGAGCGCTTCGATATTGAACATGTTTTTATCGATATCGATAATCCGGTTTGACGCAGTGCGGCAATCGATGAAATCTCACGGCGATTTTTTGCATTTTGAATGACTGGCATCGCGTTTACCGCAATAAGCATGCCGGTAACTCACCGATAAATGAAGCGTTTAACGAGAAATTGAGGCCGAAAGGCTCGCTGGGAGTGCGGGGAAACCCCTAAGAATCAACGCTTCGCACGGTTTTTGTCGGACGGCTCTTGTAAATGCCGACTCCATTCGCGCAAACTAGCGGCGGTGACAAAAGCGGTGACAGAAAATCCAACTCAGAAGTGGGGCGTGTGATGCCAGATAAAGAAGAGGAACGCGTCGATAGCAGCCGCCGTACCTGGCTGATTACGACGACCGCAGTAGGCGGCTGTGGAGCGGTTGCCGCCGTCATACCTTTTGTGGACTCCCTAGAGCCATCGGCGAAGGCCAAAGCGGGCGGTGCGCCCGTCGAGGTCGATATCGGCGGATTGCAGCCCGGCCAATTGATGACGGTGTCGTGGCGCGGCAAGCCGGTTTGGATTTTGAACCGCACGCCGGACATGTTGGCCGACGTGAAGAAGGCCGACGCGGAAGTGGCCGATCCGAAATCGACGAACCCGTTCTCGATGCCGATGCCGAAGTATTGCCAGAACGAGTTCCGCTCGCGCGAGGATCACCAGAACATCCTAGTGGTGGTGGCGGTCTGCACGCACTTGGGCTGCACGCCTACGCCGCGTTTCACCACCGGCCCGCAAGCCAACCTTCCCGACAACTGGCCCGGCGGCTTCCTGTGCCCTTGCCACGGCTCCACGTACGATCTGGACGGCCGCGTCTTCAAAGACAAGCCCGCCCCACAGAACCTCGACGTTCCCCGCTACATGTTCACATCGAAGACGACGATCGTGATCGGTAAAGACGAAGAAGGAGAGTCGTAAATGGCGACGACGGAAAAGCAGGTGGAAACGACGGGCCTGGCCGGCTGGATCGACCGGCGGTTCCCGATGACGTCGACTTGGAAAGCGCATCTATCCGAGTACTACGCGCCGAAGAATTTCAACTTCTGGTACTTCTTCGGCTCGCTGGCGCTGCTCGTGCTCGTGATCCAGATCGTCACGGGCATTTTCCTGACGATGAACTACAAGCCCGATGCGCAACTGGCGTTCGCGTCGGTCGAATACATCATGCGCGAAGTGCCGTGGGGCTGGCTGATCCGCTACATGCACTCCACGGGCGCGTCGTTGTTCTTCGTCGTCGTGTATCTGCACATGTTCCGCGGGCTTATGTACGGCTCGTACCGCAAGCCGCGCGAACTCGTCTGGATCTTCGGCTGCGCGATTTTCCTGTGCTTGATGGCCGAGGCGTTCTTCGGCTATCTGCTTGCCTTGGGGGCAGATGTCGTACTGGGGCGCGCAGGTGATCGTGAACCTGTTCTCGGCCATCCCGTTCGTCGGCCCCGACCTGTCGCTGTGGATTCGCGGCGACTACGTGGTGTCGGATATCACGCTGAACCGGTTTTTCGCGTTCCACGTCATCGCCATTCCGCTCGTGCTGATCGGGCTCGTGTTCGTGCATATCGTGGCGTTGCACGAAGTGGGCTCGAACAACCCGGACGGGATCGAAATCAAGGCCAAGAAGGATCCGGAGGGCAAGCCGCTCGACGGCATTCCGTTCCATCCGTACTACTCGGTGCACGATTTCTTCGGCGTCTGCGTGTTCCTGATGGTGTTCGCGGCGATCTTGTTCTTTGCGCCGGAGATGGGCGGCTACTTCCTCGAATCGAACAACTTCATCCCGGCCAACTCGCTGCAAACGCCGCCTGAAATCGCCCCGGTGTGGTACTTCACGGCGTTTTACGCGATGCTGCGTGCGACGACCGATCCGTTCAAGATCGTGTTGATGATCGTTGTCGGTCTCTTGGGGCTGCTGGCGCTGTGGCGGGCGCGCGGCAAGTGGCGCATCGGCCTGCCGATCTTGGCCGTGCTCCTGATCTTGTTCATGGCCGCAACGGAAGCGAAGTTCTGGGGTGTCGTGGTGATGGGATCGGCGGTGGTGTCGCTGTTCTTCCTGCCCTGGCTCGACCGTAGCCCGGTGAAGTCGATTCGCTACCGGCCGTTCTTCCATAAGGTGTTGTACGGCATCTTCGTGTTGGCGTTCTTGATCCTTGCATTCTTGGGGACGAAACCGCCTTCGCCGGCGGCCACGTTGATCGCCCAGATCTGTGCGCTGATCTACTTCGCGTTCTTCCTGGGCATGCCGTTCTGGACTCGACTCGGAACGTTCAAGCAGCCGCCTGAACGCGTTCGGTACAAGCCCCATTAACCGCGAGCGAGGACAACACGACATGAAGACTTGGCTGAGTAAACTCGCGCGAATGGGCGGCGCTAGCGTGGTGCTGGCGATGGCGGTGGCGACGGGCCCGGCGCATGCGGACGAGGATTTTGCACTCGATCGTGCGCCGAACAACACGCACGACATCGCATCGTTGCAGCATGGCGCGCAATTGTTTGTAAACTATTGCTTGAATTGCCACAGCGCGAACCTGGTGCGTTACAGCGCGCTGGAGCAGATCGGCATTTCCCAGAAGGAGATCGAGCAGAACCTGCTGTTCACGACCGACAAAGTGGGCAACCCGATGACGGTCGCGATGCGCCCGGACGATGCGAAGGCGTGGTTCGGCGTGACGCCGCCCGATTTATCGGTGGAGGCGCGGGCGCGCGGAAGCGATTGGTTGTATACGTATTTGCGCAGCTTCTACCGCGACGATACGCGGCCGACGGGGTGGAACAACATGGTGTTCAACAACGTCGGGATGCCGAACGTCCTGTGGCAGTTGCAGGGTGTGCGCACGGCTAAATTTACGGACGTGACCGATCCCGAGACGGGGGAGAAGACGCATCAGTTCGAGCGCTTCGAAACCGTAAAACCGGGGACGATGTCGCCAGTAGATTATGATTCTGCCGTGGCGGACCTGGTTGCGTACTTGACATGGATGTCCGAGCCGACCCAGCAGACGCGCCGACAGCTTGGTGTGTTCGTGCTGATCTTCCTGGGCGTCCTGACGTTTTTCGCCTGGCGGCTCAACGCGGCGTACTGGAAAGACGTCAAATAAACACGCCGTAACACGGTGTGGGGCCGGCGCAAGGGAGGATTCTCCGGCGTGCTGGCCCTTCAGCTTTTTGAGGAAACTTTAGACATGATGGTTTTGTATTCCGGCACAACTTGCCCGTTTTCCCAGCGTTGCCGGCTGGTGTTGTTCGAAAAGGGCATGGACTTCGAGATCCGCGACGTCGACCTGTTCAACAAGCCGGAAGACATCGCCGTGATGAATCCGTACGGGCAGGTGCCGATTTTGGTCGAGCGCGACTTGATCCTGTACGAATCGAATATCATCAACGAGTACATCGACGAGCGCTTTCCGCATCCGCAGCTGATGCCGGCCGATCCGGTGCAGCGCGCCCGTGCGCGTCTGTTCCTGCTCAACTTCGAGAAGGAGCTGTTCGTTCACGTCGGCACGCTCGAGAACGAGAAGGGCAAGGCGGCGGAGAAGAATCACGAGAAGGCTCGCTTGGCGATTCGGGATCGGCTGACGCAGTTGGCGCCGATCTTCTTGAAGAACAAGTACATGCTTGGCGAAGAGTTCTCGATGCTCGATGTGGCGATCGCGCCGCTGCTGTGGCGTCTGGATCACTACGGGATCGAGCTGTCGAAGAATGCTGCGCCGTTGATGAAGTACGCCGAGCGTATTTTCAGCCGGCCGGCGTATATCGAGGCGCTGACGCCCTCGGAAAAGGTGATGCGCCGGTAAGTCGAGTTCGGCGCGTCCGCTCGCGCGTGCGTCTTGTTGCAAGACGGTGCGGGCGGCGGGCCGAGCTTCGTATGAGGACAGTTGATGCAAGAAATTTCGACTAAGCCTTACCTGCTGCGTGCGCTGTACGAGTGGTGCACGGACAACGGTTATACGCCGCATATTGCGGTACGCGTGGATAACCAAACGCGCGTGCCGCGTCAGTTCGTGCACAACGACGAGATCGTGTTGAACATCAGCTTCGAGGCGACGAGCCAGTTGCAGATGGGCAACGAGTGGATCGAGTTCAGCGCGCGGTTCTCGGGCAAGGTGCACAAGATCGAAGTGCAGGTGACGAACGTGCTGGCGATCTATGCGCGCGAGAACGGGCAGGGGATGGCATTTCCCGTGGAGCCCGCGACGGCGGCCGCGCAAAGCGGGCCTGTTGCGAGCAGCGAGGTGGAGCAAGACTCGATGCCCGAATCCGATACGCCGCCGCGCGAGAGCGTGCCGCGTGTGCCGGAGGAAAGCGGCGAGGCGGGCCGTCCGCGCACGGATGACGACGGCGGTAAAGGCGGCGGCGGGAAAGGCCACCTCAAAGTCGTGAAATGAAGTAGAATCGCCGACTCACGCCGGCTTAGCTCATCTGGTAGAGCAGTTGATTTGTAATCATCAGGTGGCGGGTTCGAGTCCTGCAGCCGGCACCAGTAGAATCAAGGGGTTACGTGAATTTCACGTAACCCCTTGTGCTTTCTGGGCGCTGAAAAGTACATTTTCGGTTGTAGCGTCGCGCGCGATTTGTCACCGTTTTGCGCAGCTTTTGTCCCCCGCGTATCGCTGTCTTCGCGGCGCATTTGCCACAACGCGGCGCAAAATAAAGCCGCCCGAAGGCGGCTTGAGAGACTTCCTTGTTCACGACTCGGTCAATCCTCTGCCGGCGTGAACTTCAGGTGCGGCTTCAGTTCGGGATTCGACACCGCCAACAAATTTAGCGTTGCCGCGCCGAATCGGCGAACGAATTCATCGTCGAGGTTGTAATCATAGTCGGCAAGCGGCAGTTCCATCGGGAAAAGACGCTGCGTAACCGCCAGCACGCGATCAACCTCGAGCGTGTACGAAACTAGGGCCTGCGCCTCATCCGACCACATCACCACCACACATTTTTTCTCTGGATGCTTCGCCATCAGTAGCCTCTACACTGTTGATAGTTGGTGAAGGCGCGTTGAGAACATGAGTCCATGAATCGCGCTCCTCCCATCGCTGCCCGATAGGCCGTGCACTCTTCCATATCTCTCTCGTACCGCTCGTAGCATTCTGCCTCGTCGGCCTCGCTAACGCCTCGCGCAGCAACATCTTGCACGTTGTCTAGCGGTGCATCCTCGGCATAGTCGAACGGTGCCGCATCCCCAAGCGGTGTGGATGCACTGGAGTCATCCTCCACTTGGCCGAAATCGTCAAGGAGCTGCCCAACGTTGCCGCTTTTCACATAGGTCAACAAGGCAACCAGGTCGCCCGTCGTCATACTGCTGCTCGCGGGTGTAGGCGCCAGAGCCGAAAGCCCCGGCGTAGCTTTTGCCTGCTCCAATTGCGCCTTCTTCCGAGCCGCGCGCTCCCCCCACGTTTCGAGCGGATACGGGGGCCTCGTCGGCTGAGACGCGCCGACAGCGCCTCCGGAACGCGGCGTTGCTCGCTCGATCACAACCATGACCTTACCGCTTTTCACTGCCGCCCGAAGCTGCTCGCTGGTATCGCTCGGGTTCATGCCGGGTAGGGTGCGCCCGAGGTGTAGTCCGAGCTGCCGGAGATAACCGCTCTCCTGTTCGATAGCTCGAGTCCGGGGCCAGCGCCGCAAGAATTCCTCAGCGTCCCGCTGGTGCCTGGCGGTCGAAATCCCGAAACCGGCTCGCTCCGAAAGAATGGCTTGTTCACCAAAACCCAAGTCGATTTTGACCGAGGCCATCGATCAATTCCTCCATGTAGTGGGATGGGCCGCCATCGTAGCACCTACCCGCGAGACAACTCTGTATAGGCAGGCAGATCAAAACAGCCCACCAGTTTGCGTTCCTGGCTCCCAGTTCGTGATCACCAACTCGCGGCTCGTCGATGCTCCTCCGGCCACCGTATTGTTGACGCTGTACTTGATGGACAAGCCGAGCATGGGGAAGCCGGCAAACGCTCGCCGGATGTCCGGGTGGTCGTTGATACTGACCATCACTTTGCCTTTGCAGGCCCGCATCGTGGCCGCCATCCGTTCGTATTCTTCGAACGGGAACGGCACACCATATCCCTCGGTCTTCCAGTAGGGCGGATCGCAATAGAAGAACGTGTGCGAGCGGTCATAACGGGTCATGCATTCATGCCATGACAGGTTTTCAATATGCGCGCCGGCCAAGCGCAAATGTGCGGCCGACAAGCTCTCTTCGATCCGCAGAAGATTGACGCTCGGCGCGGTGGTCGCTGTACCGAACGTCTGCCCGTTCACCTTGCCGCCGAACGCGTGCTGTTGCAGGTAATAGAACCTTGCGGCGCGCTGAATATCGGTGAGCGTTTCCGGGACTGCTTGCTGATGCCACTTGAACACCTGTCGGCTCGAAATCGCCCATTTGAACTGGCGGACGAACTCTTCCAAGTGGTGCTGCACGACACGATATAGGTTCACCAACTCGCCGTTGACGTCGTTGAGCACCTCAACAGGCGCGGGCATTGGTCGCAGGAAATACAGCGCAGCACCACCGCAGAAGACTTCGACGTAACACTCGTGTTGCGGGAAGAGTGGAATGAGCTGATCGGCCAGACGACGCTTGCCGCCGAGCCAGGGAATAATCGGTTGAGGGATCAATGAAAGAGCCTTGCTACGGTCTGTTAAAATCCGCCCCGCCTTCCGGAAGGTGGCAGGGCCTTGGCTGATTCACTGGTAGTGCAGTGATGAGGTGGCCGGCGCTGGTGTGTCCAGCACTCGCACCGGCCGCTCTGTCTTTCTATGCTGCCGTTGTACGCTCGATGTGGGCGACGGCTTTAACGAAGTCAGCGAGCGCGTTGGGATCAAACCTGAACGGCTCCTCGAGCCCGACAGCGGTCGCTATCGCTTCGGAGCAGAAATAGTGCCGAGGCTCCCCTCCCAGCGGCCGCACGACGAACCCCAGGATCCCCAGGTAGTCGTATCCCATGCTCGCGTGCGCAGCGAACCAGGTGCGTACGGCATCGATGTCGGCCGGCATGTCGATCACATCCCATTCATCGGGCGGTAATGCGATGGTCGCGATCCGCACGCCCGTACCGCGTACCGACGATGCGCATTCGAACGTGCCGTTCTCGTTCGTGGCCAGCACCGCCTCGACGTGGCTGTAAAGCCCTCGTTGCCACCAGCGAATCATGCGATCGACAAGTGTTCCTTTTCCTTTGTAGAAAGCGATCTTCATGACGTCAACTCCAGACGATCGACGTTACGGCCGCGATGGCTTGATCGATCGTGCCGGTCCCCATGCTCACCGCACTGATCTGCTGCTTCAGCGTCGTACGCTTTTGAAAGGCTGCCCAGCCCTGCGCGAGCGTCGCCGAGTAAAGACCATGCAGGTCCGCTAGCGTGAACGTGACAAGCGTATTGTCGGCGGCTTTCCAATAGAAGCCGGACGGGACAGCCCCTGAAATCGTATAGCCCTGGGCGGCCTGCATCAAAAGCGTCTGACTTTCGGCGTCTGCCTGAAAGCTCTTTGTCACGCCAGCGGCCGACGTGAAGGACACCGGCTCCTGAACTGCCGCCGCATAATCCGCGTCGATCACCGCGCTCTGCGCGAGCTGCGCATCAGCGAGTCGCTGAGCGTCCGGGGGTGGCGGAACTTGCTCGAGCGCGGCGTTTGATACGTACCACTTTCCCGGCTGGCTGATACAGGTCTGCCACTCCCCGAGCGTGATCTCGATCACATTCGTCACGCCCTCTGGAACAGGACTGTCGACGCTATCGTAGAACGCGGTGATATTGCCGTTCGAATCGAACGCTGTAAATTTCTGCCCCATAGTTATCGCCCGATTGCCATCCAGTAAATGTTTGCGGAACCGCCAGCACTGATGGTGCCTGTAAAGCCAGTCTGCGAATTTGCAGACGTCGCCGGAACTACGCTACTTGAATCTGGGTTTCCCAAATACACCCCGTAAAGCGCATTCGGGAATGCGATTGGAAAGGTCACCGGCGAACCGCCAGTTGAGAAAGCGCTTACACCCCATTGGATAATCATCTGGCTCGGGAGCTTCTGGTAACCGTTCGCGAGGCCAGATGCGAAGAAATCGGCACTGCTGCTGTTCACAGCGGTCCCGGTGATGAACCAGGTTGCCGAGCCGACGAACGTGAACGTCGCGCACGTCCCCGGCGGCATAACAAAACTCGTCGCCGCAGCGCTGTTTGGTGTTTGAACTTTATCCGTTCCCTGCGGAACAACCGTCAAGGGAAACTGCCCGAAATTGGCAACCGTGACTTCTGCTCCGGCTGGGACGGAGTTCGCGACCGAGCCCGGAACGCTGTAGCTGTTTTGCGTTGTGTTCCACCCGTACACCATTCCGCCGATGTGCGCGATTGTTCCCTGTAGCGCGTTCTGAAATGGCGTGACACCGGAAAGCTGCCTTCCTCTCCTTTGCAAGAAGAGCGCGTTGACGATCTGAGATCCACTTGCGAACTGCGGGGGAGTCGAGGTTGTCGGCGTGCCACCCAACTGCGGTGATGCCCCAAGGATAGACGCAACCTGAGTCGCGATCTGCGAAGGGACGACGCTGTTGACAAGAAATGCTGCGGCCGACGTATCGTAGGTGGTGCTGACGATCGCTCCGGTCGGAATATCGCCTGGCTGCAGCGCCACTCCATCGTCCCGCAAAAGCGGCTCGGGCCCCGCGCCCGCATTCAGTGTCGATTGCCCGTTGTTCGCATGCGTCGCGCGAAACTTTACAGGCAAGCCATTCGTATAAGCAGTCACCGCCGGCGCCAAGGCAACTACGTACGCGTTCGCCAGGCCAGTATCGAGTGCATAGTTTCCGGTCTTCGACTCGATCAAGGCGAGTATCGCGGCAAGGAGTTGGCCGTTATTGTTCGGGTCTAGCGCAAGTCCTGCGGCGGTGATCGGTGCAATGATCTCCGCCTGCAGCGCGTTCATGAATGCAGCGCTCAGGATGGTGCCGAGTGCGCCCGTCGTAGGATCGCCGTCGTGGAACAGGTTGTCGGGTGTGCTGATTGATTGCATGTCGACGTTTATAGATACGCGAAATAGACGAAGGTGTGTGCCGGCTTCAGGTCGTTGAAGACGGTTTCGATGACAGGGTCGGCGAACGCCATCAATGGTTCACCTACCGCGCTTGTACCGGTGCGGAAGTAATAGAAGCGGCCAGATGCCCCTTGTACCGAGACCTTCCATACGTAGATGATGTCGGGGATATAGAGCGGATCCCCACAACGGTTGGTACCCGTTCGAAACGGCTGCGGCTCGTCGATGTTGATTGTGTAGCCGAGCTTCGCCGCGAGCTGCTGAAAGTACGGAATCGAAAGACCGCCGACCTCTGCGATTTTTGCTACCACGGCATCAATGCGCTCCTGTTGCGGCGCTCCAGCCTTGGGCGTGATCGCAAGCAGCCGCTCCCAGTCGGTAATCATTTCGCCGGCACCATCGGGCGTTATGCCGGCCAGCAAACGCGCGCCGTTAGCCTGTACTGCGTCCAGGGCGTTACCCTCGGCGTCCAGTTCGGCCGCGAGAGTCGGATCTTTCGGCGAATAACTGTCGGGAGGCAGCAGCCGCGCGAGCAACTCAGCGTGGCTCATTGCATGAGGCTCACGGTAAGGTTGCCCATCTGGAACCACTGCACAACGGTCGCGTCGACCTCAGGCACCTGATTCGCAGTTGGCGTCACAAGCAACCGATCCGTGATGCCTGCCGTATCAGTGATGATTCCCTCGACACGACTTTTAACGTAGATCGAACCTGGTTCAAGTCCAATAAAATACGCGGCGATGCCGGGCTCGATAGCGGCCTTCGCACCGTCGGCGGTACCACTCGGAAACGCCACCTGGACAACATGATCGATGGTGACGATCGTGGGTGCAATGACGAGGCTGTTCTTTGCGGTTACACATCGCTGACCATCGATCGCAGCTTGGTGTTAGCGCCGGTGTAAAAGCGACGTTAAACGACGACGCAAGGTTGAGCGAATTACTCAAGAACAAAGGGGCCACGCGGGCCCCTTTGTCGTCAATGACATCGTTCAGAACGGCGGATCGCGCTCGTTGAACGGTAGATCGTGTTGCCGGCGATCTTCGTGCAGGAGCCGCTGCATGTCGGGCAGATAGCGGGCGCAGATCACTTCGCGCAGGTCGTCGAGCAGCTCGAACACGGCGAGCGCCTGCTCGGGCGTCCAGTCCTCGGGCACGACGAAGCTCAGGCCGCGCGTTCGGCCGGAAGGCAACGAGGGGGCTTTCATGACGACTGCCCTGCCTTCGCCGACTTTGTGGGACCGCGCTGACGAGCGCGTTTGTCAGCCCGCTCGCGGGCTTCCTTCAGGCGGTACGATTCGCCTTCGATCGAGATGACCTCGGCCAGATGCACCAGGCGATCGACGAGTGACACGACGCAAGCGGCGTTCGGAAACACTTCGTGCCATTCGGCAAACGGTCGATTCGATGTCACGATCGTGCTGTTGTTCTGGTACCTGCGACTGATCAACTCGAACAGCAGATCCGCGTGGCGATTCGAGTAGGAGAGATAGCCAACCTCGTCGATTACAAGGACGTCGGGCGCAGCATAGCGACGCAAGCGCCGGCGCAGCGTTGAATCGCTATCGAGCGCGGCCAGTTCGCCCAGCATGTTGCCGGCGGTAGTGAACAGCACCGTGTGCCCATGCACGAGCGCCTGATGCGCGACGTTCTTCGCTAGCGTCGACTTGCCCACGCCGTTGGGGCCGATGAGCACAACGTTGGCGGCATCCTTCATGAATCCAAGCGTCATCAGATCTTCGATGGCGCCGCGATCACAGCGTGACGGCCAAGCCCAGTCGAAGTCGCACAAGCCTTTAAAGCCGCCCAGGTGTGATTCCTTGATGCGCCGCTCGAGCGAGCGACGGGCTCGCTCGTCTTCCTCCCACTGCACGAGCGGCGCGACCCACGGCTCCTGCGCAACCTCGGGCCAGTGGGCCAGCAGCCCGTGCAAACGCAATTCCTGTGCGCGTGTGCGCAATGATTCAAGCGAGCTCATCCGTGCCTCCGGCAAGTTGGTCGTAGGTATCGAGCCGGTGGGGTTGAACCGGCGTGTCCTTCTGGCGTACGTGCGGCGGCAGACATACGGCAAGCGGTGGCGGAAGCTGCCGCTCTTCGCGGCGGCGCTCCAGCGCCAAGCGCACGGCGTTCGGGTGCGGCACGCCGCTTTCGAGCGCATCGCCAATCGCGGCCTGCAATTGCGCGGCACCGTAGCGTTCGAGCAGACGCAGCAACGCCGCCGTGATGGTGCCCAGATTCGCGTTGCGTTCAGCCGCGCGGCGCAGCAGATCCTGGCTGGCGGGAGCAGCCTTGGCCAAGCGATCCATGCCGCGATGATGACGGGCCTCGCGTTTGACGCCGACCAGTGTCTCGATGTGAACGGGCTCTTCGATTTGCGCGCCGCGGTCGTAACTGCGGTCGTGGCGCGCAAGGATCTCGGCACCGTCCAGCACGCGTACCTGCTCAAGGTCGGCCCGTACCGTGAGCGTGCTCCGCACATGCGTGTGCGGGATCGAGTAGTCGTTCAGATCGAAGCGTACGTAGGGCGTCTTGCCAACCTTGACGGCGAGCGTTTCCTCGACGGGATAGGGATTCTCCGGTAGCGCAAGCAGCGTGGGCTGCTCCTGGGCAAACGCCTGGCGCACACTGATCGTCCGATCCTCCGGGCACGGGCGATCGGCCGCCTGCGTGCGGCACCAGTGCCCGGCTTGCGCATTCAGATCGTCCAGATCGGTGAACTGCCTGGCCGCGAAGAACGCGTCGCGGACATGACGAATTGCACGCTCGACGCGGCCCTTCTCGTTGCCGCGCGCAATGGCCACCGGTCTGGGCTCGAACCGATAGTGCGCCGCGAAGGCGAGCAGAGTCGGGTGGAAACGAATGGCGTCCCCCTGGCGTTCGAGCACGGCGCTCTTGAGGTTATCGTAGAGGATGACCCTGCCGAGCCCGCCCCACCGGGTGAAGGCGCCGATATGACCGCGCAGGAAGTTCTCCATGCGCGCATCGAGGAAGAAGCGCAGATACAGGTCGCGCGAGTACGAGAGCACCATCACGAAGGCCATCAAGGGACGGCGCGCACGGCCGATCTGCAAGTGACCGAAGTGACCCCAGTCGCATTGCATCTGTTCGCCGGGCAACGTGCGCAGCCGCAGATACGCTTCGGCCGGCGGCCGTGGCCGGTGCAGCGAAATCAAATGCCGGAAGTGCGTGGGGCCGCCCTGATAGCCGCGCTCGCGCACCATGCCGTAGAGGCGGCTGGCGGTGAGCGTCGGATACTTCTCGAGCGTCTGGCCAATGAACGGCAGATACGGCTCGATCATCGAAGAGCGCGGCGCCGGACCGTGGCGCGGCAAGCCGGCCTGCGCGAGCACCCGTTTGACTGTGCCGCGATGCACGTGCAGTTGCTGCGCGATGGTGCCGCAGCGCCACTTCTCGACATGATAGAGCCGCAGGATATGGGCTTCGAGTTCAGCGTCAATCGTCACCTTTAGAGCCTCCCCGCAATCGGTAAATGGAATAAGGCGCTCGACGGCGCAGCGGGCCAAGGCGCACGAGCGGCGAACAGGCATTGCCGCATAGGTGGCAATGCGTTGTCGTCGGCACCGATGCCGTGACGCGATGATGAGTAACAGCGGCGCGCATCGAGTCCGCAGGCAGTAGAGCACTGGGCGCTACCGCAGGTGAACCGTGATGCGTCACTTTATTGAGTCGCGCCCGATAACGACGGGCGCGCTGCGCATGGGCAAGACGCCCACGGCGAGAGTGCTGGTAACGCCGGGCCGCTTCGCGCAAACTTGCGCGACGAGCCGCTTGGGCACAGCCGTTGGCGCAATAGATCTGGCCGCGATCGCAGCGGCGACAAATGAACACCTGCACCCGACAGTGGGCGCACAGAAAGAAGCGGCCCGTGGGCTGCATCGGCGGTCCCCATGGAACGCCGAAGGCAGGTCGATATCGATATCGACAGGGACCGCCAGCCGTGGAATACTGCGACTGCACGTGTCCCTGTGCTTGGCCCCATGGCCTTGCGTCTGTGTCCTGTGCGGCGCGGCCCCGGGGTGAACTTGGCGGTTTGACCGGTGTCGCGCCGGTGGTTTCTTCGGCGGTATGCCTTTCTACCGTAACCGCTGCACACCGTCATCCCTCACCACGCTTTGCGCGTCTGCACTCGCCCTACGGGCTCCTTACGCCACGCAAAGCGTCATCAATACTCCGCTGTCCCTTCCCAAAACATCGCTTAGCAACTGCCGCCGCCCAGCAGCTCAATTCCATCACGCCGTCGTTTAGTGTCGGATTTAGGCCGGCGTTCACACTTACGTTTGCGATGGTAGCGGCCGAAGGCAGTCCGCCCGAAGCCGTTATTACAACGTCGCATGTGCCAAGGCCGCGCCGAAGGGGATACACATACGCGGCCGATACGCCGTCGACATTCATCGCCCACCGTCGGTAGTCCCACCTATTGCCGCCAGCCGGCGGCCGACGAATTACATCGAGAAGGCGCGCGAGCAACTCCGCATCGGTTTCATCGTCGGTACCACCGACCATCTCGACGACCGATGCCGCGCTCGTCACGCCGTTCGGCGGCGAAAGCAGCGTCAGCGTCGTTCCAGGGTCCGCATTTCCTGTGCTGCCCACTGCCGTGCAGGCCGCAGCAAGGCTCAGTGTGCCGTCAGCACCGATCGAGCCGGTTGCGGTCGTGGTGTACTGCCGTGCGTCAAGCGTCTGGCCGGTGAGCGGGCCAGCGACGGGCGCTCCGGGCTGACCGTTGATGAGAATGCTGCCACCGGATGCAGTCGCACGCTTTTTCGACAATCCGCGCGTGGCCGCGTGCCGCTGCAAGTTGTCTGAATCAGCCGTGTCAGGGAAGATCTGCCGATAGATGTAGAGCTGGTGCTCGTACAGCCCCTCGATGGCACTGGACGTGCCGGTCGCACGGATCGCGAAATCCGAGTCCGAGCCCGTGTCTGCATCTGGCAGTTCGTTCGAAATGTCGCGCAGGATATCCGTGCGGATGGTGTCGAGTGTCTTGACCGTGAACGCCATCAGATCACCTTCACCGGATGTCTGAAGTGCTCCGGCTTGCCACTTGCGTCTACGACGTCGATCAGCAACAGCACCCAACCTTCCCGCAGATGCTGCGCAGTTACCGTAATGCTGCTGGCTCGCCCCGCATCGAGAAGCGGTTGAAGCGCCTGTTCGGCGTATTGCTTTGCGAGCCCGCGCACGCGCGCGACGTCCTTCTCGCGCTTGAGTTCATCCAGGCGCGAACCCAAGGTGGGGTCCGCCCAATACTTGCCGAGCGGTGTTTGCAAGCGCAAATAGACCGCGTTCGAGAGTGTGGTCGTGCGTGCGCCGGTGTAGCCGCCAGTAGCGGGATCGAGTGCGGGGTCCATGCCTCGAATTGTCGGGGCATGGACGTACTGGAAAGGAGATAGAACGCGGTCAGCAGGCCAAGAGCGGGACCGGCTTAACCTAATACGGTGGAGCGCTTTCTCAGTTGATGCTCAAGACGACCGGCGTCAGAATAGTTGTCGTGTCGTCTGAATCTTAGACGAGGTCCGGGGGCGGTAGAATCGGCATGAATGAAAGCCTACTCAGTGGAACGAAAAGAAGCCGTGGTGCGTCGCATGATGCCGCCGGAAAATGTGCCGGTGTCCGCGCTAGCGCGAGAGACGGGAATCACCGAACAAACGTTGTACGTGTGGCGCCGCGAGGCGAAAGGAAAGGGATTGGCCGTGCCGGGCGACGGGAAGAATGCCGAAGGATGGTCTTCGGAAGACAAGTTTGCCGTTGTATTGGAAACCGCCCCGCTGAACGCAGCGGAGCTGGCCGAGTATTGTCGGCGCAAGGGCCTGTATCCCGAGCAGATCGCGGTGTGGCGGGCCTCATGTGTGGCCGCCAACGCCAATGCTGCCGAGCAGGCGCGCGAGCAACGTCAGCAGTCCAAAGAAGACAAGCAGCGCATCAAGCAACTCGAGAAGGAGCTGCATCGCAAGGAGAAGGCACTGGCCGAAGCGGCGGCGCTGCTTGTACTTCGAAAAAAAGCCCAGGCGATCTGGGGAGAACAAGAGGACGACTGATCAACGTCCCAGATCGCCTGTTATGCATATCGTTGATTCGCGAGGCGATGGGCTCTGGTTGCCGCCTGCACAAGGCGTGCGCAGAGCTGGGCCTGAGTGCACGCACGTTCCAGCGTTGGGTCGGTGACGGCGACGCCGCACGCGCCGACGGCCGCAGCACGGCCAATCGTCCACCGCCACGTAACAAGCTGAGCGAGGCCGAGCGTCAGCAGATTCTGGAGGTGGCCAATAGCGCCGAGTTCGCGAGCTTGCCGCCCAGTCAGATCGTGCCGAGCTTGGCGGACCGTGGCGTGTATCTCGCGTCGGAATCGAGCTTTTACCGCGTGCTGCGCGACGCTTCGCAGCAGCACCGCCGAGGCCGTGCGCGCCAACCTTCTCGGCATGTGGTCACCAGCCATTGTGCGACCGCACCGAACCAGTTGTGGTCGTGGGACATCACCTGGTTGCCGGCGGCGATCAAGGGCAAGTTCTACTACTGGTACATGGTGCTGGATGTGTTTAGCCGCAAGATCGTCGGTCACGAAGTGCAGGAGGCGGAATCGGCCGAGCTTGCCGCGTTGCTCATGCGGCGTACGAGCTTGGCCGAGGGCTTGGCGGGACGACCGCTGGTACTGCACTCGGACAACGGCAGCGCGATGAAGGGTGCGACGATGCTCGCCACGCTGGAAAACCTGGGCGTAGTGGCTTCGTTCAGCCGTCCGCGCGTGAGCAACGACAACCCGTACGCTGAAGCGCTATTCCGCACGTGCAAGTACCGGCCCGACTACCCGCGCAAAGCGTTTGCGAGCATCGACGCCGCACGTGCCTGGACGCAGCAGTTCGTGCGTTGGTATAACCACGAGCACAAGCACAGCGGGCTGAAGTTCGTCACGCCGGCGCAGCGTCACAACGGCATTGCCACCGCCGTACTGGCGCAGCGCGAAGTGGTCTATGCGAAGGCCAAGGCGCGCCACCCGCACCGCTGGTCCCGTACGACCCGCGATTGGGAATTGAAGGACGAGGTCTGGCTCAATCCGGAGCGCGCGCCCCGAGTCGAATTAAAGCAGTGCGCGTGAAGCGACGCGACAACTATGTTGACAAACACCGCTGACTCGGCAATCGTGACGCGCCTGGTGGACTCTCCGCGGATGTACGAGCCGGCAAAGGGGCTGATTTGGGAGAGCACGTTCGAGTTCCCGGGTGGTGCGGGCGAATCTGTGAACTGGGATAAATATGCGCCACCTCCTGAGGTAGTCCATAGGCTTGGCTTGGCGCGACAACTTTCGAAGCGCGAGAATCGCCCTGAGTTTAAGTACGCTGGGTACATTGCGAGCCAAGCACGGACAGTTCGAGAGATAAAGACCGTTCGTGGGCACGGCTTTGCCGTTGATCACGTTCCCAGCGAAGGACAGCACCACGCCGAGATCCGACGTGTCCCAAGTGTCGATAATCCTCTGACTAAAATAGACAAAAGTGAGCTGAGGCTCGCGCTGGAAAGAGCGTTCGGAGCGTTGGTCTCTTGCACTGACGTTCCGAGCTAGGTTTGTCCCATTACAGGGAACCTGACAGCAGCGCGGCGTCGTTGAGGTTGTGTAGCGATCACGATGGCGGCTGGAGCTTTGGCGTCTTATGCAACTCGACCCAGTATCCGTTGAGTTCATCGTCGGGCACGTTGAAGCGCTGCAACCATGCCTCGCTCGCAATCGTTGTACTTAGAAGCGGCGCCGTACTTTTGATCGTGCCGTCTTGCAGGCTGTCGATAGTGTCGGCAACGATCGCGCGCAGCGCCTGGTTCAATAGCACATATGCGGCTGGTGGTCTTGGCGATTGTGCCTTGCCCATCGATACGCCTGTTTGCGGCTCGGCCCCTGCTTGAATGACCACCCGGCCCTCGGCAAGCGGCGCTTTGTTGAACCAATCCGGTGGGAGCATTGGGCCATTTGGCCAACCCACTCGGGCAGCTAGGTCGGCATCGATTGCCACCAACCAATCGACCGTCTTGATCCGGTCTACTAGACCGCGGACGCAAGTGCGTCTTGGGCTGCCAACGTCGAGACCGGGGCCGTACAACCGCGCCCAAAAATATTCGCTTGCCTCGTTCGGTTCTCGGCCCATTGGAGGCAAGTTGACCGCGTAGCCGGCGTGTCCATGAACCGTCGGAAGTGACGCAGCAAAGTCGGTGAACAACCTCTCGAACGTCCCAGGGCACCGTTGAAGGAAGCCGCGCGGAACGCTGAATGTCATTACATCGAGGCTGTGGCCAGCGTCGGCCTCCCAGTCCTCCAGGCAGAATATCGAGAAGTCATAAAAACCGGCTGCGAGCTTATGGTCGGCACTGGTCGTACTCGAAACAAGGGCTGCGCTACTCGGAAGTCGCTTTGCAAGGCCCGGAAAGCCGACAGATTTTTCGAACGCGGCCGGGTTTTCTCCCTCCGCGTAGAACCAGCGCATCGGGCTGGTTTTCGGCGGCTCGCGGCCCTCGACTTTCGCCAAGGCCACCTCGTATGCTTCGATCGCCGTCATGTAGCGGTCGTAGCATTGCGCAAGTGTTTGGCGCACGGGAGCCGAGTGGCCGTTCTTGAAGTACAGCACGCCCCGCACTACAAGGGCAGCACCGACGATCCCTTTTTGATAGGGAGGCTCGAACAGTCCGAAAGGCAATGTATCTTGGCGTTGCGGGTCGTTGGCCCAGGCTGCTAGTTCGTCTTTTGTCATGATGTTCAGGGAAAAACGTAGCCGGGAAACGCCGTGGGACCGTTCGGCGGCTGAGGGGGAAGCGCCTGATTCGCTCCGCCGGAGCCCAGGCCGAAGATTTCTTCCGCGTCGGACTGTGTTTGCGTTGACTGTGCGGGTTTCTCGTCTGAATCCTCGTTGCGGCACCTACAGTCTGCCGGTCGCAGTGTCACTACCTTTTTATCGCCCCCGGCGATGCGGACGTAAGCGTCCCTTTGCCGATCACGATATTCATCTTCGAACTTCATTTCGACAACGGTCTTGATATTTGACTGCACGGGCGGCTGAGTAGGGTCCTGCACGATGACGACGTCGGGACGTCGAATTTGTTCGAGCCCGGCGGCCTTCCCCGCGCGGTAGCCTTTCATTCCGCCTGGCCAGTTGTCGATAATCCAACGCACCATCGAATTATGCGGGGCTAACGAATCTTCCTCCGACATGATCGGGACCGGCGGCGCTGGAGGCTTGGGGCTCATGTCGTAAGCAACCTCCGGACGGTATTCTGTCGGTGCTCCGAACTGCGCAATGGATGATTCGTTCATCGCATTCAACCGTTGTTCGACGCATTTCTGCCTCATGATGCGCGCGCCGTCGCGCATGGGGCGCGTCGCAACACCGATTCGACTGCACGGGCACATGACAGCGCAAAGCACTTCCTCGTCCTTGCCGGACAATCGACTGTTGAGTCCAACGACGGTTGTTTGTCCGTCGCCGCTACTCATGTTGCCGGGTGCTGAACTGCCAGAGTAACCGCTCATCCCTTGTTCGCTCCGGCCATCCCTGGCTGATTAAACATGAGCGATGATGCCTGGGAATTATCCAGCCAATCCGTATACCCGCAGCTATCTGTCTCGCCTTCAATCGTTTGACCGTCCGACGACCTGACCGTGTACGGGTGTCCCTGTGGTGGTCAAGTAATTTCGGACAGGCAGATAGGTTCTTTTGCTGTCGATTTCGCCTCGAAGGCGGCGGGCGACAGATAGCCCAAAGTTGAGTGCAAGCGCACGGGATTGTAGAAGCCGACGATGTACTGAGTGACGTCTCGCCGAGCTTCCTCGTGATTGGCGTACTGGCGCTGCCATACGCGTTCCATCTTCAGGTTCAGGAAGAAGCGCTCCATCACCGAATTGTCCCAACAGTTTCCTTTGCGGCTCATGCTGCAAACCACGTGATGGCGCTTGAGCAAGGCTTGATACTCGTCGCTTGCGTATTGGCCTCCACGGTCCGAATGCAAGACCAGTCCCGGCGCCGGCTGGCGCTGCTGTAGCGCCATAGTCAGTGCGGATATCACCAGAGCGGCGGGCATCGTCGGCGCCATGGACCAGCCCACGACCTTGCGCGAGTGAAGGTCAAGCACGACCGCCAGATAAAGCCAGCCCTGAGCCGTGCGAAGATACGTGATATCCGAAACCCACGCCCGATTCGGCTCGCTCACGTCAAACCGTCGGTCCAGCACGTTCTCGGCCACCGGCAACGTATGCTTGCTGTTGGTGGTCGAAACGAACTTGCGCTTCCACGTCGTACGCAACTGCGCTTCACGCATCAACGTGCGCACCCGATACCGGCCTATATGAAGCCCTTGCTCGCGTACGGCATGCATCACACGCCGGCTGCCATAGCTGGCGCCACTGGCAGCAAACGCTGCCCTGACGTGGGCCTGCTCGTGCAAACGCTTTGGGCTCGGCTTGGCACGCCGGTGCGCGTAGTAGCCCGAGCGGCTTACCTCCAATACACGGCACGCGGCACTGACCGATACGGCCTTCTCTTGCAAGTGCGCTACCACGCGGTAACTCACTTCAGTTCCCGGGCAAAGAAGGCCGACGCTTTTTTTAACAGCGTATTGTCCTCGCGCAGTTGTCGGTTCTCCGCTTCCAGTTGACGTATGCGCTGCTGCTCCGCCGTCAGCGGCTTGCCCACCCCAGCTCCGCCAGCGCATTCCGCGTCGTACTGCGCCAGCCAGCGCCGTACCCCCGTCTCGCCAAGATTCATCGACCGGCAAACCTCGCCAACCGATAACCCTTGGTCTCGTATCATCTTCACTACCTCCAGCTTGAAGCTGGCATCGAATTGTCGGCGCTTCTTTGTCATCTAACTCTTTTCCTCGTCGATTCCGGATTGTCCTCCTATCGACCTGTCTGATGAAATTAGACCACTACACCCGCGACGGGCTTGCGCGTGATGTCATCGAGCACCTGAAAACGCCCGCGATAAGGCGTTTGCGGGTTCGTCTCGGATAGGACGTTTTTCCACCGCCCACGGAACCACCGCTAGTTGGTTCGGCCGTTGTATTGTTTTGCGAGGCGATGAGCGTGGCCCCGCATGCGGTCGTATCGCCTTCGGAGGCGACGGGCCGACCGTCGAACGTTACGCCGAGATTCTTGACCCCGACGATCGGATATACCCCGCAACACTTGGGACACGACACCTTATCGCCCAAGAGCGCGAGGGGAACGCCGTCCGACTTGTTCTCTGGCGAACACGCAAGCACGCGACCGCCATGCGAGGTCGTGTCGCCCTCGCGAATGAATGCAAAACCCATAATGCACGCCCTCTCTTCATTTTTGGTCGCGGGAATGTAGCACGGAGGTTTTTCCCGAGGCCATCCTGTCAATGTTGGCAGTTTTCAAATGCCGCATTTCCGGTCGCTACGCACGGCGACGTCGGAAGAATTGAAGCGCTCGAATGTACCGGCAGGCACAAGAAACGGAGTGCCTCAAGTTTGTTCCTCGAAGAAGCGTTTCGCCGACGAAGACCGCGAAGAGACGCGAGACCAGTCGTCCGTCAAAGACAGGAGCCCCCTTACTGGCGCTCGAATCGTTTAACACAAGGGTGATGCAAGTTCGCCCGTCCAGCGCCGTCTGGTACGATAAAACCGTGTTCAGCAGTCAGATGTTGCCGTCAACTGCGCTCGGTTTTGTTAGAGCGTTGAAGTTCGGCGCGCACCCCAACCGAAATGCTCGCAAGTATTGGGGGCACAATTGGGGGCATGTAGAAGTTAGCGAGTCTATAGAAGCCTTGTATGATGGGGGTGTGCTGCAAGAATTCCATTCCTGCAGCCGACCAAACAAAACGAGGGGTTACGTGAATATTCACGTAACCCCTCGTCGCTTTTTAGCCCCTCACAGTACAGCGTTGTACTCTCCTTGCTTGAGTTTGAACGCTCAGCAAAGGATTCGTTTTTCGGGGGCAAGCTCAACATTGAACAGGGGGTACCCACGACCTCCAGGACTGCTGGCGGTCATGAGAGCGCACGCACGGCTTGCCTGGAATCGTTACTGCCGACGCGTTGCTGCTGCTCGATGACCGCACCGAACCGCGCCGCGGCCTCGTCAATAATCGCTTCGCGCAATCCCGAATAGCCCAATACGAAGCCGTTATACATCCGGCCGTCGCCCACCCGATAGCTGCTGAGCGGCTGAAGCATCAGACCGAAGGCCGACGCAACGCGAGCAATTTCGGTGTCCTGGAGCGGTAACAACAGCTCTGACGAAAGATGCATGCCGCCCGGGCTCTCTCGGACACTCAGGCTTGCACCGAGGTGGCGAGCCAGTGCAGCTTTGAGACAGTTGCGACGGTGGGAATATAAAGTCCTCATGCGGCGCAAGTGTCGCGCGAATAAACCGCTGTCGATAAAGTCGGCCATAGCCAATTGCTCGGCCGGATGACCACGATGCACGAGCTCACGCAACGTGTGGGTGAAACGATTCACCAGGATCGGCGGTAACACCATGAATCCGAGCCGCAACGCTGGAAACATTGTCTTGCTGAACGTACCGAGGTAGCAGACAGGCGCATTGGCAAACAAGCCTTGGATGGCGGGGAGCGGCTGTCCTCCGCCACGGAATTCGCTGTCGTAATCGTCTTCTATGATCCAGGCGCCACGTGCGCGCGCCCTTTCGGCGAGCGCTCTGCGCCGCTGCGTGCTCATCAGGCAGCCGAGCGGATACTGATGAGATGGCGTGACGTAGATCAGCTTGGGCGGATGGTTTCGCCACTGGTCTTCGGTCGGCGCGAGCCCTTGGTGATCGACCTCGATCGGCACGACTTGCAGCCCGCTCGATCGAAATGCAGTCCGTGCACCGTTGTAGCACGGGTTTTCCAACCAGCCGTATTCACCGGGATTCGACAGCATGCGTGCGCACAGTTCCAGGCTGCTCTGAGTGCCGTCCGTGATGAACACCTGCTCGATATCGCAACGCACGCCCCGGGAAATACGGACGTAGGCCGCAACGGCCTTACGCAATTCCGGCATGCCTTCCGCCGGCCCGTAGGCGAGATGCGCGGGCCGGATGTTTCTCCATGCGCGCTCCACGCAGCGGCGCCATTGAAGGAGCGGAAATTCTTCAAGCGACGGCAGCCCCGGCACGAACGGCAACATCGCGTCCGGTTCGGGGTCGGGATTCTCCAGTCCCATCACTCGATCGGCCAGGCGAACCGATTGCAAACAGCTTTCGCTTTCCTGGCGCGCATGAACCTTTCCGTCCCAGACGGTGACCGTGCCGTTTCTCGTAGCCGCCACGACACCTTCTTCCGCAAGCCTTTCGTAGGCGTAGACCACGGAATTTCTCGCAATATCGAGCTCTATCGCGAGTGTGCGCGTCGACACGAGCCGTGTGCCCGCGGGAATCTGCCCGTCCATCAACAAGTCACGCAAGCATTTGTAAAGCGCTTCCTGCTGGCTTTGCCCTGCCACGCTTTTCTGCGCGGAGAACGATGATACTAGCGGCGCGAGGTCCATATCGTGGTTCCAAAATTTATTGAGACGGTGGATCTTTTTTTGTGCCGTTGAGCGCAGTACTATCGCCGCTCCCACGTCGATGGTCGTTAACAAGCAAATTCCAAATGAATTCCACGAACATTAGGAAATATCAACCCGACGACCTGGAAGGGGCGGCGCTACTATTTAATGATTACCGCTCTTTTTACGGGCAGAACTCGGACATCGGCCTCGCAGCGCGTTTCATATCGGACAGAAGCAAGAATGCTGAATCAGTCATTTTTGTGGCTGATGCCGGCAACGGTACGCTGGTCGGCCTGTGTCAACTCTATCCGACGTTTTGCTCGGTCGCGGCCGCGCCTATCTATATTTTATATGATCTCTTCGTCGCGCCCAGCGCCCGGCGTGCCGGAGTGGCGAAGCAGCTTCTGCTGGCCGCCATCGAGCAGGCACAGACTGACGGCAAGGCCCGTGTGGATCTGACGACGGCCAAGCAGAATGTCGGCGCTCAGGCGCTCTACGAAAGTCTCGGCTGGAAGCGTGACGAGATTTTTTATAGCTACAGCCTTTCGATTTAATAGGGTTGCCCGCGTGCGCAATGTCGCAAGCGTTGCGCGTCCGTTGTATGTCAAGAGTTCGAACGCTCGCCTGGCTTCGCACCCAGAGCCAGACCTTCCGGCACATCCTGGGTTGAGATAGAACAAGGCGAATTGTCAATGACCCCAGATGAAGCGGGGTGGAGTTTTCTCGTTTGCGTATAACCAATCAATGAAAAAAATCATTCCGAGTGCGCCGATGCAGAAATCTAGTGCGGATAGTACAAGTAATCGATATTTCTTGGATCGGCAGGCCCAGTTCGAATCGAACGCGCGCACCTATCCGCGCAAAATACCGATCGCAATCCGCTCCGCCGGCGGTGCCTACATAACGGACGTCGAGGGCCGACAATATCTGGATTGCCTCGCCGGCGCGGGCACGCTCGCTCTGGGGCACAACCACCCGGATGTCACCGCGGCAATCGGCGCGGTATTGCACAGCGGCTTGCCGCTCCACACGCTTGACCTCACCACCCCCCTAAAGGACGAGTTTTCGGAGAAGCTGCTCGGTCTGTTACCCGGCAATGCCTCCGATTGGCGGCTGCAGTTCTGCGGTCCGACGGGTGCCGATGCGGTGGAAGCAGCATTGAAGCTGGCGAAGACGGCAACGGGCCGCTCGACAATTCTTAGCTTTTCCGGCGGATACCACGGTATGACGCACGGTGCGCTAAGCGTGACCGGCAACCTGGCACCGAAGGGCCCGGTGTCGTCGCTCATGCCCGGCGTGCAATTCATGCCGTTCCCATATAGCTACCGTTGCCCGCTCGGTTTGGGCGGCGAGCAAGGCGAGAATGCGCTTGCCACTTACCTGGATCGTTTTCTCGACGACGTCGAAAGCGGTGTCACGCAACCGGCTGCGGTCATCGTCGAAGCGGTCCAGGGTGAAGGCGGGGTGCTTCCCGCTCCCGACGCATGGCTACGCCGCTTGCGCGCGGCAACCCAGGCGCGCGGCATCGCGCTGATCCTCGACGAAGTACAGGCCGGCATTGGCCGCACCGGCGACTGGTTCGCATTCGAACGGTCCGGCATCATCCCCGACATGATCGTAATTTCCAAAGCGATCGGAGGTGGGCTACCGCTTGCGGTGCTGGCTTACAGCAAGCAATGGGACGAATGGCTGCCGGGCGCTCACACCGGCACGTTCCGCGGCAATCAGTTGGCGATGGCGGCCGGCCTTGCCACGATGCGCGTGATGGAGCGCGATGGTGTGTTGTCGCAAGTCGCCTCACGTGGCGAGCAGTTGCGCGCGGGCCTCGACAAGGTTGCCGGCAAGCATGCCTGCATCGGCGATGTTCGTGGCCGGGGGCTAATGCTCGGTATTGAAATTGTCGATAAGGCGCAGCCCGCGGACCATCTGGGCAGCTATCCCGCCAATCCAGCGCTGGCTGCGTGCGTACAGGCGGAGTGCTTCGCCAACGGACTGATCCTCGAGCGCGGTGGCCGGCATGGCGCGGTGTTGCGTTTGCTGCCGCCCTTGAACATCAGTCAGGCTGAACTGTGCTGCGCCCTTGAGCGACTCGATCGCGCCTTCTCAAGCGCGACAGAGAGCAAACCGGCAAAGGAGGTTGCAGAACATGCGTAGCAGCTCGTTAGAAAGTCTGATGTCTTGTGGTGCAGGAAGCGGACAGCGGTACCGGTTCGTCATGGACGAAGCGGTGCGGATGGCCGGCGCGTGGCTTGAAGACGGGGTTCTGTTCAACGGCGACACGCCCCAAGCACTGGGCGCTCGCCTGAGAACGCTCGAGGTACTGCCGGAAGTAGGGATCGGCGACATCCAAGCACTCGCCGATGCGGCGCAGATCGTGCTCCCCGGGAGCTTGCAGGTTCATCATCCGCTCTGCATCGCACATTTGCATTGTCCGACGACATTGAGCGCGCAAGGCGCCGAGGTACTGCTCAATGCTGCCAACCAGTCGATGGATTCATGGGACCAAGGTCCGGCAGCTACGGTACTCGAGCAGCATATGCTGTCGTGGCTACGCGATCGGCTTGGCTACGGCACGGACGATGCCGGCGTGTTTACGAGCGGCGGCACGCAGAGCAATTTGATGGCGCTGTTGTTGGCACGTGACCGTGCGGTCGCTGCACATTGGAAGCGATCGGTACGCGAGCTGGGCTTGCCTGCCGATGCCGCTCGGCTCAAGGTGGTGTGCTCGGAAAAGGCCCACTTTTCCGTGCGGCAGGCACTTTATCTTCTCGGGCTCGGCGGCGATGCGTGCATCGGTGTTCCGGCCGATCGGCACGATCGCATCGATATGCGGGCGCTCGAAGAGGCACTTAAAAAGGCCGCGGACGACGGCCAGATCGTGTTCGCGATCGTGGCGACCGCCGGCACCACCGATGCAGGCGCTATCGATCCGCTCTCCGATCTGGCGGATTGCGCGGCGATGTCCGGCATTTGGCTGCACGTCGATGCCGCTTGGGGCGGAGCGCTTCTGCTGTCGGAGAAATACCGGGGCCAATTGAACGGAATCGAGCGCGCCGACTCGGTCGCGCTCGACTTCCACAAGCACTTCTTCCAGCCAATCAGCTGCAGCGCATTCTTGCTGAAAGATGGCCGCCATTTCAACGCAATGCGCGAGCATGCCGATTATCTCAACCCGGCCGAAGACGAAGCTCTCGGGATTCCCAATTTGGTCGAACGGTCGCTTCAGACGACACGCCGGTTCGATGCGCTGAAACTTTGGACGAGCTTGCGCAGCCTCGGCGCTCGCCGCTTCGGCGAACTTGTCGACGCCGGTATCGATCTTGCACGCGAGGTCGCCAAGACCCTCGAAGCCGACCCCGCGTTCGAGCTGATCCAGCCGCCCCAGCTTGCCAGTGTCCTGTTCAGGCTCCAGGCACCCCATATGGACGAGCATGAGCGCGACGCGCTTCACCAATCGGTGGCCTATGGCCTGCTGAACCAGGGGGTCGCCAACTTGGGCGTGACGCGCCGCGACGGCCGGACAGCGCTGAAAATGACGTTGCTCAATCCGGCCACCGACATGTCCCATATCGTCGATCTCATGCGGCACCTTAAGCGCGTGGCTGTCGACCACGGGGCGCAGTCCATAACCGGCCCCCATGCCGATCGTTCGTTGCTCCCGGTCGAAGTAGTTGAGTCCGTTGGGACGGCCTTGAGGGGGATCGCATGACGAAGATCCGGCGAACCCGCACTGACGCCCTCGGGCATTCTCGATGTGATCGGCATCGGCGTTGGCCCGTTTAATCTGAGCCTGGCGGCGCTGCTCGCTGACGCGGGGCTCGACCGGGCGGCATTTCTCGAACGTAAGCCGAGTTTCAGCTGGCATCCAGGCATGCTGCTCGAGGGAACCACCCTGCAGGTGCCGTTTCTTGCCGACTTGGTGAGTCTCGTTGCGCCAACCAGCCGTTTCGGTTTTCTGAGCTACCTGCAGGCACATGATCGCCTGTATAAGTTCTACTTCTTCGAGAATTTTCATATCCCGCGCCGGGAGTATGACCACTATTGCAAATGGGTCAGCCATCAACTTCCGAGCCTGCATTTTGGAAGCGAAGTTGTAGGCGTGGACGTGATGGACGATTGCTATCGCGTCACCGCGCGGGAAGCGGACGAGGAACGCGTCTATTACGCCCGTAACCTCGTGCTCGGCACCGGGACGCAACCATGGTTGCCGGCGTGCCTGCAAACGCTTGCACGACTATTTCCAGAACAGGTCATGCATACCGCCGACTACGCGGATCGCTTCGATATCGCGGGAAAGCAGCGCGTGCTGGTGCTTGGATCGGGCCAGTCCGCAGCTGAGGTGGTGCATAGCCTGATCGACAAGCAGTTCAACGACGAAGACGTGCCGCAATTTGACTTGCACTGGTGTACGCGAGCCGCAGGCTTTCTGCCGATGGAATATTCGAAGCTTGGACTCGAGCATTTCACTCCGGACTACACCACGTATTTCCACGGGCTTCCCCAAGAAGTCAAGGATCGCGTGGTGCCGCAGCAAGGTCTCTTCTATAAGGGCATCAGCTTCAAGACGATCGCGGATGTCTACGACCGCCTCTACCACCGCAGTGCCGCCGGAACACCGGTTCCAGTGCATTTGCGTGCTCACAGCGAATTGCGCCAAGTGGAGCCGACGGCGGACGGACGGCTCGACGCGCAGTTCCTGCACCTTCAGACAGGGCGCGCGTTTTCGGTTGCGGTCGACGCGATCATCGCCGGTTCGGGCTATCGCTACTCGTTGCCGTCGTTTCTCGATGGACTCGAAGACAAGCTGAACCTCGACGCATCGAAACGCCTGAAGATCGACGCCGGCTACCGGGTAGATCATCGGGGTCCCGGACAGATCTTTATCCAGAACGGGGAGCTGCACACACACGGTATTGGCGCACCGGACCTTGGTCTCGGTGCTTGGCGGGCGGCGCGAATCGCCAACCAGATCGCCGCCCGTGAACTGTATCGCCTGCCGTCTAGGGTTGCATTCCAGGAATTCGGAGCGGGTGCTGATATTGGGGGTGACCTTGTCGCCGGCCCGCATTCCGGCATCGGCTCCGGCGACACCCCGCCGGCAAGCCGCCCCGCAGCTCTTTCACAATCGAATATCGAGGTTGTTTGATGACCGCTCACGCCACTTATGTGCTCATCCCCGTGATGCCGACACCGAATGGCCCGCTCCATCTTGGTCATATCGCAGGCCCGTTCCTCAAGATGGACATGCTCGCGCGGCACTTGCGGCGCAATGGTGCAACGGTCGCGCTTATCTCGGCAACGGACCCCTATGAGACCCACGTGCTGCCCCGCGCCGACGAACAGAACAAGTCGGTCGAGCAGATCTGTGCCGAGTACCATGCGGCGATTGCCGATTGCCTAGAGGCACTCGATATTCGTTACGACGCATTCCTCAATCCGCTGGCTCCGCCGTACCGGGCGCGCCTTCACAGCATCACATCCGAGGTACTTGCCGATCTGGATGAGCAAGGGCTGCTGCAGGCACACGATGAATTAGTCCACATCAGCGGCCGGAGCGGGCGGACGATCGTCGGCAGTAGGATCGCCGGCATTTGCCCTTGCTGCAGCGCTGAAATGGGTGGCTACCACTGCGAAGCATGCGGCATGGAAGTGTCGCCGCGCGATTTGATCGAACCTCGAGCGGAACCGGCCGACGCCACCGTCAAGGTCACCGAGCGGGCAAGCGTTTTTCTCGATGCCGACATTTCCGCGCTCACGCAGCGGTTGCTTGAGATGCGTGTGCCGGCCGACATCCGGCGTATCGCGGAGCGATTCATGCGAACTTCGGGGGGCAAGGTGCGGCTGTCGAATCCCGGCGAGTGGGGCGAGTCTTGGCCTGATGCACGGGCGTCCGCGCCTTCGGTCGTGTTCACCTATACGGCGCTCTTTATGTTGTCGCTGCTCTGCGGCGAAGTTGCGCAGGAGATTCTGGCGCTCGAACACAATCCGTTCGATACAGCCTCCGGCACGGTGAACGTGACTAGCTTCGGCTTTGACAATACGGTGCCGTTCTGCGTGGGCGTGGAGACACTCGCGCAGCGCAGCCGCCGCTACCGCGGCTTCGATCGTTATCTGACGAATTTCTTCTACACACTCGATGGCCGCAAGTTTTCGACGAGCCGTCAGCATTGCATCTGGGCTGACCAGGCGGTGCGGGAGTTGGGCGCATCGTCCGACGTGCTGCGCTACTTTCTCGCCAAAACGAGTCCGGAGGCCGCGCCGAGCGATTTTTCCCGAGATGACTTCCAAGCGTTCCGCCGCACCGTCGAGCCTCGCCTAGCGCAGATGCAATCCGCTCTCGATACGAGGCCGAGCGATGACGCAGTCGATCCGTATGCGGACACGCTCGCGCGACTCGTGGCCGACATGGACGCAGCTTTCGATGTCGATCATTTCAGCCTGCGGGCGGCAACGCGTTGCATCGACCAATGGCTCGCGCTGGAATGGCAGCCGCAGGCCGCCAGGCAGTATCTGCGCGGATTCTGCATTCTTGCGTATCCGGTTATGCCGGGTGTCGCGTTGGCGCTATGGAAAAAACTTGAATACGAGGGTTTCCCTAGCTACGCGACCATCGCAGCATCGGAGGAAACCGTATGAACGGCCCTCACTATCAAGTCCTGTCGCCCATCCTCCTATCTTTCCAGGCGCCGCAGGTGTGGGAAACGGGTTTGCGCGTAGAGGAAATCGACTTCGGCTCTTTGCGCGCGGGCACCACATTCGAGGCATCGCGTTTTGAGGTTGACGTTGGTGGTTTTTCTCCGCCGGAAAAACACCCGGAGCGAGAGATATGGATGATCGCAGCCGGTACAGGCAGGCTCTATTACCGCGGCCAAGTCACGGATGTGCGAAGCGGCGATTGCCTGACGTTCGATCCGAACATCGAGCATAGCGTGCATAACACCGGCGTCGAGCCGATGCGCATCTTCTCCGTGTGGTGGACCGAGCGCGGAGCGTGAGCCTTCCGACGGAGACGATGGCCCGTGCGCATGGCGAGGACGAGGGCGCGCTCGACACGATTCCGGTCGCTGCCCTCATAGCGACATCCGTGCTTGCGCAGATTGGCCAGTACGGCATCGGGTTCGTCGTGCTGCCCCTTTGGCTCATCCAGCGCAGTTCCAGCGCTGCGCTGACGGGGCTGTTCGCGTCGTTCGAGTGGACCGGAATGCTGGCCGGGATTGCGCTCGCACCGAGCGTGATCGGGCACAGCGGATTTGCGCGGACGGTGTGCTACGGATCGCTGGTTTCGGTGGCCGGATTCGGCCTTCTAGCAGTTTCGGCCGACGCGCTAGTGCTACCGGCCGGGGGCTTGATCGGCTTCGGGATGGGGCTGCGCTGGATCGCCGTCGAGACGCCGTTGTTTCGCGGCACACCCCCACGAATGCGCGGCCGGATCGTTGGCCTACATGAATTGCTGGTCGCCAGCGCAGCGATGATGGGGCCCCTGCTCGAACGGCTCACGGGGCTCGCGGGCGGGCGCCCCTTGATGTTGGGTTCGCTCTTCGTCTTGGCGGCGATGCTCCCGCTGATCGTCGCGGTGCGATGGCCGCCGATGAGCGGCACGATGGATGCCCGAGCCGCCCGAACGGTACGTGGGAAATCGCTTAGCAGCACGATGCGCGCAGGCGCGACGATCGGGGCGACGGCAGGCTTGTGCAACGGAGCCTTGTATGGATTGCTTCCGCAGTTCGCGCATGCGCGAGCAATGGCGCCGGAAATGACTTCGAGTCTGCTGGTGAATGCCGGCATCGGCGCGGCCCTCGCGCAGTACCCGGTGGGCTGGCTCACGGACCGGCTCGGGCTCACGCGTAGTGGGATTGTGCTGGGCTCGATTTCGCTGGTGTCGTCGACGATATTGCTGGTGGCCCGGCTGCCGGCCGCTCTGCTGCTTGCCGTGTTGCTATCGGCCGGTGCCATCCGTGCGTTGCTGACGCTTGCGACCTATGCCGCCGCCAGCGACGACGCAGGCGGGGCCGACCACAACATGCGAGTTATCGCAGGGCGGTTTTCCATCGGCGCGATCCTCGGCCCGATTGGTGCCGGAACGGCGATGACCGTCGCCGGTACGAAGATGCTGCCGGTCTGGTTCATGGTGCTATGCGGCGGTCTGACGCTGTACTTGTGCACGACGGCGCTAACGCACACGGCACGCCGCACCAAGCCCTGAATCCGGGGATGGTGGCATAGGCATCAATGGGGGTTGCAAATGGGTATGCGTGTCATGGCTGTTGCCGAAGACCGAAGCCTGCCTGCCCGGGTCGATGTCGTCGTGATCGGCGGCGGAATTGTCGGTATCTGCACGGCGCTGGCGCTTTCCGAGAAAGGCATCTCTGTGGCGGTTTGTGAAAAAGGCGTCATTGCCGGTGAGCAGTCCAGCCGGAACTGGGGGTGGTGCCGGACGGCGCGTCGCGACTTGCGCGAGTTGGCGCTCAGCCTCGACAGCTTGCGGCTATGGCGCCAAATCGACCGGCAGCTCGGCATCGATACCGGTTTCCGGCAAAGCGGGATTCTGTACGCCACGGGTAAGGCTGCCGATTTGGCCGAGCACGAACGATGGCTAAGCCGGGCGAGGGCGCTGCTAGGTCATAACGCGCTGAGCTCGCGAGTCGTCTCGGCAGCCGAGACTCGGGCGCTGATGCCCGGCGTAGGGCAACGCGCCGGCAGTGCGATAACGGGCGGCTTTTTTACGCCTACGGATGGGCAAGCCGAGCCCGAGCGCGCGGTTCCCGCAATGGCGCTGGCGTTGCGGGCGCGAGGCGTTCACGTTCTAACGCCGTGCGCTGTACGCGGCGTCGAGACGAGCGCCGGCATGGTCAGCGGCGTGGTTACCGAGCACGGCTCTATTCGTTGCACATCCGTAGTGGTCGCAGGTGGCGCCTGGACGCGCTGGTTCTGCCAGAACCTCGGCATCGAGATACCGCAGCTCGCCGTCCGCAGCTCAGTGTTGTGCACGGCGCCGATTGCAGGCGGGCCGGAAACCAGCGCGTGCCACGGGACTGTCGGCTATCGAAAGCGCTTGGATGGCGGCTATTCCGTCGCGAGCGCCTCGCGCATCTTGGCGGATCTGACACCGGACAGCTTCCGGCTCTTTGGGCAGTATTGGCCGATTCTCAAAACGCAGCTGGGTTCGATGCGCTTTTCTCTAGGACATCGCTTCATCGAGGCGTTGCGCCAGCCGCGTTCGTGGCCGCTCGACCAGCCTACCGTCTTCGAAACGGCTCGCACGCTTGATCCGGCTCCGACGCGCGCTCACCTCGCGGTGACGTTGCGCGATTTCCGCGCGCTGTTCCCGAATTTGGGGCCCGTCGAAATCGTTCGGTCGTGGTCCGGCTATATCGACGTGACGCCCGACGCGGTGCCTGTGATCTCGCCGGTCAATACGCTGCAGGGGCTGATCGTCTCAACGGGCTACTCGGGGCACGGCTTCGGGATCGGTCCCGGCGCAGGCAAGCTCACAGCCGACCTCGTGGCCAACGACGCGCCAGCTGTCGACCCTCACCCGTTCCGGCTTGGCCGCTTTAGCGATGGCAGCCGAATCGAGCTCGATGGTGGATTTTGAGCGCGAATTTTCGTCGCGAGCTTGCACCCCGCTCACTGATTCGGCAAAGCATAAGCGATCACATAGTCGCCTAACTTCGTCCCGAACGATCCATGTCCGCCGGCCGCGATCACCACATACTGACGGCCGTTGACGGAATACGTCATCGGCGTGGCCTGGCCACCCGCGGGCAGCCTCGCGCGCCACAGCTCTTTGCCGTTGCGGACGTCATACGCACGCAAATAATTGTCGGCCGTCGCGCCGATGAACGCCACGCCGCCGGCCGTAACAATCGGCCCCCCCAACATCGGCATGCCCACTTTGAACGGAAGCGGAATCGGCGAACTATCGCGCGTGGTGCCGATACGCTTTTTCCAAACGATCTGGTTGGTCTTCAAATCGATCGCCGAGATGTAGCCCCATGCGGGCTGTTTGCACGGCAGCCCGAACGGCGAAAGAAATGGGTTGAGCGTCACGCCATAGGGAACGCCATATTGCGGTTGTATGCCGACCTCCGTCCCGCTGCCCTTTGCACCGGCCACCGGTTCGAGCGGGTTGCCGGGACCTCTCGGTATGAGTCGCGATACAAACGGCAGCGCGATCGGGTTGGCAATCGCGATTTGGCGATCGGTATCGACAGCGATGCCGCCCCACTCGAACATGCCAAGGTTGCCCGGAAACACGAGCGTGCCCTGCAGCGACGGCGGCGTGTAGATCCCTTCGTAACGCAACCGATGAAACATTACACGGCACACAAGCTCGTCGTACATCGTGGCGCCCCACATGTCCGCGCCGGATAAGTTCTCCTTCGGCCGGAACGTGAGATCGGAAAACGGCTGCGTCGGCGAAACGTGATCGCCAGGCGCCGCGCCTTGCGGCACCGGACGTTCGGGGGCAGGCACGACAGGCGTTCCCGTGCGGCGGTCGAGCACGTACAAGTTGCCTGTCTTCGCCGGCGCATAGACGACCGGAATAGTTTTGCCGTCCTGGCCCGTGATGTCTGCAATCGTGGGCTGCGAAGGCTGGTCCATGTCCCACAGGTCGTGATGTGTGCTCTGGTAGAACCAGGCGAACTTGCCCGTCGATGCGTGCAGCGCGAGGATGCCGCTCGCATAGCGTTCCTGCAATGGGGTGCGGTGGCCGCCCCAGATGTCCGGTGTCGAAACGCCCATCGGCAAATAGACCATGTCGAGCGTCGGGTCGTAAGCCGCGGGGGCCCAGGAGTTCGGTGAATTCCACGTGTAATGCTGGTCCGGGCCGGGGATGGCGTTCGGATCCTGCGCGCCCGGATCGAAGGCCCACAGCAGCTTGCCCGTGCGGACGTCGAAGCCACGGATGGCGCCCGATGGTTCGCGTGTCGAAAAGTTGTCCTCCACCGCGCCCGCCACGATGATGACCTTGCTCGTCACGACCGGCGGCGAGGTCGGCTCGTACATGCCCGGGGTCTTCACAGGCTGGTTGTGCTGGAGATCGAGGTCGCCATTGTTTGCGAAGTCGGGGCAACGTTGGCCGGTCTGCGCATCGAGCGCGTAGAGATGGCCGTCGTTGACCGGCAGGAAGATACGGCGGGTGCACAAGCCCGGTGCCGCCACGTTCGAAGCCGAGGGGCTATCCGTGGCCGTATCGGCCGCGGTGCCGGACGCAGCCGGGGAAGCGTCCGATGCAGCCGACGCAGCGGACGCAGCCGATGCATTCGATGTAGCCGATCCGTTCGATGCATTCGATGCGTCCGATGCAACGGAACTCGCCGGTGCAACCGGTGCAGCCGAAGTCGCACCGCCAGCCGCCTCGCCCCCGTTCGCCGAAAGGTCCGCATACGATACGCCGCGGCAGGTCACGTGCTGAAACGAAGGATCGGCCTGCAGTTTCGGATCGTACTTCCACTTGAGCTTGCCCGTCTGCGCATCGACCGCGAACAAAATCTGATGTGGCGAGCAAAGGTAAAGCATGTCCCCGATCTTGAGCGGTGTCACTTCGTTCGTGATTTCCACAGGATCGTTCGGGCCTTTCATGTCGCCCGTGCGAAAAGTCCAAGCTACGGTGAGCTGTTTCACGTTATCGGGCGTGATCTGCGCGAGCGGGGAATAGCGCGTGCCTTGCGGTGTGCGGCCGTATGCCGGCCAGTCGGCTCCGTCCCCGGTAGCCGGTGGCGCGGACGAAGCGGGCCCGGCCTGCGCGGTCAGCGTGCCGTTGATGGTCTGCGGATCGTTGAAGCACGCATAGGCGAGTACGCCGCCCCAAATCACAAGCGCGCCGAGCAGCACGCCGATGGCCGTCCCGCGAGGCGGCACCAGCGAGCGGCTGACGAACAGCAGCAACCAGATCCCGAAGACGACGAGCACGTCCGAGCGCGGGACGAGCGCCCAGAAGTCCGGGCCCGATTCCCAAAGGCCCCATCCCGCCGTGCCGACGAGTACAAGCGCATAGAGCATGAACGCGGCCGGGTGGCGCTGCCAGATGAGCCATGCGACGGCCAGCAGCACAATGCCGGTCGCGACGTAGTAGGGCGATCCGCCGACTACGAGCAGCCATGCTCCGCCAACGATCAGATAGAGCGCCGTGAGTCCGCAAAAGATGACGGACAGTATGTTGAGGACGGGCCTAGTGCTGGATGCGGTGGACATGATGATCTCGAACTCCGCCTGGTTGGCGATTGATGGAATGCGGCGATGTGCGGCGCGGTGCGAAGGACTTCGAAACGCGCCGCGCGCCCCGATGTCCGCGCCGCACTTACTTTGCCGCGCCGTCTATCACGAGTTCATTGCGCACGGCCGTGACACCGTCGAGCTTTTGCACGGCCTCTTCGGCGGCCTGTTTTTCCGCTGCGCTCGCGACGTGGCCCGTCAGCTTCACGATGGCCCCCGTGGTCGTCACGTGCACGTCGCCGGAATGCACGTGATCGGTACCCATCAAAGCCGCCTTCGCGCGGGCGGTAATGACGCTGTCGCTCAAGCCGCTGCCTTGCGCGGGCACGGAAAGGGTCTCGGGCGCGACTTTCCGCGGGACGGTTCCGGAACTGGCTTGCCCCCAAGCGCCGCCCGCCGCCAGCACGAACGAGAGGCATAGTCCCGGACGCGTCAATCCCTGGATTTTCATTTCGGTCCACCCTTGAATTACAAGCCGGTCACGGGCGCGGCCGGCTGTGCGGCGATCAACCCCCGCAATGGCAATGGTTCAACGCTTCGCGTCGTCGCGGTCAGATGCGGACCGCGCGATGAACTCCGTTACGGTACCGGGCAGATGTTCCAGCAGCCATTTGGCCATCGCGATCTCTTGCGGCAAGATGCGCTCGCAGGCCGCACGCGTCTGCTCGTCGCCGGCCGCTTGCGCGGCGGCGATCAGCGCGGTGTAAGCCGCGATTTCGATGTTCTCGAATACGTAGCCGCTCATGCCGCCCTTCACGACCTCATCGGACACGGCCATTCCGCCGAGCCCTTGCATGAACGCGCTCATCCGCGCCGTCATATCCTTGATGCCGGACGGCGAACTGTTGTGCCGCTCCAAGCAGGCGCCCACGAGCTCCTGCTGGCCGCGCGTTTCTTCGATGTGTTGGTCGATCCGAGCGCGTAGCTCGGGATAGTTCTCCAGCCGCTTGGATTGGGCCGTCAACATCGTTTCGGCCTGTTTCTCCATCGCATAAGCGTCGCGCAGCCAGTCGACAAGGTGTTCTTTCGGGGTCGTCATTTCAGTGTCCTCCACAGGGGTCAAGCCGCTACGTCATGGCGCGGCTCCGACGGCGAGCGGTGCAAGCGCTGTTCCCGATCGCGTTGCCACAGGCTTTCAGCGCACACCGAGCTTCCAGATCGTGACTTCGTGCAGCGTTTCGCCCGGCTTCAGTTCGGTGGAAGGAAACGCCGGGTGATTGGGCGAATCGGGGAAGTGCTGGGTTTCGAGCGCGAATGCGTCGGTCTGCCGGTAAGCCACGCCCGAGCGGCCTACCACGCCACCGTTCAAACTGTTCGACGTGTACAGCTGCAATCCCGGCTGCGTCGTATAAACGTCGAGCACGCGCCCCGATGCGGGATCGTATGCGCGAGCCGCAAATCCCGGCGTGTCGCGGCCGCCGTTATCGAGCACCCAGTTTTGATCGTAGCCGCGCGCGATACGCATCTGCGCGAACCCGCTGCGCAGGTGAGCGCCGATTGGCGTGAGCTCGCGCAGATCCATCGGTGTCCCGCTCACCGTGCTCACCTCGCCCGTGGGAATCGAAGTGGCATCGGTCGGGGTGTAACGTTGCGCGGCAATCTCGATCATCTGATCCTCGACGTTGCCCGACGCCTCGCCAGCCAGATTGAAATAGCTGTGATTCGTGAGATTGACGACCGTGTCTTTGTCCGTCTTGGCGCGATAGTCGATGCGAATGGTGGAGTCGCGGGTGAGCGTGTAGGTCACGTCCACCGTCAGCGTGCCCGGAAAACCGTTTTCTCCATCGGGGCTCACATAGCGCAGTGTCACGCTTGCCTGCTGACCGTCGCTGCCGGCCGAGACGACGCTCCATACCTTCGTATCGAAGCTGTCCGGGCCGCCATGCAAGGTATTGGGCTTGTCGTTGATCGGCAGCGAATAACTGCGACCGTCCAACGTAAAGCGCCCCTTCGCGATGCGGTTCGCGTAGCGGCCGATGATCGCGCCGAAATGGATATCGCCGTTGTACGTTTCGTAATCGGCCAGCGAGCCGAAGCCGAGCACGATGTCCGCCTGATGGCCGAGGCGATCCGGCGCATCGAGTTCGCTGACGATCGCGCCGTAGTTGAGGATCTTCAGCGTCACGCCATGGGGATCGGTCAAGGTGTACTGCGTGATGGCCTGCCCCGTGCGGGTCGTGCCATAAGGGGCTTGGCTGAGCGTGACCTCGGCGGTATTCGCGGCCGCTGCGCCGCACGACGCCACGACAAGCGCTACGCCGCTCAGCGTAGTGCAAAAACCGACGGGTGATTTCACAAACGGATCCTCCGATACCGAACCGAATGCCGAACTGAAACGCCACGCGCGCCATGCCTATCGCCCACCGTCCATCGGAATAATCGGAATGACCCATCGGTCGACGAGAGCGCCCGCAAGCTACGCCACCGCGCGCAAGCGCTATGCCTGTCGGCGGCGCCCAAGTTGGCGATCTGTCTGGACCTTGCGCGCCGCGTACGAATTCCCTTGAGCACTTGGGTGCGGGCCACAGGAAGGCATCCAGCGTCCATGGCGTGGACGTCATTGACCTCGCGACGCTGTCCCCCTTAAGCATGCGGTAAGGCTTCTCGGGCAAGATGCACGCCAATTCGACTCTTTTGAGGCAGCGCAATGTCCCGTATCGAACATCCTGACAGCGAGCGTTATGGGGTTGTCGCGCGCCTTCTTCACTGGTTGATTGTCGTTCTCGTCGCGGGGCAATTCGTGCTGGGCTGGACGATGCCCGATGTTCACCGCGACACGCAACCCGTCGATCTCATCGCATGGCACCTCGCAACAGGCGCCGCGCTGGTGGTGGCCATGGTCGCGCGGGTCGTCTGGCGTCTCACGCACCGGCCGCCGCCCACAGACTTGCCGCCGCTGATTGATACTGTGTCGCGCGCAACGCATTTTCTGCTGTATGCCGCGCTGATCGCCGTGCCGCTGCTCGGCTGGGCAAACGCATCGTCTCGCGGTTGGGCAGTCAAGCTCTTCGGCGCATTGCAATTGCCGGCGCTCGCGCCCACGGGCTCAAGCATCGGCCATGCGATGGGGGATGTGCACGGTACCCTCGCTTGGGTGCTGCTGGCGTTGATCGGCATGCACATTGGGGGCGCGCTGTTTCACCGCTTCGTCCTCAAAGACAAGGTACTTCAGCGGATCACGTGGTGATTTGCCGATCGGCGTCGACGACCATGCCGGCGCCAGATTCAGTTCAGCGTTTTGGCTTTCTTGCCGGCGCGCGAGGGCGGCTGGCACATTACGCAGGCTTTCGCGCGGGGCAGGTCGTGCTTGTACGAAACGAATTTGCCTTTGCAGCGGCAGCATTGATGCATCTCGAGGATGCCGCCGTTGAAGAAGCGCACGAGCGTCCAGGCGCGCGTCAGATCCAGATGCACGTCCAATCCGCTGTTCGCGCAATGCTCGCGATACAGCCGATATCCCTTCGTCAGCGCTTCGACGTGCGAGCACCGTGCTTCGTCTTTGAGAAACAGGTACGTGTGATAAAAAAGCGATGCGTGAATATTGGCCTGCCACGTCATATACCAATCCGCGGACGAGGGCAGCATGCCCTTGGGCGGCGATTCCGATTTGACTTCGCGATAGAGGCGGATCAGCCGCTCGCGCGACAGCGAGAGTTCCGATTCCAGCACCTGCATGCGCGCGCCCAGTTCGATCAGCGCGACCGCGCGGGAGACTTCGTGTGCTTCTTCGATCAGGCTCGTCTTCGGCATGATGATCTCCCTGTTTGTTAGGCGAATTGGCGGGCAGGCTGTGCAGCAAGCAAAATCGCCATGTGCGTGGCGGTGGCATCGAGCCCCTTCTCGGCGCTCGTCAATGCCGTCAGCATCGCGGCATCGTCGAAGCGAAAGTCGCAGACGATGTCATCCGATTGGGAGAGCTTGATCGTTTGCGCGGGCGTGAGCGTGTGGACGAGATCGGCCATCTGCGACGACAGGCCGAGCTTGAACAAACCTTCGGCGTAGTCCTCGTTGAGCATGTGCTGCGCGAGCATCAAATACGACAGGTTGATTTCGCGTATCGTCTCGATCACTTCGCGTTCGTCCACTCTATGCCTCCGCCAGCAGGGAATCGGGCGTGCACGCGTCTCGAACGGGGTGCCGGCGAGAGCCGGTCATGTCGTGCGTGCGACTGATGGAAGTATTGTTCAGATCGTTGGCCGCACCAATCAGCGGCGGCGGAAGATGATGTCGTCCGCTCCGCTGTCGAATGTCAGCGTTTTCCTACGCGCGCGGGCACGGCCTTTGCCCGGCTCAGGCGAGCAAGCAGCGGTACTGCGCGGGCGTGTGGCCGAACGCGCGTTTGAAGGCGTCGCCGAAATGGGAGTGATGCGAAAAGCCGCAAGCGAGCCCGATGTCCGTCAGCGAGAGGCGGGCGTCGGCCAGCAGCCTGCGAGCCGCCTGAAGGCGCTGTTCCGTGACGTATGCATGCGGGGTCATACCGATCGCGGCCGTGAAGCCGCGCAGGAACGCCAGCGGCGATTGTTCGGCCAGCGTGGCCAATTCGTCGATCGCGAGCGGCTGCTCGTAGGCTTCGGCGATGCGCGCGAGGACGCGCGCGTAACGGCGGCGATCGGCGTGGGCGCGGCCGTGTCCGTATCGATATCCGTTACACCCCGCGCGCTGCAAAGTGAGCTGCGAAGTGCCGTGCGAAGTGCCGTGTGAAGCAAGCGCCGTTGCCGCGAGCCGCCACGCCAAATCCTCGGTCGATGCTACGTCGAATACGGGGGCCAGCCATGCGCGCCGCAGCGCCCGCGCGAGGGCGAATGCTTCCCGTCCTCCCGCGAAGCAAACGCGTGTTTGATGGTGCCCGAGTTCGGCGTCGCACCGCAGCACGAGATATTCGCCCCCGATCGCCGACTCCGAAAATACATCGATGCCCGCAGGCGTCAGCGCCACCGTGCCCGGCCAGCGATCGAACGATTCCCGACAGTCCGAGCCGATCGCGTGCACGCCTGTTTGCCGCTCGAGCGCGACACCGATGGACGGCAGGTGCGCGGGATCTCGCGCGCTATAAGGCGCGCGCGGGAGCAGTTGCAGCGTCAGCCTGCCGGCGGCCAAGGAAACCGGATGGCCGCCGCGCGGGCCGGTGCTTTTCGAAGGACCGGCATTCACGATGCGGCAGCCGTTCTTGATCGACTACTTGCGCGAGCGCTATGACGTGCAACTGAGCGTGCCGTCCGAGGCGCAATGCGATCTCGTTCATCGCGTCATCTACGACGAGCTTTGCGCGGGCATCGTCAGCGATGCGTCGCGCCGCGCGTACGTCGAAGTGATCGATTCGCTGGCCCAGCGCGGTGCGCAAGCCATCGTGCTCGGCTGTACCGAGATCGGATTGTTGATCTCGCAAGAAGACAGTCCGCTTCCGATGCTCGATACGACGCATCTTCATGCCCTAGCTGCGCTCGAATTCGCGTTGAGCGGCGGCTGAGCCCATGCGTGACTGCGGCGCCGACGCTCCCGGCAAGCTGAGTGAAAGGATTGTCGCGCCGCCTGAGGCGAGGCGGGTGGGGCGCGTTCGATGGACGACTGCCCGCCGATTGGCAATAATGAGATCTTGGGCTTTTGCCCCCAAGCGCCGCCACGCCTTCGAGCCGCCCTCTTTGCAATGCACAAACCGATACTCCCGTTGACGTACGACCAGATCGATCAATGGATCGCCTCGCTGCAGCCGGAGCTGGCGGCCGAGGGCTTTGCCTGTGCGATCGGCGTCTTGCGCGGCGGCGGCCCGCTCGCATTGATGGTGTCGCACGCCACCGGGGTGCCGCCCGCGTTCTTGCGCTACGACCGCGCGACGCGCACGGTGTCCTGGGATTCGTCGATTCCCGTGCCCAGCGCGGGCAGCAAAGTGCTCGTGTGCGAGGACATCGCGGGCGCGGGCAATACGCTTGACGATTGCCTCGCCTTCCTGCGGGGCCACGGGCTCGAGGTCAAGACACTCGTGGCGGGCTACGACGACCTGAGCCGAATTCAGCCCGATTACGGGCTCGACGCGCGCGGTTACTTCGTGCTGTTCCCGTGGGAGCGCCACGCTTACACGGACGATTACCGCGACGCGTGGCAGCGCACGCGCGCCGGCACGCAAGGGGCGATCGCCCAAGACCATGAATTTGCCGTGTACGGGATCGATCTCGACGGCATCTTGTTGCCCGACGTCGCACCGCAGCGTTACGAGGCGGATCTCGCCGCGGCCTTAGCCGAGCGCGATGCCCTGCTGCCGTTCGGCCGTTTGCCCGGCATCGACTTCAAGCGCACGAAGGCCATCGTCACGGGTCGCCCCGAAATGGATCGCGCCCGTACGCTCGTTTGGCTGATCCGCAACGGATTCGACGGGCCTCGGCTCGTCATGCGCGATCCCGCCCGCCACGGCGACCATCCGCACGAGGTCGCGGCGCATAAGGCGCAGGCGGCGGTGGCGCTCTCGTGCACGCATTTTGTCGAAAGCGATCCGGTGCAGGCGATCCATATCGCTCGGCTCGCGCCGCTGTTGCGCGTCATCTGGTGGAATGCGGCCGACGGCACGGGCCAGTTCCTGTCGGCGCATCGCTGGCAGACCTCCTCCGAGCCCATGCCTGTGCAGGCGCTGCCGGCCGCCTAGTTTCGACGCGCTGCACGAGCCGCATGCGCGGCGGCGCGCGTATTGGTCTTACTACCGGGCCGATTGGCATCTATGCTGTGGATCAGCAGGTCGGTATTCGTTCACGCAACCTACGGGCAAGCGCTAGCTTGCGACAATGAGCCTGGCGCCGTGCAGCGCGCCCATGTCGCATCTTCCTTTGACCTTTGAAAGAGAGCTGATCGATGCAAACGAAACCCGTACTTGGTATCGCCGAAGCGAACAGGATCATCGAAACGGCACGCGCCGAAGCCGAGAAGCATGGCTGGAACGTGTCGATTGCGCTGGTCGACGACGGAGGGCATCCGCTTGCGCTGACGCGTTTGGACGGCGCCTCGCCCGTGAGCGCCTACATCGCGATCGAAAAGGCGCGCACGTCCGCCCTGGGCCGCCGCGAATCGAAAGCCTACGAAGACATGATCAACGGCGGACGTAGCGCGTTCCTGAGCGCACCGTTGATTAAAGCGGCGCTGGAGGGCGGCGTGCCCGTGGTGGTCGATGGGCAGGTGGTCGGTGCGGTGGGCGTCTCGGGCGTGAAGTCCGAACAGGACGCACACGTGGCGAGGACCGCCGCCCAAAGCGTCGCGGCTTAGCCCAAAGCCGATTTTCAACGATAGGACGAAGCACCCCCGCCTATGAATCTGACCGACCACTCCGGGCTGCGCGTCGACGCGGCACTCAGCCATTTCATCGAGCGCGAAGCGATGCCCGGCACGGGTATCGCTTCGCACTCCTTCTGGCAGGGCTTCGCCGACCTGGTGCACGAGCTGGCCCCGCGCAATCGCGCATTGCTGGCCGAGCGCGACCGCTTGCAAGCGGCACTCGACGAATGGCATCGCACGCATCCCGGCCCCATTCGCGATCTGCCTGCGTATCGCGCGTTCCTGCATGAGATCGGCTATCTGGTCCCGGGGCCCGCCGACGTCAAAATAACCACGGCCGGCGTCGATATCGAGATCGCCGAGCAAGCGGGGCCTCAGCTTGTCGTCCCGCTCTCGAACGCGCGTTATGCGCTCAATGCGGCGAATGCACGTTGGGGCAGCTTGTACGACGCGCTGTACGGCACCGATGCGCTGCCCGAGGACGAGGGCGCCACGCGCGGCGGCGGCTATAACCCGGTGCGCGGCGCGCGCGTCGTCGCTTATGCGCGTGCCTTTCTCGATCGGGCCGCGCCGCTTGCCGGAGCGTCGCATCGCATTGCAACGGGCTACACGGTGCGCGACGGCCAGCTCGTCGTGCTGACGAAATCGGGCGAGGCCCGTCTCGCCGAACCGGCGCAATTCGTCGGCTACCAAGGGCAGCCGGATGCGCCGTCGGCCGTCTTGCTCAAACATCATGGGCTGCACGTCGAAATCCAGATCGATGCGCAGGCACCCATCGGCAAAACCGACCCGGCTCACGTCAACGACATCGTGCTCGAGGCCGCCGTCACGACGATCATCGATTGCGAGGATTCGGTCGCGGCGGTGGACGGCGCGGACAAAGTCGCGCTTTATCGCAACTGGCTCGGGCTCATGCAAGGGACGCTCGAGGAACGAGTGGACAAGCATGGCGAGACGTTCACGCGGCGCTTGAACGAGGATCGTGCGTACCGGACGGGCGAGGGCGGCACGCTCACGTTGCATGGCCGCTCGCTGCTGTTCGTGCGCAACGTCGGGCATTTGATGACGACGAACGCGGTGCTGGACCGCGACGGCAACGAGATTCCGGAAGGCATTCTCGATGCGGTCGTGACCGTACTGTGCGCCCTGCACGACCGCACCAACCGCCGCAACTCGCGCGAAGGGGCAATCTACATCGTCAAGCCGAAGATGCACGGGCCAGCCGAAGCCGCGTTCGCCGACGAATTGTTCGCCCGAGTCGAACGGTTATACGGCCTGCCTTCGCAAACGATCAAGATCGGCATCATGGACGAAGAGCGCCGCACGAGCGTCAATCTCGCCGCGTCGATCGCGGCCGCCGCTGGGCGCGTCGCCTTCATCAATACGGGCTTTCTCGATCGAACCGGCGACGAGATGCACTCCGCGATGGAAGCAGGCCCGATGCTGCGCAAGGGCGATATGAAGCATTCGAGCTGGATCGCCGCCTACGAGCGCAACAACGTTCTCGTCGGCCTGGCCTGCGGGTTGCGCGGGCGCGCGCAAATCGGCAAGGGGATGTGGGCGATGCCCGATCTCATGCACGCGATGCTCGAACAAAAGGCGGCGCAGTTGCGTGCGGGCGCCAATACCGCCTGGGTGCCTTCGCCGACGGCGGCTACCTTGCATGCGCTGCATTATCACGAAATCGATGTGCAAGCCGTCCAGCAATCGCTCGAACAAACCGACTACGGGAGCGAACGCGATGCGCTGCTCAATGGATTGCTGACGGTGCCTGTCGTCGAGCGCGCGCAGTGGTCGGAGCGGGAGGTGCGCGAGGAAGTGGAGAACAACGCACAAGGCATTCTGGGTTACGTCGTGCGATGGATCGACCAGGGCGTGGGGTGCTCGAAAGTGCCCGACATTCACGACGTCGGCTTGATGGAAGACCGGGCGACGCTGCGCATCTCGAGCCAGCACATCGCGAATTGGCTGCGCCACGGCGTCGTCACGCCCGAGTTCGTGAAAGAGACCTTCGAGCGGATGGCGCTCGTCGTCGACGAACAAAACAAGGCGGATCCGAACTACCGGAAGATGGCGCCCGATTACGCCGCGTCGTTCGCGTTCCGCGCGGCCTGCGCGCTGGCTTTCGAAGGGCGCGCCCAGCCGAGCGGATACACCGAGCCGCTGCTTCATCGGTTCCGCCTCGAATTCAAGCGTCACTTAGCGGGCGACTAGCCGGCATACCGGACCGCCGCCTCGGGGGACAACAACAACTCAAGGAGACAACATGAATCCAGCAGTGGCACTTCCGCCGGGCACGGTGTTCGCGCAACCGCTCACGCCGGTCGGCGGCTCTCTCTTGTTTTCGTTCATCGTCGCGGTGCTGCCGATCGCGGCCGCGTTGATCATGCTCGGCGTCTTGCGCCGTCCAGCATGGCAAGCATCGCTGGCAGGCCTCGTCGTCGGGCTCGTCGTGGCGATTGCGGTCTGGGGCATGCCGGTTGGATTGGCCTTCGACGCCGTCGGCGCGGGCATGGCGCTCGCGCTCGTGCCCGTGATGTGGATCGTGTTCAATGCGCTGCTGCTCTACAACATCGCCGTCAAAACCGGGCGCTTCGATCAGTTCCGACAGTGGATGCTCGACAATCTGCCCGACGACCGGCGCCTCGTCTTGCTCGTCGTGGCGTTCTCGTTCGGGTGCTTGCTGGAAGGCATCGCCGGCTTCGGCACGCCGGTGGCAATCACCAGTGCGCTCTTGATCGCGCTCGGTTTTCCGGCGCTTGAAGCGCTGACGTTCACGCTGATCTTCAACACGGCGCCCGTCGCATTCGGCGCGCTGGGCGTGCCGATCACCGTGCTCGGTGCGGTGACGTCGCTGCATCCGGCCACGCTCGGCGCCATGGTGGGGCGCCAGTTGCCGTTCTTCGCGCTGTTGCTGCCGTTTTACGTCGTTGGGGTGTATAGCGGCATGCGTTCGATTCGCAAGCTCTGGCCTGCGTTGCTCGTCTCGGGCGGCAGCTTCGCGCTGGCGCAGTTCGTCACATCGAACTACCTGAGCTATCAATTGACGGACGTGCTGTCGTCCCTGACATCGCTGATCGTGACGATCGGGTTTCTCAAGCTTTGGCGGCCGGAGCCCGATGTCGAATTCGCGATCGCGCGAAAGGGCGAAACGCTCGTCGGTGCCGGGGCGGCGGGCAAGCGATCGGGGTGGGGCGGCTGGCTACCGTGGATCGTCGTGTCCGTCGTCGTGATCGTTTGGGTGCATGCGAACATCGCGATGATCGGCGACGTGAAGATCAAGTGGCCCGGGCTTCACAATGCAGTCTACGTGTCGCTTTATCACAAACCGTATGCCGCGATATGGGACTTCCAGCCGCTCGGCACCGGCACGGCGATTTTGCTGGCGGCGATCATCACGGCTGCATGGTCGCGCCTCGGCGTGGGCGATTTCTTTTCATGCGTGACCCAAACCTGGAGGCAAACACGGATCGCCATTGCGACGGTCATGATGATCGTGGGCCTGGCCTATCTGCTCAATTATTCGGGGCTGAGCTATACGCTGGGCACCGGCGTGGCATCGACGGGTGCGCTCTTTCCGCTCGTGTCGGCTTCGCTCGGGTGGATCGCCGTGTTTTTGTCGGGCAGCGATACGTCGGGCAACGCGCTGTTCGGCAACTTGCAGGTGGTGGCCGCGCGGCAATTGGGATTGGATCCGGTGCTGATGGCAGCGACGAACTCGTCGGGCGGCGTGATGGGCAAGATGATTTCGCCGCAAAACATCGCGACGGGCGTCTCGACGACAGACCTCAAAGGCCAGGAAGGGCTCGTGTTTGCCCGCACGTTTTGGCACAGCGTGTTCTTGACGCTGCTGCTCGGCGTACTCGTGTTCCTGCAGCAGCATGTGTTCACGTGGATGATTCCGACGATGCCGCAATAGGTGCATGCGCGCGATTACGACGCGCCCTCGTAAGGGGGCGCGGCATGATCGGTGCGCCCCTCATGCGGCCCCTTCGCTGGGCACGGGCATCGAGCGAACAGGACGCGCTCGGCCCTTGATGTGTTTGGGCAACAACGGGACGGTCAGATCGCCGAAACTACGACCGTATGCACCGAGCCTGGATTGCTGCGTGCTCGACCAGTACCAGTCCTGCTCGTCGAATTTCTCGCGGATCGTTTCATACGCGACGTCGAGTTCGCGCTTGGACGGAAGGTAGAAGTCGCGATGGCCGTCTTTCTCATAGGCCAAGGCGAATTGAGCCGCCTCATGCGGGCCGGCGACGTGTCGGCAGCTGGCCAGGGCTTTCGTGTTCGCCGCCCCGTTATCGGTATCGAGCGCCGCGTGGTCGTCCGAGCCTGGCGCGCCCCACTCGACATCGACCGCTTCGTCCGCCGCGAAGATCAAAAAGCGCGGTTGCGTGCCGACGTAGTCGGGCATGACCCCAGCGTAGAAGCCGCCTTGCCCTTCCCAATATTCGCCGACAGGCGGGGCGTCCGCGAGCGTGGGACCTCGGGGGGGAGTCGATTCGATCATGGTTGTGTTCCTCGTCAAAGGGCCCGCTGCCGTCGCGGGCGGTGGAACGGCGATCGCGATCTTGCCGCGCCGCCGCGTTGTTCGAGCACGCTGGGCCGTCTTTTGGACGACGAGGCGCGCTCGAATCGCTTACCGGACGTTGCGCGGTCACGCCGATTCCGATACGAAGATGCGTCTGACCGCACGGGCCCGCCCGGCGAAGGACTTGAATAACTTACCGAGGGGCTGACCGTTGAAGTTCGCGCCGTGCGCGGCTTCGGCCGCGTGTTCCGTGCTCGACCAATACCAATGGGAACGCGAGAACTGCTCGGGCAGCATGGTGGCCGCCATGTCCAATTCGCGCTGGGCGGGCAGATAAAAATCGTCGTGTCCGTCTTTCTGGTACCGAGCGGCCCAATGCGCGGCCGGGTGCGCGTGGCCGCAGCGCGCCAGTGCTTCGGTATTGGCATAGCCGTCGCTCGTGCTTCTGGCCTCCTCGTCGGACACGCCGTAGGGGCCCCATTTCAGGTCGACGGCTTCGTCGGTGGACAACACAAGGTGATACGGCGAGGTGCCTACATAGTCCGGCATGACGCCTGCGTAGATTCCGCCTTGTCCCGGCCAGTATTCGCCCACGCGGGGCGTACCGGCGACCGGATGCCGTGCGAACTCGATCATCGTGCGTACCTCCTTACTTTCTACAGGCTGCGTTGAAAGGGATCGTCGACTGATCGAGTGGGAAATTCCTGCCGATGACGGAGAGCGGAGAGCCGCGCGCATGGATGCATTTGCGCTCGACCCTCGCCTTCCTTTGGTCGCTGCGAAACGTCGATGGTGGACATGCACCTTCGTTCGCCGACGGTGCGCCGCACGCGGGATTCGGCCCTGTTTGCAGCCGCGCGGGGTGCGCCGCGTATGATGCAGCACTAGGCGGCCTGCCGATGTTATGTCTAAACTTTTAGGACCAATGGTCGTTAGTACGATGACGACGTCGCTTGGATGTACCTCGCTGATCCGGCCTAACCGTGCGCCGCACCTTTTCCGACATGCGCCCTGAGTCGCCAAGCATGACCGCAGCACCGACCCCATATCGCGACACGAGCAGAGCGCGTGTAGGGGCGGGGTTCGTGCGTCGCATCTACGTGCTGCGGCTCTTCGGCTTTGCAGTCGGATTCTTTCCGCTACTGGTCTTGCTGCATTCGCAGCATGCATCGGTTTGGGCCACTGCCGCCGTGGCGGCTACCTGTTTTTTCTGGCCCCACGTGGCCTACTTCCGCGTGCGCCACGCGCCGCAACCGTTGGTGCGCGAACGCTGGAATTTCATCGTCGACTCGGTCAACGGCGGCTGGTTCGTCGCCGCCGTGCATTTCGCACCGATTGCGGCTCTCGTCGTCTTTTTGATGTTCGCCATCGACAACATGGCGGCGGGCGGATGGCGGCTGTTCGGATACGGCTTCGTTGCCATGGCCCTCGGTGCGGGCGGCGGCCTGCTCGTGTTCGGCCCGCAGCTCGCGCATGGCATGGAGCCGCATGCCGTGCTCGCGTGGGTGCCCGTGCTGCTGGGCTATCCGCTCGTGCTCGCCAAGACGACGTACGACGTCTATATGAAACTCACCGAGCGTTCCGCCCGCTTGCGGGATCTCAGCGAGCGCGATGGTCTGACGGGCTTGTCGAACCGGATGTCGATCTCGGCGAATTTGCAGGCGATGCTGACGCGCGCCGAGCACCTCCATGTTCTGTTTATCGACCTCGATGCCTTCAAGACCGTGAACGATGCGCTCGGTCACAACGTCGGCGATCAATTGTTGACAGAGGTGGCAGCGCGGCTCACGGCCTGCGCGGGGCCTGACGATGTCGTGGCGCGCTACGGCGGCGACGAGTTCATCGTCGTCAGCGGACGCGACGGCAACGCCGTTCACGAGGCGCTCGCTAGCGCGGTCCTCGAAGCGCTCGCTGAGCCGATCTACGTGGCCGGACAGGATCTCGTCGTCGGGGCCAGCATCGGCATCAGCGTGTTTCCGGAAGACGGCGACGATGCCGAATCGCTGATACGCGCCGCCGATATGGCGATGTATGCCGCCAAGAGCCGCGGCCGCAACTGCTTCGAGTTCTATCGCCACCGCATGCGCAGCGATGCCGATGCGCGCCTGAAACTGTCAGGGCGGCTAAGGAAGGCGATCGAAGGCGGCAAGCTGCATTTGAACTATCAGCCGCAGGTGGATATGCGCACGGGCGAAGTACGCGGCCTGGAAGCGCTCGTGCGTTGGCGCGACGACGAGCACGGGATCATGGATCCCGTCAACTTCGTGGCGGTGGCCGAAGCGTCCGGGCTCGTGTCGCAGCTCGGCGAATGGGTGCTGCGCGCCGCGTGCGAACAGGCCGCGCAATGGCGTGCGCTGCAGGCCCAATTGATCCCGATCTCCGTCAACGTGTCGCCGCTTCAACTACAGCGCGCCGACATCGTCGCGACGTTCCAGCGCGTCATCGCCGAAACGGGCATGGACCCATCGCTGCTCGAGCTGGAAGTCACGGAGACGGCCCTGATGAAGAACCCGGAAGCTTCGGCGCGGCGGCTGGCGCAGTTTCGCCGCCTCGGCATGCGCGTGGCGATCGACGATTTCGGCATGGGCTATTCGAGCCTCGGACAGTTGCGCGCGCTGCCCGTGGACCGCATCAAGATCGATCGCGCATTCGTACGAGGGATCGGCGAGGGCGATACCGGCGCGATTGCAACGGCGGTGGTCACGCTTGCCAAGGCGTTCGGGCTCGACGTGATTGCGGAAGGCGTCGAAACGCCGGCTCAACGGGCGTTCCTGACCGCGCTCGGCTGCGTGGATGCGCAAGGGTTTCTGTTCAGCAAGCCGCTGGATGCCGATGCGGCGACGCGTCTTTTGCTGCAGGGCGCCATTCTGCCGGTCCCGCCGGCCGTCGAACAGGGCAGCAAGCGCCGCGGCGTAGCGGCAGCCTGACTGCTCGTGCGTGCCTTGCATCGCTTGAGTCCCGTGCGCGCGGCGCAGTCGGTTGCACCCGCGGTATGGTGCACCGCTGCATCACAAGCCGCGATTTCGATCGTTGTAGCGTTTTCATCGGGGTGCTTTCATTCGGGATGACAACCGAAACGGCGCAAACGCACAAGAATCATCGATACCCGCGGGGCATCGACGCAAAAGCGCGTATCGTGTCGGCTTGTGCGGTGGGTGCCCAGGCGCTTGCCGTTTTCGAGTTCCCTCGTTTTTGCTTTTGGTTTCGTGACCATCCATCCCACTTTCCCCCTCATTCATTGGACCGACGACGGCGCCGAATCGAGCGCGCGCTGGCGCTCCGAAGCGGGCGTGCCGCCGCCGCGGCGCGTCGTGCTCGCGGACGACCGCACAACGGCCGACACGGCCTATCGTCAAGCCAGCGAAGGTATCGCGCTGCTGTGGCGCGGCGATTATCAAAACGCGCGCCAGTTGTTGCAGGCCATGGCGCGCCGAATCGACAGCAAGCCCCGCAAGGCGCGCAAACCGCAAGATCCGCCGGCTTCGCTGCTCGACGCGTTCAACGCGCATCGGCAGGTACAGGCGCAACGCGCGCGCACGCTCGGTATGTTGCTCATCCCGCTCGATGCCGACTATGCGATTCCGCTTCGACGCGCCCCCGACGTGAAGGCGGCGTGCGAAGAGGTGTATGGCGATGCCGGGGCCGGTGACGGTACGTCGTCCGTCGTCTCGCTGCGCGAATTGCTGGGCTTGATCGGCGCGCACGAATGGCGCAAGAAGGGCGTTGAAATCGCTGCGCTCGGCGCGCGCATCCATCCGTATTACGGCGTCTTCTCGCCGGTGCGTGGCGAGTACATCGAACTCGTCGCGCGTGCGCGGCTGCCGTTGCGCGCGCCTGCGCTCGCGTTCGATATCGGCACGGGCACGGGTGTGCTCGCGGCGTTGCTCGCCGAGCGCGGTATCGGCCGAGTTGTTGCGACCGACGCCGATGCACGCGCACTCGCCTGCGCGCGCGAGAACATCGAGCGCCTGGGGCTGGCCGCGCAAGTCGAAGTGTGCGAGGCCGATTTGTTTCCGCCGGGACGGGCGCCGCTCATCGTCTGCAATCCGCCGTGGTTGCCCGCGCGCCCCAGTTCACCGATCGAGCGTGCCATCTACGACCCCGATAGCCGCATGCTGCGCGGCTTCCTGGACGGGCTGGCCGCTCACCTCGAGCCGGGCGGCGAAGGATGGCTGATTCTGTCCGACTTCGCGGAGCATTTGGGCTTGCGCTCGCGCCAAGCGTTGCAGGCGATGATCGATGCGGCGGGTCTGGTGGTGGTCGGCCGCGACGATATCCGGCCGGCTCACCCGAAGGCGGCGGATCGTTCCGATCCGCTTCACCAGGCCCGAGCGCTCGAAGTCACTTCGCTGTGGCGGCTCAGGGCAAAGTAACGCAACGGTGGGTAGCTATGAAGCGCCTGCGCGCCGGCCGGTGCGTCGCTGACGGGCCGGCAACGGCGGCTCAGCCGGGATAGGCTTCGTCGACGTTCAATCCGGCGAGCTTGAAGATGACGCGCAAGGTTTGCGGGCGGATGTCGCGCCTCGATGCGAGCGTCGTCAGAATGAAGTCGACCACTTTCGCATACTTGAGCAGCGTCAGCAGCGCCTCGAGGCCCGGATCGGTTTCCCGCATCGCTTCGGCGAGCCGCAGCATTTCCACCGAGATGTCGCGTGCCATTTCGAGTTCCAGTTGCTGCTTCTCCGACCAGCCGGTCGGGGGCGTCAGCAAGTTGGCGAGCATCGCTTGGAACTTTTGCTCCGCGTCTGAGTTGGGTATCGTAGCCATAGCTATCATCCTTTCGTCAACTTGCCTGCTCGCTGTTCGTTCGCCGGTAGCGGGCGGATCGCGCTGGGCGTTTCGGTCGCGGGGTAACGGTTACGTAACGCGAGGGCCCGGGCATGCGCAGCGGGTCGTTGGCCCAGGCGTTGTGGTCCTTGCCACGCCTTGCTCGTTGCTTCATGGCGCCGTGCTTAGCCGAAGCGGAAAAACGGCGTCCGCGCCTTGATGCAAAGTTCGTTCCCGCTCGCTTTTCAGCGTCTCTCGCGCTTTTCGGTAAACTGACGCGATTGTTTTCGCGCTTCTGTAGGCTGTCGCACGTTCGCGGCGAGTTGCCGGAGCGCCGTCCCACCATGTCGACCAAAACCTACGAAATCCGCCCCGAACAATCCGTCGAACTGCTCAAGGAGCTGCATATCCTGACGCGCGACGGGAAGATGAACCAAGACAGCCGGCGCAAGCTGAAGCAGGTCTATCACCTGTTTCAATTCATCGAACCGCTGCTCGCGGATGTCGTGCGCGAGCGCGGCGCGGTGACGCTCGTCGATCACGGCGCCGGCAAGTCCTACCTTGGTTTTATCCTCTACGATCTTTTTTTCAAGTCCCTCCCGCCGGGCACCGGATCTCGGATCTACGGAATCGAAACGCGCGCGGAGCTGGTCGAGAAATCGGCCGCCCTGGCCACGCGGCTTGGCTTCGAGGCGATGTCGTTTTTGAACGTATCGGTGGCCGATTCGATCGACTCGGCGCGCTTGCCGGAAACGGTGGATGTCGTGACGGCGCTGCACGCCTGCGATACCGCAACCGACGACGCCATTCGCTTCGCCCTGGAAAAGCGCGCGCGCTATATGGTGCTCGTGCCCTGCTGCCAAGCGGAGGTGGCGGGCGTGCTACGCCGCAACAAAGGCCAATCGCTGGGCAATGCGCTCGCCGAAATCTACCGGCATCCGCTCCATACACGCGAATTCGGCAGTCAGATCACGAACGTCCTGCGCTGCTTGCAATTGGAGGCGCACGGGTATCAGGTGAGCGTGACCGAACTCGTCGGCTGGGAACATTCGATGAAGAACGAGCTCATCATCGCGCAGTACAAGGACTTGCCGCGGCGTCGGCCCACCGAGCGTTTAGCCGAAATACTCGATACGTTCGGCCTGGATTCGCTGCGAGAGCGGTTTCTGACGCCCGCTTAACGCGCGTTGGGGGCGGGGCCGTCGCTCGCCGGTCCCGGTGACGCGGCCTCGCCCGCTTGCATCCAGTCGCGCCAGCCCGCATGGCCGAGGCGGCGCATCGTTTCCTGATTGCGCTCGTAGATGTCGGCCGCATCGGGAAACGCTTGCGTCGCACGTTCGACGCTCGATTCGCGCAGCAGGTGCAAAGTCGGGTAGGGCGCCCGGTTCGTGTAGTTTTCGATGTCCTCGGGCGTTGAGCCCTCGAACCGATAGTGCGGATGAAAGCTCGCGATTTGCAGCGCGCCGCCAAGCCGCAACTGGCCTAGCAGGCGCTCGGCGAAGAATAGGGCGTCGTTGAATTCGAGGAAATCGGCGAATGCGTGCGGAAAGATCAAGAGCGTCGTGTCGACGCGCTCGGGATCGGCTTCGACGAGCGCTCGCAATTCGGCTTCGAGTACCGTCAACATCGCTTCGAGATCGCGCGCATCGCTCACCACATAGCGGATCTGTTGCTTCGTATGGACGGCCTTCGCGAACGGGCAAAGGTTGAGCCCGATTACTGCCCGGGTGAGCCAATGGCGCATGGCGGCGACGACTTCCTCGGTGCCGGCGGGCAGCGCTGCGCTATCGCGGTGTTCGGTTGGGGCGGTGTCGAAGCTAGGCATGTCGGTTACGGTGTGATGATGCGGCGCACGCGGCTAGAAAGCCGGCATTTTACGCGTCGGCGTGCTTGGCGCAGGCGAGCGCAACGAGTTGGGCTGCGACGCGCGGCGCCGCCACGATCGGGCCGCATCCCGGCCCGAAGGTCTGGCTGGCCGCGTAGACCCCTTCGATCAGTAACGCCAGCGCATCGGCGAGCCCGGCCGGATCGTCCGCGCCGGCGGCCGCCGTCAGTTCGGTGAGGCGTTCGACCAACTGCGCCTTGTTGCGTGCCACGATCCGTCGTGCCGGGTGCGTCGGGTCGGGGAACTCGGCCGCGACGTTGACGAACGGGCAGCCGCGGTAGCCTTCGCGCGACGCGCGTTGCGCCAGATCCTCGAAATACTGCGTGATTTGGCGCGCCGGTTCGCCCGGATGCATGGCGATGCTTTTGTCGAAAAACGAGAAAAAGCAATCGTTCGACTGCTCTAGGTAGGCGGCGATCAGTTCGTCCTTCGAGGCGAACTGCCGATAAAGGCTCATCTTATTGACGCCGGCCCGCTCGACGACAGTATCCACGCCGACCGCACGCACCCCCTCCTGATAAAAGAGTTCCGCGGCCGCGCGCAGCAACAACTGCTGAGCGGTGGCACCGTCGGTATGAGGGCGCGTGCGTCCCGCAGCCGATTTGGCGACCGGCGTGCTGGTGGCGGCGATCTCGATATGTCTGTCTTTCATTGCGCGCTGTCTCGGTGTCCCGATGTCCCGTTCGGCCGACCGCGATCGTGGCGTCCATCGCCCCATCGTCCGGCCCTCCAATACTCACTACGAATTTGACCTGCTTGACATGTTACCGACCGGTAACTACGATGGCAACTCGCACTTGTGACAGGTCTGTAACAATGCTTGATCGGGCGTCACGCGAAACGGTCGACTAGGTATCGATCGACAACTCTGCAACGCTAATCACGCGCGCCGGCAAGCCGATAGGGGTGGCGAGGGGCGCGCGTCAACGGGAGTGCCGATGAACTGGATAGCTACAAAAATGAATGGGCGGGCGCACTACGGCTGGGTTGTCGCCGCCGTCGTGTTCCTGGTCTTGCTCGCGGCGGCCGGCACGCGGGCCACGCCCAGCGTGCTGATGTTGCCGCTCGAGCACGAATTGGGCTGGAGCCGCCCGCACGATCTCGCTCGCCATTTCGGTCAATATTGCGTTGTACGGGCTCACCGGTCCGTTCGCCGCTGCCTCGATGCAGCGCTTCGGCGTGCGGCCCACGTTGATGACGGCGCTGGTGTTGATGGCCGTCGGGGTGGCGGCTTCGTCGATGATGACCGCGTCCTGGCAAATGATTCTGATCTGGGGCGTGATGGTGGGCGGCGCGACGGGCGTCGCGGCATTGACTCTGTCGGCTACGATCGTCAATCGCTGGTTCGTTCAGCGTCGCGGGCTCGTGATGGGCGTCCTCACCGCTAGCTCGGCCACCGGCCAACTGGTGTTCTTGCCGATGCTCGCCGCGGTCGCGGAGCACCATGGCTGGCGACCGGTTGTTTTAATCGTCGCCGCCGTTGCGGCAGTGGTATTGCCGCTCGTCGCGTTCTTCCTGCCCGAGCGCCCGGCCAACGTCGGCTTGCGTCCTTACGGTGAGCCGCACGATGCGCCGCGCGCCGATGCGCAATCCGCGCAAAATCCCCTCGCGATCGCGTTCGGTACGCTCGCGATGGCCAGCAAATCGCGCGACTTCTGGCTGCTGTTCTTCAGCTTCTTCATCTGCGGCGCAAGCACGAACGGCTATGTCGGCACGCACCTGATCGCCATGTGCGGCGATTACGGGCTGAGCGAAGTGCAAGGCGCCTCGTTGCTGGCGGCCATGGGCATCTTCGATCTGTTCGGCACCACGCTCTCGGGGTGGCTCTCCGATCGCTTCAATAGCCGCGTGCTGCTGTTCTTTTACTACGGCCTGCGCGGGCTTTCGCTGATGTACTTGCCCTATGCGTTCGGTATCGACTTCTTCGGGTTGCCGCTGTTCGCGGTGTTCTACGGGCTCGATTGGATCGCGACGGTCCCGCCGACGGTGCGTCTGACCACCGATGTATTCGGCAAGGATTCCGCGCCGGTCGTGTTCGGCTGGGTGGTCGCGGGCCATCAACTCGGCGCCGCCTTCGCGGCATACGGGGCGGGGCTCCTGCGCGCGAGCCTGGGCACTTACACGGTGGCGTCGATGATCTCGGGCGGATTGTGCTTGATCGCATCGGTGCTCGTGCTGCGGATTCACCGACGCGGCGCCGCGCGCGCGGTGGTGGCCACGCCTGCTTGAGCGACGCGAGGCGCGCCCCAAGAGCTAGCACCCGCGTAGCCGGGTCTCGCTCAGGGCCCGTCTCGCACGGCCGACAGGGGCGTCGCGACATGCTCGAGCGGCTTGCGCTCGGCATCGACGCCCCAAATGGCGGCGATCACGGCGGCGGCCAGCATCAGCGCGGAACCCACGAGATAGCCTGCGAATACCGCGCCGCGCTGCTGCGTATCGATGAGCCGGCCGAAGAGCGCGGGGCCCGCGATCCCGCCGAGCGCCGTGCCGAATGCGTAGAACACCGCGATCGCCAGCGCGCGAATTTCGAGTGGGAACGATTCGCTCACCGTCAGATAGGCGGAGCTCGCCGCTGCGGAGGCAAAGAAGAAGATCACCATCCATGCGACTGTCTGCTCCTGCACCGTCAGCGCACCCTGGGCGAATAGATAGCCGCTGCCGGTCAGCAGCAAGCCGGACAGCGCATAGGTGAGCGCGATCATCACTCGGCGCCCGATCGTATCGAACGCGCGGCCCAGCAGGATCGGGCCGAGAAAATTCCCGAGCGCGAACGGCAACAGATACCAGCCCACGCGGCGGCCCGGCACGTGATAGAAATCGGTGAGGACGAGCGCATAAGTGAAGAAGATCGCGTTGTAGAAAAACGCCTGGGCGGTCATCAGCGAGAGCCCGACGAGCGAGCGCCGCCGGTGCGTGACGAACAGGGCTTCGAACACCTCGGCGAGCGGTGTATGCTCGCGTCGCTCGAATCGCAGCGTTTGCAGCTCGTCCGTCAACGGCCGGTTGCCTGCCCGACGAAAGCGCGCTTCGATCTCTTCCACGACGCGCTTGGCCTCCTGCGGTTGGCTGTGCGTGAGCAGCCAGCGCGGGCTTTCCGGTACCCACCTCCGCATGAACAGGATAACGAGCGCGAGCGCCGCCCCGATGAAAAAGCAGGCGCGCCAGCCGAAATCGCCCGGTATGACGTGCGGATCGAGCAGCACCAGCGAGCCGCCAGCCCCGAGCGCGGCCCCGATCCAAAAGGTGCCGTTGATCCCGAGGTCGGTCCATCCGCGGACGCGCGCGGGCGTGAACTCTTGGATCGTCGAATTGATGGCCGCGTATTCGCCGCCGATTCCCGCTCCCGTCAAAAAGCGCAGCGTCGCAAAGCTCGCAAAATTCCACGAAAGCGCGGTGGCGGCGGTGGCGACGAGGTAGAGCCCGAGCGTTGCAAAAAAGAGCTTGCGGCGCCCGAGCCGATCCGTGAGCCAGCCGAACAGCAGGGCGCCGAGCACCGCCCCGGCGATATAGGCGCTGCCGGCCAGCCCGATATCGGCATCGGTGAGCCGCAGCACGGGGCTTGACTTGAGGGCGCCGGCGACGGCCCCGGCGAGGGTGACTTCAAGACCGTCCAGCAGCCAGGTGATGCCGAGCGCGGCGACGATGAGCGTATGAAAGCGGCCCCACGGCAGGCGGTCGAGCCGCGAGGGCAAATCGGTTGCGATGACGTCCTCGCGCGAGGTGGGGACGCTCGCCGCGGTCTTCAGGCTCATGTCGGCTCAATCTCCTGAGGGATGCGGGGACGGCGGGCCCCTCGTAAGCGACGGACCGCCCGCGAGTCCCGCATAGTCCGTGCCCGGGGCCTGCGCGCCCGCGGCTCCGAAGGCGCACCGATTGCTTGTACAGGGAGTTCGTGTTAAAAAGCGCTCCCTCTGTTCGCATAAGTGAGTTGCGATGCTGGCGATGCCCTATTGTGCGATCGACTTCGGTACGTCCAACTCCGCCGTGGCACTGCCCCGCGGCGAGACCATGATGCTGGCTCCCGTCGAGGGCGCACACACGACCCTGCCCACGGCCGTCTTTTTCAATGCCGACGAACATACGCGGGCATTCGGACGGGCGGCGCTGGCCGAGTACATCGACGGTTTCGACGGACGCCTGATGCGTTCGCTGAAGAGCATCCTCGGCTCGTCGCTGGCCGAAACGGCGACTGACTTGGGCGACGGCAGCGCGATCAAATTCACCGAGATCATCGCGATTTTCGTGGCCTTCCTGAAGCGGCAGGCCGAAACGTGCGCGGGCGTCTCCATCGAACGTGCCGTGCTGGGGCGGCCTGTGTTTTTCGTCGACGACGATCCTCGGGCCGACCAACTGGCGCAGCAGCAGCTGGAAGCGGCCGCGCGCTTGGCGGGCTTGAAAGAGATCCACTTCCAGTTCGAGCCGATCGCCGCCGCATTCGATTACGAATCGCGCCTGCAGGAAGAAGCGCTGGTGTTGGTGGCCGACATCGGCGGCGGTACGTCGGACTTTTCGCTCGTACGCGTCGGCCCCGACCGCATGCGGCGCATCGAGCGCAAGGACGATGTGCTCGCGCATCACGGCGTGCACGTGGCGGGGACGGATTTCGACCGCCGCGTGGAACTCGAGACGATCTTGCCCGAACTCGGATACCGCTCGCTTGATCCGGAAGGCCGCGAAATACCGAACCGCATCTATTTCGATCTCGCCACGTGGCATTTGATCAACACGGTCTACACGGGCAAGCGCGTAGGCGAGCTGGCCTTGATGCGCCATCTGTATCGCGACGTGCGACACCACGAGCGGCTCATGCGCGTGGTCGAGCGGCGATTGGGGCATGCGCTTGCGGCGCGGGCCGAGGAAGCGAAGATCGGCGTGGCGGCGGGCGGAGAAACGTCGATCGACCTCGATGACGTCGAAGCCGATTTGCGGATCGCCTTCGATGAGGCCCAGTTGATTGGGGCCGGTTCCGAAGACGCGCAGCGGATCGCCGCGGCCGCGCGCGAGACCGTGAAAGCGGCCGGCGTGGCGCTCGGGGATGTCGATGCCCTGTACTTCACGGGCGGCACCACCGGCCTGCACTTTCTGACGAACGCGCTCTGCGCGGCATTCCCCGACGCCAAACCGGTGTTCGGCGATCGGCTGGCCAGCGTGGCGGCGGGGCTCGGCATCCACGCTCAGCGTATTTTCGCCTAGGGAGGCGTCTCCCCAACGGCCGCAAGGCGCCGATATGGGCTGTTCGGTCTAAGCGCCCCAACGCCGTTCAAGCGCCCAAAAACAAAAACCCCGCCATAAGCGGGGTTTTTTCTTGGCGAAGCGCAATGCGCTTCGCGTCAGCACGTTAAAGCAATGGAATGCTTAGACCGGCTTGATGTTCGCAGCTTGCTTGCCCTTGGGGCCCGTCTTCACTTCGAACGTTACTTTTTGGTTTTCTTGCAGCGTCTTGAAGCCGTCGACTCGGATTTCCGAGAAGTGCGCAAAGAGGTCTTCGCCGCCACCATCGGGAGTGATGAAGCCAAAGCCCTTAGCGTCGTTGAACCACTTGACGGTACCGGTTTCCATATTACAAATTCCTAAATTGGGTAAAAAAGGCCGAAGCCTGGGATCGCATGAAAATCAAGGAAGGGTAATAGGACAACCGGAGTACCTGATGGGGGCGACCTACGAAAGACCAATCAACACTCGCCACTTGAAATCCTGCTTGGATCTTTATACGACGAAATCGCAGGAAGGTCAAATAATTTTGCAGCGGAGGCTGTCGTTTGGCCGACGGAGGGGGCCGGTGGGTGCCGGTGCGCTTCTTACAAACCTTTCATTTCATGAGGTTTTTTTGTTGGTGCCTGATCATTTTGCACCATTTAAGTGATTGCAACCGGTAAACTACGCGCCGCGCGATGCGGTTGCGCTAAGTTGCGGTTTCCCCTCGCCGCAGCGCCCGCATCGGTTGCACGGTTCTTGCAGAATCAGCGCGTGTCCCCCATCCGCGCGCCATTCGTCTATCCCCAAGGAGAGGTTGTGAAAAGTTCTATTCAACGGAACATCGGGCCATTTGCGCTGATGCTCACCGGCCTAGGCTCGATCATCGGGTCCGGCTGGCTGTTCGGTGCGTGGAAGGCGGCCAAGATCGCTGGGCCTGCGGCGTTGTGCGCGTGGATCATCGGCGCTGTCGTGATCCTCGCCATCGCGCTTACGTATGCGGAGCTGGGGGCCATGTTCCCCGAATCGGGCGGCATGGTGCGCTATGCGCGCTATTCGCACGGTGCGCTCGTCGGCTTCATCAGCGCATGGGCGAACTGGATTGCCATCGTGTCGGTGATTCCGATCGAAGCCGAGGCATCGATCCAATACATGAGCACGTGGCACTATTCTTGGGCGCAGTCGCTCTTCGTACACGAATCGCTTACGCCACCGGGCTTGTTCCTGTCGGGGCTGCTCGTGATCGTCTACTTCATGCTCAACTACTGGGGCGTGAAAGTGTTCGCGCGAGCGAACACGGCCATCACGGTGTTCAAGTTCATCATTCCGGGCCTCACGATCCTTGGCTTGCTGACTTCGGGCTTCCATAGCGAGAACTTCGGCACCGCGAGTTCGTTCGCGCCGTATGGCTGGTCGGCCGTGTTCACGGCTGTCGCGACGAGCGGCATCGTGTTCAGCTTCAACGGTTTCCAAAGCCCGGTGAATCTCGCCGGGGAAGCGCGCAACCCCTCGAAGAGCGTGCCGTTTGCCGTGATCGGCTCGATTCTGCTCGCGTTGGTCATCTACGTGCTGCTGCAGATCGCCTATATCGGCGCGGTCAACCCGTCCGACGTCGCCAAGGGCTGGAGCCACTTCAACTTCGCGTCGCCGTTCGCCGAACTCGCGCTTCGCGTTGAACCTGAACTGGCTCGCGATCTTGCTGTACGTCGACGCATTCGTGAGCCCGAGCGGCACCGGCACGACGTACATGGCGACGACCACGCGCATGATCTACGCGATGGAGCGCAACAACACGTTGCCGAAGATGTTCGGCAACGTCCACCCGTTCTACGGCGTGCCGCGCAACGCGATGTGGTTCAACCTCATCGTTTCGTTCATCTTCATGTTCTTCTTCCGCGGCTGGAGTTCGCTGGCCGCCGTGATTTCGGTCGCGACCGTCATCTCGTATCTCACGGGCCCGGTCAGCTTGATGGCGTTGCGCCGGACGGCGACCGATGTCGACCGTCCGCTGCGTCTGCCGCTGATGAATCTCATCGCACCGTTTGCGTTCGTCTGCGCATCGCTCGTCCTGTTCTGGGCGAAGTGGCCGCTCACGGGCGAGATCATCTTGCTGATGGTCGTCGCGCTGCCGGTTTACTTCTATTACCAACGCAAGTCGGGTTTCGGCGGCTGGGGTAGCGATTTGAAGGCCGCGTGGTGGCTCGTCGCCTACCTGCCGACGATGGCCGTTCTGTCGATCATCGGCAGTAAGCAGTTCGGGGGCCTCGGCTATCTGCATTACGGCTGGGATATGCTCGTTGTCGCGATCATTGCGCTGGGCTTTTACTACTGGGGGGTGAATACGGGCTACCGGACGAACTACCTGGACGAGCGCGAATCGGACGAAGACATCCTCGAAGGCGTCGGCGTTTAACGCATGGCACGGCCCGCGGCTAGCACGCGGGTGAGACGTACAAAGCCAAAAGCCCCGTCTGACGTTGAGTCGGGCGGGGCTTTGCTTTGGGGCCGCCCGGCAGTGTCACTCGAAGCGCGGTGTAACGGTCACTGTGTCAACTTCTCGGCGAACGCTCGTATCGACTCGGGATCCCAATCGGTGCCCCCGGTCGTATCTTTGGTGTCCTCCAGGTACAGTGAATAGTATTCAGCGTCCGTGTTCCATCCTAGTGTCCAAAGCCGCCTCGGGTCGATTGGACTCTGGGACAGCGATAGGGAAGCCGGCCTCTTCGCGACCTCGAACGTTAGCGCTTCTTGCATCGCATACATCTTGCCTTGATCGGCCTTGTAATCCCATACGGCGAGCATACCGAGTTTGCCTGTCGGCAGTCTAAAGAGGACCGATTCACGTCTTCCGGCGTCCGGCAGCAAGCCTATGACAGATGCACCAATGGATCTTAGCTCTGACGTTCGCGCCATGATTCTCTGCAGTTCTGCCGATCCGAGAGATTGATGGTTGGACGCGGTAGGGATGAGGGACCGGATTTCTTGTAGGAGGTTGAGTTCGTCGGGGGAGGCAGACAACACCAGATATGTAGCATTCTGTTGGATCAGATTGCGTTCGAATAGTGCGCGCTGTGCAGATGACTTAACTGGCTCGACGATAACCAACGAACTTGCAGCATCCATCGCCGTGGCTATTTCGTTCAAAGCTAGGTCTTGCGCACTGCGTTGGTCACCCGAGTTGCATCCAACAAGGCAAGTGAATAAGGAAAGTGAAATGATGCGCCTCATGGTCTGGGCCAGATTAGCGTCCAAAGTCAGTGAATCTAATCGAACGCAAAAAAACAGGACAGGTCGCTGGCGACGGGCACTTGTGTCTCAGTCTTCACCAAGAAACACATAGTTCGTCATGGCCAGTGCGCGCTGAAACGTTCCTAGCGACTCGATCTCCAGCGCATACGCGTCGCTGGCCGCACCGAGCGCGGCGAAGACGGGCAGCAAGTGTTCGTCGGTCGGATGCATCAACGCCGCATGCGGTGCTCGCACGCGATAGTCGAGCAACGCGTCGATGTCCCGTTCCAGGAGGCGCGCCTCGAACCAATCGGTGAATTCGGCCACGCGTGGATCGGCGTCGCCCGGCTTCGCGCCGAAATCGGCCGCCCGCAGATTGTGCGTGATCTGGCCCGAGCCGACGATCAGCACGCCATCGTCCGCCAAGGGACGCAGCGCCCGTCCAACCGCGTAGTGATGCGCAGGATCGCGATGCGGCTGAATCGACAGCTGCGCGACCGGGATATCCGCTTGCGGGTACATCAGCAATAGGGGCACCCAAGCGCCGTGGTCCAATCCGTGGGGCTGCGCGCTGGTGGGAATGTTCGCGCCGTTCAGCAGATCGGCCGCCGTGCGAGCGAGGTCGGGCGCACCGGGCGCCGGGTAGTGCAACTCGTACAGCGCGCGCGGAAAGCCGTGGAAGTCGTGGATCGTTTCGGGCGTCTCGGCGGTGCTGGCGACGGGCATATCCGTCCCCCAGTGCGCCGAGAGCATCAAAATGGCGCGCGGACGCGGCAGGCGAGCACCGAGCACCGAGAATGCGCCCGACGGCATGGTGGGATCGATCGGCAGCGTAGGGGCGCCGTGCGACAAGAAGAGCGAGGGCAGACGTGACATGGTGTGGGAAACGCTCGATTGCAATCGAGGATGGGGAGTGTGGCCAGACTATATGCCGACACTCCGGCGCGCGAAACCCGTTTTCAGGAAATGGATCGTGTCGCCAGGGTAGCGATGACTACGACGGCTACGACGGCTACGTTGGCCGCGAACCCACCTCTGCGCCCGAACGCATCACGCCTCGCCGCGCAGCCCAGGCCAGGCGGTGGCCAGCGAGCGGCCGAGCGAGAACATATCGAGCACCCGCGCGACGGTGTCGTCGATCATTTGATCGATCGTCGTCGGACGGTTGTAGAACGCGGGCAGCGGCGGAAAGATGACGCCGCCCATTTCGGTAACGGCTGTCATATTGCGCAGATGCGCGAGATTGAGCGGCGTCTCGCGGGCCAGAAGCACGAGGCGCCGGCGCTGCTTCAGCGTGACGTCGGCTGCACGTGCGATCAGGTTGTCGGACAGGCCGTGAGCGACGCTGGCCAAGGTCTTCATCGAACACGGTGCGACGATCATGCCGTCCGTTGCGAACGAGCCCGATGCAATGCTCGCGCCGACATCGCGCGCGCTATGGACGACATCCGCCAGCGGATGGACGTCGTCCTTCGTCAATCCGAGTTCGTGCTGAAGATTGAGCCAGCCGGCGCTCGAAACGACAAGATGCGCTTCGAGCCCTCCGATGCGCCGTATCGTTTCGAGCAGGCGAATGCCATAGATCGCGCCTGTGGCGCCGGTGATCGCGACGATCAGCCGGCGCGGCGGCTCGGTAGCGGAAGGCGACATGGCTCGAGGGAAGAAGCGGGCTGCGGGGCCGGCGATCGGCCGGCCGAACCGTGTGCTCGGCTCAGGCCGACGCGAACAATTGCTGCAGCTCGCCCGACTGGTACATCTCCATCATGATGTCCGAGCCGCCGACGAATTCGCCCTTGACGTATAGCTGGGGGATGGTCGGCCAGTTCGAGAACTCCTTGATGCCCTGACGCACTTCTTCGTCTTCGAGCACGTTGACCGTCTTGAACTGATCGACGCCGCACGCCTTCAGAATTTGAATTGCGCGGCCCGAAAAGCCGCACATCGGAAACTGCGCATTGCCCTTCATGAAAAGGACGACGGCGTTTTCATCGACGATTTGCTTGATGCGTTGTTGCGTATCCATGACTGACCTTGTGCTGCGCGCCACGCGCGAAACGAAAAAAATATAGAGGGCAATGATAGCGGATTTCGCCGCCGCGAGCCGATGCGCTACCGTGGGGCACCGGGCGCCTCGGCGAGTATCCGGCTCAGCTTGTCCGCCAACTCCGCATACGTGAACGGCTTCGACAGCAAGTTGATACCGGGATCGAGCCGGCCGTGGTGGACGATCGCGTTGCGCGCGTAGCCCGTCGTGAACAGGACCGGCAGCTCCGGGCGGCGCGTGCGCACGGCGTCGGCGAGCTGGCGGCCGTTCATGCCGCCCGGCAGCCCGACATCCGTGAACAGTAGCCGGATGTCGGGCCGCTCGCCGACTAGACGCAGCGCGCTCGCGCCGTCCGCCGCCATGACGACGTGGTAGCCCAGTTCGCGCAGCATGTCGCTGGTTGCCGCGCGCACGTTTTCGTCGTCCTCGACGACGAGAATCGTTTCGCCGACGCGGCTGGCCGGCACCGGCCGCCGGTCGATTCGGTCCTCCTCGGTGGCGTCGCCCGCCAGGCGCGGCAAGTACAGTTTGACCGTCGTGCCTTCTTCCACCTCGCTATAAATGCGCACGTGGCCGCCCGATTGCTTGACGAAGCCGTACACCTGGCTCAGCCCGAGCCCGGTGCCCTGACCGACTTCCTTCGTCGTGAAAAACGGCTCCATGGCGCGTTCGAGCACGTCTTTGGTCATGCCCATGCCGGTATCGCTGACGGCGATCATGACGTACTGCCCGGCGTCGAGACCTTCGAAACGCGAGACGTACGCTTCGTCGAGTACGCAGCGGGCTGTTTCGATCGTCAGCTTGCCGCCGCTTGGCATGGCGTCGCGGGCATTGACGGCGAGATTGAGCAGCGCGCTTTCGAGCTGGTTGGCGTCGACCGATACGCGCCACAGTTCGGCCCCGTTCACGGCTTCGATCGAGATCCCTTCGCCGAGCGTGCGACGAAGCAATTCGGACATCCCGGAGACGAGCTTGCCGACGTCGGTCGGTTTCGCGTCGAGCGCCTGGCGCCGAGAAAACGCGAGCAGGCGGCGGGTCAGGTTGGCGGCGCGCTCGGCGCCGCGCAGGGCGTTTTCGACGAAGCGCGTCATGTCCGCGCCGCGCGGCATCTGTTCAAAGCTGCCGACACGCCGCTGCAGCCCTTCGAGGCTCCCGATCACGACTTGCAGCAAATTGTTGAAATCGTGTGCGATGCCGCCGGTCAACTGGCCGATGGCCTCCATCTTTTGCGACTGGCGCAACTGCGCTTCGACATTGCGCTTTTCCGTGAGATCGCGCGTGACTTTGGCAAAGCCGATGACTTCGCCCTCCGAGCCGACGATCGCATCGATCAGTACGTTGGCCCAGAACCGCGAGCCGTCTTTGCGCACGCGCCAGCCTTCGCCCTCGAATTTACCGGTGCGTGTAGCACGCGCGAGGACCGACTGCGGCACGCCGTTGCGCCGGTCTTCTTCCGTATAAAAGCGAGAGAAGTGTTGGCCGATGATTTCGTCGGCCGCGTAACCTTTGATGCGCTGCGCCCCCGGATTCCAACTCGTGACGTAACCGTCGACATCGAGCATGAAGATGGCGTAATCGACCACGCTGTCGACGAGCAGACGAAAGCGCTGTTCCGTCTCTTGCAACCGGGCGGACGCTTCGTGATCGCGATGCGCCTCCTCGCGGCGCGTGCGCAGCGCGGCCTCGTCCCGGCGTTGCTGTGTGGCCTCGCGCGCTTCCAGAAGGACGAACGCGACATTGCCGGCATCGTCGTGTACGGGCCGTACCGTCGACGCCAGGATGGTGGACGGCTTGCCCGGCGCAGCGGGCGGTAGCTCGAGGTCGAATCGCACGGACTCGCCTGCCGCGGCGCGCGCGATGGCTTGCCGCAGTGCTTCATGCAAGGCCGGCTGCTGGGCGGTGATCGGCAGGGCGTCGGCAAGCGGCTGGCCGATCAGGTCCAGCGGCGGGCGCACCGATGCGCCGAGGGTGCCTTCGCTGCATTCTAGAACGGTGCCGGCCGGGGTCAGCAGCGCGACGAACGAAGACATCTCTTTCAGAGCGACGCGCGCCAGCTTGCTTTGCGTGATGTCCGCTGCTTCGTCCGGGCGAAGCTCGATGTTGCGAACGATCAGGTGCTCGCTGATAGGCGGCAAGGGACACTTCACCGTGGGCTCCGCTGTAGGTTCAATTGAGGTGCACCTGGGACGAGTCCGACCGCGCACAGGCGAGGATTTATCATAACAGCGCCGACGATGCATTCATCCATACTAGGTGCAGATCGGACGAAGGGGAAATGACCGCGCCCGCTGCGCCGCCGCCGTACGGACGATCAACTGCGGATGCCGCCGGACGTGCGTTCGATGCCCGCTAAGTCTTGAAGCGAGCGCACATGCGTGAAGCCGGATGCAGCCAACAAATGGCGAACCCGCAGGGCCTGTTCATGCCCGTGCTCAATCCATATTTGCGCGCCTTCAGCTAAAAACAGGCCAGCACCCGCCACAATGGCGCGAATCGCCGAAAGTCCGTCGGATTCGTCCGTGAGGGCGCCCCGCGGTTCGAAGCGTAGATCGCCTTGGTCGAGGTGGGGATCCCCCGCTGCGATATACGGTGGATTGCTGACGATCAGATCGAATTCGGGCGCCGTACAACCGGAGAGCGCCGCGTACCAATCGCCCTGCAGGAGCGCCAACGGCCCGCCCGGCCGGTTCGCATCGAGCAATCTCGCCGCGTTGCGCGCCGCGACGGCGAGCGCGGCGGGCGACCGATCGACGGCCCATAGGCGTGCATCGGGCCGCGCGCTGGCGATCGCGACGGCGATCGCGCCGCTCCCGGTGCCGAGGTCGAGCACGCGTGGGCGCGCGATCGATTCGATAGCAGCAAGCGCGGTCTCGACGAGCAGTTCCGTTTCCGGGCGCGGGATAAGAACGTCCGCCGTGACTTCGAAGGGGAGACCATAGAACTCGCGCACGCCCACAAGCTGGGCGATCGGCTCGCCCGCGGTACGCCGCGCTTGCAGGCTGCGAAACGCGGCCACGGCATCCGTGCCCAGGGGCTCGTCGTCACGCGTGATGAGTTCGGTGCGCCGCCAGCCCAGCACGTGGCAGAGCAGCACGCGCGCTTCGAGCGCGGGCAGAGGCGAAGCGCGTAGCAAAGCGCTGGCGGTGAGGGGGAAGGTCGCAGGGCCGGACGTCATGAACGCACGCTGAATCGAGGTGTCGGTGTGTTGGTGTGTCGGTGTCGGTCTGAATTAGTCGGCGTCGCCGAGGGACGCCAGCAATTCCGCTTGATGCTCGCTCACGAGCGCCGCGATCAGTTCGTCGAGATCGCCGTCCATGATCGCGTCGAGCTTATAGAGCGTCAGGTTGATGCGGTGGTCGGTCAGCCGCCCTTGCGGGAAGTTGTAGGTCCGAATGCGCTCGGAGCGGTCACCCGAGCCAACCAGGCTTTTGCGAGTGGCGGCTTCCTTCGCCTGCTGCTCGTGATATTGCTTGTCCTTGATGCGGGCGGCGAGCACCTTCAATGCGCGGTCTTTGTTCTTGTGCTGCGAGCGGTCGTCCTGGCACTCGACGACGATTCCCGTCGGCAAGTGGGTCACGCGTACGGCCGAATCGGTCTTGTTGATATGCTGCCCGCCGGCTCCCGAGGCCCGGAACGTATCGATCCGCAAATCGGCCGGATTGATCTCGACTTCGCCGATCTCGTCGGCTTCGGGCATGACGGCCACGGTACAGGCCGAGGTATGGATCCGCCCTTGGGTTTCGGTGGCCGGCACGCGTTGAACGCGGTGCCCGCCCGATTCGAACTTGAGCCGCGAATACGCGCCCTGGCCCGCGATTCGAACGATGACCTCCTTGTAGCCGCCCAGATCCGACCCGCTCTCGGACATCGTTTCGACTTGCCAGCGCTGCCGCTCGGCATAACGCAGGTACATCCGCAGCAGATCGCCCGCGAACAGCGCCGATTCGTCCCCGCCGGTGCCGGCGCGGATTTCGAGGAAGATGTTGCGCTCGTCGTTCGGGTCCTTCGGCAGCAGCATCTTGCGCAGGTCTTCCTCGAACTGCGCCATGCGGTCGCGCGATGCCCGCACTTCTTCCTCGGCGAACTCGCGCATCGACGCATCCGACAGCAGTTCCTGAGCCGTCGTGGCATCGAGCCGCGCCTGGCGCCAGTGCGCGTAATGTTCGACGACGGGGCCGATTTCGGCGTGCTCGCGCGTGAGCTTGCGATACTGATCGAGATTGGCCGTGACATCGCCGCGGCTCAGGAGGTCGTTCAGTTCGGCCAGCCGCGTCGTGAGCTGGTCGAGCTTGTGTTGCATGCTCGTTTTCATGTGCGGAGCGAAGCTCCCCGGAAAGAATGTGGATGGATGAGACGGGAGGGCGCGTGAGTGCGCGCCCGGGCGCGGCGAGCGCCGCTAATGTTCGGACGAATCGGAGCCCGAGGGCTTGGCGTGCGCGTAGAAGCCGCCGAGCAATTCGACGAGCGCGGCGCGCTCGCCACTGCCCGCGCGGTTGAGCGCGTGCGTCGGGCCGTGGATCAGCTTGTTCGTCAGCGATTGCGACAGCGCTTCGAGGACAGCGGCGGGATCGTCGCCGCGCGAGAGCATCTTCATCGCGCGTTCGAGTTCGGTGCGGCGCAGCGCGTCGGCCTGCGTGTGCATGTGCCGGATCACGGGCACGACGCTGCGCGCATCGAGCCATTGCATGAAGCCCTGCACGCGCGTTTCGATGATCGCCTCGGCCTGGGCGACGGCCGCTTGGCGCGAGGCGTTGCCTTCGCGCACGATCGCGCCGAGATCGTCCACGGTGTAGAGAAACACGTCTTGCAGCTCGGCGACCTCGGGTTCGATGTCGCGCGGGACGGCCAAATCGACCATGAAGATGGGGCGTCGGCGGCGCGCCTTGACGGCGCGCTCGACGGCGCCCAGCCCGATGATCGGCAACGTGGATGCCGTACACGAGACGATGATGTCGAACTCGTGCATACGCGCCGGTAAATCGGCGAGCGGTATCGCATGGCCGCCCAGACGCTCCGCGAGCTTGGCGCCGCGCTCGATCGTGCGATTGGCGACGACGAGCTCGCGCGGCTCTTGCGCGGCGAAGTGCGTCGCGCACAGCTCGATCATCTCGCCGGCCCCGATCAACAGCACGCGCTGGTTCGAGATTTTGTCGAAGATCCGTTGCGCGAGCCGGACGGCCGCTGCGGCCATCGATACCGATTGCGCACCGACGCCGGTGTTGCCGCGCACTTCCTTGGCCACCGCGAACGTGCGCTGAAAAAGCTGGTTCAGGTAGGTACCCAGCGCCCCCGCCTCGGACGCCGAGCGGACGGCGTTCTTCATTTGGCCGAGGATCTGCGTTTCGCCGAGCACCATCGAATCGAGGCCGGAGGCGACCCGGAACGCGTGCCGGACCGCTTCCGATTGCGGCAGGGCGTAGACGTGCGGGGCGAGATCGCTCACCGACAGCCCGTGATAGCTCGATAGCCATTGCAGCGCGGCATCGCGCGCGGCGCGATCGTCGGTGGCGCAGTAGAGTTCGGTGCGGTTGCAGGTGGACAGAATCGCGGCTTCGGGAGCGGCGAGCGACGGACGCCCCTGCCACAGGCTCTGAAAGGCATCCAGCGCCGGCTTTAATTGCTCGAGCGGAAACGCCACGCGTTCGCGCAACGCAACGGGCGCCGTGTGGTGATTGATTCCGATCGTGAGCAGTTGCATACGTAGGGGCCGGGTCGCCGATAGCCGAGGCGGCGCTGATATTTCAGCCGGTTATTATAACGGTTCCACCCCGAAGCTCGCCGAGCGGTGCACGCCGGCGCGAGGCGCAAAATGGGGCACGGCTGGGGCGAAGCGCCTATCGCCGCCCGGCGCCGGGCCCTTGCACACTCGCCCGCTGCGCCGGCGTCAGCGGCGTTTCGCGGGTCGGGCGAGCGGGTGGCGCGTGGCCCTCGGGCCGCCTCACCGCATCGCCGCACCGGTACGGTACGGTACGGTACGGCGTCGGATCTTCCTAAAATAGCGACAATAAGAGAGTCACTATGCGATTGTGTGGATTTCTGTGTGGCCTGGGTCACGTCGAGCCCCCGAGCGACCAGGCGTCGCACGGCGCAGGGGGGGGCTGATGGGCTGGCCGGGCGTGATCGTTCTGGGCCTCGCTGTCGGATTGGCGGGCTGGTGGTTTCATCCGCTGCGCCGCGCGAGCCGCGCGCGCCTTTTCGTTGCCCTGATTGTGGGCGTTGTCGCCGCCGCCGCCGCCAACATGGCCGGTGACGTTTCGGGTCTTTTCCACGACGGCGAAACGCTTCAATGGCCCGTCTGTACCGGCCTGGCGCTCATCGCCGTCGCCGTTGCGGTCGGTTTGTCCCCCCGCCGGTGAATTCAAGTGTATTTCGACGAGGCCGCACGCTCGCGCATATCGCCGTTCGTGCGCCCCTCATTTGATGCAGTTCAAGCGATAACAAGGAGTTCGCATGAAACCGAAGGTCGTCGTCTTCGATTTCGGCGGGGTGCTGATCGATTGGAACCCCGACTATCTCTACCGCAAGTTGATTCCCGATGCTGACGAGCGGCGTCGCTTCTTGACGGAAGTTTGCACGATGGACTGGGTCGTGCGGCAAGACGGCGGGCAATCGATCGCATCGGGCACGGCGGAGCTGATCGCCCGCTTTCCGCACGAAACCGAGCGCATTCAGGCGTTCTACGGCCGTTGGCATGAAATGATCGCCGGCGTGTTCGCCGAATCGGAGGCACTGGTCGACAAACTGGAGGCGGCGGGGGTGCCGCTGTTCGGGCTGACGAATTGGTCGGACGAGACGTTCCCGTACGCCTGGGAGAAGTTTGACGTGCTGCGTCGTTTTCGCGACATCGTCGTATCGGGCCGCGTGAAGCTCGTGAAGCCCGATCCGCGCATCTATGCCGAAGCTTTCGCGCGCATCGATCGTCATTTACCCGGCATTGCGCCGAGCGAGATCGTCTTCATCGACGATAACCTGCACAACGCTCACGCGGCAGCGCACGCAGGCTGGCACGGCATTCACCATACGAGCGCCGCGGCGACCGAGGCGAAGCTGCGCGAACTGGGCCTCGCCTTCGGGGATTGAGCGGCGCCGGCGTGATGTCTTATGTCGGCGCCGGCGCCGGTTGCGATCAGCGCGTGATCGGCTTGTAGCGAAGGCGTTTCGGCTTCGCCGCTTCTTCGCCCAGCCGGTTGCGCTTGTCGGCCTCGTATTCCTGGTAATTGCCGTCGAAGAAGACGACTTGCGAATCGCCTTCGAAGGCCAGGATGTGCGTGGCGATACGGTCGAGGAACCAGCGATCGTGCGAGATCACCATCACCGAGCCCGCGAACTCGAGCAAGGCGTCTTCGAGCGCGCGCAGCGTTTCGACATCGAGGTCGTTCGACGGCTCGTCCAGCAGCAGCATGTTGCCGCCGGCGATCAGCGTCTTGGCCAGATGCAGGCGGCCGCGTTCGCCGCCAGAAAGATTGCCGACGTTCTTTTGCTGGTCGCCGCCCTTGAAGTTGAAACGGCCGATGTAGGCGCGCGACGGCGTTTCGTACTTGCCGACGGTCAGGACGTCGGCGCCGCCCGAGATCTCCTCGAACACGGTCTTGCTGCCATCGAGTGCATCGCGGCTTTGGTCGACATAGGCGAGCTTGACCGTCGGGCCCATGACGATTTCGCCCGAATCGGGCGTCTCGCGGCCCGTCAACATGCGGAACAGCGTCGATTTGCCGGCGCCGTTGGGCCCGATGATGCCGACGATCGCGCCGGGCGGTACCTTGAAGCTCAGATTGTCGATGAGCAGGCGATCGCCATAGGCTTTGCTGACGTTCTTGAATTCGACCACTTCATTGCCGAGCCGATCGCCGACCGGAATGAAGATTTCCTGCGTTTCATTGCGCTTTTGGTAGTCCTGGCTCGAGAGCTCCTCGAAGCGGGCGATACGCGCCTTCGATTTCGCCTGGCGTCCCTTCGGATTTTGGCGAACCCATTCGAGTTCCTTCTTGATAGCCTTTTGGCGTGCCGATTCGGACGCCTCTTCTTGCTTCAGGCGGCCTTCCTTCTGATCGAGCCAGCTGCTGTAGTTGCCCTTCCAAGGGATGCCGTGGCCGCGGTCGAGTTCGAGAATCCATTCGGCGGCGTTATCGAGGAAGTAGCGATCGTGCGTGACGGCCACGACGGTGCCAGGAAAGCGCGTCAAGAACTGTTCGAGCCAGTCGACCGATTCGGCGTCGAGGTGGTTGGTCGGTTCGTCGAGCAGCAGCATGTCCGGCTTTTCGAGCAGCAGCTTGCACAGCGCGACGCGACGCTTTTCGCCGCCCGAGAGGTTAGCGATCTTTGCGTCCCATGCCGGCAGACGCAGGGCGTCGGCGGCGACTTCAAGTTGTTGCTCGGGACTGCCGCCGTCGCTGGCCGCGAGGATCGCTTCGTACTTCGCTTGTTCCGCGGCGAGTGCGTCGAAATCGGCATCGGGCTCGGCGTAGGCGGCGTAGATCTCGTCGAGCTTCTTCTGCGCTTGAAAGACATCGCCCAGACCGTCCTCGACGGCTTCGCGCACGGTCTTTTCAGGATCGAGCTGCGGCTCTTGGGGCAGATAGCCGATGTTCAGGTTCGGCATCGGCGTGGCTTCGCCTTCGATATCGCGATCGACGCCGGCCATGATGCGAATGAGCGTGGACTTGCCCGAGCCGTTGAGGCCGAGCACGCCAATCTTTGCGCCGGGGAAGAAGGACAGCGAAATGTCCTTCAGGATCTGACGCTTGGGCGGCACGATTTTGCCGACCCGGTTCATGGTGAAGACGTATTGGGCCATTTGCGTGAGTGAACGAAACGAGCCGCCGCCTTCGACAATCAGGCGGCATGCGGGTGAATGGGGGTACGAGGAAGCGGATTAGCGCTTGCGACGCGCTATTTTAGCAACCGGGCGGGGCGAGGGGGGCGGGGCGGGCGAAATCGCGATCGACCGCGTGCGTCGACCGTCTTCAGCTAACACGGGCCGGCAAGGTAGGGCGCCGCGCATCGCACGGGGCGTGGACGCGCGGCGCAGTGCTTAGCGTGGTAGGTACTGCGTTACGCTACGTTGACGAACACAAAGGATTCCGACAGATCGTCGAGGAAAGCGGATTGCCCTTGCAACATGCCGGGAATGGAACCCGCATAGTCGCCCTGGTCGAGCCGCTCGCGAAGACGCGCGGCGAACGCGTGCCAGACACCCTTGATGAGTTCGGCCTGCGCCAGCAGTACCGTGCGCTCGCCGGCCATACTCAGTGCATCGTTGAGGCCATTCAACAGCTGGTGAGCGTCCCCGGACTTCCCCCGGATCGCGTTGAGTTCATCCGACAACGCATCGATCCGCCCGTCGAGCGTATTGCGCGCCTCGACCAAATCGGCATATTTCAACTGGTCCGATAGTTTGCCGAGCAGCTTCTTCGTGAGATCGAGCGCCTGCTTGATCGCTTCCTTCTTCGGATTCGTCAAGTCCAGGTTATCGAGTTCGCTGGCGCTCGGGATGACATCGTTGATGATGTCGATGAAATTCTGCCCGCGCAGCAGGTTGAGACTTTCGATCACGGTTGCGCGCTGCGCGACGAGGCTTGCGCGGCGTTGTTCTGCATCGCTCATTTCTTGCTGGACGCGCGCCAGTTGCTGTTTCTGTTCTTCCAGCACGGTCTGAACGCGTTCCGCGATCGGGACGCGCTGCAAATCGAGCATGCAGCTGCTCAACGTCGCGGCCTGCTCGGCGAATGCGCTGACGAGATGCCGCGCGCCCTCGGCGAGCCGAGCCGAAATCTTCGAACGCTCGGCTTCGAGCGCGGGCCGGGTCTTGTGGCCGGCCGGCAAGGAGGCCAGCGCCTCGTCGATTTCGGCTAGCGAACTGATATAGACGCTATCCGAGGCACTGTCTCGAAGTGCGGCGGCGAGCCGCGGCACGGCGGTACGGATGGCGTTGTCGAGTTCGCGCGCATAGGCGCTGGCACGCCTGGCGTTTTCTTCGATCGAGGTCAGCTTCGGTGTGCGCAGCAACGCTAGACGGCTCATGTTCTTGGCGGCTTGCACGAAGGCGCGAACGTCGACATTCGGGTACTGGGTCATGTTCTGAGAAATCGAAGTAGTCATAAGGCGATCCGTTTCGTTTGCGGGTGGTGCGATCAGTTGTCGTAGAGTTTTTTGTATTCGTTCAACCCGGTATTGATCGCCTCGCTCAAGCTAAGAGAAAGACCTTGGATGGTCGCCCAAGGTTGAATCAACTTCTTAAAATCGGCCATGAACAGGATCAAGCTGTCGGCTTCATCGATGGTTGCGAAACGGCGCTGCGAGGTCTCGATCTCGTCCAGCAGCTCTACCCAAACGGCTTCGAGGTTGCCAAGCGCGGATTCCGCATCGACCATTCGGATACCGATGTCGTAAAACAGCAGCGATAGGGAATCCATCGCTTCCTGCAGCCGCTTCTTGTGCCCCACCTGGTTCCGAAGGCCCTCGATTTCGCCGATCAGGACATTCTTGGCTTTACGCGCTTCCTCGGCCTTCGCACCGAAGATTCCGCCTGTCACGGCGAGCCCGATGATTCCGCCGGCGGCGCCGGTAAAGCACAGGCCGACGTACTTGTCGTAATCGCGCTTCAGTTCTTCGACGCGCGCCTCCATCCCGTCGATCTTGCTCTGGAGCGATCCGATGTCGGTCGTGAAGCCGGCGCGCTTCATCAGATCGCGCTTGGATTTGACTGTGGGTTCGAGCCCATGCACGTAGGCGCCGTTAGAAAGCTGGCCGCCCGCCAGCTCCGTCTTGAAATCGCTGACGACTTGCTTCACGTAAGCGGTTTCCGCCTTGCATCGCACGATATCCGCTTTCATGCTATCCAAGATCTTCATGACTTCTTGGGCGATATTTCCGTCGATATCCGAGTAACGGAGGTTTTCGATGGATTTGCCAGCGAAGTTACCGAGCGTCTGGAGCTGATCGATAATCGGCATCTTGTCGATGACTTCAATGATGGTGCCGCCCACATTGATAATTTCGCGTGCTGCGAGCTCGACACCGGAACTCTGCTTTTTGAGCGAAGTTTCAATGGCGGGCCACTTGATGGCATGCTGGCGAATAGCCAAGAACAATGCATTGATATCGGCGGGTTCCAATCCCGCGATATCCACCTTGTGGTACCCGACGTAAGCGACAACCTGGGCCTCGTCCCGAGGCAAAGATAGCGCCTGCTTTATGTACAGCTTGATGCGAATGATATCCTCACGCGTCACCAGGCCGGGCTTCCGTGCCGATTCCTCGTGACGGCCAGCCAAAAACTTCGCGACAACAAGCGGTATCTCGCTTCGCGCAACGGTGGTCGTTTGATTAGTCGATACTTGCATCAATTGCTCCAATTAAATTAGCGGTCGCTAATTCGATGTTTCGCCGATAGGTGATTGCCTTTTAAGGGGCGATCACCTGAAGATGATGCTAAATGGCTTATTGGAGAGCCTGAACAAGAAATGTCTTAGTTGCAGCGAAGGGAACGTGGTGACACTTCGCCGCAGGTCACGTGCGATGGCGGCGAGAGCGGTCGATGGCACGACGCCTACGGCGGCTGACTTCGCCCGCGCGATCGACTTTGCATCGATGCGCACCACGCGAGCGCGCGCGGAAGAATTGGGGGCGGCGATGCGCGAAGAGGATGGGTTACGGACGGCCGTTGCGGCGATCGAGCGGCTGGCGGCCGCTGGGCGGGAACTCAGGACTGTCGGGATTTGCCCGGTGAACGCGCATGCTTGAGCGGCGGGGGCTCGTTCGCTCGCGGTATCGTTTTGTGCGGGAAGTCGTCGCTGGCTGGCCGGAACTCGTCGTGAGCATCCGGTATTGTGTCAGCCCCGCCGGCAGCGGGGCCTCCCTCATACGTCGTCGCGCCGATCGACGGGGCTTGGCGCCGCTACTTGGCTGCCCCCGGCGCGTGGTTACGTCCGGTTAGACATTGAACAAGAAGTTCAGCACGTCGCCGTCGTGCACGACGTACTCCTTGCCTTCGGCGCGCATCTTGCCGGCTTCCTTCGCACCTTGCTCGCCCTTATACGCCACGAAATCGTCGAACGAGATGGTCTGCGCGCGAATGAAGCCGCGCTCGAAATCGGTGTGGATGACGCCGGCCGCTTGCGGTGCGGTGTCGCCGACATGGATCGTCCACGCGCGCACTTCTTTTACGCCGGCCGTGAAATAGGTCTGCAAGCCAAGCAGCCTGAAGCCCGCGCGGATCACGCGGTTCAGGCCGGGCTCTTGCATGCCCATATCGGCCAGAAATACTTCTTTGTCCTCGTCGGCGAGATCGGCGATCTCCGCTTCGATCGCGGCGCACACCGCAACCACAGGCGACTTCTCGGCTTCGGCGTGCTTGCGCACCGCGTCCAGATGCGGGTTGTTTTCGAACCCGTCGTCCTTGACGTTCGCCACATACATCGTCGGCTTCGCCGTAATCAGGCAGAACGGCTTGAGCAGTGCCGCTTCTTCCTCCGTCAGATCGAGCGCGCGAATCGGCTTCGCGGCGTCGAGCTGCGCGCGTGCTTTTTCGAGCACGGCGGCGAGCTTGACCGCTTCTTTATCGTTGCCGGATTTAGCGGCTTTCGCATAACGCGTCAGCGATTTCTCGACGGTCGCCAGATCGGCGAGCGCCAGTTCCGTGTTGATGACTTCGATGTCCGACAGCGGATCGACCTTGCCGGCGACGTGGATGACGTTTTCATCCTCGAAGCAACGCACGACGTGCGTAATCGCATCGGTTTCGCGGATGTTGGCGAGGAACTGGTTGCCCAAGCCTTCGCCTTTGCTCGCGCCGGCCACGAGGCCCGCGATGTCGACGAATTCGACGACGGCCGGGACGATCCGCTCCGGCTTGACGATCGCGGACAGCGCCTGGAGCCGCGTATCGGGCACTTCAACGACACCGACGTTCGGCTCGATCGTGCAGAACGGATAGTTCTCGGCGGCGATGCCCGCCTTCGTCAACGCATTGAACAGGGTGGACTTGCCGACGTTGGGCAGGCCGACGATGCCGCATTTCAAACTCATTTAAAAGCCTTGTATATCAGTGTGTTACGGCTTGTTGGCGTGTCTCGCGCGGTCTGATGAGCGCCGGACCAGGGAAGCCGTAAGGGAAATTGGGGAACGAGACAGGCAGTACGAATTCGGGCGTCTGGACCACGATTTTGTACTCGTTTTGTGCTCGAAAAATGGCAATTGTAACGCTTTCGGACGCCCTGATCGGCAGGGGTTTGGGTCCGGCTGGAACGATATTGCGGGACCGGGCTTTGTGCGGGCTTTGTCTCAAAGTTGGAAGGCGCAGCCATAGCTTCATGGTCGCGACGAGCGTTCAGGGACGACAGGTCAGGGTGACGCTCGGGCGCTGGCCCTTGATTCATGTTGATGAAGCCCGCGAAGTGGCGTTGCCGATTCTTCGGCGGTGTCGGGCCGGCGACTACGTTGTTGCGCCTGTTCGTCCCCGGCTGCTAACGCTGCGCGAGTTGTTGGCTGAGTACGCGAAAGCGAAGCGAGTCAAGGTGTCAAGCCTTACGCGGTATGAATCGGTGCTGAGAACGCATTTCACCGGCTGGATGGACAGGCCGGTGTCGGCGCTCAAAGATTCGGCATTCGCGACGCACTGCCACGAATTCGCAAAAAGCAAGGGTGCGGCGGTGGTTGATTTGGGGCGGGGCCTTATTGGGTCGATGTTGCGGTATCTCGGGGCCGTGCATGGCGTCGAGATTCCAAGCCTGTTTGTTCGTCTGAGTGCTGCCGGTCTCATGCCTGACAGGCCGAAGCCGCGAGACAGGAAGCTGGTGGAAGCCGATTTGAAGGCGTGGTTCATCGCAGTGGATTCACTCGCCGATGTGCAGCGCGATTACCTACGGTTGCTGCTACTGACGGGGCTTCGAAAGAATGAAGGGTGTGCCATTCGGCGTTGCGACGTGGACCTTAGTGGCGGTACGCTGCTGATACCGGACACGAAGTCGAAGAAACCCCACTGCCTACCGATCACGCCACTGATGCGTGACGTGCTTGAACGACGATGCAACGGGCTGCATGCCGACGACAGGCTGTCCGCTGACCACGTTACGGAAATGGCAGTACGGGCGGGAGCACCGGACTTCACGCTCCACGATCTGAGAAAGTTACTTGCCAGTGTGGCGGCAAGACATGGTGTCGCGGACGCGATCCTGCGCCGCATCCTTGGCAGCTTTCGCGTGCTGTGTAAAGTGCCACGGCCACGGTCCATAGATTGAGAGCGGTTCCGTTGCCGGATTGACGGCCCGCTGAGCTCGCGAACCACGCGGACGGCCAAGTCTCCCGCTTTCGATTCATCCGATGAATCGGTATAGTTGTCGGTTCGAAAGACGAACAACATGCGCCATGAATTCGTTGGCGCGATAACGACCTGAGAGAACAACTTGGAATTCAACGATCTTCCGCCTGACGCCCTTGCGGCCACTGCGGAGCGGGAACGCATTGCAGCGTTGCCCGTTCTGGCCCGCCACGCAGTCGCAACACTCGGTTCTCGCACCAAACTCGGCGGCACTGTACGGACCGCTACGTCGGCGACCTGTTTCAAAGAACTTCGCGCTGCACGCGTCGGCGACGAAGTGCATTACCCGGACGGCACGGTCGCACTCATCACGTCGGGTGCCGGTTTCGCGGCGATTGACGACGGCAAGCCGCTCGCGATAGTCGGAAGCCACGTCGGCAATGGCGACGTGATTGTAGAAAGTCTGCAATCCAGCATGGAAATCCTAATCCTAGACGGCTTGCCACCTATTCCGGGCTTTCTCGACCCGCTCTTCGTACCGTCGCAGCAACGGCACTGAAACACCGAAGGAAGACAATTCATGATGCGTCGAATCGCTGTCGTCGGCGACAGCTTGGAACATGGTGGACAGGTGCTGCCCTACGCAGGCCCGGCGTCACTTTCGGTGATGCAGGGCGTCAGGTCGCTCTCACCGGTGGACAGGCGTACTGCGAAGCCTGCAAAAGCAAGGGCGTAATTGCTAAAACTGGCGGTCCCCGCCGTCTCGATTTTTTGAGCGAGACTGCCGCAGATGGTGACATCGTGCTTTGCAAGTGCCCGACGCCGCCGCGAATTGTGGCTACGCTCGCCGGTGAATCATGGTGTGACGACATGGCTGAGACGTTGGGTGTCGTATCGCCCGTCACGGCTACCGGTAATGGCGTTGTGACGGCGGGTGCTGGCACCACATCCGAAGCCAAGGACACGTTTGACGAACAGGTCCGTGCGACCGAACGCGGTGCGTCAGAAGGGTATCCGTACTTCATCGAGACGAGCGACGGTCAGACGTTCTCAGGACGACTGGATGAAAGCGGTCACTTGCCGCGCGTGTACACCTACAGCGCAGATGACTACACGGTTTATTGGGGCGACGAAGCCCTTGCAAAGCAGGACGGGATGACTGATGCCGAATAAGAAGACGGTCGTCAGAACGAACACGACGCCGCACTCGGTCAAGGAAGTGCCGTTGAAGGCGCTGACCTTTCAAGAACTGTGGGACGCGTACCCATCGGGCGACCCATACGATAACTCCGCATACAGGGACCAGTGCGCGATCCGCATGAGCGTGACATTTCACCGGGTCGGGATCGAGATGAAGTCGTTCTCACAAAAGCTGGTGAAGCCGATGTCCGGTCAGCCAACCATCGGGCGTATCTTGCTTGATGGCAAACCAACTGCCACGCGGGCCGACGAATTGGGCGAGTGGCTGCAATTGCGCCCGATTGCGGGACTTCCCCCGGCAGAAAACATTACGGGGCAGGATTGGGAGTCGAAGGTTAAGGGCCGTACCGGTATCATTCAATTTTCGCGCTACTGGACTCGCGAAGGCGAAAGTGCTGCTAACGCAAGCGGCGGGCACATTGACCTATGGAATGGCGAGCGATTGACTATCAGCAGTGCGCCCGATGCATTAGCAACTATCGGGCGAAGGCTTGGAATTTCGTCATTCCGTCAAGGTGCTGGTTTTGCGAATGCACTGAGTTATTCCGATTTAAGTCAATCAAAGTCAATACTATTTTGGGAGATCAAGTGAGGCGGACTGCGATTGCCATCGTGGGCGGGGTGTTTGGGCTGCTTTTGACATGGCTTTGTCTTTATGTTTTCAGTCATATGCACTGGCCGCAATCAAGTCGCCCTGTCAACGGTTGCCATGAGCTTGGCAAGTGCGGCCCGGTGTCTTGGTTTGCAGGGACACAACTATTTCTTTCCTTGTTCGGTCCCACGCTACTTTTCGGGCTATTGAACTGTGCGGCATGGAAGCGTTGGACGTTGCGAAAATGGATTATATGGTTTGTGGCTTTGATTTTGGCTACGGTCGCTTTTTACCTATATGGCTATGCGCACCAAGGTTGATGCAAGTGAAAATATGAGTCGGCCCGGTCCCTTGTCGTTACTGGTCCGGCTTGCTCGGGCGCTTTCGCGCCAACGGCTTGTTCATCACGAGCAGCATCGGATTGCTGATCTTTGCGACGCCGACTGTATACGATGGCGCTTCTATCGCAGCCCTCTATCTCGTCATGGCCGGCGTTGTGGCCGTGTCGGCGATCGGTGGGCTCCTGGTTTCTCACTCGGCAAACAGATCGGGGCCAAACACCTCGTAATGAATTTGCGGTTCGCGAATCCCCAAACCCCCCAACCCTTTGACGCATCGTGTTGCATTCGCATGAACGGGATCGATCCGCAGATGTAGTGGTCGGCGTCTGGCAGCAAGATCGGCTAAACCCTTATAGTCGGCGCGGTGTCCACCACATCCTGAGCGAGCGGGGCGCTTCGACGACGTCTTTGGTGCGTTGCGTCAGCATCATTCGCCTCCATCGAAACGGTGGAAACCCGCGGGGAGCCCGGGGTTCGCTCGTCTCTAAGCAAGCATGGCGAATACCCAGGCTGCTGCGCTGCGACGGATCCGGGATCCAAGCGCGGGGCCGCACCAATGCTAAACTGCGCAGCGGGTGCGCCTAGACGCATCGACAATCGTCTTACGATCACAGTACAGGCATGCAAGGAACTGGCAAAGTCCCCTCGACCGTTCGACCTGACCTTCGCGGCCTGTCCCCACAGCGCTTACGGTTAAATCTGCTGACGCCGCCGGCGATCATCGTCGGCGCGCTCGTCGTCGCCTGTTTCATGGTCGGGCTGTTCGGCGTGGTGGTGTTTCAGTCGCGTGCCGATGCGCTGGCACGGGCAACGGAGACGTCGCGCAATATCGCGCTCATCGCCGAGCGCGACATCGAACGGAATCTGGAGCTCTATGCGCTATCGCTGCAGGCGGTGATCGACGGGGTGCAGACCCCCGAGATCATGGCGCTTTCCCCGCGGATACGACGTGCGGCGCTGTTCGATCGAGCTGCGTCGGCGAGCTATCTCGGATCGATACTTGTCCTCGATGCAACCGGGCAAGTCGTGCTCGATTCGCTCACCGATACGCCGCCCAACTTCAATTTCGCGGATCGGAAGTATTTCACGGTTCAGCGCGACAACCCGAACGCGGGGCTGTTCGTCAGCAATCCTTACTATTCGCGGCTGCGCGGGGGATCGCCCAGCATTGCACTGAGTCGGCGGATTTCGAAGGCTGACGGCTCCTTCGGCGGAATCGCGATGGTGGCGGTTCAGCTCGCGTATTTTCACGACCTCTTTTCGGGGCTGGCGCTGGGGCGCCACGGATCCATGGCGCTGATCGGTAGCGACGGCGTGATGATCATGCGTCAGCCTTACGATCCGAAAATCATCGGGCGCGATATCCATACCGCGAGTACCTTCCGCCAGTTCCTAACGGCGCCGGAGGGAAGCTTCACCGATACCTCGACCATCGACGGCACGCGCAGGCTTTATTACTTCAAGCACCTGAAGGGTCTGCCGCTCATCGTCATGGTGGCCGAGGCGGAGCGGGATATCTACGCGGCTTGGACGCGGCGCGCCTGGATCATCGGCTCGCTGATGGCGACCTTGGCACTGGCCTTCGTCGCGCTGGCGGCCGTGCTGGCCGCGCAACTTCGCCGCCGCATGCGCGCCGAAAGCGAACTGGCGCTGCTCGCCCGCATCGATGGGCTGACCGGGTTGAACAATCGCCGCACGCTCGGCGAAATCCTCGATCGAGAATGGCGCCGGGCGCGACGCAACCGTAGCGCCTTCTCGCTACTTTTCGTCGACGTCGACAGCTTCAAGGCTTACAACGACTACTACGGCCATCAAGCCGGCGACGACGCGCTCGCCGCCGTCGCCAAATGCATCGGCGAGAACCTGCGCCGGCCCGCCGATAGCGCCGCTCGCTACGGCGGTGAAGAATTCCTCGTCGTGTTGCCCGACACGCCACAGCAAGGTGCCGTCGCGATTGCCGAAACGATCCGCACCGCGATCAGCAACCTCGGGATCGAGCATGTCGTGAGCGAGTACGGCCATGTGACGGCGAGCATTGGAGCGGCCGTTTGGACACCCGAGACCGACGGCGACGTGACCGAGCTGATTCGCGCCGCGGACCGCGCGCTGTACGACGCGAAGGCCACGGGGCGCAACCGGGTTGCGGCAGGAGACGCACGGCCGGCCGTCGCAACGGCCGCTGCGACGCGGTCGTAGGCGTCGCGCTGGCTCCTCGCCCGGCAGGAATTAGGCGTTTCCCACGGTGGTGCGCCGCAGCGCGCGGCTATAATTGCCGCTATGACCGCCCATCATCAGACGTTTCACGTTGCCGTCGTCGGCGGCGGCCTCGTCGGCAAATGCGCCGCGCTTGCCCTCGCTCAAGCGGGGCTGCGCGTCGCGCTCGTCGCGCAGCCGGCTGCCCCGCGTCCGGCCGACGTCCCTTTCGACGCACGTATCTACGCCCTTTCCGCCAGCTCGCAAGCATTGCTGGAGCGGTTGCGCATCTGGCAAGCGCTCGATCACGATCGGCTGGCGCCCGTTTATGAGATGCGCGTATTCGGGGACGCACTCGCCGAACTGCATTTCTCCGCGTTCCAAGCCGCCGTGCCCCAGTTGGCCTGGATCGCCGAGTCGTCGCTGATCGAACATGCGCTCGATGCCGCGCTGCGATTCCAACCCCACGTCAACTGGCTCGACACGCGTGCTCAAGGCATGGAGGTGAAGCCCGATGCGGCTTGTCTCGCGCTCGCGAGCGGCCAGGTCATCGAGGCCGATCTCGTCGTGGGCGCCGATGGCGCGCATTCGTGGGTGCGGGCCCAAATCGGCGCGCACGTCAGCCGGCGCGATTACCGGCAAACGGGCGTGGTGGCAAATTTCAAGGCCGAACTGCCGCACGGCGAAACCGCCTATCAATGGTTCGTCGATGGCGAGATCGTCGCGTTGCTGCCGTTGCCCGACTCGCACGTATCGCTCGTATGGTCCGCCACGACCGATCATGCCCGCGAACTGCTGGCGCTCGCACCGGCGCAGCTCGAAGCTGCCGTCGAGCACATCACGCACGGCCGGCTCGGCGCGCTCGAGTCCGTCGGCCCCGCACACGGTTTTCCGCTGTCACGGCAATCGGTCGATCGGCTGGTGGCGCCGCGTGTCGCACTCGTCGGCGATGCGGCCCACTTGATCCATCCGCTTGCCGGGCAGGGGATGAATTTGGGGCTGCGCGATGTCGCCGCGCTGGCCGATACGATCGCCAAGAAAGAACCTTTCCGCGATCTGGGCGATCTCGTGCTGCTGCGTCGCTACGAGCGGGCGCGCCGTGAGGACATCGGTGCCTTGACGTTCGCGACCGATGGCTTGCAGCGGTTGTTCTCCGTACCGGGCACGCTCGCGCGGTCGGTGCGCAACGCGGGGATGGCGCTCGTGGGCGCGCAACCGCTGGTCAAGCGCTGGCTCGTATCGGCCGCGCTGGGATGAGGCATGAAGCGCGTGTTGCCGCGCGCTTGCGGCCCCGGATGGCGGCCACCGAACACGTAAAACCGAACACCGTACTGATTCTCCCGCATGGCATCTGCGCCAGCGGCGTCTGAACCGAACCTCGAGGACCCCCATCATGCACAAAGCCCTGCGAATCGCGGCCGCCGCGGCGCTCACCGCCGCTGTCGCACTCGGCTGCACGGCGCATGCCGACCAGACGACCGACAAGCTGAAGTCGACGCTGCAAGCGCGTCTGCCCGAAGTCCAGATCAAGAGCATTTCGAAGGCGCCGATCTCGGGCCTGTACGAAGTGAATCTGGGCTCGCAATTGCTCTATACCGATGCCTCGGGCGATTATGTGATCGCGGGCGATCTCGTCGATACCAAAACGCGCAGCAACTTGAGTGAGGCGCATTTGGCCGAACTCAACAAGGTCGATTTCGCCAGCTTGCCGCTCGATCGCGCGGTCAAGGTCGTCAAAGGCACCGGTAGCCGCCGCATCGTCGTGTTCTCCGATCCGAACTGCCCGTATTGCAAGCAGTTGGAGACGACGCTGAAGTCGATCGACAACGTAACCGTCTATACGTTCTTGTATCCGGTGCTGTCGCCGGATTCGATGACGAAGTCGAAGGCCATCTGGTGCGCGGCCGATCGCGCAAAGACCTGGGAAGCGTGGATGTTGAACCACCAGCAGCCGGCTAGCGCCGCGTCGAATTGCGACACGTCGGTACTGGATAAGAACCTTGCGCTGGGGCACGGTTTGAACGTGACGGGAACGCCGACCATCATCTTGTCCGACGGGCGCCGTTTGCCGGGCGCCGTCTCGGCGAGCGCGCTCAACGAAGCGCTCGCGAGCGCGCACTGACCCGCATCGGCTCATTCCCTCCCTCAACGTCGAACCTCGAGACTCTGCGCTACCCGATGAAGCCCACCCGCTACGCGATCGTTCCCAAGCATCCCGCCGCTCATCTGTTCGAAGTCACGCTCACGTTGGTCGATCCCGATCCGGCCGGCCAGCGCTTCACGTTGCCGACGTGGATTCCGGGCAGCTACATGGTGCGCGAATTCGCACGGAACATCGTGACGCTGAGCGCGTTCAACGAGGCTGGCCGCAAGGTGAAGATCGAGAAGACCGATAAGCAGACCTGGCAAGCCGCACCCGTCAAAGGCGGCATGTTGACGCTGCGCTACGAGGTCTACGCGTGGGATATGTCGGTGCGCGCGGCGCATTTGGACGATACCACCGGGTTTTTCAACGGGACGAGCGTGTTCTTGCTGCCGGTCGGCCGCGAGCAAGCCGCTTGTGTCGTCGATATTCAACAACCGGCGGGTGCGGCCTATGCCGATTGGCGCGTGGCAACGGCGCTGCGCGAATCGCGCGGCACGAAGCGCTACGGCTTCGGCGAGTACCGGGCGTTGGATTACGACGAACTCGTCGATCATCCGGTCACGCTCGGGCGATTCGAGGTGGCGACGTTCAAGGCGCATGGCGTGCCGCACGACATCGTCATCGCTGGGCGCACCGTGCGCGTCGACATGAACCGGCTCGCGGCGGATTTGCAGCGTATCTGCGAAGCGCAAATCGCGTTATTCGAGCCGCGCACGAAAAAAGCGCCCGTCGAACGCTATGTGTTCATGACGCAGGCCGTCAGCGACGGCTATGGTGGCCTCGAGCATCGCGCATCGACGGCGTTGATTTGCAACCGCGGCGATTTGCCCGTGCTGGGCCGCCCCGAGATGTCCGAGGGTTACCGTACGTATCTCGGGCTGTGCAGCCACGAATATTTCCACACGTGGAACGTCAAGCGCATCAAGCCGGCCGCGTTTGCGCCGTACGACCTCTCGCGCGAGAACTACACGTCGCTGCTGTGGCTGTTCGAAGGGTTCACGTCTTATTACGACGACTTGATGCTCGTGCGGAGCGGCGCGATCAGCGAAGCCGATTACTACGCGCTTCTGGGCAAAACGGTCGGCGGGGTACTGCGCGGCAGCGGCCGCCTCAAGCAAAGCGTCGCTGAGAGTTCGTTCGACGCGTGGATCAAGTATTACCGGCAGGACGAAAATTCGCCGAACGCGATTGTCAGCTATTACCAGAAAGGATCGCTCGTCGCATTGGCTTTCGATCTCGCGATTCGCGCACGTACCGAGCATCGGAAATCGCTCGACGACGTCATGCGGTTGCTTTGGCAGCGTTTTGGCCGGCATTTCTACGACGGCAAGATGGCTGGGGTGGCCGAGGACGAAGTCGAGGCGTTGATCGCCGAGGCGACGGGCGTCGAGCTGGGGCCGCTTTTTGCCGACGCCGTCCACGGCACGCGCGATTTGCCGCTCGACGCATTGTTCGAGCCGTTCGCTGTCACGCTCGAACCGCAATCGGGCAGCGGTAACGATAAAAACGGGCTCGGTGCGGCCGATGCCAAGCGAGACGGCAAGCCGTCGCTCGGCGCTCGTGTGCGCTCCGGCGCCGAATGCGTGCTGGCCGCCGTGCACGACGGCAGCGCGGCGCAAAAGGCGGGGTTGTCGGCCGGCGATGTGCTGATCGCCGTGGACGGCTTGCGCGTGACGGGTTCGAATCTCGACGCGCTGCTCTCGCGCTATCTGCCGGGGGCGAGCGTGGAAGTCCACGCGTTCCGGCGCGACGAGTTGCGCACGCTGCGCGTCAAGCTCGACGGCCCCGAAGTGACGCGCTATCGGCTCATCGCGGCCGAAGCCAAGCGCGGCGCACCGGCAAGGCGCGCGCGGGAGCGCTGGCTGCACGGCTGATCGGCGGCTGATGGGCGGCTAAGCGGCGGGGCAGGGCGGGGCTTCGAAAGGACGGATCGTTCTATCGCTGCAACAATCCGTCCTCTTTACCCTACTTTTTCCGGGTCCGGGTAATCATGACAATGGCTTCACTCGCGCACCGCCGCGCATTCCACTTGGAGCCCCGACATGACGACCATCCTTCAACTCAATTCCGCCGCCCGTTCCCAAGGTGCGAACTCGACGCTGTTGGCCAATGAACTGGCTGCCAAGCTGCAAGCTGCGAACCCTGGCGCAAAGCGGGTGTTGCGCGATCTGCTGGCCGACGCATTGCCGCACCTCGACGATTCCGTGCTCGGTGCGTTCTTCACGCCGGCCGAGCAGCGCACGCCGGAACAATCGGCCATTGTCGCGCGCAGCGATGCATTGATCGCCGAGTTGCAGGCCGCCGACATCGTCATCATCGGTGCCCCGATGTACAACTTCGGCATCTCCTCGCAACTGAAGACGTATTTCGACTGGATCGCACGTGCAGGCGTCACGTTCCGCTATACGCCGAACGGCCCGGAAGGGCTCGTCAAAGGGAAGAAGGCGTATGTCGTCTCGGCTCGCGGCGGTAAATATGTCGGCACCCCGTTCGATAGCCAAACGCCGCATATCAAGGCATTCCTCGGCTTGATCGGTATCGCCGATGTTGAATTCATCTACGCGGAAGGGCTGAACCTGGGGCCGGACGCAGCCGGCGCCGCGCTGGCCTCGGCTCGCGAAGCGATCGCGGCCGCCGCGTAACGTCACGCTCGGCGGCCGGTTCGGAACGGCGCGTTAGGGATTTTAGGCGCCTTGGGCGTCCGCCGTTTCGGGTAGCCGCCAATCGATCGGCTCGCGATTGTTTGCGACGAGATATTCGTTGGCGAGCAGAAAATGCCGGCAGCCGAGAAAGCCCCGGTGTGCCGAGAGCGGCGACGGATGCGGTGCTTCGAGCACACAGTGCGGGCGCGCGTCGAGCAGCGTGCGCTTTGCTTGCGCGTGGGCACCCCAGAGCATGAAAACCAGGTGCTCGTGCCGATGGGCCAGCTCGCGAATCAGCGTGTCGGTGCACGCTTCCCAGCCGCGCTTCGCGTGACTGGCCGCCTTGCCTTGCTCCACCGTCAGCACAGTGTTCAGCAGCAACACCCCTTGCCGGGCCCATCCGTCTAGGCATCCGTGCGCAGGCATGACGTGGCCGAACTCGGCGGCGATTTCCTTGAAGATGTTGCGCAGCGAGGGCGGCGGCCGTACTGGCGAAGGCACGGAAAACGCTAGGCCGTGCGCTTGCGGATGGCCTTTGTCGTCGCCGTGGTAGGGATCTTGCCCGACGATGACCACTTTGACGTCGTCGGGGCTCGTCAAGCGTAACGCGCGAAAGATTTCGGCGGGATACACCGTCTTGCCCGCGGCGATTTCATCGTCGACGAATGTGCACAGCGGCCGGTAGGCGCTGCTGTCGATAAACGTGCTCAGGTGTTGGCGCCAGGCGGGCGGCAGCGCGTCGAATTGCGATTCGATCGGCTGAGAGAGCCCTTGTGGCATGGCGAGCCCCTGTGGCTCGTTGGATCGTTTCGGTTGCGATGGCTGTTGCGATGGCGGTTGCGACTCGCTCGACCCGCGCGCCTGAGGAAGATCGTCGGGCTCGCTCGATCCTGGCAGCGGATTCGGCCCTTGCGATCTGGGTCCTGCTTCCATCGCATCAAACAACGATGCTTGCACCGGGCGATCCGCAGCGCCGCGTCGCGGCTTAGCCTTCGTATTCATTGCGCACATAGCCGATAACCGCGCTGCGCCTTGTTCACGTTCTCGGGCGTGAGCTCTGGCACCGCGGCCGACAACTTCTCGGTCAACCCGTGCAGGGCAGACTCATCGCCTTCCAGCAACTCGAGTTCGATTTCGCTGATCGGCTCGCTGCGCGTACGGCCATCGGCGGTTGCCGTGACATCGCCGCGGTCGATGGCGGCCTCGATCCGTGCCCCCTCGAATTCAAGACGCCAAAGGCGCCGGACGAAGGTCGTCCGAAAGCGCTCCCCAAGCTCCGGTGCCGCGGCGCGCAGGGCGGCCAAGGCCGCTTCGTCGTCGCAGACCGAGGCGAGCACATCGAATTCGAGCGAGGCTTGCGCGACCGCCGTTTCCCACTCGTGGCGGCTATGCATGCCACCCGTAGCCGTTCCTGCCGCCTTGAGCGTTTGCAGCCAGCCATCGGGCGTCTTGCGCAGCCGCAGTGCGATCTTGGCGCCCGCCAGCGCGAACGAGGGGGTATCGAAGTAGACGTTCGCGAGCGGCACGTCGCGCCCCGGGACGCCGGCTGCCTCGGTAAAAAACCGATCGGCCGCGTCGGCACGATTCGGCGGCAGGGCCAATTTGATTTCGCGTTCGATGCTCATGCTGGATAGCGGATTGGTCGCGTGCGGGGGATGGGGCAGGCGAGATTAGAAAAACATCTGCGACAGCGCGGCGCCCGGATCGTCGGCGCGCATGAATGCTTCGCCGACGAGGAACGTGTGCACATCGCTGGCTCGCATGCGGTCGACATCGGCCCGCGCCAAAATGCCCGATTCGGTGACGACGATGCGATCGTCGGGGAGTGCGTCGAGCATTCCGAGCGTCGTGTCGAGCGAGGTTTCAAACGTGCGCAGATTGCGATTGTTGATGCCGATGAGCGGCGTCTTGAGCGTCAGCGCTTGCGTAAGCTCCTGACGATCGTGCACCTCGACGAGCACCGCCAATCCCAGCGAATGCGCGAACGCTTCGAGTTCTTGCATCTGCGTCAGCGACAAAGCGGCGGCGATCAGCAAGATCGCGTCGGCGCCCATCGCGCGTGCTTCGACGATCTGATACGGATCGATGATGAAGTCCTTGCGCAGCACCGGTAGGTTGCATGCCGCGCGAGCCGCTTCGAGGTACGCCGCGCTGCCTTGGAAGAACCGGACGTCGGTCAGCACCGACAGGCAGGCCGCGCCGCCTTTCTCATACGAGCGAGCGATGTCGGCGGGGACGAAATGTTCGCGCAGAACGCCCTTGGACGGACTGGCCTTTTTCACTTCGGCGATGACGGCGGCTGCACCCGCCTCATGCTTGGCGCGCAGCGCGCCGACGAAGTCGCGCAGATCGCGCGACGATGCTTCAAGGCGCAGCTCTTCGAGCGGCGCGCTCAACTGGGCCGCGCTCACTTCTTCGCGTTTGACGGCGATGATTCGTTCGAGAATGTCGCTCATGGACGAAGCCTTTCTTGTCTTGCTGATCGATGATGGATCGCACCGATGCCTGACGGCATCACTGCTTGAATTGTTGGGTGAAGCGCACGAGTTCGTCGACCTTCGCGCGAGCCTGACCCGAGGCGATGGCTTCCCGCGCGATTTCGATGCCGTCGGCGATCGAAGCGACGACGTTCGCGGCGTACAGTGCCGTGCCCGCATTGAGCGTCACGATCTCGCGGGCGACGCCGGGCCGGTTCTCGAGCGCTTGGAGCAGCATCGTCTTCGATTCGTTCGCATCGGCCACTTTCAGCGTACGGTTGGACACCATCTGCAGCCCGAAGTCTTCCGGGTGGATCTCGTACTCGTGCACTTGCCCGTCGCGCAGTTCGCCGACGAGCGTCGCTGCGCCGAGCGACACCTCGTCCATGCCGTCCTTGCCGTAGACGACGAGCACGTGCCTGGCGCCGAGGCGCTGCATGACCCGTACCTGAATGCCGACGAGATCGGGGTGGAACACGCCCATCAACTGATTCGGTGCGCCGGCCGGATTCGTCAGCGGGCCGAGAATGTTGAAAATTGTCCGCACGCCGAGTTCGCGGCGCACGGGGGCGATGTTTTTCATCGCGGGATGGTGATTCGGCGCGAACATGAAACCCATGCCGGTTTCGGCGATGGAGGCGGCCACGTGTTCGGGCTGCAGATCGATGTTGACCCCCAGCGCTTCGAGCACATCGGCACTGCCCGATTTGCTCGATACGCCGCGCCCGCCGTGCTTGGCCACCTTGGCGCCCGCGGCGGCGGCGACGAACATCGTCGCGGTCGAGATGTTGAACGTATTGGCGCCGTCGCCGCCGGTGCCGACGATGTCGACGAAATTCGCGTTGTCGCTCACCTCGACATGCCGCGCGAATTCGCGCATGACGGTGGCGGCCGCTGCGATTTCGCCGATCGTTTCTTTCTTCACGCGCAAGCCGGTGATGATGGCGGCGGCCATGACGGGCGACATGTCGCCGCGCATGATGAGCCGCATCAAGTGCAGCATCTCGTCGTGAAAGATCTCGCGGTGTTCGATCGTGCGCTGCAGTGCTTCTTGCGGTGTGATGGTCATGGTTCCGCCCTGGTTCATTCCGTCCGTCGATATCGCGTGGTGCGTCGTCGCGCGTCGTCGCGCGGCATCAGGCAGGCTGTGCCGCCCGCGCGCCCTTCATGAAGTTCTCGAGCAGCGCGTGGCCATGCTCGGAGAGGATCGATTCGGGGTGGAATTGCACGCCTTCGACGGCGAGCGTCTTGTGGCGCACGCCCATGATTTCACCGTCGTCCGTCCATGCCGAGATTTCTAGGCATTCGGGCAGCGATTCGCGCTCGATTGCGAGCGAGTGGTAGCGGGTGACATCGAAGTGCTTGGGCAGATTGGCGAATACGCCCTTGCAGTCCGTTTCGATGCGGCTCACCTTGCCGTGCATGATCGTGCGTGCGCGCACGACGCGGCCGCCGAACGCCTCGCCGATGGCTTGATGGCCCAGACAGACCCCGAGGATAGGCACTTGGCCGGCGAAGGTGTGCAGCACGTCCAGCGTGATGCCCGCGTGTTGGGGATTGCTGGGGCCCGGCGACAGACAGATCTGATCGGGCTTCATTGCGCGGATTTCGTCGAGCGTGATTTCGTCGTTGCGGTAGGTACGCACGTCCTCGCCGAGTTCGCCGAAATACTGCACCAGGTTGTAGGTGAACGAATCGTAGTTGTCGATCATGAGCAACATGATTTCCCTCAATTTTTCTTCAGAAAAAAGATGTTTCCTTCCGGTTGTGCCGGGGGAAGTTTTCTACCGCGCGTCCAATTTGCCGGGGGGCGGAAGGCGGGTGGCCCGCAGTGGGCCGAGCAAAAGACTTGGCAGGCTTAACGCCAACCAAAGAGAAGGAGTACGGAGGGGAATCGAGCGCTATGTCGCATGGCGGCCATTCTAGCAGTACACGAGGCAAGAGGCACAAGCGCGAGAGTCTAGGTGTTCGGGTTCTGGGGCGGATGGAGCCGCCGGCCTGCGGGGCCCTGCTATGTCTGACAAGCCTTTCAGCGATTTTTTGTGTTTCTGCGATCGCTCCATAGGGAGGTATCCGAAAAGTTCGTCGCTGGGGCCGCCGGACTTCACCGACATTTGCGATCTGCACGTGACGATCGCCGGCAAGCCCTGGGCTACCGACTCTCTTACTTCGTGCTCGCGTTGGCGCACTCGGAATGTGCCTCCGTGGTTAAAGACGGCGAGAGTATTGGCGAGAACTGATTGGTTTCCAATGAGTTCTTTCGTCGTCGATTTGTGTGTAGAATCGCCGGACTTTAAATATTGGCGTTTCTGTCGGGCTTGCCAATGAATACAAACCTGTCTGTCCAAGATCTCCGCAAAATCGCCACCGGCATGCAGAACAGGCGGCTATTGACGCTGTCGTTCCCGCAGGGCGATGCCCCGTACGACATCCTATTGGCCAACCGTCTGGAAGGCGAGGAGTCGCTATCGCGCGATTTCCAGTTCGTTGTCGAGATACTGTCGGATAAAGCGACGCTCGATCCAAAGGATTTCGTCGGCAAGCAGATCTGCGTGAAATTGCTGCGCGATGATGGCAGCTTTCGGTATTTCAATGGCTATATCTTTACGTTCCGTCTAGTTAAGACCGACGGCGGGATTGCGTTTTACGAGG
>CAWIRZ010000012.1:0-18168 GCA_963838695.1 uncultured beta proteobacterium | reverse complement strand
GCTCGCGTACGAGGCGACCGGCGCCGGCGAGCCGCCGATCGTGTTCGTGCACGGTTGGGCCTGTGAGCGTTACCTCTCGCGCCGCAGGTCGGCGCTTCTCGGCACGCCACACGGGTCGCGTCGATGGACCTGCACGGCCACGGCCAAAGGCCGCCGCCGAACCGGGCGGGACTCGCTGCACGCGATCGAGGAGTTCGCCGACGACGTGCTCGCGGTCGCCGCGGACGCGGGCTTCGAGCGGCCGATCGTGATCGGCCGCGGCGTGGGCGGATGTACCACGCTGGCGTGCGGCACGGCCGGATGCGACTCGCGCCACGGTGATGGTGAAGACACCGCGCCGCTCGTCAACACGTGGGTGAAGGAGTTCCTCGCCGACGTCGTCACGAACGTCGAGACCGACGACGATGCGCACGTGCCGCGCCAATTTCGTCGGCGGTGTCCTTCCCGACCGACACCACCGCGTGCACGACGAGATCGTCGCCGGCATGCCCACGATGCCGTGCGGGCCGGCGGCGGCGGCGCTGCGCGGCATCGTGCAGTTCGACTCGGTCGCCGCGCTCGGGAAGGTCGAGGTCCCACTGCTGACGATCGGCTCGGCGGGCATGTCGGACTCGCCGGCAGACCTGCGCGCCGCGTGCCCGACGATCACGATCGGCCAGACCGTGGTGCCGGGCACTTCAACCAACTCGAGGTGCCCGACCAGGTCAACACGATGATCGAGCGCTTCTTCGCCGTCAATCAACTGGCGTGAAGCGGTTGTAACCGTTCGATCGGGAGCGTCGTCCACACGTCATGCCGAGCCCGAACACTGTCGGCATCGGCGAAACGCGCCGGCGTCACGTCTGCCGCGCCCGTCGCAGCGTTCGTCGTGCCGAAGCTGAAGCCGCACAGGTTGTCGGCGACACTCGTCGCGTATAGCGTTCGCATAGGTGACGGCGACCGCCGGACGGCCTGCGAGTCCCACATCGGCGCTTGCAGCGACGTCGGAGTCGGTCTGTAGCCGGTCTGCGTGCAATCGAGCGAGCGCGTCGTCGCCTGGCCGTGCAAGTCGCCGCCGCGTCACGTAGCCGGCCGCTGCCAGCGACGCACAGCGTGCTTGCGGATCGCGTCGTTCGTGGCCACGGGAAGGGCGGTGAGATACGGCGCCCGGCCGCGGCGGTGCGCGAGCGCGGCACAAGGCTGGAGCAAATTCGCGAGCGTCGTGTAATCGGCGAGCGGTTTGCCGGCCTGCGCGATCGGCTGCCGCCCTCGAGTACCGACGCGCTGCGGCAGGTCCACGTTGACCTGCGGCTCGCCTACGACGACCGCCGTAATCCATCCGCGCTTGTCTTGCTCGGCGGCCTCGAGCGACGCGCCGCCGCCGTTGCTGACCGAGGCCGCGATCGTCGTGATGCTGCCCGGCTCATAGCGACATGCGATGATGGAAACCGTCCAGTGGCCACGCCGAATTGATCGTTGAGCGCCCAGTAGGCGAACTGGATCGGCCTCTAGCGTGTCCTTGCCCCAATCTTGTTCGGGATTCTGTTGCGAATGGGCGTGCTTGAATGCATAGCGATTGGAAAGCGCGTTATTGTAGCGGGCGATGTCGCCGGCGCTGGGTTCGCCGTGAAGAGACTGCGGCTTGCCGGCAACGGCCGCATTTGCAACGTGCCGTCGATCAGCGTGACTTGCCCGTCGATAGTTCTTGCGCGCCGTTGCCGGTGCCTTTGTCGGTGTAGGCCACCGCGCAGCCGCGCTTGAGGCCCCACTCGCCCGCCGCGGATATCGCGCCGTAGACGCCGCGCGAGCCCGATGAGGTCGCCGTGACGATGCACGGCTTCGTCCGGATCGAACCGCGCTGGCACCTGCACCAGAGGTCACGTTTTGCTTGCCGCTGCCGTCGTCGGCGTAGGCGAGGTATTCGTTGCCGGCGATCTTGCCTTCGCCGAGCGTGTCGTTGCCGTCGGGTCGATGTTGGGCCCCCAGAAGCGGCCGTAGCCGCCGTTTGCGGAGATGTCGACGAGCGCCCGGTAGTTCGACCAGATCGCGAGCCTGCGTAGTTCGGCGGCGGTGGGCTCGTCGGGTTGGCAAAGGCGGGCGCCGCCCCGACGAGGCCCGGTTTTGCCGAGTCCCGCGGTGAGCAGATCGTCGCTGATGCCGTCGTATGTCGTCGTGCTTAGACTGCTTGCGACGACGAACGAGGGTAAGTGATTGAGCTTCGAGTGTGCGTCGTCGCCTTCGTCTGCGTGCGCCGCCGGCAACAGCGACGTGCCGGCGAACGTGGCGCCCGCGAGTAGGATCGCACTGCGAATGGTAAGAGGAATGGCTTTCAACGGTGTCTCCTTACAGTGTGGCGCGATGCGCCGTTTCGATGCGAAGACCCTGCCTGACACTGCCATGACATCGACGCGCACTAGCGCGCGGGCGTCACCGATGAACGCCGCGCCTTTGGTCGATCACGCGATTGTGCGCAAACTTTTGGCGGCCATCAATTTTTGTTTTCCCTGCGTTCGTTTTCGCGCGCCAGATGATCGACGAGGCGCTGCGCGGCCGGCTGCAATGCCTCGTAGTCCTTGAAACAGATGGCGAATCGGCGTTCGGCCCAAGGATCCGTCAGCGGAATGATCTTCATCGCGAAGATGCGCGCGTACGTGCCGCCCACTTCCGCCGGTACGACGCTGATGCCGAGATTGGCTGCGACGACGCGGAACGTCGCATCGAACGTCGAGACGATCATCCGATACGAGACGCGGCGTCCCACCGCGCCTGCCGCACGCCGCAGCATCGTATGGACGGACGTGGACGGCGGCATGCCCACGTGCTCGAAATCGAGCGTCTCCTCGAGCGACACGGACTCGTGGCGCGCTAACGGATGATCGGGATGCACGACTACGGCGAGGTGGTCTTGCCGATAGAAGCGATGCGTCAAGCCTTGCAGATCGACGTTGTCCCAGCAGACGCCGATCGATGTTTCGCCGTCGCGCACACGCCGCACGAGTTCGAGCGAGATTTGCTCGTCGACACTGACCTTCACGTTCTCATGCTCGGGCTGCCTCAAGAACGATGCGATATCGTCGAGCAAGGCCTCCGCGATGGCCGATGCGGAAGCGCACACGGTGACGCTGCCGACGAGCCCGCGCTTGAAACCAGCGACATCCGTCGCGATGCGTTCCATCGTGAATAGCGCATTGCGCGCGTGTTCCAGTAGCACCATCCCAGCGGGCGTCGGTTGGACCCCGCGCCGCGCGCGCAGCAGCAACGGCACGCCCAAATCGCTTTCGAGCTGGGCTACGCGCTTGCTGATCGCCGACGGCTCGATATGCATTTCCTCGGCGGCGCGCGCCATATTGCGGTGATCGCAAACGGCCACGAAAAGACGTAGGGTCTTCAAGTCGATATCGCGCATCGGGTGCTCTGCTCGGTGATGATCTGCGTTTCCGAATCGGAATCGATTGGGTTCCGAAATAACGCTTGATGGATCGGCGGGAATGTCTAAAGTTAGCAAGCATAGGATCGGCGCGCAACCCGCTGCCGTCGGACTTCACTGGAGACCCCCTCGCATGACGCCATTTCCTTCCCGCGCAATCATTAGAGAAGTCGGTTTGCGTGACGGTTTGCAAAGCATTCAAACCATCCTGCCCACTGCACGTAAGTGCGAATGGATTCGCAAAGCGTACGACGCGGGCCAGCGCGAGATGGAGGTGGGATCGTTCGTGCCGGCGCGCTTGCTGCCGCAATTGGCCGATACGGCCGAAGTGGTCGAATATGCGAAGACGTTGCCCGGCCTCGTCGTGTCAGTACTCGTGCCGAACTTGAAGGGTGCCGAGCGGGCACTCGAAGTTAGGGCGGATGCGATGCTCGTGCCGCTTTCGGCCAGCCATGCGCATAGCCTCGCGAATTTACGAAGAACGCCTGAAGAAGTCATATCCGAGGTTGCACGCATGCGTGCGGCGCGCGACGCGTCCGGTGCCAAGACGCGGATCGAGGTTGGCATTAGCACGGCGTTCGGCTGCACGATTCAGGGCGATGTGCCGCACGAGGCGGTGCTGCGCTGTTTGCAGGCGGTACTCGATGCAGGCGCCGATTCAGTGGGGCTTGCCGATACGGTGGGCTACGCGGGGCCTCGTGCGGTGCGCGAGTTATTCGAAAAAACGCGTCGCGTCGCAGGCGCGCGTCTCGCATGCGCTCATTTCCACGACACACGCGGGCTGGCGCTGGTCAATGCTTATGCCGCGCTCGAGATGGGCATCGAGCGATTCGATGCGTCCCTGGGCGGCATAGGCGGCTGTCCGCATGCACCGGGGGCGAGCGGCAATGCGTCGACCGAGGACCTGGCGTTCATGCTCCAAGAGATGGACATTGAGACTGGGATCGATATCGCAAGCCTGCTGTCTCTACGCGCCGAACTGGTCACTTGGCTGCCGGACGAGACGCTACACGGAAGCTTATCGCGCGCCGGCCTGCCCAAGACTTTCCACGCTCGTTCGCTCAGCGATTCCACGGCGGATATCCGATGAACACCGCATGCGCGCTTCCTCTCGACGGTATTCGCGTCGTCGAATTCACGCATATGGTGATGGGCCCGACATGCGGCATGATTCTCGCGGACCTCGGTGCGGAGGTCATCAAGGTCGAGCCGCCCGGCGGCGACAAGACGCGCCGTCTGCCCGGTCTCGGTATTGGTTTCTTTCGCACGTTCAATCGGAATAAGAAGAGCGTCGTCATCGACATTGCGACATCGCAAGGGCAGGCATCGGCGACCGAGCTGATCGGCGAGTGCGATGTCGTCATCGAAAACTTTAGGCCCGGCTTGATGCGCGAATTCGGGCTCGATTACGACACGCTGTCGCGCGCTATCCGCGGCTCGTCTATGCGTCGCATAAAGGTTCTTGCCCGGACCCTATGAAAAGCGGCTCGCGCTAGACGAGGTCGTGCAGATGATGGGCGGGTTAGCGTATATGACGGGGCCGGTCGGGCGGCCGCTTCGGGCCGGCGCTTCCGTGAACGACATCATGGGCGGCATGTTCGGCGCGATCGGCATTTTGGCTGCGCTGCGCGAGCGTGATCGAACGGGACGCGGGAGGAGGTGCAAAGCGCGTTGTTCGAGAACTGCGTCTTTTTGTGCTCGCAGCACATGCAGCAGTATGCGATGACGCATGAGCCGCTGCCGCCCATGCCGGCGCGCGTTTCAGCGTGGAGCGTCTACGACGTGTTCACGCTCGCTAACGGCGAGCAGCTCTTCATCGGTGCGGTCAGCGACAAGCAGTTTGTCGCGCTATGTGAAGTGTTGCGGCGTCCCGACCTAGCGGCGGAGCCTCGATTCGCCACTAATGCCGAGCGCGTGGCGACGCGGGCCGCACTGATTCCGGTGCTCGCCGAGGCGTTGAGCGACCATCGCGTCGACGAACTCGTGCCGAAGCTCGAAGCAGCGGGCATTCCGTATGCCCCGATCGTAAGGCCCGAGCAATTGTTCGACGACCCGCATTTGAAAGCGAGCGGCGCGCTCGCACCCATGACCACCGATGACGGCGGTACGACCGACGTCGTGCTACTGCCGTTGGCAATGGGCGGCCGCCGCCCTGGCGTTAGGCAGGCACTTGCCAAGATCGGCGAGCACACGCAGGAAATCTTGGGGCGGTTAAAGGCGAGGGCGAGCGGTTGACCGAAGGGGTCATCGACCCTCCGTACGCAAGGCATCCTCTTCGTCCTCCGGCATCATCGGCATCAGATAACGCGGCAGCAACGCTATTTGCCGTTTTTCGAGCGGCTTGCTGTAGAGGTAGCCTTGTGCGACCTCGCAGCCATGCACGTCGAGAAACGCCGCTTGTTCCAAGGTCTCGACACCTTCCGCAATGACGCGATGCCCAAGGCAGCGGGAGATCGAAAGAATTGCCTTGACCAGTTCGGCGTGCCGAGGGTCGGTCGTGATTTTCTGCACGAACGACCGATCGATTTTGAGCGTATCGATGGGAAAACGGGCCAAATAACTCAGCGCGGAATAGCCGGTACCGAAATCGTCGATCGCTATCGCGAGTCCCATTTCCTTGAAGGCGGACAGCGTGCGCGTTACCGAATCGTCTTCCTCCAACAGTAAGCTTTCGGTGATCTCGAACTCGATCCATTCCGGACGGCACCCGGTCTCGTCGAGGATGCGCTCGACGATCGACACCAGGTTGCGCGATTGAAATTGCTTTGGCGATAGATTGATGGCTACCGTGTGGCGCGGGCCGCCGCGACCATTCCATTCCGCCGCCGCGCGGCACGCCTCCCGAAGCACCCAATTGCCGAGATCGACGATGAGGCCCGTCTCCTCCGCGATCGGTATGAAGTGGTCGGGCGGAATAAAACCCGAGCCCGGTCGGTTCCATCTCAGAAGCGCTTCCGAGCCGATCACCCGCGCGTCACGAAATGCGACCTGCGGTTGATAATGCAGCTCGAGGTCGCCGTGGTCGATCGCTCGCCGAAGCTCCGATTCGAGTTGGAGGTTCGCCGTGGCTTCGATGGTCAAGTCATTCGTGTAGAAGCGGAAACCGCGACGGCCGGAGCGCTTCGCGAGATACATCGCCGAATCGGCGTACTTGAGCAAGTCGTCCGCGTCCGTGCTATCGATCGGATAGAGCGAGATGCCGAGGCTGCACGAGATGAACACTTCTTTTCCGTCCAGCACGAAGCGCTCGCCGAACCGCTTAATGATCGTTGCCGAAATCTGTTCCAGCGTGCGGCGGTTTCGAGCGTCGGGGAGCAGCACGGCAAACTCGTCGCCGCCGAAACGCGCGACGGTGTCGCCGGGGCGCCGCTTTCGATGAGGCGCGCCGCGGCTTCGCGCAACAAATCGTCGCCGACGGCATGACCCATGGTGTCGTTGACGCCCTTGAAGCGATCCATGTCGATCATCATGACGGCCGTCAAGCGGCCGTGCGCCTCGGTGCACGTGGTTCGCCGCAGCGTTTCATTGAACATCGTGCGGTTCGGCAAGCCGGTGAGCGCATCGAAGTACGCCATGCGACGAATCTTTTCGCGCGACGCGTGAAGTTCACTGATATCTCGCCCGACGGCGAGCACGGTTTCCACGGTGCCGTCCGCCCCGAGTTCGGGCGTCAGCCGGATCATGTGGCAGAGCGGCTCGCCGCCCCGGGGCTGCCACTTGAGTTCGAACTGACAATCGGTCGCGGTCGCGAACACTTGCTCCATCTGCCGTTCGTAGATGACGGCGTTGGGTCCGCCGGGAAATTCGGATGGCTTTTTGCCGAGTACCTCGTCCATGCCGCCCGGTGCGAACGCTACAAACGTCGGATTGACATAGAGGCGCCGAAGATCGCGGCCGTAGCGGGCGACTGTATCGGGCGAGTGTTCGACGAGCGTTCGGAACTCTCGCTCCCGCAGCGACAGTTCGCGCGCCTTTTCCTCGAGGCTTTTGTTGAGATCTAGGATCTTTTCGTATTGTGTCCGTACTCAGTTTGAACATTATTGCGTTCAGTTACATCCAAGATCGCGCCGATGATTCCCGCTTTTCGCCCGTCGGGATCGTAAAATACGACCTTGGTGTATTCGACTTCGCGATATTCGTTTTGGGCGTTCCGGGCTCTGTAATCGTACCGTTGAATGCCGCCATTCTCTAGTAATTCCGGTATCTTTCGCGAAATATGTCGCTGCCAATTCGGGGGGATTGACCTCGAAGACGGTCTTCCCAACGAATTGCTCCGCTCGATACCAAGAAAATCTAAAAACGCCCGATTGATATGGACATAACGTCCGTCGACATCCTTTGAAAATACGGGAATGGGAATCGCATCGAGCAGCGATTCAAGGAAGATCGCGTTCGCGCAGCTTTGCCTTGGCCTGCGTGCGTGCGGTGATGTCGAAGCAGATCGCGAGGACGCTCGTATCGCCGCCGTCTGCCCGATCGGCGGCGAGGTAGACCTGGTAATGCGCGCACCGCGCGAGGGGCATGCCGTCGAATACGAGGTCGAGTTCGCGTGCGACACCCGTCGCGGCCACTTCCGCGATCGCGTCGAGGTAGCGCTTAAGCGTCGGCGGCGAGCACAGTTCCGCTTCGCTCAGCAGCGTGTAAGAGCCGCCCGATACACGGTCATCATTGCCGTCGCGGCGCGGTTCATGTAGCGCGGCCGGCCGTGCGCGTCATAGCGGATGACGGCGATGTGCAAATCGCCGACGGCACATACTCGTCTTTGCTGTCGATTCCAGGGTTTTCCATGCCGTCGAATAGGCTTTTTGTTAGCACCCGCCCAGGTTGCGGGTTCCCTGAATCGGTCACATCATCTATGCGCCGAAGCGGCGCCATCTGCCTGTATAACGGCCGCCAGCGGCCTTTCTGAAGCTTGTGGACAACCCTGAATGCGGCCGCCGATGGCAAGCGGCGCCGACCCGAAAACCGCTACACCGCTACACCGTTGCCGCGTCGCGGCGTTGCGGGTTCCGCTTGGGCGCCGCCGGCTCCCGCGGACGCGGCTCGTCTTCTAGCGCGGGCATCGAATCGAACAGTTCGTGAATCCATTCGGCAAAGGCGCGCACTTTTGCAGAAAGATGCCGATTATGTGGATAGACGATCGAAATGGGTTTGGGCTTCGGATTAAAGCCGGTCAACACTTCCTTAAGCGAGCCATCGAGTAAATAGGGTAGCACCATGAACAGCGTTGGCTGAATTAGGCCGAAGCCTTCGATGGCACAAGTAACGTACGCGTCGGAATCGTTAACGGAAACAAGGCTGTTCATTTTGACTTCGACAGGCTTGCCATCGATAACGAATATCCACGGGACGGGCCGTCCGCCGTGGGCCGCGCGAAAATTTACAGCGTGGTGCGCTGCCAAGTCTTCGATGCTTTTCGGCGCGCTTTGTCGCGCGAGATAGGCCGGTGACGCGCACGTGATGCGCTTGAGCATGCCGATGCGGCGTGCGACCATCGACGAATCTTCGAGCGGACCGATGCGGATCATGCAATCCACGCCTTCCTCGACCGGATCGACGGGGCGGTCGGATAGGCCCAGGTCAAGCGTGATGTCGGGATAGCGCCGATGGAATGTGGCCAGCGCGGGAATGACAAGGCGCCGCCCGAGCGCACTCGGCATGTGCACCCGCAATGCGCCACTGGGCTTGCGGTTGCCGGCTTGAAAACTCGCGTCGGCCTCGGCGATCTCCGAGATGATCTTGATGCAATGCTCGTAGTACGCCGCGCCGTCGGGCGTGAGCGAAAGCCGGCGTGTCGTTCGGTGCATGAGCCGCACACCGAGAAACGCCTCGAGATTTTGTATGATCGTCGTGACCGACGCTCGCGGCATGCCGAGCGTTTCTGCCGCGCGCGTGAAGCTATTCGCATCGACGACACGCGTAAACACTTCCATTGCTTGAATGCGGTCCATGCTCGCTCCCTCTATGGCCAACGGGAAAGCATAGTCTGCCTGAAGGGGGAGATTCAAGCCCTCCCTATAAAAAGGCATGCCGCGCGGCATGCGTGAGCCCGAGCTATCTTACCGGTCGAAAGCTGCCTGAAGGCCCGGCGATTTACGCGAGCTTCACTGCGCATCACGGGCCAAATGTGCACAGATCGCTTACATCGGCGGCTTCACGCCATCCTTTTCCACCACGATGCGTTGCGCGGCATAGCCCGATGCCGCTGGGCTCGCGACGACAAACACTTGCTTGCCGGGCAGCAGATCGTTGTGCGCTCGGCCGGGGCGAACGTCACGATCGGTACGTTTTGCGGTACCGTTACCGCGTTCGAACCGCCCTTATATGAAAGCTTGAGATTACGTCCGCTCGTACCCTGTACGACCTGATCGACGTTCGCATTGGTCATCGAGCTCTACGGGCCCATGTCCCACGCGTAATGGCCTTCTCCGTGCCGCGCGCGGATTCGGGAAACACCAGTACTTCGGTGGCGGTGAGCTTGCCATCGGTGCCGGCCATCGCCGCAGTGCCCACGAACGCGCCCGGCTTGATGTCTTCGAGCTTGATGTTCTTGAGCGCGGTGACGGGAGTGTCGGCCTTTAGCGCGATCATGATCGTGTCGCCGCTGCGGCGATGGACAGTGAGCGTGTCGCCGGAAAGCGAAACGATTTCGCCGCGAATGCGCGCGGGCTTGGCGGCGGGCGTCTGCGCAAAAGCGGCAGAAGCGAGGACGAGCGTAACGACGCTGAGCGCCGAGTTTGATTCGAATCGACATGCAAGCTCCTTGAAGTGGCTTTGGACTTAAACGTGAAAGCGACGGTAAAAATAAATGTAAGGCGGACGAAACGATGAAGACGGCAATTGGGACGACGACGAACGGCCGGTGCTACGAACCGCCGAACCAGTTGTAGCCCTGGTTCTCCCAGTAGCCGCCGGGATACTCGTTCGTCACGGTGATCGCGACGATGTGCTTCGGATTCTTGTAGCCGAGCTTGGTCGGCATGCGCAGCTTCATCGGGAAGCCGTACTTCGGCGGCAGGACGCTGCGCCGTCGTAAGTGAGCGTCGAGCAGCGTCTGCGCGTGCAGCGCGGTCGGCATGTCGATGCTCGTCGAAGTAGTTGTCGGCGCACTGGAAGGCGACGTACTTCGCGCTCGTGTCGGCGCCCGACGCGCGCGAGGAAATGGCGAAGCGCACGCCGCCCCATTTGCCGATCGCGCTCCAGCCCTCGATGCAGATGTGGCGCGTGATCTGGCTTTCCTGCGGCATCGCGTGCAGTTCGTCGAGCGTCCAGACGCGCTTGCCTTCGACAAGGCCGCCGACCTTCGAGCTTGTACGTCGACGGCATCGACCTCGGGCACTTCGTCGATGTCATAGAACGCGTTGAACGGAAACGGCCGCGTGATCATCGATTCGGGATAGGTCGGCGCGAGCTTGTTCGGATCGAAGAGCAGCGCCTGCGCGTCGTCGTTGAACGACGACATCTTGCGCAGCATTGCGTTGACGGACTTATCGTCGGTGATGTTGCAGCCGGTCAGCATCGCGAGGCCGCCGAGGGAGAGCATGCGCTTGCCGAACAAGCGCCGCGCGGGCATCTTCAGTTCCTTGCGCGCATCCTTGACGATGAGATCGCGCATCGGATCTCGCTTTGAACAGTTTGAGCGACATGATTGAACGTTCGGATCGACGTGGGCTCAGCGCCCGCGGATCATCAGGAGCAGCGAGCGCGGCACGAGCGCGACCATCACGACGTGCACGCACGACGAACGCCACCAGGAAACTCATGCGCGAAGAAGTGCACGACGCGCGCGTTGTCGTAGCCGCCCATCAGCGCACGCAGCAGCGGAAACTGCACCGACTTCCATACGACGAGACCCGACAGAATGACGATCACGATGTCCACGATCACGGCCAGATACGCGAACTTCTGTACGGCGTTGTAGTGCGAGAGATCGTCGTGGGCGAGCTTGCCGCGCAAGGCGGCGAGGCTTCGCTGAAAATGCTCTTTCATGCTCGACGGGCAACATGCTTGCGCGCAGGAAGCGGCCGGTCGCAATATTCATGACGAGATAGACGATGAAGTTGGCAACCAGCAGCCACATCGCGGCGAAATGCCATTGGATGCGCGCCGCCGAGCCATCCGCCGAGCGTGATGGCGGACGGAAACGTCAGCGCCTTGAAGATCGGCGAGGCGTTATAGATTTGCCAGCCGCTCGTCACCATGATCAGAATCGCGAGCGCGTTCAGCCAGTGCGTGATGCGAAGCCACAACGGTTGCACCAGTTGCAAGTTGTCTGCGTATTCGTTCGAGCCTTCGCGCGTTTGAGCTTGCCTTCGCATTTCGTGCCTCCAGTCGGTCGAGCCGATTCGCTACGCATGGTAGACATGCGCGTGCTGATCGATCGATGACCTTCGATGACTTTTTTGTCATTTCCGGTGCGCATTGCCTCTGGATCGCTAAAATGTCGCTAACGCAATGACGCGCTATACGGCATGACCATCCTCGTGATCGAAGACGACCGCAAGACCGGCGACTACCTGAAGAAAGGGCTGACCGAGTCCGGCTATCAGGTCGATCTTGTGCGCAACGGCACGGACGGCCTGCACCAGGCGCTCGCGCAACCCCTACGAACTGATCGTGCTCGATGTGATGCTGCCCGGCATCGACGGACTGGCAGATCATGTCGGCGCTGCGCGCGAAACGTGACCTGCCTGTCATTTTTCTGACCGCGCGCGATCACGTGACCGACCGCATTCACGGCCTCGAGCTCGGCGCCGACGATTACCTCGTCAAGCCGTTCTCATTCACCGAACTGGTACTGCGCATCCGCACGCTGCTGCGGCGCGGCGTGATGCGCGAGTCGAACATCTTCCAGATCGCGGACCTGCAAGTCGACGTGTCTGCGCCGCAAGGTAACGCGCAAGGGCATCGACATCGCACTGACCAACAAGGAATTCGCACTGTTGCATCTGCTTTTGCAAACGGCAAGGCGAAGCGCTATCGCGCACGCTGATCGCATCGGAGGTGTGGGACATGAATTTCGACAGCGACACCAACGTGGTCGATGTGGCGATCAAGCGGCTGCGCGCGAAGATCGACCATCCGTTCGATATCAAGCTGATTCATACCGTGCGCAGCATCGGCTATTCGTTCGGGGAGAGTCGCTTGACAGATCTGCCCATTCGCTTGCCGTTCGCATTGCATTGTCGTTCGCGTGATCGTGTGCGCGGTGGTAGGCATGGTCGGCGCGGTCGCTCTATCATGCGACCAATCGCGCGTTGTCCACGCGGGCCGACTATCAACTGATCGCTCGTGTCGAGCATTTTCGCTCGCTGCTGCACGACCTTTACACGATCAAGGAAATCGAAGCGCGGCCCAGGCTCTTCGAAACGATGCTCGGCGACAGCCAGGATGTCATCATCTTTCGGCGCGGCGGCGTCGCGCCGTTCATCAACGTGAATCCCGAACATATGACGTTGCCGCCGCTCGTATCGTGCCGGTAACGCAGCGGGTCGGGCTCGATGCGCTATATGAAGGTAAGCGTCGCCGACGGCGTGCGCATGCGTTGGGTCGCCGCGCAAGCGAAGATCGGCGATAGCGGCGAAGTGATCGAAATCATCGCCGCCCACGTGATGACACAGGAAGCACGCGTGCTGTCGCTGTATCTCGATCGCGTCTGGATAACGGTGGTCTGTGCGGTGCTGGTCACGCTGCGCTCGCATACTGGGTCACGAGCCGCGGGCTGATGCCTTTGAGGGCGATGGCGGACAAAGCCGCGGAAATTTCGCCAAACCGGATGTCCGCGCGGCTGGATGTCGCTCATGCGCCCACAGAATTGCAAAGCCTCGCGGCGTCGTTCAATGCCATGCTCGATCGTCTCGAACACGGCTATGAACGCCTGCTGCAATTTTCTGCCGATCTCGCGCATGAGTTACGCACGCCGATCGGCGTGTTGATCGGCGAGACGCAGGTCGCGCTCGCGCCGCGAACGCAGTGTCGCCGAATATCGCAGCGTGCTCGAATCGAATCTGGAGGAGCTGGAGCGGCTCGGCGCGTATCGCGCAGAACATCCTTTTTCTCGCGCAGGCGGATCATGGGCAGCAGCACATCGAGCGTGAGCGCATCGATATTCGCAGGAGTTGGAAACGATCGCGGACATACTTCGAAGGCATCGCCGAGGAACGGCAAATCGCCTTCGGATCGATGCCGAACGGCGAAATGATGCTAACGCCATCATGTGCCGGCGGGCGATCGGTAACGTCTATCGTCAACGCCGTGCGTTATGCCGACAGCGGGTACCGGTCGTGCCCTGTGCGGGCCGCTGCGGATGCAGATAGGCGCGCGTATCGTCATTGGCAATCGGGGGCGCGCCGATCGAGGCAGGAGGAGCTGGCGCGCTTCTTCGACCGCTTCTATCGCGGCGACGCGGCGCGCAGTGAATTCACCGAATCGAGCGGGCTCGGGCTCGTCGATCGTGCAAGCGATCATGCGGCTGCACGGCGGCAGCGTCGGCTCGATGCACGCGCGACCGTGGATTGAATTCAAATTGCGCTTTCGGCGTGAAGCCGCTGCACGCCGGGTGAGGAGCTCCGCACGACGCTATTTGCCGGTCGGGCTGGCATCCGATGCGCCCCCGGCGGCCGGCAATGAATTGTATTTCTCCCGCCACTTCTGCAGATCGCCATTCCATTCTGGCGCCAGCTTGATCAATTGTGTCGCCGATGCCTTGCCAAACGACATTTGCGCATCGGCGAGGGCGCGGATTTCGTTCTTTTCGGCCGGGGACGCCAGGAACTTGGAGAACGTGCTCAGATCGCGCGAGAACTCCTTTTGGATTCGATCGATAGCCTCACCTTCCATCGTGGCTGTCATGCTCATCATGATCGGGGCGACAGCGCCGCCGCTCGCATCTTCTCCCGGTTCGAACCGCGTCGGTTTGCCATTGCACCATCAGTAGAATCTGGCGCGATACAGCAGAATAGCCACACGATGTTTCATGACGTCGGGCTCGGCCGTGGCCGGCGGCGGAGCTGAAGCGCCGTTCCTGCTGCCGCTCCCGTCGCCGTCCCGCGCGATACAACCGCCGCATCGAGTGGAACTCCACCGCCGTGAGTCGGGCTTGGAAGGCCTGGGAAGCGACGACCTATCTCGGTTGCATAAAAAGCGAGTAGCGTGGCCGCATCTCGATGCGACAAGTGTTGCGCGTAGCTTTGCGCGAGCGCATCGCGATAGATGCGCTGCAATTCGGGCTCCACGACCTTGATCCGATACTCGCGGCGTTGCATGCAGTCCTGCGAGATGATTTGCCGCATCGGCTCCCATCGCGGGTCTCGTTGGTCCAGTTCGGATTGCTCGGATCAACGGTGTGGATGTTTTGGACGACGCACTCCGAAATGTCGGTCGCGGCGTCCCCGTTGGCCGGTGCGGCCGTCGGGCCGGGCTTGAGTTGCTGACCCGCGAGCAAACGTTCGATCTGCGTCGGGTCCGCGGGCGAGGCGGCCTGCGGTGCATCGGCGGCCGCTCGCCCCATTGCCGCGCGCGACGGGAATGCCGCTGTATCGGGACGCTGCGCCGTATGTGCTGCGGCTATCAAACACAGCAGGGCTATGCCAACGCCGGTCGATTTCATGCGACGAGCCATGACGGCAATCCCCCGCGCACGTGGTCCTTTGTCTTTTCGCTAGGCAGCCCCTGTGCGCGCAGGCATGCGGCTCGCGCGGCGCTTCATAACCGCGCCTGCGCATTGTCGCGAAGCGCACTGTATTCGTCTGACAGGCTGGTTGCGCACGGTGCGCCATGGAAGCGCAACTTAGCGCGGATTCAGGCAGCGCCCACCACTTCGGCAGCAGGCGTCTGACTTCCGCACGCCGGTACCGATCGTCGATCAAGTGCAATACCCCGACGTCCGTTTCGGCGCGGATCACTCGGCCGGCGGCCTGCACGACTTTCTGCAGGCCCGGATACAGGTAGGCATAGTCGTAACCGCTGCCGAACTTTGCGTCCATCGTGCAGCTTCATTTCCTCGTTGACCTCATTGACTTGGGCAAGCCAAGCGTGGCGACGAACGCGCCGATCAATTGCTCGCCGACCAAATCGACACCTTCGGAGAATGCGCCGCCGAGCACGGCCAAAACCGATACCGCGCCCCGCTGTGCGAAAGCGTGCCAGAAATTCGTCGCGTGCCGCCTCGTCCATGCCCGGGCTTTGCGTCCATATCGGCACGTGGGGGTGGGTCTCCATCAAAGCGGCGATGCGTTGCAAGTAGTCGAAGCTGCTCAAGAACCCTAAATAGTTTCCCGGCAGTTCGGCGTATTGCCGCGCCATCAGATCGACGATGGGGCGCAGCGACTCTTCGCGATCTCGCCAGCGCGTCGAGACGTGAGTGGCGATGTGGATTTTCAATTGCTCGGGCTGGAATGGGCCTTCGACGTCGATTGACGACGTCCCATTGGGCAGGCCTAACATGTCGCGATAGAACGGCTCCGGTGTCAACGTGCCGGAAAACAGAATGCTGGCTTGCGCGCTCGAGTGCCGGGGAGCGAGAAAGTGCGCGGGCACGACGTTGCGCACGCACAATATCGAGGTCGGATGACCTCGCCCGATCGCACGTGGTCCTCCTAGGCGTATATCGAATACGGAATGTTCGCCAAATTGCTCCGCTAACGACACGAAATGGATTGCGTCGAAGAATGTGCGTAGTAGTGTGTCGTCGATCGAGAGTGGCGCGTCGGCCAGATGGTCCGTGACGGCGCCGATGAGATTCTGCGCGGCCGATAGTACGCTAGCCGGTACGTCCGGATACACTTGGTAGGCGTTCGTTTCGTACTCGATTGAGCGCATTCCATTCCCGCTGCAACCGCTGCAAACGGTTTTTTTAAAACGTCGGGCGCCGTTTTGCTCGCCCGCCGCTTTGAATGCGCTCTGTTCGAGCGACGCGGAGTACATTCTGCGGGCGCGCTCGACGAGGTTGTGCGCTTCGTCGACCAGCACGCTCACCCGCCATTGGTTCGACTCGGCGAGCGCGTAGAGCATGGCGCTGCTGTCGAAGTAATAGTTGTAGTCGCCGACGATCACGTCGCTCCAGCGCGCGAGTTCCTGGCTCAGGTAGTACGGACAGACCTCGTGTTCGAGTGCGACTTGGCGCAATCGCGGCCTTGTCGAGCTCGGCGGCGCTCCAGCGCTGCTGCGCGGGCAGCGGGCAAGCGATCGTAAAAGCCGCGCGCGAGCGGACACGATTCGCCGTGGCACGCACGGTCGGGATGCTCGCAGGCCTTGTCTCGGCCACGAGTTCGAGCACGCGCAGCGGTGCTTTTCGGCGTGGGTGTCGATGACAACGCATCGAGTGCAAACTGGGCGGCCCGGCGCTCTTCGCGGTCAGGAAGAATATCTTGTCGATCGCTGCGCCGGCCACGCTTTGAGCGCGGGAATAGGGTGCCGAGCGTCTTGCCGATGCCGGTCGGCGCTTGCGCCATCAGGCACGTTTCTGCCACCGCCGAGCGATAGACCGCCGCTGCCAGTTCCCGCTGTCCCGGTCGAAATGACGCCATGCGGAAACGCCATTGCCCGAGCGCGGCATCGCGCGCGCGCCGATGCTCGCATTTCCCGCTCGGCCCATCCGAGGAACCGCCTCGCACTGCTCGCTCGAAATGCCGCGCAGTGTCTTCCGCGGACTGCGTTTCGACGAACACGCGTTTCCTTCTCGCTCGCCGATATCGAAATAGACGAGCGCGACGTCGATTTCCGCAAGCCCCGCGCTTGGCACAGCAGCCATCCGTAAACAGGCGCCTGCGCCCAGTGCAGATGCCGGTGATTCTCGGGCATCGCATCGAGCTTCCCGCGATAGGTCTTGATCTCTTCGAGCCGGTTGACGGCGGGGTCGTAGCCGTCGGCGTGGCCGCGCACCGCAGCGGGCCGTAGTGTCGGTGAGCGCTTACTTCGGTCTGGTAGCCTGCGGGCGAGGCGCGCTGCACCGCCGCTGCCCTGCCATGCCCTCCAGCGCGGTGGCGAGGGCGTGAAGCGCAATCGAGGTCGCCGCGCTTGGCGGTGAACTCGCAGAGCGCCGGACCGCGACGACGTAGCTCATGCGGCCACCTTCGCGGGGGTTGGGCTGCCCTGTGCGCCTTCCGCCCAACGGATATCGAGCACGCGCACGGGCATCCCGTGTGCGATGCAATAGCGTAGCCACCTCGTTTGATTGTCTTGCAGCTTGTCGCCGGGAACCTTGATTTCGATGAACTCGTAGCGCCGCTCGTCGGGCCAAAACCGCACGAGATCGGGAAAGCCGGATCGGTTCTCGCGGATGTCGGCGAGCAAGCGCGTAACCAGAGCTTCAAGTGCGCTGCCGGCAGGCAGTCGAGTGCAAGTGCGGCGAGTTCGGGCGTGAGGAGTCCCAGAACACGAATGGCGATTGAATGCCGGCCTTCGCTTCCAGGTGATGCAAGATCGTAGAGCGGTAAGCGCCGCTATCGAGTTGAGCAAGACAGCGCGCGAACGTTTCGGCGCGACGCGCTTGGAAATCGGGCGCATGTAGATCGGCCGGCCCGCGCTGGAACGGATGGAAGAACGCGCCCTGTACCGTGCGAATATCGCTTCCCAGCACAGCGCCGAACCAGGGAATTGATGAGCTCCGTTTTCGACATAGAAGACGGGGGCCTCATCGGTACTTAGATGATTGCATGCAACATATTCGACGGCGAGCGGCTCGTCGGGGTAGGGCAAGACGATCGTCTCTCGCTCGATGGCGCGTTCTCGAGCGGGGCGTTCGGCCGGCTGTCCCATCGCTT
>CAWIRZ010000011.1:0-95978 GCA_963838695.1 uncultured beta proteobacterium | reverse complement strand
CTGTGTGCCAATATGAACTGCAACACCGTCCCTCAAGCATTTAGAGTACAACGGTAGGATGCAACTCATGGCAAATCTAATGAAATCTGCAGCGAAGGCCGTCACGCAATCCCTTGAGCTGGAAGAGGCATTGCAAGAAGCCCGTAGGGCGACTGGAGATGCCTCTTCCAGCGTGCTGCCCGTTGACCCGGAAGTGATGGCCAACGCCCGGCGCCGTCAGTTTTCGCCAAACGAGAAGCGACGCATTCTTGCCGAAGCTGACCGGTGTACAGCGCCTGGCGAAATTGGCGCGTTGCTGCGTCGTGAAGGGATCTATTCTTCGCACTTGGCCAATTGGCGCCGGCGCCGCAGCGCTGAAGGCAAAGCCGGCCTGGACGTCCACCCGCGTGGCCGCAAGGCAGACCCCGCCGTGGCCGAGGCCCATCGCACCGCCAAACTGATGCGTGAGAACGAACGGCTGCGGCGGCAACTGGCGCAGGCGCGTCTGATCATCGACGTCCAAAAAAAAGTATCGACCTTGCTTGCACTGCAGACAGAGGACGACGGCAATGGCGAATCCGGGTGGACGGCATGAACCGGCTGGCTCCCGATATCGGGGTGGCTCGCGCCTGCCGCGTGATGAACCTGGATCGTTCCATGGTCTATCGACAGCGCCGTAACGCGTGCCATTTGATGCCGGCACTTGCCCGCACTACCGCGGCTCGAGTTCGGCCTCCTCTTGCGTTGAGCGAGATCGAGCGGCAACGCGTGCTCGATGCGTTGAACAGCGAGCGCTTTGCCGATTGCTCGCCACGGCAAACCTACGCCGCCTTGCTCGATGACGGCATCTATCTGGGGTCGGTGCGAACCATGTATCGACTGCTCGCCCGATCGGATCAGGTGCGCGAGCGCCGCAATCAGCTAACTCATCCGCCCTATGCCAAGCCGGAGTTGCTGGCGGTGCAGCCCAATGAAATCTGGTCGTGGGATATAACGAAATTACGCGGGCCCGGCAAGTGGATGTATTTCCACCTGTACGTCATTCTGGATATCTTCAGCCGTTACGTGGTCGGTTGGATGATTGCCCCTCGCGAGAAGAACCCCAGAAGAAGGGAGAGAAGCACATTTATTTGCGTCCCGCTACTGCGCCAGTCGCATTGCGCAGGTTGAGGCTCGACGCTTGAACGAAAGGTCGACGGTCGTCATACTGAGCGAATGGCGTCCGAGTCCCATTTTCCGTTAATGAGCGCTCGATGAAGCATGCCCACGGTAACAGTTTCTCGCTTAAACGAGTGGGGCTTCCTCAGTATTTTCATCATCAAGTGATACAGAATCCCTTCGCCCTCCATAAGAAAGTATCGATGGAAATCGTAATCGCCTCTGTCCAAGCGAAACGCTTCAAAGAAATGTTGCATGAATTCGTCGGCATCGTCTCCCTGTTGGCCTAAATCATGTTCGATCGTCGATTCGGGTGTAATAATTTTTTTTGGCGATATACATGCTTCCTTTCTCACGAACGACTCGAGGTCTTCCCAGGTGTGGCTTCCCATTAAAACACCCTATCCTCAGGCGAGACAATGCCGTTGTATCGAATGACGGTGCGATACCCGATTTGGGAAACGTCGTTTACCAATAGGACCCAACCAACGCGTGGCAGCGTTCGACCGATAAACGTGCTGAGTTTGTGCGTCAAAATCCAGCGCAGCCTTTTTGTGCTGCCTAGTGTGAAGGTCGGTAACACCTTCTTTTTCAGCTCATAGCGAAAAAGCGAGCGCGACATAACCGAAGCGACAGACGTTCCCTTTGTGGCGCCGAGCGGTTTGGAACGGGTCGGCAAAACGGGTAGGCCGCATAAAATCAAGATGACGTATTCCACGTCGTCAATACCCAAATGCTCGCACGTTTGGTCCACGGCGATGAATAGGAAAAGCTCGATCGGCTCCAGATCTTTGTGAGATCTATAGTTATCGTGTTACTCATGCGGCCCTCATGTTTATATTTGTGTCGGCTCAGATACGAGCCGACAGACAGCGGATGAAACGTCGCTGTCTGCACGCTGGATCCTATCAAAAGCCGGGGCGGCGGTCGATCCGGTTGATGAATAGGGGGGGCCTGCATCTGCCGTCAAGCGGGGCGCTGCGATTCACGCCGCTCGGCCGCCAGGCGTGAAATTCTGCCATCGTAAGATTGCGGGACGTCACGATTTGCGACGTCGAGAGGTGGATGAGCCACGTTATGCGTTTCGACGTCACGGCGGATAGTTGCGGCACGGGCGGCGCCCAACCCCCAACAATTTTCCGCCGCTCCCCGAAGATCACTTTGTCGGCCGCCGCATCCGCTGAATCATCGGATGCAGTAATCGCCCATCGCCTTCGGGATGGTTCGTCATAAGCGACCGTTCTCTACCTCGGCGGAGATTGACATGACTCGATGGCGACGCGGTCGTATCACTGGCGCGACTTGCGAGCCACCGCTTCCGGAGCTTTTGCTGGCGTCGCACCGAACCCTGCACAATTCTGCGTACGACCATGGGCGTGCCCGCCCTTGAAGTTATACGGGGATCCCGTATAATCCGTTTCATGCGGACCGTGATCGAAACCCCGACCTTCCAGAAGCAAGCAGAGCGCATTTGGTCAGATGCCGAACGCCTCGACTTCGTCTCCTGGATCGCCGGCAATCCGGATGCGGGGGATGTGGTGCCGGGTGCCGATGGCGCTCGCAAGGTCCGCTGGAAGCGCGCCGGCATTGGCAAGTCTGGCGGTGCGCGCATAATCTACTTCAACCTGACCGATGAGGAGATCGTGTTGCTCGTCGCGGTCTATGCCAAGGCCGAGCGCGAGAACATGCTCCCCAAGGACATCCGAAAGGTTCTGTGATGGACATTGAGAAAATCGCTAAAGCCATTGAGGCTGACGCCGGTGAGTTGCTGCCGGATCTGCGCCAGGCGCTTGAAGAAGCCAAGGCACGCGCCGGGCGCGTAACGACTCCCGAGCAGATGCTTGTGCGCCAAGCGCGCGAGGCTGCCGGGATGACTCAACCTGCGTTTGCCGAGCGGATCGGTACGCCCGTGGCCACGCTGCGCGATTGGGAGCAAGGTCGCTTTGCTCCCTCGGGGGCTGTTTTGTGTCTGCTGCGCTTGATTATCAGGCATCCAGAGCTGACGGCCGAACTTGCAGCATAACGAACGGCTGTAACTCGCTGCCTTCTCGTTGCCTTCTATTCCGCCTGCCATCAATCAGCGCCCTATGAAGCGCACCAACGGTTAGCGTTTCTCGCTTGAGTGAGTGCGGCTTTCTAAGTAGGCCGGAACGAGCAACGCGGCTCAACCTTCCTCTTCTCCCCAGGCCCAAACCACTCCCACCCCCCGCCCCTGCACCAAAACCAGGAATCCCGCCCCCGCCCACAGTGCGGTTGCCGCCCCGATTCTGTGCCGACCATCGTCTCTCGCCCGTCAAACGGTGCATGGCCCGGTCCTTGCTCTTTATCGGCCTCGAACCCCGCGCCCAGCACGCAGCGTGCCTTAATCACCCGTTTCGGAAATTACGATGGAACACAAGCCGCATCCTACCGCTCGGCGCCGTTGGCTCGCCGCACTCGTCGCCGCACCGGCGCTTGTTTTCTTCGCTGCGCAGCCCGCGCACGCGGATGCGCTCGACGCGATCGCCAAGCGCGGCACGCTGCGCGTGGCAGTGCCGGAGGATTACCCGCCGTTCGGTTCCGTCGGCCCCGACATGAAGCCCCAAGGCTACGACATCGACATGGCCGCGCTCCTCGCGAAATCGATGAACGTGAAGGTCGAACTCGTACCGGTCAATAGTGCGAACCGTATTCCGTACCTGCAAACGGACAAGGTCGATCTCATCATCTCGTCGCTCGGCAAGACGCCCGATCGAGAAAAGGTCGTCGATTTTTCCGCCCCGTATGCGCCGTACTTCCAGGGCGTATTCGGCCCGGCGGACGTCAACGTCAAGTCCGCGGCCGATCTGACCGGTAAAACAGTGGGCGCAACGCGCGGCGCGCTCGAGGAAATCGCGCTGACGAACCTGGCGCCTACCGCGACGATCCGCCGTTTCGACGACAACAACGCCACCATTCAAGCGTTCCTGTCCGGCCAGGTCCAACTCATCGCGGCGGGTAATGTCGTCGCGGCCGCCATCATCGCGAAGCATCCGCCGCGGATGCCCGAAATGAAATTCATCATCAAGGATTCGCCCTGTTATGTCGGCCTCGGCAAGAGCGAGCCGCGTCTGTTAGCGAAGGTCAACACGACGATCGATCAAGCGAAAAAGGACGGCACGCTCCAGGCCATGTCGAAGAAGTGGCTCGGCCAGCCGTTGCCCGCGACGTTCTAAAACGCGTTCGCTTCGCGCTCACCGCCACGCGGTGAGCCGTTCCGTGGTTTGCATCAACGGTATCGTTCATGAGTTATCAATTGCAGTTCGGCGAACTCGCGGCCTATGCCGGTATGTTCGCCAGCGGCGCGGCCGTGACGTTCGGTCTGACCGCGGCTTCGACGTTGCTCGGCATAAGCGTCGGCGTGCTCGGCGCGGCCGCGTGCGAGAGCCAGCACACGACGCTGCGCAGGATCACCTTCGCGTACGTCGAGGCGATCCGCAACACGCCGTTTCTCGTTCAGCTGTTTTTCGTGTTCTTCGGGCTGCCGTCGCTCGGCATTCACATCGGCGAATACACAGCGGCCATCGCCGCGATGACGCTCAACCTCGGGGCCTATTCGGTCGAAATCCTGAGAGCGGGCATTCGCGCCGTGCCGAAAGGGCATCATGAGGCCGCGGCAGCGCTCGCGATGTCGCCGCGCGAAACCTTCATTCATGTGCTGGTGCCGCAGGCGTTCGCGAAGGTCTTTCCCGCGCTGGCCAGCCAGATTGTCATCACGATGCTGGGCTCGGCCGTGGTCTCGCAGATTTCCGTGGCCGATCTCACCTATGCGGCCAGCTACGTGCAATCGCGAAACTTCCGCGCATTCGAGACCTACTTTCTTATTGCCGTGGTGTATTTCGCCATGGCGCTGGTCCTTCGCGCTGCACTTCATGTCCTGGCCCGTAGGCTCTTCGCTCGCAACCTGCGAGGCGTCCGATGATCGAGTTCACGTTTGGCCAGATGTTAGAAGCGCTGTTGCTCGCCGCGCGTTGGACGGTCTTGCTTTCGCTCGTTTCATTCCTCGCGGGCGGGGCGGTCGCGCTCGTGCTGCTCGTCATGCGGGTATCGCGTTCTCGTGCGTTACGCGCTTTGGTGCGCGTCTATATCGAGGTGTTTCAGGGCACGCCGCTGCTGCTGCAGCTCTTTATCGTGTTCTTCGGATTACCCCTCGTCGGTATCGATGTGTCTCCCTGGGTGGCCGCCACGCTCGGCCTCACATTCTTTACCAGCGCCTACCTCGCCGAGATTTGGCGCGGCTGCGTGGAGGCGGTGCCTCACGGTCAATGGGAGGCTTCGTCGAGCCTTGCGATGAACTACTTCGAGCAGTTGCGGCATGTCATCTTGCCGCAGGCGGCGCGGATCGCCGTTGCTCCGACCGTCGGTTTCGGTGTGCAAGCGATCAAGGATACGGCGCTCGTTTCGATCATCGGTTTTTCCGAGCTAGCGAAGGCAGGGACCGAAATCTCGAATGCGACGTTCAAGCCATTCCTCGTGTATGGGTTGGTCGCACTCATCTACTTCGCGCTTTGTTATCCGCTCACGCATTACGCACGAACGCTGCAAAGGACTTTTTATGGCCCTCGTTGAGACTGTTGGCGTAGAAAAGCAGTACGGCGCGAATCACGTGTTGAAAGGCGTCGATTTTTCGATCGAGCGTGGGCAAGTGGTTTCGATCATCGGCCGCAGCGGCTCGGGTAAGAGCACCTTTCTGCGTACGCTGAACGGGCTGGAGAGCATCGATGCCGGATCGATTCAGATCGACGGCGAGCATGTCGACGCACTTCATGCCAATTTGCGCGCATTGCGCTTGAAGGTGGGCATGGTGTTCCAGCAGTACAACCTTTTCCCACACCTCACGGCGGGGGAGAATGTCGCGCTGGCTCAGACCGTGGTGAAGAAGACGCCTCGACACGAGGCGCATGCACTAGCCGAGAAGATGCTTGAGCGGGTCGGCCTGGGCGATAAATTCGGCAGCTATCCCGATCAGCTTTCGGGCGGACAGCAACAACGCGTGGCCATCGCTCGAGCACTGGCGATGAATCCGACGGTGCTGCTGTGCGACGAAATCACGTCGGCACTCGATCCGGAACTCGTCGGCGAAGTGCTGAGTGTGGTGGAAAGTCTCGCGCGCGAACATATGACACTCATCATGGTGACGCATGAGATGCGCTTTGCACGGGCTGTCAGCGACAAGGTGGTCTTTATGCACCAAGGTCGCGTGTGGGAAAGCGGCTCGCCGGAAGAGATCTTCGATCGACCTTCGACCGTCGAATTGCGCCGCTTTATTCAGTAGGTGGGGCGCCGAACTGGCGGCGGGCTGCTTCGTCCCAGCAGGGGCGCGAACTTCGAAGCGATGGCCATCAGCCAGACGCCGTTCGGCACGTCGTCATGTATGACAAACGTATGGACGTTTTTTTGAATTTTCGGTGAATATTTTTTGTGGGAGGGTAGTCGGTCTATCTGTCCCCGCCGCGGCACCGGCACCGGGGTGGGGGCGACCGAGCGGCTAGAGAGGAACGACGCAGTGAACGGCTTCGACGATGCAGTTTTGGTTTTCATGACGCACCACGCGTTTCATTCCGGTTTCGCTAACCACGCGATCAGGGCGCTGACTGAGTTTTACACGGTCAAAGGGCTCGTGTTGATGACGGTTCTATGGGGCATGTGGTTCGCGAAGGGCGACGGCGTGAGATCGAATCGAGAAATGGTGGTGGCGACGATCGTCAGCGGTTTGCTCGCGTTGCTCATCGGCAGATTGTTGGCCCATTACCTGCCGTTCCGAATCCGTCCCATCCACGATCCGAGCCTGCATCTGCATTTTCCCGAGTCGACCTACACAGAGCCCTCGCTGCGGTTTTGGAGTTCGTTTCCGAGCGATCACGCCATGCTTTGGGGGGCGATCGCGACAGGGATCTTTCTCGTCTACCGGACGCTCGGGGTTTTCGCCTTGCTGTATACGGTCTGCTTCATCCTGCTGCCGCGTGTTTATCTGGGCCTGCATTACCCCACGGACGTGATCGCGGGTTTGCTGCTCGGGATCGCACTGGCCGTGCTCGTGACGCGCGAGGCTGTGCGCAGCCTCATCGCGCCGCCGGTCCTGCGATGGATCGACCGCTTTCCGGCCGCAGGCTACGCCTTCGCTTTCGTTCTATGCTTCGAACTCATCACACAGTTCGACGATATCCGAATCGCCACCGATGCTGTCAGGAAGGCGTTGTGAAATTGAAAGTTCGACAGCGCGGCAAAGGGGGGCGCACGCCGGCCCCCCCCACCTGACCGTCCCCGATATTGCCTAGTGCGGCTCAAACCCCTAAAGTAGCGTTTCGTCGCATGGTGCGGCTGGGTGCGGACGCGCCGGCCGACCGCTTCAGCGGATAGTGCGACGGGGAGATGGCATGCCTCCTTGAACCGCCCTCGTGGCTGATGATGCCTACCATTCCCGAGCCGGAATCGGTAGGCGTTCGCTCGTTCGGCGCATCGCCCTCCGGTTCGATTGAAAACACGATTCGAATCAGGACCGCACGTTGATCTACTCGATTGTCTCCATCTTTATCGGTGCCGGATGCGGCGCGTTGCTGCGCTGGGCGCTGAGCCTCGGCCTGAATGCCGTGTTTCCGTCAATTCCCCTCGGCACGCTCGCCGCGAACCTGATCGGCGGCTATTTCATCGGCGTCGCCGTGGTCTATTTCTCGGTCAAAGCGGGGTTGCCGCCCGAGTGGCGGCTATTCGTCATCACGGGTTTCATGGGCGGCTTGACGACTTTTTCCACGTTCTCGGCCGAGGTCGTGACCGCGCTCGCGCAAGGCCAGCTCGGTTGGGGGCTCGCCGAGGCCGGCGTGCACCTGTTCGGCTCGTTCGCGCTGACGGCGCTCGGCATGTGGACGGCGCGTATCTGGCTGATCGCTGCCTGACGGGCAAGGGGAAGCGTCGTTAGCCGGCGCGGCCTTCGTTTATTGTCGGCATGGCCGTGAGCAGGCACAATCGAAACACGTCGCGTTTTCGCTAGGAGGCCCTATGCAATCCGAGCAATACGTGTTGTTGCGGTTCTATGTCCACGAAAGCCATCGAGTGCACGGCAAGCTGCTATGGGAGTGGCTGCTGGGGTGCGCCAAGGAACTCGGCGTCATGGGCGGTTCGGCGTTCCGAGCCATGGCCGGCTTTGGCGCGCATCGCGTCTTGCACGAGGATCGCTTCTTCGAGCTGCAAGGATCGCTAACTGTGGAAGTGGAGTTCGTCGCTACGGAAGCCGATGCGCGCCAGCTCGTCCATCTCGTTGGGCAAGAAGACGTGCGCGCCGTCTATGCGATCATTCCGGCCACGTTCGGCATCATCGGTGTCGACGCGTGACCGGAGCCAACGGCATGCATCGGCTAGCCGCTAGAAAGAACCCTGCGCTGCTACATGCCGAATAGCGTCAGCGATACGGCCATCCGCGTGACGATCATCAGCAGCACCTGCACGATCACGAACAGGAGAATCGGCGAAAGGTCGATGCCGCCCAGGTTCGGGATCACGCGGCGCAGTGGGTTCAAAAACGGCGCGGTGAGCTGGTAGAGGATCGGCATGGCTGGCGAATTCGGATTCAGCCACGAGAGCAATGCCATCAGGATCGTCAGCCAGATGACGAGATTGAGCGCCCATTTGACGAGCGTCAGCAGCGATACGATCGCGATGATCGGCGCGATCGCGAGAGGGTCGACGCCGGCGATTGCCACCATCGCGACGACGTAGACGATCGCCGCCAACAGCGCCGCCACGATGCTGGCGACGTCGACGCGGCGCGCGCTAGGCAGCACGCGCCGTAGCGGAAGCACGAGCCAGTTCGTCGCCTGAAAAATAGCGTTCGATACGGGGTTGTACGGCGGCAGGCGCACGACCTGCATCCAAGCGCGCAGAACCAGCGCGGCGCCGAACAACGTGAAAATGGTGCTGAGCAGAAAGCGGGCAATATCCCCGAACATCGTCGATCCTTTCCTTTTTTGAGTGTCTTGCTCGGTGCGGGAGGGGCATCGCGCAACCTGCGCGGCGCATCCGTCTCGCTTGCTAGGCCGCGAACGTCAAACGTTGACGACGACTTCGCTAATCAAAATCTGCGGCGCGCTATCGGTGTAAGTCGGAATATCTGCCACCAGTTCGGCCGCGACAGGTACGAACACTTTCTGGAACGCCTCCAGCGAATCGAACAAAAAATGGCCCGCGGCCACGAAGCCCGGTGCCGAATTCGGTTCGCCGCCGCTTAGCCCCTTGTCGACGGACCAGCCTTTCAGGGCCGGCTCGAAGTACTTGGCGGCGAGCGTCATATGCTTGTCGCAATAGTAATCGAGGTCGAAACGGACGTTTTCTCGATATGGATAAAGGATGCTGACTTTGATCATTGTTGCGTTCTCGTCAGGTTGCTGGGCTGTGCGGGCGGTATGACGGCGGCCGCCCGCGCCGGTCGTCACCATATCACGGCTTACGCCGCGCCTGCACTTCGCGCGAGCGAGCGTTCGAGAGACCCTTGCACGGCGTGCGTCATCGCTTCGACCGATGCCGGAGGCTGCGGGCGCATGCGTGCGAGCGACAGCGCGCGGCGCGTGAGCAGCGCGTAGAGCAAGGCGTGATCGGAATCGAGCGCCTCGAAGGCCGCGAGTTGCTGTTCGAGCACGGCGGTGTCGCCACGGGAAACCGGCCCGGCCAACGCGCCGGACAAGCCCTTCGCCCGCGCGGCCTCGACCGTGCCCGCCAGCATCGGCAACAGAGCCTGCAACGCTTGCTCTTCGGGCAGGCCGAGCGTGCGCCAGATGTCGACCGCTTCGCCCAGCGCGGCCAGCGCAAAGCTGGCTGCGTAATGCGCCGCGCCGTGATAAAGCATGCGCTGCCCGCTCGGCAGCGTCAGCACGTGGCAGCCTAGCGAGCGGGCGAGCGCGCCGAGCACAGCGGCGAGTTCGCCCTGTGCCTCGATCGTCACGGAACAGCCGGCGATGCGCTCCCTATCCTCTGGATCGCCGGTGAATAGGTAGAGCGGATGAAAGCCGCCGATCGATGCGCCTTGCGCGCGCGCCGCAGCGAGCGCTTCGATGCTCGTCGCGCCGCTGCAATGGACGAGTGCCGTCGCGCCTCCTGTACGCACATTGAACGTTAATTTGTTCGCGATCGTACCGATGTTGTCATCGGGAACAGCTAAAAAGACAACATCGGCGGAATCGACGACGGCTTGAGCGTCGCCCACGGCCTGGCACGACGGTAGGACTCGGGCGAAGTGCTCGGCGGAAGCCGTCGAGCGGGCGGCGACCGCGGCGACGGGGTAACCCGCGCGCGCGAATCCCGCAGCTAAGCAGCGGGCCAAACGGCCGGCGCCGATGAAACCGAGGCGGGGAAGGGCTGGAAGCGGCATGTCGAGCGGGCCCAACGCGCGCCGCACGTTGGACCTGGAGCGAAAACCGTCAGTATCGCGCATCGGCGCGGCATCGGGTCTTCCCGGCTCGCCTACCTTGTCGCGCACCGTTATGCAACGGGGGTTCGTGCCGATTTTCGTCGATCTATTTCCGGCGTCGTATTGAGATGCGCGGTCCACAGCCGCCTCGTGCGCGTCGTTCTTCGTTCTTGAGTCGCAGCCATGCCTGGGAGGTCACGATGAACGTTTTTTCATACCGTAAGCACTTGCGGTTCCTGAGCCACACGCAACGCCGGCTCTGGTGGGATCAGAAGAAACGGCTGACGCCGCGCGTCAAGATCGGGGAGGCCTACGTGCCGCCCAGCATCACGCGAGAATTCACCTACGTCAAAGTAGGATGACGCGCCGCCATGGCTCGACGGGAGGGCGGTGCCACCCGCGCGCGCCCGTCGCGCAGCCGCATCGACCGCTCTGGAAGTTGTAGCCGGCAGCGGCTTCGCGCCACGCTGCGCGGGCAGGCGCATCCGCGTGCCCACAGGGTACGGAATTTGTAATTAAACATTACCGACGATTACCGAGCGTTCCCGTTCAGGTCGGTAAAAAATGACTCAACGCGCCTCGCCCTGTCCGGCGAGCGTACCCCTTGACGGCCGGCCTGCCGTGCCCGGATTGCATTTTGCAACAAATGCCAGGCCCTCTTCGGACGCTTTTTCTATACATTTGAAGCGTAGGTTGCGCTCGTGCCGCCCGATATTTAGGGGCAACGCGGCCGCCTATTCGCTAGAGGATCACAAATGAAAAAGCTCGTTTCGTTAATGGCCGTCGCAGCATTGAGCGCGGGGTTCGCCGCGACGGCGCAGGCGCATGTATCGATCGGCGTCGGCATCGGGATTCCGGTCGCGCCGGCTTACCCCGTCTATGCTCCCCCGCCACCCGTCTACTACGCGCCGCCACCGGTGTATTACGCGCCGCCGCCACCGGTCTACTACGGTCCGCCACCGGTCGTCGTCGGCGGGTATTGGGGCGGTGGGTATTACCATGGCGGTGGGTATTACCATCATTGGCACCACCATCCGGATTGGCGGCGTTGGTGATGATCGGCGCTGTCGGGACGAGGCGTGCCCGACGGACGTTGAACGACGCGACGGCGCAACGTCGGCCCCTGGCCGCATTGCGCCGTCGGTGTTTGAGGGCGCTTACTCCGAGCTGAGCTGACCTGTACTGACCCGATCCGCGTTGTCCTGTCCTGCCTGCCTGCGCTGTCCTGTATGCCGCTTAGATTGCGGCGCGTCCCGCGTGGCCGATCAGAATCAGATCGCGATAGCCGCCCGCGATGACGCTATACGCGAGGTAGGCGAACAGCAGCGCCGACACCACGTGACATGCGCGCAGCAGCGAGGCCCCTGCGCGCTTTCTGCCTTGGCTGGCGAGCGTACAGATGAAGAGCGTCCAAGCGAGCCCGCCTAAGAAGAAGCCCCCGAGAAACAGCGTCGCACCGCGGGTATCCGTCGCCCCGGCCTTGGCGATGAGCGCGCCGCCGACAGCCGCGAACCACAGGATGGCCGACGGCGACGACATCGCCAATGCGACGCCGCGCGCAAAGCCCTGCGCCGGGCCGCCCTCGGGCTCACCGTTCATCCGTTGGGCCGCAGGCGTGGGAAACAGCGCTTCCCGTGCCATCTTCCAAGTCAAGAACAGCAGCATCGCCGCGCCGCCGATCCAGACGATCCATCGCACGGAATCGAACCGTAGCAGCGCGGCCATGCCCGCGAGCGCCAGCGTGGCGTAGACGAGATCGCCGATACATGAGCCAAGCCCAAGCCAAAAGCCGGGCCGAAAGCCATGCGAGAGCGTACGCGACAAGATCGCCACATTGACGATGCCGATGTCGAGGCACAGCGAGAGCGAGAGAAAAAAGCCGTTCGAAAGCAATGACGCCGGTTGCATAGTCTGCATGTTCTAAATCTGGACCACCCGCTGCGGGGAAGAGCGCCTGGTCGGCCGTTACGTCGGGTGCCGGACGAGCGGCACCCTCACTTCCATCCGTCCCACCTCGAGTCCGACCGTGTTTTTGATCTTCGGCGCACGGAACCGGTCGAGTTGTGCGCGCTGCGCCGGTGTGCCGATGCCGAGTTGATGAACGAGTTCGGTGACGACAGCAGTCAAGATCGCGCCGTCACCGTCTTCAACTTTGACGGCGAGCCCGATCGGCCCGTCGATGCCGTCGACACCATGCGCGCCCGCGCGCACGCCCAAGCCGTAACTTCCTTCGGCACCGACTTTGCCGACCACATCGCCGCCGAACGCGCTCATCAGCGCCGTGCAGAATCGCCCTTCGCCCGCTACCAGTTCCGGGTGGCCTGTCATCGCACGATGAATGCGCGCGAGCGCTGCCTCGCGCGGCGACGAGGGCGGGCGAATCTTGGCCCCATCGGCTGCATCGGCGAGTTTGACGAACAAGCGCGCGAGGCGATCGAGCGAGAAGCTCGGGGTCGGCAAGTTGCAGCCGTCGATCCCCCAAGCGATGTCGGCTTCGTCGAGATCGACGAGGCTGGCCAGCGTGCGCTTGACGTGTTGCTGCAGCGGATGCTCGGGGCGTTCGTAGTCCTTCGTTGCATGGCCCATTGCCAGCGCGGCCGCGAGCATGCCCGCATGTTTGCCCGAGCAATTGCTGCAAAGGGGCGTCGGCTTGAAATCGCGCTTGATCCACGCGCGCAGCACGTCGTCGGAGATGGGCGGGTGGCCGCCGCAGCGCATCTCGTCCTCGGTCACGTTCGCTTTGGCGAGCATGGCCCGCGCACGGGCGATATGCCGCTCTTCGCTACTGTGCGACGCGCACATCAACGCAAGGTCCGCCTCCTCGAAGCCGAAACGTTCGAGCGCGCCTGTTTCGAGGATGGCCAGCGCTTGCGCGGGCTTGACCGCCGAGCGCGGCAGCGTCGGGCGATGGGGATCGCCGAATGCGAAACGCAGGCGGCCGGCCGCATCGACCACGGCGACATGGGCGTCGTGCCGGTTCTCGACGGCGGGGCCGCGATAGGTCGTGACGGCAGCTTGGGAGGCGAAAGCGGTCATGATGGCGAAATCCTCGGGTAGGGCCAATGACGGGGCGCGACGCTGCTTTAGCGCGCGAGCCCCAGTCGTTCGTACAGCGCGTCGACGCGCGTTTTCACGGCCGGGTCCATCGCGATCGGGCGGCCCCATTCGCGATCGGTTTCACCGGGCCACTTATTCGTGGCGTCGATCCCCATCTTCGAGCCGAGGCCCGCGACGGGGGAGGCGAAGTCGAGGTAATCGATGGGGGTGCGTTCGACGAGCACCGTATCGCGCGCCGGATCGACCCGTGTCGTGATCGCCCAGATGACTTCGTTCCAATCGCGGATGTCGACGTCTTCATCCACTACGACGATGAACTTCGTATACATGAATTGGCGCAAGAAGCTCCACACGCCGAACAGCACGCGTTTCGCGTGCCCCGCGTAGCTCTTCTTCATCTGCACGATGGCCATTCGGTAGCTGCAGCCTTCGGGCGGCAGGTAGAAATCGGTGATTTCCGGAAACTGTTTTTGCAGCAGCGGCACGAACACTTCGTTCAGCGCGACGCCGAGCATGGCCGGCTCGTCGGGCGGCTTGCCCGTGTACGTCGAGTGATAGATGGCATCGCGGCGCATCGTGATGCGCTCCACCGTAAAGACGGGGAACCACTCCTGCTCGTTGTAGTAGCCCGTGTGATCGCCGTAGGGGCCTTCCAGCGCATGCTCGTAGTGTGCCGTCGCGCTTTGCGATGGCCGTGGCGGCGCCCCGGCAGGTGCGGGATCGGGCGCGCCTTCCTGCGGGTAAATGAATCCCTCCAACACGATCTCGGCGCGCGCCGGCACTTGCAAGGTATCGAGGCCGGGTGTCAGGCACCGCGCCAGTTCCGTGCGCGCGCCGCGCAGCAGGCCGGCGAACTGATACTCGGACAGCGTATCGGGAACGGGCGTGACCGCGCCGAGCATCGTCGCCGGATCGGCGCCGAGCACCACGGCCACCGGATACGGCTTGCCGGGATTCGTCATCGCAAATTCGCGGAAATCGAGCGCGCCGCCGCGATGCGCAAGCCAACGCATGATGAGCTTGTTGCGGCCGAGCAGCTGCTGACGATAGATGCCGAGGTTTTGCCGGGGCTTGTTCGGCCCGCGCGTGACGGTCAGGCCCCAGGTGACGAGCGGGGCGACATCGCCCGGCCAGCAGGTTTGAATCGGCAGCCGGGCCAAGTCGACGTCGTTGCCTTCCCAGACGATCTCCTGGCATGGCGGGGCGCTGACCGTCTTAGGCGCCATGTCCCATACCGCTTTGGCGAGCGTCAGCAGTTTGCCCGCATCTCTGAGCCCCTTGGGCGGTTCGGGCTCCTTGAGCGCCGAGAGCAGCCGGCCGACATCGCGCAGCGAACGCAGCGCCGCGCCTTCCTCGGCAGCGGCCGTTTCGTCGATGCCCATACCGAGCGCGATCCGGCGCGTGGTGCCGAACAGATTGCCGAGCACGGGGATGGCATGGCCCGCCGGCGCATCGAACAGCAGCGCAGGGCCGCCGGCACGCAGCACGCGGTCGCATAGCTCGGTCATTTCCAGCACCGGCGAGACGCTTTCCGGCACGCGACGCATCTCGCCGAGTGTCTCGAGACGGCCGATAAAGTCCCGCAAGTCTTTGTATTTCATCATTTCTTCGGTTGACTGGCGGCGCCGCGACGGGGATGGGCGCCAACTAGCCGACGATTTTACCTGCGGACGGCAACCATGCTCGTTCGATGGCGGCCCGGCGAAATAGTCAAAACGCGCGCCGGCCGTGGTTATCGGCCGCGCAGCGCCAATCCTTAATTACATTTAGTTATAGGTTTGAGATTTGGTAGCATTGACGATCTATAAAAGCCTGCTAGAATCCGTCCCACATTGGCTGCAGGGCCAAGTAGTTTTGGTGTTCACTGCCCCAGATCCATCCCACGGCGCGAAGCGTCGCGTCACCGTACGCTGTCCTGCACGGCGTTCTACGGTCAACTAGTTGTCATTGCGCCGGCGCGTTGACGCCGGCTTTGCGTGAGAGCCACTGTGTGCGTGCTTACCGGCACGCTCCCGGTCCTTTTTCTCCGATGTGGCTCTCCACACGGTTCGCTGCCGCCGCGTGCGGTAGGGTGCCGTATCCCGGCGTCGCTGAGGTCCCAACCACGGCCCGCGATGCCTTGGCTCGCTCGATTGGCGCTTCGCGCGCCGCCGTACCCCTCGAGACGGGCCATGCTCAATGGGAGAACCGAATGAATACTTGGTTATCGTGGCGTCCCAACGGTAGTTTCAGCGTAGCGGTTCGCGCCGCTGTGCGTCGCGGGACGCGTGTCAGTCACCACCTGTTTAGCGTGGTCGGTGCCTGTGCCGTGCTGGTCGGCCTTGCGCTGTGGCTCTTGCCCACCGTGCGCGGCACCTTGGCGGCGCGGATGATGCCGATCATCGAAGCGGCGGTCCAAGCCGGCCCCGCCAGGCTTCTGAGCGGGCATCCGTTGCCGGCGTTCGGCGCTCCGGCGCCGGACGGCGCGGACGAAGCGCCGACGCTCGACAACGCCCGTTATGACGGCGCGTTCGACGGCAGCGGCGGGAGCGGCTTGACGGTTGCCGCTTCGCCTGCGGTCGATACGCATTTGTCGGCGAGCATCACGCCCTCGAACTTGTACTTGCTGGCGAAGATGATTTCGTCGCAGCCGGTGTCGGCCGATGCGCGAGACGATCGTGTGCTCGTCTCGGCCCGCGAGCAGACGCTCGTGACGTCGTACTTGGCACGCCGCTACCATGTGGCGCAAGAGCCTGTCGGCGAACTCGTCAAGGCTGCGTTCGACACGGGCCGGCAAGTCGGGCTCGATCCGCTGCTGTTGCTGGCCGTGATGGCGATCGAATCGGGCTTCAATCCGTACGCCGAAAGCGGCGTGGGCGCGCAGGGCCTCATGCAGGTCATGTCGAAGGTCCACTCCGATAAGTTCCAGTACTTCGGCGGTACCGGTGCAGCGCTCGAACCGCTTGCGAACATTACGGTCGGTGCCGTGGTGCTGAAGGATTGCATTGCACGCGGCGGCTCGCTGCCGGATGGCCTGCGCTTGTATGTCGGATCCACGTCGCAGGACGATGGCGGCTACGGTGCCAAGGTGATGGCCGAGCGTGGCCGCTTGCGCGATGTTGCGCGCGGCCGTCAAGTGCCGATCAACGCGCCGCAGGCGCCGCCGAAGCAAGTCGTGGCCACGGCCAAGCGCGTGCAGGTGGCGCTGGAAAGCAATGATTCGTCCCCCACGGTTCAGGCGAAGGCCGGCGCGGCAAATGCCTCGACGCCGACCTCCGCCGACGATTCCTCCGATACCACCGGTACGCCGAATCACCGCGTCCACGCGGAATTGGGCGCCTAAGCGGTTTCCGCTTGCGGGTAAAAAAAAGCACCACGATGTTTGTGGTGCTTTTTTTGCGTCCGTGGGTGCCGTGGCGATGCGGCAGGCGGTGAGGCGGAGCAGCGTTTCAATGCCGGAATCAACGCCCGAACAATCGAGCCAGGCGTTCGACCGCTTCCTCTAGCGACGCGTAGGCGGTCGCATACGACAAGCGAATGTAGTCGCGCGGTGCATGTTGGCCGAAGTCGAGCCCCGGCACCAGCGCCACGCCGGCATCGTGCAGCATGGCTTTCGTCAGCGCCGCGCTGTCGCGGGCCGCGGGATGCGGCACGCCACGACAATCGGCATAGACGTAGAACGCCCCGTCGGGCACCACCGGTACACGAAAACCGAGCCGCACCAGCGCAGGCACGATGAAATCGCGCCGGCGCTTGAACTCCAGACGCCGCCCTTCGTAGATCTCGATCGTTTCCGGTTCGAAGCAGGCGAGGGCGGCATGCTGCGCGAGGGCCGAGGCGCAGATGAACAAATTTTGCGCGAGCTTTTCGAACGCATCGACCATCGACGGCGGCACGATGAGCCAACCGAGCCGCCACCCCGTCATGTTGAAGTACTTCGAGAAGCTGTTGACCGTCACGACGTCGTCGCCGAACGAAAGTGCCGAGACAGGCCGCGCGTCATACGAGAGCCCTTGGTAGATCTCGTCGACGATCGTAAAGCCGCCGCGTGCCCGCACAGCCTTGACGATACGCTCGAGTTCCGTCGGTTCGATCGACGTGCCGGTCGGATTCGACGGCGAAGCGAGCAGCACCCCGCGTGTCTTCTCGCTCCACAGGCGTTCGATGTCGCCGGCCGTCAGCTGGAACCGCGCTTCGGGGCCGCTCGGCACGAGCACCGGCTTGCCTTCCATCGTGGCGACGAAATGGCGATTGCAAGGGTACGACGGATCGGGCATGAGCACTTCGTCGTCGCGATCGACGAGCGCCGCGCAGGCCAGCAGCAGCGCGGCTGAGGCGCCGGCCGTGATGACGATGCGCGCCGGATCGATAACGAGGCCGTAAGTGCGCTGGTAATAGGCGGCAATCGCCTCGCGCAGCGGGGCGATCCCGAGCGCACCCGTGTACTGCGTGACGCCGCGCCGCAGTGCTTGCGCCGCGGCTTCGACCACAGGTTCGGGCGCCGTGAAATCGGGTTCGCCGATGCCCATGTGGATGATGTGGCGCCCCGCCAGTTCGAGCTGCCGGGCTTCCTTGGCCAGCTCCATGACGTAGAACGGAGCGATTGCGTCGACGCGTGCCGCGAGCTTCGTGAGCGGTTCTGCGATGTTCATCTTGTTTCCGGATTCATTCGGCGCGGCCGCGGGTAGCGACGCGCGCGACGAGTGCTAACCGGCGAGGGCTTAGCGGTTGGCGCGCCCCGCCTGCGATTCCGTAGCGCGTAGCTTCAACGCGAGCTTGTCGAGTACGCCGTTGACATACTTGTAGCCGTCCGAGCCGCCGAACGTCTTGGCCAGCTCGACCGCCTCGTTGATCACGACGCGATACGGAATTTCCACGTGATGCTTGAACTCGAACGCGGCCACGAGCAGCACCGCCCGTTCGACGGGCGACAACTGCTCGATCGGACGATCGAGGCACGGCGTGAGATCGGCCGAGAGTTCGGCGCCTTCCCGGATCACCCCGTGCAGCAACGCATCGAGGTGTTCCTGATCGGCCTTGTCGAAACCTTGCACGCCGCGCAACTGGGCATCGATCTCACCGGCGGGCGCGCCCGACAGCAGCCACTGATACAGCCCCTGCGTGGCTAATTCGCGGGAGCGTCGACGGGCGCTCTTCATGCCTCGTCCTCTTGTTCTTCGTCCTCGTCTTCATCGTCGTCGCCGCCGAGTTGTTCCAGCGCGACCGACAGGTTCGCCATTTCGACAGCCACGCGGGCGGCGTCGCGACCCTTTTCGGTCATGCGTGCGACGGCTTGCTCGTCGGTGTCCGTCGTCAACACGCCGTTGGCGACAGGGATCCCGAAATCGAGCGCGATGCGCGAAACGCCGGCGCCGCTTTCGTTCGAGACGAGTTCGAAGTGATACGTTTCGCCGCGGATCACCGCGCCGAGAGCGATCAGTGCATCGAATTGGCCGCTTTCGGCGAGCTTTTGCAGTGCAAGCGGGATTTCAAGCGCGCCGGGCACGCTGACGAGCAATACGTCTTCGCCCGCCACGCCGAGGCGTTCAAGCTCTTCGACGCAGGCATCGGCCAGGCCGTTGCAGACGGGCTCGTTGAAGCGCGATTGCACGATGCCGACCCGCAGGCCGTCGCCGTCGAGGTTCGGTTGGTATTGTCCGATTTCCATAAAAGGTCCGTAGAAAGGGGTAAGAGGCTAGACGCCGTGCCGACGTATCGCCCGCGATTATGCGCCAGGCCGCACGGGTGCGCCCGGCATCGGCACGAAGCCCGTGACTTCGAGGCCATAGCCCGACATGCTGCCGAGCCGGCGCGGGTTCGACAAGACCTGCATTTTGCCGACTTCGAGATCGCGCAGAATCTGCGCCCCGACGCCGTACGTTTTGAAATCGACGGGCCGCCGCTTCAGTTGGGCGGCTTTGTCTTCTTCGTCGAATGCCTTGAAGACGTCGATCAGATGATCTTTCGTATCGCTGCAGTTGAGCATGACGACGACGCCGACATCGCGCTCGGCAATTTCCTTCATCGCGGCGTCGAGCGTCCAAGAGTGCGTGGACGTGCCCACTTCGAGCAGATCGAGCACCGATAGCGGCTCGTGCACGCGCACCAGCGTTTCCACGTCGGGCTTCGGCGTGCCGCGGACGAGCGCGAGGTGAGGCGAACCGCTCGGCTGATCTTGGTACAGAATCGCGCGGAACGAGCCGTGCGCCGTTTGCATCGTGCGCTCGGCGACGCGGGTGACGATGCATTCGGTGCGGCTTCGATAGTGGATCAGATCGGCGATCGTACCGAGCTTCAGATCGTGCTGCGCGGCGAATTCCATCAAGTCCGGCAGGCGCGCCATCGTGCCGTCGTCTTTAATGACTTCGCAGATGACGGCGGCCGGCGTCAGCCCGGCCAGTGCGGTCAAGTCGCAGCCCGCTTCCGTATGACCGGCGCGCACGAGCACGCCGCCCGGCTGCGCCATGATCGGGAACACGTGGCCCGGCTGCACGATGTCCTCGGCACGCGTATCGCGCGCGACGGCGGTTGCGATCGTGCGGGCGCGGTCGGCCGCCGAGATGCCGGTGGTCACGCCTTCGGCGGCTTCGATGCTGACCGTGAAGGCGGTGCCGTATTGTGTACCGTTCCGGTAGGTCATCAGCGGCAGGTTCAGTTGCTTGCAGCGCTCTTGCGTGAGCGTCAGACAAATCAACCCGCGGCCGTACCGGGCCATGAAATTGATCGCTTCCGGGGTGACGAAATCGGCCGCGAGCACTAGGTCGCCTTCGTTTTCGCGGTCTTCTTCGTCGACGAGGATCACCATCCGGCCGGCTTTGAGTTCGGCGATGATCTCGGGAGTGGAGGCGAGAGACATGTCGTTTGGAATGGTCGAGAAAGCGCGTATTTTACGCCACGGCGGGCGGCGCGGGCTTTCATCGAGCGCGCTCGCGACAGCGCCGCCCATACGGCCAGTGCGATCGAACCGAACACGAGTACCGCGGCCAGTGTCTTCGCTCGATGCAATTGCGTCCATAGCAGCACGCCTGTCAGCGATAGGAGCACGAGCGAGCCGGCGAGGGAGTCGATCAGCAAGACCCACCCGATGCCGAGCCCGACGCCTTACGGTCATGGTTCGCTCCAAAGGCGCAGTAGGTTGTGATAGCAGCCGACGAGGTTGCGGCGCGCGAGTTCGTCGGCCTCGGTTGCATTCAGGCGCTGAATGGCGGTGTCCATGTCGAACAGCAGCGCGCGTTGGGCGTCGCTGCGCACGAGACTTTGCACCCATAAGAAGCTGGCGACGCGCACGCCGCGCGTGACGGGCGTCACGCGGTGAACGCTCGCAGCCGGGTAGAGCACCATGTCGCCGGCCGGTAATTTCACGGCATGCGTACCGTAGGTGTCTTCGATGACGAGTTCGCCGCCATCGTATTCGTTCGGCGAGGACAGGAAGAGCGTGGCGGAGACATCGGTGCGCAGCTTGACGCCGTTCGGCAGCACCCGCACGGCGCCGTCGACGTGATTGCCGAATGTCATACCGCCTTCATAGCGGTTGAACAGCGGCGGGTAGACCTGGTTCGGCAGCGCGGCGCTGATAAAGAGCGGGTGTCGTTCGAGCGCGGCCAGCACGACATCGCCTAGCTCGCGCGCGATCGGCGAGTGCTCGGCGATCTGCCGATTGCGTTTGACGGGCGCGCCCGAGTAGCCGGCCGTCGCACGGCCGTCGACCCACGCGTCGCCGGCTCGGTCGAGCCGATCTCGCACGGCTCGTACTTGCTCGGCGTTCAGGACGCCGGGGATCTGTAGCAGCACGGGGTAGGTCCTTCGTTCTTTACGACCCTAGGACGTACCGGGCGTGCTCTATGTAGGACACGGCCGGTGCGCCGGGAGGCCGTGTTCTCAAAGCCGGTATTCGAACGTGGCGAGGAGCGTGCGGCCGACGCCTGGCACGGAGCGGCCGCCGTCCGACTGGATCAGCGCGTCGTAGTAGAACTTGTTGGTCAAGTTCAGCAGATTCAGGCGCACGTCCCACTTCTTCTCGTGATAGGCGGCCATTGCATCCCACCGCGTGTAGCCGCCTACTTGCACATAGTTCGTATTCGCCGCGTAGCGCGCCGACATATACGTAGGGCCGCCGCCGATCTCCCAATGCGGCGTCAGTTTGTAGGTACTCCACAGCGTGAGCGTGTTGCGCGGCGTATTGGCCGGCGTGTTGCCCTGCGTGCCGTCTCGCGCCCGAAGAATCGTGGCGTTCATATACGTGTACCCGGCGAACACCTGCCATTGCGGGAGGAGATGGCCGGTCACCCCTGCCTGGAAACCACGGACACGGATATCGCCGTCGAGGGTGTATTCGGAGGCAGACAACTGCGTGCGCGCGTTGTCCATCTCCTGCTGGAAGAGCGCCGACGTGACCGACAGGTTGCCGTCGAGCAGATCCCACTTGCCGCCCAACTCGTACGATTGGGTGTGCTCCGGTGCGAGGTTTTGCGTGAAGTTCGTGACAGTCAGCGCTTCGAGCGACGGATCGAACGACGTGCCGTACGAGAAGTAATACGACTGCCAGTCGGTCGGCTGATAGATGGCGCCCGCGCGCACGCTCGTGAAGTAGTTCGTTTGCGACGTATAGCCGGGTGCGTTGACCGTATTGCTGATGTGCGCTTGGAAGCGATCCCAGCGTAGGCCGGCGATCGCCTTCCAATGCTTACCGATGGACACCGTGTCGTTCACATAGGCGGCGACCGACGTGGCGCCCGATTGCGCGTAATTGCCGGCCGTTTGCGTCACGTTCGACGGCGTGCTCGCGTACACGGGATCGATCAGCGAAACGATCGGCAGGTTGTTGCGGGTATAGGCTTGATTGCTATACGTCTCGTACGAGAGGTCGGTGCCTGCGATCAGATCGTGACGGAGCGGGCCCGTATCGAATTGATAGCGCACCATCGTGTCGTTGCTGAGCGTGCGGTTCTGGATCACGCGGTCGTGGCTCTGCAACTGCACGTAGAGATCTTGCAACGGCAGCGCGGTGAAGTTGCCTTTCGACAGCAGCGTGCTAGAGGCGAGAGGGCCCGTCCGCACGGCCTGCGCGGCGGTTTCGCGCGCGTCGGTCATCGAATGGGAAATCTGCGTTTGGTTCGACACGGATAACGAATCGGACATCCGATGATCGATGCGCGCCCGCAGCGATTGCACGTCTTGGATCGTGCGGTCGTCGGTCAACCCGTAGTACGTGTGCATCGACGGTGCGAACGGGTGGCCGTTCACCGACTGCACGCCGTAGTCGGGCATATCGTAGTTGTGTTGGATCAGCGCCGAGATCGTGACCTCGGTTGGCGTGCCGATCCCGAAGCGCACCGACGGCGCGATGCCGTAGTCCTTGTTCTTCATTTCATCGCGAGTCGAACCTAACGACTGGCCGAATGCGTCGACGCGCAACGCGGCCGTCTCCGCTAGCGGACGGTTTAGATCGACCGATGTCCTATAGCGATCGTCGGTGCCTATCGTCGTCGAGATTTCCGCCGAGGCCTTCCGGGTGGGCTGTTTGCTGACCTGGTTGATGACGCCGCCGGTCGAGCCGCGTCCGAACAGCATCGAGGACGGGCCGTACAGCACGTCGATCGATTCGAGATCGAAGGTGTCGCGATAGTACTGATTGCGATCCCGGAAACCGTCGAGATAGATGTCGTTTTGCGCGCTGAATCCCCGCAAATTGATGTTGTTGCCGATCTGCCCGCCCTCGGCCCCGCCGATCGTAATCCCCGGTGCATTGCGCAAGCTCTCTTGGAACGAGGTGGCGCCTTGCGACTGCATCAGCGCTTGGTCGATGACCGTGACCGATTGCGCGATATCGCGTTGAGCGGTCGCCACCTTCGCTCCGACCGTGGATGTCTCGCGGCGGAAGTCGGTGCGCGCCGTACCACCGTTGATCTTGAGCGTGGGCAGCGTTTCGACCGGTGCGGAGGCGGTATCCGCTGCGGACGTGGCAACCGGCGCTAACGCCGAGGCATCTTTGCGTGCGGCGCTGTTGGGAACGGCGCGCGCCGAGACCGCTTGTGCGTGAGCCGCGAGCGGGACCGCTGCCGTATGAAGTGCGAGCACCAGTTTGAGCGCCCGGGCGAGCGGCGTCTTCGTTGGCATTTGGAAAAACCCCTGTGTCGATGTTTGTCGCCCGCTGCGTGGGCGGCGAGCATGTTCTGCAGGCGCCACGCTGGCGTCTACCTGAGTTCGATAATGCGAATGAGAACGATTATCATTACACCAAGGGACGGCAATTTCAAGAAAAATCTGCACTGACCCTTCTGTCGATGAGTGGCGGGGCAGTTGGCAGGCTCGAGCGCTGCCCTGACAATCGATGGATTAGGTTTGCTTGAGGAACGTGCGCCCGGTGGAGAGGCGGGGCCTTTCGATGCTTGTCATGCGCCGTTGCAAGTTCTTACACTTGAAACCTGGCGGCTTCGTATGATCTCGCCGTTCACGAGGCGTAGGCCATCGTTGAATCGAATCCAACCAAGAGGAAGTGAAGATGAAGACCTTGCTGAAGACGATCGTATTGGCCGCAGTGGCGACGGCGGTGCTTACGCCGGTCATCGCCGAAGCGCATCCGCACAAAGTGTGTCGTCGGGGCCATCACCACCATCGCGTCTGCCGCTGGGTGCGGTAATCACCGCGTGCTTCGATCGGCGCTCAGTTCCGATCGAAGCGCATGAGAAATTCATCGAGCGCCGAACGAACTTGTGCTGCCACGCTGGCCCAGTCGCCGCGTTGCGGCTGCCGGAACAGACGGGTGCTTGCATACCACGGGCTGTCGGCGCGCTCCAGCAACCAGCGCCAATCGGGTAAATGCGGTAGCAAGAGCCAAACGGGTTTGCCTAACGCGCCCGCCAAATGCGCGACGGCGGTGTCGACGCAGACGATGAGATCAAGCTCCGCGATCAGGGCCGCGGTGTCGGCGAAAGTGGCTAGCTCGCCCGAGACGTCGAGTAGACGAGCCGGACTGCGCAACGCTTCCTGATCGCATTCGCGCACATCTTTCACAAGCGACACAAAACACGCATCGGCGTCGAGAAACGCCGCGCAATCGGCGAGCCGCATTGAACGCAAGCGGTCGTTGACGTGGCCGCGGCTGCCGCTCCAAGCGAGGCCGACACGCGCGCGCCGCGGCTCCGCCGCCATGCGTTTACGCCACTCGGCGCGCAAGATCGGATCCGCCTGCAGATACGGCTCGGCTGGGATCGGCAGGGCATGGATTTTTAGCGCATGCGGCAAACTCATCAGCGGACAGTGGTAGTCGAACGGCGGGACGACATCGTGCTGACCGATGACGACTTCCGCGCCCGGAAAGCCCACGAGTAGCGGCAGTAGCGGGTCTTGCACGCGCAACACGACGCGTGCGCCCTTTGCGGCCAGCCACGGGACGAAGCGCACGAATTGCAGCGTATCGCCGAAGCCTTGTTCGCTATGCACGAGGACGGTCTTGCCGTCCAACGGCGCTTCGCCCAGCCATGGCGAGACGCCGAATTCATGCTGCTGGCCCCCGTCGCGCCAGCGCCATTCGTATTCGCGCCAGCCGTGCTCGTATTGGCCCAGCAATAAGTTCGTTTGGGCACGGTTCGTCCGTGCGCCTGCATCGTTCGGATCGATCTGCAGCGCCTTTTTGAAGGCGCGCAGCGCTTCGCCGAACTGACGCTGATCGCGCAGGGCCACGCCGAGGTTGACGTACGCGATCGCGCTATCGGGCTTGAATTCGATGGCGCGACGATATTCGGCGATTTCCTCATCGAAGCGTCCGAGCAATCCGAGTGTCCGGCCAAGGTTGTAGTGGATCTGCCAGACGCCGGGATGCACGGCGCGCGCATGCGTCAGCCTCTGCAACGCGCGCTCGTATTCGCCCAGTTCGGACAGGGACATGCAGACGGCAAACAGCGCCTCGAGATTACGCGGGCTCATGCGCAGGATCTGCTCGAACAGGTCGACCGCGCGAGCGTGGCGCCCTGCTGCTTGATTCGCGGTGGCCGCATGGTGCAGACGTTCCTGGCTGAACGGCAACTGCGCCAACGCTTGCTCGAAGTAATCCGCCGCCAGGGACGCATCACGTCGATACGCGGCGATGTATCCGAGTCCTTCGAGGGCCTCGCCGTTAGCAGGATCGGCTTCGACGACGTCTTTCAATAATTGCGCAGCGGCATCGAATCGGCCGGCATGGACGTGTTCTTGTGCCACTTGGAGCAGGGCGGCAATCGATGCATTCATCGGGGACGGGCAGGTGGTTGAGCCGCCAGTATACCGATGGCGAATTGCCGTCGCATCGGCCTCGATGTCGATCGATCGCCGCATGTGAAGCGGCGTCTCCCGGCGACGACGCATGGGCGATGAACAGCGAAACGCTGCCGGCCGACCCCAACCGCGCGCCTCCGAGATACCGATTGGCTTACGCGACCGTTTCGCGTTCCGGTGTCGCGCTGATCTTGTGCAGTGAGAGGTCGGCGCCGTCGAACTCGCTTTCCTCGTCGAGGCGGATGCCCACCGTCACGCGCAATAGCCCGTAGACGATCGCGCCGCCCGCCGTCGCAACCACGATCGCCGCCACCGTGCCGAGCACTTGCGCGATGAGCGACACGCCGCCTGCACCGCCGAGCGCCTTCGCGCCGAAGATGCCCGCGGCGATTCCGCCCCAAGCCCCGCACAGCCCGTGCAGCGGCCACACGCCGAGAACATCGTCGATGCGCCAGCGGTTTTGCACGCACGTGAACATGTAGACGAAGAGGGCCCCCGCGATCACGCCGGTCACGAGCGCGCCGATCGGATGCATCACGTCGGAGCCGGCGCACACCGCAACGAGTCCCGCGAGGGGCCCGTTGTAGGCGAACCCCGGATCGTTGCGTCCGGCGATCCACGCGGCTAGCGTGCCGCCGACCATCGCCATCAACGAATTGACGGCCACGAGCCCGCTGATCTTGTCGATCGTCTGCGCGCTCATGACATTGAAGCCGAACCAGCCGACGGCGAGCACCCAGGCACCTAAGGCAAGGAAGGGGATATTCGAGGGCGGGTGCGCGGCGATGCGCCCGTCGCGGTGGTAACGGCCGCGGCGTGCGCCGAGCAGCAGCACGGCCGGCAATGCCACCCAGCCGCCGAATGCATGCACGACGACCGAACCGGCGAAATCATGGAACGGCGCGCCTAGGGTCGCGGTTAACCAAGTTTGCACACCGAACCGATCGTTCCAGGCGATGCCTTCGAAGAAAGGGTAGACGAAGCCCACCAGGACGAACGTCGCGCACAGTTGCGGATTGAACTTGGCGCGCTCGGCGATGCCGCCGGAGACGATCGCCGGGATCGCCGCCGCGAAGGTCAGCAAGAAGAAGAACCGGACGAGCGCATAGCCGTTATGTTCGGAGAGCGTCGCGGCGCTGCCGAAGAATTGGACGCCGTAGGCGATCGTATAACCGATGAAGAAATACGCGATGGTGGACACCGCGAAGTCGACAAGGATTTTCACGAGCGCGTTGACTTGGTTCTTCTTCCGAACCGTGCCTAGCTCGAGAAACGCAAACCCCGCGTGCATGGCGAGCACCATTCCGGCGCCCAGCAACAGAAACAATGTATCGCTGCCCGATTTTAGGTCATTCATAGCTCGATTCGCGCGCAAAAAAGAGGCGAACAAAGCAAGTCGCGTACCAAGACGGGGAATCGATGTTCCGATGTTGTGCGAGCGGCTGCGCTGGTGGGGCTTGCGCGCACCAAAGAGGTTCGATGCCGGCGCCGGCTAGATGGAGGGGGAGTGCACGTCGGTGGTGCGATGTCGCACATCTATTGAGCGCGTGCCCTCGATTCGCGCATTTCAGCCTTCGGTGCCTTTTTATGGGGCATCCGTTGAATTGCCGGCGCCGGGATGATCGCAGCGATGCCCGGCTAGCGCGGCTGATTCCCGGCTCGACGCACCCCGTTGCCGCCGAGGGACCAACCGAGGTTCACCCCAAGACTGGCCAGCACGATCAGCACGACGCCTAATCCTTGCAGCGGTGTCAATGCTCGGCCGTACACGAGCCAGTCGACGAGGACGGCCGTCAGCGGATAAATGAACTGAAGCACGGCGATCACGGGTACCGGGAGCTTCGGCACGGCGCCATAGATCAGCGCGTAAGAGATGCCGGTATGCAAGACCCCCAGCCCGACCAGCCAGCCCCATTGATGCAGATCGACGTGACCTAGTGCGCCGTGGGGCGCCAGCCACGGCAGACTGACGACGCCGACGGCGCACTGAATCATCGTCAGCAAATGCGGACGCAATGCGCCGAGCGCTTTGGCGATCAAGGTGACGCCGGCATAGAGGACCGATGCAATCAGCGTGAATGCGATCCCGGTCAGGTAGGCGCGATCCGCCGAGAGTGTGCTCAAACCGATACCCGCAGCCAGGGCGAGACCGACGAACGCGACGACAATCCACATCGATTTCGCTACGCCCACCGGCTCGCGGAAGATCGCGGCCCCGAGCAGAATGACCCAGAACGGCTGCACGTGGAACACCACCGTCGCCACCGCAATGCCGACACCCTGAAGGGCGCCGAAGAAAAACACCCATTGCGACACCATCAGTACGCCGGAGAGCAGCGCGAGGCCCAGCATGCGACGGGTGAAACGTTGGCTGCGGAAATAGCCTTTCCAGAGGCAATAAAGCGCCATTGTCGCGAGCCCGAATACACATCGGTAGAACACCGTTGTAATGGGGTCGAGCCGGGCTTGCGCAACAAACACGCCCATCGTGCCCATCAACACGGCAGCGCCGGAAAACGCGACCACCCCTTGGCGAGAAGCGTTGGGTTGGGCGATCGACGTCGGCATGGCGGCTCCTTGGTGGGGTTTCAGTATCGCGGGCTTGCATGTTTCAATCAAACGAATAAAACTTAGCCAACTTATCAGTTCCGTTGATGAATCCATCATGGCGCCCGACTTCGACTCCGATCTGCTCACTACCTTCATTGCCGCTGCCGAGCTGGGTAGCTTCACCAAGGCGGCACAAATCGTTTTCCGGTCGCAGGCTGCGGTCAGCATGCAGATCAAGCGGCTCGAGCGTGCAATCGGCACGCCTTTGTTCGTGCGCGATACACGTAACCTGTCGTTGACGCACGCCGGCGAAACGCTGCTTGAATACGCGCGCCGCATTCGCTCGCTGCAAAACGAGGCATGGGCGGCCGTGGCGCGGCCGGAGGTGACCGGTCATGTGGTTCTGGGTGCCCCCGACGATTACATCTCCTCGCTGTTGCCGCCGGTGCTGCGCCGCTTTTCCGCGATGTACCCGGCGGTGGATATCACCGTGATTTGCGCGCAGAGCACCGCGCTGGCGCCGATGCTGGCAGAGAATCGAATCGATCTGGCCTTCGTCACGCGCGATCGCCATCTACGCTTGAACGGCGATTTCATTCGACGCGAGCCCGTATGGTGGGTGGGCAAGCCCGACGAGCCGCGGCTTTGGCAAACGCGTCCGCTGCCTGTCGCTTTGTACGAATCGGGCTGCATGGCGCGGGCGAATACAGTCGCCGCGCTCGACCGCGCCGCTTTGCCCTATCGCGCCGCGTACAGTAGCGCGAGCATGCTGGGCCTGCTGGCCGTGGTCGATGCGGGGCTCGCCGTCGCGACGCTCGCCCGCTGCAGCATTCCCGAGCGCCTAAGCGTGCTGGGCGGGCGCTATGGGTTGCCGGAGATCGACCCGTTGGACATCATCGTAGCGCGCAGCGCCAAATCCAACCGTCCGACTTGCGATTACCTCGCCGCGCAGATGCAGCAAGATCTGAGTCGGCCGATGGAAAGCGAGCGGGTGCCGGATTCGATCGGGCAAGACTGAAAGCATGCGTGACAGCGCCGCAGCGGATCGGCATGCCTGACATCTAACGTTCATGACTTGCCGATAGCATCGCAGGGCTTCCGGTCCTGCGTCGATCGACGGATGGCCGCGCATACTCCACTTGAGAGCAGAGGCCGACGACATGACGAACGAGAACACCTCCGATGCACCGTTGATCGAGGCCGGCGCCAGTGTGTCGCGCCGCGGCTTCCTAAAGCTCGCGGGCGCTTCGGGATTCGCGAGCGCGGCGGGCGCGTTGGCGGGCGCGGCAAAGGCGGCAGACGCCAACACCAACACCAACGCCGACGGCACGCCGGAACAAATTCACCTGACGTGGGGCGACGATCCCACCCGCGAAGTGGTGGTGTCGTGGGCTTCGCAGGCGGCATCGGTGCGCGCGCGTGTCACGGTGAGCGGCGATCACGGCTACAGCGAAACCGTGCATGCGGTGCAGCGCACTTATACGGACGGGCTCAGCGGCGTCGTGGTGTTTACGTATCATGCCCGCCTGCATGGCTTGAAGCCGGATACGACCTATCGCTACGAAGTCACCGCGGACAACACGAGCAGCAACCCGTTCAGCGCGACCTTTACAACCGCGCCGCACGGCCGCAAGCCGTTCCGTTTCACGAGCTACGGCGATCTGGCGACGCCCAATACGAGTTGGGTCTTGTCGTCGGTTCAAAGCCGATACGCCGTGCAAGCCGTCGAACGCTTCCAGCCGCTGTTTCATTTGCTGAACGGCGATCTATGCTATGCGAACCTGAACCCGAATCATCAAACGGACGTGTGGCGCGATTTCGGCAACAACTGCCAAACGTCGGCGGCGAACCGTCCGTGGATGCCGTGCCCCGGCAATCATGAACTCGAGTTTTACAACGGCGAACAGGGCCTCGATTCTTATCTGACGCGCTATACGTTGCCCGAGAACGGCACGCGTTTCGCCGGACGCTGGTACGCGTTCCAAGTCGGTTCGGTGCTGTTCATCTCGCTCGACGCCGACGACATCGTCTATCAGGATGCCGCCGCGTTCGTCGCCGGGCCGGCCCCGTTGGTACCGGCGCCGAGCACGGGCCATGCGCCGATCCAGCCGGGCACCTCGCTGTACGTGCGCGGTTACAGCAATGGCGAACAGACACGCTGGCTCGAACATGTCTTGCGTCGCGCGGCCGATAGCCGCGACATCGATTGGATCGTCGTGCAGATGCACCAGGATGCGTTGACCTCGTCGAAAACCGGCAACGGTTCGGATAAGGCGCTGCGCGAGGCGTGGCTGCCGCTGTTCGAGCGTTACGGCGTCGATCTCGTGCTGTGCGGGCACGACCATGACTATGAACGCAGCTATCCGGTATGCGGCTGCCACCGATACATGGGCACCGATGTGGCGACCGGCGAACGTGTCGATACGCTGACCCCGCGGCCGGTGCGGCATGCGCAGCTTGGTGCCAATACGTTCGACACGAGCCGCGGCACGGTCCACTTGATCCTAGGCGGAGGCGGCACGAGTGCGCCGCTTGACGTGTACGGCGTCGACATCGGTACCGGCAATCCCCAAGCGAAAGTGTTTACGAAGCCGAATCGGCCGATGCCCGGTTCGACGCAGGGCACGTTCGTGCGAGCCGGGGCCGATGCGGTGGAAGATGCGGTTTGGTCCGCGCAACGCGACACGGGGACGGGCTACGGCATCGCGGTATTCGACGTCGATCCGGGCGAGCACGGCGGGAAGACGACGATCACGATGAATTACTACCATGCGCCGGGCGCGGATCACACGCCGACGAGCGACTACGTGCTGTTCGAGACGGTCACGCTGACGAAAGCGCGCCGTTGATTGTGGGTGCGTCAAGCTGCGCGGTATCTCGATACCCTAATGCTGCCTGTCGCTTGCCTGTAGAAACTCGTCATCGGTCAGCAGATCTAGGTTGTGCATGTGCTCACGCAGTGCTCTAGTGCCGATTCCGAATTTATCGGAAAGATGCTTGATCTGATTTCTGCGATTCCCGAGGTCAAAAGCCTTGGTCAACGCATGAGGAGTGGCAAGAAACATTGCAGCGAAGGCATTGGCGCGCTTTTCGACACGTGCAGAGGCCCACGGTCCGCTTATGTGCGAAAGGCGCCGCGCACTCGAACGGTCGTAAAGAATGTGGCAGAGCTCGTGCGCAAGAGTAAATCGCCTTCCGCGCTTGTTCTCGTTGAATGCACTGTTCGTATTGACCAGGATTGATGGAGCAAACCCAATGCCGGCAATGGCTACGCCCCGGACGCTGTTGGTCTGCAAGGCGTCGTCCTGGATCGTAATGCGGAGATCCTCAAGGATCTTCTCGATATCGACGAACGCGGTGTAATGATCAATTCCGAGCGCTTCCCTTGCTTGGTAGGCAAGCTCGTATCCATGCGTATACGGGTGGATGTATTCGTAAATAGAAGGGGAAGAGACGAGTGCGCTAAGCTGATCTGCTTCGGTGCCATCGCGATGCTGCACCAGCAGGTCAAAAAGCACGCGCATGTCGGACTCTCCAATGTTCACATTCAATCCGCCGAACATGAGGGCTGGCGCGTCGAACTCCGTGACAACGGGCGGGGTGGTCAGCGCTTTGCGATTTGGAATCCAATGAAATTCTGCTCGAACCTTTTCCATGATGGCGCGCAAAGCGGCGTCCGCCACGTGAGTTGCCTCGAGTTCCGCGGCATCGATCTGGTGGACGGACTCTAAACGTAGCCGCAGCTTTTGAAGCTGCTCTCGGTCGCCATCAGTGACGAGCGGAGCCGAATCGATGGCCCATTGGAGGAAGTCCCACAGCGGCTTTGCAACATCCTCTACTGGAAAAAGCGCGGTGCCAGGCTTCAGGTTCAGTTCGAAGCCGGCCGGAGAAAACTCGGGTTGCCTGTCTAGCCACGATATTTCGATGTTGTCGTCGACTCTTCGGATGAAGATGTCGGGGTACAAGGCGCTCGAATCGGCCGCATGCAGCGCGTGCCGCTTCCACCATTCGCGGACGGTTTTATAGAGTCCTCTGTCGGGGCTATATTCCGATGCGATGTATCGCTCAAGGTCGGCCGAAACCGTAATCGCGGCTGAATCGCCGGACCGTGTCTGCCAACTATAGGCTTCCTCGTGCATGAGCCATTTCCACTGACCGACGAGCCAGGATACGACAGGGCCCAAGTACCACTGAATGGCATCCTTTGGCTCGCCGTGAATACGATGTTCGGTGAGGGTGACGCCACCCACTTTGATGCGCAATTCCCCCATCGACCATCCGTATTCCTTGGGCAGTCGGTCTCTGGGTTCCCGATCGTTCAACCACCGGGCGGCAATCTCAAAGCGTTCTGGATCGCCGAATTTTCGCATGCTAGTCATTGGGAATTTATTCCAAAGCCCACTGGATGTTGCTCTTGGGGTAGTGCCGGTGCTGCTTCATTTCGAGCGTTGCATGTTACCAGTGGGACATGTCTTGACCATTCATTGAACCTTAGCTTCCCTGCCGACGCGACCGCCCGAGCCCGTGCTTTTCACTAGCGTTACGGCCGGCGACACACTAGACGTTTCGTTTGACCGCTTTCTCAGAATCGTGTCTGGCGTCATCTTCAGGCAGTCCGCGAACATCGAGTACGATCTCCGGACCGTCCCCGCCCACAAGCGGAACGCATCGCGGCGATATTGCGACTGATCGAACATTCGAGCGGAAACCGTACATGAAACGCCTCTACTGCGCAGTGATTGCGTCGCTCATCGCCGTACCGGCCGTGGCGGCTCCGCTCGACCATGGCGACCTCGTAACCTTCCCGACGCGTGACGGTGCTATGCAGAGCATCTTCATCGAGTCGACATCGCCGAATCCTCCACTGGTCGTCATTCTGTACAGCGGGGGTGACGGGACCACCCGGCTCGATCGGAATGGCGCAACGAGCCAACACGGAAACTTTATCGTGCGGACCGCGGCCTTTTGGGTTCAGCAAGGTTACGCGGCGGTCCTGACTGACGCACCCTCCGACATGCAGCTGCGGGGCATGGATGACTACTACCGTCGCAGCAAGGATGCACTGGCTGATCAGAGGGCCATCGTTGCGCAGGTTCGGCAGCGCTTCCCCAACTCGAAAATCGCCCTAGTCGGCACGAGCCGTGGGACCGTCACGGTCGGCAATGTGTTGGAGCACGCACCGGAGTTAGCCGACGAATACGTGCTGACATCGCCGGAATCGGTTGCCGTCAAGCATCCTGGCATCTCCGACCTCGACGTGTCGGAGCAGTACCGCAGCAACGTGCTGATCGTCTCCAACAAGCACGACGTCTGCCGAGTCGCCAACTACGCGGGAGGCAAGCGCTTGGCCGCGCGCAATAACGTCGCGTTCATCACGGAGGAATCGGACGAAGGAGGCGGTGACAGGCTATCCGACTGCGGAGGTCATTCGCCGCATGGCTTCCTCGGCATCGAAGGCGATACGTTGAAAGGCATCAACGACTGGATCGCTCAAAAGATGCAAGGCACGACCGCCGCGCCATAGCCGCCTTGGCAGCCGGCGCGACGAGAACTGGACGCTCAACGACCTGCTCGATGCCAGAGTATTCATTCATCGTTCTCTGGTTCGTCGTTAGCCTCCTGTCCGGCTTGGTCGGATAGTCCCGATGCGCTATGCCGCTATCTTGGTTTCGAGCGTGCGATCGTATTGTCGATCATGGGATCCGAGTTCTGAGCGACTAGGCCATAGAGCGGCGAACGACGAGGTCGGGCAGGGAGAATTAACTGGAATCGAACTGCGACCTATAAGTTAATTTGCAGTATGTGAAGCTTCGCCCTTCCCGCATTAGCCGAATGGTTTTTCTTGCTGCGAGCATGACCTAGTATCGGATCGGATCGCCTGAACCTCTGCAAAAATCGCGACGCACATGCTGCGATCCCGAAGCTACCCATCCGATTCATTGCGCGGTCAAATCGAGGAGATCATGGCATGGAAAACTCCGCTTCATCCGCAGCGTTCGTGACGACGCCGAACGGCCCGTTGCCTGCATCGAATATCGTTGAACTGACACCGGACCAAGTCGCGTACGCGGCCGGCGATGGACGTGTGGTGGTGGAAGACAACGCGTCCGGTCGGATCGTCGCCGAGCACGGTGTGCCGTTCGGTGCGGGACGCACTGAAGATGCGCCTGCCCTTCGCGACGATCCGCGCGAGGCTATGCAAGCGGTCATCGGTAGCAAAGCGGGGATCGGCAACTACATGGGCTATTACGCTCACGCCGATTATCTGTCGAATATGAAGGAATTCCGGACGACGTGGACCGTTCCGGACCCGCCCAAGTATGCTGACGCATCGCAGACGTTCTATCTATGGAATGGGTTCAATGCAGGGCTCTTGCAGTGCGTCCTGGTCTGGGGCGCGGGCGAGGCCCGCTATCGGGTGCAGAACTGGGGGTGGCTGTACGGAGGCGACGACGGCAACACGCGCTATGCCGTCGTCGGGCCGGCGGTGCCCGTCAAACCGGGCGGCGAGGTGACGGGTGTCGTTACGCTTGACGATTCGTCAAAAGGCTATAAGTACTCGATGGTCTTCGAGGAATATCCGGAGACGAAACTAACCGTTCTGCGCTCGAGTGAGCCGTGGCAGGTTGTCGAATGCTTCGAATCCTATACCAAGGACGTGGACTTCATCACGCGCAGTAAGAAGGTAGCGATGAACAACATCCATATCAAGTGGAGTACGCCTTTGGCGGGGCCTGCCACGCTTGATTGGCAGGTGGGCGGCACCCCGGTGCCTGTGGTGAACGGCAGCAATACGGTGGTGGTGAGCGACAGTTCGTCCGACGGCGAGATCGACTTCTATTTCGATTGGACGCGATAAGAAGGCGCGGCGTGACCCGAAGCTCGCGGTGGTCTAGCCAGTTACGAGCGTCCCAGCGGTAATGCCGACGACAGCATCCCCTCCACGTACCGGCGCAATGATGTTGAGTCTGGCTGGAAACGCTTGGTCTGAATAGGCAGGATAGCGAAAAGCGGTTCGCATACCATCACAAATCCCGTCAACGTTTGCGAGCCGTAGTGAAACAACGTCGGCAGCGCTGTCGACAACGACATGTGGCAGGGCGAGCGGCGCCCGGTTCATCGGGCTTAGCTGAGGAACAAAGTGCGAGCGCCGCACTCATGAAATCGACTAGCCTAAGCCTATGCCGCTCGAGCAACGCCAACCCTAAACAATGCGACGTTCCTGCCGATATATCGGAGGTCCCCTTATCGGCATGCGAATCAATTGAAGTTCGTGCACTCAACCGTTGCGTCCGCGCTATTTCTGCTGTTGTCGGCGAGCGCGTCCGCCAACCTGCACAGCATTTTCATAGAGCCGCAGGGACTGTCGGACCTGCGGCCGATAAACGCGATATCCCGAGCGGCGCATCGCCAACCGCGAGACCAAACGCTGCTCGACAAGAGCAACCGATATTTTCACATCGGCATGCAAGCGCTGAACGCTGACCGCTACGCCGAAGCCATCGAGTACTTCACCGAGGTGCTGAGTCTGCGGCGAAGCACCGCGGCTTTGATCGATCGAGGGCTCGCCTACGGTCGCATAGGCAATCAACCTGCGGCGATTGCGAACTATACGGCTGCGCTCGCGGCCAATCCTCGCTCGACGAACGCGCTCGTCGGGCGTGGGAACGCTTACGCGTTGCTTGGGGAGTACGAGAAAGCCCTCGCCGATTACAACTCGGCGCTTTCATTCGAGCCCGCCAAAACCGATGCACATACAGGTCGCGCGTATGTGTGGGCAAGGCAGAAGCAATACGAGCGGGTGGCCGATGAGTATCTATTTGTCGCTCGGCAGCAGTCGACCTCAGAGCAAGCTTACCAAGAGGCCGGTATGTGGTATGCCCAAGCGAAGCGATACGATGCGGCGATCGCCGCTTACAACGAGGCTATCCGCGTGAATCCGATGCAGCCCGCATCCTATGTCTGGCGCGCACGCGCGTACCGACATGCAGGCGATTTGACCGCAGCGCTTGCCGATTTCGCTGCGGCGATTCGCATCGATCCCACGAATGCGGATGCTCGCTGGGGGCGAGGCGCCGCCTTCGAGGGTATGGGGAATTACCAAGCGGCTGCGGACGACTATGAGGCGATCGAACGTCTAACCCCGGATGATCACAGCGCACATGTTTATCGCGCTGACGACCTCACTGAGGTAGGGCGTGACGTCGAGGCGAGCCGCGAGTATGAAACGGCGGCGCGTCTCGCGCCAAACGACATGGAGCTGTTGTACGGTCGGATGCAGTTTTCTTTCTATCAACACGAATACGACGCGGCGATTTCCGACGCCGATGCGTGGCTTTCCGCGAAGCCAACGACCATGAAGCCGGAGCACTACAAGCACGATTTGTATTACGTACTCATCTGGCGGCATATGGCTGCGGAAAGATTGGGGCTCGATGATCATGCAGTGTTCGCGCACAAGGTCATTCAAGTTGACCCTCACATGTGGCCGTATCCGATGATAGCGTTCTATCTCGGCCGGATTGACGAGAAGCAACTACGCGATGCGGCGGCTAAAGGTGACGAGACGACAGCGCGAGAGCAGCGGTGTGAACTCGGCGCGTACCTAGGTGAAGACGCCGCCGCTAGTGGACATGAGGAGGTTGCGAAGCAGAACTTCCTCGAGGCCTTGCCGCTATGTCCCATGGGTTTCATCGAACGAAATTTTGTGAAGCGTGGGCTCGCCACGCTTGACATCCTCACCACCCGACGTTGAGCCCTGATACCCTCAATGATAGTCCTGGTAATCGACCAGGATCGCGTCCGTTCCTTCGAACGTGAAAGTCAGCCGTCAGTTTCCGTTGACCCAAATCGACCAATGCCCTTTCAGATCGTCTTGGAGCGAATACAATTTCCAGCCCGGAGCGTTCATGTCGTCCGGTTTGGTGGCCGAATTCAGGGCCGTTAGCTGGAATACGAAGGCGTGTCGCCCGGGTCGTTGCGCGCCTTTTCCTAGCAGACAACGGCTATCGGCTGAAGTTCGACCCGGCCGACGCCGTTAGGACCATGGAAACGGTTGCTGCTGGCGCGCTCGACGAAGCTGCTTTGGGGGAGTGGTTCCGGCAGCGGATCGTCGAGTAAATCGGCAGACGATTGGACTCAAAACATCAACTAGCTTAGCGCGTTACGAGCGCCCCAGCGGCGCTGCCGTCGACAACATCCGCTCCACATACCGCGCAATCAAATCCACTTCGAGATTGACCTGATCTCCAACCTTCACATTCTTGAGCGTCGTGACCTCAACGGTATGCGGAATTAAGTTGATCGAGAACTCGCAACCGTCGTCGCGATCGTCGACGCTGTTGACGGTCAAGCTCACGCCGTTCACCGTGATCGACCCTTTGTACGCGAGATAACGGCCGATCTCGCGCGGCGCCAGCACGCGCAACTCGTGCGATTCGCCAACAGGCGCAAAGCGCGTGATCGTGCCGAGCCCATCCACGTGTCCCGACACGATGTGCCCGCCCAACCGCTCGTGCGCCGTCAACGCCTTTTCAAGGTTGACTTCGCCCGGTGCCGCAAGCCCGACCGTGCAATTGAGGCTTTCGCGCGAAACATCGACGTCGAACGTGCGGGCCGTTTTTGCTACCGCCGTCATGCAGGCGCCTTGAATCGCGATGCTATCGCCGAGCACGACGTCGCTCAGGTCGAGCGTGCCGGCATCGATCGTCAGACGCACGCCGGCCGCGTCGGTGTCGCCCAGTGGTTTCACTGCTTCGATGCGGCCCACGGCCGCGACGATTCCCGTAAACATCGTGAGTTTCCTTCCAATTCGTCTATCGTCTAGCTTCTCGTTCACTGCGGCGTCGAAGGCGCTTGCAATCGGGCCAAGATCCGCAAGTCGTCCCCGATACGGTCGACCGACTGAAAAACGAGCCGAGTACTCGCGTCGAGCGTAGCCGGGGCCGCGAGATCGAACATGCCGGCCGAACCTTCGCCGAGCAAACTCGGCGCTAAGTAGACCAGTAATTCGTCGACGCACCCTTCGCGCAGCAACGAGCCGTTCAGCTTATGCCCCGCCTCGACATGCAGCTCGTTGATGCCGCGCTCGCCGAGCACTTTCAACATGGCCGGCAAATCGACCTTGCCGTGTGCGTTGGCCAACTGCACGAGTTCGACTCCACGTGCGGTCAGCGCTTGCGCATGCAGCGCATTGCGCTCGTCGATGCTGCCGCAAAAGATAGTCGGCGGCGGGCCGTCGAGCAGACGCGCCGTCAATGGGATTTCCAACCGGCTGTCGATGAGCACCCGCTGCGGTTGCCGCGGCGTGTCCACTTCACGCACCGTCAACTGCGGATCGTCCTCGCGCACCGTGCCGATGCCCGTCAAAATCGCGCAAGCACGCGCGCGCCAAGCGTGGCCGTCCGCGCGCGCCGCTGGCCCCGTTATCCACTGGCTTTCGCCGTTAGGCAGCGCCGTGCGGCCGTCGAGCGACGCCGCGGCTTTCATCCGTACCCAGGGACGCCCGCGCGTCATGCGCGATACGAAGCCGATATTGAGTTCGCGCGCTTCGTTCGAAAGCAGGCCGCAACGCACGTCGATCCCCGCATCGCGCAGCATCGACAACCCTCGCCCCGATACGTGCGGGTTCGGATCTTCCATGGCCGCGATGACTCGTTTGACGCGCGCGTCGATGAGCGCGTGCGCGCAGGGCGGTGTGCGGCCGAAGTGGCTGCACGGCTCCAACGAAACATACGCCGTCGCACCCTGCGGGTCGTGGCCGCGGCGGCGTGCGTCCTTGAGCGCCTGTACTTCGGCGTGATCTTGGCCGGCCGGCTGCGTGTAGCCCTCGCCGATCGCCATGCCGTCCTTCACAAGCACGCAGCCGACACGCGGGTTCGGCGTCGTCGTGTACATGCCGCGCGCGGCGAGCGTCAGCGCGCGCTGCATATGGATGAAATCGGCTTCGGAGAACATGGGCGCGCCGCCTGATTACGCGGCGTGCGCAGCAAATGCGCCGCGCGCCGCTTCGATCGTCGCCTCGATCACGCCATCGTCGTGCGCGCTCGATACGAAGCCGGCCTCGTAGGCCGACGGCGCGAAGTACACGCCAGCGTCGAGCATTCGATGGAAGAACGTATTGAAGCGCGCAATATCGCTGCGCGAAACGTCGGCAAAGCTCGCCGGCACTTGTTCGGTGAAGTAGAGGCCGAACATGCCGCCGATCGCATCGGTGCTAAACGCCACGCCCGCGTCGCGCGCTGCGGCGGCAAGGCCGTTCGCGAGCCGCGCAGTTTGTGCCGATAGACGATCGTAGAAGCCGGGTGCCTGAATCAACTGAAGTGTCTTCAAGCCGGCCGCGACGGCAATCGGATTGCCCGACAGCGTGCCCGCCTGATAGACACCGCCTTCCGGCGCGAGCAGCGACATGATGTCGCGTCGGCCGCCGAACGCGGCGGCGGGCATGCCGCCGCCGATGACTTTGCCGAGGCAGGTGAGATCGGGCGTGATGCCGTACGCGGCCTGCGCACCGCCGAGCGCGACGCGAAAACCGCACATGACTTCGTCGAAGATCAGCACGGCACCGTGGTGTGTGCACAGGCGCCGCAGCGCCTGCAGAAACGCCGGATTGCCGCGCACCAGATTCATGTTGCCGGCGACGGGCTCGACGATGACCGCCGCGATTTCGTCGCCGAAGGCGGCGAATGCTTCTTCCAGCGCCTGCGTATTGTTGTATTCGAGCACGGTCGTGTGCTTGGCGACATCGGCCGGCACCCCGGCCGACGTCGGATTGCCGAACGTCAGCAAGCCGGAGCCCGCCTTGACGAGCAGGCTATCGGCATGGCCGTGATAGCAGCCTTCGAACTTGACGATGCGGTCGCGCCGAGTGAAGCCGCGCGCCAGCCGCAGGGCGCTCATCGTCGCTTCGGTACCGCTCGACACCAGACGCACTTTTTCGATCGACGGCACGAGCTTGCAGATTTCCTCGGCGATTTCGATCTCGGCTTCGGTCGGGGCGCCGAACGAGAAGCCGTCGGCGAGCACCCGCTGCACGGCTTCGAGCACTTCCGGGTGCACATGACCGACGATCATCGGGCCCCACGAGCCGATGTAGTCGATGTAACGCTTGCCTTCCGCATCCCAGAAGTAGGGGCCTTGGGCGCGCTGCACGAAACGCGGCGTACCGCCGACGGAGCGGAAGGCTCGCACGGGCGAATTGACGCCGCCGGGAATGCTGCGTTGGGCGCGTTCGAAGAGAGCTTGATTGCTGGGCATAGGTGATATGGGCTTCGAAGAGAGGCCGGCCTAGACGGAAGGGCGCCCCGCGGACGACGGCCGCTGCCGATGGAATGGCGCCAATTGTACCGAAGTACCGAACGTGGGGCGCAGCGGCGGGTGGGGGCTCGACCGGTATGGTCGCAAGAGACGCACATAAAAAAAGCGCCCACGAGGGGCGCTTCGAAGATACTTCGGCAACCATGCTCCAGCGGGCCGAGGCCCACTGGATGACACGTTGCTGTGCTTAGAACTTGTGACGGATGCCGACGCGACCGAACACTTGGTTCGTGGTCGTGCTCGCATCGCCGAGGACGCCAGCATAGATGTCAGCCGAGACGCCAGCCTTCATCGAGTGCGACCAGCCGCCCATCACGTAGACGTCCGTGCGCTTCGACAGGCGATAGTCGGCGATTGCGTTCAGTTGGCCGTACTTCGGCTTCAGACGGTTGCCCGCAGCATCTGTAAGGGCATCGACCTTGCCGACCGTGAAGGTGTAGCCGGCGCCCAGCGTGGTGGCCGGCGTCAGGCTGTAGTTACCCCACAGTTCATAGCTGTCGAAGCGGGTCGTGTTGCCAACCAGGAGTGCGTCGTTGAAACGAACGTCCGAGAAGTTGGCACCGATTTGAGCCGGGCCAAACTGGTACGTTGCGCCAGCGCTGATCGACTGCATGTTCTTGGGCGTACCCACGAAGTTCCAGATGCCGCCGGAGCCGAAGTTGGCGTCGGTGGAAACCGTGCTCGAAGCAATGCCGGGGTTCTTCGCGAGGAAGTAACCTGCGCCGATGTACAGCGGGCCGCCCGAGTAGTTCAAGCCAGCGCCGATCGTGCTTTGGGCGCCGAACTGGCCAGCCACGCCGCCGAAGCCGTAGAACAACTCGCCTTGAATGCCGGCGAAACGCGGCGAAACGTACTTCACAGCGCTGTTCACGCGGAAGCCGTTGTCCGTGTTGTCGATGTCGCCGGGGTGCGAGAACAGGGCACCCCATTGGCCGTTGAACGTCGTCGGTTGCGCGTTATCGACAACCGGATCGTACTGACGGCCGAGCGTCAGGGTACCGAATTGGTCGTTCGTCAGGCCGACGTAGGCTTGACGGCCGAATTCACGGCCGCCTTGGCCAAGGTTGCCATTGAACACGTTGAAGCCGTTTTCCAATTGGAAGATGGCCTTCGTGCCGCCACCCAGGTCTTCCGCGCCCTTCAGGCCCCAACGGCTGCCCTGAACGATGCCGCTTTCCATCGCCCACTTGGCGTGGCCGCCGGCGTTGTTCACATACGTGAGGCCAGCGTCGATCACGCCGTACAGCGTCACGCTGTTTTGTGCGAAGGCCGGCACCGCGAAAGCGCCCGTCACTGCCAGTGCGAGAAGCGATTTTTTCATTAAATAGGTCTCCGAGACGTTGAGTTGCAGTGTGAGCAACCAGGATTAAGTGATTCGTTCGCCGTGGACTTTGCCGCCTCTTGGGCAGGTGGGGTGCCACAGCGGGGTCCAGGCAGTCGAGGGCGATACTAGGCATCTAGGCCCAGGACCCTTATTAGTAGAAACACTAGTTGCCCTCCATTGTTGCGAATATTGAAACGCAGTAATTCAGCTGATGTATCGCGCTCTCCCTTGACAGACAAGGAAGTGAGTGAAAGTGGTTGCTTAATTGATGGTGAGATGTGTTGCGTACGAACGACACTTCGGCGCGGCGTGTTGTTGCGAATACGTTGAAGAAAAATCCACGTTTTGGGGCGATGTGTGGCCGGCATCTCGTTGCGCCGACGGTGCCTGACCGCACAAACGCCCACGCGACAAGCTTGTGGCCGAAAAAGTTCCGCTTTGGTGCACGTATATTTTGTACTTCCTGAAACGAAAAACCCGCGGCTCCGAGGAGCACGCGGGTCGGTGCCGCCGCTATCGAGTGGATGGCGGCGCGGCTGAGGGTTGCCGTTCCGCTTCGGTTAATCCGCTGCCGACGACGCGGCCCCGTGACTGAGCCAATCGAGCACGGCCGTTGCATCGTAGGTGCCGGTCGAGCGCGCTTTCGCCACGGCCTGCTTCATTTCGCCCGTCGGCTCGGCGCGGCGAATCGCCACGCCGACAGCGAGGATGTCGATCATCACCAGATGCAAGATGCGCGAAATCATCGACAACTGCGATTCGCGAATTTCGATGTGATCGGTTTCCAGCGCGACGGTGGCCCGCTTGGCCAGCGGCGTATTGCTCGAGGTGATGGCGATGACTTGGGCGCCGGCCTGCATCGCCACGTCGAGCACGCGCAGCAGCTCGGGCGCCCGCCCCGATTTCGATACCGCGACGATGACGTCGCCCTTGCCGAGCAACGCCGCCGAAGCTGCTTGCATATAGAGATCGCCGTACGCGATCGTCGGAATGCCGAAACGGAAGAACTTGTAGTGCGCGTCCTGCGCGACGATGTTCGAATTGCCGAGCCCGTAGAACTCGATCCGTCGCGCGCCGTTCAGCAGTTCGATCGCGCGCTCGACGTGTTCGAAGTTCAGATGCTCGCGCAACTGCAAGATCGCCGACACGGTGTTGTCGAGCACCTTCGCGCCGAAATCGGTGGCCGTATCGCCCAGGTGCACTTGGCTATGGCTGACGGGAATCGTGCCCGTCAGGCCCGTGGCCAGCTTCAGCTTGAAGTCCGACAGCCCTTGGCAGCCGAGCGAGCGGCAGAAACGGATGACCGTCGGCTGGCTCACGTCGGCCTTGCGGGCGATGTCGACGATCGGATCGCTGATGATCGAGCGCGGGTGGTTCATCGCAAGATCGGCCACCCGGCGCTCAGCCGGCGTCAGCGCGTCGCGCATTTGGCGGATCCGCTCGAACACGGCCGACGAGCCGCCGCCGGCCCGGTTCGACAATTGCTCCGCGAGAATCGCCGAGACGCCGAGGAAGGCGGGGTATTCGGCCGTGATGACGTAGGTCGGCACATTGGCGAGATACGGTTCGAACCGGCCTTTTGCTTCGAAGCGCTGACGGAACGAGGAGCGCAGAAACAAATCGCCGAGTTTGACCACGACGCCGCCGCCAATGTACATGCCGCCTAGCGCACCCAGCGTCACGGCGAGGTTGCCTGCGAACGTGCCGAGGATGCCGCAGAAACATTCGACGGCTTCGAGCGCCAGCGCGTCGCCCGCATGCGCTCGTTCGACGACTTGAGCGGGATCGACCGTGGGTGCGACGCGTTTCTTGTCGCGAGCGGCCAGTGCACGGTAGATCAGTTCGATGCCGGGCCCGGCTGCTACCCGTTCGAATGAGACGTGCGACCACTTCTTGCGCGCATATTGCAGGACGAGATCTTCGCGTTCGTCCATCGGCGAGAAGCTCGCGTGGCCGCCTTCGCTGCCGAGCGCAATCCAACGGTCGTCGGCGGGGATGAGGCCGGACACCCCAAGGCCGGTACCGGGCCCGAGCAACCCGATGACGCTGTTTTGCCGGCGCGCGCCGCCGCCCACTTGGATGCGCTGCGCGTCGGTGAGCCCGGGCAGCGCCATCGCGAGCGCCGTGAAGTCGTTGACGACGAGCAGCGTGTCGAAGCCGAGCGCACGGCGCATGGCTTCGATCGAGAACGCCCATTTGAAGTTCGTCATGCTGACTTGATCGCCGTCGACGGGATTGGCGATCGCAATGGCCGCATGATTGACGCGGCCGACCTTCGTATCCTTCAAATACTTCTTCAGCACGTCCTCGATCGTCGGATAGTCGGCGCACGGGTAGACGCGAATTTGAGCGATTTCCCCGGGTTCCGTTTCCAGCGCGAAGCGCGCGTTGGTACCGCCGATATCGGCAAGCAGGCGCGGACCGTCGGCGTGCTGGCGTACGCCGGGTACCGGTTGAGCTTTATTTTGCAGACCAGTAGACATCGAGTCTGACTCCCTTGTCGTTTGCCAGCTTCGAGATGGCGTTTTCTTGTGGCGCGGACGCGGCCGCTTTGAGGACGTCGAGCTTGCGTTCGCCCGAGATCAATAGGAATAGCCGCTCGATGCCCTTGAGCGCGGACATCGACAGGCTGACGCGCTCGTGCGGTGCGGCGCCCGGGTGGACGCCGACGTAGCGCTCGCTCGTTTGCAGCGCGTGCGCCCACTCGTCGGCGGGCGCATCGGCGAACAGCGACGCCGTGTGGCCGTCCTCGCCCATCCCGAGCACGGCGACGTTCGGCAACGCGTAAGAGGGATCGGCATTCAACGCGGCGATGCGCGCATCGAGCGAAACGGCGACGTCCACGAGCGGAGCGAAGCGAGCGGCGGCCGCGGCTTGCACGAGCAACGTCTCTCGAACCAGGCGTGCGTTGCTCGCGTTGTCGGTTTCGGGCACCCAGCGGTCGTCGACGAGCGTCACGTCGACGCGCGCCCAGTCGAGCGATGCGAGCGCGAGTGCCTGGAAAAACGGGCGCGGGCTCGTCCCGCCCGAAACCGCCAAGGTGGCGCGCGCGTCCGGAGCCGCCGCGAGCGATGCGGCGAGCGCATCGCTCACCGCCTTGGCCAGCGCGCCGGCTTGGGCGCGCGGGTCGTCAAAAGCGTGAAGCTCGATCACTTCTCCTCCAAACTGCTTTTTGTATGTTCATCATCGTCGGCCATGCCGCGTCGCTTCCCATCGGGTTCATCAAGCAAGCGCTGCGTGGCCGAATCGTCGATTTGTCGACGCGTCTATGCGTCTACAGGTCCAAGCGTCCGCGTCGTTTCTTTTCGTTTCGTTTCGTCGACTTCCGACGCCGACGATGTCAACGACGCCACCGACGCCGTTTTCATTTCAATTCTCTTCCTCGAGCCAGCAGGTGTCGTGCTGCGCGAGCATCGCGCTCGCCGCGGCGGGGCCCCAGGTGCCCGCGGCATACGGCTTCGGCGGCTTGTTGGACGCGGCCCACTCGTTCAGGATCGGTTCCACCCAGCGCCACGCGGCTTCTTGTTCGTCGCGGCGCACGAACAGGGCGAGGCGCCCGTTGATCACATCGAGCAACAAGCGCTGATACGCCTCCATCTGTCCTTCTTTGAAGAACTGATCGAAAGCCAGATCGAGGTGGACGCTCGAGAGGTTCATCCCTTCGCCCGGTTGCTTGGCTAGGCAATACAGGCGGATCGATTCGTTCGGCTGTAGCCGGATCACGAGGCGGTTCGAACCGGGGCGCAATGCCGTCGGGCCCAGCGCCGAATGCGGTACGGGGCGGAAATTGACGACGATCTCGGCGACGCGCTCGGCCAGACGCTTGCCGGTGCGCAGGAAGAAGGGCACGCCGGCCCAGCGCCAGTTCTCGATCTCGACTTTCAGCGCGACGAACGTTTCCGTCGCACTTTGCGGCTTCACGCCGTGTTCGGTTGCATAGGCCGGCACCGAGGTGCCTTTGATGACGCCCGAATGGTATTGCCCACGCACGGCCATCTTCGGAATGTCGCGGGTGTCGATCGGCTTGAGCGCGCGCAACACGCGCAGCTTTTCGTCGCGGACGGAGTCGGAATCCATCGAATGGGGCGGCTCCATCGCGACGATCGACAACAACTGCAGCAGGTGGTTTTGCACCATGTCGCGCAGCGCGCCGGTGTTGTCGTAAAAATCGCCGCGCGCTTCGACGCCGAGTTCTTCCGCAATCGTAATCTGGATGCTCTCGACCCACTCGCGGCGCCACAACGGCTCGAACAGCGCATTGCCGAAACGCAGCGCCAGCAGGTTTTGCACGGGTTCTTTACCGAGGTAGTGATCGATTCGGTAGATTTGCTCTTCGGTGAATATTTCGCCCACCGCGTCGTTGATCGCATTCGACGAACGCAAGTCGTACCCGAGCGGCTTTTCCAAGACGATGCGCGCGTTTTCGTTCAAACCGACAGACGCGAGTGCGCGGCAGATCGGCACGAACAGCGACGGCCCCGTCGCGAGGTAGAACACGCGCGTGCCGCCGTGATCGCTCAGCGCGTCGCGCAGCAGTGCGAAGTCCTCAGGCTTGCCGAGATCGAGCTTGACGTAGGCGATGCGTTCCAAGAAACGCTGCCAGAGCGCTTCGTCGAACTTGCCGCCCTTGGCGACGTGCGATTTGACGTTGCTGTTGACCCACTCGATATAGCCTTCGCGATCGGCCGCGTGCCGGGCCACCGCCACGATCTTGCCCTGCTCGGACAACATGCCCGCGCGGTGGGCCTCGTACAGCGCAGGGAGGATCTTTCGCATCGACAGATCGCCAGTCCCGCCGAAGAGAACGAAGGTGAAGCCTGAGTCGATTTGCATGAGTCGTGAGCCGAAGTCAAAGGGTTGCGGGCGCGGATTCGAGGTACGGACTGCAAGGGTGGGCTGCTCGAAGTTGCGACGTCTGTAGCGGTTCCAGGGGTCTGTAGCGCGATAAAAATAATTTTGACACTGAATTGTAGTTTAACTACAATCCAAATCAAGAGGTAACGTCGATCGATTGCAAAAACCTTTGTGCCGCTGCTTGAGCGGGAAGGTCGCGAGCACCGATCGGCGGCAGTGCAGCGCGTGTCCCTTGTATGCCGCGCGTGCATGTTAGCAGCGCAGTTCGGATGGCGCTGCCTCCCCGAGCCGGAACCGCGCGACGCGGTCCGGCCGAATTCAAAAGAGGAGACAGTCGCCCAAGCTTGGAAGCACGCATTTCCTAACGATCCTTCGCGGCCGTGTTCGGGCCGTCGGCGCGTGTGCGCGCCGCGCGAGTCGGCATTCGGCCACATCCAGTGTTGTTCTGTTGCACCCAACCACCGTTCCCCGGCCAGTAGAAGAGGGGAGCACTCGTTACTTGGTCAGTAGTCTGGAGGAGATAAAGAATGAAAGTTCGCGCGATCATGGCTGCGCTGTGCGCCACGGGGCTCATGCTGGGCGTGTCGGCGGCTCAGGCGGGGGAATCCGTCGAAGTGCTGCACTGGTGGACCTCGGGCGGTGAGTCGAAGGCCATCGGCGTCCTGAAGGACGACATGACGAAGCAAGGCTATACGTGGAAGGACTTCGCAGTGGCGGGCGGCGCGGGTGCCGCGGCCATGACGGCACTGAAAACGCAGGTGATCTCGGGCAATGCGCCGAGCGCTGCGCAGATCAAGGGCCCGCTGATCAAGGAATGGGCCGACCAAGACGTGCTCGTGAACATCGATTCGGTGGCGAAGGGCGAGGATTGGAAGAAGAACCTGCCGCCGCAGATCGATAAGATCATGCAGGCCGACGGCCACTACGTCGCCGCGCCGTTCTCGGTGCACCGTGTGAACTGGCTGTACATCAACAAGGCCGCGCTCGATAAGGCAGGCGGCAAGGTGCCGACGAACTGGGACGAGTTCTTCAAGCTCGCCGACAAGATGAAGGCCGACGGCATCATGCCGATCGCGATGGGCGGCCAGCCGTGGCAAGACTTCACGGTGTGGGAAGACGTGGTGCTCTCGCAAGGCCCCGACTTCTATAAGAAGGCGATCGTCGATCTCGACCAAAAGACGCTGACGTCCCCGCAGATGGTCAAGGTGTTCGACACGGTTCGCAAGCTCACGACCTACTTCGACGGCGCACGTACGGGTCGCGACTGGAACCTGGCCACGGCCATGGTCATCAACGGCAAGGCCGGCATGCAGTTCATGGGCGACTGGGCAAAGGGCGAGTTCGCGAACGCGAACAAGAAGCCGGGCGTCGATTACGTCTGCACCGCGGTGCCGGGCACCGAGAAGGCGTACACGTTTAACGTCGATTCGTTCGTGTTCTTCCAGCAAAAGGGCGCGAAGGCGGCCACGCCGGGCCAGCTCGCACTGGCGAAGACGATCATGAGCCCCGAGTTCCAGAAGCAGTTCAGCTTGTACAAGGGCTCGATCCCGGTTCGTCTGGGCGTCGACATGAGCAGCTTCGACGCTTGCGCGAAGAAGTCGTACGCGGATGAGCAAGCCGCGATCAAGGCCGGCGGTTACGTGCCGTCGCTCGCACACGGCATGGCTCAAGGCGATGCCACGGCCGGCGCAATGAGCGACGTCGTCACGAAGTTCATGAACTCGAACGAATCGTCGGCGGACGCAGTCGCGGCACTCGCGAAGGCAGCGCAGACGAAGTAAGCGTCGTTCCAGGGGCGGTGCGCGTATCTCGCGCGCATTGCCCGCGTCACCTCTCGCCGGCCGCACGCTTCACAAGCAATCGAATCGTCGCGGCCGGTATGCAAGTACTCAGGAGTCGAGCAGTGGCTGCTTCTCTCAGCGGGAAAGGGAACAATGTGGCGCACGTACCCCACCGCACCTCGTCGGTATCGGCGCTTGCCGATCGCTGGATCCCGAAACTCGTGCTTTCGCCTAGCGTGGCGATCAGCCTTGTATTCGTCTATGGCTTTATTCTGATTACCGGCTATCTGTCGCTGTCGAAGTCGCGACTGATGCCCAACTATACGTTCGCGGGCCTGTCGCGCTACAGCGAACTGTTTCAAAACGACGTCTGGTGGACGTCGGCGAAGAATCTCGGCTGGTTCGGCATTCCGTTCATCGCGATCTGCATCGGGCTGGGGCTGTTCCTGGCGATCTTGCTCGATCAACGGATCCGCAACGAAGGCGCGCTGCGCGCGGTGTTCCTCTACCCGATGGCGCTCTCGTTCATCGTGACGGGCACGGCCTGGCAGTGGATTCTGAACCCGGCGTTAGGTTTCGAAAAAGTACTGCACGATTGGGGCTGGACGAGCTTCTCGTTCACCTGGCTAAACGATCCGGACAAAGCGATCTTCTGTATCGTCATCGCAGCCGTGTGGCAATCGACGGGCTTCGTCATGGCGCTGTTCCTCGCCGGCTTGCGCGGCGTCGATTCGGAGATCTTCAAGGCTGCCCAAGTGGATGGCGCGACGCTGCCCACGATCTATCGCAGGATCGTGATTCCCAGCATGCGTCCCGTGTTTTTCTCGGTGCTCCTGATCCTGTGCCACATCACGATCAAGACGTTCGACCTCGTCGTCGCGTTGACGGCCGGTGGCCCTGGTACGTCGTCGTCGCTGCCCGCCATGTTCATGTACACGTTCTCGTTCAATCGCGGGCAGTTGGGCGTGGGGGCCGCGTCGTCCATGATGATGCTCGCCACCGTCGTTGCCGTACTGGTCCCGCTCATGTACTTGGAATCGAGGAGCACCCGCAATGCAGCCTAAGATGACGTTCAGTCGCGCGTTCATTTACGCTGCGCTTCTGCTGTTCGCGCTGTACTTCCTGTTCCCGATCTACGTGATGCTGTCCACGTCGTTCAAGGATCTCGATCAACTGCGCACGGGCAATCTGCTGACGCCGCCCACGCATTGGACGGCCGCGCCTTGGGTGAAGGCATGGAGCGAGGCTTGCACGGGCGTGCGTTGCGACGGCATGCGTCCGTTCTTCATGAACTCGGTACGGATGGTGATCCCGGCCGTGCTGCTCTCCTCGATCATCGGCGCGTTCAACGGCTACGTGCTGACGCACTGGCGCTTCCGCGGTGCCGATGCGGTGTTCACGATGCTGCTCGTCGGGTGCTTCATCCCGTTCCAGGCGATCTTGCTGCCGATGGCGCGCATGCTCGGGTTGGTCGGCATCTCGAACACGATTTCGGGCTTGGTGTTCGTACACGTGGTCTACGGCATCGCGTTCACGACGATGTTCTTCCGCAACTTCTACGTGAGCATTCCTGCCGAACTCGTGAAGGCGGCGCGCATCGACGGCGCCGGGTTCTTCATGATTTTCACGCGGATCTTGCTGCCCGTTTCGCTGCCGATCTTCATGGTGTGCGTCATTTGGCAATTTACGCAGATTTGGAACGACTTCCTGTTCGGGATCGTCTTCTCGGGCGTCGATTCCATGCCGATTACCGTGGCGTTGAACAACCTCGTGAATACGTCGACAGGTGTGAAGGAATACAACGTCGACATGGCTGCGGCGATCATCGCGGCCTTGCCGACCCTCCTCGTCTACGTCATTGCCGGCCGATACTTCGTGCGCGGTTTGACGGCGGGCGCGGTGAAGGGCTGATTGGACGTTTCGTTTAGCGCGCGGCGAGCGTTCGACAAGGCGCCGCGAAACGAACCCATCGCATATTCGAAAGCAGAGCAGATTAAAGGATTTTCAGCATGGCAAGCCTTTCCATCCGCGACGTATACAAGACCTATCCGAATGGCGTGCCCGTCCTGAAGGGCGTCGACATCGAAATCGAGGACGGCCAGTTCTTGATTCTCGTCGGCGGCTCCGGGTGCGGCAAGTCGACGCTGCTCAACATGATCGCCGGCCTCGAGACGGTCACCAAGGGCGATATCTGCATCGACGGCAAGATCGTGAACGACCTGTCGCCGAAAGATCGCGATATCGCCATGGTGTTCCAGTCGTACGCGCTCTATCCGTCGATGACGGTGCGCGAGAATATCTCGTTCGGCCTGAACATTCGTAAGGTGCCGAAGAAGGAACAAGCGCAAATCGTCGATCGCGTTTCGCAGATGCTGCAGATCGATCACTTGCTCGATCGCAAGCCGGGGCAACTGTCGGGCGGCCAGCGCCAGCGGGTGGCGATGGGTCGGGCGCTCGCGCGCGATCCCGTCATGTTCCTGTTCGACGAACCGCTGTCGAACCTCGACGCGAAGCTGCGGATCGAAATGCGCTCGGAAATCAAGCTGCTGCACCAGCGCTTGGGCACGACGATCGTCTACGTGACGCACGACCAGATCGAAGCGATGACGCTCGGCGATCGCATCGCCGTCATGAAGGACGGCATCGTTCAGCAGTTCGGCGCGCCGCAAGAGATCTACGATTCGCCGTCGAACCTGTTCGTGGCCGGCTTCATCGGCGCGCCGCCGATGAATTTCGTCGAAGGCAAGCTTGTCGAACAAGGGGCGGGCATCGGTTTGGAGATCGATACGGGTGTCGAGCGCGGTATCTTGAAGCTACCGTTCGAGGCGAATCGCGTGAAAGCCAGTGTCGGCCAGAAGGTCATTCTCGGTTTGCGCCCGGAACGTCTCACGGATGCGCGCGGGGCGCACGATGCCAATAGCGGCGATTTGCAGCCGTTGCGAGTCAAGGTCGACGTCATCGAGCCGACCGGCCCGGATACGCTCGTCTTTGCGCAGATCAACGGCAAGCGTACCGTGAGCCGCGTGCACCCCGCGTCGAACCCCCAAGCGCAGCAAGAGATGACGCTGCTCGCGGATGTCTCCAAGGCGGTATTGTTCGATCCGTCGACCGAAGCGCGCATCGCCTAAGCGCAAGCCATCCGGTCCGACTGCAGCGCGGGGCGCTTCGTGCGCTCCGCGAGTGCAATCCGATGCATCGGCGCGCCCGCCCGGTGCGGGCAAACCCTCCTCATGCGCCATCTCGGTGCGTGGTCATTCCCGCAAATCCGCCGCAATCCTTCCCCATTAGCCGCTAAGCCAAGACAGGCGGGCGTCGGCACGCAAGTTGCATAGATCGGAACCACCCCGTCATGGGGCAGGGGCCGGCACGCGACAGGGGTTTTCCCCGTGTCGCGGGAAGGCTCGCCGCCCGCTACCTTGAAGGGGCGTCCGATCCGAGATGTCGATCGGTCTGCCGAGGACGGCTGCCGCGTGCCGCCGCCTCGATCGAAGAATGCTTGATACCGAACGGCTGCTGTCCGCGAGACGACAGCCGGACTCGACCGGGGGCCCAGCGTTCGTGCGGGCGGCCTCAACAACGAACGGGAATATCGGCCATGAAGCAAGCTTTCTTCAGCGAGATGTTCGAGCGCAACGGGCCCGCTATTGCGGGTGTGCCGGCCGCCGACTTCCACGCGTGCGGCGAAGCACGCTCGCACTATCATCCGTTCTTCTCGTGGATGTGTGCGCAGAGCGAGCAACAGATGTTCAACAAGCGTGCGGAAGCCGATCTGAATTTCCGCCGCGTCGGGATTACCTTTGCCGTCTACGGCGCCAAGGACGCAACCGGTGTCGGCACGGAAAGGACGATTCCTTTCGACGTCATCCCTCGCATTTTTCCGGCGCACGAATGGGCGGCGCTCGAGCAGGGATTGCGTCAACGGGTTGGCGCGCTGAATCGATTCATCCACGACATCTATCACGACCAGGCGATCGTGCGGGCGGGCGTCGTTCCGGCCGAGCAGATTCTCGCCAACGGACAATACCGGCCGCAGATGCAAGGGGTCGATGTGGCGCGCGATATCTACGCGCATATCGCCGGCATCGATATCGTGCGCGCGGGTGCGGGCGAGTTCTACGTGCTCGAGGACAACCTGCGGGTGCCGTCCGGTGTGTCGTACATGCTCGAAAACCGCAAGATGATGATGCGGCTTTTCCCCGATCTATTCGCGCGCAACCGCGTTGCGCCCGTCGCGCACTATCCGGATCTGCTGCTCGATACGTTGCGCGCGGCTGCGCCGCATGGCATGGACAACCCGACGATCGTCGTGCTCACCCCCGGGATGTATAACTCGGCGTATTTCGAGCATGCGTTCCTTGCGCAGCAGATGGGCGTCGAACTTGTCGAAGGGCACGACCTATTCGTGGACGGCGGCTTTGTCTATATGCGTACCACGCAGGGGCCGCAGCGCGTCGACGTCATCTACCGGCGCGTCGACGACGATTTTCTCGACCCGGACGTGTTTCGCCCGGACTCGACGCTCGGCGTGGCCGGCTTGCTGTCGGCCTATCGGGTCGGCAATGTGACGCTCGCCAACGCCGTCGGGACGGGCGTTGCCGACGATAAATCGATCTATCCGTATGTGCCGGACATGATTCGGTTCTATCTCGGCGAGGAGCCGATTCTAAACAACGTGCCGACGTGGATGTGCCGCAAGCCGGACGACCTTCGCTACGTGCTCGACCATTTGCCGGAGTTGGTGGTCAAGGAAACGCATGGCGCGGGCGGCTACGGCATGCTGGTCGGACCCGCTTCGACGGCCGCCGAGATCGAAGCGTTTCGCGCCGCCCTCGTCGCACAGCCCGAGAAGTACATCGCACAGCCCACGCTCGCGCTTTCGACGTGCCCAACCTATGTCGAGAGCGGCATCGCACCGCGTCACATCGATCTGCGCCCATTCGTGCTGTCGGGCAGCGAGGTGCGCATGGTGCCGGGCGGATTGACACGCGTCGCATTGCGCGAGGGTTCGTTGGTCGTCAACTCTTCGCAAGGAGGCGGCACCAAGGACACGTGGGTGCTCGAGCAGTAAACGCGCACGACGCGCCGCTGCATCGCGACCGACATCGCTTCTGACAACGCCGTTCCGGAGACATCATGCTGAGCCGCACTGCCGACCATCTTTTCTGGATGGCACGTTATACCGAGCGCGCTGAAAATACGGCGCGCATGCTCGACGCGAACTATCAGCTAGCGCTCGTGCCGCAATCGGACGAGTACGCGGCGCTGGGTTGGCGCGCGATGCTGTCGATCTCGGAGCTCGCCGATATTTATGCGGCCGCGCATCCGAGCATGGCGAGCCGCGAAGTCATCGCCTTCATGGCGAGCGACAGCGAGAATCTTTCTTCGATCATCAACTGCCTGCGGGCCGCGCGTGAAAACGCCCGTGCGGTGCGCGGCTCGATCACGACCGAGCTTTGGGAGACGATCAACACGACCTGGCTCGATGCACACCGCATGCTTGCCGATGGCGTGCTCGAGCGCGATCCGTGCGAGTTTTTCGAATGGGTCAAGTTCCGCTCTCATCTGTCGCGCGGGGTGCAGCTCGGCACGATGGTCAGGGACGAGGCGTTTTATTTCATGCGGCTCGGCACCTTTCTCGAGCGAGCCGACAACACCGCGCGCATTCTCGACGTGAAGTGCGAAATGCTCGAGCAGCGCTCAGGCGCGTTGGCGCAACCGTTGGCGCAATCGCTCGATTATTACCACTGGGCCGCGGTATTGCGTTCGGTTTCCGGATTCGAGGTGTATCGCAAGGTCTATCGGGATGTGATCGTGCCCGAGCGCGTCGCCAGTTTGCTGATCCTATTCGCCAACTGGCCGCGCTCGCTCGCGGCCAATCTCGATGAACTCCGGCAGATCATCACGCACGTCCGCAATGCGCGCTCGGCGCCGGCACAAGCACTGATCGAGCAGTTGCATGCGGATGTGCATGCGGTGCAGATCGGCGATATCTTGCGCGGTGGCCTGCATCTTTGGCTCACCGAATTTCTCGTTCGCATCAACGAATTCGGCAGTTGTATCAGCCGCGATTTCCTGGTGCCGCTCGCCCCCGAGGAGCCGGCCGTCGCCGAAGCGCCGCCACCGATGTCGCAATCCCAATCACAGTCGCAATCCCAGTCGCAATCCCAATCCCCAGTCACAGTCACAGTCACAGTCACAGTCGCCCATACAACCGCACGCAGCATGAGCGTTGCGGCGTGCATCGGTTTCACATCCGTTTCGTTCATCGCATCGAGGTCCACCCGTGTCGATCCGCGTCGCGTTAAATCATGTCACGCTGTACCGCTATGACCGCCTCGTCGCGCTAGGGCCGCAAATCGTCCGGCTGCGTCCGGCGCCGCATTGCCGTACGCCTATTCTTAGCTACTCGATGCGCGTGGAGCCGACGAATCACTTCGTCAATTGGCAGCAGGACGCCTTTGCGAACTACCAGGCGCGTCTCGTCTTTCCCGAGGCCACGCGCGAGTTCCGCGTCACGGTGGATCTTGTGGCGGAGATGTCCGTCTATAACCCGTTCGATTTCTTTCTCGAACCCGAGGCGGAGACATTTCCGTTCGACTACGCGCCGACGCTCGCCGCCGAACTCGCCCCCTATCTCGTGCGCAGCGCCGAACCGACACCACGCTTCGCGGCTTTCGTCGAAAGCATCGATCGCACGCGTTGCCGCACGATCGATTTTTTGGTCGCCCTCAATCAGCGGCTGGCGCGTGAGATCGGCTATTTGATCCGCATGGAGCCTGGCGTGCAAACGCCCGAGGAAACGCTCGAAAACGGCTCCGGCTCGTGTCGCGATACCGGGTGGCTGCTCGTCCAGACACTGCGTCAACTCGGCTTGGCCGCGCGCTTCGTGTCGGGTTATCTGCTGCAGCTGGCGCCCGACGAAAAAGCGCTCGACGGTCCGAGCGGAACCGAGGTCGATTTCACCGATCTGCATGCATGGTGCGAGGTCTATCTGCCCGGCGCGGGCTGGGTCGGCTTCGATCCCACGTCCGGGCTGATGGCCGGCGAAGGTCATATTCCGGTGGCTTGCACGCCGCAACCGGGCAGCGCGGCGCCCATCTCGGGTGCGCTCGACGAGTGCGAGGTCGAGTTCGAGCACTCCATGTCGATCACGCGCGTGCTCGAGACGCCGCGCGTGACGAAACCTTACGACGAAGCGGTGTGGCACGGGATCGAGCGCATGGGCGAGCAAGTCGACGCCGATCTTGCTTCGATGGACGTGCGGCTGACGATGGGCGGCGAGCCGACCTTCGTCTCAGTGCGCGATCGCGATGCGGCGGAATGGAACACGGATGCGCTCGGGCCCACTAAGCGCGGCTATGCGGTCTCGCTGATGGAAAAACTGCGCACCCGCTATGGCGGCAACGGATTCTTGCACGTGGGGCAGGGCAAGTGGTATCCCGGGGAGCAATTGCCGCGCTGGGCGCTCTCGCTGTATTGGCGCGAGGACGGCGAGCCGTGCTGGCACGATCCCACCCGTTTCGCCGATGAACGCGAACCGATGCATTACACGGCGGACGATGCGCAGCGATTCATTCGTCGGCTGGCGGATAAGCTCGCGGTCGATGCCGGCCAGGTTCTGCCGGGCTATGAGGATGTCTGGTACTACCTCTGGCGCGAGCGGCGCTTGCCGGTCAACGTGGATCCGTTCGATTCGCGGCTCGACGACGAGCGCGAACGGCTGCGGCTGCGGCGCGTCTTCGACGCCGGGCTCTCGGCCGTGACGGGCTATGCGTTGCCGCTCGCCCGCGAGCGCGAAACCGCGGCGACGCTTGCCGGGCCGCGCTGGGTCACCGGCCCGTGGTTTATTCGCGACGAGCGGATGTATCTGATTCCGGGCGATTCGCCGATGGGCTATCGCCTCCCGCTCGATTCGCTTCCCTGGGTGAGCGCAGCCGATTATCCGTGGCTGCACGAGAGCGATCCATTCGGGCCGCAACCGGCTTTACGCGGCGCCGCGCAGCTGCGCGAGCAGTACGCGCCGCATCGTATCGACGACAAACACCGCGGCAACGGGCCTGCGGGCGGACGATCGGGCGAACCCGACGAGGCGATGCCTCCGAAGCGCGGCGAATCGGCGGGCTCGGTGTGGCGCACGGCGCTTTGCGTGGAGGCGCGCGACCCCGCGCGCGCGGCTGGGCCGCAGGCCGAGGCCGATTCGGTGGCGGCCGGACGCGAGGGCGGGGCGCTCTATGTCTTCATGCCGCCGCTTGCCGTACTCGACGACTACCTAGACTTGCTCTCGGCGGTCGAGGCGACGGCGGCGGATCTGCAGGTCGCCGTCGTCATCGAAGGCTACCCGCCGCCGCGCGACGCTCGCTTGAAGCTATTGCAGGTCACGCCCGATCCCGGTGTGGTCGAGGTCAATATCCACCCGGCGTCGAACTGGCGGGAGCTGGTCGACAATACCGAATTTCTTTATCGCGTCGCACGCGAGTCGTACCTCGGGCCGGAGAAGTTCATGCTCGACGGGCGCCATACCGGTACCGGCGGGGGCAACCACATGGTCCTCGGCGCGGCCGCACCCGCGGACAGCCCGTTCCTGCGCCGGCCGGATCTGTTGGCGAGCCTCATCGCCTATTGGCACAACCACCCGTCGTTGTCGTACCTGTTCTCGGGCCTGTTCATCGGCCCGACGAGCCAGGCCCCCCGTGTCGACGAAGCCCGCAACGATCAGGTGTACGAGCTCGAGATCGCCTTTCGCGAATTGCAGCGTCAGTTGGATGGGCTTACGACGCTGGGCGAAGAGGGGCAGCGGGTGCCGCCTTGGTTGATCGACCGCACCCTGCGCAACATCCTCATCGATGTAACGGGCAACACCCACCGCGCCGAGTTCTGCATCGACAAGCTCTACTCGCCCGATGGCTCTGCTGGCCGGCTTGGCCTGCTCGAATTGCGCGGATTCGAAATGCCGCCGCACGCGCGCATGAGTCTTGCTCAGCAGCTCTTGCTGCGCGCGCTCGTCGCGCGATTCTGGCGCACGCCGTACACGACGCGGCTCACGCGCTGGGGCACGGAACTGCATGACCGATTCATGCTCGGCACCTTCGTACAGATGGATTTCGACGATGTCTTGGCTGATTTAAACGCGGCGGGTTATGCATTCGATCGCGCCTGGTTCGCGCCGCACTTCGAGTTTCGCTTTCCGCTCGTCGGCGAGTTCGACGCGAGCGGCGTCACGGTCACGCTGCGCCATGCACTCGAGCCTTGGCACGTCATGGGCGAGGAAGCGGGGCCCGGAGGCACCGTGCGCTTCGTCGATTCGTCGCTCGAACGCATCGAGGTGCGCGTGCTCGGCCTGAACGAAAACCGCCATACGGTGACGGTAGGCGGCGTGCCGCTTCCGCTGCAGCCCACGGGCCGCGCGAGCGAGTATGTCGCGGGCGTGCGCTTTCGCGCGTGGCAGGCGGCGGCGTCGTTGCACCCGACCATCGGCGTCCATGCGCCGCTGACGTTCGATCTCGTCGACGGTTGGACGGAGCGCTCGCTCGGCGGATGCCAGTATCATGTCGCCCATCCGGGTGGACGAAATTATCAGACGTTTCCCGTCAACGCCTACGAAGCGCAGAGCCGACGGCGTGCGCGCTTCTTCACGATCGGCCATACGCCCGGACCGATCCCCGTGAAGACGTGCGAACGCAGTCTCGAGATGCCTTTTACGCTCGATTTGCGGCGTGTCTAGTGCGACGTCTGACAGAAGCTAGAGAGCCATTTGCCTTTCCAATCAACCCTGCCGTTCGAAGTAACGGCCGATGTCGCCGATGTTCTTGCGCGGCTGTGCGAGGTTCAGCCGCGCGAGGGCCACTGGGACGAACTGCGCGACGCCGCGGGCGAACCGCGCGCGCCGTGGCGGCGCTTTTTCGGGCTGCTCGGCGAAGAGGGCCTGGCCGGCCTCGAACAGGCCGCGGTGGCGGTCGCGCGGCAGGTGCGCGACAACGACATCACCTACAACACCTATGCCGACAACGGCGAGTCGCGGCCGTGGGCGCTCGATCCGCTCCCATTTATCCTCGACGAGGACGAATGGGGGGTGATCGAACGAGGCGTCGCGCAGCGCGCGCGGTTGCTCGAAGCACTCGTTGCCGACATCTATGGTCCGCAGACGGTTCTCGCGCGCGGGCTGCTGCCGTCGGCACTTGTATTCGGGCACCCCGGCTATGTGCGCGCGATGAAAGGCTGGGCGCCGCCGGGCGGACGATACCTGCAGATCGTCGCCGTCGATCTGGCGCGCGGGCCGAGCGGCGAATGGACCGTCATGGGGCATCGCACACAGGCGCCCTCCGGGCTGGGCTATGCGTTGGAGAATCGGCTCATCGTCGCCAGTCTTTTCGCCGAACCGTTTCGCTCGCTCGGCGTACAGCGGCTCGCGCCGTCGTATTCGCAACTGATCGCGACGCTCGCGCAGGCTGCGCGCACGACGATGACCGACGACGAACGCCGCGCACGGGCCGGCTCGCCGCACATTGCCTTGCTGAGCCCCGGCCCGTTTAGCGAGACCTACTTCGAACATGTCTTTCTCTCGCGCTATTTGGGCCTCACGCTTGTCGAAGGTACCGATCTCACGGTGCGCGGCGACAAACTCTACTTGAAGACGCTGGCGGGCCTCGAACGCGTGCACGGCTTGTTGCGCCGGCTCGACGACAGTTTTTGCGACCCGGTCGAGCTGCGCGCCGATTCGACGATCGGCGTGCCGGGCTTGTTGCAGGTGATGCGCGCCGGTAACGTCGTCGTCTCGAACGCGCCGGGCGCCGGCATTGTCGAGTCGCCGGCGTTGCACGGGTTCTTGCCCGGCATCGCCGATGCCCTGTTCGGCGAGACGCTTGCGTTGCCGAGCGTCGCCACCTGGTGGTGCGGGGAGGCGGCCGTCCGCGAGGACGTCCTCGGACGGCTCCCGGACGGCCTGCTCGTGCCGACCTGGGCTGGGCTGCCTCATGCCGTATCGTCCGATATGCCGCGTGGCCTCGTGGCTGGCCCACAGCGGCTAGCCGATTGGCGCGCGCGCATCGAAGCGACGCCCGACGCGTTCACGATCCAGGCGTTGCTGCCGCACTCGTGCACGCCCCGCTACGAGGACGGCACGCTGACGCATCGGCCGTGCGCATTGCGCGTCTACGCGATCGCAGGCGCCGCCGGCGGCTGGCATGTATTGCCCGGGGCGTTCGCGCGCATGGCCGGCGAGCGGCAAACGAGCGTGTCGATGCAATCGGGCGGCAGCAGCGTCGATACCTGGGTGCTATCGAGCCGGCCCGGCTCGACGCTGTCCCTGTTGCCTTCGCCGATGAAACCCGGCGATTTCGCTCATCGTCGGCGAACGGTATCGAGCCGCGCGGCCGAAAATCTTTTTTGGGCCGGGCGCTATTGCGAGCGCGCGGAAAACAGCGTGCGCCTCGCGCGCTTGATCCTAGGCTCGCTCGACAACCATGATTCCGAGGACATGCTGGCCACGCTCGTCGAGCTGGCTGTGCGGTTCGAACTGATCGCGGCGGCCGATTCGGCCGCCTGCACGACGCGTCACGCGTTCGAACGAGCGCTTGCAGCGGGTTTGCACGAGCATTCCGGCACGCAGAGCGTGGGGAGTGTCATCGCAAGCCAGGCGCGCGCGTGCGGCGAGATCCGCGGCACGGCTGTCGAACGATCACTGGCGCACGATTCTCGCGGCGCGCAACGATTTCCGCGATGCGCTGCATGCGCTATCGCTCGCGCCGTCGATCGGCGCGGCGGCGTACCACGGCGACGAGGCCGTGCGACGCGATCGCGACGAGTCATACGATCGCGTCGCGCTGATGAGCGCGCTCGAAACGCTTGCCATGCAGCTTTCCGCGATCAGCGGCGCGCAGGGCGACCGGATGGTGCGCGATGAAGCATGGCGGCTGCTGTTCGCGGGGCGCCATATCGAACGGGTGATGGGCATGACGACGTTCCTACAGGTCGTGGCCGATGCCGGCGTGCTGGCGACGCAGGCCGGCTTCGATCTATTGCTGCAGCTGTTCGACAGCACGCTCACTTATCGATCGCTGTATCCGGGGCGGCTCGAAGTGCCGGCCCTGATCGATCTCGTCGTCGTGGATCCGACGAACCCTCGTGGGCTCTATGGCGTGTACGAGCGCCTCGCGAAAAAGCTCGACGAAATCGCCGCGGCGGCGGGCGGCGTGGCGCGGCGGCCGTTCGGCGAAGCGATGCCGCCGGTGTCGTCGCTGCCCTCGCTCGAACGTCTATGCAGCACCGACGCTCAAGGGCGCTATGCCACGCTCACCGCGCTGTGCGCCGAGCTTGCGGGGCACGTTGCCGGCGCGTCGAGCGAGATCAGCGCGCGCTATTTCATACACGCGGATAACGCGTTGAACGCGCGGGTGTCGTCATGAGTGCCGATGTCAGCCTGTCCGTGTCGCACGTCACAACGTACCGCTATTCGATGTCGGTCGAGACGGCCCAGCATGTCGCAACGCTTCGTCCGCTCGCGTATCCATGGCAGCGCGTGGTGTCGTATCGCTTGTCGATCGATCCCACGCCGTCGTACGAGACCTCGCACGTCGACGCGTTCGGCAATGTAGTCTGCTATTTTTCCTTCGATGCACCGCACGACTTCCTGCGGGTGACGAGCGAGACCGCGGTCGTGTTGACGCGTCGTTGGGCCACACTCGTTCCATCCGCGACGCTGCGTTGGGATCGTGCGGCGGCCGAACTGCGCTATCGGGCGGGCGCCGTCTATCTGCCCGAGAGCGAATTCGTCTTCGCATCGCCCAACATCGCGCTGGCCCCCGAGCTGCGCGAGTACGCTTTACCGAGCTTCGGCCCCGGCACGCCGCTCATCGAGGGTGCCATCGATCTCATGCATCGGATTCACACCGATTTCGCGTACACGCCGCAGGCGACGACATTCGATACGCCGGCGCTGTCTGCCTTCCATTTGCGCCAGGGCGTGTGTCAGGACTTCGCGCAGGTGATGATCGGCGCGCTGCGCTCGCTCGGATTGGCGGCGCGGTACGTGAGCGGCTATCTACGCACACTGCCGCCGGAAGGGGCACCGCGTCTTGTCGGCGCGGATGCCTCGCATGCTTGGGTGTCGGTGTTCTGCCCGGGAACGGGTTGGGTCGATCTCGATCCGACGAACGATGTCCTGGCCGATCTCGACCATGTCACGCTTGCGGTTGGGCGCGACTACAGCGACGTGTCGCTGCTGCGCGGCATCATCCTGGGCGGCGGCGAGCACGTCGTCGAGGTAGCGGTCAACGTGACGGCGACGTAACGCGGGCCGGTGCAGCCTCAGTGCGGCAGACGTACGTCGAACTTGAACGTGACGAGCCGCGCGATAAGGATGAAACCCGTTGCGACGATGACGCTGTAGACCGAATCGACTTGCAGGTGGTCCAGCAGCAGATAGAGCCAGCAGCCGGCGAACGCGCAGGTCGCATAGGGGCGCGAGTCGCGCAACAACAGCGGCACCTCGTTGCAGACGACGTCCCGAATGATGCCGCCGAACACGCCCGTCACGACGCCCATCAGCACGGCAATGAACGCCGGCATGTGCGCGTCGAGCGCGATCGACGTTCCGGAGATGCTGAACAGGCCGAGGCCGATCGCATCGGCCACGAGCAATGCGCGTTCGTTGAAGACGCGCGAAGCCATGCGTAGAACGACCGGCGCGAACAGCGAAAGCGCGAAGATGACGGCGACATACACTTCGTGCTCGACCCAATAGAACGGCCGCCGCTCGAGCAACACGTCGCGCACCGTGCCGCCGCCGAACGCCGTGGCGAGGGCGAGCAAAAACGTACCGACGGCATCGAGCCGGCGCTTGCGCGCCTCGATAAAGCCGGAGAATGCATACGCGAGGATCGCGACTCCCTCGATGATAGCCAGCGCGAACGTGAGCCTAGGATGCACTGCCAGGCCCCCGGTCGGGGCGAACCGTGCTTGGGCGCGCGAGATTGGGCTGCAGCAGAACGAGCACGGCTCCGGCGCCACCATCGTGCGGCCGAGCCTGGCAAAACGCGAGGACCTCCGATTTCTGCACGAGCCAAGCGCGTACCTTGCCTTTCAGGATCGGTTCCTTGCCGATGGAGCCGAGCCCCTTGCCGTGAATCACGCGCACGCAGCGCAGCCCGCGCTTGACGGTGTCCCGGATGAACGCGGCCAGCGCCTCGCGCGCCTCGTCGCGGCGCATCCCGTGCAGATCGAGTTGCGCCTGGACGATCCAATGCCCGCGGCGTAGCTTGCGCACGACTTCGTCGCTGATGCCGGGGCGGCAATAAAACAGCGATTCGTCTGTATCGAGCAGGACTTCGGGATCGAATTCGTCGGAGATCGCTTCGCTGAGCACCGCCTGTTCGTCGCGCTGTGTCTGCAACGGCAGGGCAGCGGGCGGCGTGCGGCCGTGGACGGCGCGCGCCGCCGCGGCGATCGGTGCGACCTGTCCCACCTCGCGCCGGAACACGTCGGCATCGGCGGCCGCTTCGCGTGCCGCCTTGGCCGCCGCGATTCGCTCGCGTTCGCGCTCCGCCGCGTCTTGCTTGAGCACATCGCGTAGCTTGGATAGATCGGCGAGACTCGATGCGCGCGCGCCGGGTTCGGGGCGTTGGGTCTCGCTCGGACGAGGACGATTCTTTGACATGATGAATACCGACGACTGCTTAAAACGAGCGCGAGGGCGACGGTTCGCGCGTGACTATGCCGGAGCGCGTGTGAGACAAGCACGGCACAGGCACCGCACAGGCACGGAACAAGTACGTCACAAAAAAGGCCGCAGGCTTGGCGGCCGCGGCCCTCGTTCGAGTGCGAAGCCGCTCGGTTCGAATGCCGAGCGGTGCCGACGGACGCGATTTTACCGATCCGCTTCGGCGCTCATCACGTGATCCTGATGCAGTTCGTGCACGCTTTCGAGGTAACGCTGAGCGTCGAGCGCGGCCATGCAGCCGGTGCCGGCGCTCGTGATCGCTTGACGGTAGACGTGATCTTGCACGTCGCCCGCGGCGAACACGCCCGGTATGCTCGTGCCCGTGGCGTTGCCGTTCAGCCCGCCGTTCGTGATGATGTAGCCGTTCTTCATCTCGAGCTGGCCCTCGAAGATGTCCGTGTTCGGCTTGTGGCCGATCGCGATGAATACGCCTTGTAGCGCCACATCCGCCGTTGTGCCCGTCTGCGTATGTTTGATGCGTACGCCCGTCACGCCGGAGCTATCGCCCGTGACTTCGTCCAGTACGTGGTTCCACTTGATCTCGACCACGCCTTCCTTCTCTTTTTCGAGCAGGCGGTCGATCAGGATCGGCTCCGCGCGGAACTTGTCCCGGCGGTGAATGACCGTGACCTTCTTCGCGATACCCGCCAAATACAGCGCTTCTTCCACGGCCGTGTTGCCGCCGCCCACCACCGCGACGTGCTGCTGCTTGTAGAAAAAGCCGTCGCAGGTGGCGCAGGCGGACACGCCGCGGCCCGAGAACGCTTCTTCCGACGGCAGGCCCAGGTACTGAGCCGAGGCGCCCGTCGCGATGATCAGCGAGTCGCAGGTGTATTCGCCCGAATCGCCGATCAGCCGAATCGGCTTTTCGTTCAGCTTGGCCGTGTGGATGTGGTCGAACACGATCTCGGTGTTGAAGCGCTCGGCGTGGTCGAGAAAGCGCTGCATGAGTTCGGGGCCTTGCACACCGTTCGCGTCGGCGGGCCAATTCTCGACGTCCGTCGTCGTCATCAGTTGGCCGCCTTGGGCGAGGCCCGTCACGAGTACCGGAGCGAGGTTCGCGCGCGCGGCGTAGACGGCGGCCGTGTAGCCGGCGGGGCCGGAACCGAGAATGAGCACTTTGGCGTGTTTGCGCGTGGACATGGTTGTTCGTTCCGTAAGATAGATGCTAGATGCCGCAAGGGCGCTGCCCAGTGCAGAGCGCCGTGCGCGCTCGGTCGTCGGTCGAACCGCAGGCGCACCGCTACCGCACGTAAATTGGGCATACTTGCGCAATTATAAAGGGCCGCCCGCCGCGCCGCTGAACACGCGATCAATCGCCGCGATAGCGTGGCGTGCGCTTTCCGGCCATCGAGGCCGTGGCGGCGCCGTTACGGTCATTTACAGCCTGCGACCCGACGCAACGTTTACAATAGCCCGCATCGAACTCTTGGCGGGTCTGCCCGCCATGCCGCTACGGGATTCATGGCCAAAGCTCCTTACTCGGCGCCTGCGCAAGCGTTACCGCATCGCATGTCGCGCCTCTTTACCGAAATCCGCTGGATCTTGCAGGTCGCGCTCGCCGTGTTCCTTGCGATGGCGCTCGTCAGCTACAGTCGCCACGACCCAAGCTGGACGCATGCGGCGCAAGTCGATCGCATTTCCAATTGGGCCGGCCGCGTCGGCGCGTGGACCTCGGACATCTTGCTGTTGCTGTTCGGCGTATCCACTTATTGGTGGATGGTGCTGCTCGTGCGCCGTATCGTCGCGAACTACCGCCGCTTGAACCGGCCGGCAGACATCGACGAAGACGCCCCGCGCGACGGCGCCTGGATCGCCGATGCCTTCTCGTTCGTGCTCGTGCTGCTGGCTAGCGACGGCATCGAAGCGTTGCGGATGTGGTCGCTGCGCGTACCGCTGCCGCGTGCGCCGGGCGGCATCGTCGGCGATGCCGTGGCGCGCGGCGTCTCGCACGCGCTCGGTTTCACGGGCGGCACGCTGGCGTTGCTGCTCGCGCTCGGAATCGGCTTGTCGCTGTATTTCCGCTTTTCGTGGTTGTCGGTGGCCGAGCGCGTCGGCGATTCGATCATCGCCGCGTTCACGTTCGCCAAGCTGCGGCGCGAGGCGGGACGCGATCGCAAGCTCGGCGAGGCCGCGGCCGTCAAACGCGAGGGCAAGGTCGAACAAGGCCGCGTCCGGCAGGAGGATCACGAGCCGATTACGATCGTCCCGCCCGTGACGGCCCCGCCCAAGTCCGATCGTGTGGAAAAAGAAAAGCAGGTGCCGCTGTTCGCCGATCTCCCCGGCGATTCCACGTTGCCGCCGATCGCGCTGCTCGATCCGGCGCCGGCTGTGCAAGAGACGATTTCGGGCGACACGCTCGAATTCACCTCCCGGCTGATCGAGAAGAAGCTCAAGGATTTCGGCGTGGACGTCAGCGTCGTCGCGGCGTATCCGGGCCCCGTCGTGACGCGCTACGAGATCGAGCCGGCCACGGGCGTGAAGGGTAGCCAGATCGTCGGCCTGGGCAAAGACCTCGCGCGTTCGCTCTCGCTCGTGTCGATTCGCGTCGTCGAAACGATCCCGGGCAAGAACTACATGGCGCTCGAGTTGCCGAACCAGCGGCGCCAAACCGTGCGCCTGTCGGAAATCCTCGGTTCCGCCGTGTATGCCGATGGATCGTCGAAACTGACGATGGGCCTCGGCAAGGACATCGCCGGCAATCCGGTGTGCGCCGATTTGGGGAAGATGCCGCACTTGCTCGTGGCGGGCACCACGGGCTCGGGTAAATCGGTGGGGATCAACGCGATGATCCTCTCGCTGCTGTACAAAGCGAGCGCGGAAGATGTCCGCATGATCCTCATCGATCCCAAGATGCTCGAAATGAGCGTGTACGAAGGGATTCCGCATCTGCTGTGCCCCGTCGTCACGGATATGCGGCAAGCCGGCCACGCGCTCAATTGGGCCGTCGCCGAGATGGAACGCCGCTACAAGCTCATGAGCAAGCTAGGCGTGCGCAACTTGGCGGGCTACAACAACAAGATCGACGAGGCGGCCAAGCGCGAGGAGAAGCTGCCCAATCCCTTCAGCCTGACGCCCGAGGCGCCCGAACCGCTCACGCGCTTGCCGCACATCGTCGTCGTGATCGACGAACTGGCCGATTTGATGATGGTCGTCGGCAAGAAAGTGGAAGAGCTGATCGCACGGATCGCGCAGAAGGCGCGCGCGGCCGGCATTCATTTGATTCTCGCCACGCAGCGTCCCTCGGTGGACGTCATCACGGGGCTCATCAAGGCGAATGTGCCGACGCGGATGGCGTTCCAGGTGTCCTCGAAGATCGATTCGCGCACGATTCTCGATCAACAAGGTGCCGAATCGCTGCTCGGTATGGGCGATATGCTCTATCTCCCCCCCGGCTCGGGCCTGCCCGTGCGCGTCCACGGCGCGTTTGTATCGGACGACGAAGTGCATCGCGTCGTCGAAAAGCTCAAGGAGCACGGCGAGCCGAACTATGTCGAAGGCTTGCTCGAAGGCGGCTTGGCGGGCGAGGGCGACGAAGGTTCGGCGGCGGGCGGCGGGCAAGCCGGCGAGGAATCCGATCCGCTCTACGATCAGGCGGTCGAGGTTGTCGTCAAGAATCGGCGAGCCTCGATTTCGCTCGTGCAGCGTCATCTGCGCATCGGCTACAACCGGGCGGCGCGGCTGCTCGAGCAAATGGAGCAATCGGGGCTTGTTTCCGCGATGTCGTCGAACGGCAATCGCGAGATTTTGGTCCCGTCCCGCGACGGCGATTGATCGCGGGCGGTCGATGGCGTACGAAGCCGTACCCATGTCGCGCCTTTGCCGTCGTCGCCGCACGCGTTTTCCGACTTACCACGGAGAGTCATTTTGAATTCGACGCAGTACTCGATTCGGCACGGCGATCGTTCGTCGTCCAGCACGGTTTGGCGCGCGCTTACGCACGGCGTGAAAGCGGCGGCGCTCGGCGTATCGCTGCTGGTTGCGGCGGCGCCGGCAGCCTTCGCCAGCGGCACCGAGCAATTGAAAGCATTCATCGCGCAGGTGCAATCGGCGCGAGGCGATTTCGTGCAGCGCGAAGTGAAAGCGCCGCCGAAGCAGACGGCGGCTAGCGGCTCGGTCGTGCCCACGATCGGCGGCACGTCGAGCGGTACATTCGTGTTCGCGCGCCCCGGCAAGTTCATTTGGACGTACGAGAAGCCGTATATGCAAGTGCTCCAGGCCGACGGCGACAATTTGTACGTGTACGACAAAGATCTGAACCAAGTCACGATCCGCAAGCTCGGCGGCGCACTCGGCGCGAGCCCGGCCGCAATCCTATTCGGCAGCAACGACCTCGAGAAGAACTTCACGCTGCGCGACGCGGGCGTGAAGGGCGGTATCGACTGGCTCGAACTGACGCCGAAAGCGCGCGACACCCAGTTTCAGGACATCGGGATCGGCTTTCGCGACGGCAACCTCGAAGCGATGGAATTGCACGACGTGTTCGGTAACGTGACGCTGCTCACGTTCTCGAACATACAAAAGAATCCGGCCTTGAAGCCGGGCTCGTTCAAGTTCACGGTGCCCAAGGGCGCCGATGTGATCAACGGATGATCTCGGCCCCAAGGCACCCCGGCGCCGGGGTGCCTTGGGCTTGTGCTGGCGCCTGCGTGGCCGTGCTTGGGGGCCGGCTGCGCGACCATGCGGCTACGCGACCACAATATGGACCACGCCATGTTTGAAGAGACCCGGGCCGGGATACCACTTGCCGAGCGGCTGCGGCCCAGCACGATCGACGACGTCATCGGGCAGAAGCATTTGCTCGGGCCGATGAAACCGCTTCGGGTGGCCTTCGAATCGGGCGAACCGCATTCGATGATTCTGTGGGGGCCGCCTGGCGTCGGCAAGACGACGCTCGCGCGGCTCATGGCGCATGCGTTCGATGCCGAGTTCATCGCATTGTCGGCTGTTCTCTCGGGCGTGAAGGACATTCGCGAGGCCGTGGAGGTCGCTCAGGCCCATCGCGCGCATGGACGGCGCACGCTCGTGTTTGTCGATGAAGTGCATCGTTTCAACAAGAGCCAGCAAGACGCGTTCTTGCCGCATGTCGAATCGGGCTTGTTCGTCTTCATCGGTGCGACGACGGAAAACCCCTCGTTCGAAGTGAACAGCGCGCTGCTTTCGCGCGCCGCCGTGTATGTGCTCAGGAGTCTCGACGACGACGAACAGCGCGAATTGCTCGATCGGGCGATCGCGGCGCTGGGCGGCGTATCGATGACCGATGAAGCGAAGGGATCGCTGATCGATTCGGCGGACGGCGACGGGCGCAAGCTGCTGAACAACGTCGAGATCGTCGTGCGTGCGGCGAAAGCGCAAAAGGCCGAAAGCGTCGACGGCGCATTGATCGCGAGCGCGCTGACGGAGAATTTACGTCGATTCGACAAGGGCGGCGACGCCTTTTACGATCAGATCAGCGCCTTGCATAAATCCGTGCGCGGCAGCAATCCGGACGGCGCGCTCTACTGGTTTTGCCGCATGCTGGACGGCGGGGCGGATCCGCGCTACCTCGCGCGCCGCATCGTGCGCATGGCATGGGAGGACATCGGCCTGGCCGATCCGCGAGCACCGCGCATCGCATTGGATGCCGCCGAGACCTACGAACGCCTGGGCACGCCCGAAGGCGAATTGGCCTTGGCGCAGGCGTTGATCTACTTGGCCGTGGCGCCGAAATCGAACGCGGGCTACGCCGCTTATAACGAAGCGCGACGCTTCGTCGGCAAGGATCGCTCGCGCGGCGTGCCGGTGCATCTGCGCAATGCGCCGACGAAGCTGATGAAGGAACTCGGCTACGGCCACGAGTACCGGTACGCGCATGACGAACCCGATGCGTATGCGGCCGGAGAAACGTACCTGCCCGACGGCATGCGTGAGCCGCACTGGTATCGGCCGACGCCGCGCGGGCTGGAGGGCAAGATCGGCGACAAGCTGTCGCGGCTGGCCGAACTCGATGCGGCTTGGCGGCGCGAAAACAAGACGAAGAGCGACTAGGCGCGCTGCGCACCGTCCGATTTCTTCGGCATTGTTGGCACCGCTGCGTGGCGCGTCGGCCCGGTGCGTTAAAATCGCCACTTCACCCCTCGAAATGAATCGTACCTAGCTATGCTCGACATCCAGTTGCTGCGCAAAGATCTCGACGGCGTCGCAAAGCGCCTTGCCGCTCGCGGCTACACGCTCGACGTGGCAGCGTTCTCTGCGCTTGAAGCCGAACGCCGCGCCATTCAGACCCACACCGAAGACTTGCAATCGCGCCGCAATAGCTTGTCGAAACAGATCGGCGCGATGAAGGGCAAAGGCGAAGATACGACGGCGCTGATGGCCGAGGTGGGGGGAATCGGCGACGAAATGAAAACGTCGGCCGCTCAACTCGAAGAAGTTCAGGCTCGCCTATCCAAGCTGATGTTGGACATGCCGAACTTGCCGCACGAGAGCGTGCCCGCGGGTGCGGACGAAAAAGGCAACGTCGAAGTTCGGCGCTGGGGTACGCCGCGCGAATTCGACTTCGCGGTGAAAGATCACGTCGATGTCGGCACGCCGCTGGGGCTCGACTTCGAGACGGGGGCGAAGCTGTCGGGCGCGCGGTTCACGATGTTGCGCGGCGCGATGGCGCGCTTGCATCGTGCGCTCGCGCAATTCATGCTGGATACCCACACGCAGCAGCATGGCTATACGGAGGTGTACTCGCCGTACATCGTCAATCCCGAGATTCTGTACGGGACGGGGCAGTTGCCGAAGTTCGCCGACGACATGTTCCGCGTCGAGAAGGGTGGCGGCGAGAACGTCGTGACGCAATATCTGATTTCGACGTCCGAGATTTCGCTGACGAACACGGTGCGCGACAGCATCGTCGACGGCGGGGCCTTGCCGATCAAATTGACGGCGCATTCGCCGTGCTTCCGTTCGGAGGCCGGTACCTACGGCCGCGATACGCGCGGGATGATCCGTCAGCATCAGTTCGACAAAGTCGAGATGGTTCAGATCGTGGCGCCGGAGGCATCGTACGAAGCGCTCGAGCAGATGGTCGGGCATGCCGAAACCATCTTGCAGAAGCTCGAGCTACCGTACCGCGTGATTACGCTGTGCACGGGCGACATGGGCTTCACCGCAGCGAAGACGTACGACCTCGAAGTGTGGCTGCCGGCGCAGAACACCTATCGGGAGATTTCCAGCTGTTCGAACACCGAGGCATTCCAGGCGCGCCGTATGCAAGCGCGTTTCCGCAACGCGCAGGGCAAGCCTGAGTTGCTGCATACGCTTAACGGCTCGGGGCTGGCGGTTGGGCGGACGCTCGTGGCGGTGCTGGAGAACTTCCAGAACGCCGATGGATCGGTGACGGTGCCGGCTGCGCTGCGCCCGTATCTGGGCGGGGTAGAGCGGCTCGAAATGGCATCGTCGAACTGAGCGGTGCGCGGCGCTCCCTCTTTTGCAAAAAAAGAGCTTGGAATGTGGCGCGGACTATCCTATAATCTTCGCTTCGCCAAACAACGACCGGTTTGGTGAGGTGAGTGCGGGGCAACCCCATTCAAGAAGTCGGAAAGGTGGCAGAGTGGTCGAATGCGCCGGACTCGAAATCCGGTGTACGGTTATACCGTACCGTGGGTTCGAATCCCACCCTTTCCGCCAGAATTTTGAAGAAAGCCCTGTATAGTCAATGACTTGCAGGGCTTTTTCTATTCCAGCACCATTGGCGGGGCCTTCAGCGAGGGTTGGGTGCCTATCGAATGCATTGAGCCGGCGATGATGGGCACAATGCCGGGCGTACCTGCCGCGCGCAGCCGAGAGCGAGGATCAGGGCAATGAAAGAATCGAACAATTAAGATCCGACTTCGTTAAGTACGTCAAGGCGTAAGTGGGATTGCAGCAAATGCGAATGCGCGCTTCATTTTTTGGCGATGATGTTCCTGGCTTGCAGTGCAATGCATCAACGGAGAATGGCATAACGGTTGCTAGATCGAACTCTCAGTTTGTATTGTTAAATGACAAACCTAATAGGTGGGTGTGTGGGTTATAGGATTTACGCGTTGATGGTGGGTTCCTTTCTCCTGGCGTGTAAGGTGATCGGCGCCGCTGAACCGATGGCGTCGGATTGTGCGAGCAGTGAATGCGTTGTTTTCGTCAATGATGGAAATCGTGCAGTCGAAGAATTATGTAATGGTGCTGCCGTAACGATTAGATGGAATGTCGGAGAGAATATCTTTTTAACAACGTGCGAGGACGCTGGTACTGAAGAGCAAAGCACCAACTTTCTGTCTGACGGCAAAGGTAACAACGCACGCAGACTGGTTTACGGTCGCCCCGTAATGAAGCAATTTTTGCGACAACATCCAGTTGGCCCGGTGCCGGACAAGTTCGCGCCGCGCCCCTATTGTACGCCGCCCTCTTCGCAGGAGGTTGCGAACAGTACTTTCGTGTTGCTGGATAAATTGCCAGCGAACACGCAGAACGGTTATTGCTTTGAGCCGACATATGTGCATTACGATAACGGGCAAGTCACTATCAACACGGCGAAAGGAAAAATAGCTGCATCGGATAAGGACTATTTTGGTGCACTTCCAACGGCGCGGGAGCAGGCGAATCTCGCTACGTTGATCCATCGGTATGGGCGGATGTCGCGTCCGGCAAAAAGCGCGGTTGACAACTCCGATGATATCTCTAAAGTGGACCCATCGGTCAAGGCAGATTTCGACCGAATTTAAGCTGCATCCATTTCTTAACACGCAGCGGAACAGCGGGCGGCAAAAAGTTCCTTGAAGCCGCCGCTTGACCACTATACGAACGCGAACTCCTCCGGTCCCAACTGCGGTTCTCCATGATAGATGACCGTTCCGCGCGGCGACATAACCACCAACTCGATGCAGTCTCCCTGTGCGTACCGCAAGAAGTAGCGCTCCATTAACTGCGTGAACGTATACAGCGCATGGCCAGTAAAGGCTGTTTTATCGATCGTCAAAGTGACCTGAATGCCAGGCACCAGAACGGGCATCGGAACGGATGCGACGTTCATGACCCTCTTGATCGGGCGAGCGTTGAGCTTCGTGATACCGGCCACATATCTGCTGGCATCGGGCGGGGCTGTTTTCGCGAACTGATATAGCAGCGCTTGCAGTGCGACAATGCCACCAGGCGAGAGCGCCGCGTGGTTGGGCGATAGGGTTGACAGCAGCCGCCACAGCGCGCGGTCCTCGTTCGGCGGTTGACTGGTTGGGGAGGGCGGCACGAGCATGGTGATCGGGGTGCTGAGGTTCATCTCCTCGCTGTGCAGGTCTCCGCCGGGAGCCCCGACATCGATCGCGTGCGGCGCCTGACCGTTCGTGCACATCAGCCCGATCGCGAGCTTGGATGCGTCGGGTGTCACCGGCTGATCGTCGAGGCCCACAAGCCGGATTTGGGTGCCGCGCCCAATTTCCCAACGATTCTGTTCCTGTCGCCAGAACACCCCAACAGACGACCAATGCTGCAACGACTTGTGCGGAGGGATTTCGGCACCAGGCTTGCCCCCTTCTGGGCCGTGCATCATGCGCACGGACTGAATCGAATGAATCACTGCGGCTGCACCATCGCCCCTTGGCGGCAGGACGGGATACGCTTGAGTGTCCGCCGTTACATCGACGGCTTTCGCATCCGTTGCGAACAGATTAACAACCGGCGTGCAATAGAGGCGCAGACTACGCGCGTTCAACAGACGCAAGCGTTGCATCGCCGACTCGTCTGCGGCTTCGGACGAGACCGGAAAATGCAACGCGAGTTTGCTGCAAGAACCAGCGGTACGTAGCAATGCCGCGAAGTCGATGTCGATGAATCGGAACTTGTGTGGGAATGCGGCATATTCGAGCAGCAGCCGCAGTGCGGGTTGCCTCTCATGTTTCGGTTCGTCGATGATCGCTTCGTCGTCGGCGAAGCCGACTGCGGAAGCTGGATTTCTTTCTAGCGCTTGCCAGCGGCGGCTACTGTCGGCTTCAACGAACGCCGTCTGCGGATGCAATAGCAGCGCGTCGATGAGTGCGGCCGCGAGGAACCGATCGCCGTGCAAATACACGCGCAGCTTCTGCGGCAAGAGTTCGTTTGCGGATGTCAGCGCTTGCTCGGGGGCGGCAAATTCGATGGAGACGATACCGGCCAGGTCGCCCGGCAACGCACCGGCGGCCAGAACGGGTGCAGCCGTCGGCGGCGAGAACTGCGCACGCGTAATACCGAGGGGCGAGAGCGTGACGTCCCACACTGTGTTGAACTTGCATAGCGACGGGCGGTGCTCGAGTGCAGTGCCACGGGGCATCAAGACCGTGCGCGTGAGGCCATCGAACATACCGGCCACATCGAATTGCGCGATCGAGCAGGACGGAATCGGCCTCAAATAGGCGGGAAAGACCGTTTCGATTATCGCGTCAGTGAACTCGGGATAATGGTCGTCGATGCGCATCGCAGCTCGGGCGTTCAGCAATGCTGCGCGTTGAAGCATGCTCTCGACATGGGGATCGCTCGTTTGTCCTCCCGACATCGACAGCCGTGCGGCTGCCGCCGGGTGTTTGCGCTCGAATTGCAGCATGTCTTGGCGCAGTTGGTTGTGATTTACGAGACGAACGTTTGCCGCTAGAATCGCGGGCTCAAAAGCGGGAGCATTCGCGAACAAGAACCAATGGGCCGGAAGTCTTCCATGATTAAAGCCATCATCGCCATCGTTATTGGCATTGGCCTGCTCGTCGGCGCAGTGGTGAGCGTCCAGTCGACACGAGAATTCTTGCGTACGTCGAGTATCGCGCCAGGACGGGTCGTTCGGCTCAATGCCGGCGGCTACCACCCGCAAATTGAGTTCGTCACGAACACAGGCGAGCGTATCTCCTATCCGCAAGGCGGCCTTGTTTCGAAAATGAAAGAGGGCGACGCGGTATCGGTCCGTTACCTGGCGGACGATCCAGGCCATAGCGCGACGGTCGATGTATTCGCCGCGATTTGGGATACCCCAATCGTCCTTGGGTTCATCGGTGGCTTTGCTGTTCTGTGCGGCGTGCTGAATTTGCCCTCGCGCAACAGGCGAGCCGGTTGAGGGGCGCGAGCGATGTCATGGTTGAGGAAAAGCGGCTGGAAGTAGGCGGTCTCAGGAGTCAAGTGCAACGTTTAGCTAGATTGTTTTGTTCCAATTCTTTGGCCATTGCTTCTTCGGGCGTGTCCCAGCCGAGGGTCTGACGAGGACGGCCATTGAGCAAGTTAGCGATGTCATTGAGTTGGGTCTGCGTGGCAGTCGAGAGGTCCGTGCCCTTAGGCAGAAACTTCCGCAGCAAGCCGTTGGTGTTCTCGTTGCTACCGCGTTGCCAAGGCGCGTGCGGGTCGGCAAACCAGATATCGAGGTTCAATTGCTTGGCGAGTTCGACATGGCAAGTCATTTCCGTGCCGCGGTCGTAGGTCAGGCTCTGGCGCAAGAAAGCTGGCAGCTTCTTCATCTGGCGCGTGAAGCCTTCAAGCGCGTCTTGCGCGGTGCAGCCGTCCATGCGGCACAGCACGACGAAGCGCGTCTTGCGCTCGACCAGCGTGCCCACGCACGAACGATTGAACGCGCCTTTGATCAGGTCGCCCTCCCAATGGCCGGGCCATTGCCGCATTTCAATCTGCTCGGGCCGGTGCATGATGCGCAGTTCCTCGGGCACGAAGCTCCTGCCGGCAATGGTCGTGCGACGGCGTCCACGCTTGGGCTTTTCCTGTTACAAGGCATCGATCATCGCTTGCTTCAGGCCCCCACGCGGGTGAGCATAAATCGCCGCGTAAATCGTCTCGTGGCTGACGTGTTGGTCGGGGTCGTCGGGATGCATACGCCGAAGTCTGGCAGCAATCTGCTGCGGCGACCAGCGCCAGTAGACCAAATGGTCGTGGAGGCGCTGATAGAGCGCTCCGCCCGGGCTCAGCTTGCACCGGCGTACACAACGCTCCCGGCGCGTGCGGTAAGCCGCTGCCGCCCGCGTCGCGTTATAGCTCGGCGCCGCGCCGTCGCAGTTGCGCTTCAGTTCGCGCGAAATCGTCGACGCGCTGCGCCCGAGCAGCCGGGCAATCGCGCACACGCTGGTGTCCTTGCCATATTCGATCGTGATGATCGCGCGTTCCTCCGCGCTCAGATGACTGTAGTTCTTCTTCATCGCAACACCCTACCTCACTCACGGTGTTGCCCCTCGGAACTAGAGACTAAGGAGGGTATTCGTTCAATTCGGCTGGATCCTCTGCTGAGTTTGGCTTGGGGACTCCAGGGGTGGCTTTTCAACCTGTCGAATACATGTATCGGGTTTCTGGTGGTTTGCCTGGGTGGAGAGAATGAAAGTTAAATATAAGGTGCTTTACGCTGCCTCGGTGGTGATTTCTCTGATGATAGGTTTTGTGGGTAGGGAGAGTTTTGTAACGTTTTTGATGGGTGCGCCGAAAAATAAAGTGCCAATTTCAACCTTGCAGGCGGAGTTTGCACAGATAAAGACTCGTGATGGGGATATCTGGACGTCATTGCCGCAATCATTCGATAAAAATTCGATCGATGCTGTAGGTGGCCATCTTCAGTCGAATGCTAGTGTGGGTGATATTTTTCGCTACTACAGGAGCATGCTGCCGAAACTGGGGTGGGCTGAGTCTGGTTCCAAGGATAAAAGCGGTGAGCGAACCGTTAAATTCTGCAAGGATGGTATGAGTCTAAACATTGTTGCTTCAAGCGATACGGCTGGTATTGATTACTATATTGGGGTGGCGTGGGCGTCGACGAAGGGGCTTGATGCTTATTGCCCAATAGCACAGTGAGCGAATTGAGCCTATAGCGTTGGATCTGATGAACTCAATCAAAGGCTCGGAAGTTTCCGTGCTCGCGTTATGATATGCATTTATGGAGAATGTGGCTATTATGAACGCCATTGTCCAAAAAGGTGAATCACGGTGGTAAGGTACTCGAAGGCTTTGGCCAGGCGAGCCTGGATCCCCAGGCCGGGCGGTATACGAGCCAAGATCCGATTGGCTTCAAGGGCGGGTCGAATGTCTATGCGTACGTGCATGGCAATCCCATCGCACGCACCGATGCACTGGGTCTTGTAATACCGCTTGCCTGGCAGACCCCTCGCTTTGCGGGATGAGTACGCCAAGTGCACCTGACTTTTACCACTTCTCGGCCAGCCTCTTTATAGGAACGCTTAGCGCTACTTATACGAGAAACGGCGCGCTATTCGTTGGTTGGGGCGCCGCGCACGGAAACCCTTCGTCGGTGACGTCGGATTTTAGCGAGGCTAAGTGGCTCAAAAAGTTTGGCTTTTCGTTTGCTGGAGGACGAATGACCGGCTGTCAGAAGCGTTCCGGAAAGGATGTCGACAACTACGTCGACGGGGCAAGTGCTGGGGCATCAGCATACTACGGGGTCGGTAGCGCGTATGCTTGGAACTCAAGCGGATCGTCTACCGAGTTTGGTCTAGGGACGCCTGGCGTGGCATTCCAGCCCGTTGAATTCATGGGCCGAATGGCCGATGGCTTACCGAGTTGGGGGGAGTGAGCGTTGAAATATAAATTGGCATATTTGGTTTCGGCAATTATTGCGTTGGCGATCGTTTTTATTGGGAGAAATAACGTTGTAAGATTTTTTGTTGGTGAGCCTTCCCATAAAGTTAGTCTGCCGGTTGTTCAGTCAGAATTTTCGAAATTTAAAATTTATGATGGAGATCGGTGGACGGAGCAACCGATATCTTTTGATAAGGTATCTATTGATGGCGTGAAAGGGTATCTACGTTCTAATGCGAGTTCATCAGAGATAATCGACTACTACAAAAGCAGTGCTCGCGCGCTTGGTTGGTCTGAAGCCGATGTTGAAAAAAGGAGGGACGGCGATCGGTCGATAGAATTTTGCAAAAACGGAGTGAGCTTTGTGATCGAGGTGTTGGGGGGAAGTGGGCGGGCGGGTATCGATTATTACCTTGCTCTAACATGGACCGATGACGCAGGACTCGATTCGTATTGCCCGCCCAGTGGCAAGATTTGAAGGGAGTACTTCGAATTGGAGTATTGATCCTCTAAAACATTGGATGCAAGCAAGCGATGTGTTGTCTATGATGAACTCAATCAAAGACTCTGAAGTTTCCGTGCTCGCGTTATGATATGCATTTATGGAGAATGTGGCTGTTATGAAAGCCATTGTCCGAAAAGGTGACTCTACAAATCACGGTGGTACGGTGCTCGAAGGTTTCGACCACGCGAGCCTGGACGGCAGCCCCGCAGCCGGCGTCGGCCATATGGTCTCGTGCCCCAAATGCGGCGGCTCGCGCGCGATCGTCCAAGGCTCGAGCCAGTACGCGATAGACGGCCGGGCCGTGGTTCTTGATGGCATGAAGACGGCTTGTGGGGCGTCGCTGATTGCGAGCCAGAAAGGATTTCTCGCCGGCGAATGAATCGCCCAGCCATCGTCCGTCGGGCGACAGCAGGGAAGGTTGATCTTCACCGTTTTGCTCTCGGGTGTGAGAGGCGCGGCATGCTTGCCGACCCTCCGCCGGAGCAGTTGTTGCTGCGCCTATTCGCCGGAAACCAGCCCTGCTTGAATGGGAGGAAATGCAATGACGATGCAGGTACACGAGAACGACAAACCGCGGTACGTCTATCGTGAAGGGGCGCACGTCGGCATCGAGTTCGGTCCCGACTACAGCAGTGAAGCGATGTTCGTCGATGCCGTGACCGGCTCGTTGGCGCTCGATGGCAAACCCATCCGCTGTACTGGATTTGTGCCCGGCGTGACGATGCGGGTCAGCATGCGCGTGCCCGTGCCTTTCGCCAGTTCCGATGCAGCGCAACGTTACGCGTGCAAAGTCTGGGACCAGATCAGTTCGAAGCTGGCGGGTTGGCTTTCTCGGCCCCCACTGGGGGCTGCGAAGTTGAGCGGCGGTCTTGGGCTCGAGATCGAGTTCGGCCGGGACCGCCGCGACATGATTGGCCCAGGCTCGATGCAGATCAGCGTCGATTTTGCAAGTTCCGGAGGATTGATTCATGGCAAGAGTGAGAGGTCGTGGCAAGGTCGGTGATGTGGTCAAGATAGACCTCGGGAACGGAAGCTTCGGATATGGCCGAGTGTTACCAGAGCCGATAATGGCGTTTTACGATCTGCAGTCGGATGCTGAGGTCGATGCCGAAAACGTCATCGAATCGCCGGTTTTGTTTATCGTAGGTGTCATGGTTCGTGCGATCAAGTCGGATAGATGGGAGGTAGTCGGCAATCGCCCATTGGAGGATTCGCTCAAGAGGGAACCGAAGTTCTTTGTGTACGACCGGCTAGGCAAGAGGTTCTCGATTTATCACGCGGGGAAAATTACGCCTGCCTCCCGAGCGGAATGCCTTGGTCTTGAAAACGCAGCGGGGTGGGAAGCAGAACACATCGAGGATCGGCTGCGCGATCATTTCGCTGGCGTACCCAATAAATGGGTCGAATCGTTGAAACTACCTGACGCATAGCCGTCGGTAAGTGCCCGGATGTGCCAGGTACCCTTCTCCGCAGCCGATGTCGAGGACGATCAATACCTCCGGCTTAGCGGTTTGGTTGCCAACGAATACCGGTTCTGGCTCAGTCGGCGATCGGTTGCTTCAGTTCGTCAGCGGGGAGGCTGCAACGCGGGTTCGATACGGGTTCGCCTATGACGGACGCGGAAATCGGATCGAGCAGGCAATACGAAATGAATCGGATGTACTTGCCGAGAGGCCGACGGTGCATTAGACAAAGTGGCAAGAAAATCGATGATTATGTAGCAGGAGCAAGCACAGGTGTGTCCGCTTACTATGGTGTTGGCGGTGCCGTTGCAGCAAATTCAATTGGATCGTCTATGGAATTTGGCATTGGTACGCCGGGAGTGGCGTTTCAGCCGGTTGAATACATGCATCCGATCTTCGGTAATCTGTCAGGGTGGGGTGGGGAATGAGTAATAAATATAAATTTATCTACGTCGCATCCGCGATTCTTTCGATCGCGATCTTTTTGATCGGTCGCGAGGATGTTGTGCGCTTCTTCGCAGGCGTTCCGGCGCATAAGGTTGGGCTGACGGAAATTCGAGGGGAGTTTGAAAAAATCAAGATTCATGATGGGGATCGTTGGGTTGAATCGCCGACGGCGTTCGATAAAAATTCAATTGACGGTATAAGCGGAAATCTACGTTCGAGGTCGATGCCAGAAGAGATTGTGGATTATTATAGAAAGAGCGGCCGTGACTTGGGGTGGGTTGAGGTTAACTCAAAGAAAGGGAAAAACGGGCAATCGATAAAATTTTGCAAAAATGGTGTTAGCTTGTTTGTTGATGCGTCGCGAGACGGTGCGGCGACGAGCTATTACATAGGTGCTGTATGGACGGAATATTCGGCGCTTGAGTCGTATTGCCCAAAGGGCTGAGTGAGAAGACTCTACGCCGTTTCCTGTGGAAATTGACAGGTCAATAAACGTGGCGGCCGGGGTTCGCGTTTCAGCCCGTAAGAGTTATATGAATCAGGTGTCTAAAAGTTTGCCAAGGTGGTAAAGTGAATAGAAAGCAAAAGATGTTTTATCTGGCGTCTGCGCTACTATCTATCTTGCTGTTCGTGATCGGTAGAGATAATATCACCCGATTCATTGAGGGCGTGCCAGACAACAAGGTGGATGTTTTCAAGCTCCAGGCGTATTTGAAGGAGGTGAGGATTCATGATGGAGATAGATGGGTCGATGGTCCGACTTCATTTGATAAAAATTCTCTTGTGGTGTTGAGGGGATATCTTCATTCCGCATTGAGTCCATCTGAAATAATTATGTTTTATAAAAGAAGTGTTCCATCTCAGGGTTGGGTTGAGTCGAAGATGGTGCCTTCGGGTAACGATAAAGGGGCTAAGTTTTGTCGGGATGGTGTGAGTTTGATCGTGGAGTCTGGTGATGAGGATCGAGGCGATTACTATTTGAGCATTGTTTGGACGACAAACGAAAATTCGGATTCATACTGTCCTGGGCGTAAGATGGATCGCATCGATGGTAGCACGGTAAAACGCTAGAAAACCAGTGGTCATATTGCTGGAGAGTGAGTTGCGGTCAATTTTCGCTACGACAGTTGCAACTCCTGCGAGCACATTTGGACTTTTTTGAATATTGTAAAGGCGGATGCGATTGCGTCTGATTTAGCGGTTTCGAGTATGCTAGGAGTTGGAGCAATTATGGCATCGGCCGTTGCAGCCGTTGCAGCCGTTGCAGCTGTTGCGGGGACGGGGTTGTCCTCATTTGCAACAACGGCGGATTTGATGGCGCGCCTCCATTGTGAATAGGAGGGATAGTCTATGCTCGAAAAATTCGTTCGATCGCATGAAACTGTTACCTTGTTTGTGGCTGTGATTTTGAATGCAATGGTGTCGACGATGTTGAGCGAAAAGTCATCGCAAAGAAGTGGCGTTCGTGTCGTGGATGTTCACCGCATTTCTCGGTGTGATGTGGATCGTGCGGTTGTGATGTATTTTATTTGATGATTTTTTGAAAACTATTTGGCGCATGATTCTTGTTTGCAAATCTGACTTGCGGAATGTTAATTGTCGTTGGCGAGCGCCTCTGCTATGAAATTCATCGTTCGCAAAGGTGATTCGACCGACCACGGTGGCACTGTACTCGAAGGTTTCGACCACGCGAGCCTGGACGGCAGACCCGCAGCCGGCGTCGGCCACATGGTCTCGTGCCCTAAATGCGGTGGCTCCCATGCGATCGTCCAAGGCTCGAGCCAGTACGCGATAGATGGCCGGGCCGTGGCGCTGGATGGCATGAAGACCGCGTGCGGGGCATCGCTGATTGCGAGCCAGCAAGGATTTCTCGCAAGCGCATGAATAGGTGAAGGCTCGACCGGCGGCGACAGCAGGAAGGTTGGTCTCCACAGCTTCCCTCTCGGCTGCGAAAGGCGCGGCATGCTTGCTCATCGCCGCTGGAGCAGTTGATGGGGCGACTATACGCCGGAAATTTACCGCCGATTGAATGGAAGGAAACGCATTGACGGTGCAGATAAACGAAAGCGAAAAGCCACAGTACGTCTATCGAGACGGGGCTCATATCCGGATCGAGGCCGGCCCGGACTATAGCAGCGAAGCGGTGTTCATCGACGCGGTGACGGGCTCCTTGACGCTGGGTGGCAAGCCCGTCCGTTGCATGGGGATTGTTCCGGGCGTAACGATGCGCGTGAGCATAGGTGTCCCTGTGCCATTCTCCGGCCCTGATGCGGCACGGCGTTACGCGTGCCAGGTGTGGGATCAGATCAGCGCGAAGCTGGCGGGTTGGCTTTCCCAGCCTCGGTTGGGGGCTGCGAAGTTGAGCGGCGGTCCTGGGCTCGAGATCGAGTTCGGCCGGGACGGCCGCGACATGATTGGCCCAGGCTCGATGCAGATCAGCGTCGACCATACGGCCGCCGCAGCGGCCGCCTATGCGAGTCGGTGCGCACAGCAGCCGTTCATCACGCGAGCATCCGCTTACGGTGGCCCTGTTACGCAGTCGCAACTCGACGACATCCGACGTCTGTTCGGCATCGCCTTGAAGAAAACAGAGCGCGCGTGGGATGCCCTGTACGACCGTTTGCCGGTTCCCGTCCGGTTCCGCGCCGCGGGCGCGATCGAGGCGTGGTCGCAGTTCAGAAGCGCGACGGGAAAGAATGGGGCCGAGATGGAAGCCTTGCTTAGAGATGCGCCGCTCTCGTCGCTTCTCAGGGCATTTCCGCAGTTGGTCGAGTGCTTATGCCAGCGTCCGCTCGAGCAGATGGCCGCGCCGTTAGCTGCCTCGATGGCGTCGCAGAGCCTTGCATGGCAGGCTTTTACTGCCCGCCGAGGCGCGCTGTATGAGCCAACGCCGGCACTCCATCGGTTGCTGGAGGCGTCCTATATCGCCGACGACGTGCCGGTGGGGATGATCAGTCTGCCGGCCGATGCCGTCTGCATCGTCCCCGATCCATCGTGGTGGGAGAAGGGCGCGTGTGCAATCGCCTTGTTCCGACAGTGCGCCGAACTCGATGGGAAGCCGTGCCCGGTGATCAGTTGCGTCACGGTCGCGCTGCGGCAGGGGCTCGCCGCGGGCGTTCGGACAATGGTGTTCGACCTTCGACTGGACAATCCCGAAAAGACCATCCTCGAGGATTTGGAGGACGCGTGTGCCGTGGCGCGAGACGAAGGGGAGGAGACGGACGAGAGTCGCGAGCACTGGCGATACATACTCGACTACGTCGTCAAGATGCTGCTGTACCTCTCGGTGCGCGATGCGAATGTGGTAAATGACCGCGCGTACACGAATGCGCCGAGAGACCTGAGCGGGCTCGGCCGGCGCAAACGGGAGGAGCGGCTGGCAGAAATCGAGTGGCTATACGACCGTCATATCGTCGGACCGGCGATCCTGGATGCCGACGCGGTGAGTTCATTGCCGTCGGACGGCGATCACCGCGAAGTTCGGGGGCACTGGCGTCGACCGCACTTCAGAATGCAACCTCACGGGCCGAATTCGTTGCTGCGAAAGCTGGCGTTCATCGGTCCGACGATCGTGCGGCCGGATCGGCTTGTGCTGTGACCTTTCAGGCAGCGAACGATAGATAGGCCCAGAAGTTCGGCCGCCACAGCAGCTTTGTCTTCGAATTTTGAGTTAGGGCCTCGATGGAGATTTCTCGGCAATCCGACAGTGTCAGCCCAGCCGCGTCCTTCGACGGATACGTCGTGCGCCGGCTGGAGGATGGCATATCCGGACAAGTGAGCAAGGCAACGACCGACGAGGTTGTGCCGCGCTGCTATCTAAGGGGATTCGACGCGTTGATAGACAGCCTGGCGCTGTTAGGACAAACAGGCGAAACCCACCAGGCCACCCCGGTATCGAGTCTCGAACGGGAATTCTTGGTCGAGGGTGTCACCCAAAAGCCGATCATGGTTCACCTCGGTTGGCGCGCCAAGGGTTATCGGGTACTGCAGCGGCCAAACGGTCGGCTCGCCGGGATCGGGCACCTGCAGCCCGCACGACCGGAAGCGAGCGACATTGCAATCGAGACTCAAGCGCTGGCGACGATGCAACGGTGGTTCGAGTCCGCGGGAATGTACGCTTGGCGCGACGAATATCTTGTCATCGCCTCGCGCAGCAAGATGCGCATGCTGGGCCATGCACTCAAAGCTCTATGCGAGGCGAATCCGGATATCAGAGAGGACGTGGACGACTACGATCAGATCGCGATGTTCGACTCAGAGGCTTGTGAATGGCACTTCGTACCCCGCGACTCTCTTCTCTCGCTGCTCAAGGGTTGGCCTCGCTTCCGATAAGAGTGACTATCAGATGCTTGGCGTAGATGCCAACGCGGCGAGATGAAGGTTCCATTGCCGCCACTGATTTGCGCCGCATCGTCGAACAGAAGGAAGATTTAAATCTCGACCCCGGCCACCGGATTGCCGTCGTCGGCCACCAAGACCTCGCATACCGATGCGGGGTGCCTCGGCCAAATCTTTCGGCTATTCGCTATAGAACATCGTTGAGCGGGCGATCACACGGTTCGTTCCTCGCGGGCAATCGCACATGACGATGTCGCCATCCAGTACGCCTCGCGTATGGCCCATTCCGAAGGTCTTCGCCGTCCCGAAAATCGGCCCATTCTTGCCGCAGCGCCCGCACGAAGCGAGATCCATATGGCGGGTGATGGGCTGTCCGTTGTCTAGCGATGTTTCGTCACCGTCGAGCACATAGCCGTCGGTGGTCGTGCGATTGCCTTTTACCGCCATCATTTTCATGATCGATTCTCCATTCCGTACGGTGTCGAGCGGTCAGTCGCGATCGTGGTCAGCCTTTAGCATCTTGAGTCGCGTCTTTCCATCGGGTGTGAAGTGCGTACCGAACCGCACCAGTCCCGCCTGATGGAGGTAACAACTCATGGTGAAGCTAAGCAGCATGCCCGGCTCGGTGTCCTCGATGACGATCTCGACCGATCTCAAGCGCGGTTCGTATTTCAGCAGCGTCACCTCGATCGCGTGCCTGAGCTTGTGCGCGGAAGAGGGCAGGTGACGATAGATCTCCGACAAATCATCAAGCCCGTAGTCCGGCAGGTGCGCGAGCCCATTGCGGCGACTGTTCAGGATGCGCTGGACGTTATCCTGCACCGACAGAAACGTCTGCGTCGCCGCATCGAAGTCGTCGATGGCGGCACCGTTTGCAAAGTGCCCCGTCACCGCCTCGAACAGTCCCGGTCCGCCGCGTGTCACGCCAATGCCCCGGTCATCGCGTCGAACTCGATCTGTATGCCCTCTTGTTCGGAGAACCCGAGACGGATGGTCTGCGGCAGTTGCTGGCCGGCGACACGCACCAGCAGCTCGCGCGACAGGACCGGCAAGATCTGCTCGTCGAGCAGACTGTCAATGTTGCGCGCTCCGGAGTCGGGCAACTGACACGCCCGCACGAGTTCGGCAATCAGCGTTTCGTCGCACTGCAGCGGCACCCCAAAACGACGCTCGATACGCTGCGCGACCTTGTCGAGCTTCATTCGCACGATCGACGCGAGGGCCTCGGCCGAGAGCGGCCGGTAGACGACAGTCTGAAAGCGCGCGAGCAGGGCCGGCTGGAAGTGCTCCACCAGTAGAGGACGGACCGCTTCCATGAGCATGGCGGTGGTCACTTCGCCGCCAGCTTCCTTTACAGCTTCTGTCGAGGCCATGATCTGGTCGCTACCTAGATTGGACGTCATCAGGATCACGGTATGGCGGAAATCGATCACGCGACCTTCACCGTCGCGCATGAAGCCGCGATCGAAAACCTGGTAGAAGAGATTCAACACGTCGCGGTGAGCCTTTTCCACTTCGTCGAGCAGGATCACGCTGTACGGACGCTGACGTACCGCTTCCGTTAGGACGCCGCCCTGCCCATAGCCGACGTAGCCCGGCGGCGATCCCTTGAGTTGCGAGACGGTATGCGCTTCCTGATACTCGGATAGATTGATCGTTACCAGCGCCCGCTCGCCGCCGAACATCAGGTCTGCCAGCGTACGCGCGGTTTCGGTCTTGCCAACGCCGGAAGGGCCGACCAAGAGGAACACACCAAGCGGCGCCTCTTCCGATTTGAGACCGCTCTTGGCAGCCCGTAGGCTCTTGCCGAGTGCGGCGAGCGCATCGTCCTGCCCAACCACGACGCGCGCAAGTCGCGTTTCCAGTTCGAGCAGCGTGGCCAGTTCGTCCTCCAACAGGCTGCCGACAGGCACACCGGTCCAATCGGCAATCACACGCGCGATCGCCGCCTCGTCCACTTCCGCATGAATCAGCGCATCGGGCGCATGCTGTGCCATCAAATCGTGCGCGGCCTGGATCGTACGCTGCACGTCTTCACGTATTGTCGGGTCCGTTGCCGAACGCCATTGCTCACGCAACGCGACGAGCGTGGTGGCGGCTTCCTTCTGCCTGGCAAATGCACGGTCGAGCGCTTCGAACTCGGTGGCAAGTGCTTCCAGCCGTGCATCGATGGTCGCCAGCCGCTCGCGGACGTCGGCGCACGTCAAGCCCTGATCCTCGACCAACGCCTTGCGTTCGACGTCGAGCGCTGCCTGTTCGGCGTGACAGGTGGCAATCGCGACCGGCGTCGCCTCCGCGCTCATGCGCACACGCGCAGCGGCGGTGTCGAGCAGATCCACCGCCTTGTCCGGCAACTGGCGGCCGGTCAAATAGCGGCGTGACAGACGCACGGCAGCGCCAACGGCCGCATCGGTGATATGCACGCCATGATGCTCTGCGTAGCGCTCTTTCAGGCCGCGCAGCATCAGGCACGCGTTGTCGTCGTCGGGTTCATCGACTTTGACCATCTGGAAGCGGCGCTCGAGCGCGGCATCGCGCTCGAAATACTGCTTGTATTCGGACCACGTGGTGGCGGCGATCGTGCGCAGCTCGCCGCGGGCGAGTGCCGGTTTCAGCAGGTTCGCCGCATCGGCACCGCCGGCGGTGTTGCCAGCGCCGATCAGCGTATGCGCTTCGTCGATGAAGAGTAGGACCGGCGTTGGCGACTGCTGCACGGCTTCGATGACATTTTTCAGGCGCTGTTCGAATTCGCCTTTCACGCCGGCGCCAGCCTGCAGAAGACCAAGATCGAGCGTCAGCACGCTGACGTCGCGGATCACCGCAGGCACGTCGCCTTCCGCGATTTTCAGCGCGAGCCCTTCAACTAGCGCGGTCTTGCCAACGCCGGGATCGCCCACCAGGATCGGATTGTTCTTGCGACGCCGCGCAAGGATGTCGATCATCTGACGGATCTCGACATCGCGTCCGAACACGGGATCGATCTTTCCGTCACGCGCTTTCTGCGTGATGTCGATCGTGAAACGCTGCAATGCCTCCGAACTGGCCTGGCCCAACGCGTTCGGTAGCGTGGAGCGTGCGGATGTTTCGCGTTGTCGCTGCCCATCGGCCGTACCGGCTGCCTCGACCGGCGCGGCATTGTCCTGCGTGGAGGGAGCCGCTTCAACCGAGACCCGGTCAAGCTCCGGGCGCAGACGCTCGATTTGCGTGGCTGACACCGAGAGTAGCGCCCATGCGTCGGGCGCGCGCAACAAGTACGGAGCATCGGCGAGCGCAGCAAGGACATGAGCCGAGCGGATAGCCGGGGGTGCTTCGCCCGTCGCATCGAGCGAAGCGCGCATCCAGGCTGCTTCGAGCAATTGTCCGAGCCGGTGCGACAGGCCCGGTTTTCCCCGCAGTTCATGCGGCAATCGATCGATCGCCCCGAGCAGGCCATTCCAGATGGCGTCGACGTCAAGTTCGTACCGGCGAACGATGGCCACTAGATCGCCTTCGCCGAGTTCCAGAAGCTTGATTAGCCAGTGCTCGACTTCGATATCGCGATGGGCGCGCGTTTCGCAAAGACCTGCGGCGTCGGCAAGGGCTTGCGCGCAGTGATCGTTGAGCCGGCGCAGGAACGGGGAAAGGTCACGGTTGGTCATGGCAGGAGAATAAATAAGCACCAGTCCGCACCGCGAACTGACGAAAAGAAAGCCGGCGCCCACCGATCCGGGGAATCGGCAGGCCCGGTGCCGGCCTTCTGAGAGACTGTCTTATGAGCGTTCGTTGCCGCGATCCGACCGGATCGCCGTACCCCGATCGCAATTGCCGGTGTCATAGCGGAGTGTGGCTACGGCGCCGGCAACCCACGTTTTACGAGCGTTCGTTCCAGCTGTCGGCGTGGATGATGTTGCCGTCCTTGTACGACCAGGTGATCTTCTCGTAGCGCAGCTCGACCTCTTCAAGGTGGTTGTGCTTCTCGTAGGCCGGGTTCTTGATGTCGAGCATCTTCGGATTGACTGCGACAACCTTCACGTTGTCGAGCTTCGTATTGAAGTACTCCTTCTCCTTGCCCGCGTCGTCGATCTTGTACCACTTGATCTCGACCGACTTGAGCGTTTGGCCACTCGTGACCGCCTTGTACAGATACGGAGTCGCCGCGTCCGTTTCCTTCGTGAACTTGAGCGGCTTGTGAACGCGGGTGCCGGTGAGCTTGCCGGTGTTGGCGTCGGTAGGGATATTCACGCCGTGATCGAGTGCGACGATCTCGACGCTGCCCTCGCGGCCGTCAACGGTCACCGAGCCTTTGACGTCGGCGCCGCCATCGTCCTTGATCCACATGTATGCAGGAATTGCCATGATCGATTCTCCTTCTAAGAACAGGCCGGATGGCCTGGGGGTGATAAAGCGTTGCGACTGTCGCGCGTGTCGCGGCAGTCGGGGACGAGCGTAATTTCCACACGGCGGTTCGCCGCGCGTCCTGCCTCGGTGTCGTTGGAAGCCTTGGGTCGGGTGTCGCCATAACCTTGGATCGCAAAATGTGATGCCGGAATGCCCGACGCATCCGCGAGCCAATTGCGTACAGACGCTGCGCGAGCTTCCGAAAGCCTGAGATTGCTGGCCGGGTTGCCGATCGAATCGGTGTGGCCGGCAACCAGCACGCGCTTATCGGGATGGGCCCTGATCATCTCCAGCGCGCCCACCAGCACACGGTTCGAGCCCGGATTCAACACGGCACTACCGGTGCGAAACAGCGATAGGCTGTCCAGCTCGATCGTCGAAGGCGGTGGGGCAGGTGGCTGATAACTGGCGATGAGAGCGTTTGCAATCGGCAGGAGGGGCGCACCCCGGTAGAAACCGAGCCCCAGTCGCGGCGGCACGCCGTCACGCGCATAGCGATCCAGTTCATCGCGGTCGCGTTTGACCGCCTTCAGCGCGTCGGTGCGCGCAGCATCTTGGGTTGGCGCAATCGCTTTGTAGCGGTTCATGTCACCGGTCACACGTTCGACCAGCGCGCGGTTCTGCCACGCCGAGGCGGCTGCGGCTGCGCAGAAGCACGCTGCGAGACAGACGAACGCATGTGCCAACGCACGAGGTGATGCACGCCGTGCAGGCTGAAGCGCAATGCCGCGGATCAAGGGCTCTGGCAACGGATAGCGCAACCGAGTGCCATGGGTGACGGGCAGCGTGAGGCCGGTCGCAGTGGCGACGAACTGGCCAAACAGCGAATCCGGGGCGGGCTGGCCTTCGACGACAATCACGCCGAAAGCACTGACGCGCAGCGCATGGCCGTTGCGCTGCGTATCGACGAGTTCGGGCAGGGCGACATCGCAGGCCCAGCGCGTGATGGCGTCAAGCTGTGCCGCACGTTGTGCGCGAGGCTCCCGACTCATCGGCGTCGCCATGCGGGTATAGGCTGCGACGCGCGACGCCACCAGCGTCACGAGGCTATCGATCCGCAGCGGCTCGCTACTGGAAATGCCGAACCACGGGCATTCGTCGGGCGCGCGCCGGATTTCTTCCGCGTAGACTGCGACGCACACCGGCAGGCGATAGCCGACCGCACGGCCCGCTTCTCCAATCGCGGAGCGCCAGCGTTTCAGGCTCGCGGCCAGACGTGCCTGGCTGACGATCCTGTCGGCCGGGATCAGACAGGCGATCGCATCGGGCCCCTGCCCGTCGCGCCAGCGTTTGAGTGCGTCGGCAAGGTGCGCGAGCCGCGTTGCATCCTCGCAGCGCACCCAGATCGCCGTGTCCGTGATGCGCACGAGATCCGTGCCGAAAGCATCGGCGAGCGGCTCACTCTCGTCACTGACAGCGAACACCAACGGTGTATTGCGCTTGATGTCGGCGGGGAGTGAACTTAGCGCTGCGTCGATGGCGGAAAGAACATGCCGCGCGGCGTCGCGCCGCGTGCGGATACGCCGCGTCGCGATCACGATGGCGACGAGTGCGGCGAATACCGCCAGTAGGGCAAAGAAAACCTTCCACCCCGCCGACCACGGCGAGCACAGCGCCAGCCAGGTCAGTGCGAGGATCGCGACCCAGACAGTGAGCGTTCGATACGGATAGCCAGTCAAGCTTCGCCCCGTCAATGTGTAATCCGGGCGATCGAGGCGGCGAGCCACTGATCAAGCGCGATGTAGATGGCACTCGCGCCGACGAAAGCGATCACGACCCAGGCGAGCGATGACAGGTTGCCGAACCAGCGACGCCTCGGTCCCGTTCTGACGACAACCGGGCCCGACGTATCGCTACGCTCGCCATGGCGGCCCGCGCGCTCATCGAGCACATGCATGAGCGCAACGCGTGCATCGCGACCGTCCAGGGCGAACTTGCCCTTGAACCCGAGGTCGAGCACCGCCGCGAAGATGGCGAGCAACGGCAGTATCGGCTGGGGTTGCGCAAGACGCCGCTCGATCCGCACGATAAGTTCCTCGCCTGCATCGTGGCTCTGAAATTCGCTCACCTGCAGCGGCTCGCGCTCCCAGGCATCGCGGTCGTTACCTTTCAGGCTGCTGAGTGCCGCTTCATCGAGCAGTGCGCACTGAGCGTAAGTGGCATCTTCGATGACATCGCGCGGGTGGCCCAACGTGCTGAGTTCGGATCGCAGACGTTCGATCTGCTCCATACATTTCCGACGGAATACATCGAAGGCGGCGGGTGCCGCATCGCTGGCGAGGCCCGTGACGGTCAACGCCGTATCGCGCAAAGCGACTGGCAGAAACGGCGTAGTGGCGGTGGGGGCAGCAGGGGCGTACGAGTTCATGTGGGCAATACGGCGTAGAGTTCAAGCGACACGTCCGGGATCGACGCGGGGACATAGAACTGGCATGCTCGGGCGGCCGCCATCCGTTTGAAAGCCGGGTGGGCGCTGTCGAGTGCGAAGTACTGGTTCTCGATGCGGATCGGAATTGCAGCCGGCAGGCGCGACATGGCACGCAGTGGAATGCCGAGCAGCGCTGAATTGACGATCTGCTCCACTTCATCCGGCGCGCCGGCCTTGCACAAGCGAGGTAACTGCTCGAGCAATGTGTGAGCGGGTAGGCCCGACTGCACCGACAGGTAGTAGTCAGCGCCGTCGACGAGCCGTTCGTCCTTGATTTGCCCCATCCACGCGGTCGGCCTAATACGTTCGAGCGTGACGGGAATCACCCGCGACGGGATCACTGTGTCGAGCAGCGTGCGAATCAACGACTCCAGCTCCGCGAATACCGGCTCCGGCGCGCGATGGTCGTAGGCCGGGATGGCCTGCAGCGTTTCCGTTGTCGAGAACGTGAGCAGCGCCCCGGCCAGGCGCGCGAGCACGCCATACAGCCGCTCCGGATGCTGGTCCGGCGCCTGAGCCAAGCGCGCGAGATCCGGCCAGTTGCTGTTGACACTGTGCAGCAGCCAGAACAGGGACACGTCGGCCACGGCATAGTCGGCGATTTGGTCCGAGCGCTCGCGGCGGCGCACCGCTAGGCTTGCACTCTTCGCGCTCAGGATCTCGGACAGGCGGTTCATGCGTTCAGTCAGCCGGGTGCTCGCCGACAGCAACAGGCACGGCGGCACGAATGCCGGATCGATCTCGAAACGTCCCTGCGTGTTCCTCACCAGCCGGCCGACCGGGCACGTCACGTAGTCGCCGTGTTTCTCGAAGTCGAACAGCAGCGCCAGCGCGTGCCGCTCGACGCTGAGTTCTTCCTTGCCTTCGCCGTGAATATCGGCCACCTGCAGGTATTCGCGCACGAAACGGCGCGGCCGCGCCGGCTTCTGGTCTTCTTCGATGCAGTTCCCGCCCTGTGCATCGACGAGCGGCAGGCCGGCCAGGACCACAACGGCTTCTACCTGCGTGGGCACGTCGCCCAGATCTCGTGCGGCAGGCAAGCGGTCTGCGGTTTCTGTGTCGATGAACGTGCCATCCGGCAGACGGAGATCGAGCGCCGCGAGCTGAAGCCGGTTGATCGACAGCGCCTGCGTGTCGAACGCGACCCGGCTCACGCCCCACGGATCGGGGCTTGCGATGCGCGCGACGCGCTCATCGGCGAACTGCCCCCACAGGGCCTGCTGCTGAAAATGCTGGGGCGTCATGAAAACGCCTTTGGCCCACAGCGGTCTTGTTATCTTCATGGTGATCGGTTTGTGCGCGAAGCGATGCGACGGCATCATCGGCTTCGCATGGCATGCGAACCGCGCGACGGCGTGAAAGCCAGCGCGCGGCGGAACTACCTGCGTATAAGGGCGGCGAGCGCTCAGCTCTTCGCCTTCGGCATTTGCGAGACGAGCGACAGATTGATGTCCATCCCCTCGACTTGGAAGTGCGGCACGATGAACAGCTTGATGCGGAAGAAGCCGGGGTTGTCCTCGATATCCTCAACGATCACCTTCGCCTCACGCAGTGGGTGCGATGCCTGCAGGTCATCGCCCGGGTCCGTCATTTCGGTGACGAGCGACTTGACCCACGTGTTCAATTCGAGCTCGAGCAGACGCCGGTCCTTGGTCGTACCGATGTTCTCGCGCTGAATCAACTTCAGGTAGTGGGCGATGCGCGAAAGCAGGAAGATGTACGGCAGACGCGCATTGACCCGGCTGTTCGCGGTCGCTTCCTTCGTCTCGTACAACGTGGGCTTTTGCGCCGAATGCGCGGAGAAGAAGCAGGCGAAGTCGTGGTTCTTGTAGTACGACAGCGGGATGAAGCCGAGATTGGCGAATTCGAACTCTCGTGTTTCGGGAATAAGCACTTCGCTTGGAATCTTCGCCTGGTTGCCGGTGCCGAGGTCGTACAGGTGGATCGGCAGGTCTTCCACCAAGCCGCCCGCCTGCGGACCGCGGATCTGCACGCACCAGCCGTTCTTGATAAAGCTCTTGACCATGTTCGCCGCAAACGCGAACGAGGCATTGGCCCACAGGTAGCGCGTGTGGTCGGGACCCTTGACGGCTTCCTTGTAATTGAACGCGCGCACCGGGGTCGTGTCCGGACCATACGGCAGGCGTGCGAGGAAGCGCGGCAGCGTGAGACCGATATACCGGGCATCGTCCGACTCGCGGAAACTCTTCCACTTCAGGTATTCCGCGCGGTCGAAGTAATTGCCGATGTCGCGGATGCTGGCGACTTCCTCCATCGATTCCTTGCCGAAGAATTTCGGCGACACCGAACCGATGAACGGCATATGCGCAGCGGCTGACACCTTCGAGATATTGCGCAGCAGGGCGATGTCCTGCGGGCTGCGATCGAACTCGTAGTTCGAGATGATCGAGCCGATCGGCTGACCGCCCGGCGTATCGTATTCTTGGATGTACGTGTGCAGGTACAGGCCGCTCTGGATCACCTCTGGCGTGTCCTCGAAGTCCTGTCGCAGCGCGTCCTTCGATACGTCGAGTACTTCGATCCTGACGTTTTTGCGGAAGTCGGTGCGATCGACGAGGAACTTCAGCCCGCGCCATGCCGACTCGATTTGCTGGAACGTTGCGTCGTGCATGATTGCGTCGAGCTGCTGGCTGATCTGCTGATCAAGCTCTTCGATATGAAAGTCAAGCAGGCTTTTGTCCAGACGATCGACTTGCTGCGATGCGTTCTGGATCATCTTGAGGAAGACGCTCATGCCCTGCGCGACGCGCTCGTCGAGCGAGGACTCGGACAGTGCGTCTGCGTTTTGGAACGAGTCGAACGGACGGATTGACGTGACCGGTGTCAGGTCGATTTTTTCGCAGAGGGATTCATAAACGCTTTTGCCCGGAGCGTCGAGTACAACCGTATCTGCTGCCGCCGATTCGTGAAGGCGCGTTTTGTTGTTAGCCATGATGCACAACTCCTCGGAGATCGGCGGTTATTGGTTGGATTGCGGGGCGGGCTGCGGTGCGGATTCGCCGATCTTCTGCAGATCGGTGCGCAGACGCTCGGACAGCGCCGGGTCCTTGAGGATTTTTTCGAGTTCGCGGCGAAACGTCGCGTTATCGAGCAGGTTGCTTTTCAAGTCGCGCAGCAGATTGCGGGCGGCCATCAGCGCGCGCAGTTCCGGCACCTTGCTGGCCACGACGTCCGGCTTGAAATCGTCCATCGACCGGAACTCCAGATCGACCGGCAGCTCGGAACCGTCACCGGCCATCGTGTTCTCGACCGCGATTTTTGCCTTCGGCCGGTATTCCGCGAGCACGGCGTTGAAGTTGTTTTTGTTGATGTCGACCTTCGTGCGCTCTGCCAGCGCGCGCGTGTCCTGCCCGTTGCTGTAGTCGCCCATCACCAGCAGCTTGAGCGGCAGCTCGACCTTCTTCTGGGCACCGCCCGTATGCAGGTCCAGTTTCAAGTTGATGCGCGCCTTCGGCACCTCGTTCTGGAAGCTTTCACTCATTTTCAGATCCTCTTTCTCTATTGGGTGTGCTTGGCAATTGCTTGGAATTCAGGATCAACGCTTTGAATTCCGTTGTAACGACCGGTGCTCAGGTTCAGAGCGAGAGAAATAGCATGTGTCGATGGGATCCGGAAATAGGAAAGCGTCTGATTTTTTGTCAAAGATTGTCAACGCATGTAATTCGGTCTGAATTTATGCATCGTGGATTCACAGCCGCTGGAAAAGCGTTTACATTCGCAGCCCAAACGCTCGCTCTGGGCGACTGAGTGGTTGATTAAATGAGTAGTAGCCGCGCAACCAATGGGAAAAGACAATGGCTGATCTGCTTAATAAAGTCACAACGTACGCGAATGATCTAAAGGCGCTGACTGGACGGCAGGCGTATTTTCTCGATGTACTTGGCACCGCGAATGCGAAGGATTTGTCGGTCGTCTCGTTCAAGGCGGTTGAGCGCATGGGCGAGCCATACCGGATTACGATTGAACTCACCCATCCGGACAAGCTTTCACGTTCGGACTACCTCGGGCGCGACGCCAGCTTCACGATCGCGCCTGCCGATGGCAGCGAACCTCGGGTGTTCTCGGGATGCATTACCCGCTTCTCGAAAACGAAGACGACGAAGGACTTCAGCAACTACCGGTTTGTCGTCGAAGCGCATATCGCGCGCCTGAACATCACGCGCACGAGCCGCATCTACCAGCATCAAACCGGGCCGGAGATCATCGAGGCGATCCTGCGCCGTCACGGCTTCAAGGGTCATCAATTCCTCTTTAAGTTGCGCCGTCAGTATCCTCAGCACAAGTTCCGTTTCCAGTACCAGATTGCTGACTGGCCGTACATCCGTGTTCTGATGGAACAGGAAGGGATCTACAGCTATATCGTCCCCGGCAAGCATGGTGACGTCGTGGTGTTTGCCGACGATATCGATCACTACATTTACCAGCCCGAACTGAAGGTGCTGTACCGCGAGATGGCGGGGATGGAGTCGGGCGTGGAGGCGGTATCGGCGTTGCAGACGCATGTGCACACCGTACCGGAATCGTTCGTGGTAGCCGACTACAACCCCGGCCAGGCTTGGGAGCGCTTCAGGGCTGAGGCCAACGTCGCGCGCAAGGATAAGACGACTTACGGCCAGCCGTACATCTACGGCACCCACCATCTCGATCAGGACGGCGCGAAGTGGGAGGCGCAGCTACGCCATGAGGCGGCGATTGCCTGGCAGGTCGTGTACGAAGGCGAGAGCAACGCGCTCGAGCTGCGACCCGGTCGAATTCTGCAGATGGACGAGGAACTGCCCGACGCGCCGAATGGGCAGGTCATGATCGAGGTTACGCATACCGGAGCGCGCAACGAGGCGTATCGGAATACTTACAAGGCGATCCCGTCCGACCGGCGTTTCCGCTTAAAGGTCGAGGATGAAACGTGGCCGAAGATCAACGGCACGCTAAGTGCGCGGGTCACCTCCCCGGGCCAGTACAAATACGCGTACCTGACGCAGGACGGCCACTACACGGTCCGCTTCGATTGCGATTTTGACGAATGGAATCCGGGCGGCGAAAGTGTGCCGCTGCGGCTTGCGAAGCCCTTTGCGGGTGGGTTGCAGACGGGGTTTCACTTTCCGGCGCTCGAGGGAACGGAAGCGGTGCTGGAATTCCGGGACGGCGATCCGAACAAGCCTTATATCTCGCAATTTCATCACAACAGCCAGCAGAGCGACCTGATCACCAATCAGGAGCGATGGCTCTCGCGTAACGTGATGCGAACGCAGAGCAATAACAAACTGCGCTTCGAGGACTGGCACGGGCAGGAAAGCATCAAGCTTTCCACCGAGCATTCGGGCAAGAGCCAGTTGAACCTGGGTTACTTGGTGGACCGGAAGAGAAAACCGCGTGGGGAAGGCTTTGAGCTTCGCACGTCGGGGTATGGGGCGATCTGGGGTGGCAAGGGGCTCTTTTTAACTGCCGACGACCAGCCGAAAGCGCAGGGGCAGCAACTCGAC
>CAWIRZ010000010.1:0-107005 GCA_963838695.1 uncultured beta proteobacterium | reverse complement strand
TGCTGGATTGCGAGGTCGTTCTGTACTTTCTGCGTATCGAACGTGTTCTGCACCGAGCCGTTCGCATTCGCCGTGTCGCGGCTCAAGCCCGCCGTGCTATCGCGGCCGGTACCCGCGTCGCCTCTCACCGTAATCGTCCCCGGGCTCACCGCCGCGTACGTCGTGCCCGATGCGCTATTGCTCGTCCCTGCCGTCGATACCCCGCTCGGCCCCAGCCCCTGCGAATTCTGCGACCCGCGTAGGCCGCTGCCCGCTTGCTTCAGCGGCGTATTCCAATTCACCCCACCCGGCGTGCTCTGCCCGAAGCTCCCGCTCATGCTCAGGCCCATTGTCGATCCCGAATAGCTCGCCGTGTTCTGCAGATTCGTATAGCTCAGCGTCTGCGTCGAAAGCGAGTTCTTGTCCGCGTCCGCCGTACTGGCGATCACCCCGCCATCCAACTGCGTATGGTTGCCAACGTTGACGTCGAACCCGCCGCTCCCCGCATAGAGGCCGCTTTGCTGGTTCACCGACTGGTAGTTCGAATTGATGTTCTGCTGAGTAGCGCTCGCGCTGCCACTCACCGTTTGACCGTAGCAGAACGGCGGCACGCAGATACTCGCCTGGAACCCCGCACTCGACTGTTTGCTGTTGTACGTGCTCGTATCCTGCGGGCTTTGTATGTTCAGGTCACGCCCCACGCTCGCATCGATCGCGTTTCCCGATACCTCCGCGCCGCGCAGGTTGGTATCCCGCCCGCTTGTCATCGACAGCGTGTTGCTCGCAGTAACCTGCGTGTCGCGGTTGGTCTGGCTCTGTCCGTTTGCGTTGCCGTGCGCCGAGTTGGCAGCCAGCTCCAGCGTGAAGCCGTTCTGCTGGCCCCCAACACCAAAGCCGATCCCGATGCTACCGCCGCTGCTACTGTTGCTGCTCGATTGCCGGCTCGTATCCTTCGCGCTTTGCAGATCGATGTCGCGCGCCGCACTCAGTACGACGTCCTGCCCTGAGATCTGCGTCCCGCGCGCATTGATGTCGCCATCCGTCGCGAAACCGTTCGCATCTTTCGCGCCACTGCCCGTCGCGATCACGTTGACTGTGCCGCCCGCCTTCAGCGTGCTGCCATCGTTCAACACTGCGCTGCTTTGCGATTCGCTATGGCTCGAGCCGCCGCCGATGCTCACCGTCGCCTTGATCAGCGGTTGCGCCGTCGGTTCCGTTGCGCTCGCGACCTGATACGCGTTGTACACCGCCAGTCCGGCCTGGGCTACGTTGAGCGCCGCCAGTCGCGAATCTCCCGTATGACTTGCGTTTGCCATGCTCTGATTGACCGTCGCGATCGCATTACCTACCGCTCCGCCCAGCGCCACGCTCACCCCGAACTGGCTCGAGCTTTGGCTCGCACTGCTTTGCGTCGCGTCCGTCCCCGGGTCCAGGTTAACGTTCTGGCCGATCAGCGTCAGGTCCTTGCCCGCGCCCAGATCGGAGCCGGCCACCGTCAGGTCCTGCTTCGCGTCCAGAGTGACATTGCCGCTGCCGCTCACGATCTGGCTGCGCATCGTGCTTTGCGTCTGCGCAGCCGTGTCCTGCACGCTGTGGCTGTTCGCCACGCCGACGCTGAAACCCGTGGCGGTGCCGTTGCTGCCCAGGCTGCCGATCTGGTGGCTGCTCGATTCTTGGTGGCCCGTACTCGTATCGAGTCCGGCCAGCACGTTGATCGCGCCCTGGCTCGCCACCAGATCGACGTCTTGCGTACCACTGATGCCCGAGCCGATGACGTTGATGTCGCCGGTCCTGCTTTTCACCACCACGCTGTTGCCGGAGACCACCGTCGCGGTTTGCGTGCTTTCAGTCTGCATCCCGTTCGAATTGCTGCGGCTGGCGTTGTACGGCGATGGGCTCGCACCGCCGCTATTCGCCGTGCCACCGATCCAGCGCATGGCATCGCCCGGGCTCGGCGCCGCAAGCGAAATGCCCATGCTGGAACTGCTCGACTGTGTGCTCTGCTGTAGCTGACCGGTGGACGCTTGCAGGGTGACGTTGCGATTCGCCGCCAGCGTGGTCGTGCCGCCCGCGCTGATCGTCGAGCCGATGACCGACAGATCGCCGTCGATCGACTGGCCGTTCGCGTCCTTGACGGCACCGCCCGTGGCGGTCACCGTCACGTTGCCGCCGCCGCGGAGCGTACTGCCCGCGTTCGTCAGGCTCGATATGTCGGTTGTGCTCGAACTGCGGCTGCTGCCGTACGAAACGGATATCGACGGCGTGTCTTGCGCGCTTGCGCCGACTTCGTTCAACACGCTTTGCGTGCGCTGGAAGCCGCTTCCCGAGGACGCATCCGCCTTCAGGTTCCTGGCTGTGTCGAACGGCGTCCCTGTCACCGCAACGGTCAGGCCGCTCGAATGGGCCTCCTGCCGATCATGCGACTGCGCGCTGTCGAGCCCCGGATCGATCGTGACATTCTGGCCCGCGATAGCGATGTTGCCCGTCGCCCCCGTAAGGTCGCCCGTCGCCTTCCCGGCGATGATGTCGCTGCCACCGATATGAACATCCTTGCCGGCCGATAGGGAGACGTTGCCTTCGACGCTACCCACTGTGCTGCGCGACTGGCTCTGCGTCACCGAACTGCCGTTGTAGCGGTCGCTCTGTTCGCTCGAGCCGATCGTGACACCGAGCCCTCCCGATCCCGACAGCCCGGAGTGCTTCTCCTGGTGATACTCGGTGTCCTGCCATGTATCCGACGCCGCAGCGATGTTCACGCTGCCTTGTGCCGCGATTCCCACGTCGTGGGTGCCGACGATATTGCTGCCGGTCACGTTGATGTCCTTGCCGCTCACCACCGAGACGCTGTCCGCAGAGATCGTGCTGCCGTCCGCATACGTGGCGCTCTGGTCGACCTGATTGACCGCGCTCGCGTGGCTCGCAACGCCGCTGTGGCTGTGGGTCTCGTCGGTGTTCGAAACGTGGGTTTCTGTCGTCGCACCGACATTGACATCGCCGGCCGCCATCAGCACGGCATTGCCCTTGTCCAACGCAACCGTGCTGCCCGTGATGTTGAGATCCTTGCCCGATACGATATTCAGGCTGTCGCCACTGTGCAGCGTCGTACCCGTCACTGTGTCGTCGGACGTATGCAGCGACTCGGCGTAACTGCCGTGATGATCGCTGCCGGAACTGTTGCTGTCGACGGTCGAAGTCGCCGTGGCCGCCTGCAACGTCACGTTGCCACCCGCGACGATCGTGCCGCCACCGCCCATGTCGAGCTTCGCGCCGGTCGCCGTCAGATTACCGCCCACCGCAATGACAGACGTACCGCCGACATGGACGCTGCTGCCCGTATCGCTCACCACGTGCGTATCGGAAATGCCGTTCGCGCGCGCCACTACCTTCGTCTCGCCGGTCTGCGCCACCCCGAGATTCCAGTTTCCGCCGATGTTCATGCCGAGCACCCCGCCGACATTCAGCGCCGCGGCGTCCTGCTCGAAGTTCCCACCGGTCACGATCGCCGCGTTGCCCGTTACGTTGATGCTCGCGAGCGGCCCCAGCGTCGCCGTGTCTCGCGTCGCCCCGGCAGCGTTGACCTGGTGAACCGTGTTCACCGCCGAGTTCAGGATCAAATCCTGGCCCGCCTGCAGCGCAAGGCTATCCGCGTTCACGGTCGCAGACGTCAGGTTCACATTGCCGGCCGATACCAGCGACATTTGCCCGCCGCTTTGCAGCGTGCCGAAAGAGCTGTCGATGCTCTGTGCGCTGATCGCGAAGCTATTGGTCGCCTTGATCGTGCCGCTGTTGGTGACCGACCGCGCGTTCTGCAAATCGATGTTCGTCGCCGCGATCACGGGGCCGTTGCCCATGTTCTCCCGGCTCGCCTTCGCCAGATAGACCACCGGCACGAGCACCGATTGCCCATCGACGATCTGGCTTTGCATGATGACGACATTGCTCGTCAACTGCGCAACCTGATCCGGCGACAAGCCGGTGCCCGGCGCCAGATCGAGCGACTTCGCCAGTTCAGCCCCGGATGTCATCAATGCTTTGAACTCGTCCTGCGTATCCGCGTAGTTCGTCAGCACCGACTTCCCGGTCATCGACAATACCTGGTCCTGCACGAGTTTCTGCTCGTAGAACCCGTCACCCAGCCGCATCTGGGTTTGCTGCGGATTCATGCCCATCTGCTGGAAGTAGTAGTCGCTCGAAAGCCACTGACGGCTGTTCGTGAAGGCCGGATTCGTCTCGATCGCGTAGGGTGCATTCGGCGCCGTATCCATGTGGAACAGGCCGCCGGTCGGCAGCGTCAGATTGTTCAGTACTGTGACCGCCGTCGCACTCGCGACGATCGGGTTGTTGGCATTGGCAAGGCCGCTGTTGGGGATCAGGCCGCCGCCGTGGATCGCCACCGCAACCGGCTGCACGCGGCCGCCGCTACCCACCGCTCCACTGACCGTGCCGGCGCCGATGGCCCCGACGAAGTGGGAGCCGATCGTGCCGCTGACGGTGCGTGGACCTGTACCCGTGATCGACTGTCCTGGCAGGAGCCCAAGCGGCGTCACCCCCGCGTTGCCGGCCGTGTTGATGATTGTCACGCCGGTGCCGCTAATGGTCCCGCCCGCCGTGAAGCTAGACTCGTAGCCAGGCATCGCGTAGGTTCGAACGTCAGCCGGCGCGGGCTGCGTATAGCCGCCCGGACGGCCCGTCACGAATCCGGCATTGCCGAACGGCAGTTGCCAGTTGTACTCGCTGTTGTCGTAGTTGTTGTAGTGATATTCCCCCGAGTACGTGACCTGCACTTGGGGCGCCGTCTGCCCTGACCAGCTGTTCTGGTCGAGCGTGGCGGGGGAGGCGATGTTACCTGCGGCGGCAACTTGGCTCCAGTAGTTCTGAAACGTACCGACCGACGACGCGTTCAGATTGCCGCCGGCGAGAATCTGCGCTTGCGGGCTAGTCGATGTGACTGTATTAGCCGAGGCCACCCCCGTATAGGTCGTGTACTCGTAGGTGCTGTTCCACTGGCCACCGTGCGGTGGATCGGTATAGACCCCGCCGATGCTGTTGGGGTCTTTCACGCCCACCTGCCCGGTACGACCGGACAGGCTAATGCCGAGGCTCGCAAGCAAGTTCGGATCGACCGACGACGAAAACCCACTTGTGGTCAGCACGCGCCGGCTGTTCTTCACCTGGTTCGCGGAGAGCGTCATGTCTCCGCTCGACTGGATCAGCGCGGACTGGTTGTCGATCAGAGCGGCGTTGACGTAGTTGCCGCTTGCGTCCTTGCCGCCCGCCAGGACGACCTTGCCAAGCCCGTAGATCGCGGTCATCGCCTGCCCGTCGGTGGCGGTCGTGTCGTCTCGGTTCTCGATGTCTGGCGCGAGCAATTCGAGCGTGCCCGCGCTGTCCGTTGCACCGATCAGCGCGCTCGTGCCGAGATTCGACAGCGTCTGCGCAGCACTGAGCGACACGCTACCGCCTACGATCGTGCCGGTATTTGTCAGCGTATTCGACTGCGTGATCAAGAGACCACCCGCCGCCAGTGTGCCGGAGTTCGCGATATTGCCGGCATTGACGGTCAGTCCGTTGACCGCCGTGAGCGACCCGGCGTTCGTGAACGTGCCGGGCAAGGTGAACACCAGGTTGTTGCCCGCCTTGAAGCTGTAGTTCGATGCGGTGGTGAAGTCCCCTTGCAAATGCAGCGACACGTTGTTTAGCGCGCTATAGGTACCGCCTCCAGATAGGGTGTTCGCTGTGACGGTCAGATTGCGCGAGGCGTTGATTTGACCATTGGCGCTAGTCAAGCTACTCGTTGCAATCCCGACATCACCGGTTGCGTTCGCGACGTTGGCGATTTCACCGCCGGTGTTGTCGAGGAGATTCGTCGCGTTTACCTGCAGGTCCGCGCCGCTCACTTGGCCGCCCTGCGTGTTGGAAATCGTCGTCGCGGTCAGGGTAACGCTTCCGTTGCCGCTGATCGAGCCCATGCCGCTTGCGCCGCCCGCATTGCTGTTCGTGATCTGGCTACCGCCGCTGATCGTCGTCGCGCCCGTCCCGAGGTTGGTAATCGCGCCTGCGGTGTTGTCGATCGACGATGCGTTCAAGCTCAGGGTGCTGCCGGCCGCGGCCCCACCCGCGCCAATCACGCCCCCGGCATTGATTAACGGCCCGCTGGTGGCCGTCAGGCCCGTGCCCGACGACAAGTGACCACCCGTGTTGTTCAGCATGCCCTGGTCGGACACGGACATTACGCCCTGCGACGCCAGCGTCCCGCCGGTATTGTCGAGGCTACCGACATAGACATCTGCCTGGCCGCTGCTTACGATCTTGCCACCGACGTTCGTGAAGGCCCCTGAGCCGTTGCCTGATTCGATCGTCAATATGCCAGCGCCCGCATGCGTGATCGTGCCGCCGTCGTTGTTCACCGAGGCGGACGCGAGCGTCAAATTCGTGCTGTTGGTCTGGATGACGCCGCCGTTCGAGTTGTCGAGCGCGCTGGACACACCCAGGGCCATTGCACCGGTGCCAAGCTGCGTGATCGTTCCGCCTTCGTTCGTCAGGTTCGTCGCAGTTACGCCAAACTGGTTAGCGATGATCCGGCCGTGACTGTTGTCGAATTGCGGCATGGACATCGAAACCGTATCGCCGCTGACGAGGCCATTGACGTTCTTGAACGACGCGGCACTAGCCGTGACCGACTGTCCGCTCAATGTTCCGTTGGCGTTGTCGAGCGTGCCGTTCACGGTCGTATTGAGCGCCTGTCCCGCCGTGATGCTGCCGCCGTTGGTCAGCGACGCCGCCTGCACAGTGTTATTCCCGGTCGCGGCAATCGAGCCGTTGGCATTCGTGATCGAGCCACTGACGACGGTCAAGTCCCCGTTCGATTGCAGTTTCCCGTTCGTGTTGGTCAACGCGCCGGCAACCGTCGCTGTGAGGCCGGCCTGGCCGCCCAGCGTGCCCCCGGTATCGTCCCCGCTACCAGCATTCAACACGAGCGTGCCGTTGCTGACGATCGATCCGTTGACATTGGTGATGACGCCCGCACCATTGCCGGAATCGATCGTCAGCGTGCCGGTACCGGCATGCTTGATGGTCCCGCCATCGTTGTTGAGCGTGGCCGCGGCCAGCGTGAGGTCGGCGCTGTTGGTCTGGATCGCGCCGCCGTTGGCGTTGTCGAGCGTCCCGGTGACACCTAGCCCCATCGCGCCGGAGCCAAGCTGCGTAATCGAGCCGTGCTCGTTCGTCAGGTTAGCGGTGACGAGATCGAGCTGGTTTGCGACGATTCGCCCATTGCTGTCGTCGAACTGCGGCACGGTGGCCGACACGGTATTAGCGCTGATCGTGCCGTTCGCATTCGAAAGCGACGCGGCGTTGGTGGTGAGCGTCTGCGCGCTCAGCGTCCCGCCGTCGTTGTTCAATGCGCCGGTGACGGTCGCGTCGAGCGCCTGGCCGGCCGTGATGTTGCCGCCGTTCGTCAGGGAGGCGGCCCGCACGCTGCCATTGCCCGCTGCTGCAATCGTGCCGTTCACGTTCGAGATCGCCGCGCCGCTCGATACGCTGAGGTTCGCATTCGATTCGATCTGGCCGTTCATGTTGTTCAAACCGCCAGCGACCGTCGCATTCAGTCCGCTCTGCCCGGCGATCACGCCATGGGTGTCGTCGACGCTGCCTGCCGTCAGGTTCGCCCGCCCATTCGTGACGATCTGGCCACCCACGTTCGTCAGCGACCCCGCCCCGTTGCCGACATCGATAGATAGCGTGCCCGCGCCTGCGTGACTGATCGTGCCGCCGTTGTTATTCAACGAGGACGGGCCGAGCGTCAGGTCGGTGCTGTTCGTCTGGATGACCCCGCCGCTCGAATTGTCGATTGTGCCGCTAACGTTGATGCCCATCGCGCCCGAACCGAGCTGGGTCACGGTGCCGTGTTCGTTCGTCAGACTCGTGGATGCGATGCCGATCTGGCGCGCCGTAATCGACCCGCCGCTGTTGTCTAGGTGCGGAACCACCAATGACACGGTGTTGGCGCTGATCGCCCCATTCCCGTTCGTGAGCGATGCGGCGTTCGCCTCGAAGGTCGCGCCGGTCATCGAGCCGCCGTCGTTTGCGATTGCACCCGATGTCGTGACCTTCAGGTCCTGCGCGGCCGTAACGGTTGCACTGTTGGCCAGCGACGCTGCTTCGATCGTCGCATCGCCATTGCCGCCGATGATGCCGCCCGTCATGCCCTGCGCCGTGGTACCTCCGGCATTGGTGATCTGGCCGCTCGCCGTGAGCGTGAGTGCGTTGGCGTTGTCCGACACGATACGCCCGGCCGTGTTCTGAACATTGGCGCCTGATACCGTCACGGTGCCAGCCGCTTCGATCCGACCTACCGTATTGTCGATATCGCCACCCGCCGCCACATTCAGCGCCTGCGCCGCCGTAATCGAGCCAGAGCCGTTCTTTAGGCCCGTGCTCGTGATCGTCGCGGCACCGTTCGTGGCGAAGCTTCCGTGACTGTTGTCCAATAACCCGGTTTTGACATTCAGCGTGCCCGTGCCCGCTTGGCTGATCGTTCCATTCGCGTTGGTGAGGCTCGCGAATTGGAGGGCTGCCGTTTGCCCGTTCGTCGTGACTGTGCCGCCGGTATTGTCGAGCGCGCCCGACGCAGAGAGGGTCGTCGCACCTGCGCCGGTTTGCGACAACATACCGCCTCGATTCGAAATGCCGCTTGCAGATACGCTCAGTTGGCCGGCGCTGACCTGCCCCTTATCGTTCGTGACCGCGCCTGCCGCACTGATGTTCAGGCTGCCGCCTGCTTGCAGTGCGCTGCCCGTGTGGACGATGTTGCCGGTGTCGCCGCCTGCGCCAGTCGCGGTCAACGAGGCATTGCCATTGGCCAACGTGTGCGCAGCTGCCATGTCGATGCTGCTGCCCGACAGCGTGAGGTTGCCGCCTGCCAGCTGCTGGCCGATGGCGGTGATCGCTCCGCTGCCCGTCACCGACAGACTGCCGGTTCCTGTGACGTTACCGCTCGAGTCGACGCCTGCGCCCAGCCCTCCTATCGAGTTCACGCTGGCGCCCGTCACACTCACGTTGCCGAGCGCGGCAATCGTGCCGCTGTTCGCGGCCATGCCCTGACTCCCGAGGGCCGTATTCTGCGTTGCGTAGACGGAGCCGCTATTCGTGACGTCGCCCGCGGCTGAGATTGCAATGTTCCCGTTCGCGCTCGTGGTACCCGACAGCGTGACCTTGCCTTGGCTGCTGAGCTCGATGTCACCGGACTGCGACGCGATCGTACCGGCAGAGTTGACCCCTACCCCGGTTTCCGTGCCCACGAGGCGGATTTTCCCCGCGTACATGCCGCCGAGTTGCGCGACGTCGATCGCGACGCCGGGGCTGTTGCCGTCCGCGCCCAGCCATTGGGTGGAGAGATCGCTATGGCGAACGTCGTTGTTGCCCGCAATCACGTTGAGCGACTGCCCCGCCCATACCTTGCCGTTCAAGGCAACACTGCGAGCAATCAGATCCACCTCGTCGACATTGCTGCCGTTCAGACCGCCCGAGCCGATCTGGATCTGGCCGCCCGTTACGTGAAACGCGTCAAGGCTGCCGGTGCCGCCGAAGACCGGCGTGCCGGTCGTTAAAACGCCACGCGAGGTATTGATGAAGCCACAGCCCGAGCAATAGATTCCCGCTGGATTCGCTATGACGACTTCGGCTTTTTGGCCTGCTACCTCGGTGTAGCCCAGGAGTTGGCTCGGGCTGCCGCCGACCACCTGGTTCACGATTACCCTCGCGCTGCCGGCAGCAAGATTTGGATTGCCTGTGACGTAGCCCGCGAGCTGGGTCTGCACGTTTCCAGGCGAATTGTTCAGGATCAAGCCTGACGGGCCGACGTTGTACTGTGTGAAGTTATTGTTGGACACGCCCGCCGCATTGGGGGCGGTAATGTCCACCATCGGCAAGCCGTTCGCGGTCACACCGACGAGCGGCTTGGCACCGGACGAAGGGGCGGCGACAACCTGCGCGTCGACCAAGGCCGGTTGCAGGCCCAGCACGCACAGCGCTGCAAATGCGACGTGACGCATTGGCAGCAGATCGATAAAGCACGAGCGAGCGACTGAAAGCGCCGCGCGTCGGGGCATGCCAACCGATTTACCCTTCCCCAGGCCCGTTGCCGTTTCCTGCACGACGGCCCAAATGCCGCGCGCCGCATTGAAGATGATGCGATAGATATTTTTGTTCATAGTAGGAAACTCACGCTGAAACCCGCCACCGGCCAGTGGTTCGGGAAACGGGCGGGCTGGTACAACGGGCCGCCAATGAAAGCGTCATAGCTGACGTGTCGATATAGGCTGCCGCGCAAACCGATTACGGCGCCGGCTAGACGCCGGCCGAGCAAATTGTTCGCTTCGGGGCCAAACACTTCGCCACCGTCCAAGCCGAGGTACAGCGTCTGGCTGGTCTGCGGGATCGGCATTTCGATGTCATTGCGCATGAACACGCCCTTCTCCGCGGCGAGCATCGTATTCCCGTCGAAGCCTCGCACCGTATAGCGGCTGCCGATCGAGAAATACTCGGTCGGAAAGAGGACGTCCGGCGAGTTCTGTGCGCTGACCGTTCCTTCATAGCGCAGCGCAATGCCGGCAACGGTGAACGGCAGCGAGAGCGTCGCGTTCAGCGTCGCGATATGGTAGTAGTAGGTCGGCGTGCCAGTGCCGACACCCGGCAAATCAGACTGTGCGCCAAACCACGGCACGCCCCAGCGATAGGCGATCGTGCTATCGAATAGCGCCGGACCGAAGTAGTGCTTATGCTCCCAACCGATCTCGGCAAAGCTGTTGTCGCGATGCTGAACGTCTAGCTCGGACCCGTCGATGTATGCCTCGCTGAAGTATTTGCCTACGCGCAATTCAAGAGAGTTTTTCTGCACCTGATTGCGATAGAACTGGTATTGGGCCTTCACGTCGAACGTTTTAGATTTCCCGCTCGACACGAGCGTCGCGAACGCCCCTGCAATCTGTTGGTAGTAGTCGTACTGGCTCGCGGTCGCGGTGAACGTCCAGTTGTCCCATGGGATTGAGTAATAGGCGCTGCTGCCGTGCGTCCCGTACTTGCTGGCATGGCCGTCCAGGTTGTGGTTGTAGCTGAGATTGAGGATGTCCGAGAGGCCCAGCGGATTGTCGAGCGTAAGCGTCGCCGTGCCCTGGTAGCGGCCGGTCGATTTCAGGCCGCTATCGTCGGCACCGAGCGCCAGCGACCACGGTTTCTCGCGCTTCACCGTGATCACGATGTCGCTCTCGCCCGCCAACGGCCCAGGCGCGATTTGCATGTCGACATCCTGATTCGGCACGCGCTTCATCTGCTCCAGACCTTGCTCGAGATTGCGCAGATTCAGCAGGTCGCCTGCCTTCGTCGGAAAGGCGTTGCGCCAGGTGCCATAGGTTGCGGGGGCAGCAAAGCGAATCGCCTCGATCACGCCTGGAATCAGCTGCAGCTTCAGATTGCCGGCGGAAAGATCCTGCGGACCGATCATGACTCGGGTCGTCGAGTAGCCCTTCTCGATGATGCGTGCCATGACTCGATGCACGATCAGATTGAGGCCCTCGCGCCCGATGCATTGACCGCTGTAACGTTGCAGGTAATCGTTAGCGAAGGAGAGCTCGCCCGGAAACAGCGGATCGGGTGACAGTGCGCGTACGCCGGCCGCCTCGACCATCGGGCTCAGGCCCGGGGGAACATCGAGCGAGATCGCCTCGACCCGGAAGCACGGAGCCTCCACCGGCGCCTTGCCGTTGTCGACGTCTGGACGCTCAACCGATTGAAGCTGGACGTTCGGCGCGTCCAACGCCCGTTGGCGCTCGATCGCTTGCTGCGCCGCGCGGCGGCGCTGCTCCTGTTCGCCGAACGGGTTCGCGGCCAGCGGGGACACAGTTTGCCCGGGCGCAGCTTGCGCGTGAGACAGCCGTGGCGATAGAAGTAAAGGCGCCGCACTGCAAGCGAGCGCGACCCACTTCCATGGGATTGCCGCGAATTTATTCGCCCCGGTCTTGCCGCCTCGCAACCTCTCCGCTGCGTGTGGTTGGGTATTTCTTTTCATTATTCGTTGCACTTGTTCTAAACGGCCGGCCCAAGCCGGGCACGCCCATCTCAGTGAGATCACCGCGAGACGCGTGCATCGAACTGCAAAGGCCAGTAGCCACGCATACTCAGACCGCCGCGGCGAAATCCATCGCGAGGCGTGTCAAGTCATCGAATCTCCGTAGACATCCGCCGTTCCATAGAGAGGACGGCCACGATGCTAAAACGGAGTTAACGCAATGCGTCGGCGCAGAACGAAGGCGGTCCGCCTTCCATGGCGGAAAGCGGATCTGGCATCCTCCGCATAGACAGGCGCGGAAGATCGAAGAACAGTATGGCGTATTGCACGGTCAACCCCGGAAACTAGAATTTTTATTGATTAACTTTGCCGCGAGCGCACAACTGCCCAGTCGCGAACGAATCGCTCCAGGCAACCCTATGCATCGCTGCAGTACACCTGTCGTCTATCGGCACCGGATCCGGAAACTTTAGACATTTTTTATACTCGAGCTTTAAGCCGGCTTGCTTACGGAATTGAAAGCGATCTGCCTCGGCGTGGATTATTCTTGCGTAACGACGGATCCGATCCGTGCGGTTACCTCTGAAATCACTCAACGCCAAGACCGCTGCTAGCCATTCCCCTCGGCACGGCGGCGATCCGTCTGCCCGTCGATTGTTCGTGGGTTCCGACGCCACCGATATCGAAACGACAAAGGTTTGCCCGGCTGCTTGGCCTTAGCGCGCACGTGGATAGCACTACTTTTTTTCGATCAGCTTTTCTATATCGATATTGGCAAACGGCATCGCAGGCGGCGCCAGTTGGCGAAGGATCGTCAGATGCTGATCCAACTTCACCTTGCGCAGTGCCTCCAACTGCATTTTTCCACCGAGGACGATGGCTGGCTCGAAACCATATATCTCGTCCGGGCCGAGAGCACCGAGCGAATCTAGCGCGCGATCAAACAACGGCACTCCCGATTCGTCCTTCAAGTCGCAGGCGTCCTTTCCCATGCCAATGAACGCGCGCAGCGACAAGTCTAGCTTCTGCGGTACCTTCCTACTTAGATCTCGCACGAAGACAGCGTGGGTGGTACAGCTAATCTTCACGCTTCGCCCCGTGCTCTCGCCGAACAGGAACAGCTCTCCGAACGCTGTCCGAGCTATTGCGTGGAACGCATCGACTTCGTCAAGCCTTGTACCGTCCAGCCATTCGTCGACCAGATCCTCGTAGTCGTCAGGGTTCACGAACCAGAGAAGGCCGTTCGCATAACCGGACCAGCCTTCGTCCGTCCAATATCCCAATAACCGATCCGGCAACTTACCTCGCCACTTTTCGATGGCCGTCTGCGGCGTGATGCCTCGATACGTAGCTTCGCCAAAGTTCGTAACGAAATAGTCGAAATCTTCGTCTCTCATCTCGGTCCTTTTCCTCGGCACAGCGCCAACTTGACGTTCGGCTTTCGTTTCGCCGTCGACCTCGATGCTGCCGGTACAACAGCGGGAGGCGGATTCTTCTAGCGGACCAATACGAGACAGGTCGGCTGCAACGCGCGGGTAGTGACAAGACCGGCGGTTCGAACGCCAAAGTCAACTGTTCGGAAAGTCGGCAACCTGTAATAACGTCGTGCAACGACTCACTGCCAGTCGATCTTGGGACGTTCGCCGAGGTATTTCATTATCCATGCCTTACGGCGCTCGGACGCATGACCGAAGTCTGATATGTCGTCGTTCGGATAGGTTGGTTTGCCCCACCTCCCGAGACCGCCCTTCTTTGACACGCAGACCCTCCCAGTAGGATCGCCGCTCCCGTTATCTCTGTTCCGAGGGCCTGCTCTATTTGTGGAATATTCATGGACGACGCTTAATATTTGTCAACGCTTGGCCGGCGTCACGACGACATGCTTAGCTGCAAGCGGCAACTTCATAAACCGAATGAAAATCGAATAGCTGTCAACTGAGTCCCACGTGTACTCAATGTTGTTCGGCTGCCCGAATTCATCGCTTTCATCGCGGATGCGATCCGGCTCGCCGAACGCAGCGAGGCATGCGTCCGGTGTGATCGAAGCCGGAAACGGGTACGGCCACGTCCCGTCGTAGACGGCATAGTCGTCTTCCGACACGAGATAGACAAAGATCTTCGAGAAAATCATGTCCCCATGTTCACGCACCGGGCCGAATTTTTTCACGAATGCGCCTGATCTGACGAACTCCAACGCAAGACCGGACTTCGGCAACTCGATCAGCTCGGCCGGGTTTCCCGTTTCAGAATCGAAAGCCGGGCGCTCCTCGATGTCATGGCTCGAAAGGAACACGTCGAAGTCCTGATTCGTCGCAGGTAGTCCAAAGAACTTCGGCAAATCACCCACATTCATCTCACCCCCTTTAGAAATCGCTTGCTTGATCACCTTGATGAGTTCGCTGCGGTACCCTGCATGCGCTTTCTTGACGAGGTCGCTAGCCCACTTCTCAAACAACCCCTGCGCTCATCGCGCTATACGGGAGTGTCGGCACTACTGGCGGCGCGCAGCGCGCGAAAAGCTCTGGCAGCGACGTACGCTTGCGGAATTCAAGCTAAATGCGTTGGCGCCAGATCCACCGCCGCCCTTCCAATCGAGCAAACCGGCTAGTTGCGAGATCAGGCGCTGCACGTCATAGGGGTTAGGCATGGCCACCCGGACCTCAGCGAGCACGTGGACAGCACTACTTTTTCTCGATCAGCTTGTCTACATCAATGTTGGTAAACGGCATCGCAGGCGGCGCCAGTTGGCGAAGGATCGTCAGATGCTGATCCAACTTCACCTTGCGCAGGTTCTCCAGCGCCATCTTTCCACCAAGCACGACGGCGGGCTCGAATCCGTACATTTCGTCCGGGCCGAGGTTGCCTAGCGCTTTAAATGCCCGCTCGAACAACGGCTTGCCGAAGTCATCGTCAAGATCGCACTCATCCTTAGAGAGCCCGAAGAACGCGCGAACCGACATATCCAACTTCCGTTGGTCTTTCTTCTTAAGATCCCGCTCCAGGGCAAAGATCGCATGAGCTGTGCAGTTCACAGTAACACTTTGACCGGTCGACTCCCCGCAAAGGTACAACTTGCCAAATGCTGTCCTCGCAATGGCGTGGAAAGCATCGACTTCTTCCAACCGCGAACCGCTTAACCACTCGTCAACCAAATCTTCGTATTCCTCTGGATTGACCAGCCACACAAGTCCGTTGGCATACCCGCACCAACCCTCTTGGGCCCAATACGTTAGCAGTCGATCCGGCAGCTTCCCTCGCCACTTCTCGATTGCTCCTTCCGGTGCATCGGTTCGATTAGTCGCTTCACCAAACTCATCGATGAATACTTCGAAGTCTTCGTCCCTCATCATGGTTCGCCTCGACGCGGTAGGCATGAGCGCCCTTTCTCCTACGCATCGTCATCGTCCTCGATGCACCTCCACGTGCCTGGCGCGATCATCTTGATTCGGAGAAGCCGATTGTCGATGTTGCTGTACAGCACATGCAACGTGTAGCTATCGAAATGCCACACGGCATGACCCGTAAGGGCGGAGTCTGCTTGTTGAATCGGCAGTGAGGAAATCTTCTCGAATAGAATCTCCGGACTGTCCTCGAAGTCCAGCCCCTGAGGCAACCCGCCCGCCCACCCCACTGATTCGCGGTCGCGATTGCGATGTAGAGTAGCGGCACGAAAGACCGGTCCCATGTGGCTTTCGGCAAAGTGAAGCGTCGCGCCGTAACTTTGCGTCAGATCGATCTCCCCTTCGTCTCGCGCAGCCCGATACGCGTCGTCAGATAGGCGTTCCGCCCACAACGTTAGGAACTCTTGTGATTGCGTCCCGAAGCCGAAGGCTCGTACCAGGTGGTCGAGGGGTGGACATCTCGATACGGGTCCTTCTTGGATTGGAGCGGCAAGCACTCGACAAGCGATTCGATCGATCGACATACCGTCGTCGGTGTAGGTTACAGTCAAGCGGTAACCATCGAGATCCCAGGTATCGCTGCGATAAGAATGCCGTGTCGCCTCATAGGCGGCAACTTTTGCGCGAGCGGTATGGCGACTGTCGGAAAATAGTAGGCCGAGCGGCAACTCTCCGACGAAGGGCAGAACGTCATCGAAGCCCGAATAGAAGTAGCCTTGGGTGAGCAATAGCTCGCCGTGCCCCCATCGGTATCGATCCGCCCCTGCCTGGTATTCCGAGTCTGCGAAGCCCAGTTCAACGCCTTTGCGGCGAACAAGTACCCAGTCGTGAAAAGATCGGCCGTCCATCGGTGGCTGCGGGCGCTGATATGTTCCCAAGGCGTCGAAGATCGATGCGACGCCCTCTGCATCGGCGCCGCTACCGAACTGACGGATGATCGCGTCGGCGTTCATCGCCATAGGATCCCGAATTGAACTATTTCGATCGACTGTCGCCCCTCTGCATATCCAACAAAAAAACGAACATTGCCGGGAAAATCCCAAAACTCGGAATCTCTATCCGGATTAAATTTTGTCGAGTTACCGAGCTTCAGAATTGCTTCCTCCCTGCTATCCGAGAACAGCAACCCACTCGGAAGATCTCCGGTGTACGCGGAAAACTCGTCGTCGCCTGGTCCATAGAGGAAAATCGCGGTCAGCACCGGCGCATCGCTGGAAAAGCTGATCTTGTGCTTTGCACTCAAGTAGCTTTCACTTTCGAATAGCAACGACACGCCGGCGTCAGCATTGTTTACGTAGACGTCAGTTTCATCGCGCTTTATGATTATCCGACGCTCGACCCCCAAGTCGCGCAAAAGGCCCATCACTACGCCTGCGTCCGCCTGCTTGCCGATCGAACTCATGAAATCTTCGGTTTGCATTATTTCTTCACCTTTTTCAGAACCTCTCGCATCATATTCGTCGTTCTGCTTCAGCATTGCTTCTATATCTCTACGAGCTGCGCCTACCAAATCTTCCGCGTCCTTAGGTGCCAATTTGACATTCTTTGATCCATATGTCCGGCTTACACCTACATGAGCCCGACGTGGTATCGCGATGGAATCGTCCCAGTCCTCGATGGCCTTCCTTTCGCCGACGAAAGCTTTTAGCCTTCGTCCAGTAGCGATTCCGCTCGCTCCTTCAGGGCTGCCTTCGACGGAACATGATCCCGATCAAATTTTCCGTCCCCAGTTTTCTTTTTCAGATCACCGTATTTGCCGTACTCTCCGCACTTGAGCTTTTTCTTGCCCTTTACCTTCGCACCGTCCTCCCCCTTGCCCGCGTCGGCCGCTTCTTCCTCGGCCTTCTCGGGAGGTGGCGCTTCCTTTTCGGCTTTCTTGAGTTTATCCGCTTCCTCGGCTTCTTTCTCGAGTTTGGCAGCCTTCGCCGCTTCCTCAGCCTCTCTCGCCAACTTCGCGGCCTCTTCCGCAGCATGCGCCTCTCGCGCGAGCCCCGCCGCTCCTTTCACGAGCTTGCCTGCCGTCGTGACGATCTTCCCACCAGGGATCATGCTGGCCGCCGATAATCCGGCATCCACCATATCGCCTTCCGCAGCGTAGATTCCTGCATCCGCAGCGCCCGTCACAATCCCAAGCCCCGGCACGAAGCTCGCCAGCCCCAGCGCGCCATGTACCCAAGGACTCGCCTTGCCCCACCAGCCCTCTTCTTTCGGTGTCTCCGGCTTGACCGGTGGATTCGTGCTTGCGCTCGGATGCCCTCCGGCAATCGACCCGCTAGGCGCCGGCTCCGTCACGTAGATGCCGGGACAGTTTCCCCCATTGAGCGTGCAAGCGTCCCCCTCGCGAATGACCGGCTTTCCAGAAATCCGCACTGTGCTGGAGCCCTTTACCGGCTTCACCTCACCGCTCACCGTACCGCTCTTTACGCCCTTGCAAGAACCTGCGGCGTCGCCGATACAGCTAGGCTGCGTGCTTTGGCTAAGCACGTAAGCAGGATCGCCATTGAACCGCACGTTCGGCACGATGCCGACGCTGCTCGACAAGTCCTCGGTCACTGGATAAGGCAGCGGCGGCGTGCTGCTACCGACAGGCGTCTTGTTAATCGACGGTGCTGTCGATACCGCCTTGAACTTCGCATTTTTTCGCGCCCCGAGCTGGCTAGCCATGCGCAACCTCTTCTCGTTCTCCCTCCATAAACGGCGTGACTGCTCGCGCGTTGTCGCGCGAAAGCATGCGCGCCTCTAGCACTCTGACCAGCGGCTGCTTACTGAGCGTTGCTCGCCAAACGCACGAAACCTCTCGTCGATCCAGATCGATCAAAAGCGTGTCGAGCCGAGCGGCCAATTCGCCGATCGCACCGTTTTGGAACCGCACCAACAAGAACGGTAAATGCCCGGGTAACGCAAGCGTTAGCACTGCGTCGCCTTCCGCATTCCGCCTAACTCCCGGCGTGTTCGGCGGGCAGAGATTGACAAGGCGGATACGCTCGTCGCCGCGCAACTCATCCACCTGCTGATCGGGCCACGCCGCGTTCCAAACCGAAAAATCGAAATCCCTCGGCAACGCGGCATTGCTTTCAATGAATTCCCGATCGATAGTCCCGACCAGCTTGGCGCGCGCGGGATGGCCTTTGGGCCGTACACCCAATCCAGCAATCAGGCCCTCCGCACCATCGAGCTTGCCGCGGCGACCGTTGTTGAAATCGTCGATATCGATTGGGCGGGTCGGATATTCGATCTGCGGGGCGGCGACACTACGCACGCCGACCGAGGCCAGAAACCAATCGCGCGTGTATCCTTGACCGACCGGATTGAATAGGCACGCGTCATGGGCGACGGGTGTCCGGGCCGTGTCCGGATGGACCTCGGTTTGTTCCGCTGTCAGGCGATGCTTTTGAGGCACTTTGTCTGCCGCACGGTGATCGGCATCGATCCGGCATTCACCGCCGAAGGCGCGCTCCAAACGGATCGGTACCGGTTGTGCCGATCCCGGCTGCGTCAATCGCCAAGACGGCATGCGAGCAATGCCGAGCGTGCCGATTTTCAACAGCGCCGCCGCGGCCCGCGCCCAACCATTCAGTTTCACAAATCGGCGCTCACCCGTCACGACAAGCACTTTATCGATCAGGCGCTCGCCGTAAGCACCCGCATCCTCGGCTCGTTCGACCTCGGTCTGCCAAGCGCGCATCGCGTCATCGGACGCTGGCATCAACGGATTAAGACCATACGGCTGCGCAGGTATCTTCACCGGTGCGCCGGGTCGCATCACCGAAAGACGGACTTCGAATCGCTCCGGCACTGAACCGTCGGCGCGCAGCGGCGGATATGCCGTTGCATTCACAATCACGTCACAACGCGGCTTATATCCGCAAAGGTCGGATTCTTGCCGCACGCTGCTCTGTAAGTTGTCACCAAAGAACTCATCCGCTTCGCACAGCGGTTGCTGATCGTCCGCAAAAGCTAGATCACCTGCATCGTTCCAAGTGAATGTCTGTCTCAACACAACGGCATGAAACCGCTGATCGCGCTGGTCGATGCCTTCAAACGCCAGCGAGGGAAACGGCGTGTGGTTGACGAATTCCATGGCAGGCACTCAGTTGATGTCAACGTCCTTGCCGTTGATCTGCACTGGCCCAGATCCTTCAATCAGCACCTGTGTGCCGCTAAGCGTAATGTGCCCGTTGCTCTCCAGAATCAACGACGCACTGCCCGTCTTCAGTTCGATGCGGTCGCCCGCGGTGATCGTATACGTCTTGCCGACCATGGTCGTCTTCGACAGTCCCACTTCCTCGGCACTGGCGAGCCCCGCTGCCGTATTGATCGCGCCGGCAACCGTCACCGTGTAAGCGCCGCCGATCGTCAATGCCTTCGCCAACCCAACCGTCTCCGCAGACGCAAGCGCGACCACCAGATTCTGCGCACCGTCGATCGTTTCGCTGCGATTGCCGCCAACGTTCAGCGTCTCGTTGCCGCCTACGCGCTCGGTCCGATTCGCGCCGATCGTGATGGTCTCGTTGTTGCCAACGGTCTCCGTGCGGTCGTTATTAACCTGCACGGTTTCGTCATGATCGATTGTCTTCGAACGATCGTTGCCAACGGTATGCGACTCGTTGTTCTCGACTTCGATGCGTTGGTCTTTTTCGGCGTGAAGCCAGACCTCCTCCTGCCCCTTCTTGTCTTCGAAGCGAATCGCGTTCGCGTTGGCGGAAGTCGCTCCCTTGCTCGAGCGCGTGAGGATGCCGCTTTGCGTGGCGCTCGCAGGCAAGGCCCACGGCGGCATGTTCTGCGCGTTGTACACCCTCGAAATAATCAGGGGGCGGTCCGGGTTGCCGTCTAAAAAAAGTACGACCACCTCTTCCCCGATTCGGGGAATCTGAATCATGCCGAAGCCTTTCCCCGCCCACGGTTGCCCGACGCGAACCCAACAAGAACTCGACTGGTTCTTCTTGCCGAGCCGATCCCAATGAAACTGCACTTTTACGCGACCGAGTGGATCCGTATAGATTTCTTCGCCAGCGGGCCCCACCACGATCGCCGTCTGTGGACCGGGTATGGTCGGCCTCGATATCGTCAACAACGGACGATATGGAATCTTCTTGCGGATGCAGGTAAAGCTGCAGCTGTAGGAGGCGGCACCTTTGCCCGCTTGATAGTTGTTTTGGCCGGAATGGGTAACCGTGAGGATCACGAGCTGCCGGTCCTCCGGTGTTCCGTCGTGATCGTAGTGCTTTTCAAGCTGGAAGTAGCGCAGTGGCATGAGCCGCCGGCTCGTGCTCGTACCTAAGAAGATTTTGCTGTGGGCTGCCAGCGCCTCTGCTCTAAAGCTCGCCAACTCATAACCGCGATCCCGGTCGGGAAAGCCTTGAGGCCCCAAGTAGTCATAGATCTCGTATGAGGGAACGTCGCCCTGGTCGATCTCGGCCTTGCTCGTTTGAAACCGGCGTGCATTGGGCACTTTGTAGTCTGCTGCTTTCAGCCCGATGCTGCTCGGCATAAGTTCGCGCTTCGATTGCAACGACGTGACCACATCCACATCGTCCAGCATTGCGCTCTGCGAATACGGCAGCGACGGGCTGAAGCCATCGATCGGCTTCGCGCTCGTCGAGCTGTCGGTCACGATGAGCTTGTGGCCCGTTTTCGTATGCTCGAAGTAAAAGAACAGCCCCTCTTCCTGCATCAGGCGCAGCACGAAATTCAGGTCGGTTTCCCGATACTGCGTGCAGTAGCTGCGGTTCGCCGTTGGCTTCGATAGCCGGAACTCATACGAGGCCAATGAACCGTAGGCTTGAAAGGCGTCCGAAATAATAGACTGGGCACTCTGCTCTTGGAAGATCCGAATGTCCTGCTGCCGCGAAAGCATCCACAGCCACGGCCGAACAGTCGCACTGTAGGTGGCCAGGCCGCCGTCTGTATCCAGATGCGAGAAGTTTGTGACGTAACCGTGAAAATATCGCTGCGCCGAACTCGCGAGGGCATTGGTCAGTTCCAGCGAAATCGTTATCGGTTGCCCGATCATCTGCTTGAGTTCTATGCTTGGATCTCGCGAAGCGAGCCGCAAATGAAACTCGAACAGCTGCGATAGCCCCTCTGTGCCCTGGAAATCGACGAGCACGAGTTCCGACAATCCTTCCGGCAATGCCTTCAGGCGAAAAAGGCGATTGTTTTGGAACTGAGCGAGACTTGAGAGATCGGACATTTGCATGAGCTACCCCGACACGTCGCAGCACGAAAATCGCGCAATACTACCGGAAAACTTATGTAGAAGGCACTTCCCAAGTGCGCAACAATTGTGATTGTCGGCAGGCAATAAATTCCGATCAAATATCCCGATGATGAAATTATTACCCAACCGATACAAAAACGATTGTCTCGTGTCGCCGCTGTGCCTTATATTCCCGTCGTCCCGGTTACGTCCTGCACAGCCGTCAAAATTCTTTCCGGTTGTAAGGACGCTCTGATTCCTCGCAGCCGATTCTTATCACTGCCATGCCGAACGCGCCGTCACGCTGGGAGCCATACTGCCATCGGCCCGATGCCGAGTTTCACCTATCGAAATTCGCGAGTGAGGTACTCGGTCATGATGCCGGCGTCATCTTCTTCGACGGCTCCGGCTCGGCTCGACTCAAGTCGGCCAGCCCCGACAGCGACGGTGACACGACGGACTTGATCGTGTCCGTGGCGCGAGCGCCGCTGTTTCCGTTCGCGTTCCGCGGCCAACCAGAAGCGCAGTCCTTTTCGCAATTCGCTCGCGAGCGGACACAAGGACTACGTTTGGATGCGAGCGCCGTGGCATCGAGCGTGAAGAGCGCTTACAGTCATGCGACCGCGCCCGTGGCAGAACTGATTGAAGGTCACAAAACGGCAATAGACGGTGTCAACACGGCCGTCGACGCATTGGGCGTAATGTCAGGCTTTCTCGCGGCGTCCACCATTGCTGCAGAAGGCATCGCGCTCGCCCCGGCGTTGAGTGTGGTCGCTCTGGCCGGCGCGGCGTTGCTGTTGGTAGCAGACGGTACGATGTTCTGCTTCGAAATAACTGGGAACGAAGTCCGCAAGAAGCAGTTGCAGAATTTTTGGGCATACAAACTGGTCGAGTCGGTAGCGCCGTGGCTTTCATTGCCCGACTTGACTTTCAGCGGACTGCGCACCATCCGAGGACTCCCCAAGGCTGCGCGCGAGGTCACGGCATTGGGCGAGGAAGCCGGAACCGCGAGTCAACGGCTGGCCAACCAAAAAGAGGCGATTGCAGCGTATAAGGAAGCGCACGCCACGAAGCTCGATCGTCCTAATATCATGACCAAAACACAACGCATGCAAGCGAAGGCGAATCGGCTAGCTAGCGACATGCAAAGAGCACACGTGAAGCTTCAAAAAGCCAGCCAGGAATTACGGTTGCTGCGCTTCATTGAAGCGCCGGCATATGTGGGCAGCACCTACGGGGCCGGCGTTCTGGCAACCGATCCACCCGACTTCGCGGCTACCGCATCGTCCGTTTCTCAAGCATGGCGCAAGCAGGCAAATGCTTGGGAATCGGCTCACGGCCCGGATCATCCCGCACAGTTGCTGGTCCCCCGCCAAATTGCGCCACACACGCCGGGGGACGTGCGCCCCACGCTCCAGTTTCAGGTTGCCGTCCGTCCGCGCACCGGGACATCACAATGAGTTCTACAAAGCATCCGCGCGCGGCCCCGCGGCGTGGCGGCATGCGCGCTACTCAGCAAACCGGACAACCGGGCAACCGCCCCCGCGGCGCGCCGCTGCGGGCCGCGCGCGCGGCCGGCGCATTCGCTGTTGTCTTTGCGCTGCTTCTTGCGGAACTCTACGGCTGTCTTTCCGATCTCCTCGATTTTGATTTCGGCCGGTTCATGCTGGTGGAAATCATCGCCGGCGTCGCCATCTTGTTGCTCCTTCTTGGAGGGCTAAGCTCCGGGAAACTCTGGATGATCAGACTGTTCCGGGGGAGTTGCCACCTGGCGGCACTCTTGTATTTGGTCGTCGTCGCCTGTGGCGTCTACCTGTATTCCGGCAAGACACCGATCGATTCCGGTCTCGCACTAGTGATCCTTGTTCTTTCGATCATCCAGCTTCCGCTGTTTATCGCCATCTATCGTGCCTTTGCCAGCGTCCGCTGGCTTGACCCGAGGTCTCAACCGTCGGAGTGGGAAGCACCTGCACCTGCGGGCTCAATCGACCCGCGCTTTTCCCGTGACAAAACGCCCGCCAAGCTCGGCACAGGCGGAAGGATATTTCTTTGCCTGCTCGGCCTGGCCGGGCTCCTGCGCTACTACGCCAGTTTGGTCGGGATGAACTGGGTGAGCCGCTCATTGGCAAGCGGGGATTTCTGGAAGGAAGCAATGGTTATGATCGCTTTCGTTGCACCGGTTGTAGCGATCGCCGTTGTGATCGGACTTAAACGGCGCGCAACGCTGCGTAACAATCTCACGAGCGAATGAATACAGTCGGCCGACATCCGGCGGCCTCTTAACCGCCGACTCCGCCCCATGGACGAATACGAAAAGCTTCTGCCCTTCTTCGAGCGCGAACTCGCACAACTGCGCCGAGAGATGCTTAAGTTCGAGCGCGCGCACCCGGAAGCAGCCGTTCGCCTTTCGATGTCCGGCGGAAAAACCGACGACCCGCATGTCGAGCAGATGCTTCAATCCGCGGCCTGGCTCAACGCCCGTGTGGCAATGCGCATCGACGACCATTACCCCGAGTTCACCGGCGCGCTGATCGAAACGGTGTTTCCGGCCTACCTGAGGCCGATTCCCTCCTGCTCCATTGCTCAATTCGATGTCGCCGGCATGTTCGACGGTCTCACGCGCACGCTCGTGATGCCGCGCGACACGGAACTCGAACATAGGCCGTCGCTATGCCGATTCAAAACCGCATGGGAGGTCACGCTCTCACCGCTAAATATCACGCGTGCGCAGTTCTCACCACCGACCGCCGCCCCCGCGCTGCCGGCCGGTATGTTGCCCAGCGACATAGCCGGCATCATCTCCATTGAGTTCGCATCGCCTGATCTAGCGCTGACTTGCGAAAGCGAACTGCTGCCGCAGACATTGCGCGTCTATCTGCACGGCGATCGGTTTCTCGCGGCGGCGCTTGTCGATGCGTTGCTGTTATATCCGCAGACGGCGTTCGTCGAAGCCGACGGCAGCCGCCGCTGGCACGCGCTCGAAAAAAATCCCGCTTCCGCGGTCGGTTTCGCCGACGACGAAGCGGTCATTGACGAGCCAAGTCACGCACAGCAAGCCGCGCTGCGGCTACTGATCGAATATGCCGCGTTTCCCTATAAGTTCCGATTCATCGACCTCGATTTCTCCGGATTGCTGCGGACCGCCGGCCCTTGCAGCAAACTGACGCTGCATTTTCCGGTCGCGGCAAAAGCCGCAGACGCTTCGGCGATGCAACGCTTCGGCCTGTTGAACGCGCGGCATCTTAGACTCTATTGCACACCGACTGTCAATCTGTTCGCGGCGGAGGCGAAGTCTCTCGATGTGACGGCAGATACGAAAGCGTATCCCGTCCTGCCGCCGAACGGCGATGGCGCAGCCGCCGTCATTCATTCGATTCGCTCCGTGCGCATGATGCACGGCGCAGAAGGGGGCAAGCCCGGCGTCGAGATCCCTGCGCACCACTCGTTACAACATTGGTCGCCCGCAGGCGTGTTCTGGCTACAAGAAAAGAATGATTGGGATAGTGGCCGCGGCACGACGATCCGGTTCGTCGATCTCGACGATCAACCGGTGACGCCCGCTGCCTCCAAGCTCTCGATCAAACTCATGTGTACGAATGGCCGCGCGCCCGACATGATCGACATCGGGGCGACGGGCGGTGATCTTTTCAGCGAGGAGCTAAACCTGAGCACCCCGATCACGATGCTCGTGCCTCCGTCCGCAAATAGTCAGCCGCCGGACGAGGACAGCGCGCTCTGGCGGCTCCTATCAGCGTTATCGCCCAATCACGCAGCGCTCTCGCCTTTCGGCCTTAGCGCCCTGCAAGCGTTGCTTTACCAGTTCGCTAAAACGGCCCCACCCGATGCGAGCCGATATATCGCGGGCATCACCAGGCTCGACGCGCGTTCCATCAAGCGGGTGATGAATATCGCGTCCGTACCGATGCCCATTCTCGTGCCCGGCATCCAGGTTACTTTGACGATAGACGAAGCCGCCTTCGCCGGCCACTCGCTCCATACGTTCATACAGTTAATGGAACACTTCTTCTTGCGTTACGCGGGCGGAGATTGCATTGAGATGTTAGTGACGTCGCGGCGCGGAATGGCCATCTATCGGGGAGAGCCGCAGTTGGGGCCGGAGGAGTTCGCCTTCATATGACGGGTTCGCAGCCGCGTCGAGGAACGCAGGTTCGTCCCCTTACGCTTCCGGCCTGCGCGGACGCACAGTCAGTTGCGCCGAAACGTCATCGACGAGCGCTCGCAACCAGGCGATGTCATGCGGCCGATCCGCCTGCGGATGCCACATCTGATAGCACTTGATACGCGGAAACGGAATCGGCGCATCGCACACGGCAAGCGGCAGCATGCGTGCATAGTGCGTCGCGAATCGACGCGTCGTCGTGAAAATCAGATCCGAGTGAAGCAGCACTTGCGGCACGAGGCCGAAATACGGCAGCGTCGTCACCACACGCCGCGTCGCGCCCGCCCGCGCCAGGCCGATTTCGATCGCATTGCGTCGGGCGCCGCCGTACGGCGTGGGCGCAAGATGCGCCGCGGCCAAGTAGGCGTCGCGCGTCAACGGTTCATGCGCAAGCGGATGATCGGCGCGCATCATACATACCACCGTATCGCTGAACAAATCGCTACGCTCGAAGCGCAGGTCGGGTTTCGGCCAGTTGCCGACCACCAGATCGAGTTCGCCGCCCTCGAGCGCCGCGCCATGATCGAGCGTGGGATTGAGCGAATCGATCTCAAGCCGCGCTTGCGGCGCCGCCTCGCGAAAACGCGCAATCAGCGTCGGCATGAAGAAGTCGTTCAAATAATCGGGCGCGGCAATGCGAAAGATGCGCCGCGTCGCCGCCGGATCGAAATTGCCGTGCGGCGTGGCAACGAAATCGACATCGCGCAGCGCGCGTTGCGTCGGCCCAAGCAGCGAAGCGCCGAACTCGGTCGGCACCATGCCGGTCTTGCCGCGCACGAGAATCGGATCGTTCAGCATTTCGCGCAGCTTGCGCAAAGCCGTACTAATCGCCGGCTGCGTCTGATTCAAACGCAACGCTGTCTGCGTCACGCTGCGCTCGGTCAGCAGCGTGCGCAGCACGCGCAGCAGCCAGACGTCGAGCCCGTCGGGGCCGCGCGCTTCATCGTTCAACAGTTGCGCGCCGGGGCCGGCTTCGCGGCGTGTCGGCTCGGTCACGAAACAATCCCGCTAGGCAACGCGGTCACGCGCTTGACCTCAGGCGATTCGAGCCACCCCGGCGAACGCGCGCAATACAACACCATCGGCAAGGCGTCCTCGCCCCAAAACAGCTGACGATGGAGCCGGAACGTGGGCACCCCGAACACGCCGAGCGCGAGTGCATCGTCGAAGTTTCGCTGCAGGCGCGCTACGGTTTCCGGATGTTCGATCAGCCGTTCGCCGTGCGGTACGTTCAGCAGTTGGCACAGATCGGCAAAGCCGTCCGGGGTAGACGGATCGCGTCCGTCACGCCAGATGAATCGAAACATCGTACACACCGTCGGCAGATCCGCTTCGACCGCGGCGGCCAGCAGCAGAGCCTTCGTCGAATCGAACGGATGAGCGGGCGGCATCTTGAACGAAATGCCCAGTTGCTCGGCGCGGAACAGCGCATGGCGATGCAAAAACATGCGCTTTTGCGGGACTTCGTTAGTGGGACGCTGGCCCCAATGCCGATAGAGCGCATATACGGAAATCGGCACAAGCGAGAACGGCATGCTCGGCCATTTGTCGTGCTGCTCGAGCAGTAGGTACGAAAACGGCGACACGAAATCGTAGAACCAAAGCGGCGATGCCGCATCGATCGGTTGAGTCATGAAAGTCTCCGGTTGGTCCGGTTGCTGCTCGTCGCACGCGGCGTTGCAATGCCTTCGCCGCCCTGCATATGACGCATGTCCCCTATGTGACGCATATTACGCGCCGCTCGCCGCCGTGTCCGTCTGCCCGCGCTCGTCGTACACCTGGGCAAGTCGCGCGCGAACGAACCCGATATGCTCGCGCAGTACATAGAACTGATCGGCATAGGCGAGCGGCATCTTGAGCCGATTCACTGCTGCCTCGATCTCGACCAGTTTGGCCACCGACCCAGCCCGCTCTTCGTCGGTCGCCGTGTCGTCCAGTGCCGAGCGCTCGATCGCGATCAGCGCGCCATACCAGCGATAGATGCGCGACTTCACGCGCCATGCGTACAGCGAAGGAATGAGTTTCGCTCCGGGAATGAGCACGACGACGATCGGCACGAGCAGCACGATCAGGCGATCGGCGAAACTGGCTAGCCAGAACGGCAGCAGCCGATACAAGAAACTCTTGCCCGATTTGTAGTAGCGCGCGGCATCGTCGCTGATCGGAAAATCGTGCATGACGGGCGACGGAAATTCGCCCGCGTTCTGCAGCAGATTCGCGCGGCCGTGCACTTCTTTCGCCGCTTCGATCAGCAGATCGGACAGCGCCGGATGCAAAGTGTCGCGGGCGACGAGTTCGGCGGTCGGGGCGATGGTGTGCACCGGCGCGGGCGGCAGGTTCTTGCCGAGATCGAAAGCGCCCATCGGCAGCTCGATGTCGGTCAGATACGGAAAGCGACGCGCATAGGCGCGCGCCTGCGCAAATGAGAAGAGGCGGACGCCGGGTGTGCGCAGCAGCCGAGCCATCACGGGCGGCTGCGCCGAATCGCCGGCTAGAAAGGCCGCGTCGATCTGGTGCGCGGTCAACGCGTGGGCCGCCGCTTCGCCGGTCAGCGGCAGCAACGTCGTGCCGCCGCCCGGGGAAATGCCGTTCGCCTGCAGCAAGGCGAGCGCCAACGCGCGCGTCCCGCTCCCTTCCGGGCCTATGGCGATGCGATCGCCCGCAAAGCCCGACAAACGCGCGCGTTCGTGGCCCTCGTAGAAAATCACAAGCGGCACATACGACACGCTACCGAGCGAGACCAGGTGCTTAGCAGGCTCCGCCGCCGAGGCCGAGGCCGAGGCCGTGCTTGCCGTGCTGCCGGTATGCGCTGCGCTGGCCGGCTCCGAACCAGCCATCCGAGACGCGGACGCAGGCGCAGACGCCGCCGCGCTCGCCGCGGAGGGCCCGCTTGCCCCCATTGCAGCGCCCGCCGCCGCAAGCGACACACCGCTCTGGACGAAGCCCACGTCGACCGAGTCCTTCGGATCGGACAACCGTTCGAGGTTTTGCAGGGATCCGGCCGACGGCAGGACGGTCAACTTCACTCCATTGCGGGCGAGAATCGTTTTATAGCGCTGCGCCGCATTCCAAAACGAGCTACCGGGCGGCCCGGCGGAAATCGTCAAGGTATCGGGCGGCGCGGGCTGAATCAGCCGAATCGCGAGCCAGATCGCCGCCACGGAGATCGCGACGATCGGCCCCATCGAAACAGCGAGATCGCGCCAGGACACGGCAATCACGCGCGCAACGAACCGTGGCGGCCGCGGTGGACGCAGCATGCTCGACATCTTCGGCATGCGAGGCAACCGCGACTTGCGCGGTTTATGGCTGTTATCCGACATAGTCAACGCTGCCCGAACCCTGCGCTAATAAATAGATCCTTGTACTCGCGCGGCTGCGAGCGCCAATATTGTTTCGGCGCATGCACCTGGGCCCCGAGCTTGGCGGCCGCGTGCCAAGGCCAGCGCGGATCGTAGAGCATCGCTCGCGCGAGCGAGACGGCGTCGGCCTCGCCGTCCGCGATGATCGCCTCGGCCTGCTCAGGCTCGGTGATCAGCCCGACCGCGATCGTCGGCAAGCCCACTTCGGCCTTCACGCGCTGAGCATACGGCACCTGGTACCCCGGCCCGAGCTTGATCGCCTGTTCCGGCGAGACGCCGCCCGTCGTGACGTGGATGGCGGCACAGCCCCGGGCCTTCAACGCCTGCGAGAGCGCAACCGTGCCCTCGACATCCCATCCGCCGGGCACCCAATCCGTCGCCGAGATACGGGCCCACACCGGGCGCTCCGCCGGAAACGCGGCGCGCACCGCTTCGAACACCTCGATCGGAAAGCGCATACGGTTTTCAAGGCTACCGCCGTACTCGTCGTTGCGGTGATTGGCGATCGGCGAGAGGAACTGGTGCAACAAATAGCCGTGCGCGGCGTGAATCTCGATGCCGTCGATGCCCAGCCGCGCGGCCCGCTTCGCCGCGGCCACGAAATCGTCGCGCACTTTGTCCAGACCGGCCCGGTCCAGCATCACGGGTGGCTCCTCTTCTTTGGCATGCGGCACGGGCGAAGGTGCGACCGTCTTCCAACCGAGCGGCTGATCCGAACGGATTTGCGCCCCGCCGTCCCACGGCGATTGGCTGGAGCCCTTGCGCCCCGCGTGGCCGAGCTGCACAGCGACGGCGATCGGGGAATACGTGCGGACGGCCTTGAGCACATGGGCGAGTGCGGTTTCGTTCTCGTCGGAGTAAAGGCCGAGATCGCCCGGGGAGATGCGCCCTTCGGGCGAGACGGCCGTCGCCTCGAGAATCAACATGCCGGCACCCGACAGCGCGAGGTGGCCCAGATGGATCATGTGCCAATCCGTGGCGGAGCCGCCCTCGGCCGAGTACTGGCACATGGGGGCGATGACGATACGGTTGGATAGCGCAAGCTTGCCGATGGACATCGGCTCGAACAAACGGCTCATGGCAGGTTCCTCGATCGGTTGACGCGCGCCGCAAGGGCGAGCGGGCGCAGCGCAGGCGGGCATCGAGAAATGACGGCGACCGGCCGTGATCGGCCGTGATCAGTCACGGACGAACGCAGAGGATGCCCGCTGCGCAACGCATCGCCGTGCAGCATAAGGGATCCCGACGGAAAATGGTGCGCCGGCATTCACGCGGCATCGCCGAATCGAAGGGCGAACAGCGAACAGCAAGCCGCGAACGAGGCGGATTACGTGGGATTACGTGGGTGACGCTGGGGGACGGATCACGGCGGGGACCGGGGGACCGAGGCGCCCACCGCTAGGGGTGCGCGGACGCCCATGCCTCGACGGCGCCGGCCGGGAAAGCCGCCGCGGCCGACAGTCGCGCACGAACCTGCATCAATTGGGCGCAGACGGCGACAGCGATCGACGAGGGTGCTTTGTCGACGATCCCAGGCACCCCGATCGGGCAGACCATTTCCTGCAGCCGTGCCGGCTCGACACCCCGCTCGATCAAGCGGCGTTCGAACTTCACGCGTTTGGTCTTGGAGCCGATCATGCCGAAATAGGCGAAGTCGTGACGCCGCATGATATGCACGGCCAACGAGAAATCGAGTGCGTGATTGTGCGTCATCACCAGGAAGCACGTACCCCGGGGCGCGGCATCGATCACCGCCTCCGGTGTATCGGTCGCCTCGATCTGGACGTTCGCCGGTACCTCGTCTGGAAAGCACTCGTCGCGCGCGTCAACCCATTGGACGACACACGGGAGGGTGCCGAACAGTGTGACGAGCGCATGGCCGACGTGCCCGGCGCCGAACAGCACGACGTGCAGCGGCGGCGATCTCGGTGTCGGGGCCGACGCGAGCGCGCATTCGTTCATGCCGAGACTCCCGTGCAAGCCGTGGCGGCGGGGCCGCGTTGGGCGCTTGCCGCGCGCACGGCCGCCACCGCTTTCAAGATTTCCTCGGCGGTAGCCGGCGCGTTCAACGGCGGATTCACTTCGTAATCGCCCACGCTGGCACAAGCATCGCGAATCGCGAAAAACACCGAGAAAGGCAGCAGCAGCGGCGGTTCGCCAACCGCTTTGGAGCGGTGAATGCTGTCCTCGGCGTTGCGATTGTCGAATAACCGCACGCGTAGATCGGGTGGACAATCGTTGACCGTCGGGATCTTGTAAGTGGAAGGTGCATGCGTCATGAGCTTGCCGCCCGCGTTCCACCACAGTTCTTCGGTCGTAAGCCAGCCCATCCCCTGGATGAAACCGCCTTCCACCTGGCCGATGTCGAGTGCCGGATTGAGCGAAGCCCCGACATCGTGCAACGCATCGGCGCGCACGACGCGCATCTCGCCCGTGAGCGTATCGATGACCACTTCCGACACCGCCGCGCCGTAGGAGTAGTAGTAGAACGGCCGGCCTTGCAGCTTTTGTTGATCCCAGTAGATCTTGGGCGTGGCGTAAAAGCCGTCAGACCATAACTGCACGCGTGCGAGATACGCCTTGGCGATGACTTCTTCGAACGGCAGCGCATGCTCGCCCACGTAGACGGTGTCGTGTTGGAATACCACGTCGCTCGGTTTCGCCTGGCCATCGCCGAAGCGGTCGGCGCAAAATGTGGCCAACCGCTCGCGCAATTGGCGCGCCGCGTCCTGCGCGGCCTTGCCGTTCAAGTCGGAGCCCGTCGAAGCGGCCGTCGCCGAGGTATTGGCCACCTTGCTGGTATCGGTCGCCGTCACGCGCACGCGGGCGAACTCGACACCGAGTTCGTGCGCGACTACTTGGGCGACCTTGGTGTTCAGCCCTTGCCCCATCTCCGTGCCGCCGTGATTCACGAGCACGGAGCCGTCCGTGTAGATGTGCACGAGCGCGCCGGCCTGATTGAAGTGGGCGACGTTGAACGCGATGCCGAACTTCACCGGCGTAATGGCGATGCCTTTCTTGAGAATCGGGCTCGTCGCGTTGAACGCGCGGACTTGCTCGCGGCGGCGGTGATAATCGCTGGTGGTGACGAGCTCTTCCACCAACTCATGGATGACGTTATCTTCGATCGGCTGCCCGTATGGCGTCACGTTGCGCTCGTGCTTGCCGTAGAAGTTGCGCCGGCGCACTTCGAGCGGATCGAGCTTCAAGGAACGCGCGATGTTGTCGATGATGTATTCGATCGCGAACGCGCCTTGCGGGCCGCCGAACCCGCGAAAGGCGGTGTTCGACTGCGTATTCGTCTTACCGCAGAAGCCGGCGATGTCGACGTTGGGCAGCCAGTAGGCGTTATCGAAGTGGCAGACCGCACGCGTCATCACGGGGCCGGACAAATCGGCGGAAAATCCGCAGCGCGACGTCATGTCGACGGAAACGCCTTCGATCACGCCGTCGTCCCCGTAGCCCACCTCGTAGCGATAGTGAAAATCGTGCCGCTTGCCCGTGATCATCATGTCGTCGTCGCGGTCCGGGCGCAGCTTGACAGGGCACAGCAGCTTCCAAGCCGCGACCGCCGCACAGCAGGCGAAGATCGCCGATTGAGATTCCTTGCCGCCAAACCCGCCGCCCATTCGCCGGCATTCGATGAGCACGTTATGCGAAGACACGCCGAGCGCGTGGGCGACGTGATGCTGCATTTCAGATGGGTGCTGCGTCGAACACCAGACGTGCATGCCGTCGTCGTCCTTCGGCACGGCGTAGGCGATCTGCCCTTCGAGGTAGAACTGCTCTTGGCCGCCCAGCAACAACTCGCCCGCCTCGCGATGCGGGGCATGCGCGATCTTGGCCGCGGGCTCGCCGCGCGCCAATTTCATCGGCGGTAGCACGGATTGACCGGCCGCCCGCGCCGCTTGCGCGGTGAGCACGGCCGGCAGTTCGTCGAATTCGATCTTGGCGCGGCGCGCGGCGAGACGCGCCGTGTCATGGGAGGCCGCGACAACGATGAACATCGGCTGCCCGATGTATTGCACGATGCCGTCGGCCAGGATCGGATCGTCGTGAACGATCGGTCCGCACTCGTTTCGACCGGGGATGTCGTTGGCGGTGAACACGGCGACGACGCCCGGCGTCGCTCGCACCTCGTCCAAATTCATCGATACGATTTTCGCGTGAGCCTTCGGCGACATCCCAAGCGCCGCGTGCAATGTCCCGGCGACCAGCGGAATGTCGTCGGTATAGGTGGCGCGGCCGCTCACGTGCAGATGCGCGGATTCGTGCGGACGCGATACATGGACTTGGCGAAACGCCCCGCGCTCGCGCTCGTCGCGAACAAGCTCGGTCAAAAACGGTTCGGCTTGCTGGTTCATTGCTGTCTCTCTGGCTGACTTTTCTGGGCTCTTTCTTGTTGAGATCCTGCGTCCGGCGCACGGCCCCGGGCGAGGGTGCCTTAGGCGGGCATATCGAGATCGACCAGCCGTACGTTCAACGCTTGCGGCGGCAGCGGATCGTGCGGACGTGTCTCGAGCCAGAACCGATAGAGCAGGTTTTGCGCGGTCCGCAAACGGTAATCGCTCGTGGCTCGCATATCGGACAGCGGCGCATAGTCCTGCGCGAGCGCCTGCATGGCCGCTTGAGCCGTCGCTTCGTGCCAGGTTGCATCGGCCAGCACGCTTTCCGCCTGCGCCGCCCGCTTGGGCGTAGCCGCCATCCCGCCGAATGCGATGCGCGGCGAGCGAATGGTGTCGCCGTCCGCGATGAACGAGAAAGCCGCACACACAGCCGAAATGTCGGAGTCGAACCGCTTCGACAGCTTGTACGTCCTGAAGCGCAACGCTGCGCGCGCCCCCGTGCGCGTCGGCACTTTCAGCGCCGCGACGAACTCGTGCTCGGCCATGTCCTTCTTTTGGTATGCAAGGTAGAGATCTTCGAGCGCCAGTTCGCGCTCGATTCCCGCCCCGCGCAGCACGACACGCGCGCCCAACGCGATCAGGCCCGGCATCGAATCGCCGATCGGCGAGCCATTGGCTACGTTGCCGCCGAGCGTGCCGGCATTGCGGATCGGCAGCGAGGCGAACCGCTTCCACATTTCCTCGAGTTCCGGGTAATGGCGTGCGAGTTCGGCGTAGGCGCGCTCGACGGTCACGCCCGCGCCGATCTCGATCCAGTCGGCCGACGTTTCGATGCGCTGAAGCTCCACGACGCGGCCGATATAGATGATGTCGCCTAGCGCGCGCATCTGCTTGGTGACCCACAGGCCGATGTCCGTGCTGCCGGCGAGCAGCCGCGCTGCCGGCCGTTCGGCCTTGAGCGCCGCCAGTGCATCGATCGTGCGAGGCGCGTCGAACGCGTCGCCGCCGTCTTCGTAGTGGAACGTGTCGTCGCGCTGGATCGTCGCCAGCGTCCGCGACAGTGCAGCCACGTCGATCGGCGCCTTCGGGCTCGGCAGGTCGAACATCCGTTCGCCGGCCTCGAGAATCGGCCGGTAACCGGTGCAGCGGCATAAATTGCCCGTCAACGCATCGGCGATCTCGGCGCGCGATGGCGCACAAGCGCCGCCGCACGTCGCACCGCTCGCGACGGTGCACCCAGCCGCAGCGGAAGGCGCGGCGCCTTCGCCGCCGTGCTTGCGGTACAGCGCCCACATCGACATCACGAACCCCGGCGTGCAAAAGCCGCACTGGGAACCGTGGCAGTCGACCATCGCCTGCTGCACGGGATGCAGCGAACCGTCGGGTTGCCGCAGATCCTCGACGGTGAACAGCGCCTTGCCGTCGAGCGTCGGCAGAAACTGAATGCAGGCGTTGACGGCCGAGAACCGCAGGCCGCCCGCCCCATCGGGCTCGCCGATCACGACGGTGCAAGCGCCGCAGTCGCCTTCGGCGCAGCCTTCTTTGGTGCCGGTGCACTGCACGTCTTCGCGCAGGTACTGCAAAACCGTACGCGTGACGGGCACGCCGCGCACTTCGCGGATGGCATTGCGATGGTAGAAACGGATCGATTGGCTCATGGTCGTGGAAAGCGAAACACCGGAAGATACGTTCGTTTGTCGTTAATCGAAAACTAACACCGTCAATATGCGCAACCCATAGGGCGCTTCGCATGCCGCTCATATTCCCGCGCGGATATGCCGACCTATCGTATGGGACCCCATTTTTAGCGGACGTGCGGCGCTGCAAAAAGACCGGTTCCATGCCAGAATATCGCCTCACGCCACACGGTCGGCTTGAATTCAAGTCTGGTTTTCCCTTAGCACAGCCACCGCACTGTCACTGCTTTCGCTCATGTCTGCCGCCTCTCCCGCTTTATCCGATCGCGCCGCCACGGCCCAAATCGTTCCGATCGTCTTCTTTACGTTCATTTGCTACCTCATCATCGGCTTGCCATTGCCCGTGCTGCCCGGCTTCGTGCAATCCCAGCTCGGGCTCGGCTCGGTGTTGGCCGGCGCGGCGGTGAGCGTGCAATATGCCGCCACGCTCTTTTCACGTGCGCAGGCCGGCCGCTTTTCCGACACGCTGGGCCCCAAGCGCACCGTCGCCATCGGCCTGACCGGCTTGCGGCGCGAGCGGCGCGTTGCTGGCGCTCGCCGTGGCGTGCCACGCCTGGCCCGGGGTGAGCCTGGTGGTGCTGGTTGCGAGCCGCTTCGCGCTCGGTTTCGGCGAAAGCTGCGTCGGCACCGGCGCCATTTTGTGGGGCATCGGCCGGGTCGGCGCGACGCACAATGCGCGCGTCATCTCTTGGAACGGTATCGCCACGTATGGCGCGTTGGCGATCGGCGCGCCCGTCGGCGCGGCGCTCGATCATGCGATCGGGCCGTGGGCGCTCGGCGTGGCAACCATTGCGCTCGCGGCGATCGGCTATCTGCTGGCGCGTCGGCTCGAAGCCGTGCCGCTCGTACATGGCGAGCGCATGGGCTACGCCAGCGTGTTCGTCCGCGTGCTGCCGCACGGCGTCGGGCTGGCGCTCGGCACGGCGGGCTTCGGCTCGATCGCCACGTTTATCGCGCTGTATTACGCGGCGCGGGGCTGGTCGCACGCGGCGCTCGCGCTGACGCTATTCGGTTCGTTCTTCGTCGGCGCCCGGCTACTGTTCGCCAACGCGATCCGTACCTACGGCGGCTTTCGCGTCGCCCTCGTCTCGTTCTCGTTCGAATGCGCGGGCCTCGTCACCTTGTGGCTCGCCAGCGCGCCGCATGCCGCTCTCGTCGGCGCGGCCGTCACGGGCTTCGGCTTCGCGCTCGTGTTCCCGTCGCTCGGCGTCGAAGCGGTCGAACTCGTACCACCGGCCAGCCGCGGCGCCGCACTCGCCGCTTACTCGGTCTTCTTCGACCTCTCGCTCGGCATCATGGGCCCGCTCGCCGGCTATGTCGCGGGGGCATTCGGCTACCCGTCGGTCTTTTTCGTCGCGGCAATCGCGGCGGCCGCGGCCGCGCTGCTCTCGCTCACCCTCTACCTGCGGCACGCGCGTCGCCGCGGTATGGTGGCGGCCGCTTAGGGGACAGATACCGCGGCCGTGCCAGAGCCCCCGCAAAGAAGTAGCCGGCAGGGGCCGGCCGCCCCGGCGCGAGGGCTCGACCGGCCCGCCAATCGCCGCCCGACCTCTGGCCGTTTTTTACTTTATTCCAATTAGGAATTAGGGCGCTACGGAAGACCCATACCGACAGTTAAATAACAACCTCACAGGATCGATAGCTAAGATTGCGCAAAAAAATCAATCGTCACGCTGTTTAATTCTTATTGCTTTTCGTTTCTTGCCTTTTCCTTCGGTCGCCCCCTACGATATTTGCTTCGCCCCATCAAATGAGGAAGAGGCTCATGTCGTCCTGGAAACCCGATCCGACGTTCTACCCTTCCGCACGTCTTGCCGCCGAGGCTCCCAAGGAAACGTTGGCTTATGTCGCTAGCTTCGATCCGACGCGCCGCGTTCCGGACGAACTCACCGTCGTCGATCTCGATCCCGGCTCCCCCGATTACGGAAAAATCGTAGAACGCGTCGCCATGCCCAATACCGGCGACGAATTGCATCATTTCGGCTGGAACGCATGCAGTTCCCATCTTTGTCCTAACGCACCGCATCCGCATTCCGAACGCCGCTATCTGATCGTGCCGGGCTTGCGCAGCTCTCGCATCCACGTGCTCGATACCAAGCCCGATCCGCGCCGTCCACGCATCGTGCGCGTGCTCGAACCGGACGAAGTGGCACGCAAGTCCGGCTACACGCGGCCTCATACCGTTCACTGCGGCCCGCAAGGCATCTTCGTCGTATCGCTCGCGAATACCGAGGGCGATGCGCCTGGCGGCATTTTTCTCATGGATCACGATACATTCGACATTCGCGGCCAATGGGAGATCGACCGCGGCCCGCAGCAGCTCGCCTACGACGCTTGGTGGCATCTCGGTTACGACACGCTCGTGTCGAGCGAATGGGGGCTGCCGGCCACGTTCGAGAGCGGCCTCGTGCCCGAAATCCTGCTGGGGGGCCAATATGGCCACCGGTTGCACTTTTGGGACTTGAACACGCGCAAGCATAAGCAAACGATCGACTTCGGCGAGGAAAACCAGCTCGTCTTCGAATTGCGGCCCGCGCATGACCCGACCAAGGCGTACGGCTTCGTCAACTCCGTCATCAGCCTGAAAGATCTGTCCGCGTCGATCTGGACGTGGTATCGGGAAGGCGACCGGTGGGCGGCGCGCAAAGTCATCGAAATTCCGGCCGAGCCGGCCGATCAGGCGCTCCTGCCGCCCATGCTCAAACGCTTCAGCGCCGTTCCCCCGCTCGTGACCGATATCGCGCTCTCGCTCGACGACCGCTTCCTCTACGTCGCGTGCTGGGGCACGGGCGAATTGCGCCGCTACGATGTTTCGGATCCTCATCATCCCGAGCTCGTCGGTTCGGTCAGGATCGGCGGCATTGCCGGGCGCACGCCCCATCCGAACAGCGGCAATCGCCCGCTGAACGGCGGGCCGCAGATGGTCGAAGTGAGCCGCGACGGCCGCCGCGTCTATTTCACGAATTCGCTGTACGGCGCCATCGACGAGCAGTTCTACCCCGACGGCATCGACGGCTGGATGGTCAAGCTAGACGCACCGGAAGGCCGCGGGCTGAGCTTCGACCGCGAGTTTTATCTCGAATGGCCGAAGACGCATCGGCCGCATCAGATCCGGCTCGAAGGCGGCGATGCGTCCTCCGATTCCTACTGCTATCCGTGAACGGGGCGATACGAAAAGCGCCGGCGCAGCGGCCGATGTCCACCGACGGCGCACGGCGATGAGCTGGGGCATCGAGGCGAGCGGTGCGGCGCCCTGGCTTGCCGTAGTCGGCAGCGGCGTCTTTCATGGCGTCAATCCGGCGATGGGCTGGCTGTTCGCCACCGCGCTCGGGCTGCAGCGCAAGAGCCGCACCGCCCTCGTCGCCGCGCTGCCGCCGCTGGCGCTCGGCCATGCCGCCTCGATTTTTGCCGTCACCTCGTCGGCCCTGATGCTCGGACTCGCTCTACACGCGACATCGCTGAAGATCGCCGCCGGAATCGTCCTGCTGGCATGGGCGGGCTACCACTTGATTTACGGCCATCGGCATCGCGTGCGCGTGGGGATGACGGCGGGAGCAGCCGGGTTGGCCGTGTGGTCGGCGGCAACGGCGACCGTGCACGGCGCGGGGCTCATGCTCGTACCCGCGTTGATCCCCATTTGCGGCGTCGGAGCAAACGCGGGCTTGGCCGGCACGCTCGGCCCTGCCGCGCTCGTGACGGTGATTCATACGCTCGTGGCCTCGGCCACGAGCGCGGCGATCGCGTTCGCCGCCTACGAGTATCTCGGCCTCGGTATGTTGCGGCGCGGCTGGATCAACTTCGATTGGATCTGGTCATGCGCACTGGCGGTAACGGGCGCGGCGTTGCTGGCGTTGGCTTGACCGCGGCCGAAGCCGGGACCGAGACCGGGCCGGCCACCCTTGCTCAGCGGCCGCGAGCGTTTTCCGATAGCGAATGTTCGAGCGCCGCGACGCCGGCCGGCAGATCGACGCGCGCGCCCAATTCGAGCATCGTGCGGCCGAGCGCGTGCAGGGTGCGAAACAGGTTGTGCTCGCGGCATTGCTCGCCCATCTGCCCGATACGCACGATCGGCAGGCCGAAGGAACCCGAGATCTCCACCTGGTGCTGACGAGAGATGTGGCCGCAGACGTCGGCGGGGCTCAATCCGGCGGGCGTCGAGATGCCGACGACCGAGTTCAGCCGGCACGGCTCGGGAGCAAACAACTCGAGCCCCATCGCCGAAACGCCCGCTTGCAGCGCCAACGAGCATTTGAGGTGACGCGCGAAACGCTTTTCGAGTGTTTCCGCGCAGACGAGCCGCAGCGCCTCGTGCAACGCGAGCACGCCCGAGACCGGCGCCGTGTAGTGATAGCCGGCGTTGTGCCAGAAGTTTTCCGCGAGCGAGGCATCGAGGCACCAGTGCGCACCTGGCTGCTTGCGGGACTTGATCCTATGCCAAGCCGCGTCGGAAAACGCGACGAGCGAGACGCCCGGGATCGACGACAGCCCCTTTTGTCCGCCCGTGATGACGGCATCGATGCCCCACGCATCCATCTCGAGCGGCATCGTGCTAAGCGTGCAGACGGCATCGACGACGACGAGCGCGCCGGCCGCCTTCGCCAGCGCGGCGATCTCTTTCAGTTGATGATTCCAGACCGTATTCGACGTTTCGCCTTGTACGATCGTCACGACCTCGGGTGTTTCGCGCGCAAGGGCCTCGGCGATATCGGCGAGGCTTGCGACGGCGCCGTCAACCACATCGAGCGTGGCGACCTGTGCGCCGCAGCGTCGGGCCATCTCGGCCATCCGTGCGCTGAAAAAACCATTCTTGATCGAGAGCACGCGCGTGCCGGACCAAGCGAGGTTCGAAATCGCCATTTCCATCGCCGCGGAGCCAGGACCGGCCACGCCCATGACCCATTTCGAGCGCGTCTGGAAGACGTAGCGCGCCATGTCCTTGACCTGCCCGATGACCTTCGACATCGTGGCCCCGAGGTGATTGATGACGATCGCGTTGGCCTTGGCCACGGCGGCCGGAATCGGCACGGGGCCCGCGCCCATCATCAACAGCGGTTCTTCCGGGAGGATCGCGTCGAGCGATACGACATCAGGGCAAGCAATGGAGGACTCGGTGCTGGGCATGGTTAGGCGCAATAAGGGTTCGCGGGAACACAGATTCCGCTCCGCCGCGCGCGAGACTCGGCCGAGAAGGTGCAAGGCGACGAAGGGAATGTCGATCATTGCCCCATTTCGGCGCGTGAGCAAGTGTTTTCGACCCGATTCCCGACCCGATACAACATCGGGCGAGCGGCGCCGTCAGCCCTTTTCCGCCCCGAACCGGTGCAATCGCGCACGAAAAGCCGAATGCAACGCGTCAATCTATCGAGAGCGGTGCCTGTGGCGGGTGCGCCGCCGCATCCTCGACCTCGGATGCGGGCTGCGCCAGGTACCCGCAGACGCTCATCAGCAAGGCCGCCTCGCGTTCATGCACTTCCACCGGAAAGGCAACGGCGCCCGCATGAGCCAGATAGTGGGCACGATGCTGGCCGTTGCGAAAGGCGACGACGCCTTCGCGCTTGAGCGCAAGCCAGCCGAGCACCCCGCGCACGCGGCGCGACTCGATCGTGACGTACGGCATGGCGGGAATCCGCACGTTGTCGGGATCGAGGAAGTCGCGGATACCCTTGACCTTACCGCTGTGCCAATTGCCGACAGGCGGCAACACGTAATCGGTATCGTCGCGCGCGGCGCATTCGAGCAGCTTTTGCGCGTCGACGATCACGACGCGATGGCGGCTCTGATCGTCTTCGAAGACGCGTTTCAAGCGCACATGATCGTAGTGGGAATGGCCAACTAGCGGGACAAGCCAGATCGGGCCGGGACCGGCCAAGGATGCGAGAGCCACCGCATAGGGCGGTGCGGACATAGACATGACGAACGTATGATTATTGAGGTGCCTGGCGCGGCTATGCTGGTTGCGCTGCACCGATTCCGCAGAGTAACCGCACAGCTTATCGCTCGATCGTGACAGGCGCGTGACTACTATGACAGATCGACCTGAAGAATCGGCCTGCAAAGCACCACGTTTTTCCCTGCCGCACCCCGGTTCTGCCCTTCTGCGTTTCTGCCCAAGAAGCGAGGCGAAAAATGCAAGAGACGTTTGGCTTTGGCGAGCATGTTCGGATCGAAGCGTCCGCCCTAGGTGTAGCAATAATCGTGCTCGATCGGCCGCATTGCCGCAACGCCGTCGATGGGCCGACTGCCGCCGCCCTCGCCGCCGCGTTCGCGCGCTTCGAGGCGGAGCCCGCATGGCGCGCCGGCGTGCTCTTCGGTGCGGGCGGCAGTTTCTGCGCGGGCGCCGACTTGACGGCGATGGGCGACGAACATCGCCGCAACGAGGTTCGCCCCGACGGCAGCGGGCCAGGCCCGATGGGGCCGACGCGCATGATGCTGGCGAAACCCGTGGTGGCCGCTGTCGCCGGGCACGCCGTCGCGGGCGGCCTCGAACTGGCGGCGATGTGCGATTTGCGCGTCGTGGAGGAAGACGCCGTGCTCGGCGTGTCTTGCCGGCGATTCGGCGTGCCGCTCATCGACGGCGGGACGATCCGGCTACCGCGTTTGATCGGCCTGTCGCGCGCGCTCGATTTGATTCTGACGGGACGCGCTGTCGATGCCCATGAGGCACTGGCGATCGGGCTCGCGAACCGCGTTGTGCCGAAAGGCGCGGCCAGAGAAGCCGCCGTAGCGCTGGCGGCGCAGCTTGCTGCGTTTCCGCAGGCGGCGTTGCTGGCCGATCGCCGGTCGGCGATTCAGAACAGCGCGTTGGACGACTTGGCCGAAGCACTGCGCCGGGAAGGCGCCGGGGGTTATCAAGCGGTGTTCGAGGAAGGCATCGCGGGTGCAGCGCGCTTTGCCGCCGGTATCGGGCGTCACGGCGAGCCGGCGGACGATATCGGCGGGGGCCGCAGCTAACCGCCTGGCCGGTTCGCGTGCCGTTGTTCGGACTGCTAGCCCCTTCACGCGCTAGCGAACGATCGACCGGTTAATCGTTTAAGCGGCTAAGCGGCTAAGCGGCTAACCGATCAACCCCGCGCCGGCAGGATCTTGCCGACACACGTACCGAAGCCCACCCGATACCCGTCGCCTTGGCATCCGCCCGCAAGCGTCAACTCGTCGCCATCGACGATGAACGTGCGGGTCTCGCCCCCTTCAAGCGTCACAGGCCGGGCCCCATTCCAGGTCAATTCGAGCAGCGAACCGAACGAATCCGCGGTCGGCCCGCTGATCGTGCCCGAACCCATTAGGTCGCCCTCACGGGTATTGCAGCCCGAGACCGTGTGATGCGCGAGCTGTTGCGCCATCGTCCAGTACATGTACTTGAAGTTCGTGCGCGAGATCGTGGTCGCCGTTGCCTCGCCTTCGGGTCGCAACTGCACTTCGAGGGCGATATCGAACGCATGCGCCCCCGCATGCCGTAGATACGGCAACGGCTCTGGCGTTTGCTCCGGCTGTGCGACACGGAACGGCTCCAACGCATCGAGCGTCACAACCCAGGGCGAAATCGTCGTCGCGAACGTCTTCGCATTGAACGGGCCAAGCGGCACATACTCCCATTGCTGGATATCGCGTGCGCTCCAATCGTTAAGGAGCACCATGCCGAAGATGTGGTCCTCGGCGTCGCCGCAGGCAATCGGCTCGCCGAGCGCATTGCCGCGCCCGACGATAAAGCCCGTCTCCAACTCGATATCGAGCTTGCGGCATGCACCGTAGATCGGCCGCTCCTGGTCGGGCAATTTCAATTGCCCCATCGGGCGACGCACGCTCGTCCCGCTAACGATCACCGACGATGCGCGCCCGTTATAGCCGATCGGCATCTCCGACCAGTTCGGCAACAGCGCATTCTTCGGGTCGCGGAACATCGAGCCGACGTTCGTCGCATGTTCCTTCGACGAATAGAAATCGGTATAACCCGGGATCTGGACGGGCAAATGCATCGTCGCGTCCTTCATCGGGACGAGCACGCGGGCGCGCAACGCCGAATCGTCGCGCAAGGCCGGACAAGCGGCGTCGAGCAGCGCGCTCAGTTCGATCCGCACGCCGCGCCAAGCATCGCGCCCAAGCGCGATGAATGCATTAAGCGATGCGTGCGCAAAGACGGTTTCGCCGGCGATCGAAGCGAAATGCCCGGCCGCGCGCAACGCGTTTAGATCGACGATCGCATCGCCGATGGCCACACCCGCGCGCGGCATCGCATTGCCGATATCGCTGAAGATGCCGAACGGCAGGTTCTGAATCGGGAAATCGCAGGCCGGATCGTTCGCCGATTCCAGCCAGCTACGTTTAGCCGAGGCGCACGTCGCCGCGAGTGCTTTCGAAAAATCGTTCGTCATCCTAATTACCGCTCCGCGTTGAAATGCTTCTTCAGCCCCTGCCAACATTCGAAGTAGTTGGCTTGCAACTGCGCGCTGTCGAGCGCGAATTCGGTCGGTTTTAGCAGCGTGCGCGTTTCGAACATGAACGCGAGCGTGTCGCGCACCTTTTGCGGCACCGACGTATCGGATGCGGATGCTTTCTCGAAGGTATCCGCATCGGGACCGTGCCCGGACATGCAGTTATGCAGGCTCGCGCCGCCGGGCACGAATCCTTCGGCCTTCGCATCGTAGACGCCATGCACGAGCCCCATGAACTCGCTGGCCACGTTGCGATGGAACCAGGGCGGCCGGAACGTATTTTCGGCCGCGAGCCAGCGCGGCGGAAAGATGACGAAGTCGAGCGTATCGACGCCCGCGGTATCGCTCGGCGATTGCAGCACGAGGAAGATCGACGGATCGGGATGGTCGTAGCTGATCGAGCCGATCGTATTGAAGCGGCGCAGATCGTACTTGTACGGCGCGTAATTGCCGTGCCAGGCGACGACGTCGAGGGGCGAATGCCCGATGTCGGCGCGCCATAGATTGCCGTTCAGCTTAGCGATGAGTTCGAACGCGCCCTCGCGATCCTCGTAGGCCGCATGCGGCGTCAGAAAATCGCGCGGATTGGCAAGACCGTTCGAGCCGATCGGCCCGAGATCGGGCAGACGCAGCAGCGCACCGAAATTTTCGCAGACGTAGCCGCGTGCCGTGCCGTCGACGAGGGACACCGCGAAGCGCACCCCGCGCGGCACGACGGCGATTTCGGACGGCTCGATCTCGAGCACGCCCATTTCAGTCGCGATCCGCAAGCGCCCTTCTTGCGGCACGATCAGGAGTTCGCCGTCGGCGTTGTAGAAGAACCGGTCCTGCATCGACCGGTTCGCCGCATACAGATGGATCGCGCAGCCCGACATTGCCTCGGCCGCCCCATTGCCGGCCATCGTCACCAGGCCCTCGACGAAATCGGTCGGCTCGGCCGGCATCGGCAACGGGTCCCAGCGCAGTTGATTAGGAGGCGTGGGCGGCGTATCCGCGAAGTTGGCGACGATTCGATGCGACGCTCGATCGCCGGCTCCGCGCACGAACGGCTCGAACGGCCGATGCACGGCCGCGGGCCGGATGCGGTACAGCCAGGAGCGGCGGTTGTGCGCCCGCGGCGCCGTGAATGCCGTGCCCGAAAGCTGCTCGGCGTAGAGCCCGTATGGCGCGCGCTGTGGCGAGTTGCGGCCGACGGGCAGCGCGCCCGGCAGCGCCTCGGTGGCGAATTCGTTCGCGAAGCCCGACTGATAACCCGACTCGTAGCCCGACTCATAGCCGGACGGGGAGCTGGACTCCGGGCCGCGCCGAGAGACATCTGGCATGGCGTAGTTCTCCGATGAAACGAAAAATCGATGGGGCTTGCGCGCTCGCGCCCGACCGGCACGTCGTGCGTGGCCTTGTTTTGGCGATGTCGCCGCGCCGCGATCGGTCGGGCGGCTGAATTTACGCATAGTAAAACGAATTACGTATAGTTAAATAAACGTAAACCCCGATGGAACAATCGACGGGAATGTCGATATAAGCATCTAGCTAATGCCGATGACGCAGAGGCTGGTAACATCGTCTGTGTGCCCTTTTCTCCCCCGATGATCCCGCCGACCATTCCTGCGCTCGTTGCGCGAGCCGCCGAACACCCCTTCTTGCGCGAGCACTTGTCGCTCGACGAGCGCGAGGGGACGGCCTTTGCACGCTTTCGCCATGTGCGCTTGCAAAGCGCCTATGAGCCGATCTTCGATGTCAGCATGAGCGGCATGCAGACGCTCTGGAGTTCGCCCGAGCAAGCCGACCGCTTCGGCGACGAACTTGGCTTCCAAGCGCTGACGGAGCGTACCGACGGCGCCGCCTTCGATCCGTTCGACACCGTCTGCGAAGATCGCGAACTCGTGACGCTCGATCGCCTTGCCCGTACGCTGCATGCCGTCAATTTCTTCGGTGCTCAGCGTCACGGAATGCTGTTCCTACGGGTTCACGAACGGCTGCTCAAGAGCGTCAAGTACGACCATGGGCAGCATTTCTCCTCGGTGTTGATCGGGTTCGGGCTCAATCCGGCGCGTGTCATCATCGAGCTGCCGAGCGCGGCGGTGGCACACCGCACGTTTCTCGGCTATCTCGCAAACAGCTACCAGCGCTACGGCTTCAAGGTGGCGGGCAATTTGCCCAATGCGGGGCACATCTTGTCGGTATCCGACATGGCTCGGCTCGATTTCATCAAGATCGACGGCGGCGCCGTGCTGCGCGATGCCATGGCCAAACCGCTGATCGCCTATGCCAATCGCCTTGGCATTCCGCTGATCTTCGATCGCGTCGCCACCGAGGCGCAGTTCGACGCGTTGGCGCAGTTCGGTGCACGCTTCGTGCAAGGCCCGTTGTTCGCTCCGAAGAAGGCTTGCGTCGAACGCTGAAGCCGCACGCGCCGCGTATCTCGGCTCGTTCGTCCTTCGCCCCACGTTTTAATCGTTTGACGTCGATCGCCCGATCCCCCATCGTCCCAAGACGCCCGCATGTGACGAGTGCAGCGGCCGGGAACGGTTCGTGCACTGCGCAAACTATGCCGCAGTGCACCGCCGTTCGGCCTATCTTTGGTACGATGCATACGTAAGTGAAACAAGGGGGCTCTAATGTCAGAAGTCAACAAGGAGAGACTAATGTCCGATATCAGAAACGTTCTCGCGGACGCCGAGGATTTATTGAAGCAAGCAGCGAGTGCGACGGGCGAACGCGCCTCCGAATTGCGCGAAACCGCGCTAACCCGCTTGAAGCAAGCGAAGGAAAAGGCGGCGGACGTGCAGGTCGTCGTCGTAGAAAAAGGCAAGAAAGCGGTGCGCGCCACCGACGATTACGTCCACGAGCGTCCGTGGACAGCGATCGGTATCGCGGCCGGTGTCGGTGTGCTCGTCGGTTTGCTCATCAACCGCAAGTAACCGCGCTCGCGCGAAGGGCGGCCCGCGTCCTTCCCTCGTCGCGGGCTTTTGTCGGACATGGCCGGCGCCGGGTAGCGCAGAGTTTTCTGTCTCCTCGGTGCCGTCGCCACGGCCGGCCGTCGCATTGCAGCTTTTTCGCCAATCCATGCCAAACGATACGCATTCGCAGCATGCCGGCCACGGGCCGTTGCGCCGCATGATCGCGTCGGTATTCGCGCTGCTTCACTCCCGGCTCGAATTGATCGGCATCGAACTGGCCGAGGAACGCGAGCGGATCCTCGCCGTGATCTTCCTCGGGCTCGTCGCCGTGATGTTCGCGATGATGGCGCTCATCAGTTTGACCGCACTGGTCGCCGTGGCCTTTTGGGACAGCTACCGCTGGCAGGTGCTCGCGGGTATTACGGCCGTCTATGGGCTGGGCGCGGTGATCTGCGCGATTCGCGCCCGTAGCGGGTTGCGCGCGGCGCCGATTGTCTTCCAGGAGACGCTGCACGAATTCGAGAAGGACCGCGAGATGTTCCGCGAACCGTGACGGCCGATCCTACCTATCGTCCACGACACGGCGCGACGCATCATCGCGGCTTCCCGGCCATTGGCTGACCGAACCCTCGCCCCTATGAACCCATCCTCCTCGTCCAATTCGGCGCACCCCAGGCACTCCCCGGTGCGTGACCCGAGCACGCCGCATATGCGCGCAGTCCGAAAGGAGTTGCTGCTGCTGCGCGCCGAAGTCGAGCGCGCCGAGTTCGTCCAGGCTCGCGCGGAGTTTCACCGCAAGTTCGCGAACCTCGGCTGGCTCAAGTTGCTCGTGCCGGGCTTCGGCGGCCCACGGCCGAAAGGCGGCGGGCGCGGCGCGAACGCCTCGATCATGTACTGGGTGCTCAATCACCCGCTCGCCAGTTCGGTGGCTTCGCTTGTATTGGGCAAGCCGATACGCGCGACCGTGGCAGCCGGCGCCAAACCGCTGCTCAAATGGGGCGCCCTCGGCGCCACCGCTTGGGCTGGGGTGCGGCTGTGGAGCCACCTTGCGCGCGCGCGCAAAGAAGAACAGCCGAGCGGGCAGGACGAAACCCGCGCAGGCTAGCGAAACCGCGTGCCGGCTGGGGATCGTGGCGGCGCACGTCAGGCGGCGCGCCCCGCCCAACATCGTGCGCTGGTCGTGTCGTCAGCTTCGTTGCTCGCATGAGCGCTGAAGTTCGAGTTGCGATTCGGATCCGGATTCGGGCTCAGAGTCGGGCTCAGAGTCGGGCTCAAATTCGAGCGCACGCCGAGCCCATCGAGCACGAACGTACCGCACGCATCGCCGCGCATTGGGCCATCGGCCACTGGGGTGGCGTGCAGTTCGTAGCCGCCGCTTGCATCGCCCGCACGTAACAATTCCAATCGATAGGCAATACGCCCAACCGCAGGCACTCGACCGAGATCGGTCGGTAGCGCGCGGGCCGTCCCGAAACCGGCGGGGCCTGCGGCCTCGGCAGCGGCGACGGATTGGGCGGCGCGGTGCAGCGCGATAATCGCGTCGACCCGATGGCCGCGGGCGACGTACGCCAGATAGGACGGCACCGCATAAGCCGCCAGCACCGCCGCCATCGCAAGCGCGATGACAAGCTCGAGCATCGAAAAGCCGCTCGAGCACTTGCTTGTTTTCATCTCGGGCCTCCTTCTCGTCGTTCTCGTCGTTCTCACCTAGCTGGCCGCCGGTGCAGCCACGATCCGGCGCCACGCTCGTCGCTCGCGGCCCGCCTCGTTGACGATCATCAACTGAAGCCACGCCTGCGCCAACTCCGTCGCGCCGAATCCGCGCGCGGTGATCCAATACGCGCGCGCATCGGGGTCGCCTTCGACGAATGCCGCTTCGATCACACATTGAGGCGCACGCGCCGACCCAGGCCAAGAAGGCACGGGCTCGTAGGCCATAGGCCCCTCAAACGTCTCCCCCCTCGTCCATTGCTCCGGTGTTCCGCTCGCCGCGGGCAGCACCGGTGCCATCCCCGCTCGCAAGTCGCGCTCGCACAACGCGAGCGCGCCGTCCGCTGCGTACGTCGCTCGCAAATGCTCGTGCATATTGCCGCTATAACGCCGATGCGCAATCGACGCTTCGAGCCAAGCGGCCGAAGCCGTAAGCATCATCACCGAGACCATCAACGCACTGGGCAATGCAATGCCTCGATGGTGCGCGTGAGCGCGGCTGTGCACGCGACCGGCCCCGCGACCAAACGCTCCGGCAGCGAGCCGCCTTGCTCCCTTGCCGGCAACCCTTATAGACACGCGTTCCGCCACTTCACAGGACGTTGCGACGATTACGGTTGCGCTCACAGCACGCCCCGCTGCGAATTGCGCAACGTAAGACGGCGCGAGAGCGACAACCTGGCTTTGCCGTCCGGACTCCGAACCTGCCTCCCGTCGCAATCGACGAATGCGCGCGCACCCGATGCTCGCCGCGCTATCACTTGCACGCATAGATCGACGGCCACAACCTCCGCCCATTGCATCGGCGCGATCGCGCGAGCGCGCATCGGTTCGGCCGCGCCATGCAGCCAATAGCGCAGTTCCATCCGCTCCACGCCCTCGACGATAGGCTGCGGCCACCGGTGTCCGTTGCCGATGCAATAGAGTTCGGATTCCCGGCGTCGGGCAGCGCGCGCCACGTAGAACGCATTGACGATGACCGAATGCCGGCCCTGGCGCGCCACGCCCTGCCCAAGGCAATCGGTCGGCTCGCCCGATGCGCCGGCCCAAGTCGACACCGCATCATCGGCATAGCGGACGATCACCGCATCGGATTCCGTGCGATCCGAGGCCACGTGCTCACAGTGCATTTCATCGGCCATGTCGAGCAATGCCGGTCGCGCCGACTGACAACCGAAAATGCCCGGCAGCACACGTGCACGCAGCGCCGGTTGATCGAGCGGCGCATAGCCGGCCATTTGGAGCTGCTGGCCGATCAGCGCCAGTGCAGCGGCGCCGGCTTCGCGCATCGTTGCCGCGTCCGCCGCGCGTTCGAACGACTCGCGCTGCGCACGATAGAGCGAGAGCGTGCCGGCCAGCACCACGAGCCCAAGCGCCGCTGCGATCAACCATTCGAGCAGCACGTGTCCCGCGCGCCTTTCCGGCCGGCGCACGCCTGTTGAACCGCGGCCCATCACGCACCACCGGGGACGAAAGGCTGCATGATGCAATGCACAGCCGCGTGGTGCGCCGCGAATGCGCACGGGCCCGTAGCCGGCGATTGCACGCGCTCGTGTACGCGCTTCTGCGCGCTGGGTGTGCTAGCCCATTGGACCACGATCGTGCCGATATCCCTTGCGCCATCGGCGAACGCTATGCGTGCGCCCGGCACGAGTTTCTCGATCGACGCCCGCGAGCGCTCGAGCATCGGCGCCGCCAATGCGGGCACGCGCATCGTCTCCGCGATCGAAGCCGCCATCCACGAAGCATGCGCCCGTCTCGCCTGCGCATCGGCATCGCGCAGCGCCGTCAACTGTGCAGCCGCCAAGCCGAGTAACGATGAAGCAAGCAGCGAAACGGCCACCAGGACCTCCAAGAGCGAAGCCCCCGCACACCGCCGCGCACGCTTGCAGACGACTCTCATCGATGTCGTAGGTGCGGGTGTGGGCGTTTCTCGCCGACATCGTGCCGCGCGCATCTGACGCGGGTGGGCGGCGGCATGGCTCTCCACGACGTTCATCGGCTGGGCGCTCATGCCTTGGCCGCCCTATCGCAGCCGCCGCGTTCGAGCCTCGGCCGCCCGCCGGCCGCAATGCGAATGCATCGACGCAAGCGATCGGCGTGGGCGGCCGCGCCCGTGGAAGCACCGGCCGGTGCGAGTTCGAAGTGCCGAAAACCACCGATGACCTGGCCAGCCGGCGGCGTAAACTCCACACGCGCCGCTGTAGCGGCGACCGTCACGCCCGCAATGCGCGGATAACTGCGCAGCACTGGATGGGGAAGCATTCGCGGAGCCGAGCCTCGGTAAGCCCACCGCTCCGAACGCAGGCGCTCCCGCGCCGCGACGACCGTCCAACCGCAAGACCAACCGAGTGCATCGCGAGCGCACGAACTGCCCGCCGGCGCGCAGCCCGCTGCGCCGAGTGCCGAGCAAACGACGACACGGGCGCCGCGAGCAACCGCCTCGCCGCGCGCGAACGTAAAGCTCGCGAGCAGAGCGCGAGCCGCACGATCGACACGATCGCGCGCGTGCCATTCCGAGAAGACCGGAGCCATCGCGATCGCCGCCGACGCCGCGAGCACGGTCACGACTAACAGCTCGACCAGCGAAAACCCGCGGCAGCGCCCGAGCGCGCGCCGCCCCACACCATGGAACGCTGATCCCCCTTCGCCTTGCATGTCCGCCCTCCCGTCATCGGCACGTCGTCCAATCTAACGGGTGTGCGCGAGCCGCACCATTGCCCGATCGGCCTAAGACACGGACGGGCGGATTCGACGCGGACGATCAAGGGCCAGCGGACGGCACCACGAAATCAGAGCGGAACGAAACGAAACGGAACGGAAGGGAACAAAACAGAACACAGCGGGAAAGCGCGAGACGAACCGCCCGCGAAAATCAACGCTTACGCGTGGCGGGCTTGTCTTGCTTCGGCCGGCGAAACTCCTCGATCACGTCCTCGAATTCGGACACGTCTTCGAAGCGCCGGTATACGGACGCAAAACGTACGTAGGCAATCTTATCGAGCGCCAGCAACTCGTTCATGACGAGTTCGCCCAGCCGCTCGCTGCGAACTTCGCGCTCGCCGCTGCCGAGCAGCAGATATTCGATGCGGGCGACGGCCGCATCGATCGCCTCGGCGGAGACTGGACGCTTGCGCAGCGCCAGCCGCATGCTCGCGGCGATCTTGCGGCGATCGAACTCGCTACGGCTGCCATCCTTCTTGACGACGGCCGGCAGCGTCAGCTCAACCCGCTCATACGTCGTAAAACGTTTGTCGCAGGATGGGCAGCGTCGGCGGCGCCGGATCGCGGCGCCGTCCTCCGATACGCGTGAATCGATCACTTGCGTATCTTCGTGCCGGCAGAAGGGGCAGCGCATGGGCGATCAGCGATAGACGGGGAAGCGCTTCGTGAGCTCGGCCACCTGGGCGCGCACGCGCTCGATCGCGGCGGTGTCTTCCGGGTTGTCGAGCACGTCGGCGATCAGATTGCCCACTTGCTCGGCTTCCTTCGTACCGAAGCCGCGCGTCGTCATAGCCGGCGAGCCGAGGCGGATGCCGCTCGTCACGAACGGCTTTTCCGGATCGTTCGGAATCGCGTTCTTGTTGACCGTGATGTGCGCCGCGCCCAGCGCCGCCTCGGCGTCCTTGCCGGTGATCTTCTTGGCGCGCAGGTCGACCAGCATCACGTGGCTTTCCGTGCGGCCCGACACGATGCGCAGACCGCGCTTGACCAGCGTTTCGGCCAGCACGCGCGCGTTCTTCACCACCTGCTGCTGGTAGGTCTTGAACTCGGGCGACAGCGCTTCCTTGAACGCCACGGCCTTGGCGGCGATCACGTGCATCAGCGGACCGCCCTGGATGCCCGGGAAGATCGCGCGAGTTGATCGGCTTCTCGAACTCCGACTTCATCAGGATGACGCCGCCGCGCGGGCCGCGCAGGCTCTTGTGGGTGGTCGTCGTGACGAAGTCGGCGTGCGGCACCGGGTTCGGATACACGCCCGCGGCGATCAGGCCGGCGTAGTGCGCCATGTCGACCATGAAGATAGGCGCCGACCGCCTTGGCGATCTTGCGACAGCCGCTCGAAATCGATCCGCAGCGCGAACGCCGAGGCGCCGGCGATGATCAGCTTCGGCTTGTGCTCTTGAGCGAGCTTTTCCACCGCGTCGTAGTCGATGTCTTCGGCTTCGTTCAGGCCGTAGCTGACCACGTTGAACCACTTGCCCGACATGTTCACGGGCGAGCCGTGCGTGAGGTGGCCGCCTTCGGCGAGGCTCATGCCCATGATCGTGTCGCCGGGCTTGAGCATTGCGAAGAACACGCCTTGGTTCGCCTGCGAGCCCGAGTTCGGCTGCACGTTCGCGGCTTCGGCGCCGAACAGCTGCCTTGACGCGGTCGATCGCGAGTTGCTCGACGACGTCGACGTATTCGCAGCCGCCGTAATAGCGCTTGCCGGGATAGCCTTCGGCGTACTTGTTGGTCAGTTGCGAGCCCTGCGCGGCCATCACGGCCGGGCTCGTGTAGTTTTCCGAGGCGATCAGCTCGATGTGCTCTTCCTGGCGGTGGTTTTCCTGCTGGATGGCGTTCCAGATCTCAGGATCGACGTTGGCGATGGTGCTTTGGGCTCTGTCAAACATACGCGTTCCGTTAAGGGTGTACAAGGTTGGCCGAATCGTGCGCGGAATACGTACCGGACGTACGCTTGCGCTGCTGGCGGAAGGCCAGCCCAGACGTGGCGGATGAACCGTTACGCGGGCAAGGCAACCGCGGGGCGACGCAAACGACGGCGCACCAACACTCGGCTGCCCAGGCGAACGGCAAAACGGCACCCTGCGCTTCACGGTGGGCGGCTCCACCTTGACCCCGAAGGGTTTTATCGCCAGTCACGCAGGGATGAGCGCGATAGTGTATGTGAAGCGCAACCAATAGGCAATTGGCCGGCATTTTACGGCCCACGGGCACCCGGCCGCGGGCGTCACCGCGCATCCCAAAGCGGAGTCGAATGCCCGGAAACGCCCGTGCGGCGGGCCTCCCCACGCAATTTCGAGGCCCACTCGCACATCCGGTAAAATGCCGGGCCATGAACCAGCCAACCCGCCATCGCGGCACGCAATTCAGCTTCGATTGGCCGATCCGCGTCTATTACGAAGATACCGACGCGGGCGGCATCGTCTTTTTCGCGAACTATCTGAAGTTCTTCGAGCGGGCACGCACCGAATGGCTTCGAGCATGCGGCATCGACCAACGCAAGCTTGCGGAGGAAAACGGGATCGTTTTCGTCGTCAGCGAAACGGCCGTGCAATACCGGGCGCCGGCGCGGCTCGACGATACCTTGACGATCGCGAGCCGGATCGAACGTCTAGGCAAGGCGAGCGTCGAATTCGTCCAGCAAGCCTGGCGTGGCGATACCCTGCTCGCCGTCGGCACGATTCGCGTCGGCTGCGTCGAGCTCGCCACGCTCAAGCCAATGGCCCTACCCGTCCCGATATCCGATGCGCTGCGCCGCGATCCCCATGCATTTCGCGATGGCGTGTCAACGGCGAACGCCTAATTTCCGTTGAGGACTACGTCAATGAACTAGTATCGTGCCGGTCGATACCAAGCGGGGTCCCGCCTTGATGCGACAAGGCTTTCAAGCGGCCGACTAATACCTTTGCGCAGCTTGCAGCGACCCTCGCCGTTCTGACGCATACGCCTATTTTTTATGAACAACGCACAAGATTTGTCGATCGTTACTCTCGTCCTGAATGCGAGCGTGCTCGCGCAAGCGGTGATGGCGCTGTTGCTGTTGCTGTCGCTGATGTCGTGGACGTTCATCTTCCGCAAGTGGTTTGCCATCCGGCGCGCGCGGGCGCAAACTGAGCAATTCGAGCGCGATTTCTGGTCCGGCGGGGATTTGCAGGCGCTCTACCAAAGCGCCGCGAACAACCGCCATACGATCGGCGGGCTCGAACGGATTTTCGAGTCGGGCATGCGTGAATTCTTGAAAGGCAAGGAACGGCGGATCAACGATCCGGGTGCGATCCTCGACGGCGCTCGCCGTGCGATGCGCGCAGCCTTCCAGCGCGAAATGGACGTGCTCGAGGCCAATCTCGCCTTTCTCGCCTCGGTCGGTTCGGTCAGCCCTTACATCGGCTTGTTCGGCACCGTCTGGGGGATCATGAACGCCTTTCGCGGCCTGGCAAACGTTCAGCAGGCAACGCTCGCCAATGTCGCGCCCGGGATCGCCGAGGCCCTGACGGCCACGGCCATCGGCCTGTTCGCCGCCATCCCGGCCGTCGTGGCCTACAACCGCTACGCGCACGACATCGATCGCCTTGCGATCCGCTTCGAGACGTTCATCGAAGAATTCTCGAACATCTTGCAGCGCCAGGCGCATTAAGGAGTACGCGATGGCCGGTTCCACTAACCGATCCAGCATGCGCGGCGGCCGCTCGCGCCGCGCAATGGCCGACATCAACGTCGTCCCGTACATCGACGTGATGCTCGTGCTGCTCGTCATCTTCATGGTGACGGCGCCGCTCGTCGCGCCTTCGATCGTGAATCTGCCCACGGTCGGCGGCGCCGCGCCCCAACAGCAAACGCCCCCCGTCGTCGTCAACATTCGCGCCGACGGCAAGATGACGGTTCGCTACAAGGACGACTCCGGCAGCTCCGAGCAGCAGCAGATGACGCGCGCCGATTTAGCGAGCTTCGTGACGGAGCGCGAAGTGTCGCATCCGGATCAACCGGTCGTGATCGCCGCCGACAAAACCGTGCAGTACGACGCGGTCATGAACGTCATGTCCGACTTGAAGGCGCGCGGCGTGAAGCGCGTGGGCCTGCTCGTCAAATCGCAATGAACCCCAAGAAGTCCGTCTACCCGCTGCAACCGCCTCGCGAGCGCGGCACCTGGCGCGCATTCGCCCTTGCGGTCGTGATGCACCTGCTGCTGGGGTGGTTCCTCTATCACGGCATTCACTGGCAAAACAGCACGCCGGCCGGCGCCGAAGCCGAGCTGTGGACAGACGTGAATCCGACGCCGACGCCGACGCAGCCTCCGCCGCCTCCCGCTCCGCCCGTCCGGGTGCAGCCGGCGCCGCCTGTGGACCAAGAACAGGCCGACATCGCCCTGCAGGAAAAGAAGCGCAAGGAGCAGGAAGCCGCGCAGCGAGCCGCCCAGCTCGCCGAGGCGCAACGCCAAAAAGCGCTGCAGGAGCAGCAGGAACAGCAAGAGCAAGCCCAGCGGCTGGCGGCGCAAAAAGCCGCGGCCGATAAGCTCAAGCAGCAGCAAGCCGAGAAGCTACGCGACCAGCAGCAGGAACAGCAAAAGCAAGCCGAGTTGAAGAAGAAGCAGGAGCAGCAAAAGCAAGCGCAACTGAAGCAACAACAGCTCGAAGCCCAGCAAAAAGCCGATGCGGAAAAAGCCGCGAAGGCCAAGGCGCTGGCGCAGCAGCAGGCTAAGCAAAAGCAGCAGCTCGAACAGGAGCGGCGCGCGCGGCTCGCGCAACTGCAAGGTCTAGCCGGCCAAAGCGAAGGCGGCAACGGTCTCGCCAAGAGCGGCACGGGCAGCGGGTCCGGCGGCACGGCGGCGTCGCCAGGCTACTCCGACAAAGTGCGCCGGCGGGTACGGCCCAACATCATCTGGGCCGGCGAAACCGCGGGACTGGAAACGATCGTTTCGGTTCACTGCGCGCCGGACGGCCAGTTGTTATCGGCATCGATCCAAAAGGGCAGCGGCAACGCGCAATGGGATCAGGCCGCGCTCAATGCCGTGAACGCGTCGAACCCGATGCCGCTCGATGTGAACGGGAAAGCGCCGTCGTCGTTCTTGATCACCCTACGGCCGGCGGGCTGACCGAGCGTTTAGATGCAAGAGTCGACGAATCCGACCCCGTCAGGAACGATTCCTGCGTTACGTAGTCTCTTTGCTGTCGTGCCATTTTTTCGTTTTTTGGGATTTCCAGCATGAGTTTGATGACGAAGCTAGGCTTGAGGACATTGTTGGCGTCGTGCCTGATTGCGTCGGCGGCTGCGGCGCATGCTCAGCTCAACGTTCTCGTGACGGGCGTCGGCTCCACGCAATACCCCATCGCAACGGCGAACTTCGCGGGTGAAACGAGTGCGCCGCAATCCGTCAGTGAGATCGTGCGTCAGGACTTGCAGCACAGCGGCAAGTTCTCGCTCGTCGATGCCGGTTCCACGCCCGTCTCGGAAACCGATTCCGTCGATCTGGGCAGTTGGAAGGCCAAGGGCGCCAACGCGTTCGTGGCCGGCAGCATTCAGCGCAACGCCAACGGCCAATACGACGTGCGGTTCCGGCTGTACGACACGGTCAAAGGGCAAAGCCTGGGCGGCTTGTCGTTCACCACGCCAGCGGACAGCTTGCGGCTGACGGCCCACAAGATCTCCGATTACATCTACGCGAAGCTGCTCGGCACGCGCGGCGTCTTCGCCACGCGGCTGTCGTATGTCGTGAAGGTGGGCAACCGTTATCAGTTGCAGATTTCCGACTCCGACGGCCAAGATGCGCATGTGGCGCTGTCGAGCCCCGAACCGATCATCTCGCCGGCTTGGTCGCCCGACGGCACGAAGGTGGCCTACGTTTCGTTCGAAAAGCGTAAGCCGATCGTGTACATCCATGATCTGCCGACGGGCCGACGCGTCGTCATCTCCGATCAGAAAGGCAGCAACAGTGCGCCTACGTGGTCGCCCGACGGCCGCACGGTAGCCGTCGCGCTCACGCTGACGGGCAACACGCAGATCTATGCCGTGAACGCGAACGGCGGCGGGTTGCATCGCTTGTCGCACAGCACGTCGATCGATACCGAGCCGTTCTACTCTCCCGATGGCCAGTGGATCTACTTCACGAGCGACCGAGGCGGCCAGCCGCAGATCTACAAGATGCCCGCGCAGGGCGAAAGTGCCGGCGGTGCACAGCGCGTGACGTTCACGGGCAGCTACAACACGAGCCCGCGCGTGAGCCCGGACGGCAAGGAGCTCGCCTATATTTCCCGTGTGGGCGGTGCGTTCAAGCTCTACGTCCAGGATCTCGAGACAGGCGTGGCCACGGCGCTGACCGATACGACACATGACGAATCGCCGAGCTTCGCGGCGAATGGTCAGTACATTCTTTACGCCACTCAGGTGAACGGCCGTGGCGTGCTGGCCGCTGTTTCGACCGATGGTCGGACGCGGCAGATCCTGTCCGTTCGGGGCGGCACTGTGACCGAGCCGTCTTGGGGTCCCTTCATGCAATGACACACAAGGAGAGTAAAAAATGATGTCCCAACTTCGTATTGCATTTGCCGTGGCGCTTGTGACCGCGTTGGCCGCTTGCCATTCGGGCACGAAGCTGAACGAAAATCCGACGCAAGGTGCCGTTAGCACGCAGCCGAACCCGAACGCGGTCGCACCGGTCACGGTGGACGAGTTGAACAACCCGAACAGCCCGCTGGCCAAGCGTAGCGTGTATTTCGACTTCGACAAATACGACGTCTCGAGCCAATACACCTCGTTGCTGCAAGCGCACGCTCAGTACCTGCAAAGCCATCCGCAACGCCACATCCTGATCCAAGGCAACACGGATGAGCGCGGCACGGCCGAGTACAACTTGGCGCTGGGCCAAAAGCGTGCGCAAGCGGTACTGCAAGCGCTCGAAGCCGACGGCGTGCCGGCATCGCAAATGGAAGCCGTGAGCCTCGGTAAGGAAAAGCCGATGGCGCAAGGCCACGATGAAGCCTCGTGGGCGCAAAACCGCCGCGCAGACATCATCTATCAGTAATTCGTAACGGGTGACAACGCGTATGACGCACCGTTTCTCCTGGCTGCGCGGTACCGCAGCCGCATGTGTGGCCGCTTCGGCGTTTGTCGCGGGGCCGGCGCACGCTGGTCTGTTCGACGACGATCAAGCGCGCCAAGCCATTCTCGACTTGCGTGCCAAGACGGATAACCTCACGAGTCAACTGTCGGCGGCGCAGCGCTCCTTGATCGATCAGCAGGGGCGCCTCGATCAGCTCAATCAGCAGATCGCGACGTTGCGGGGGCAAAACGAGGATCTGGCGAACCAGGTCACCACCTTGCAGAAGCAGCAGAAGGACTACTACACCGATCTTGACGGCCGGCTCAAGAAGTTCGAGCCGCAGACGCAAACGGTCGATGGTGTCCAAGGCACGGTGGAGCCGGGCGAAACGGATGCGTTCAACGCGGCATCGCAGCAGTTTCGAAGCGGCGACTTCAAAGGCGCGGCATCGGCCTTTCGCAGCTTCATCGCCAAGTATCCGCAGAGCCCCTATCAGCCGACGGCGCAGTACTGGCTCGGCAACGCGCTGTATGCGCTGCACGACTACAAGGGTTCCACGGCGATTTGGCAGGGCATCGTAAAGAACTATCCGCAGCATCCGCGCGCACCGGAGGCGCTGCTGGCGATCGCGAACAATCAATTGGAGCAGGGCCAAAAGGCTGCGGCTCGCAAGACGTTGCAAGAGATCGTTTCGCAGTACAGCGGCTCGGATGTGGCGCAAACGGCGCAGCAAAAGCTGGCGCAGACGAAGTAACGAATAGCGGCGGCGCGTGAAGGCCCGATGGCCGATCGCGTTCGCGTTGATGGCTTGGCGTGGCTCAGTGTTGACGAGCCCAAACAGCGTCGCTATAATCTCGCCTCTTTGGGTCGTTAGCTCAGTTGGTAGAGCAGCGGACTTTTAATCCGTTGGTCACGTGTTCGAGTCACGTACGGCCTACCAAAGAAATTCAAAGGGTTACCGGCGCAAGCCGGTAACCCTTTGTCATTCATGGCTCCCCAGTCTACTGGGCCTTAACTCCCGCACACGCACGAGGTCGCCCTACTCGTCGACCGTCGCCTTGGCGTACAACGCCGACACGCCTTTCGGCGTGGAAAACGCACGTCCCCCCCCAACTTCATGGCTGGCCTTGCCCGCGTTCTGGCAAAGCTTCGTGCTGCCGTCCGGGCCGAAGCCGGCCGCGAGCAATATCACCAGACCGTTCACGATAGTTCACGTTCAGGTCACTGTCGACAAAGCCGGTGCCCAGCAACGAGCGTAGTTCGTCGTTCACGCGCAGATGGTCAAGCGACGGCTTCGTTTCCGTCTCGGTCGGCTCGATCAGCATTGCATCCTTCATCCCCGACGGAAAATACACGCAGCCCGCACAGCGGTCAGTTCGCGCAAACTCTGGATCAAGCTTCCCCCATGTCGCGGACGCTGATGAGCCAATGGAGCACACTCGGTGCCACTTTGTCACCGCACGTGCTACAATGACTCCACACTTATCCAATGGAGGCACAACATGACCTAGCGACACAAACCCCATTCCGGGGGCAACGCCCCATCACCGATCACAGTACAGAACCTCCTCCCCCTGCATCAGCCGGGGACGCATCACGAAAGAGGTTCGAATAAAGGAACAAACAATGGCTATCAACAACGGTATGGACAACCCCATCCGCGGGCGAGTCACTGCCCGGTTGAGTGCGGAAAAGCAAGAAATCCTGCAGCTCGCTGCGGACTTATCAGGCAGTACCCTTAACCAGTTCATTGTGCAATCGGCACTTCGGGCTGCCGAGCAAGTCATCGAGCAGGAAGAAGTCATGCGCTCCATCCGTCTAACGATGGAGGAATCGAGGCGTTTCTTCGCGCTCTTGGACGAGCCGCCAAAGCCCAATGAAGCGCTGCAGCGCGCAATGGCACGTTTCAGGAACAAACAGCTTGGAAACGCAAATTCAGCGCCTCAAGGAAAACGATGACCGCAGCAGTTTCGACTGCGGCGTCAGTTCGATGAACGATTGGCTGCGCAACATCGCCGGTCAGCATCAGAAAAAAAACTTGTCGCGTACCTACGTCGCGACGGCGCCAGATAACCCTCGGGCGATTATGGGGTACTACGCGCTGGCCGCCACATCGGTGGAGACCGACGGGATGCCCGGCGCCAAACTCCCTAGGAACGTCTCGGCGGTGCTCTTGGCCCGGCTGGCCGTAGACGTGAAGTACCAGGGCCAACGTCTCGGCGAAGAGCTGCTGATGCACGCGCTCGACAAGGTGCTGACGACGGCCGAGGCAGCGGGCGTGCAATGCGTCGTGGTAGACGCAATCGACGACCATGCGGCGGCGTTCTACACCAAATACGGCTTTGAGCCCTTTACGGCTGCACCGCTTCGGCTCTTCCTGCCGTTTGCGACCATCAAGCAGGCGTAACGAATGGCCGGGGCAGTTGCCTCGGCTTTTGCGCGTCCGACACCTCCCGAGTCATGCGCATGACCCAGCGCTTGGTCGCCTACGAGGACAGCGCGGCATAAAAGTCGTTCTCGCATATCGCCAAGGGCACGCGCACCTACTCTGGCCGCAGTCGGGAACGCCGATAAGCAGACCGACGAGTACGAAGAACACCCAGCACCGCCGCGACCGTTCTTTAATCCGTCGGCCCAGTGTTCCACCTCACCTACCGGCCCATCAAGAAATCAAACAAATAACGCGGTTTTCGGACAAGAAACATTCGTTTTAAGTACCGTGATTTTTTTTCAATCATCCGATTGTTAGCCTTCGTGCCGAGCGAACGGCGACGGTAACCGTGACGGTAACGGTAACGGCTTTCGCCGTACCCGCCAGTCCTCCCTGGAACACATCACCCACGCTCACTGGCTACGCGGAGTTTATCCATGCGTTGGTTCACTCGGTTGATAGCCGCGGTGGCGGCTTGCGCGTCGTTATCTTTTTGCTCGGCGGCGTTCGCTGGCCCGAGCCCGACGCAATCGTTCGTCGACCTGAACGGCGGCCTTGGCCGCATTGCCGCGGCTGCCGCCCAGCCCGTCAAGCGCGGCCCGCATGCCTTTGCCTCTACGCCAACCTGCGGCGGCCCCGGTTACGCCGTCTACGGTTCAAACCCGATCACGCTCACCGCCGGCTATTCGTCGTATAGCATCTACAACCCGTCCACGGATGCCTACGATCAAGTCAACGTCCGCGCCTATAACGGCTGTCCCTACGGCCCGACGATCAACGTCGATCCGGGACAAACGCTGAAGGTGCAGGTCAACAACACGCTGCCGCCCGAATCGGCCGCCACGTGTCCGCCGAACGCGGCCCACGACACGCCGCATTGCTTCAACACGGTCAATCTGCATCTGCACGGAATGCACGTCTCGCCCTCGGGCAACAGCGACAATGTGTTCATCGACATCCCGCCAGGCAGTTCCGCCAACTACGTCTATCAGATTCCCGCCAATCATCCGGCCGGAACATTCTGGTATCACGCGCACCATCACGGTTCGACTGCGATCGATGCCGCGAGCGGGATGGAAGGCGTTCTAATCGTTCGCGGCCACCGCACCGCGGCCAATCGAGCAGCCAACAACGGCATCGCCGACATCGATACGATCTTGCACGATCGCTCGGGTACTTCATTCCCCGAACACGTCTTCTTGTTTCAGCAGATCGAGTACGGCTGCTTTGCCAACGCGCAGGCCACGACGCCGCTCACCGATCCCACCACCTTCGAATGGGTATGTCCGACGGGTAGTGTCGGCGAGTTGCGCAATTACACCGGCCAGTTGAATTTCGTCTCCGATCCGCGCCCCGGCCATACCGGGCAACGCAATTCGACGTGGACGGTCTCGGGCCGGTACACGCAACTCAACGGCGTCGTGCAGCCGCTTTTTCCGTCGGAAACAGGGTTCTTGCCGGCCGGCCAGATCCAGCGCTGGCGCCTCGTCCATGGCGGCGACCGCGACACGATCAATCTGAAAGTCGTGCAGGCGAACCTCTCCACGCTGAGCCGCACCGGGGCTTCGCAGGCAAGCACTCAAGAGATCGACGTGGCGACCCGCGCCGCTCGCGCGTTGCTGGCAGGACGGCACAGCCGCGCGCAACAGGCCACGACGCTCGATCAATTGTGCGGCGGCGAAACCGTGAAGCAGATCGAAATCGCCGCGGACGGCTTGACGCGCAGCACCATGGTCGAGCAAGACGTCGAAACACTCGATCCGGGCTATCGCCGCGATGTGCTCGTGGCCTTCCCGACGCCGGGCTTGTACTGTCTGCTCGACGAAGCCGCCGATGCTTCGTCCACCATCGCTTACCAAACCGGCGCCACCAAGATCAAGGATCGGCGCCTGCTCGGCCTCGTGCGTATCGGCCCCGGCAACGGCGTCCCGAATTACACGCCAGACGGCCTCGGCCATTCCAAGTATTGGCAATACATCCGCAATAGCCTCGTCGATGCGAACGCCGATCTGCCACCCGACGTCCTAGCGAATCTGCGCACGCTCGATACGCATGTCTACGCCCCGGAACAACCGCTCGCCGGGCCGATTCACAAGGAAGTGCCGATGTTGATGAATGTGGCCGTCGCCAACGGTTCGCCTCAATTCACGATGAACGGGCAGACCTACGATCCTTCGCGAATCGACTACACCGCCGTGCTCGGCACAACGGACGAGTGGCATCTGACGGCCGGCGGAAACGGCGGCCATGTGTTCCATATCCACGTGAATCCGTTCGAGATCGTCGACATTTTGAATCCGCACGGTGTCTCGATCTACGATTCGAGCGGCAATTGCACGGCTCAGGAAACGGCCACGGGCGATCCGGAGTACTGCACCCTGCGCGGCGTCTTCCTCGATACGATCTTCATCAAGCCGGGTTACACCGTCGTCATGCGCACCCAGTACCAAGATTTCACTGGCAAGTTCGTCATGCATTGCCACGTACTCGATCATGAAGACGCGGGCATGATGGCGAACGTGCAAATCGTGTCGCCCGCCACGGCGCTCATCTCTCATCTCGCCGCGCCGTTCGTGGAAGCGAAAGCCGATGTCGACGCGTTCGTGGAGACCTTGCGATACGGTTCCGGTGGGCGACGCCCGTCGCAGCAAATCTTCAACGCGCCGATATGTGGCGCCGGCAACACGCAAACGCTCGCGGCGAAGTAGCGAACGGCCCGCGTCGGCCGGCTTGAAACATACCGGCCGTCCGCGCGTTCGCACGATCCGATCAAGCGCTGAGCGCGACCTCGCCCGCCTCGTTCGACTCGTCGAGCGCTCGCATGAAGTGGCGCATCCCCGCAGTTTGCGCGCGGGCTCGCCACAGTAGGTGGATTTCGACGATGAGCGGCAACCAATCCATCCTCTTGAAAGCGACGCCGGGCGGACTCATCCGCTGCATGCTCGCTTGCATGATCGAAACGCCCAGCCCGGCGCTGATGAGCCCGAGCGTCGTTGAGATATGCGCCACTTCGAATTGAATGTCAGGGGTGAAGCCGCTCGCCTCGCACGCCTCGAGAAATCGCGCGCGGGCCGCCGGATTGATCGACTTGGGCTGGGCGATCCACGGCATGCCGTGAAGCTCGCTAGGAGCGATCGTGTCTTGCGCTGCCAGCGGATGGTCAGCCGCCAACGCGAGGACAAACGGCTCGCTCGTCAACAATCGGCTAGCCAGCGATTCGCTCTGCTTCGGCAAGTTATAGACGAATGCGATGTCGATCAGCGAGCGTTCCAGCGCCTCGACTTGTTCCGCGGAACGCATCGCGGCCAGCTTCAAATTGACTCGGGGATGTGTCGTGCGCAAGCGCCGCAGCGCAGCCGGCAACCATCCGTTGTGAACGATGCCCTCGCAATAGCCGATCGACACCGAACACGCCTCGCCCTTGCCGACTTGCCGCGCACGCTCTTCGATGCGCTCGGCGCGGCTTAACAAGTCCCGCGCTTGCTCGAGAAAATCCCGCCCCGCCGGGGTGAGGCGCACCCGCTGCTTGATGCGCTCGAACAATTGCAGCCCAAGATGATCCTCGAGCTGGCGAATTTGGCGCGAGAGCGGCGACTGCGAGATGTGCAGCCGCTCGGCGGCGCGCGCCACGTGCTCGGTTTCCGCCACCGCCACGAAGTACCGCAGTTGCTGGAGCTCCATGGTTATGTCCTTTTTGGCAACAAGTCTGATCGATTCAGTCTTGGACGGCATTATAGGCAGTTATTAAGCTTGGGTCCTGTGATCGGTCCGACCGCCCGCCCTGCCAAGAGGGGCCTGCCGCGCGTTGCCGATGCCTCAATCAAAGGACGCAAGCCAATGAACCAGCCTCGTTTCGCCATTCCTCACGGTGTGTTGCTCGTCACGCTCGTGCTGCTCAGCGCGAGCGGACTCGTCGCCTGCGACATCAACCTGCCCGGCATGCCGCTCGCCGCGCAAGCGTTCGGCGCGCCGATCTCCGCGCTACAGCATACGTTCAGCGTCTATATCGTCGGCCTTGCGCTCGCTCAAGCGCTTTACGGCCCGCTCTCCGATGCCTATGGACGGCGGCGGCTTGTCATCGGCGGCATGCTGCTTTACGCCGGTGCGTCGGTGGGCTGCTCGCTCGCGCCGAACATCACGGCCTTCGGACTCGCGCGCGTGCTTCAAGCGCTCGGCGCGGGTGCCGGGCTGGTGATCGGCCGCGCCATCGTCAGCGACATCTTCGACACGAAGAAAGCCGCTCACACGTTCACGACGATTATGCCGATCGTCGGGGCGTCACCGGCCATCTCGCCGCTCATCGGTGGGTACATTACGACGTATGTTTCATGGCGTGCGCCGTTCTTTTTTACGGCAGCGCTCGGCGTGGTCGCCGCCGTCTTGCTGGCGCGCTACATCCCGGAGACGGTCCCCAAGGCCAGCCGCCACAGCAACGTCGCGCGCACGTTCCGCAGCTATCCGATGCTGCTGGCCAAGCCGCGATTCTGGTCGTACACGGTCAACCTGTGCGTCGGTTACTCGGTGTATCTCGGCTACCTGGCCGCGTCGCCCGTCATTCTCGCGAGCATGGGTTTGTCGACGAAGACGATCAGCTACTGCTATATGAGCCTGTCGGTCACCTATATCGTCGGCAATTTGGCCTCGCGGCACTTCGCCAAGACGCATGGCATCGATCGGCTCATCGGCGCGGGCTATGCGATTTTGGCGGCGGGCGCCGCCTGCCTGCTCGCAGCTAGCTTCGCCGGCCCAACGCCGTTGCCGATGATTCTCGCGATCTCGATCGTCACGCTCGCGAACGGTTTCTTGCTGCCGCTCTCGTTTGCCGGCGGCGTCACGAGCTTTCCCGATAACGCGGGGGCAGCGTCCGGGCTCATGGGCGCCATGCACATGATCGCCGGTTCGCTCGCGATCTATCTCGTCGCGGCGCTGCCCGGCACCGTCGCGGCCCTCGCCGCTTTCGTCATCGCCGTCGCGACGTTTGGCTGCATCGCGTTTCCGATGTTACTGCGCACGTCGAGAACGGCGCGGCACAAGGCAATGGCCGTCTGCGCCTCGAAGCACGCCGCGTAGGGGTCGACTCAGCGCTCGGGCGAGCGCAGCCATGCCGCGACGGCCAGCCCGAGGGCGATCCCGACATACACGCCCGTCATCGAGCGTGGCCCGAGGTGCGCCTCGAAGCCCGGCGTCACGCGCTTGGGCACGACGTGATAATCGACGAGATAGGCGGTCGCGGCTGTCCCCGCCGCCGCTGCGACGACGGCTGCGGGATGCTCGCGCGGCGCGCGCGGCACCATGCGCTCGAACAGAAGCGCCCAAAACACGGCAGCCGTCTGATGAATGCCCAAGCCCAGTATCGTGTGACGGACGCTAAAGCCACGCTCGCGCAGCGCGCGCTCCGGCCATAGGCAATGCGTCACGGCATTGATCGGTGCGCAGGCGGTGCCGCCTTCTCGGTGCGCGCAGTAAGCGGCGGCGCCGGCGGCACAAAGGCCAGCGACGGTTCCCGATGCCGCCGCGCGCCGAAGGCCGAGCGAACGACCGAGCGCGCAAACCGCACGTTTCGTCAGCGTGGTGTGTTGTCTCATCGCGCCCTCAACTGCTGCCGCGCAAATCCTCTCGCGCATTCGACATCTCGATCTCCGTATTCAAAGAGGCATTGCCTAGCTGCGCCAAGCATTGCGCGTGCCGCCCGCGCGCCATGCTCTGCCGACATCGTTGTGCGCCCCTGCGCGGCACCCTTCTTCGTGACCGGGAACGGGCGATGCTCGCGTGTTCATTCGTCGCTGTTTCGCTGCGCCTCGCCGCTATTGCCTTTCGTATTTATTTCGCAGTGCTGACGGTTTCGTATGAGCGATGCCCCGCAGCCGATCGAGCGATTCAACGATTCAATGATTCAATGATTCAACGTTGGGGACACCTATGGCCGACGCCCATTCTTGCACGCTGACCTACGACGGCAAAGCGCTGAGCGGCCGTCCCGACCAACCGCTCGTCGATTTTCTCGCCGCGCATGCCGTTCATCTGCCGCACGTCTGCTATCACCCGGCACTGGGTGCGCTTCAGACGTGCGACGTCTGCTGGGTGGAAATCGACGGCGAACTCATGCGCGGCTGCGTTCTGCGCAGCCGCGACGGATTGAACGTCGTCACCGCAAGCGAGCGCGCGAAAGCCGCGCGGCACGAAGGTCTCGATCGGCTGCTCGCCAAGCACGAGCTGTACTGCACCGTCTGCGAGCACAACACGGGCGATTGCACGCTGCACAATACCGTCGCCCGGATGAATCCGCCGATTCAACGCTATCCGTACCAGCGCAAGCCCTACGACAAAGACGAAAGCAGTCCTTTTTACACCTACGATCCCGATCAGTGCATCCTGTGCGGGCGGTGCGTCGAAGCCTGTCAAAACGTCGAGGTCAATGAAACGCTGAGCATCGATTACACGATGGACCATCCGCGCGTGCTATGGGACGGCGGTAAATCCGTCGACGAATCGAGCTGTGTCAATTGCGGCCATTGCGTGACGGTTTGCCCTTGCAACGCGCTGCTCGAAAAGACGATGCAACCCGACGCGGGGCCCTTCACGGCGATTCCCGAACCGCTGAAGCGGCCCATGATCGACCTCGTCAAGACACTCGAGAACACGATCGGCGCCCCGCCGATCACCGCGATCTCGGTGATGGACATGCATTGGCGTCAGCCCGAGATCAAGCGAACGAAGACGGTCTGCACGTATTGCGGTGTCGGCTGCTCGTTCGAGATGTGGACGCGCGAGCGCCAGTTGCTCAAAGTGCAGCCTGTCGCCGATGCGCCGGTCAACGGCATTTCCACATGCATCAAGGGCAAGTTCGCCTGGGACTTCATCAACTCCGATAAACGCCTCACGACGCCGCTCATCCGCGAGCGCGGCCGCTTTCGTCCCGCCAGTTGGGACGAGGCCCTCGATCTCGTCGCGCGCCGGCTGCTGGCGATCAGGGACGAACACGGGCCCGACAGCATCGGCTTCATCGGTTCGAGCAAAGCCAGCAACGAAGAAGCGTATCTAACCCAGAAAATCGCCCGGCTCATCATCGGCACGAACAGTGTCGACAATTCGTCGCGCTACTGCCAAAACCCCGCGACGATGGGGCTGTTCCGCACGGTAGGCTACGGCGGCGATGCCGGTTCGATCGCCGATATCGAGCAAGCGGATCTCGTCGTCATCGTCGGCAGCAACCTGGCCGAGAATCATCCCGTCATTGCGTCGCGCGTCAAGGCATCGCACAAGCTTCGCGGACAGAAGCTGCTTGTCGTGGATCCGCGCCGCCACGAAATGGCCGAGCGCGCCGATCTTTATTTGCGGCCCAAAGCGAGCACCGACCTCGTGTGGGCATCGGCCCTGTCTCGCTATATGTTCGATCATGGCTTGGCCGATACTGAATTTCTCGCCAACCGCGTCAATCGCGTCGACGAATACCGTCGCTCGCTCGAACCGTTCACACTCGAATTCGCCGAGCAGGTCACGGGCATTTCGCAAGCCGAACTCGTTCAAGCGGCGCGCATGATCGGCGAAGCGAAGCGCGTCTGTTTGCTGTGGGCGATGGGCATCACGCAGCACAGCCACGGTGCGGATACGAGTACCGCGCTGTCGAACCTTTTGGTCGTCACCGGCAACTACGGCCGACCGGGCACCGGCGGTTATCCGATGCGCGGGCATAACAACGTGCAAGGGGCGAGCGACTTCGGTTGTTTGAAGAATGTCTATCCGGGTTATGAAAAGGTGACCGATCCCGAGATGCGCGCGAAGTGGGCGAAGGCTTGGGGTGTCGAGCCTAGCCGGTTATCGGAGAAGGTCGGCCAGGACAACTTCCTGATGGTCGAGGAGGCCGCACAAAAGCGCATTCGCGCCATGTACGTGATCGGCGAAGAGACGGCTTTCTCCGACGCCGATTCCGCAAACGTGCACAAGGCATTCGGCGAACTCGATTTCTTCGTCGTTCAGGATATCTTCCTGAGCCGCACCGCCGAATTCGCCGATGTCGTGCTGCCCGGCTGCCCGAGCACGGAGAAAGACGGCACATTCGTGAATACCGAGCGGCGCATTCAACGCTTTTACGAAGTCATGCCTCCGCTCGGCGATAGCCGGCCCGATTGGCGCATCTTGACGGACGTCGCCGCACGCATGGGGCACGATTGGGGCTACACGCACCCGTCGCAGATCATGAACGAAGTGGCGGGCATCGCCGAGATGTTCAAAGGGGTGAATTACGAACGGCTCGAAGGATGGAAGTCGCTTACATGGCCCGTACGCGCGGACGGCACCGACACACCGTTGCTCTATACCGACCGCTTCCATACCCCTGACGGTAAAGCCGTGCTTTATCCGCTGGAGTGGAAAGCGCCCGCGGAAGATGCCGATGCCGAATACGATTTGATGGTCGACAACGGCCGCATGCTCGAGCAATTCCAAGGGATGAATCAAACCGGTCGAGGGCCGCGCATCTGGCGCGAAGCATCGAAATGGTTCGTCGAAGTCAGCCCCGAGTTGGCCGCGGAGCGCGGAATCGTCGACGGCTCCTGGGTGCGGCTCACTTCGCGCCGCGGCTCGGCCGAGATGATCGCGCTCGTGACCGATCGCGTCCGCGGCAAGACGTTGTTCCTGCCGATTCATCAAGGCAAGCCCGGCGTCAACGAAATGACAGGCGAGCATCACGATCCCGATGTCAATACGCCCGCTTACAAGGAACTCGCCGTCAAACTCGAATGCCTGCCGCGGCCGAACGGCGGCGCGCCGCTGCCGCGGAACAACTATCGCAACCATACCCGCACGCCCAACGCCGGCGTCGATGTCGCGGCGAAATGGGCCCGCGACGATTACGTCGAGCCGCCGCAACCGCTACCTCATCCGGAGAGATTCTGATGGCCGAACGCATCTACTACGAACCCGAGCCGCCAAAAGTCGAACCCGATGCGCACGAGATGCTGGAGCGTCTGGTGCAAAGTCTGCACGAACATGGCGTGCTGCGGTTCGCGAACGATCTCGTCTGCGCCAAGACGCCCGTTACCCAAGTGCTCGTCGATGGGCTCAGCAAGCCGGGTACATTGAACGCGATTCAAAACCTGTCGATCGTATTGATGGCGCTCTCGCGCATAGAGCCCGGCCAGTTCTACAAGACGATGTTCGCAGTGACGGACGCCCTTCAACACATCGGTGCTTGGCAACCCGATCCCGACGGCGAAGGGCATACGGCGCCCGGGTTCACAGGCGCCTACAAGATGTTGCACGACGACGCGCTATGGCAGGCGCTGACACCCCTCATCGAAGGGATGAAGGCGTTCTCGGCGGGATTGGAGCGGCCGGTCGACAAACCGATCTCGGCTTTTACCGGCAAACCGAGTTCTGCGTAGTCCGTGCATTACCGTGCACCGTTCACCGCCCAACCGATCGACGCGAGCGCTAGCTGCGCGTTAACGATCGAATCGTGGCCTGCGTTTGTCGTGCGCCAAGAAGCCGAGAAGCCGGTAAGCCGGAGTACGCCGGGGCCGACGATCCGCCCAAGTGCGACTCCCCTTTCAAGCCCCACTCTCGCGTTCGAACACCGACGCAAGCCATTGGACGCCGCGCCAAGCGAGGCTTTGCCTCGCACCGCCGATCGTCGCCGTGCCGACGATCTCGCGCGGCCACGCCTTGCCCGTCGGACATTCGCCGATCCGCACGCGATAGGTCGCCGCTAGCGGTACGAGCTGGCGCGTGCCCGGCTGCTGTTGAACCGGCAGCGGCCCGCCATAGGTGCTCGCGAGCGCCGGTACATCCAGCGTCGCCACGTTGACGCGATCGACCGCCGTCACTTTGCAATCCATCGCACCGAGTTCAGGCAGCGACGCGACGAACGTCAACCGATCGCCGGCCGCCACGCGCGATGCGTCGTCTTCCCCGATAAATGCCTCGCCTTTTACACCCGACGGGCCAACGACATCGAACAGATGCTCGCCGCGTGGCAACCAAGTACCCAGCGCCCACGCTTCATCGGCCTGCACCAAGCCGTCGAACGGTGCGCGCAGGGTCAGTTGCGCGGTTTGCGCCGTGAGCCCCGCCACCGTTTCCCGCGCCGCCTCCCAGCGGCGTCGCAACGCCACCCCTTGCTCCAGCAATCGTGGGTCGAACGACTGCTGCTCGACCTGCCAGCGCAACAACGCTTCGTCAGCCTGTGCCGCGTTGAGCTTATGCATGAGATCGGGCGAAGCAAGCACGGCGAGCACGTCGCCCGCGTGCACGCGCTGGCCGTCGCGCGCGATCGATGCGTCAGCGGTCACATATGCGGCCTCCGGGGCGTACAGCCCCTGTGCGCGCAGCGGCCCGAGCACGGCGGGCGCGCCGACACCGCCATGCCACGGCAGCACCAAGAACGCGAACAGCGCTGCCCCGGCGATGGCCGTCCGGCGCGTCTCGCGGCACCAACGCAAGGCGGCGCGACGTTGCCAGCAGCCGGTCACCTCGCGCACGACCGGCCGCGCGATGAACCATCCGAACTCGACGCAAAACAGCGCCGAGCCCAACGCCTTGAAGAACGCGTGATAGACGACGAGCGCAATCGAGAAGAACACCACGAGCCGATAGAGCCACGTCGCAAACGAAAACGCGATCAGGAAACGTCTGCGCCGAGGCGCGCATGGCTCGGGTTGCGGATCGCCGAACCCGAACAGCCGCTCATGCATCCACCACCGGCCGAATGCAAACGCGCGATCGTGCAGGTTCGGCATATCGAGCCAATCCGACAGCAGAAAATAGCCGTCGAACCGCATGAACGGACTCGCGTTGATCGTCAGCGTGCCGATCCAAGTCGTCGTCGCGAGCAAAAACGCGCCCGCGCGCATCGGCCCATCGGGCAAGAGGCTCCAAGCCAGCGTCGCAAAGCCGGCCAGCGCAAGTTCGGTCAGCATGCCGGCGGCGCCGATGCGCAACCGTTCGGCGCGCCCCGGCACCTTCCACGCTTCCGTCGTATCGGTATAGAGAACGGGCACCATCACAAGCAGCGCCACGCCCATCGTCGGCACGCGGCATCCGTAGCGATGCGCCGTGAACGCGTGCCCGAATTCGTGAAGAACCTTGGCGCAGCCGAGCGCCACCCCGATCGCAATCAGCCCGCGCAGGTCCGCATAGCTGTGAAACGTATGGATGAACTCATCCCATCGACGCGAGACGAGCACGACGCCCAGCAGGGTCGTCAGCACAACGACGGCCCAGAACGCCGGACGATACGCGATCTCGGCATAGGGCGCGAACCGCCGCAAGAACGGCATCGGCCGCCACAGCGGCACGCGGATCATCAAGTAATGCTTGAGCAGCCACATCGCATGCGAGAGTTTGCTCGCCGCGGCGTAGCGGCCGAGCCGTCCGGTATCGTCCGCACTCATCGACACCAGCAAATGCTGATGCTCGAGCATGCGCAAGAGCGAATCGAAATCGTCGCGCGTGAGCGTCAACGTCGTCTCGGCATTGACCGATGCAACGATCGCTTCGGCGTCGTCCTGCGACCAGCGAGAGAGCATTTCGAACGCGGGCCAGCCGATCTGGAAGAAGCGGTTCGCGGCCGGGTCGTGCAGCATCCATGTGGGCGCGCCGTCGGGCGTGGCCGCGCCGTGCGTCAGCGTCAATTCTTGGCGAAGGGGCGGGAGGTGGGGCATCGAAGCGCGAGCGGGAATGAGCGCGAGTGAGCGCGGGCGGCCGGTGCGGCCTACCAACCGAGCCACTGTCGTAACGTGGCAAGCGGCCGGCGCAGCAGGTAATACGAGAGCGGCACCCACCGGCCGTGAATGCGCGCCGTGCCCATCACACCGAGCGGCGGTTTGACGGCGCCGACAAAGGTCGCCTTCACGCGATATGCCACCACACCCTCCGGCGTCGGCTCGGCTCGATACGCCACCGTATCGATACGCGCGTCGTAGGCCGCGAGCGGCGAGCTTTTCGGGTACAGGGTCAGCGTGGCTCCGGGTGCGACATCGACATTGTCGGCGACAGGCACGTACGCCGTCAGTTCGACGCTGGCCGGATCGGCGAGCAGCATCACTTTTTCGCCGATCGAGACGGCTTTGCCGTTCCAATCGTTCGGATCGGAAAAAACCGCCACCCCGGCCCGCGGCGCGTTGACCCGCACGCGCGCAAGCTCTCGCTTGGTGTAATCGAGCTCGACCGCGCTCTCGTCGAGTTTGCCCTTGCGCAACGCCATGTCGAGCCGGTCCTTGTCGTCGGTCACGGCGAGCTGCGCCGTTTGCCGATATTCCTCCTGCGCCGTCGCGTACTGTTTGTTGGCTAACTCGTAGCGCGAGGCGAGCGCCGTCGAATCGAGCGCGAACAGCGGCGCACCGGCGGCCACGCGCTGATTCGGCTGGGCGTAGAGGCGATCGATGACACCGTCGAGCGGCGAGCGCACGACAAACGGATCTTTCGCCGTGACTTCGGCCGGTGCGAGGATCGTCAGCGGGACGGGAACGATCAATGCGCACGCAATCGCAGCCAGTACGCGGCGCCGATGCTTGCCGGCGCGCAACGCGAGCTTCGCGCGCTCCATCCACGACGCGCGCGGAGAAAACGCCGCTAGCGCATGCGACCAGACGCGCGCCAATTCGGCGAACAACGCTTCATCGAGATGCGTCCACGGCTGCTCGCGCGTGAAGACGACGCCGCCGAGCGCGCGGCCGCTCCGATCGACAAGCGGCACCCACAAGGCATGCGTGGGCCACCAGGCATCCCACTCCGCCGCCAGTGCGTCGGGCAGGCTATCGGCTGTCAACGCTCGCGGCCAAACGCGCTCGGCGGGATCGGATGGCGGCGCATCGGCGGCCGCCACCGTCGCGGCGCTCACATCGATCTCCCCCGGCGCCCCGCCCCGCCGCGCCGTGCCGGCCGCCGCGGGTGTCGAACGACGTTCGAGCACGCGGCATACTTCGCCAAGCCATTGCACGTAGGGCGCGCCCGGATCGCTTTGCGGCAGCCCCGAGACAGCCGCGACTGCGCCGGGCACGGGTGCGGGCGCGCGCCACCAGGCGGCTTGGCGATACGGCACGAGGGAAAGCGATTCGTTGACGATCACGAAGCCGAGCGTTTCTTCGCTCGCCGCCTCTCTCGCGCGCGCCGACAGTTGCCATAGCACGGCGAGCGTGGTCGCCTCGATCTGCAACGGAGCATTCATGGCACGCGCCGGCTACTGACCGGTACGGGCGAAGCTCGCCCAGCCGCTCATGCCAGGCAAAAGCTCCGCTGCATGGCCCGACAGCGCGGCGGTCACGTCCACCGTTTGCGTCACCGGATCGACGCGCGCGCCGATCCGCGCCACCGTGGCCGGATAGGTCTTGCCGACTTCGTCGACATTGACGCTCAGCGGATGGCCCGGCTTGAGCCAAGCCAGCCATTTCGACGGGACGATCATCTTTAGTTCGAGATGGCTCGTATCGACGACGGTGAGCAACGTCTTACCAGGCTCGGCGAACTGCTGAGCCGCCGCGCTGCGTTTGACGACGCGCCCGTCAAACGGCGCGGGGATACTGCATTTGTGCACCGTCGCCTGCATATAGGCGACCTCGGCCGCACTCGCCTTTGCCTTGGCATCGGCTTGCTCGACGTCGATTTCACCGATCGAATGCAGTTGCGAAAGCCGATCGTCGACATGCTTCAGTTGGACCGCCGCCTCGGCTTCCGCCTGCGCCTTGTGCAACTGCGCCGCGTACAGCGAGCAATCGAGCGAGACGAGCGTTTGCCCCGCCCGGAACGCGTCGCCGTCGCGCAGCGGCATCGACGCGATCTTCGCGCTGATTTCGCTCGATAAATCGACTTGATCGCGCGCGACGAGTTGAATGCGGATGCGGCCGTCGTCCGGCCCACGGTCGGCGCCCGCGGCCGTCGTGTGCGCGGACGCCATCGCAGCCGGCGCCTGAACCGGCGCGTGGGTCGTCGCGGCTTGCGGCGCCGCGGCCCATGTTCCCTGTACCACCAGCATCAAGGCTGCACCGCACAGCCCTGTCTTGCACCATCGATTCATTGCGCGTTGACTCCATTCGCTCGGCCGAACGAGGCCCAGCGCGCTTGCTCCTTATCGAGCGATTGCTCGATCGATTTCAGTTCGTCCTGATCGACTTTCTTCGGCAGCGGGTCGAGCCCGAGCGTCGCAAGCAGTTGCCCGTACGCGCTTTCGAGTTCGCCGTAGCTTTGATACAAACGCAACTCGGACATCATCGCCGACGTCGCCGCGCGAATCTCTTCGAGCTTGCCTTGAGCGTTGGCCACCGTCGCATTGTGCGTGTGCTTCAGAATTTGCGCGTCGACATCGTCGAGCTGTTTGAACAAATCGAACTGCCGCTGCTTCGCGGAGAGTTCGGCGCGCGCGACGTGCACTTGCGTCAGCACGGCCATCGACAGCGCCAACTGCTGCGCATGCGCGACATCGTGTTGGGCATCGGCCGTGCCACGAATGTTCTTCGCGTTGAGCAGGTTCAGCAGGTTCCAACTTACGTTGACGCCTGCGGCGCGCCACGAGTGGAACAGCAGAAAGCTGTTGCTGTCGTAGTGCGAACCGAATTGCAGCTCGATTCCGGGTAGGAGTTTGGCGATCGCCTTATGCGTTTCGTTGACGCTGATGCGCTCGTTGTAACTCGCTTCGACGAGTTCGGGCCGTCGCTCGAGCGCCGTCTCTTCCATTTGCGCCATCGGCATATCGAATGTCGGCACTTGGAACCCTTGCGGCGGCGCCAGCATGAAATCGGTGCCCGGGGCGATGTTCATCAACGAAGCGAGACGCGGTTTGGCCTCTTCGAGCTGGTCGCGCACGGCTTCCAGCTGGCGCATGATGTCCAGCAGCGCATGTTGATAAGCCAGCGTCTCGAGCGGCGAGCGCAAGCCTTCCGATTGCGATTGACGCGATTCCTCGAGTGCTTGCTTTGCCTGCGTCAGCAGCGGGCCGATGCGGCTCTCGAGACGCTGCGCCCCGGCTGCTTCCCAGTACGCCTCGCGCACTTGCTGCATCATCAATTGCACGACCTTGCGACGGCGCTGTTCGACGACGAGCACGCGGTCGGCCTGCTCCTTCGCCTCGAAGTAGCTGACGCCGAAATCGAGGATGTTCCAGGAGAACGAAAGATCGGCCGTGCGGTCGTCCCGATCGGTCGAATACGAAGGCGGCAGCGATTGTCCGCGCGTGAAGTAATCCTCCGATGAAGACACGAGCAGATTGTTGCGGTTCGTGTAGCCGGCCTGCGCCGTCAGCTTCGGCAACATATCGAAGTTCGCCAAATCAAGCTGCTTTTGCGCAAGCGCCTCTTCCATCATCTTCAACCGATGGTCGAGGTTGAAGCGAATGGCCCGGGCCATGGCCTCTTCGAGCGTCACCGGTCCGGAAAGCGGCGGCTGGCCCGCGAACATCGCCGTGCGGTCGGCGTGCACCGCTTGCGTGCGCTCGGCGTCGGTAAACGGCGTCGGGTGTATTGCGCAACCGGACAGCCATAGCGCCGCCACGGCGATGGCGATCAGCGACGGACGCGCAGCGCGCGTCCGATAGGCCGCGTCGCGGCGGCCGGCGGACGAGGTACGCGCTCCGGCAAGGGTCGTTTGTGGGCTCATTGGCGTTGGAAGATAACGAAAGGTCATACGCGACGGTTGGCACCGGTAGCGCGCGCCACATGCAGCGCCGCCCGTGCCTGGGAGAATTGCTGATCGAGCGACGGTTTGCCGACGGGGCGCGCCGAGCGCGAGGCCAGCGTCGGCGTAAGGTCGCGGGACGCGTGGGTGTTCGGATCGACGTTTCCATGCACGTTCGGATGCGAAGGCTGCGGTGCATGAGTCGGATGCGCGGCGTCATGCCCGTTGTTGTGCCGATGCGGCGCCAGCACGACATCGCGACGCGATACATGCCCCGAGGCATCGCGCGCCTCCACGACGATACGCACGTCTTGCACACCCGGCGGCACCTTGCCGCGCAGCACCCCGGCCGCGGCATCGTAGTGGAGCCAACCGGGCAACGAACGGCCGTCGGCCAGCCGCACGGTCATATCGGACACGTCACCGCGCAGCGCCTGCGACGGCGGCAAGAGCGTCGCCACGTCGATCGAGAACGGGTCGTGTTCCGGCACCGGCACGTCCATCTCCGAGGCCGACGTCGGCAGATCCGACACCGGCGTCACGGCCAGCGTCGCATCGAGCGCGGTGGCGTCGAAGCGCGATACCGTCGCGCGATCGATCGAGTAGGCGCCCGCGGGCGCGCTCGGATCGGAGAACGTCATCGTCGGCACGACGGGCACTGAGCCGATCGGCTGCCTGCCGCCGAACTCGTCCAGCACATCGGGCGGCGCGGTGTTGTTGGCCCCGATCTCATGTGGCGGAGAGAACGTCGGCGCGGGGACATCGATCGTGGTGACGGTCGGCGTCGGCAACGCCGCGGTAGGCGTGCCGCCCGAGCGCACGGTGACGATCGCGATCGTATTCGATGCGGCCAAGCTCGTTTTCACGCCGTCGGTGATCGTCAATGTCACGGTGCGACTGCCGCTCGTACGGGATGCCGAATTCGAATACATCACCGATTCGAGTGCGCTTTGCCATTGCCCGAGCGTCGGCTTGCCACTGCCGGTCCAAGTCAGTGTCAGGACGCCGGCCGTTGCGTCGTAAGTCGAACTGAAGCCGTTCGCGCCGGCCCCGCCGAGCGTCAACGTATCGTGCGCCGCATCGAGGCCGCCGCTGATCGCGATTTGCGCCGAGGTCAGCGCGGCATTGGGGTCGCGATCGCCGAGCGTCACTTGCGGCGCCACGGCGACCGGCGTCGAACTGCTCGTTTGCGATGTGAACGTCACCGCGCCGCTCACGGACAGCGTCGGCGTCTGATCGGTGTCGGTCACCGTCACGTTGCGCGTCTGCGCATCGCTGGCCGCGCCATTGCTGTCCGTCACCGTGAAGCTGATCGTGCGGGCGGTGTTGTCCGGAACCACTGCCGTATCGGTGTAGGTAACGGAAGCCAGCGCGGAACGCCAAGCGTCGAGTGTCGCCGTGCCGCCCGCCGAGGTCAGCGTCAGCACGCCCGTCCCCGCATCGTAGCTCGCCTGAATGTTGCTCATCGTCGAGCCGTCGTTCGCGAACGCGAGCACGTCTTGCCCGGCATGGAAGCCGCCCGTGATCGTCACCGTCGCTTGGGACAAGCTGGTAGCGCCGCCGCTCACGCTAGCGTCTGTCAACGTCAAGCCCGGCGAGACGACGACCGGCGTCGAAGTGGCGTTGTCCGCGGCCGTGAACGAGGCGGCGCCCGAATCGGTCGTCACGTGCGGGCGATCGACGAAGGCGACGGTCGCGTTAGCCGCGACGCTCGACGTGGTGCCGTCGTTCGTCGTGAACGACATCGTGCGGTTGCCGAAGCTCGCGCTGCTGCTCGAGAACGCGACGGCACTCAACGCGTTCGCCCACTGTGCGTCGCTAGCCGTTGCACCCGAGGACGTCAGCGTCAATACGCCCGTTGCGGCATTGTATGAGGCCGCGATATTGCCGAACGTCGTCGAGTTGGTGTTGACGAACGCCAGCGTATCGCCGCTGTGGAATCCACCCGTGATCGAAACGGAACCGCTCGATTGCGTCGTGTTGTCCCGATCGCTCACCGATACACCGCTGTCGATCGTCACCGCCGACGCACCGCCCACGTAATTCGTCGTGCCCCCTGTCGTCGACACGATCGGCGTTTGATCGGTGTCCGCTACCGTCACTGTCCGCGTGGCCGTGTTACTGGTGACCGCAGCCGTATCCACCGCCGCAAAGCTGATCGTGCGCGTCGAGCTGTTCGGGGTCACCGCAGTATCGGTGTAAGTGACCGCGTCCAGCGCCGCCTGCCATTGCGCGAGCGTCGCCGTCGCGCCGGAGGATGTCATGGTCAGCACACCCGTCGATGCATTGAACGAAGCTGCGATGTTGCCGAACGTCGCCGAATTCGCATTCGTGAACGAGAGGACATCCTCGCCGCTATGGAAGTTGCCCGTGATCGCGACCGTCGTCGAAGCCAATGTCGGCGCGCTGCCGTCCGTCAGCGTCAATCCGGAATCGATCGTCACCGGCGTCGAAACCGTGTTGTCGCCGGCGACGAATGAGGCCGAGCCTGAATCGGTCGTAATCGTCGGCGGCCCCAATACATCCACGGTGTCGGTTGCCGCCGTGCTGGTCTTGGTACCGTCGCTCGTCGCAAATGAAATCGTGCGATTGCCCGGCGTCGCACTGGCACTTGCCGAGAACGTCACCGCGGATAGCGCATGGGACCACTGCGCGTCGCTCGCCGTTGCACCCGATGACGTCAACGTCAGCACCCCGGTCGCCGAATTGTACGAACCGACGATGTTGCCGAAGGTCGTCGAGTTGCTATTCAGGAACGTCAGCGTGTCGCCACTGTGGAATCCCCCCGTGATCGAAACGGAACCGCTCGCCTGCGTCGTGTTGTCCAGATCGCTCACCGATACGCCGCCGTCGATCGTCGCCGCCGACGCACCGCCCACGTAATTCGTCGTGCCCCCTGTCGTCGACACGATCGGCGTCTGATCAGTGTCCGCTACCGTCACTGTCCGCGTGGCCGTGTTACTGGTGATCGCAGCCGTATCCACCGCCGCAAAGCTGATCGTGCGCGTCGAGGCTGTTCGGGGTCACCGCAGTATCGGTGTAAGTGACCGCGTCCAGCGCCGCCTGCCATTGCGCGAGCGTCGCCGTCGCGCCGGAGGATGTCATGGTCAGCACACCCGTCGATGCATTGAACGAGGCTGCGATGTTGCCGAACGTCGCCGAATTCGCATTCGTGAACGAGAGGACATCCTCGCCGCTATGAAAGTTGCCCGTGATCGCGACCGTCGTCGAAGCCAATGTCGGTGCGGTGCCGTCGGTCAGCGTCAATCCGGAATCGATCGTCACCGGCGTCGAAGCCGTGTTGTCGCCGGCGACGAATGAGGCCGAGCCTGAATCGGTCGTAATCGTCGGCGGCCCCAATACATCCACGGTGTCGGTTGCCGCCGTGCTGGTCTTGGTACCGTCGCTCGTCGCAAATGAAATCGTGCGATTGCCCGGCGTCGCACTGGCACTTGCCGAGAACGTCACCGCGGATAGCGCATGGGACCATTGCGCATCGCTCGCCACTGCGCCGGAGGACATCAACGTCAGCACTCCGGTCGCCGTATTGTACGAACCGACGATGTTGCCGAAGGTCGTCGAGTTGCTGTTCAGGAACGTCAGCGTGTCGCCACTGTGGAATCCACCCGTGATCGCAACGGAACCGCTCGCCTGCGTCGTGTTGTCCAGATCGCTCACCGAGATGCCGCCGTCGATCGTCGCCGCCGACGTGCCGCCCGCGTAATTGGTCGTGCCGCCCGTCGTCGCGACGATCGGCGTTTGATCCGTATCCGTCACCGTAACCGTCCGTGTGGCGGTCGCGCTCGTGTTGCCCGCTCCGTCCACTGCCGTGAACGCGATCGTGCGCGTCGCGCTGCTCGGGGTCACCGCGGTGTCGGTGTACGTGACCGATTGCAGTGCGCTTTGCCATTGCGCCAGCGTAGCGCTCGAACCGGACGAGCTGAGCGTCATGCACCCCCGTCGTTGCGTTGAACGCGGCCGCGATGTTACCCATCGTCGAGCCATTGTTCGTGAACGACAAGATGTCTTCGCCGCTATGGAAGCCACCCGTCACGGCAATCGTGGCCGTACCGAGCGTCGCCGCGCTGCCGTCGGTCACCGTCAACCCGGAATCGATCGTCACCGGGACGGAAGCCGAGTTGTCGCCCGCCACGAACGATGCCGAGCCTGAATCGGTCGTAATCGTCGGCGGCGCCGTCATGCTGATCGTGTCGGTCGCCTGCGTGCTGTTCTTCGTGCCGTCGTTCACCTGGAACGAGATCGTGCGGTTACCGTAGGACGTACTGGTGCTCGCGAAAGCGACCGAACTCAAGGCGCCTGGCCCATTGCGCGTTCGTGGCGCTTCCCCCACCGAAGTGAGCAGCAGCACGCCCGATCCCGCGCTATAGGACCCCGTGATATTGCCCATCGTCGTGCCGTCGTTCGTGAAGTTCAGCACGTCGCCGCTATGGAAGCCCGTCGTCACGGCCACCGTGGCCGAGGTCTGCGTCGAGTTGTCCAGATCGCTCACCGTGACATGGCTGTCCACCGTGACCCCCGTCGATGCGCCGACATAGCTCGTCGTGCCGCCCGTCGTTGCCAAGATCGGCGTTTGATCCGTGTCCGCCACCGTCACGGTTCGGGTGGCGGTGTTGCTCGTATTGCTCGAACTATCGACCACGGTGAAGCTGACCGTACGGGTCGCATTGGTGGGCGTCACCAGCGATGTCGGTATACGTCACGGACCGCAGCGCGCTCTGCCATTGCGCAAGCGTGGCGGTCGCGCCCGAGGAAGTGAGGGTCAACAGGCCCGTCCCGGCATTGAACGCGCCGACGATATTGCCCATCGTCGAACCGTCGTTCGTGAACGCCAGAACGTCTTGGCCGCTTTGGAAACTGCCCGTGATAGCGACGGTCGCGGAGGAGAGCGTCGTGGCCGCGGTATCGGCCACGGTCACCCCGGAATCGACCGCGACCGGCGTCGAAGCCGTGTTATCGCCGGCCACGAACGATGCCGAGCCCGAATCGGTCGTCACTTGCACGGGCGTCACCACATTGACCGTGTCGGTCGCGGCCGTGCTCGTTTTCGTGCCGTCGCTCGTCGCAAACGAAATCGTGCGATTGCCGAGCGTCGTACTCGTGCTCGAGAACGTCACGGCCGACAGCACATTCGCCCACTGCGCATCCGTCGCCGTCGCGCCCGCCGAGCTCAGGTCATAACGCCTGTCGCCGCGTTGTACGAGCCCGTGATGTTGCCGAACGTCGCCGCACTCGATTCGTGAAGCTGATGGTATCGCCGCTATGGAAGCCGCCCGACACCGATACCGTTCCGGACGACTGCGTCGTGTTGTCGAGATCGCTGACCGTCACCCCGGTGTCGATCGTCACGGGAGAGGTCCCATCTCGGTAGCTCGTGGTGCCGCCCGTCGTCGACACGCGCGGCGTTTGATCGGTGTCCGCGACCGTGACCGATTTGGCTGTCGTGTTGCCGGACGTATAGCCGTCGTTGGTCACTTCGAAGCTGATCGAGCGCGTGGACGCGTTCGGCGTCACCGCCGTATCCGTATAGGTAACGGCGCGCAGCGCGGCCTGCCATTGGGCGATCGTCGCCGTACCGCCCGACGACGTGAGCGTTAGAACACCCGCACCCGCGTTATAGGACGCGCCAATGTTGCCGTACGTGCTGGCGCTCGTGTTCGAGAAGCCGAGCACGTCTTCGCTGCTATGAAGGTTGCCCGTGATCGAGACGGTCGCGCTGACGGCGGTGGTGGAATTACCGTCGACCAACGTGATGCCAGAATCGACCGCAACCGGGGTGGACGCGGCGTTGTCGCCGGCCACGAAGGATGTCGTGCCGCCGGTGGCCGTGAGCGTCGGCGGAACGGACGGGGCCAGATAGGTAAAGTTATCCAGCGTCGGCGAGAGGAAAGTCCCATCGCCGCTCGACTCGACTAACCGAATGCTCTTGACCTGGGCAAACGCCGCATCGGTGGACAGGTTGACGTGGAATAGCGAGTTGCCGGCTGTGTGGCCCGGTGTGTACGCGGTGGCGCCGGCGTTGATGTCGAGCACCACGCTTCCGATGACATTTCCGGAAGAATCGCGTGCTTGGACCGTCACGTCGGTACTCACGAAGACATCGATATCGAAGCTCTGCACCGCCATCAGCGCGCCGTCCTGCCGCTGAATGGTCAACGTCGACATCTGCGTCCCCTGCGTGTTGACGATAAACTCGCCGCCCGACGAACTCGCGGGCAGAGATCCGCTGACGACCTGATACTCGACCGCCTGATCGCCCGTGTACGTTAGACCGTCGAGCGAAGTCGAAGCAACCGCGGTGCTACCGGTATCGAACCCCACGGAACCGTCGTAGGTTTCATCGAAGGCGGAGAGCACGCGATCGTAGCTTCGCTCCGCTGTCGCGGAGAAAATGACGCCCGTATCCACCGTGCCCGCGTCGTATTCGAGCGTCCAGTCGCCGCCCAGCGAACTCGCGCCGGTGGCATCGGTCGATGCCGCGACATTCAATCCGGAGATCGATGCGATTTGTTGCACGAACGCCTTGCCATCCGCGTTTTGGGCAACATCGCAGCCATAGATCAGGAAGTCCCCTCCGGGCTTCATCGCGGCACCGATCTGCGCGAGTTCCGTGCTGTATGTCGACAAGTCGCCTTGGTTGAGCCAGGTGCTGCCGATCTGCACCTGTCCGTCGAGCCCGTGCGAGACGAGATGAATGGCGCTGACGCCGGGGTGCTGCTGCAAATACTGCTCGATCTGCACGAGGCCGTCCTTCGACGAATCGAGGATGACGTATTGCGTGCCTTGCGGTAGACCGGCGACGAGCGTTTGATAGTCGGAGACGTTCGAATTGATGAAGACGACTTGCTTATCCGTCGACGCGGTCACCGCATCGGTGTAGCCGTGCACGGCCCGCAATACGGACGTGTCGCCCGTGCCCACGGTCGATCCCGACAGGACGTCGACTTGCCGCGGCGTGACTACAGCACCGGGCGTACTCGTGGTGTGCTCCGCGGCGGTTGTAGTCGCCGCCCCGGCCAACGACGTGTAGCCATGCACTGCTCGCGCCTGTGCGGCCGTGCCGGCCGAGCGTGCCATGGCCGACGCCACCTCCCGGCCCAGCGCGAAGCCCGACACCGCAGCCGGCGGCGGGGCGGCATCGCGCGCGGCACCCGCAGCCGATGCCTCGGCGCTCGCTTGATGATGCTGGGCCGCTACAGCCCCGGCACCGATAGATGCGGCCGATGCATCGTAGACGATGCGAGGCTCGAGCGCGACGATGAGCGGCGCCGGCATCGCGGTCCCCGCAGCGCGCGCGCTCGGTTGGGTCGTGCGCAAGGCGGCGAAAAGCTTCGAGAGGCTGGCGGCGAATGTCATCGCATCATGTCCTTGAAACCGTGCCGCTCGCGCGGCACGCACGCATTACATAATGCGTTACTTGTGTCTTACCCACGCGAGGGATAGACCCCTTGCATCGCAATGATGAAGTTGATCCCGAGGTAGGGGTTGCGCAGCGAGAACGGCAGGCTGCCGCCCGCCATACTGTTTTCAACGGCCGGCGCGGCGCCTTGCAGGCTCACGTTGAACGGCGCGAGCGTCGTGTTCGCCGAGGATGTGCTGTAAAGATCGCCTTGGTGATTGGCAGCGCTGATCGGCCCCAGCACGGACGTATTGCTTGGCGTTGCGCTCTGATTGCCCGTGGCCGTGGTGGCCGGAATCGAGATCGATCCCGTCACTGCGCCGCCGCTCGTCACGGCCGCCGCATGCGTGTGCTGCGGCATGTTCGACGTCGACAGTTGTACGGCCTCGAGCCCGCCCTGCTCGCCCAGTTCGATGTCCGACAGGCTCGGCCCCTGCCCCATGCCGACGGGTGTGCGACTGCGCAAGTCCGGCAGTTGGAAAGTCGTCTGGCCGTTTCCGCCAAAGGTCGTCCCGAGCAGCGCGAATAACGGCGAATTTTGTTGGATGGACATCGTTTGGCCTTGGCAAAAGGCCCAACCATTGGGCGCGAAATTAAAGCCCACCATACGGATTTCGCCCAAAAACGGATCACTCATCGAAGGTCTCCTGATAAAGACTGAATCAACGCGTTGCGCTTGCATCGTGCAAGCCAGCCGCATGAGCCCGTTCGTCGGCACTGCAATGCACGACGACCGTGAGCGTCGAGCGTCCATCGACGGTGGGCCGAGTCGGCGTGGCGAGCAAATCCCAGGTGCCGCCGCCGGGTGAGCCGATGCGATAAACGTCCTGCGGAAGATAGGCGCCCGCGGGCAATTCGAAGGTCGCCGAATAGCAGACGTACCGGTCGTCCATGGGGATGCCCAACGGTGCCTGCACGAGCACGGCCTCCACGGCCGCACCGTTCGATGCGCCGAAGGTGAAGCGTTGCCCTATCGTTTCGAGGAACTCCGCGTGAGTAGGAATAGCAGACAAGCAGACCCCCGATTCGGATTCGTTTGCGCTTCTTTATCTGTTTGCGGCCGACACGGTCAGCCGTGGTCGTTCGTTTCGCTAGCGAGTTCGAAACGCACTCGCCAGCCGGGCCGCGACGGTACCCCGCACGCATATCGCCAGGCCTGGCGCGTTACCGCTTACCGCTTACCGCTTTTACCGCCGCCTTACGCGAGCCCTCGCACCGGCATCGCCTGCTCGCCGTCGAACGGCATCGCGGGGCGCCGCATCTGCAGATAGACCCCGTCTTCGCCGATGGTTTCGAATCCGAGCCTGCGGTACAGCGCCTGTACCGGATTGCCCATTTCCACGTACAGCACGGCGGGCATCGCCCTGCGCGCAGCTTGCGCGACGAATGCGCCCACGAGCCGCCTTCCGATGCCCGCTCCGCGATAGCGAGGCAACAGCGCGACATCGATCAAGCGCGCTTCGCCGCCGAGCCAATCGTGATAAAAACGGCCCACGGCTTGCTCGTCGCGCATCACTACGTCGAAGCGGCCCTGGGGATAGTGCCGGCGGTAGTAGGTGTCTTGCACGGCAAATTGCTGAGCCAGCAGCGCGGCGATCCGATCGGAACTCCAGCCCGTTCGAGCGAATTCTTCGGCACGCGTGCTTTCGAACACGCCACAAAGGAAAGCGCGGTCGCGCTCAAGCGCAGGCCGCAAGTGCAACCGATCGCCGCCGGCTTCGATGCAACGCCGCCAGGTATGCGAACTCGCATCGGCGCGATCGGCCGTCTGAGGTTTCATTTTCTTTCGCCACCGAAATCCGACGACCGATGCCGGGACCGTCTCACCGCCCGCGAATGTCAAGAATTGTGAAAATCGACATGACGATGCGGATATTAGTCTAGAGAATGAACTCTCGCAATCGCATCACAGAGACAGCGCCTACGGAGATACCCGAATCGACAGCCAGCTAATACGAGAAAACGGCGACCGAACAAGGGTCGCCGTATCGTTGCGTGCGCAACTAATTAGACAGATAAAAAAGGGGCGCATAGGGTGCTTGCCGCACCGCAAACGTTGGCGCATCGTCATCGCGTTTCCCGAACCCGCGCATTATCGAAGCGCGGTGTCCGATGCCTCACGCGAAGCTACTGCTTCACCGACGACACCACATTGCCCGATCCGTCGACGATATCCACCGAGCGTTTTTTAACGCTGGTCTTCGCCGTCGCTTGAGACGATTCGTCCAACGGCACCGGCAAATTCGCATCGGGAGACGGGAGCACGAGCGCGCGGCCCGTACGCGAGCGCGTGTCGGCGTAGGCGGCCGCGAACCAATCCGAATACGCGGTGATGCCTTCCCAGCCGGCCCCCGCGTTGTTGGCGGCCGTCTCGGTAGCGATCGTGCTCCAGTGCTGCCAATAGGCTAGAACCTTCTTTAAACTGGCTTGCGCCTGGGCGATCGGGAGCGTGAGCAACCAATCGAACGAACGCGAATCGACAGCCTCGAGCGCAATTCCGTGCTGCTCGGCCAGCGTCGTCTTCACCGTTTGAAGGTTCAACCGCGTGACGCGCTCGAAACCGTCGAACGTTTGATTGGCCATATCGGCCACCGACGCGAAGGCCGCCTGTGCGGCCGCGCCGCCTTGCGCGCGGGCGCCCGAATAGTCGACTGCAGGAGAACTCATCGTTTGACTCCATCGGAAAGGAAACGAATCGAAAACGAAACGGACAAAGGAACGTAGCGGCCGAAACCCTACCCCTTCTTTGCCTGCGGATTGCCGACCTTCTCGGCGAAATCGGTCAGCTTCTTATCGGTGGCTTTTTCCTCCTCTAAGGTTTCCTTCAGCAGCGTGACGGCTTCCTCTTGGCCGAGCTGCTTGGCCAGTGCGCACAAGGTCCCGTACGAGGCGATTTCGTAGTGTTCGACCTTCTGCGCCGCACCGATCAAGCCGGCATCGAGAATGGCGCCTTTTTCGATCTCGTCGATGAGCTCTTCACTCTCCTCGATCAACCCTTCCATCGCGGCGCACTTGAGTCGCTTCAAACGAATGTCGCATTTTTGGACGACCTGATCGATACGCTCGATCTGTCCGTGCGTTTCCTGCAGATGCGTTTCGAACGCCTGCGAAAGTTGCTCGTTCGTGGCGGCCCGCGCGAGCTTGCCCAGTGCCTTCGTCAATTGTTTCTCGGCGCTGTAGATGTCCGAGAGCGAATGGATGAACAGGTCTTCCAATGTTTTTCGTGCCATGGTGAACGTCCTCTATGTCAGTCAGTGGTCAGTGCTACCCGAACGCCGCGCGTGTCGCATCGCGCCTTCGGTCTACCGCACTGCCGCAACGCGCGTGCCGCAATCGAGCCGTCCATAGGAACGCGCGTTGCTGCGCCTGTGCCGCGTTCTCCCAAATCACACGCTGCGGACTCCCACGGTTTGCCCGACGTCGGCGTCCCCCCGCCACGAAAAGGAACATCAACATGCGCGCGCTTTGTTGGCATGGCAAACACGACATTCGGTGCGACACCGTTCCCGACCCGACGATCGAAGACGGACGCGATGCGATCGTGAAGGTCAGCACCTGTGCCATATGCGGTTCCGACCTCCATCTTTTCGATGGCTTCATGCCGGGCATGGAACATGGCGACGTCATGGGTCACGAGTTCATGGGCGAAGTGGTCGAAGTCGGCAAGGACAATCACGCGCTCAAGCCCGGCGATCGCGTGGTCGTGCCGTTTACGATCATTTGCGGCGAGTGCGAGCAATGCCGGCGCGGCAATTTTTCGGTTTGCGAGCGCAGCAATCGGAATAAGTCGATGGCGGATAAAGTGTTTGGCCACGCCACGGCCGGGCTCTTCGGTTATTCGCATCTGACCGGCGGCTACGCGGGCGGCCAGGCGGAATACGTGCGCGTGCCGTTCGCCGACAAGACCCACGTCAAAGTGCCAGCGGGGCTGACCGACGAGCAGGTGTTGTTTCTCGGCGATATCTTGCCGACGGGATGGCAGGCCGTCGCCCAGTGCAACATCGCTCCCACCGATACCGTTGCGATTTGGGGCGCGGGCCCCGTGGGGCAAATGGCCGTGCGGAGCGCCTTGCTCATCGGCGCGCGCCAAGTCATCGTCATCGATCGAATTGCCGAACGGCTGGCGATGGCGACATCGGCCGGCGCGGTGGCGATCAACTTCGACGAAGAGAGCGTCGTGGAACGGCTCAACGCACTCACCGGCGGCAAGGGGCCGGAAGTGTGCATCGATGCGGTAGGGATGGAATCGCATGCGCCGCGCTCGCTCGATGCGATGGTCGATCGCGTCAAACAAGCCGTCATGCTCGAAACGGACCGACCCCACGTACTGCGCGAGATGATCTACGTCTGCCGCCCGGCCGGCACGCTATCGATTCCGGGCGTCTACGGCGGCGTGCTCGACAAGATCCCGTTCGGCGCGGCCATGAACAAGGGCCTCACCTTCCGCATGGGGCAAACGCATGTCAATCGCTGGACGGGCGAGCTGCTCGAACTGATCGATTCGGGGCGGATCGATCCATCGTTCGTCATCACGCACACGGCGCCGTTGGAGCAAGGGCCGGACTTGTACAAGACGTTTCGAGAGAAAGCCGACGGCTGCATCAAGGTGGTACTCAAACCGTGACCCGTATGCCGTCAGCCGCCATCGGATCGGGACCTGCGATCGATGCCTTCGAATCGATGCATCCGCTGCAAGGTGCGATCGAGCGGATGGGGGAGCAGCGCCCGGACGCCGCTAAGCACCCGTCGAACGCGGTGGCGCGCGAACGCTAACGCGTTTGCGGCGAGGAATTCGCGCTCGGACAGGCGGGATCCTTGCCCCAGTAATCGGAGCAAACCCGCCAGCGGCAAAGCTGCGCTTGGAAGAAGTTCGACTTGTCGCATTGCTTCACTTGCGCAGCCAAGTTGACAGCGCGGGCCTTCGCAGCCGCGGCGGCCTTCGCGTCGGAAGCATTTTGCGGCGCGTGCGCATTGTATGGCTTCGTGCGCGCCACCAATGCCGCCAGCAAATCGGCATCGGGATCGTCGCGCTTCGCCACCGCGCGGTCCTTCCCGTGCTTGCTGCCACGCTCGGCGGCGCCTTTTTCCGCACGATGGTTTTTCGTATTGTCACGCTGTGCATGCGCGGCCGCGGGCTTAGCAGCGGGCGATGATTTGCCGGCAGCGGCTGCCGCCGACGCACCCGCTGCGACCGGCGTTTTATCGGCAGACGAAGCGCCGTTAGCGAGCGCGCGAGAGAGCGGATCGGTACCCGCAACCGCCGGCGACGACGCCGTGTTCTCGGCCACGATGACCGCGGCCTGAGGTGCCGACGCCGCGGCTTGGCCGCTCTGCGCGAGCCGAGCGGAAGCCGCGCTACCGCTGGCGTTCGACGCTATCGCCGCGCTGGCGCCGGCTGCCGCGTGCGATGCCGCGCCGACCACGACGGGATGCGCGGCGTCCTGCGTGCGCTGCCATTGCCACGCACCGAGTGCGCCGACTCCGACGATAGCCACTACCGCCGCCATGCCCCACGGCTTTTTCGATCGACGACGCGGAAGCTGCTGCGCCGACACCCGTCCCTCGAGGCTCGCGAGGATACGGGAACTGCTATCCGGGGCACCGGAAGCCGTCTCGGAAAGTAGGCTCGGCCGCCCTTTCGAAGTGGTTTCCGGTGCACTCATTCAGTATCTCGTTGAATCGTTGTTTAATTCGCCGTGATAATACGGATCCGGCCTCCCTTGGCAAGCAGGCCAGATTCTAAGAGCAAGCATTCCAAAATACAATTTATTTCCCACCCGGGGCCCACCTTGATTGCCGTTGCACTCGCCGCCTATTTCGCTGTCGCCGTCTCGGTCGCAGCATTGTTCCTATTGCCCGCAGCACGGGGCGCCCTCATTGCGACGGCGGTCGCATTACAGCGCCGCATGCTGCGTCGTACGTCGCGCGGCATCTCGCACGTCCGCACCGGAATCGATAAGTCAGTAAGAATTTCCCATCACACACTCATTGACACGAAAAAAATACTGATTCGCAAGCGCTTGCTGATTTTGATGACGGCAGGTATCCTTGCGGCGCCTCCATTGATCGCAATTGCATTGCGCGGCCACCAATTGTTTCAGTTTGATGGCGAGACCCGCGTACCGGACGAGAAAATCGCCGCGTTGCTCAATGGCGAGCAGCTTGTTCCACCGCCGCCGTTGCCGCCCGAGGTCTTCGCGACCAAAGAAGTCGAACAGGCCCGTCCCGCATTGCGCGACGCCAGCCGCGATTGGAATTTGCTGGATGCCGATTTCAGAACCCGGCTATTGCTCGTATACAAGATCATGCATGAGCAGTACGGGTATGAAATGGTGCTATTGGAAGGTTATCGGAGCCCGGAGCGACAAAACCGGCTCGCGCAGCTGGGGGGCGTGACTAATGCGGCCGCATATCAGAGCTATCACCAATACGGCCTTGCCGCCGACAACGCCTTTTTGCGAGACGGCAAGGTCGTCATTTCCGAGAAAGATCCGTGGGCCATGCACGGCTATCAGCTATACGGGCAGACGGCCGAGCAAGTCGGCTTGGTATGGGGTGGACGATGGAAATTGATGGATTTCGGACACGTCGAATATCACAAGCCCGGATTCGTCCTCGGACGTAGCAAACCGGTCGTTCCACTCCCCGGGCAATAGGCGACGATCGATCGCCGCGCCCAAACGCAATGCCTTGCGCCGCTAAGTGCCGGGCCATTCGTCAAGACTCAGACCGTCAAGTAAAAGCCTTATGCAACGCTTCCTCAATGCGCTGACCAGCACACGCACGATGACCTTCCTCGGGGTGGTCGTCATCGCGGCGATCCTGTTCGGCGCCGCTCTCTGGTTCGACCTTCCGCTCCTGTGGCCCGCACTCGCGCTGGCCGCCCTACTCGGGCTTATGCTGCTCGTCTGGCTATGGCGGCGCATCGCCGCCCGGCGGGCTTCGGCCAAGCTCGGCGGCATGCTCGAGCAGCAAGCCGAAACCGGCAAGGCGCCGCAGGCGAGCGGCGCCAAGCAAGCCGATCTCGACGTGCTGCGCACGCGGCTGACGGACGCGGTCCGCACGATCAAAACTTCGAAGATCGGCCAGGTATCGGGCGGCGCGGCCCTCTACGAGCTGCCGTGGTACATCGTCATCGGCAATCCCGCTGCCGGCAAAAGCAGCGCGGTGCTGAACTCGGGCTTGCAGTTTCCCTTCGCCGAAAAGAGCGACGCGATCGTGCACGGCATCGGCGGCACGCGTAACTGCGATTGGTTTTTCACGACCGAAGGCATTTTGCTCGACACGGCCGGACGCTATTCCGTGCACGAGGAAGATCGCACCGAGTGGCTCGGCTTTCTGAGCCTGCTCAAGCGTCATCGCCCGAAAGCGCCGATCAACGGCATCATCGTGACGGCCAGCATCGCCGAACTGACGAGCAGCCGCCCCGATGCGACGATCAATCTCGCGCGCAGCCTGCGTCAGCGTGTGCAGGAGCTGACCGAAAAGTTGGAAGTGTTCGCCCCCGTCTACGTGATGTTCACGAAGGCAGACTTGATCACGGGTTTCTCGGAATTTTTCAGCGGCGGCGAGCGCCACGAATACGATCGCGTTTGGGGCGCCACGCTGCCCTACACGCGCGACGAGAAGCGCGACATCGTTTCGGTGTTCGACGAGCGCTTCGAAGAACTCTACGAGGGTTTGAAGGAAATCAGTGTCGCGCAGATGTCGATCAACCGCGGCAATATGCTGTCGCCGGGCCAACTGAGCTTTCCGCTCGAGTTTCTGGCGATCAAACCGGCGTTGCGTGTGTTCCTCGCGACGCTGTTCGAAAGCAATCCGTTCCAGCACAAGCCGATCTTGCGCGGCTTCTACTTCACGAGCGCCCTGCAAGAGGGCGAAACGAACAGCGCGGCCGCCGAGCGCATCGGCCAGCGCTTCGGGCTCGCCGTCGATGGTCTGCCCAAGCCGCGGGCCGCTTCGTCGAAGAACGGCTTTTTCCTTCGCGATCTATTCTCGAAGGTCATCTTCGCCGACCGCCAGACCGTGCGCCAGTTCGCGAGCCCAGCCAAGACGCGGCTGCGCTACGGGACGTTCTTCGCCTTCGTGGCCGTCCTGGCACTCGCCCTCGGCGGCTGGACGTGGTCTACGATCGGCAACGAGCAGCTTGCCTCGAACGTTCAGGCCGACCTCGATAACATCACGCGGCTGCAGAGCAACCGCAACGATCTCCAATCGCGCTTGCAGGCGATGGACATCCTTGAAGACCGCATCGAGCAACTGGAGCAGTTCAAGCGCAACCGGCCGCTCTCGGTCTCGCTCGGGCTGTATCAGGGCGATCGGATGGAGCAGCGCCTGCTCGCGGAATACTACCTCGGCGTGAAGCAGCTCATGCTCGATCCGGTTTCGCAGAACCTCGTTTCGTTCTTGCGCGAAGTGGATGCCCATCCGGACCAGCTGACCCCGCTCACGCACCCACCCGAATCCGGCGCGATTCCAGTGTCGGCACGCGTCGGCGATGCGGGCGGTAGTGCCTATAGCAACGGCAATGGCAACACCAGCGCCAACGGCAATATCGGCGCCATGGCCAACGCTAGCGCCAACAACGGGACTACGCCCGCACAAGGCGGCCTATACAGCGACGCGTCCCCGACCAACGTCGAAGATGCTTACAACGCATTGAAGACGTACCTGATGCTGTCGGATAAGCGCCATGTCGAATCCGCGCACCTGACCGATCAACTCGCGCGCTTCTGGCGCGGCTGGCTGGAAACCAATCGCGGCAACATGTCCCGCGACGAGATGATCCGCAGCGCCGAGCGCATGATCACGTTCTATCTCTCGCGCGTATCCGACGACGATTGGCCGATGATCGACGCGAACCTCTCGCTCATCGATCAGACGCGCGAGAACTTGCGACGCGTCGTCCGCGGCATGCCGGCCCGCCAGCGCGTGTATGAAGAGATCAAGGCGCGCGCGTCGACGCGCTATGCGCCGATGACGATCGCGCGCATCGTCGGCGAGCGCAACGCGAACCTGATCGGCGGCAGCTATGCGATCCCGGGCACCTTTACGCGCGAAGCCTGGTTCGGCTACGTGAAACCCGCCATTCGCGATGCGGCCACGAAGGAGCTGCAAGCGAAAGACTGGGTGCTGGGTACTTCGTCGCAGGACGATCTCACGCTGGAAGGCAGCCCCGAGCAAATTCAAAAGGCGCTGATCGGGATGTACAAAACCGAGTACGCGCAGCATTGGCAACGCTTTATGCAAGGCATCGCCGTGCGCGATTTCGGCACGTTCGGGCAGGCGGTGGATGCGATGAACCGGCTCGGCGATCCGCAAGACTCGCCGGTGCGCAAGATCTTCGAAACGGCATACGATCAGACGTCGTGGGACAACCCGGCGCTTGCCTCGAGCCCGCTGCAGAAGGCGCAGAACGGCGTGACGGGCTGGTTCAAGCGGATGTTCTCGTCGAAGCAGCAAGCGGCCCAAAACGTCGGGATCGACATCGATGAGAACTTCGACGGCTCGACGACCGCCGGCCCTGTCGGCGTCGCGTTCAGCGGCCTCGCGCGGATCGTTGCGAAACAAGACAACGCGTCGCTGCTGAACGGCTACATGGATACGCTCTCCAAGGTCCGCACGCGCTTCAACATCTTGAGGAACCAAGGCGATCCGGGCCCTGGTGCGCGCGAACTCATGCAGCAAACGCTCGACGGCAACGGCTCGGAACTCGCCGATTCGCTGAAATTCGTCGACGAACAAATGCTGACGGGTCTGAACGACGACCAGCGTAAGACACTGCGTCCCCTGCTCGTGCGCCCGCTCATGCAGGCGTTCGCTGTGGTGATCGAACCGGCTGGCAACGAAGTGAACAAGGTGTGGAACGCGCAGGTGTACGGAACGTTCCAGAGCGCGCTGGCGAACAAGTATCCGTTCGCGAGCAACGCCAAGGTCGAAGCCGGCGCGAGCGAAATCGCGCAAGTGTTCGGCCCGGACGGCGCGATCTCGAAGTTCGTCGGCACGACGCTCGGGCCGCTCGCCGTGCGGCGCGGCGATACGCTCTCGCCGCGCACGTGGGGCGGCATGGGCATCGCGCTTTCGCCCGATTTCACGAACGGCTTCGCGCGTTGGGTGGCCCCGCTGTCGGGCGCGGCGGCGGGCGGTGGCAGCGGTGGCGCGACGGAACCGCAGACCGTGTTCCAGATCCTGCCGCAGCCTGGTCAAGGCACGACCGAGTACACGATCGCGATCGACGGCCAGCAACTGCGCTATCGCAATACGCCGCCGCAGTGGACGAACTTTGTCTGGCCGAATCCGCAAGGCTCGCCTGGCGCAACGCTGACGGCCACGTCCTTCGACGGCCGCACGATCGAACTCGTGAACGAGCCGGGCCACTATGGCCTGGAAAAGCTGATCAACTCGGCGAAGCGCACGCGCAACGCCGACGGCACGTTCTCGCTGTCGTGGACGCAGGGCAGCGTGACGGTCGCGCTCACCATGAAGATCATCAGCACGTCGCAGCCGTCGAGCGGCGGCGGCGGCAACGCCCCGCAGCAGGCTAGCCTGGCGGGCGTGCACCTGCCCGAATCGGTCGCCGATATCGCGGCGGCGCGCACGGCCGCGGCGGCCGTGATCGGCACGGCACCGGCGGCACCCGGCACGGCTGCGGCCGGTGCCGTGCCGACGCCCGCCATGCCGACACCCCCTTCCCCCTCGGCCGCCAATGTGGCGGTCTCGAACCCAGGAACAGGAGCCGCGCAATGACGCAATCCGTGCAGGCGCAACTCGCCTACTTCGGCAAGATTCCTTCGCGCGGGGACTTCGTCAAAAGCACGCATAACCCGCAGTTGCTCCACACGCTCGACCGTTGGGTCGCGCAAGCCACGGAGTTGCTCGCCGAAGACCCTCGCTGGAAGATCGTCTATGACAACGCGAAGCCGATGCATTTCGCGTTTCTCGGCTCGCAGAGCCGGCTGGCTATCGCCGGCCATATGATGTCGAGCCACGACAACTCCTCGCGCCGCTTCCCGCTGCTTGCCGCCACGGCACTGGAAGTCGAGCGCCCCCTTGCGTTTCTTGCGCGCAGCCCGCTCGCGTTCGCGCGCCTATGGTCGCGCGCCGCCACGCAGATGCGCACGCTTTACGATTGCGAGGAGCCGGGCGCGGCGTTGCAAGCGCTCGGCGATACGCAGGTGCCGATCGATGTTGGCGTTGCCACGTCGCACGAAGGCACGTTTTCCGATTTCGTGGAGCATCAAACGCTGGCCGGCCTCGAACAGATGCTGCTCGCCAGCGGCCATCCGGTACGATTGCGTGGCGCGATGCTCGCACTGGGTTCGCTGCTCAAGCCCGTCATGCAAAGCCGTGCGCCGAACCTCGAGCGCGGGCTGACGCTGCCCCTGCCGAACGACACGTTCTATCGCAGCCTCGTTGCGACTTTCTGGCTCGAACTGATCGCACCGTTCCTCGCTCAGGCCGATTTCGAAATCGCCATCTTCATGGGCACGATTGCCGAACGCGAACGGCTGGTGATCGGCTTTAACGGCGCATCGGCGAGAACATTGCACAGCGTCATCGATCCGCAGGCTTACGCGACGCACAACATCGACATCGACGATCCCGAATGGATCGACGACCACGCTCAGAACGAACATGGAATCAGCAAGCTCGTCAGCTACCTCGATCAGCCGCAATTGTCGCTGCGTATCGCCATCGATACGTTCCGCGAAGCGTTCGTTGGAGCATGACGCGATGAAGGGCATTTCTATTTCCGGTCTGCGTTCGCATTCGCATTTGCATTCGGCGCCGGCGCGTTCGGGTCGGGCCGCCTGGCGTGCTTGCGCGCTGGCGCTCGCCGTGGCGTGCTCGTTGGCTGCGCTCTCGGCGCGAGCCGACGACGGCTCCCCCGCCACCGTCACGCCGATCGACAGCAACGGCTTGCGCGTACAGACGGCGCCGCTTCCGGCGCCGGTTCAGATGGCGGCGGTTAATGCTGCCGGCGCGACGAATACGGTGACGCATATGCCAGCGCCGGCCGATGCGACGCCGGGGCAAGTCGTTGTCAGCGGCAAGGTGCCTGACGAAGCGACGCATAGCGCCGTTCTTGCGCGGTTGCGCGACACGTACGGGGCCGGCAACGTCCTCGATCAAATCGAAGTGGGTGGTGTGGCGACTCCGCCGAACTGGAGCGCGAACGTCCAAAAGCTGCTTGGCCCGCAACTGAAGCAGATCAGCAAAGGCCAACTCAAGATCAACGGCACGCAAATCGACGTGAAGGGCGAGGTATCGAACGAAGCGCTGCGCCAGCAGGTGACCAGCGACATGGCGAACGCGCTCAATCCGACGTACACGATCCATAACGGCTTGCGAGTGAGCGCTTCGGAGCAGGGATTGCTCGATTCGACGCTCGCGAATCGCACGATCGAATTCGAAACCGGCAGTGCGATGTTGGCGCCGGAAGGCCGAGCGATCCTCGATCAAATGGCGGCAGTGCTGGTCAAGATTCCGGGAAAGAGCGTGGAGATCATCGGCCACACGGATAACTCCGGCAGCCGCCCGTCGAACATCGCGCTCAGCCAAGCGCGCGCCGATGCCGTGAAGGGTTATCTGGTGACGAAGGGTGTCGCGCCGCGCTCGATGGCGACGATGGGCGTCGGGCCGGATCAGCCCATCGCGTCGAACGGCACCGAGGAAGGGCGCGCGCGGAACCGGCGGATCGAGTTTCGGGTGGGGCAGTAACGCGTTCGAGTGCGAGCTAGCGAGAATGAATCGCTTGCAGGGCTACTGGCGTCGATTGCAGATTCGGCTTCTATTTCGAAGAGCGATGCTGGTGCCCTACCGAATGGCGATCGTTAGCGCCATCCCACGCCGGCTCGCGTCTACTTCATCGAAGTCAATGGTAAAAAGAATGCTCGCGGATCATTCGCCAGTGACAGGAAACCGAAATGTCGGTAGAAATCAGCGGCAGTGTCGTCCTTCGCGTCAACGATGAGGGCCGCAGCGGAAATCTCCGATTTCGCGGCACGCTTCAAGGCATTGACGAGTAACGCCGCGCCCAACCCCCTCCCCCGATATTTCAAGTCGGCCGCCATTCGTTCCATGCGAAACGCATGGATGCGTCGGACATCTCGGCAGTTTGCGCGCGATGGCAGGCGGCAGGTCCTGAGAGCGTGTAATAGCCGGCGACGACAACGTCGTCAAGCATAACAAAGCACGCCGCAACGCGACGCCGGATGTCTTGCGTGACGAGTTCCCGTACGTATCGGTCGAGGTCACGCTGAAATGTCTGGACACTGCGCAACAAGATGCAATCCACGGTGCATTCTCCCGAGCCACCCAGCCGGCCTAGGCATTCCGCCAAAGTTTCAGCGCTAGGCGTACTTTGCAATCACATGCTTTCTCCGAGCCTCCGTGGCCATCATGAATTCGATGTAAGCGCAAACGTCCTCATCTTCATCACTCGACGACCCCAAAGCAGCGACACCGGCCCCTGAGCCTACCCACCAAGAATCGTAGGTAATCGTTGCGCTATGACTAGCGTCAGCAGCGGAAAACATGGTCGTGCCATTGTCTTTGTGCTCATACGTCAGTCTCAGCGCAGTGTCTTGCAAAGAGACCCAGTCTCGCCCTATGTATAGGTACAGTGCTCCGCCCAGGCACACTATCGCCACAACAGCATCCCCAAGCAGGTCACCGACTCCAACTGTCTTCGCCCCTTCTATAGAACTTGTTTCACGCCAGGTCAATTGATTGGGATCGAAGTCGATGAACTTGCCGTAACGATTAAAACGTTCCAACAACATAAAAATCTCCTATCGATGCCCGGGAATGCCTAATAGCGTATTGATGGCAGGATCCTTTTCCATCGATTTTTTGATCACCGTTTCCAGCCGCTATATTTGTCAAACATTTGCTGAAGCGTTGGAACAACGGGATCACCGTAACGCTTCAAATTCCCGGACTCAAGAATATTTACCTCTTCGTCGGTCATCAAGGACTTCGCTTCCATCTTCTGTGAATTGCACTACCATCTAGCGCACGAAAAACCATAAAACAATTTTTTAGCGCGATTACACCAAATAGCTGCTACTTTGAAGAACGCAACAAATCTAGCCGGCGATCAATCAACCGCCGCATGTCTTCATCTGGATTGAACACAAGGCACTTCTCCAGATCTTCGATAGCCGCCTTATTGTCGCCCAACTCATGCAGAACATTCGATCTATTATAGTAAATGAATGGATAGTTAGGATCTAAGGCGATTGCCTTGGCGAAGTAATCCAACGATTTTTGGTATTGCTTCACCTGAAAGAAAACGGTACCGATTGTACAATACGTCGATGCCTCCTTATAACCGAGGGCGAATGCTCGCTCAAGATCTTGTTGCGCCAGATCGAATTTGTTTAGCATCGCATAGGCCGTACCGCGATCAGCGTATGCCAGCGCATTAGTTGGATCGATGTTGAGCACGTCACCGTATAGAGCCAATGCATCGTCAGCGCGCCCCTGGGCGAGGAAATTTCGCGCTCGCATGCAAAATTGAGACAAATCGACTTTGTTTTCGCTCATTCAAATCACTCCCGACGAGGCGTTCTCAGTAACCTCATCCTTCATTAATCTCACTCATACCTCGCGGCTCATATGACATCGCGATCCGTATGTTCTATCAAGGAGAACAAGTACGCCTGCAACGCTTCAAGACGGATCGCCGAAGCCGATGACCGCTTCGGATCCTGTCGTGCACACGCGCGAAGGGACGCAGGAACATCTGGGCTCAGCCATAATTCCCGATGCTGGAAGATCGCATAGCACTCGCCATCGATCTGCTCTACAAACATGTGACCGTGCCACGCCTCTTCATACAATCGGCCGGAGATAGACTTTAGAAAAACTAGTGCGACGTCCCCGACTGTGAGCGATGTTTGCCCCCAATTTGGCGGACTGCCAACAAATTCTATCAGCCGCCCAAGCGACGTAGCATCAACCCCTTTGCGCGCCGAAAATACCCGTTCGACGCGTGCTATAAAGCATTGCGGCTTTGGCGACTCCACGATCTCGGCCATTACCAAGTCGCATTTCGCCACCTTATCCTCTAAGAAATTCTTTGCTCCCGTCATTCTGGCTCCAACAGCCCATCGCGGCCAACAGCAGGGTTCTCCGCGACCGACCTAAAGAGGGCTGTGCCGTCAATAATGATACCCGGATAGCTCGCTCCACCGCGAAGCGACTGAACGGCATCGTAAGCAGACATGCCCTCCGGCACCTTAGGCCCAAAGCCAAAGATTTGCCTTCCACCATTGAATGAATAACCACGTGGCCGGTGACTACGTAAGGATGAGGAGCATCCGCAGCCAGGAGGTCTCGTGCAGAACCGGCACCGCGGAATCCATAGAGCGAAATTGTTGGGTGTTCGGCACGTTCGACGGATCCGCCTATGTCATTCACCGCCTCAATCTGTACGCCCTCAACCGGGACCGATGCAGCCCCTCCGGTCCTAGTAGCTAGCCCCGCACCCTTCGCCCCAGCGTACCCTCCTAGCAGGCTCCCGCCAAGCATCGACCACTTCTGCCCGTCGGAATTCTGCCCGAAAACCTTACCGCCAACCCACGAACCGGCCTCGCCTCCCGCGAAGCCTCCTACCGCCCCGACGACAGCCAATACAGGTCCAGCAAGCCTCCCAGGAACAGGGCGTCGATTATCGATCGCTTACGAATAGACTTGCCGAGCGAGTGGCTGAAAACCGCGAACGGGGTCGCGCTCCATGCTCTCGAAAGCCGACTTTGGGCCGGCGACCTGCCGGCGAAAAACCGCCCCAGGCCTAATAGCCGGCGCTAGAATCCACAATCTGCCCGGTACATCAGCGTCATTCCGTCATGACCAAACACATCAATATCGCTGCCAGCTTACTAAATTTTCAGTTAGTAGCCTCACTTGCAACAAGCGCCAAGGCATTGATTTATCAAGAGTTTCGGCGCCGCCAAATTGACACTACAAACCGAAATCTTAGTAACAACCCGCCCTGACGCCTGGGTCAAGGCATGGAAATTTGCCGCCGATGCACACCGCGAACAGAAGGTGAAAGGAAGCGACCTCCCATACCTCTTTCATGTGGGCGCAGTGATGATGGAACTTCTCGCGGCCCACAACGAGCTTCCGATTAGAGACATCGATCTGGCAGTCATGTGTGCAGCGCTGCACGATTGCATGGAAGATCAGGGGGTTTCAACCGATACCTTGTGGCGAGAGTTCGGCCCGCATGTGGCAGCTGGTGTTGATGCGCTCACGAAACGCTCCCGAAGCACAACGCGATGATCGACAGCCTGGATCGCATTCGGCAGCAGCCCCAGGCGATTTGGTGCGTGAAGCTGGCAGATCGCATCGTCAACCTAGCCCCACCGCCGTCTCGCTGGACATCGCAGAAAGTGGCCACATATCGCGCCGAGGCTGTGTTGATATTGGAAGCGCTTGGGGCTGCTCACGCAGCGCTCGCGGCACGGCTGGAAAAAAAATCCAGACCTATCCTCAAGACACATAAAATCGCTGATTGGCAATCGATGGTCATGAGTTCCGTTTTTGAGGCGAACTACGCTTGCCGGCGAGATAGGCATCTCTTGTCGTCTCGTCGCCATAGAGAAGCGCCTCGTTGTATAGGCGGTTATCGTGGGGAACAGGGCCAGACTCTGCCTTGTCGTAGAACTTGCGATATATTTTGCGACCAGCGTGCTCCCAACGGAACATCACCTCCTCGAAAGGATAGTCAATGTAGACGTCCTCGTTATTAAAACGCGGCCCAATGTTGATGCCCATCAGTTCGACCCTCCGTTCCTGATTGCATTGTAGTAGTTCCTGCTCTGCTGAGACAGCGACTGAGCCTCAGGGCTGGTTTTGTCGGGCAAAACGCGCCATTGTTCGTACAAGTCGTGCCCTGTTCCGCTGGGCAGCCCGGTCTTTTGCTGCAAGTCGTTGAATCCGTCTTCACCAAGGATGCTCCGCGCCACATCCGGTGGTCCTTTCGCATAGATCATTTCGGGAGAGTTAATCTGAATTTCGCTGGTTAGCCCGGTACTGGTTTTCAGTGTGGTATTTGTGCCACTGCAGCCCAGCAGGTTTGAATCGGCATCGATGATTTTCACTGATGCGCCTGCGTCCTGCAGCTTCGATGTAACGACTGGTATTTGGTCGTCTGGAACTACAATCGTGTTGCGAACAATGTCCTTGATCTCCGAAGGATCGCCGTCGTAATCAGAATCTATTTTTTGTTGAGCACGCTCCATGAACTTGATGGTGGTCTTGGCGACCTGACCGCCTAATTCATTGGCAATCTGAGTAGCAAAATCATCGAGTTCTGCCTTTGCAGCTGGCGCCTTTTGATACATATCGGCCAGTGTCACCGGGCGCTCCGCTTCGAATGCTCCTACACCCTTGGCACCAGCCAATCCTACGAGCAGGCTGCCCCCAAGCATCGACGGTGAACAGGTGCATCGTCTTGTCGGTAAAGTTCACGGGCAAATCGATCGCCACGTCGTTCATCTCGTATTTAGGCATGGGTTTCCGCCTCGGCAAACGCTGCCGATTCAAGTAAGAGATAGGCTGGAGCTAACACGAAGAACCCTGCCGCGTCAGTTCGGCGGCCATTGCACCCCGGCCGCGATGATGCGCTTGCGGATCGCTTCCATGCGCGGCAACTGAGGCGAATTCGCCGGTGTCTGATGAAACTCATTGCTCAGCACTTTGGCGTATTTCAATCCACCGTTATTGGACACCGTTGGGTCGGCCCCATGTGCGAGTAGACAGTCGACGGTATCCCATTGGCGCAGTCGCGTCGCATCGAAGATAGCTGTGTTGCCGATCGAATCACGGATGTCGACGTTGGCATGATGTTCGATCAGCGTTCGCAGTTGCGGTAACAGGCTGTCCTCGGCCGCATCGAACAACAAAGGAGTATCACCGTCGTAGTGCAGGTCTGGGCTCATACCGCCAGCCAACAACGCCTTAAGCAGGTAGGGATTGTCGGCGCGTGCCGCAACGTTAGCGATATCCTCATCTGTGGCTCCAAAAGGCTGCTCGGGCTTCGCGCCGTCTCGCACCAGTTCGGAGATGATTTGATAGCGGACGTTAGCAGCGTCATTCTTGACGGGAATGACTTCCTGCACCGCGAAGGACAGTAGGCTCGTCTTCTTGTTACCTAGTGCGGCGAGATCGGTTTTTGGCGCGAGTTCTTTGACACCCGCTAGATTTCCGTCACGGATCGCTTGAGCGAGCGCCAGTTGTTGTCCCGTGAAAAAATCTTCCGGTGGGTAGCGTTTGAATCCCGACATCTTTGTTCCTTGCACATGCGCGGCCCACCAGATCGTCGACGACAATCCGACTGCAGCGACGAGTGCCCCAACAATCACTGTTTTGCGATATTTCATCAATGCGCACCGAGTTTCTGGAGAAGGTCCGCCTGCTCCTGCGCGGCCCTCGACTGCATACCGTTAAACACGTCGGCCATCTTGTGGCGCCCGAAGCTCGTCATAGCGGTTCCTGAGATATCGATCTGTTCCCCAACGGCCTTCGGCATGACCGCCGCAGTTACATCGCTGATCGGCCTTAGTCAGGTAATCGACTTCGCTGCGAGCGTCTCGTATCAGTTCGAAGCACAGTCGCGTCTCGCGGATTTCGGAATCGAGCCGTGCCACGAACGCATCGACCATATCGTTTTTCTCCATTGGTGTGCACGACACCACTAACGTGAAGCGGCTACTGCAGTCGCGTCGACCGTGAACAGGTGCATCGCTTCGACTGTAAAGTTCGTGGGCGAATCGATTTCCGTGGCGGTCATTTCATCCTTGGCCATGGAATTCCGCATCGGCAAACGCCGCCGATTCAAGCAAGAGATAGGTCGGAGTAACATGCGGAACCCCGCCCGCGTCAGTTCGGCGGCCATTGCACCCCGGCCGCGACGATGCGCTTGCGGATCGCTTCTATGCGCGGCAGTTGTGGCGAATTTGCCGGCGTTTGATGCAACTCATTGCTCAACGCTTTGGCGTATTTCGCCCCCCGGTTATCGGATACGGTTGGATCTGCGCCGTGTGCAAGCAAATAGTCAACGGTGTCCCATTGACGCAGGCCCGTCGCTTGGAAGAGTGCGGTGTAGCCGACCGAATCCCGGATGTTGACGTCGGCACGATGTTCGATCAGCGTTCGCAGTTGCGATAGTAGGCTGTCCTCGCAGGCCGCGAATAACAAGGGGGTATCGCCGTCATAGCGCAAATCCGGGCTCATACCGCCCGCCAGCAGCGCCTTAAGCAGATAGGGATTGTCGGCGCGTGCCGCAACGAACGCGATGTCCTCATCAGTAGCCCCAAAGGGCTGCTCGGCCTTCGCGCCGTCTCGCACCAGTTCGGAGATGATTTGATAGCGAACATTGCCAGCGTCGTTTTTGACGGGAATGACTTCCTGCACCGCGAAGGACAGTAGGCTCGTCTTCTTGTTACCTAGTTCGGCGAGATCAGTTTTTGGAGCGAGCGCCTTGACAGCCGCTAGGTTTCCGTCACGGATCGCCTGAGCGAGCACCAGTTGTTGCCCCGCGAAAAAATCTTCCGGCGGGTAGCGTTTGAATCCCGACATCTTTGTTCCTTGCGCGTGAGTGAGCCACCAGATTGGGGACGACAATCCGACTGCAGCGATAAGTGCGCACAGAATCACCGTTTTGCGCGATTTCATCAATGCTCACCGAGTTGATGGAGGAGGTCCGCCTGCTCCTGCGCGGCCCTCGACTGCATACCGTTAAACACGTCGGCCATATTGTGTCGGCTAAAGCTCGTCATGCTGCTTCCTGAGATGTCAATCTGATCGCCGACAGCCTTCGGCATGACCGCTGCGGTTACATCGCTGATTGGTCCAAGGCGTCCTTCCTGTATGCCAGTCAGGACTTCGCCATCGACGCGATAGTTGGTGATGGCAGCGGCTTGCGCGATCGTGGCGAGGATGCTCTTGGGTGTCTGGTGCTGAAAAATCCGGCGGTCAGTGGAGCGCGTGAGAAACCAGAACCACGGCACAACCGACATTTCATAGCGCGTGACATTGCCTGAGCTACCGACCCGGCCGAACGACGCCAAATACCCATCGAAGTAGCGGCGATTGTCGACGCTGCGCGACACCGCGACGATCCTCTCCAAGCTGTAATTGCGAGAATTGGGGTCCAGCGTGATGTTCACGCACTGCCCGACGATCTGCTGAGGCTCGATATTGTTCTGATGCGACAGCAAATCGAGATGGATTTCGGGCAACTGATTGACGTGCTCGTCCGCAATCATTGCGTTGACGAGCAGCACATCGGGGCCGAGCGGCGTCTCGAGGGTGACGTACCGGTGAGCCTGCGTAAACATCGGGCGATCGCCTGTGAAGCTGTTGATCGCGCCGGCAATCGATTCCGGCGTCTTACCCATGAGCGCCATGCCGGTCTGTGCGAGTTGGATAGCGCTAGCCATCCCATTCAATAGGCCGGCGCCCGGCAACCCCATGAGCGCGGCGAACTCAGACCACCGCAGAAGGAATCAGCCGAGATCATATCGGGGCATCCAGCCATATTCTTCGCGAAGCTCATTAGTCACGGTCGCTATGCCGCGTTTTCCTGCCCAGTGTCGGACCAAGTCTTCTTGCTCGGTCGACGCCCACTTATCCATTTCAGACAAGAGTGCGCGCATAGCAAGCTCCTGGCCGGATAAGTAGATGTGATCAGCTCCAAACCATCCAAGTGGTGCACGTTTATGAAAACCAATGCTTCTGTCGCTTGAAATCGCTTTGCATGCCTCATTGAGCAAGCCTGGATTTTTTAGCGCCCTGTTTGCCAACTCGACGATCGCCTTCGCACGGGCGACGCCGAGTTTCTCGTCAAGCGCCGCATCCGCAAGCGCTTGGTCGCCAACAAACACGGTTTTGCGATATTTCATCAATTTGCACCTAGCTGATGGAGAAGGTCGGCCTGCTCCTGCGCAACCCTCGACTGCATGCCGTTGGATACGTCGGCCATCTTTTGCCGCCCGAAGCTCGTCGCGGCAGTTCCGGTGATATCGATCTGTTCGCCAACTGCCTTCGGCATTACCGCCGCAGTCGCATCGCTGATTGGCCCAAGTCGTCCTTCCTGTATGCCCGTGAGATCTCCCCGAGCGACGGCCACTCACGAAAGACAAAAAGGCTAAGCGCGAAGCCTATAGAAGGAGAAAAAGCTGCCTTTTGGATCGCCCGTTACACTCTCGTGCAGCCATGAAAAGAACTCACTAATACTTTCATCATCAGACCAGTTGTCAACGACGGTAGCCGACGGCTGGTAGGTAACCTCGTATGCAGGTGCACCGTCCACGCATAGTATGAATCGCCTTTGCCCGCCAGGAAGCTGTATAAATTCGGATGACGCACCTGATTTGGTCAGCGGCCACTGCAGACTATCCAAAAACGCGATGGGTCCCGAAACTGTCGCGAATACGCCATAGTAACGGCCCTCATGCTGCGTAAAAAAACCACGGTCCAGCCGGTCGTCAGGCTTCCGCGGCCGGACTGCTTGCACGCCAAGATCCGTTGAATACTTGAGGACCTCCTGGGCGCGATCGAAATTCTTGAGTGATATGAGGGACATCGCTTAATCTCCAGACTTACTGTATCGGTCCAGCCTTGATGTAGGCTGCTTTCCGAGCCAGTCGGAGAAGCCTCCTAACAGTTTGTTGAGGTCGGGGTTGGGTCGGGGTTGGACCACAAAAGCAGCGGAGCCCGGAGCGGCAGGAGTACGACGCAGCGACCCCCTTTGGCGGCCGAGCGCCGCTCCGGGGCCAGCTTTGGAGCTTGTATGGGTTCATGGCCAGAAGGCGGAAGGCCGAAGTTTGTTCATCGCTATAGCGCGCTCTTGCTCACCGCCCGCCATGCGCCCATCCGATCAGACAACGCCGCGAAGAAAGTGTCCAGCCCTTCCTGTAGGCCGTGCTACCCACGTGCTGCAGCAGAAAGAACACGAGACAGGGCAAGTCAGAAAAACGGCGCAGAAATAGGTTTTTTTATCTGAAGAGAGGGCTGCGATTTACTAGCCCGCCGTCGGCAGCCCTTCTTTAGGTTGTTTTCTCTTTGAGCCCATTTTTGGAGCTTCGGGGGACTTATGCATTGGGGGTGGGTCTCTTCGCCGCACTGATGATCTTATCGTAGTCGCCATTGTATTTATCCACCAAATCTTCGAACTTTGGACCCAATGGGTCCGCATAGCGCTCTTGGTTGACCTCGTAAATGTAGTCTCGCAGCGGCTCGGGCGTCGCGTCCTTGTACTGCACCCCAAGATCGCGCCGCGCCTGGTGCATCGCCTTCGCGACATCATGATCGTCCACTCCCTGCTCCCTCAACGCACTTTCTTGCTCACCGAGTCCAGCCACTTTCGACTCGTACTCGCTCCGCAACGAGCTGTTCTTAAAATCCTCGCCGACCTTCGACGTAATGTCGGCGACCACCTGCTCCCGAAAGCCACCTCTGAGACGCCGCCACGTGCGGCCCAACGGACTCGTCTTCGCGCCCGCAGCCCCGCCTAGCAGACTTCCCCCGAGCATCGACCACTTTTGGCCGTCAGAACCCTCCCCGAAGGCTTTACCGCCAACCCACGAACCAGCCGCGCCTCCTGCGAAGCCTCCTACCGCCCCCACAACAGCCAACACAGGTCCAGCAAGCACCGCCGCAGCTGCAACGCCGACGGCCATCATCGCCCAGTTCACCCACGCTGGAATCTCGGAATTGGCTTGCCCAACGGTCGCACCGCCGATGAAAACATTCGGCGAGCCATCGTTGATAAGCGCACCGCACATTAACTTGTCGTCTTTGCGGCTCGCCGGCTGGCGATTGATGAAGACCGTGGACGAGCCTTGCGCGACAACCTGCGGCGGCCCATTGTGATCGCTGCACACCCCCTGGCTTAGGTTTGCTCGCATCGCCGCTCGGCTGTTGATAAATACGTTGGGTGACCCCTTTATCAAACTTCCCGTAACGTGCCGTGGCGCCCACGACATTGTGCCGAGCACTTCGCCGATCCCGCCGCCTGCAGCGGCACCAGCCGCAACCGCAGCGACGACGGTCAACGCGGCACCGCCTGTGACGACTACCGCGGCGGCCCCGATCACCGCACCAGCAATCAATCCGGCGATCATCCATCCTTTGGAGGCCGTATGTGCAACCGGGTCTCCGAGCCGCGCGGCCGCAAGCAGTGTTCCCACGGATTTTTCCTTTTAGCTGGCGTTTGCAACGGTGGCGAGATAGGACTGCACTGCGTCGACGCTCTGTATTCCAGCCGTCCCTTTCACCGACTTAACGCCGGCGACTCGTTCGTGCAAAGACGGAGCCGTCTTCGGGTCCGTGGTCCACAGCGCGAATTGACGGCCATTGGGCGTTTTTCCTGGCTGCTGCCCTTCCGGTGCAGCTCTCAGCATCAATGGGGCACCGATCGCGTCGAAGAAAGAGACGCCCTCGGACATCTCCGCCACATCGTGGCGCATCAGTTCGGCCATGTTCGTCAGCACGTACAGAGTCGCTGTCG
>CAWIRZ010000009.1:0-218680 GCA_963838695.1 uncultured beta proteobacterium | reverse complement strand
CGTTAGCGGCCCTCTGTCATGGCTTCACTTGCCGGCACGGAGTTCGGTCAGCGCCTTCTCCAGTAGCTTCATATCAGGAGGATCCTTCTGTGAAGCCTTGGAATTCAACCAAGATCCCACCCGTTTGTTGCGGATCAACTCCAGCCCCTCGTCGGTGATGTCGTTCTTGTAGTATTCCCGGTCGATATGATTGCCATCGTCGTCGAATGCTTTCACCGTCAACAAGCCGTTTTCGAAGTAAAACTTTCGAAGCGCGATCAACTTCCTTTCTACGATAGGGCGCAACAAGGGATCCGGGCTGCTGTTGCCAGCGTCGTCCATCACCATGTACCGCGACACAGTGGATTCAACGGTCGACCACACAAAGTAGTTATCGCTCATATCAAGGAAGTCGCTCAAGTTGGGAAGGTCCGTTGACGGGAACAAGCACCCCGTGCTTCGATCTCGGACGTAGTTTCCACCGGCCCTTAGAATGCGGTCCTCTTTATCGAGTTGCTCAAGCTTATCCGCCGTCGGGCTGGTTACCTCGAACGTTTGCGCTTTCCCATCTTGAATAACAGCCGTATCAACTCGGCGACGTTCTCCTGTCAGCGGATCTTTAACCGACTTGCCTTGAGCATCACGCAGATAACACTGACACTGGACGGTTGCATTCGGATGTTTGGCTCGCATCTGTGCATTGAACACATCCTCGCGTCGCGCGCCGTCGATCGCGTTCTTGATTCGCGCAAGGCCGAGCGGGTCGATCCATTCGATGGGGTTATCTACGTACTGCCATAGATTGAGCCCGCCGCGCAGGCCGATCGGATCGGTACTAATGAAGCGGCCGACACTCGGATCGTAGTATCTCCGGCGGTTGTAATGCAGCCCGCTTTCCTCATCTACCTGCTGCCCCTGGAACAGTAATGGCTGAGGGCCGCCCTAGCGGCCCTCAGCCATTCAAATGCGTCCAACGACCTCCAACTCGTCCCATAGCTGGGAGCGTCCCATCTCCTTCATGTATGTACCATAGTCTAAGAAGCCTTGAGCGCTTATCTCCTCCTTCGACAGCCATGTTGCATCACACTCGGGGCAGATATAAATCAGCTTTCCGAGGCCCTTAATTTTTGCCTCGACGATTTCGTCTTGTTCGCATCTTGGGCAGATCATCTTCTTCTCGCTAATGTACCGGGTATGCCGTAATGATTTCGTTCGTGCCGGGGCGCGTAATTATCTTGACGTTCGTTTCCCCTGCTGACCCGACGGACCGCCACATTGGAACGACATAGGCGCCTGGGTCATTCGCCAGTGGCAGGCCACGTTTCGCCCATGCCTCGTCTACAACGTCAAGAGATCCGCCTCTCTTGCATGTGCAGAAGACAGAGTGAGTTTTCTTGTTGGGATTCGGGGACTCATGCTCAAGTACGTGCTTGATTCGATTTCCCTGAGCCGAGCCTTGACCATAGTTCAATCCACCCGGGGTGCTCCAAGTCTGCGTGCTCTTGTTGTATCCGAGCTTGATTAAGCCCAACGGATCGACCCACTGAGTCGGGTTGGGCGCATATTGATAGACGTTAATGCCGCCACGCAGGCCGATCGGGTCCGTTGATACGAACCGTCCGCTACTCGGATCGTAATAGCGGTTCCGCGTGTAGTGCAGCGCCGTTTCTTCATCGAGCTGCTGGCCCTGAAACCGAATCGGATTACGCGGCGTGATCCCGGCTGCCCGCGACGCCCGTTCGATCACCTTCTGCGTTTCACCCCACGCCTTGTACGACGCTTCCCACACTACCTCGCTCGCGTCATCCGTCATCAGCAATGGAGTGCCGATCTGATCGCAATGATAGTAGAACATGTGCGCGTCGGCTACCCGTTCGGGCACGCGCTGCAACGGATCTTCTTCGGGAACGTACCGATCGTTCTCTTTCCGAACCGGCGTCGCCGTTCCCGCTACGCTCGCTGTCACATACTGGGCCAGCGGAACGAACGAGCCCGGCTCGTACAGATAATGGGTGCTACCGCGCTCATTTGATTCATACGCCAACGTGTCGCCGTCCCACCCGAACACAGTGCGCTCGCCGTTCACTTCCTTGGCAATGCGCCGCCCCAGCCGTTACCGCAGTTCCGGCAGCGGCCCTCGTTCCATCCAATGACGTGACTGATGTAGCGCTCCACTCGATCCCATTCGTGCTTGCCCCAACAGCACGCCCAGCGAATCCGCAATTTTCTCCACATGCGACTTTCATATGCGTAAGCAGGTCTGCCGGGCGTTTCCAGCAACAACCGGGACTTTGTACAGCCGCTCATTGCCGCTAGCTGACCGAGAAAAAATGTGGCCCTTCATGCTTCCCCCGTTGGTGTTTTCGCGGTGTATTCCTATTCTTCTACCGCCAGGTGGCTAAGCTCATGTACGGCATGAACCGCTCAGCGAGGTTGCGAAGTTGATCGGTCGCCCATGACTGAACCTCGCGACGTTGCTCCCGCGGGGTGAAGACTTTGTCGGTCACTTCGCGTAGAAACACCGCCATGTCCTGGTCGAACAAGAAGATCGCTGCCGCCGTTTGCCCTCGAAAGATCAGCGTTTCACGGGGTTCCATGGCATCAGGGTTTGCGAGACGAGTCAGGAAATCGGCCGTGTAGAGATAAATCTCGTGCCGCTTTTCAAACAGATCAAGTTTGAATTTCGCGTGGTTCACACAGTACTGGCGGTAAGCAACGTATGCGGCGATTGAACCAATGGCGAGCGTTACGATAGCTGACGGCACACCCTTTAGTATTTCAGTTGCGACACTCGAATCCATTGCACTTCCCCGTTTTACGTCCTACTGACAATACTGCTGATATGCGTCTTGGACCTCGCCACACTGCATCGCTGCGCCAGCCGACCCGACAAGATCCGCGAACTCCCGAGAGCAAACCTGATGGCCTCGCTGAACAAGCACCTGGCATCGCAGCCTGGCCTGCTCAACGTCGAGCTTGCGAACGCAATCGGCGTGTTCGGGCGTGCCACGCACGAAACCGTATGCTTCGCATCTCCGCTTGAACGTATCTAGATCCTGCTGCGCTCCCGCAGTCGTCAAGAATCCGGTGGAGGCCACGACCGACAGCCATGCCGCGATGCGAACGAGTTTCATGCAAGTTTCCGCCTACCGTTGCCTTAACTTTTCCCGCTCGAGGCGGACCTCGCAAACTTGTTCCTTGTTCTCGATGCTCTTCACCGAGCGTCGACGGCCACCGATTACGACTAATGCAGCCCACCTTCCTCATCTACCTGCCGCCCCTGCAACCTTGCGGCTAACTCTCAGACTGCCTTTCGATCAACGCACGACTTCGGCTATATCCGCTTGCGGCGTGTAGGCTGGATACTCAATATCTTCATACGCCAACGTAATCGGACGCACTAGATGCCTTTGAGACACCAGGAGTGGTCGCTCACGAGCGCGCGGCCGACTAGCTCTCCTCCCGCACAGCCATGAATGGGACATATGACTAGTGGCATCATTGCGCCCCTTTTTTCAATCAAACGGCGATCAAATCGTCCTTATACGAAAGCTTATAGTACTTTGAAATAATTGCTGCAATCCGTTCTCGTTCCAATTCATCGAGTGCGCGTCCATTATCCCATTTTTTTAAACTTTTTTTGCTCAACATTGCGTCGCGAGCAGATATTTCGCAAATTATGGCCTCATTTCCGATCTGGAAATAGAGCCTCTCGCCTCGATACACGATCAATAGACGGACCACACCAAAATCAGCGTCCACATATTCGTAAGCAGATTTGTCGGTCTTGAGTTCTTTGACGTAAGACAATTCTTCCTTGTTCACTTAGCACCTCACCGACACTTTTTGACGTGACCCGTTTTTGCGGGAGTACCATCCTTCTTCAATCTTGTGACGCTCGTTACATCAGGGTTTGCGATCAGCGCTGGTTTTTCTATCCGCCACCAGGTACGCATACTGCCAAAATCGTTCATCTTCTTGGCGCCGGTTCCGAACACGTTTGCATCGCCGGACGCCCCTTGGGCGAACTTAACGGATGCGACGTCCCAGATTTCTGCAGCCTGCTTACCACTCATGCCACTATCTTTTCCGAAGAGATTAAGTCCGTCCAGATACTTCCCTCCCGCCGTTTGCTCGAGGGTAGTTTTGCCGTGGAGTTGAGCCCACTGCTGCGCGGTTTTCATATTCGGCCCAGACCAGAACACAGCGGCGTCTTTATTTGTCGAGAAATCGAGGGCGCCTCCATTGAGCTTAGCCAACAAGTCGTCGTAGCAAGCAAGCCCTCTCGGGTCTACCCAAGCTATCGGATTCGGCGCGTATTGATATACGTTGAGGCCACCTGCGAGCCCAATGGGATCGCGAGATATGAAGCGACCACTACTGGGGTCATAGAAACGATGCCGGTTGTAGTGCAGGCCGGACTCTTCGTCCATCTGCTGCCCCTGAAACCGGAGCAGATCGCCTCAATCGCTTACGGGCTCCCCAGATGACCGTACGTAACGCCTTCTACGCGAACCCAATCACAGACGAACGCAAGCGATGCGCCGTTTTTGCAATCGATGGTCACGGATGCTGCACCGTCTTCGATGGTGAATCCGAATGTTGCTTCGGTATTGTCATACCCCCACTGACTAATGGACAGTTTACGAACTCCGATGAAGGACAAGCTTATGGACACGACATCATAGTCCCTTGGCCATCGACTGGGTGAGGACGTTGGCTTGTCAGTTGTCATCAACCTTACCATGAGCCGAGGCTCATCTCGCTTCATCTGAATCTCGACGAGCTCGGCACCGTCTAGCGGCAATTCGTCCTTATAGAGCGCGGTAAGGGCTTGCGGATTCAAAATCCTTTCGATCAGAATCATTTCTTGTTCCGACAACCAAAGTAGTAGTGATCGTCCATGCCCTGGACCTTTCCTGTCCGAGTGTTGTCTTCGGGACGGACATTATGATGCGATGGTTGGTCGCCCACGCCACCTTCGCCAAAATCGTGCCCTGCTGAATGGTCTTGAATTACCACCCTTTTGCCATTGACGTCATAGGTTAGCTCTCGGCTCATGACGGGCCTCTTGTCATCACCGAGAAGCCAATTCCCGTTCGAATCCGTTAGCGGAACCATCTTCTGGGATATCGGCTGCTGCCCCATCGGTATGCCTAGTTGCCGGCGAATTTCTCTTAGGCTCGAGCGGCGGGACGTATTGCATGGGTCGCAAGGACACCGCGTGAGCCCAAGTGGATCAATCCACCGCGTCGAGTTCGGCGCGTACTGGTGTGCATTGAGGCCGCCGGCGAGCCCGATGGGATCCATCGAGATGAACCGCGCTGTCGCCGGATCGTAGTACCTGTAGCGGTTGTAATGCAGCCCCGATTCTTCATCCTCCTGCTGCCCCTGAAAACCGAAGTAGATTGCCCCGAATGTACTGCGCTAAAGATCGTCGCCCGTGATGGCACCGTCACGGATAGCCATCAAGCCGTCGATGAAGCTATCGGCGAGACGCTTGACCTCGTCGTTCGCGAGTGCCCCCAAAGGGACAACGACAAATGCGGCATTGTCCCTTAGGTCGACAGCAAAGCAATAGTCGCCTCCGTCTGTCCCAACCCCGATAAAATCGCGGCCCATGCGCGTTTGAACCGAATACAGCTCATTCAGGTTCACGACATCAGCAGTTGGCCACATTGCAAGGTAAAGTCCACCGAAGTCGCCTTCGCCCCCGTTTGACCACTGCAAGAATTCCTTATAGTCGGATGGTAGCGCGACGTTGAGCGACGCCTCGAGTGTCGCAACCTCTGCGGCACTCGCTGGTGTGTGCGTACGAAAGTTGCCGCCTGTTACCGCGCTCCAGTCAGTCATTTGAAGGCTCCCAATTGATCGAAGTACTTATAAGCTTTCTTTAGCGCGCGCTTGCGGCAATCGTCAGATATCCCTGCGGCTCGCATGTCTTGCGATGAGTAATTGAATTGGTCTTGGATGCTCGATGACCAAGGATCTTTACCCGCGGCGACCGCGGCATCGCGCCGCGCATTTTGGCTATCGCTGATTGCCTTGTGAATCGGATTTTGCGGGATGAGGATCGCTGGAGCGGCACCATAACTATAGCCCGCGATCTCGTTCGCTTTGGCCCACCGGTCCTGAATGACGTGGTGACTCTGGTAGCCTGTCGGCCGCGGTGATGGTTGGTTGCCATGCGGCTCGACCCCGCAAGGGCAGCCGCATCGTTTTGCGAGTCCCAGCGGATCGATCCAGCTCGATCGGGTTGGGCGCGTATTGATACGCGTTCGCGCCGCCGGCCAGGCCGATGGGATCGCTCGTTATGAATCTACCTACAGTTGCGGATCGTAGTAACGGTGCCGGTTGTAATGCAGCCCCGTTTCCGGGTCGTATTGCTGCCCCTGAAACCGAATCGGATTACGCGGCGTGATCCCGGCTGCCCGCGACGCCCGTTCGATTACCTTCTGCGTTTCACCCCACGCCTTGTACGACGCTTCCCACACTACCTCGCTCGCGTCATCCGTCATCAGCAATGGAGTGCCGATCTGATCGCAATGATAGTAGAACATGTGCGCGTCGGCTACCCGTTCGGGCACGCGCTGCAACGGATCTTCTTCGGGAACGTACCGATCGTTCTCTTTCCGAACCGGCGTCGCCGTTCCCGCTACGCTCGCTGTCACATACTGGGCCAGCGGAACGAACGAGCCCGGCTCGTACAGATAATGGGTACTACCGCGCTCATTTGATTCATACGCCAACGTGTCGCCGTCCCACCCGAACACAGTGCGCTCGCCGTTCACTTCCTTGGCAATGCGCCGCCCCAGCGGGTCATAGAAGTACCGTGCCTCGCACCGGCGCGATGTCTCCTCCACCGTCACGGCTTGTAGCCGGTTAAACGCATCCCACTCGTAGCGCTGCTGCCCCGTCGGCGATTGTTTGCGCACCAGATTGCCCCGTGCGTCGTACGCGAAGCTCGTCCCGGCGTACGCCTTCAGCAAATTGCCCAGTACCTTCGGCACCTGCGGCACCTGCGAGCTTTCTTCGCGTGTCGCAAGCGGCCGAAGGCGTGTACCCTCGGGCGCCGGAGCGTCAACAATATTGCTCGCGGGATCGAATGCAAACCGCTCGCGCGCGACCGGCCCGATCGCCTCGATCAGCCGTCCTAACGGGTCATACCGGTAGTCCGTATAGCCTTTGTCGGCATCGTCGATTCGCGTAAGCTGCCCGATCGCATCGTACTCGTAACCGCGCTTGGCGAATGGCAACGGCGCCTTTTCGCGCTGCACAGTGCGTCGCGCAATCCGTCCGCTGCGATCGTATGTCGTCCTTTGCGCCACTCGGCTCGGCAACATACGCAACGTCTCGCGATGCAAGTTGTCCCGCTCGAACTGCATCCGCTCAACGCCGTCGAGCAGCATGCCGTGCACGTGACCCGCTCCGTAGAGAAGCCAGTCCACCGCATGTCCATCCGGGCGGATAGTCTTGATGCGATTGCCTAGTTCATCGTATTCGTGATGCCACACGTAGCTGCGCGATTCGCCGAACAGCCGGTAGCTATGATGCTCGCGCACGAGACGACCTGCCGGATCGAAGAACCGTTGCACCTGACTGTGCCCGTTCTTCGCGTCGATCAATCTGCCGTTGGCGTCATAGGCGAAGCGTTCCTCCTCGTCGCCGCTCGTGCGTTTGGTCAACCGCCCCGCGTTGTCGTAGCTCAAACGCGTGAGTTGGCCCGCTTCGTCGATCGATTGCAGCCGGCCGCTAGCTTCGTCGTAGCTGTAACGCGTGGGCTTTTCATCGAAGCCGATTTCTTCGACCAATCGCCCAACCGGATCGTAGTTAAAACGATAGCGCGCTTCGTTCGCATCGGTCAGCGTGCTCAATCGCCCCAATCGGTCGTAGCGATACGACAACGTGTAGCCCAATGCATCGGCACGGCTCGCGATTCGTCCGGCCGCGTCGTAGCGGTATCGGATCGTCCGACCGAGCGCATCGATCCTGCTCAACAAGCGCCCCTCGGCGTCGTAAGTCAGCTCTTCGGCGCTTTCGGGTGAGCAAATCCGCGTCGGGTAACCGTTTGCTCCGTACTGGATTGTCGTGGTGCCGCCATCGGCATCAGTCGTCTCCAATAACCGGCCGCTCGTATCGTATGTCCACTTCGTGGTTCTGCCTGAGCAATCCATGTAGCGCGTCAGCGCCCCGGCATCGTTATAGGCAAGCACCTTGGTGCCGCCCTTGGCGTCCTTGATCTGCGTGACCAGGCCGCGCTCGTCGTAGCTGAACTGCGTCTTATGTCCGAGCGGATCGGTCTCGACGGTCAGATTGCCCTTGTCGTCGTACTCGCGATGCCAGACATTCCCGCGCGCGTCGGCCATGCGTATGACTTGGTCCTTCTCGTCATACGCCATCTCCACGATGCCGCCGTCCGTGCGCTGATGGCGTACCAAATTGCCGCGTGTATCGTATGCAAGCCGCTCGATGCAGCCATCGCGGTGAATGTATTGCGTGAGGTTGTCGTGCGCGTCGCGATCCATCCACTCTTCGCTGCCATCGGGATGCACCACGCGGAACGAATAGCCTTTACGGTCGTAATGGTGCTGCGTGACGTTGCCCAGCGCGTCGGTTACATCCACGCGCCGGAAGTTCGGGTGCCACGCCAAGCGGATTTCGTGGCTACCGTCGTCGCCATACTCGCGCACGCACTTGGCCTTCGGCCCGGTGCCGTTCCACTCGAGATTCATTGCCCGGCCCGTGCGGTCCGTATAGCGAGTCACCAAGTGATGCCGGTATGCGTAATGCCACTTGTTGCCGAAACGGTCCGTCGCGGCGACGAGGTCGTTGTGCTCGTCATAGCGGTACTGCGCAAGCGTCGCCAGCCGCTCGCCGTCGAGCGCGTGCTGCGAAATCGCGATGATGCGGTTCAGTTTGTCGTACTTACAACACACCTGCGACTGTCCCGTGATGATGCGTGAGAGCCGATTCTGATAATCGTAGTCGAGCGTTACCTGATTGCCGGCTCGGTCCCGGATGAACGCCAAGCGCAGCGCATCGCCATGCTTCTCGTACGTTTCCAGCAACTGATTGCCGCGCGTGAGCGTGAGCCACCGTTCGTCGAGCCGCAATAGCGTCAATTCTTCCGCGCGGTCGTCATGGGCCTCGCCCGCGGCAAGCAACGGATAATCGAGGCTGCGCCCCTGCGGATCGTGATAGACGAGCTTCGTCGCGTGAATATCGAAGCGCGTCATGTAGGGGGTGATCCACCGCGCACCCAGTTCGCCGTGTTCGTCGTTGGCATCGAAGAACGATCGGTATGTGCGCAGCCAAACAACCGGCATCGGCCCGTCGATCGTGAAGTCGTGATGCTCGATGCGCTCATCGCCCAGCGCGAAGCCGATCGAGCCAACCGAGCGCGCGGGCGGCGTCTCGATCGGGCAACGGTTTTTGCATTCGGAACCGCCTGGATGCTCGGCCGGTTCGGTATGCGTGAGCGCTTCCTTCGGGCCATCGGCGCGATGCTCTTCAAGCTTCGCTTGCCCATGACTGGGCACCCCCGTTGCCCGCTCGACACGGTGACGCTTACGCCATTGCACGATCCCTTGCTCGATGGTCAACAGCAACCAGCCGATCTTGCCGACTTCGTTCCCGTCCAGCTCCCGTATGCGCTTTTGCACTTGCGGAATCCGCTGGCGAAGCTCATCCGACATTCGCATCAAGCGCTCGCTTTGCTGCCCCATCAACCGACCGCCCGTCAGCGAATCGGCCGCGTGTCCGGCCGCTGCCGCGCTCGAGACGAGGCCCTTGCCCTCGATCTTTGTCCAATCGGCAACGTAGTGCGCCAAGCCATGCATCACCTTGCTCGCGTCGTAAGAGGCGAGTCCCGACTTGATCTGCGCCGCATGCAAGTCGGCCGCGTGCAGGTTGCCTTCGGTATTCAAGGTCTTGTTGCCCGCCACCACTGCGAACAGATCCGCGATCCCCTCCAGCAGTGTGCCGATGAATTGTGCGCATTGCTGCAACAGCTGGGACAAGCCCTGCCGGATAACCTTAATGAAGGTGTCGATCTCGCCCGCATAGCGCGAGTAAATGTCGCCGGCAATAGCGGAAATCACCGCGTCGCGCACCACCAGCGCGGTCGATTCCGCGGCGGCGCGGCCGCTGCGCTCAATCTCCTGGCGCAGCAGCTTGAGCACGGGTCTCGCGCCCATGCGCAGTTCCGCCGTAACGGGCGGCAGCGGGACCACGCCGATCAGATCGAGCGCAAGATTGAGCCAGTCGAACAGCTCCGGCGACTTGTCGCGATGCTCGATCATCGCCTTGATATCGAGCAGCGCGTCAACGGCCGCAAAGATGTTGCCGATCAGCGGCGTTCCCGCTGCCACATCCTTCAAGCGCTCAACGTTGATCCAGCCGCCGCTGATATCGATAAGCCACTTGTCGAATACGTCGATGCCCGTCTGCACGTCGGCGGGGTGAAGCTTGTAAAGCGGCGACACGAACACGTCGGTCGGTTTGGGAATCAGAACGCCCGAATCGGCCATGATGGGTTTCTTTTATTGTTTGGATGTGCTTGCTGGATGAAATGCGAGCGTTCGATTGCGCGTCAAAGGGTTTTCGGCATCGACGCGACAGCGCGAGCGCTCTGGGCCAGAAGCGGTATGCACCGACGGCCTGCGGATGTTGATCGAATACATCCGCGATAATTCGCTCGCCGGACTGCTCTTGCCAGTCGCGCATGTCGCGGCGCAGCCGCAGGAAATTCATCCAAGACGTGAACTCGAGGCGATATACGGTGAGGTATCCATCCGCGCCGAGGCGCGAGAACGTATGGACATAACCGTGATGCGGCAGATAGGAACCGTCCGATTGCTGGATCCAAAGCGTCACGGCTTTACCGATCAATGCCTTGAGTTTGATTTCCTTGCCGTGCTTCGATACAGCATCGACAGCGAATTCATAATCGCGGCCCAGACGTGATCGACCCTTTACGTACATCGGGAGCAGCCAGTCCGGGCCCAACGGCGTATCTAGCTTGACTAATCGATTGCGCTGCACGCCGACGTACGATTTCGCGTCATAGAGATTCGTGGCCCTCATGCCGCTATTCCTTTTAGTGATAGCTTGTTCTTTTAACGCAGGCGCGAAATTATAACCGAGAGATGCAGGAAAGGAAACGGCATAGAGCCGTCGAATCTTGTTCTGGGAGGTCAAGTGAAGAGGATGCTGGTAGCGATCCTGGCTATGCTGTTCGGCTTGTTCGTAAGTTGGCTGTGCCTATACATCTTGGGCCGCATCGACTTTCCCGCTGTCAATCATCGCGCCGTCGGATGTACCGAGTTGGACGACTGCCCCCAGCACTGGTGGACCTTACCTGTTTTGGCCGGCGGGTTATTGGGTCCTGCATTCATCTTCGGATGTGTCGGTTATCGCGCTGCCGCCAAGGGTTGGAGCGTCGCCAAATGCGCTATCGCATTGTGTCTAGTCATGCTGGGAGCAGCGACGTACTATTGCGCGCCGTACGTGCTGCGTTGAATAGCTCGACTGAGTTCTGCGATATGGGACCATGCGTGAAATCGGCGGGAATTAACGCGAACCGCGGTGGCGCCGGCACGACGGTTCCACCTGCACGGGCCGGTGAATGGGGCGAGTGATCGTGCTTAAAAATCGGTTCCAAACGTCCGATGACAAATTTTTTTCTCGGGTAGGGGCTCACCCTGCCGTCGCTATCTGCGGCGATTTCGGGTGATCTCTCCCAAAGCGTCGCTAGCTGCCTCGAACCGCATCGAATAGCCCGCCGAACGCGCTGGCGCAGGCAGGTGCAATCGTGCGCCGAACGCGTTAATCTCACGCCGTTTTTGTCCGCGCGGTGGATGCCGTTTCAGCCATTCGGCAGACCTATCGCGCGTTTTTCGCATGAATGCGCGAAATGGGCGCGAGCCCGCGCGGCTTTCATGCCTCGGAGCGGTGATTGAACAGACCAGTAGCCGACGATTGTCGAACGCAAGCGCAAGCCGGCGGATATGAAGCCGGAGACGATTGGGTAGCCCGCAGCCTGAAGGCCGTGTGGCACCCGTGCACGCAGATGAAACATCACGAGCGTCTGCCGCTCATCCCCGTCGCGCGCGGCAAGGGCCCCTGGCTCTACGATCGCGCAGGCCGTCGCTACCTCGATGCGATCAGCTCTTGGTGGGTCAACCTGTTCGGTCACGCGAACGACGACATCAATGCGGCGTTGAAGGCCCAGCTCGATACGCTGGAGCATGCGATGCTGGCCGGCTGCACGCACGAATCCGCGGTCGAACTCGCCGAGCGGCTTTCGGCCCTCACGCACGGCACGCTCGGCCACGCGTTCTTCGCCTCGGACGGCGCTTGCGCCGTCGAGATCGCGCTGAAAATGAGCTTCCACTATTGGCGCAACCGGGGGCAAACGGACAAACGCGAATTCGTCTGCGTCGCGAACGGCTATCACGGCGAAACCATCGGCGCGCTCGGCGTGACCGATGTCGCCTTGTTCAAAGACGCCTACGATCCGCTGATCCGCTCGGCGCATATCGTCGCTTCGCCGGACGCCCGTCGCGCCGAACCCGGCGAAACGGCGCGCGACGTAGCACAGCGCGCGCTGAACGAGGTACGCACGCTGCTCGATGCGCACGGCTCGCGCATCGCCGCGCTGATCGTCGAGCCGCTCGTGCAGTGCGCGGCCGGCATGGCGATGCACGACAGCGCATACATCACCGGATTGCGCAAACTGTGCGACGAGCACGACGTGCATCTGATCGCCGACGAAATCGCCGTCGGCTGCGGCCGCACCGGCACGTTTTTCGCCTGCGAACAGGCGGGGATCTGGCCGGATTTCGTCTGTCTGTCGAAAGGCATCAGCGGCGGCTACCTGCCGCTTTCGCTCGTGCTCTCGCGCGATGAAATCTATGCGGCGTTCTACGACGACGACACCACGCGCGGTTTCTTGCACTCGCATTCGTACACGGGCAATCCGCTCGCTTGCCGAGCCGCGCTCGCCACACTCGATCTGTTCGCGCGCGACGACGTGCTGGCACGAAACGAGAAAAAGGCGGCCATGTTGATGGACGCACTTTCACCGCTTCGTTCGCACGAAGCCGTCCGTCATGTTCGCCGGACCGGCACGATCATCGCGTTCGACGCGGCCCTCGAAGGAGACGCCGCGCGCACGTTCTCGCGCCGCTTCTTCGAGCAAGCGCTGTCGCGCGAACTGTTGCTGCGGCCCATCGGGACGACGGTCTACTTGATGCCGCCATATATTTTGGACGACGAAACGATTGCACTGCTCGCCTCGCGCACGTGCGAGACGTTCGACGCCACGTTGTCGGCAGGAGCGTAAGCGATGCATCCGATCGATACGCTGCGCGAGGGGCTTGCCGATATCGACGCGCGCGCGCTGACGCGCAAACACCGTGTGGCCGATACGCCTTGCGCCGCGCATATGACCGTGGACGGCCGCGCGATCATTGCGTTTGCCAGCAACGATTATCTCGGGCTCGCCGCCCATCCGCTGCTCGCCGACGCCGTCGCCGAAGGCGCGCGCCGCTACGGCTCGGGCAGCGGCGGCTCGCATTTGCTCGGCGGCCATTCGCGCGCGCATGCGGTGCTCGCAGAGGCCCTTGCCGCGTTCGCGGGCGGCTTCGTCGATGCGCCGCGCGCGTTGACGTTCTCGACGGGCTACATGGCGAATCTCGCCGCGGTCACGGCCCTTGCGGGGCGCGGCACGACGCTCTTTTCCGACGCGCTCAACCACGCGTCGCTCATCGACGGCGCTCGGCTCTCGCGCGCGGACGTGCAGATCTATCCGCACGCCGATACCGAAGCGCTTGCGGCGATGCTCGACGCGTCCGATACGCCGGCGAAAGCGATCGTGACCGACGCCGTCTTCAGCATGGACGGCAGCGTCGCGCCGCTCGCGCGGCTCGTCGAACTAGCGGAGCGATATGGCGCCTGGCTGCTCGTCGACGATGCGCACGGCTTCGGCGTGCTGGGCCCGCAAGGCCGCGGCGCAGTGGCGCAAGCCGCCTTGCGTTCGCCGAATCTCGTCTATCTGTGCACGTTCGGTAAAGCCGTCGGCGTAGCCGGCGCCGCCGCGATCGCGCATGAAACCGTGATCGAATGGTTGCTTCAGCGCGCTCGGCCGTACATCTTCACCACCGCCGCATCGCCGGCCGAGGCGCATGCCGTGTCCGCGAGCCTCGCGCTGATCGCGGGCGAGGAAGGCGACGCGCGGCGCGCGCACCTGGCCGCGCTGATCGAGCGCACCCGTGCGATCTTGCGAGCCACGCCCTGGCGCCCCATCGATTCGCATACGGCCGTCCAGCCGCTTATCGTCGGCGGCAACGAGGACACGCTCGCGCTCGCCGCCCGTCTCGATGCCGCCGGATTGTGGGTACCGGCGATCCGGCCGCCGACGGTGCCGCCCGGTACATCGCGTCTACGTCTATCGCTGTCGGCGGGACACGGCTTCGACGATCTCGACCGGCTGCAAACCGCCCTCGTTCACTCGGGAGACCGCGCATGAGTTCGCCGCTTTCGCTGTTCGTCACCGGCACCGATACCGAGATCGGCAAGACGCTCGTTTCGTGTGCGCTGCTGCGCGGGTTCGCCCAGGCCGGGCTTTGCGCTGCCGCGATGAAGCCGATCGCCGCCGGCGCCTACTTCAACGCCGAAGACGGGATGTGGCACAACGAAGACGCCGATCAACTCGATGCGGCCTCCGGCGCGCTGCTGCCGCCCGAAGTGAGAACGCCCTACTTGCTCAAAATGCCGGCTGCGCCGCATATCGTCGCCGCGCAAGAAGGCCGCACGCTCCAGCTCGCACCGATCGTCGACTGCCATCGTGAAGCGATGCGACGTGCGGATGTCGTCGTCGTCGAAGGGGTCGGCGGCTTTCGCGTGCCGCTCGATCACCGGCGCGACACGGCCGATCTCGCGCTCGCATTGAATTTGCCTGTCGTCATCGTCGTCGGCGTGCGGCTCGGCTGCATCAATCACGCCCTGCTGACCGCCGACGCGATCGCCGCACGCGGCCTGCACCTCGCGGGTTGGGTGGCGAATATCGTCGATCCCAACATGCGCTTTGCCGGCGAAAACATCGAAACGATCCGCGCGTGGCTGCAACGCGAACACGGCGTGCCGCTGATCGGCACGGTGCCGTATCTCGCCCCGCCATCGGCCGAACAAGCCGCCACGCACCTCGACATGCCCATGCTGCTGCGCGCGCTGCAAGCGCATGCAGCATGACAAGCGCCCCTCCTTTGTCTTACGACTCAATCGAAACCCACTCGGACCAACGTTATGACTGAAGCTCAACACGCTATGCAGGACGCCTCGTCCAACCTCGACTTGGCGCAGGGCAACGACGCGAAAGCCGGCGCCGCGCAGCGCTGGCGCGTGGCCGACGTGGTCGCGCTCTACGAGTTGCCGTTCAACGACCTGCTGTACCGCGCCCAGCAAGCGCATCGCGAACATTTCGATGCAAACGAGATTCAGCTCTCGACGTTGCTCTCGATCAAAACCGGCGGCTGCGAAGAAGATTGCAAGTACTGCTCGCAATCGTCGCACTATGAGACGGGCCTGAAGGCCGAGAAACTGATGGATGTCGATGCGGTGCTGGACGCGGCCCGCCTCGCCAAGCAAAACGGCGCGACGCGTTTTTGCATGGGCGCGGCATGGCGCAGCCCGAAAGAGCGTCATCTCGAGCCGATCGCCGAGATGATTCGCGGTGTGAAGGCGATGGGCCTCGAAACCTGCATGACGCTCGGCATGCTCGAAAACGATCAAGCGAAAACCTTGCGCGAGGCGGGGCTCGACTATTACAACCACAACCTCGATACGTCGCCCGAATTCTACGGACAGATCATCTCCACCCGCAGCTACCAAGACCGGCTCGATACGCTCGAGCGCGTGCGCGACGCAGGCATCAACGTCTGCTGCGGCGGGATTATCGGCATGGGCGAATCGCGCCGCGAACGCGCCGGGCTCATCGCTCAACTCGCCAACATGGATCCGTATCCCGAATCGGTGCCGATCAATAACCTCGTTGCGATCGAAGGCACGCCGCTCGGGCACGTCGATCCGATCGATCCGTTGGAATTCGTGCGTACGATCGCCGTGGCGCGCATTACGATGCCGCGCGCCGTCGTTCGGCTTTCGGCCGGCCGTCAGCAAATGGACGACGGGCTGCAAGCGCTATGCTTTTTGGCCGGCGCCAATTCGATGTTCTACGGCGATCAACTGCTGACGACGGGCAATCCGCAAGCCGACGCCGATCGCAAACTGCTGGATCGCCTCGGAATGCGTGCCGGAAGCCCCGCACCGCGCGAATCGAGCGAGCCGTGCTCGGGGGCCTGCGGGGCCAATTGAAGTCGCGCTCCATTCGAGGTCGGGGCCGTTGCTCGCGGCCCCGACCTCGCGCTCAGCCGGCGCCGTCCGCCAAGCGAATCACACGCAACCGGCTCGCCTCGTCGGCACTGGCCGCGCTCGCCGCAAGGTATTCCTGCGGGCGGCCGATATCGATGCGCGACAGGTATCGGCCTTCATCGGTACGCAACGTCATCAGCGTGTTTTCCGCATCGACGAACGCGTAATTGAACGTCGTCCATTCGTTCTTGCGGGCGGTCACCAGATCGTCCACGTGCGGCGTCGCCAAATCGGGCGCGACCGCCCACCATCGCTGCGCCGCGGGGTTGTACAGCGTCACCTTGGACTCGCCGTCGGCCCAGCCGGCTTGCTGTTTGCAACTTGCATCGGCTCGATCCTTTTTGATTGTCAGATCGCCGAATTGATCGGTACAAACGAAACGCCCGTGGTCGGTCATCAAATAAACGGTCTCGATACTCATAGGCTCTGGCTCCGCTAGGTGGGTAAACAGCCGCGAGCCCTAGCGTAAGGCGGCTTGGCCGGCTTTTTGCGCGTGCGCTCGCGGCTTGCTTTATCCCACGGGCAGCGCGGCCTTCTCTCTGACGCGCGCCAATTCAGACCATCGCTCGATCCCCGCCGCCGGCTTGTCGCGCACTGGTCGTGCGGCGTCTCGCCGGGCACATCGAAACAGGACGGGCGAGCTATACCGACCCGGCAGCGGTCGCGCCGGTCACGACGTTCGCTTGAAACGGCCCGCGCGCGGCGGGCGGCTCACGGCCGTCGTAAAATGACGGCCGTCCTCAGTCGATCCGGGCCGTGCCACGGCACGCCCCCGCCACTGCATGAAGATTCTTTTCTACCAGCCGGATAGCGACGGCGCCCGCACATGGGTGGCCTTGCTCGCGCGCGCGCTCCCATCGGCCGATGTCCGGTTGTGGGCGCCCGGCGATACGGCCCCTGCCGATTATGCGGTCCTTTGGCGGCCCCCACCCGAACTGTTCGCCGGACGTGAGCACTTGCGCGCCATCTTCGTGATCGGAGCCGGCGTCGATGCGCTGCTCGCACTCGAACGGCGCGAGCCTGGTACGTTGCCGGCCGGCGTGCCGATCGTGCGACTCGAAGATACCGGCATGGCGCAACAAATGGCCGAATACGCGATGTACGCCGCGCTGCGCTACCTGCGCCGCTTCGACGAATACGAGCTCGCGCAGCGAGCAAGCACAGGCGCAGGCACGGAAACAAGCCCCGCCGCGCCGTGGCAGGCGTTCGAGCCCCATGCGCGCGAATCGTTCCAGGTGGGCGTGCTTGGTCTTGGCGTGCTAGGCGCGCGGGTAGCCAGCGCCCTGGCGACGCTGGGCCTGCCCGTGCGCGGCTACAGCCGCAGCGCCAAGAGGATCGAAGGCGTCGCCGCATTCGCGGGCCGCGATGCGCTGCCCGCCTTCCTCGATGGCTTGAAGCTGCTCGTCAATCTGCTGCCGAGCACGCCCGATACGGACGGCATCCTGAACCGGGAGGCGTTCTCCCATCTCGCTCGCGGCGCTTATCTGGTGAATCTCGCCCGCGGCACGCATCTCGTCGAGCACGACCTCATCGACGCGCTAAACGACGGGCAACTGTGCGCCGCCACGCTCGACGTCTTCGTGCAGGAACCGCTTCCGGCCGAACACCCGTTCCGGCGTATGCCGCGCGTGACGATCACACCGCATATCTCTGCGCAGACATGGCCCGAGCCTGCCGCCGAACAAATTGCGCGTAAGATTGAAGCGCTATCTCGCGGCGAGACGATCGGCGGTATCGTCGACCTTCGCCGCGGCTACTGAATTCGCAAAGGACGGCATGCGGCAGCGCACGTCTTCGCGCACCGCGTGTCGCCCGTTCTAATTGCTTAGCATTCCAAACGAATAACATCCAGGAGACATGCCATGTCTTTGCCCAGTGCAGTCAAGATCGTCGAAGTCGGCCCGCGCGACGGGCTGCAAAACGAAAAGGAATTCGTGCCGACCGACGTCAAGATCGATCTCGTGAATCGGCTGTCGACGGCGGGTTTGCGCAATATCGAATCCGCATCGTTCGTCTCGCCGAAGTGGGTGCCGCAAATGGCCGACGGCACGCAAGTGATGGCCGGCATCGAACGCCGCCCCGGGACGATCTACTCGGTGCTCACGCCGAACATGAAGGGCTTCGACGGCGCGCTGGCCGCGCATGCCGATGAGATCGTCATCTTCGGCGCCGCAAGCGAAGCGTTCTCGCAAAAGAACATCAACTGCAGCATCGCCGAAAGCATCGCGCGCTTCGAGCCCGTCGCACGCGCCGCGAAGGAAAGCGGCATCCGCGTGCGCGCCAGTATTTCCTGCGCGCTCGGCTGTCCGTATCAAGGCGACGTACCGGTACCGGCTGTCGTCGATGTCGTGCAACGCATGGCTGCGCTCGGCTGCGATGAGATCGACATCGCCGATACCATCGGCATCGGCACGGCGGGGCGCACGCGCGAAGTCTTCGCGGCCGTCACCAAAGTGTTTCCGCGCGAGCGATTGTCCGGACATTTCCACGATACGTACGGGCAAGCGCTCGCGAACATCTACGCGGCGCTGCTCGAAGGTATCGAGATCTTCCATGCGTCGGTGGCTGGGCTAGGCGGCTGCCCTTATGCGAAGGGCGCGACGGGTAACGTCGCGACGGAAGACGTCCTGTATCTGATGAACGGGCTCGGCATCGAAACGGGCATCGATCTGGATGCGGTCGTCGCGATCGGCGATTTCATCTCCAAGTCGATCGGGCGCACGAATGCCTCACGCGTAGGACGCGCGCTGCTCGCCAAAGCGGCCAATGCCGCCTGCGCCTCCTGAATTGGGCTGCCATACCTCAAGGTAGCGCACGATAACAACGTTTGGAACGAACGAGACATGGCGAATTCGCAGTTCACTTCAAGCAACATGCCCGATGCACCGGACGCATCCGAGCCGCTGGTCGCCCTGCCCGATTCGGCGCAGCGCGTGGCGCGGCTGCTGCGCGAATGCGGGCACGAAAAACCGGTCGTGATGCTGCCGCACACAGGCAAGACGTCGGCCGAGGCGGCGGCCGGGCTCGGTTGCTCGGTCGCCCAAATCGCGAAATCGATCTTGTTTCGACGGCGCGACGACGATGCGCCCGTCCTCGTCGTCGCGAGCGGTGCGAATCGAGTCGACGAGGAAAAGGTCGCGCAGCACGTCGGCGGCATCGCACGCGCGGACGCGAAATTCGTGCGCGACAAAACGGGCTATGCGATCGGCGGGGTCTGCCCGATCGGGCACTTGACCACGCCTGTCACGTTGATCGATTCGGATCTGCTGCAGCTCGAGAGCCTGTGGGCTGCCGCGGGTCATCCGCACGCTGTGTTCAATCTGTCGCCACAGGAGTTGGTGGCGATGACAGGTGCGCCGGTGGTCGACATCGCGCTGCGCGCCTAACCGCCGCGCAAAAAAGAAAGCCGTTCATCATAGAAGACGAACGGCGCAATTTTCGACGTGATCAGCGTCAGTTGTCATCATACCGAGGCGCCCATGCGCGACGCATCGGTGATTTCCCTGCAGATCGGCAATCGGGAACCGGGAATCGGCAATGGCGGCGTTCAATCGCGTTGGGCCGCCCTACCGCTACAGCCCTGGCTCGGCACCGGCTGTGCGCCGCGTCGGCACGATCCGCCATCCGAAGTTCACTCCGGCTGCGGCGAGCAGGATCAACGCGGCGCCGGCCAACTGCACCCACGCCAACGTCTGGCCGAATGCGAATCGGTCGCAAATGATCGCGACGATCGGGTAGATGAACGACAGCGCGGCCGTCATCGATGTCGGCAATTTCTGAATCGCACCGTACAGCAGGACGTAGACAAGCCCCGTATGCACGACGCCGATCGTGGTCAAATCGGCCCACGGCATCATCGTGGACGGCAGCGCATGGTAGTTCACGAACGGCGCGAGCAAGAGCACGCCCAGCGTCACTTGGATCAACGCGATCAATTGCGGGGGCGTGCCCTTTAGCCGCTTCGTGATGATGGACGAGACGGCATAGAAGAACGCGGCGCCGAGCGCGTAGCCGATCCCCTTGAGATACTGCCCCGGCACCGCCAGCACGGCCGGCTGCACTTTGACGACCAGCAAAAGCCCCACGAACGCGACGCCGAGCCACGCGGCCGTCGACGCCGTGATGCGCTCACGAAACACGGCAACGCCAAGCGCGACGAGCATGAACGGCTGGGTGTTGTAGGCGACGGTCGCCATCGAAATCGATGCGCGCGAGTACGCGGCGAACAGCAACACCCAATTCGCAACGATGGCCGCGCCGCCCGCGGCCGCCAGGGCGAGCGTGCGCCACGACAGCATGTCCTTGCGGATCAATCCGAGCGCCACGCAGATTGCCGCCAGCGTCGGCGCGCCGAGTGCGCAACGCACGAACACGACGTTCTGCGGCGACTGCCCCGACGCCACGACGAGCCAGCCGATCGTGCCCGAGATCAACATCGCGGCGATCATCTCGAGGGCGCCGCGCCGAATTTCCTTGCCTGTCTGATTAGCCATGAATGCACCTGTCTTGGCGTTTGGTTTGCATTGTCGTTTTCGCTTTCGCTTTTGCTTTCGTCTCCTTCTCGGCTGTCACGCACCACCGGAAACAGACCAAGCATTGACGATCGATGCAATCAGTCTAGCGATTTGAAAACCCACTAGACAGGCATAAACTTAGGCAGATCGCCGATAATTTCTTCGAAACGAAGGTCGATATGCCAAAACGCCTTGCCAGCGGTTCACCCGCCGCCGAACTCGACGCCACCGATCGCGCGCTGCTGCGCTTGCTGGCGGAGGATGCACGCACGGCGATCGCCGAGTTGGCCCGCGAAATCGGGCTGTCGGCGCCCAGTACGGCCGAGCGGCTGCGACGCCTCGAAACGCAGGGCGTCATCGAGCGTTACACGGTGCAGGTGGATCCACGCGCGCTCGGCTATACATTGCAGGCGATCGTGCGCGTGAAGCCGCTACCGGGGCAGTTGCATCTGGTGGAAGACGAGATTCGCCGGATTCCCGAGTTCGTCGAGTGCGATAAAGTCACCGGCGACGATTGCTTCATCTGCCGGCTCTTCTTACGCACGATCGAAGATCTCGACGAGATCTTGATGAAAGTGGGCGAGCGAGCCGAGACGAGCACCGCCATCGTCAAGGCAACGCCCGTGGGAAGGCGCCTGCCGCCCCTCGGGCCGGCCGAGGCACGCAAGGAGACAGACAAAGACAAAAACCCGCGCGCGCTCAAGTCCGGCGTTCGTTGATACGCCCCTCGGTCTTGACCATCCGCTCGCCCGATTCGTCGGCCTCGAAGAAATCGTGAATCTCGGCGAATAGTTCGTCGGGCGCTTCTTCCGGAATGTAATGCCCACAAGGCAGCGCGCGGCCGCTGACGTCGCGGGCCACGCGCTGCCATTCGCGCAGCGGGTCGAAGCAGCGCGCCACGACGCCCTCCGCCCCCCACAGCACCCGCAGCGGACACCCGATCTTGCGGCCTCGCTCGAGATCGGCGCGGTCGTGTTCGAGATCGATCGTCGCCGAGGCGCGATAGTCCTCGCACATCGCATGCACCGCACCGGGTGCACCGAGCGCGTCGCAGTAGGCGCGCAACGCGTCGGGCTCGAACGGCGCCAATCCCGCGTGACGGCCGCCCATGACCGCTTTCACATACGCAGCGGGGTCCGCCCCGATCAGCGTCTCCGGCAACGGCTCCGGCTGAATCAAGAAGAACCAATGGAAGTAGGCCGTCGCGAATGCGCGATCCGTGCCCTCGTACATCGCAAGCGTCGGCGCAATATCGAGCAGCATCATGCGCTCCACGGCGTCGGCATGGTCCAGCGCCATCCGATGCGCCACGCGTGCGCCGCGATCGTGCGCGCAGACGAGAAAGCGATCGAATCCAAGATGACGCATGACGGCGACTTGATCGGCCGCCATCGCTCTTTTCGAATAAGGCGCATGCGCCGCATCGCTCGCGGGTTTGCCCGATTGACCATAACCGCGAAGATCCGTCGCGACGATCGTGAAGTGCTCCGCAAGACGACCGACACAGCGGTCCCATATCCGATGCGTTTGTGGATGCCCATGCAGCAGCAGCAAAGGGGGACCTTCGCCGCCCATCTGACCGAAGATGTCGACGCCGTCGGCGTCGAAGCGAAACGGGGTAAAGTCGGCGACACTCATAGCGCTCGCTCCTGCCTCTTATCGTTGTTCGAACCTTTCGTATTCTAGGGGCACCAACGACACGCGCTCGTTCGGCCGGCCACGAAACGTAGAACCAGAGCACTCACTCCACAGCCGACAGGCGCAATCGGGCCGTTTTAATCGCCTATAATTCGAACGTTCGTTCTTTTAATGAAGAGGAGACACGCGCCATGGCTTTGCCTGCCGTCCTACAGAATCTGACGCTGCCTGTCGTCGCGTCGCCGATGTTCATCGTCAGCTACCCCGAGCTCGTGCTTGCGCAGTGCAAAGCCGGGATCGTCGGTTCGTTCCCGGCCTTGAACGCGCGGCGCGCCGAATTGCTCGACGAATGGCTGACGCAGTTGGACGAGGCGCTGGCCGCGCATCGCGCGGCAAACCCCGATGCAACGATCGGGCCCATTGCCGTCAATCAAATCGTTCATCAGTCCAATGCGCGGCTCGAGCATGACGTGCGCGTTTGCGTCGAGCACCAAGTACCCATCTTCATTACGAGCTTGCGGGCGCCCGCGAGGGAGATCATCGATGCCGTCCATAGCTACGGCGGCATCGTCCTGCACGACGTCATCAACTTGCGGCATGCACAGAAGGCGCTCGAAGCCGGCGTCGACGGCTTGATCCTCGTCGCGGCCGGCGCCGGCGGGCATGCGGGCACGACTTCGCCGTTTGCGCTCGTAGGCGAAGTGCGCCGAATCTTCGACGGCCCGCTCGTGCTCTCGGGTTCGATCGCCAACGGCGGCTCGATCCTCGCCGCGCAGGCGATGGGCGCCGATCTCGCCTATATGGGCACGCGCTTCATCGCCACGCAGGAAGCCCATGCGGTGGACGGCTACAAACATGCGATCGTCAATGCGAGCGCATCGGACATCGTCTATACGAACCTGTTCACGGGCGTGCACGGCAATTACATCCGCGAAAGCATCGTCAACGCCGGCCTCGATCCGGATGCGCTGCCCGAGTCCGACAAAACCAAAATGAACTTCGGCGGCGACAAGGCGAAGGCGTGGAAGGACATCTGGGGCGCAGGCCAAGGCGTCGGCTTGATGGACGACGTGCCGAGCGTGGCCGAACTCGTAGCCCGTCTGAAGCGCGAATACGAAGAGACGCGCGAGCGGCTGTCGCTGCGCTAATCGCTGCGCGGCGCGCTAGCCACCTCGCCACGCAGCCGGTCCTGCCGGCGAGCGCGATTCGCTCACATGTTGCGCCGATACTGCCCGCCTACCTCGAACAGCGCGTGCGTGATTTGCCCCAACGAGCACACACGCACCGCCTCCATCAGCAAGGCAAATACGTTTTCGTTGTCCATCACGGCACGCCGCAGCCGGTCGAGCATGGGGCCTGCCTCGGCCTGATGGCGCGTGTGGAACGCACGTAGCCGTTCAAGCTGGCTACGCTTCTCTTCGCTCGTCGAGCGCGCCAACGTCAGTGTCAGCGGCCCACGCGCTTGCGCCGCCTCTTCTCCGACGAACGTATTCACGCCGACGATCGGATACGAACCGTCGTGCTTGCGATGCTCGTAGCGCATCGATTCGTCCTGAATCCGGCCTCGCTGATAGCCGGTTTCCATCGCGCCTAGTACGCCGCCGCGCGCCGTCAGCCGGTCGAACTCGTCGAGCACCGCCGCTTCGACGAGGTCCGTCAGCTCCTCGATCACGAAGCTGCCTTGATTCGGATTTTGATTCTTGGCCAAACCCCACTCGCGATTGATGATGAGTTGAATCGCGATTGCGCGCCGCACCGACGCTTCCGTCGGCGTCGTGATCGCTTCGTCGAATGCGTTCGTGTGCAGCGAGTTGCAGTTGTCGTAGATCGCGATCAATGCTTGCAGCGTCGTGCGGATATCGTTGAAGGCGATTTCTTGCGCATGCAGGCTGCGGCCCGATGTCTGCACGTGGTATTTCAGCTTCTGGCTGCGCTCGTTCGCGCCATACTTCTCGCGCAACGCCACAGCCCAGATGCGGCGTGCCACCCGGCCCAGTACCGTGTACTCGGGCTCCATGCCGTTCGAAAAGAAGAACGACAGGTTCGGCGCGAAATCGTCGATCGCCATGCCGCGTGCAAGATAGGCTTCGACGTAGGTGAATCCGTTTGCGAGCGTGTAGGCGAGTTGCGTGACCGGATTCGCGCCGGCCTCGGCAATGTGATAGCCCGAGATCGAGACCGAATAGAAATTGCGCACCTCGTGCTCGGTGAAATACGCCTGGACATCGCCCATCATCTTCAAGCTGAATTCGGTCGAGAAGATGCAGGTGTTTTGGCCTTGGTCTTCCTTGAGGATGTCCGCTTGCACCGTGCCGCGCACTTCGCGCAGCGCGTGCGCACGCGTGTCGGCGATCTCGGTCTCGCTCGGCTCGCGGCCCTCCGCTTCGCAGCGCGCTCGCAACCGTTCGAGTTGCCGATCGATCGCCGCGTTGAAAAACATCGCCAGGATCGTCGGCGCCGGGCCGTTGATCGTCATCGATACCGACGTCGCCGGATCGCATAGATCGAAACCCTCGTAGAGCGCTTTCATATCGTCGAGCGTGGCGACGGATACGCCCGAGTTGCCGACCTTGCCGTAGATGTCGGGACGCTCGTCCGGGTCTTCGCCGTAGAGCGTGACCGAATCGAATGCCGTCGACAAACGCCGCGCCGGCATGCCTTCCGATAGCAGTTTGAAACGCCGGTTCGTGCGCGGCGGATCGCCCTCGCCCGCGAACATGCGCGTGGGATCTTCGTTCTCGCGTTTGAACGGAAAAACACCCGCCGTGAAGGGGAAATAGCCAGGCAGGTTTTCGAGCATGAGCCAGCGTAACGTCTCTCCGGGATCGGCAAATTTCGGCAGCGAGACTTTGCGGATCGATGTGCCCGATAGCGTCGTTACCGCGAGTGGCGTGCGCAGTTCGCGGCCGCGGATCGATACGATGCGCTCGTCGCCGGCGTATTCGGCCACCGTGCGCGGCCAAGCATCGAGCAACGCGCGCTCATTCGCACCGAGGCGGGCGTCGCGTTCAGCGATCAACGCATCGAGGCCGGCGGCCAAGGAAGTGCGCGTCGCTCGGCCCTTCAAGCGCCATCCGCTTCGCTTCGGCCAGTTGCCACCGCTCACGCGCGCACTGCGCCTGCTCGACGGCGCGCGTGCGGTAGTCGCGGACCGTCGCGGCGATCTCCGAAAGATAGCGAACGCGCGCGGCAGGCACGATCGCGGCGTCTTCGCGCGAATGGCGAATGTGGAGCCGCGGCAACCTCGCGGCGGGCTCGGGCGCGCGCAGACCGAACTCGCGCAACGCATCGGCGATTCGACCGTAGAGCGCCGTTACGCCATCGTCGTTGAAGTGCGATGCGATCGTCCCCACCACCGGCATGCGCTCGGGATCTTCGCCGAACGCACCGCGGTTGCGCTGCATCTGTTTGGCGACGTCGCGCAAGGCATCGAGCGCGCCGCTGCGATCGAACTTGTTGATCGCAACGAAATCGGCGAAATCGAGCATGTCGATTTTTTCGAGCTGGCTCGCTGCGCCGAACTCGGGGGTCATCACGTAGAGGGAGCGGTCGGACACCTCGGCGATCGCGGCGTCTCCTTGGCCGATGCCCGACGTCTCCACGATGACGAGGTCGTAACCGGCTGCCTTGCAGGCCGCGATTGCGTCGGGAATGACGTCGGGCAACTCGGTCGCCGCCTCGCGTGTGGCGAGCGAACGCATGAAGACGCGCGGGCCGTTGCCCCACTCGCCGATTGCATTCATGCGGATCCGATCGCCCAGCAGAGCGCCGCCCGATTTCCGTCGCGACGGATCGATCGCAAGCACGGCGATCGATAGGGCATCGCCGTAGTCGAGCCGAAAGCGCCGGACGAGTTCATCGGTCAGCGACGATTTGCCCGCGCCGCCGGTGCCCGTTACGCCAAGGACGGGGACCGCCGGCGCGGCTTTGGTTCGTTCCGCGAGTGCCGCCAGTGCCGCGCGCGTCGCGGCATCCGCTTGGCGGTTTTCCAGTGCGCTAATCAATCGCGCAAGGGCGCGCCTAGCTAAGGGGCCACCGTCGCCGAGTCGCGCGACCCACTGTGCCGCCTCGGCCTGCGCTCCGGCGCTCGGTCCAGTTTGCTTTGCCGCATGGGCGCAGCGCGCGATCATGTCGTCGATCATGCCCTGCAGCCCGAGCTGCTGGCCGGCCTGCGGGGAGTAGATGCATTGCACGCCGTAGCGCATGAGCTCGTCGATCTCGTCGGCGACGATCACACCGCCGCCGCCGCCGAACACCAAGATGCGTTCGCCGCCGCCCTCGCGCAGCGAATCGACGAGATATTTGAAGTATTCGACATGCCCGCCCTGGTAGCTCGATACGGCGACCGCATCGGCGTCCTCGTCGAGCGCCGCCCGCGCGATTTCCGCGACGGACCGATTGTGGCCGAGATGGATGACCTCGACGCCGCTTGCCTGCAAGATGCGCCGGACGATGTTAATGGCGGCGTCGTGTCCGTCGAACAGCGCGGCGGCCGTGACGAAGCGCAGACGCGGGCCGGGCCCTGGCCGCGTGGCGGGAACACGTTGCGGCATCGAAAGATCGGTCATGGGTTGGCCTCGCTCGCTCGTGGCGGTGCGCGGTGGATCTTTGGAGTATAGGCAACGGTGGAAGGCGGCCCGGTTCGGCGTGCGGTTCACGGTTGATTCGCGGCCGGTACCGGCGAAAAAAAGGCGCCGCGTTCGAGCAAGCGCCTTTTTGAAAAGCCGGGGCGACGATCGCGCCGGCTACCCGAAGCGGGACATCCGCCGCCTTAGAACTTCGCCCGAATCCCCGCCCCGACCGTCTGCCCCGTCGACAAACCGCTCAGCCGGTCGTTCATATAGGCCGCATATAGATCGGTCCGTTTCGAGAGCGGGTAGTCATACCCGAGCGCCCACGTCCGGCGCGTTTGATCGAGCCCGCCCGCATCGCGCGAGTAGGCAAAGGACGCCATCACCGTACCCGGCCCGACCGGCACCGTCACGCCGCCCTGCCCGGTGTTCACATGCCAGCTGCCGCCCGTGAGGTTGTCGTTCTTCGTGTACATGTACTGGCCGTAGAACTTCACGAACTTCAAATCGTAGCTGGCTCCGAGCTGCCCGACGCTCTGGCTCTTGAACGGCACGATCGACCCGAACGCCGGAACGTTGATCAAATCGCCCGGGCTGTTGTTGAAGTTCACGTACTGAAAGACGCCGGTCGCGGCGAACGGCCCGTGGAAGTACAAGAACTGCGCGCTCCACTTCTTCGCACCGTTGCTGCCCGCTTGATTGCCGAGGCCGTACATGATGCTGCCCGACAGGCCGTTGAAATCGGGCGTGGAGTATTGCACCGCATTGTTCCAGCCCGAATCGCCGACGACACCCATGTCGGTGCCATAGGTTGCCCCCGTCGGCGTGGCCGTATTGCCGAGGAATACGTGATACACCATCGGCGAGAACGTGTACGAATCGATGAACGGGTTGAACAGAATCGTCGACACGAACAGATGCGTCGTCAGGCGGCCCGCCGTCACCGTACCGTACGGCGATTCGATGCCGACATAGGCATTGCGCGAGAAGAAGCTGTCGCCCGAGAAGCGGCCGTAGTTGCCGTTTTGCGGCAGGAAGAAGTCTTCCAACGTGAAGACGGCCTTATAGCCGCCGCCCAAATCTTCCGCGCCCTTCATGCCCCAGTACGACGTCGACATGCCGCCGCCGCCTTCCACCCACGCGCGTTGTCCACCCGGGAATTGCTGCATCCCTGCCCACGTGTCGACCTGCCCGTAGAGCTGCACGCTCGATTGGGCATAGGCCGTCGTCCCGGTGGCGGCGGCAAAGGCGGCGACGGCCGCCAGACGGAAACTGCTTTTCAGCGCGCGGCTGACGATGGCTTTCATGTGATCTCCTGTCGTGTCAGAAAAGTAAAAGCGTGCGAACCGCGGGGGGCACAACCTGGGTAGGTCGCCTCTGTCGTTCGGGGGCGGACCCATCGTTACGGACCATATTTCCGGACAAAATTACGTGCACTTATTGCCGGTATAGCGATTCGCTTAAGCATGCTGCATACGAATGCACGACGGCGCCGAGACGGTGCGCATTCACCCTTGCGCATCGCCGAGGGGCGCGCGGCTGTCGCCCGGAAAGGCGTGCTGGCGCTCGCTCGCAGCCGTTCGCTTCGGAACACGGAGCAATATGACGCACCCGTGAAGGACGACAAAATGTTTTCGTCCGAGGAGTGCTTCGTTGGCGCGGGAACCCGATGTTTCGGGTGCAAAAGTGTGGCGTATTTACATCAAGGCGCCGACCTTCGGTGAGCGTAGGGGCCGGACGGATCCGACGAAGCGCGAAAGCAGATGAGAAGGCGGGGCCCCGACGGCAACGGAAAGCGCATCGGTAGCGACGTCCGGCCGTATGAGGGAAACGAATAGGAAGGGAGCGTAGGGAGGCGGAGGGCGGCGAGCATGCCGCGCCGCGACTTCGCCCAGGGCCCCGGGGAGGCTAATTGCGGTAGACGGACGGCTGCCGCTGCACGGCAGAACCCTCGAGGTTCGAGTTTGGCGGGCGGGGGACGTGCGTCGCTTCCCGCTCCTCGTTGTAGCGCGCGATGTCGGCGCGGATCGAGCCCGCCCGCATATAGGCGTTGCCGCCCTCGCGCGCCATCGTCCGCGCCTCGTCGCTCACCGGACGAAACGGTACGGTCGCCGCCGGTGCGAGCGCAGGCGCCGGCACCATGTGCGTCCCGCTACGCCCGTAGGGATCCCTTGCCATGACGAATGGGCGCTGCTGCGGGTTGGCCCGCGTGCCCGCGCGCGGCGCCATGCCGGCCGGGAAACGGTTCTGCGCGTTTCGGGGGTTTTGCGGATTTTGCGCGCCGCCGAATGCATGGACATGCGGCGCCACGAATTGGGCGCGGTAGCCGTGCGGCGGCTGAGCATGGGCGATCGCAGCCACGGCTGCGCAAAGCGCACCCGCGAGCCAACGTCCAATGATTTTCAAAGCCGAATCCGCCATGATCGATGCACTCGCCTACCACCCCACCGGATGCCGTCGCGCACCGGCGCGCCACACGCGCCATCTTTACCGAGCGGTCGTCAGATAAATCCCGTCCCCGAGGGGTTTCGCTGTGTAATTTATGGGGCGCGCATCGAGGTGTCGAGGCAAAAAGTGTTAGGCGAGCGACGCCGTTGTAACTCGGTGTTACCGTCGCATTTTTGTCAGCCAGGCCGCATTCATGCGACCATTTCACTTCACCGCAGATGATTATTTGCCCCCGATTTTCGCGCGCGGCTTTCCGCCCGTTGGCGCGTATTTTTTGCGATTGAAGAGAAGTTGCTCATGCGCCGTCCTCCGTTTTTAGTTCCGGATAATTTCACCCTTGCGCTCGTCGGTACGGTCGTCCTCGCCAGTCTTTTGCCCTGCAAAGGCGAAATGGCTGTCGCCGTGAATTGGGTGACGAACATCGCCATCGGTTTGCTGTTCTTCCTGCACGGAGCGAAGCTCTCGCGCGAAGCCGTAGTGGCGGGCGCCACACACTGGCGGTTGCATGTCCTCGTCCTGCTGAGCACATTCGTTATGTTTCCGCTGCTAGGGCTCGCGTTAAAGCCTTTCGCCGCACCGCTCGTCACGCCCGCGCTCTATACGGGAATCCTGTTCCTCTGCACACTGCCCTCGACGGTGCAATCCTCGATCGCCTTCACGTCGATCGCGCGCGGGAACGTGCCGGCCGCCGTATGCAGCGCCTCGGCGTCCAGTCTCATCGGCATCTTCCTCACTCCGGCGCTCGTCGGCATCGTCGTCACCAACCACGCGGCCACTGCGGGCTCGGGCTGGCACACGGTGAGCGCCATCGTCATGCAATTGCTCGTGCCGTTCGTCGCCGGCCAGGCGTTGCGGCCGGTGATCGGCCCGTGGATCGACCGCCGTCGGGCCGTGTTGCGCTTCGTCGATCAAGGCTCGATTCTGCTCGTCGTGTACACCGCGTTCAGCGAAGCGGTGAACGAAGGGCTCTGGCATCACCTGCCGCTGACGGCCCTAGCCGGGTTGTTCGTCGTCAATGCGCTGCTGCTCGCGGCCGCGCTCGGCATCACTTCGTTCGCCGCCAAGCGCCTCGGCTTCAATCGAGAAGACCAAATCACGATCATCTTTTGCGGCTCCAAGAAAAGCCTCGCATCGGGCATTCCGATGGCCAAGGTCATCTTCGCCTCGCAGGCAGTCGGCGCCGTTGTCCTGCCGCTCATGCTGTTTCACCAAGTGCAGTTGATGGTGTGCGCCGCACTGGCCCAGCGCTGGTCCACGCGCGACGCGCGCCCCGAACGCCCGGAGCCGGCCAGCGTGCAGGGGCGCTAAGTCAGGCAAGGGCGCGGGCACGGGCGCGGCGCACTAAGTCGAGCGAACCGGGCGCACCGGGCGCACCGGCGCCGCCTCCATAGAAGTCGCCGCGCGTTTATTGCATTGCGCCAACCGCACCGCCTATCTGGCCGATACACAAAGGCTATTAGGACCCCAGCATTTTGCGATGCAAAAAAAGAAGCACCTATCCGGCAAACGTTTGCCGAATAGCAATACATAAACAATGTGAATTTCAGCGCGTCCGCAATTGACCGGAACCGCTCGCTTCCCGCGCTGGAGGCCCGATTGGCAAGCTTTGCGGCATTACACCGGAGGAGGAGAAGGTCCTAAGCTCATAAACTTTCTTAAAATCGCTCCGCGCGGCATTTCTCGCTATTAGAATGGCGCGACGAAACGGGGTGCCGCGAAGCTTTTTCCGTCAATGCTGAAATTGCACGTCCAACCGAGACCAATAAATGACCAGCGAGGATCGATCTCACGACAGTCGCCACGAGGCGGCGTCGAGCCGGATGCGGCGCATCCGGGGGCGGCGCGCCAAGACGATCGAGGTGCCGGAAGACAATCATTCGTTCGAAGACTACGCGGCCCACCGGTTGTGGTCGTTCCTCTGCGCGCAACTCGCGATGGCACTGGTCGGCTATGTGGTGCTGGTCGTCGGCGACGCGTGGCTCGACAAGCAGCGGATGGCGCCCGCCGTGTTGACGAGCGCGGTGCCCGCGGTGCCGATGGCCATTGCCCTCGTCTACGCATGGGCCCAAGGCAGCGGGCTGCGGGCGAGCCTCGCCGCCCTCGCCCTCATCGCTTCGCTTGAAGCCGGCATCGTGCTGCATGCGCTCCAGTGGGGCGACGGCATGCTGATCGTGCTGCCGGCTTTCGTTCTCATTCCGTTGACTTTCAGCCCCGTGCTGCTCCGGGGATGGGACTTCCCAGCCGCCGCGGCGCTCGCCCTCGCCGGGCCGCTTGCGCTCGTGGCGATCAGCCAGCCGCCCGCGGTCGAGCAGTTCGGCGTCCTCCTGTCGATGTTCATCGCGATCTCCACGAGCCTCGTCACGAACTTGTTCGCCCTGCGCTCCCAGAAAAAGAGCTTCCGGCTCGAGCGGCAGCTGCGCGCCTTCGCGGATATCGACGAACTCACCCAATTGCCGCGGCGGCGGCGCGTGTTCGAACTCGGCCGCCGCATTTTGCTGCGGGCCGAACGGGTAGGACAGCCGTTTTCCGTGCTCTATATCGACGCCGATCACTTCAAGGCCGTCAACGACCGCTTCGGCCACGACGCCGGCGATCGCGCGCTCCAACTCATCGCGCAACACATTCAGCACAGCATGCGCCCCAGCGACATCGCGGGCCGCTTCGGCGGCGAAGAATTCGTCGTCCTGCTGCCGGGCACCGACGAGCAAGACGCCGCGCGCGTGGCCGAGCGGCTGCGGCGGCGGATCGAGGATTGGCGTCAATTCGAGGTCGCGCTGACAATTAGCGTCGGCGTCACCCAGCACATGCGCGGCGAACCGATCGAGCGCGTGATTCGGCGCGCCGATGCGGCGCTGCTCGACGCCAAAGGCAGCGGGCGCAACCGTGTCGTGATCGCGCCGCGCCCGCCCGAGGCCGCGGCACCGCTGAAGGAGGCTGGCTTGGCCGAGCGGGTGCGCGAGCACGTCCGAGCCGATGCGGCCAACGATTCGCTGGCGCAGCCCGGGCGCGAACCGCTCGCCGACTAGCTGTCCCCGAGCTGACTGCTTGACCGGCTGACTGCTTGACCGGCTGACTGCTTGGCGGGCTTACCGGCTTGCTGGCCACCGTCGAACCGCCGCACGGTTGCATCGATCGATCGACCGCACGAGCGAACGCGCCGACGGCCAGGGAGCGATAGATCGGACCAATACATCGCGCCTATACATCGGACGAATATACGGAACCGATACCAGCCACGGACGCACCACCGAAGTGCATCGATTCATCGAAAATTCATTCAACTCTCAAGCAAAGCGGTCGATAAGCCGAATGTCCAATCATTCCGGCTTGTAGTCCCGTCATGTCTTTGAGCCAGTTAATATCGCCCGGCCAATCGAACGTTGCCGAGTTGATCGCTCGGCGCACGCTAAGCGCCGTATTCCAGCCGATCGTCGATTTCGAAGACGGCACCGTCCTCGGTTTCGAAGGGCTGATTCGCGGCCCCGCGGGATCCGCGCTTGAAGCGCCTGGGGCGTTATTCGCGCAAGCGGCCCGCGAGGGGCTGTCGGTGGCGCTCGAACATGCCGCCGCGCGCACGTGCGTCGCCGCCTTCGCCAGCCTCGAGTGCGAAGGCAAGCTGTTCCTCAACTTCAGCGCCGATGCACTCGTCGCGATGGGCGAGACGCGCGAGCGCACCGTCACCTGGCTGAACCAGTACGGTCTCGGACTCGATCGGGTCGTCCTCGAACTGACGGAGCAATGCGAGATCGCCGACGTGCCCCGTTTCGTCGTCGCCGTCGGCGCGCTACGCGATATCGGCATTCAATTCGCGCTCGACGATTACGGAACGGCCAACGCCAGCATGAGCCTGTGGGTGACGTTGCAGCCCGACGTCGTCAAGATCGATCGCTTCTTCATCCATGACATTGCGAACGATCCGCTCAAGTTCGAGGCCGTGCGAGCAATGCAACATTTCGCGGGGGCGAGCGGCGCTCGGCTCGTGGCCGAAGGGATCGAGAACGCGGCCGATCTGATCGTCGTGCGCGATATGGGTATCGCATTGGGCCAAGGCTTCTTCATCGGCCGCCCCGATGCGCGGGTTTCGCGCGAGTTTGCCCAAGGCGCGCGCGACGCACTCGGTGCCGGCCATATCGCCGTCTTTCCCGGCGCGACGCGCTCGCCGGTCGCCGCCTCGCCCTCGGGCGGCATGGCAGCCGCGAAGATGATCGTCTCGGCGCCCGCGCTGCCCAAGAGCGCGACGAACAACGACGTGCTCGAACTGTTCAACCGCTTGCCGAACCTGCATGCCGTCGCCGTGGTGGAGGACGAGCGCCCGCTCGCCCTCATCAACCGGCGCAGCTTCATGGATCGCTATGCGCTGCCCTATCATCGAGAATTGTTCGGCAAACGCCCTTGCCTGCTGTTCGCCAACGCTTCGCCCGTCGTCATCGAAAAATCCATGACGGTCGAGCAAATGGCCAAGCTGCTCGCGAGCGACGATCAGCGCTACCTGGCGGACGGCTTCGTCATCACCGACGAAGAACGGTATGTGGGCCTCGGTACCGGCGAAAGTCTCGTGCGCGCCGTCACCGAAGTGCGGATCGAAGCGGCCCGCTATGCGAACCCCCTCACGTTCCTGCCCGGCAATATCCCCATCAGCTCGCACATCTCCCGGCTCGTCGAGCATCGCGCCGAGTTCTACGCCTGCTATGTCGATCTGAATCATTTCAAGCCGTTCAACGATCGATACGGCTACTGGCAAGGCGACGAAGTGCTGAAATTCGCGGCGGCCGTACTCGCCGATATCTGCGACCCGACACGCGACTTTCTCGGGCACGTGGGCGGCGACGACTTTCTCATTCTGTTCCAGAGCGACGATTGGCGCGAGCGCGCCGAGCGGGCGTTGCGCGCATTCGATACGGGCGCTTTGCGCTTTTACGCGGACGAAGATCGCGAAGCGGGCGGCATTCATGGCGAGGACCGGCGCGGCAATCCCAGTTTCTTCGGATTCGTGACCATGGCCATCGGCTGCGTGCGCGTGAGCCCCGGCGGACGCGGCAGCTTGCAATACGGCAGCGAGGAAATCGCGTCGGTCGCGGCGCTCGCCAAGCATCGCGCCAAGCAAGAGGCCAGCGGCTTTTTCGTGATCGACCTCGACGAAGGCGCGGCGCAGTTGCATCTGCACGAGCCCGCAGGCGCAAGCGTCCCGCCGCGCGCCAGCGTAGGCGTAGGCGTAGGCGGTTAATCGGCGCCGACGTGCCCCGACGACGCGAGGAGCGCACGGAGCCGGCGCGATGCGCAGCGTATGCCGGACGCGTCGTTTAGTATTTTTTACTAAACATACAGACGTTCTGTATTCCCTACCGATTCAACGCTTAAGGTGAATTCCTGAGCGTACATCGAGCGGTTGCGCGGGGTTTTACTATACAATCGCCCGCATTCTCCCTGACTGAATGCGAGCGACGATGGCCACCACGATTCGCGACATCGCCCGAGCGGCGAACGTGTCGATCGGCACGGTCTCGCGCGCGCTGAAGAACCAGCCGGGATTGTCGGAGGCCACGCGGTTGCGCGTCGTGGAAACGGCTCAGCGGCTCGGCTACGATGCGGCTCAGTTGCGTCCGCGCATCCGCCGCCTCACGTTCCTATTGCACCGGCAGCACAACAACTTCGGCGCCAGCCCGTTCTTCTCGCACGTGCTTCACGGTGTGGAAGACGCCTGCCGCGCGCACGGCATCGTGCCGTCATTGCTTACCGCGGGGCCGCTTGACGACGTCACCGAGCAACTGCGGCTGCACGCGCCCGATGCCATTGCCGTTGCGGGCTTCGTCGAACCCGAAACGCTCGCCGCCGTGGCCGCCATGCAGCGCCCGCTCGTGCTGATCGATCTGTGGGCGCCGAATATGCGCTCGGTCAACCTCGACAACGCGGAAGGCGCGGCGCTCGCGATGCGGCACCTGTTCGCGCTCGGGCGCAAGCGCGTCGCCTTCATCGGCGGTTCGCTCGCGCACTACAGCATCGCGCAGCGCGCGCTCGGCTATCGGCGCGCGTTCTTCGAAGCGGGGCTGCTCTTCGATCCCTCGCTCGAGACCTCGATCGACGCGCACCTGCCGCCCGACGAGGGCGCGGCGCTGGCGATGCAGCGTCTGCTCGACACGCACGGCCCGGAGCGTGCCCCCAACGCCGTGTTCGCCTACAACGATGTCGCGGCCCTTGCCGCGATGCGCGTCGCGCTCGCACGCGGCTTGCGCGTGCCCGAAGACATCGCGTTCGTCGGGTTCGACGACGTCCCCGCCGCCTCGCACGCTACCCCCGCGCTGACGACGATCGCGATCGACAAAGAAGCGCTCGGCGCGCGCGGCGTCCAATTGCTGCTGGAAGACACGCCCTGCGAGCTGACGGTGCGCCTGCCCGTTCAGCTCGTCGTACGAGCGAGTACGGTCGGCGGTACCCGCGCGCAGCATGCGCTCGGCGCGGCCGGCATTGAATCGGAAACCACATCATGACGAAGCTGCCCAACGCCTCTCGAAGCCCCAAGCCCGCATCCGGCGCCATTCATACGAATGCGATGGTGCCGCCCGTCGGCGACTTTCGCGATCGCGCGTTCCTGCTGGAGCACGTGGCCGACACGCTGGCGTTCTACGCGCCGACGGTTCACGACCCCTCCGGCGGCTTCTATCACTACTTCAAGGACGACGGCACGGTCTATAACCGCACCTCGCGCCACTTGGTGAGCAGTTGCCGGTTCGTCTACAACTACGCGATGGCGTACCGCCATTTCGGCGATCCGCAGTACCTCGACTACGCGCGGCACGGCCTGGCGTTCCTCCGTGATGCGCACTGGGATCCGGTGCATCGCGGATACGATTGGGAAATCGAGTGGCATAACGGCGAAAAGCGCGCGACCGACGGCACGCGGCACTGCTACGGTCTCGCGTTCGTGCTGCTCGCGCAGGCTCATGCGGCGATGGCCGGCATCGAGGAAGCGCGGCTGCAGATCGCCGAAACGTTCGAGTTGATGGAGCGCCGCTTTTGGGATCCGGCCGCGGGCCTGTATGCCGACGAAGCCACGCCCGATTGGCATGTGTCGACCTACCGCGGCCAGAACGCGAACATGCATACGACGGAAGCGCTGCTCGCCGCCTACGAGGCGACGGGCCATCTCGTTTACCTCGATCGCGCCGAGCGCCTCGCGACGAACATCGCCCAGCGTCAGGCGCAGCTCTCGCACGGGCTCGTCTGGGAGCACTTCCATGCCGATTGGTCGGTCGATTGGCATTACAACGAGGAAGACAGCTCGAACATTTTCCGGCCGTGGGGCTTTCAGCCCGGGCATCAGACCGAATGGGCCAAGCTGCTGCTGATCCTCGAACGGCATCGCCCGCTGCCTTGGCTGGTACCGCGCGCCGTCGAACTGTTCGATGCGGCGCTGACGCACGCCTGGGACGACGAGCATGGCGGCCTATGCTACGGCTTCGGCCCGGACGGCAAGATCTGCGATCACGACAAATACTTCTGGGTGCAGGCCGAAACGCTCGCCGCGGCGGCGCTGCTCGGGCACCGGACCGGGAGCGAACGCTTCTGGGACTGGTACGACGAAATCTGGAGCTATAGCTGGACGCATTTCGTCGATCATCGCCACGGGGCCTGGTATCGCATACTCACATGCGACAACCGCAAGTACAGCGACGAAAAGAGCCCTGCCGGCAAGACCGACTATCACACGATGGGCGCATGTTACGAAGTGCTGAACGCGCTCGTGGCGACGAACGGCGACGCCACCACGGGGCAAGCGTCGGGCGCGCACGCTGCCGTCGGCCTCGACGGTCATGGCGCAGCATCGGGCAAGGCCCTCAATCGAAACGGAAACGGAAACGGAAACGGCGGCGATTTCGCGAGCCGAGCTTGACCACACGATCTATGCATATGCCAAACGCAATCCATACAGCCGGCGCCGAGACCACTGAACGCGCCGCCGTGCCAGCGGCCTTCCCGCTGTTCGTCAGCGCGGGCGATATCCTGACCGATCTCGTTCGTATCGACGGTTCGCGCTGGGCCTCGCATCCGGGCGGCGCGGGCTGGAACGTGGCGCGCGCGGTGGCGCGCCTGGGCGTGCCGACGGCCTTTGCCGGTTCGATCGGCGTCGACTGCTTTTCCGACGAACTGTATCGTGCGAGCGAAACGGCCGGCCTCGATTTGCGCTTCTTGCAGCGCGTCGAGCGTGCGCCGCTGCTCGCCATCGTTCATGAGACGCATCCGCCCGCGTACTTTTTCATTGGCGATGCGAGTGCCGATCTGGCGTTCGATCCCGAATCGCTGCCCGAAGGATGGACGGGCGCCGCGCGCTGGGCGCATTTCGGCGGCATCAGCCTCGCCCGCGCGCCGCTCTCGGCCACGCTCGCCACGCTCGCCGCCGATCTGCGCGCGCAAGGCGTGAAAATCAGCTTCGATCCGAATTACCGCAACCTGATGCAGACCGGCTACCGTCCGATGCTCGAGACGATGGCTTCGCTCGCCGATCTCATCAAAGTTTCGGACGAAGACCTGCGATGCCTGTTCGGCACGGACGAAGACACCGCGCTCGACGAGCTGCGCGCGATGAATCGCGAAGCCACCTTGCTCGTTACGCGCGGCGCCGGTCCCGCCACATTGATTACGCCGGGTGAAACGATCGCGGCGATGCCCCCGCGGGTGGAAGTGGTCGATACGGTCGGCGCCGGCGATGCTTCGATCGGCGGCCTGCTGTTCAGCCTCATGCAGCGGCCGGAGCGCCCCTGGCGCGATCATCTGTCGTTCGCGCTGGCGGCGGGCGCGGCGGCGTGCCGGCACGCGGGCGGCCATTCGCCGACGCTCGACGAGATCGTCGCACTGCTGCCATAACGGGCGTGCATGCTGGGCGGCAGCCCCGCGCCGCCGTCACGAACGGCCCGGGTCCGCATCCGCCGGTACGCTCGCGGGCCGCGTGCTAGGATGAATTCATGCGTCCGCATTTCCGCACAGGAGCGCCGATCATGGAAGAGGTCGTCTACACGAAAGGCATCTACACAGCCCGGCCAGGCGTGCAAACGCTGGGGGACGGCCGATTCCAAGGTGTCGTCCATCTTGCGCGCGACGACGCGGCCGAGCCCGAGACGACGGTGTACGAAGTCAAGGGCACGAGTGCCACGGTGTCGGAAGCGCTAGAGGAAGCCAAGGCGCTCGCTCACCAGATTCTCGGCGAAATCGAGCTGTAGCTCGGGGGCGTCCGATGGGCGCCCGGTCCGTTGGAACAACGCTCGCCGAGGGACGGCGGGATGGAGGTCAAGATGGCCGAAGAACAATTCATCTACGGCGTCTATTCGATCCACGTGCGAACCATCGAACGCGAAGGTGCGCGCTGGGATGCGGAGTACGAAATCCGGCAGCATGACAAGCCCATGCAGCGATGGACGACCATCGGCGGCGACACAGGCTATGCGAGCGCCGCCGATGCGATCGAATCGGCGCGTCGCCAAGCGGTGGCCGACATCGAGCGCGGCGCCGGCGTGCCCAAGCCGAAGGCGTTCCCGTAGTCGCGTGGCGTCCGTGCGTGCTACGCTGCGCCCGTTTATAACGAGACGACGCGCTAGCGCGATGGCAACCGAAACGCACACCGAGCCCCACTCGCCCACCGGCATCCCGGAGGCACCTGCCACGCCACCGAGCGGCCAAGCGCGCCACGTGCCGCGCTCGCCGCATCGGCGGCGCGAGCCGCCGCGCCATGTGCCCGCCGGCAAGGGTAGCCGCGTATTGCGCACGGGCACGGGCACCGTCGTCACGCACGGAATGCCGGACCGCGCGCGGCTCGATCTCTACCACCGTGCGCTGACGGCGCGCTGGCCGGTGTTCTTCGCTTCGATGGGCGCGTTTTTCATCGTTCTCAATACGTTTTTCGCCGCTCTGTACTCGTTGGGGCATGCGCCGATCGCCAACCAATCGCCGGACGGGTTCCTCGGCGCCTTCTTCTTCAGTGTGGAAACGCTCGCGACGGTCGGTTACGGCGACATGCATCCGCAGACGGTTTACGCGCATGCGATCGCCACCTTCGAGATCTTCACGGGCATGTCGAGCATCGCCTTGGCGACGGGCCTCATCTTCGTGCGCTTCTCGCGCCCCCGGGCGCGCATCATCTTTTCGCGCTACGCCGTCGTGCGCCCGCTCGACGGCCTACCTACGCTCATGCTGCGCACCGCAAACGCTCGGCAAAACTACATCGTCGAAGCCAAGGCGAAGCTGCGGCTGATGCGGCACGAAACGAAATCGGAGGGCTACTCGCTGTGGCGGATCGAGGATCTGAAGCTTGTGCGCGACCAGCATCCCATCTTCTTGCTCGGCTGGAACTTGATGCATGTGATCGACGAATCGAGCCCGCTCTACGGCGAAACGGCCGAAAGCCTCGCCGCGGCCGAGGCATCGCTGATGCTGATGATCGAAGGAGCCGACGAAACGACGACGCAGACGATGTCCGGGCGCCACCGTTGGGGATTCGAAGATATTCGCTGGCAGCATGCGTTCGCCGATCTGCTGCATGACGACGAGGACGGGGTCACGCACTTCGACTATGCGAAGTTCCATGAGGTTCGGCCGCTGACCGAATCCGAGCGCGGTTAGCGTTCCTTGCGCACCTTGCCCATCTAGCTCACCTACCTCACCTACCTCACCTACCTCACCTAGCTCACGAGATCGGCCGATCCTTCGTGAGCCCCAACTCGCGTTCGCGCCGATCGAGCCGGCGTTCGGCACCGTCGGGGAAAACCCGCATCGAGACACCTCCACGAATCGCGCCGGAAAAAACCGCTCCCCGTTCCGCGCTTGCGCGCATAAATCGCCAGAGAAATCGGCCCTCGGAGGCGAGATAGCAAAAATTCTCCCCATTTGCCGAGAAAGAATAGATCTTTCGCCACCCCTCGGCCGAACCCCGATCATGACAGTCGGCCAGCCGCCAGCATGGCCAGGGGCAGAAAGAATTCAAGGAGACGAACCATGACCGCCCGCCTGCCGATCGACGGTACGCCCGCCCTGTCCGAGTACAAGCTCACCGACAACCTCTCGGCCACGCGCGGCCGCATCTTCCTCACCGGTACCCAAGCGCTCGTGCGCATCATGCTCACGCAGCGCGAGCTCGACCGCGCCCAGGGCATGAATACGGCCGGCTTCGTCAGCGGCTACCGCGGCTCGCCGCTCGGCATGGTCGATCAGCAAATGTGGAAGGCGCAAAAGCTGCTCGACGCAGCCGATGTGCGCTTTCTGCCCGCCATCAACGAAGAACTCGGCGGTACCGCCGTACTCGGCACGCAACGCGTCGAAGCCGACCCGGAGCGCACGGTCGACGGTGTCTTCGCCATGTGGTACGGAAAGGGCCCCGGCGTCGATCGCGCAGCCGACGCGCTGAAACACGGCAACGCCTACGGTTCCTCGCCGCACGGCGGCGTGCTCGTCGTGGCGGGCGACGATCACGGCTGCGTCTCGTCGTCGATGCCGCATCAGAGCGACTTCGCGATGATGGCCTGGCATATGCCGATCGTGAATCCTTCGCATATCGGCGACATGCTCGAATTCGGCGCTCTACGGCTTCGCGCTCTCGCGCTTCTCGGGCGCATGGGTCGGCTTCAAGGCGCATTTCGGAAACGGTCGAGTCGCGGCTCCACGGTCGACCTCGACGCGCTGCAGCCCTGCAATGGCCGGCGCCGGCCGATTTCACGCCGCCCGCCGGCGGGCTGCATAACCGCTGGCCCGACCTGCCGAGCCTGACGATCGAAGCGCGGCTTGAAGCCAAGCTCGACGCCGTGCGGGTATTCGCCCGCACGAACAGCATCGACAAGTGGATCGCCGCGAGCCCGCGCGCCGATGTCGGCATCGTCACGTGCGGCAAGGCGCATCTCGATCTGATGGAAGCGCTGCGCCGGCTCGATCTCACCATCGCCGATCTCGATGCGGCCGGCATCCGGATCTACAAGGTCGGCCTCTCGTTCCCGTTGGAAACGACGCGCCTCGAGACCTTCGTCGACGGCCTCAAAGAAGTGCTCGTTATCGAAGAGAAAGGGCCCGTGATCGAACAGCAGATCAAGGATCATCTCTTCAATCGCGCGCCGCACGAACGGCCGATCGTCATCGGCAAGCACGATGCTCAGGGGCACCCGCTCCTGTCCGCGCTCGGCGAGTTGCGCCCCTCGCGCGTGCTGCCGGTGTTCGCCGATTGGCTCGCGCGGCACAAACCGGCGCTAGACCGGCGCGACCGCGTCGTCGATCTGGTCGCGCCGCAAATTCTCTCCAACGCGGCCGATAGCGTGCGCCGCACGCCCTACTTCTGCTCGGGCTGCCCGCACAATACGTCGACCAAAGTGCCCGAAGGCTCGATCGCCCATGCCGGCATCGGCTGCCACTTCATGGCTTCCTGGATGGACCGCGGCACGACCGGGCTCATTCAAATGGGCGGCGAAGGCGTCGATTGGGCCTCGCACTCGATGTTCACCAAAACGCGGCACGTCTTCCAAAACCTCGGCGACGGCACCTACTTCCATTCCGGCATCCTGGCGATCCGCCAAGCCGTCGCCGCAAAGACGAACATCACCTACAAGATTCTGTACAACGATGCCGTGGCCATGACGGGCGGACAACCCGTCGACGGCAGCATCTCGGTCCCGCAGATCGCACGGCAAGTCGAAGCCGAAGGCGTCTCGCGCTTCGTCGTCGTTTCCGACGAACCCGAAAAATACGACGGTCATCACGATCTGTTCCCGAAGGGAACGACGTTCCACCATCGACGCGAACTCGATGCCGTGCAGCGACGAACTGCGCGAAACAGCGGGCGTCACGGTGCTGATCTACGATCAAACCTGCGCCGCCGAAAAGCGCCGCCGCCGCAAGAAAGGCGAGTTTCCCGATCCGGACAAGCGGCTTTTCATCAACGAAGCCGTTTGCGAAGGCTGCGGCGATTGCGGCGTGCAATCGAACTGCTTGTCGGTCGAGCCCGTCGAAACCCCGCTCGGTCGCAAGCGCCGCATCGACCAATCGTCGTGCAATAAAGATTACTCGTGCGTGAACGGCTTTTGCCCGAGCTTCGTCACGGTCGAAGGCGGCAAGCTCAGGAAGGCGGCCGGCGCGGCGTTCGATGAAGCGGCGCTCGCCCGGCATGTCGATGCGTTGCCCGCTCCGCAAACGGGCCTCGATGCGGCGCCGTACGACATCCTCGTAACCGGCGTCGGCGGCACCGGCGTCGTGACGGTCGGCGCATTGATCAGCATGGCCGCCCACCTGGAAGGCAAGAGCGCATCGGTGCTCGATTTCATGGGCTTCGCGCAAAAGGGCGGCTCGGTGCTTTCGTTCGTGCGGTTCGCGGCGCGCGACGAATGGCTCAACCAAGTGCGCATCGACACCCAGCAGGCCGATGTCCTGCTCGCTTGCGATATGGTCGTCGGCGCGAGCGCCGATGCGCTGCAAACCGTCCGGCACGGCCGCACGCGCATCATCGTCAACACGCATCCGATCCCGAACGCCTCGTTCGTCGGCAATCCGGACGCCGACTTGCACGCCGATGCACTCATCGAAAAAATGCGGCACGCGGCCGGCGCCGAGCGCTTGTCGAGCTGCGATGCGCAGGCGCTCGCCGCAAAGTTTCTCGGCGACACGATCGGCGCGAACATCCTGATGCTCGGCTTCGCCTGGCAGCATGGCCTTGTGCCCGTCTCGCATGCCGCCCTCATGCGTGCGATCGAGCTGAACAACGTCGCGGTACCGATGAACAAGCTCGCCTTCGCCGTAGGCCGTCTGGCAGCCGGTGCGCCGCAGGCGCTCGATGCGTTGTGGGCCGAACGTCATGCGGCGCGTACGGGGCAGGCAACGGGCACGCAAGCCGATCAGTTCGCCGATCTCGCTTCGCTCGTGGCCGATCGCGAAGCGCGTCTCGCCGCCTATGGCGGCCCGCGCTATGTCGAGCGCTATCGGGCGCTCGTCGCCGCCGCGCGCGAAGCCGAACGCCGCGTGCCCGCGGCGAACGTCGCACGCGCAGTGGCGACGACGTTCTATCGGCTGCTCGCTGTGAAGGACGAATACGAGGTCGCGCGCCTGCATACCGACGGCACCTTGCGCGCAGCATTGGAAGCCCAGTTCGAGGGCACGGCCGGCAAGGACTTTCACGTGAAGTTCAATCTGGCGCCGCCCTCGCTCACGCACGCCAAGGCCGGCCAGGTGCCGACCAAGAAAACGTTCGGCGAGTGGATGTGGCCGGTGCTCGGGCTGCTCTCCAAGTGGCGCGGCTTGCGCGGCACCGCGCTGGACCCGTTCGGCCGCACCGTGGAGCGTCGGATGGAGCGTGCGCTGGCGGACGACTACGAAACGACGATGCAGCGCGCCTTCGCTGCACTCGATGCGGTCAACGCCGACGACATCGCCACGCTCGCCGCCCTGCACGCCAAAGTGCGCGGCTACGGGCACGTGAAGCTGCGCAACTTGGCTAGTGTCAAACGCGCCGAACGCGAACTGGCCGGCGCGCCTCGCATTGGAAGCGGCGACGAGCCCGGCGGTTCAACAAGCGCTCGACGAGATGAAGGGGGCCGGCTCCCTGCGCGGCATTCCCGTGGTGGTGGCGAAGTAAGTTGGTTGGAGCCGATGGCAAGGGCGGGCACGCCAGCCGTGTCCGCCCCGCGTTGCGCCTACTTCGGCGACACCCAGTGGTCGTCGGCGTCCAGCAGGCGATAAGCCTTGAATTTCCCACCTTCCGCAATCACGGCCATATAGGCGGCGTTCCTGCGATCGCCTTTATCGTTGAACGAGATGTCGCCCGTCGCGCCCTGGAAATTCGATAACTTATGCAAAGCCGCGACGATGTCGGCCGGTTTCGTCGACTTCGCATCGGCAATCGCCTGCGCGGTCACCGATACCGCGTCGTACTCGTAGATCGAATAAGGCCCGGGCATCGCATCGGCCCCGTATGCCTTCCTATACTCGGCGATGAACCGCCGCGCCTTCGGGTTGGATAGGAATTGAGGCAACGGCGCGGTCGTGCAGATCATCCCTTTCGCAGACGTACCGGCCGTTCGGATCAAGGTGGGGTCGGTCGTACCGTCGCCGCCCATGAGCGTTTTGACGGGCAGCTTCAGTTGTCGAACATCCTTTGCGAGCAAAGCGGCCTCGGGGTAATAGCCGGTGTAGTAAACGACGTCCGGCTTCAAATCGCCGACGTTTTTGGCGACATCGGCATAGTCGATCTGCCCCGGCGTCACGGCATCGTTGTACACCACGTCGATGCCCAGCTTCTTCAGCGCGTCGACAGTGTTGTCCGCCAGGCCCTTCGAATACGTCGTGTTGTCGTTGATGACGGCCACCGATTTCGCGTGCAATACCTCCTTCATAAACTTCGCAGCGAACGGCCCTTGCTCGTCATCGCGGCCGATCGTGCGAAACGCATCGTCCCACCCTTTCTCGGTCAGCGCGGGGTTCGTCGAGGCATCCATGACATAGGCGAGGCCGGCCCCATGAAAGACGCGCAGCTCAGGTAGCGCAGCACTCGAACAGTAGCCGCCGGCCACGGCCACGATCCGTTTGTCGACTAGCGCTTGCGCGGCGCTGGCCGCGGCGTCGGCATCGCACTTATCGTCCTCGGGCACGAGTTCGATCTTCTTGCCGAGCACACCGCCCTTCGCGTTGATGTCGTTCGCGGCGAGCTGCGCGCCGTTCAGAATGTCCTTGCCGGCCGTCGAGTAGCTGCCCGAAAGCGGCACGGGCACGCCGATCTTGATCGTCTCTTGCGCATACGCGGCGTGGGGTGCGACGGCAATCGATAAAGCGATCGGTAATGCAATCGATAAGGCCCGCGCGTCAGGGCCGATGAGCGCGGCTTGCCGCAGACGATCGAGTACGCGCGATGCGCGCAGATGCCGAACCATCATGGATGTGCTCCTTGTGCTTGTTATCGGTGGGAGCGCGTCTCGGCCTCTCGTGCGGCGAGCGTGGAATGGCGGTCGCGGCGCGCATTGAACGCGTAGCAATACGCGCGCCGCGAGCGCTCGGACGGGTGATGCGCCGGTCGCGCCTATTCAGATAATAGGCGGCGAGGCGAACAGATCAAGCCGGAGCGCGAGGTTGACAGCGATGACAGCGATGAGGCAATGACCGCTGCACGCTGTCACCGACATCTCAGGCATGGCCGTCTTCGCCGTCGTCCTGCCAATCGATGTCGCCGCACAGGACGCATAAGCGTTCGTCGATTCGCAAGGCCATCGACAGCGTGACGCAAGGTAGCGCTTCGTTGATCGACAGGTACGGCTTCGTCGCATGGATGCGATCGGGCGCGTCGATGGCCGCGTTGAAATACGGCCGGCGCATCCAATTTGCCCCCTGCGCGTCCGCCACGGGCGCGAAGCGCGCCTCTTGACCGGCGCGGTCCGCGCGCAACATGACGTTGCGTCCCGCCTGTCGGCCCTGCTCGTCGAGCAGGAAGCAGCGCGCCGCATGATCGAGCGCGAGGAAGTTCCAGCACACCTCTTCTATCGGCTCGCCGTGCGCAAGGCGCTCCCCCGCGCGGCCGAACGCTTGCAGATACGGGGCGAGCCGGCCGGCACGCTGGCGCTCGCGGGCTTCGGTCCGCGCGCGATGCCGGTCGGCCAGCGCGGCCATGCGCTCGCCCGCATAAAGGCTGTCGGCCGCGGCCGGATTCGGGCGCCCGAAGTAGAAACCTTGAACGAAATCCACGTCGCACGAGAACGCGAGCTGCGCCTCGTGCTCGGTCTCGACGCCTTCGACGAGCACGAGCTTGCCCGCTTCGTGCAGCATCGAGACGAAGCCCGGCAAGATCGCGGCCGCCTGCGTGCGATGTGCCGCCTGCGAGAGCATCATCCGATCGACTTTGACGATATCGGGATCGAGCTGCCAAATCCGCTCGAGATTCGAATCGCCTGCGCCGAAATCGTCGAGCGCGATTAAAAAACCTTGCTCGCGAAAATGTCCCGCTTCCTCCGCCAGCTTGTCGAAATCTTCGGCGCGGACGGCTTGCAACTCGATGACGATGCGCCGCGGCGAAAGCTCGAGGCGATCGAGATGCGCCCGGAATGCGGCGGCATGGTACGAGTCGGCCAGCGCACCGGCATGGATATTGAGAAACAGCCATTCGCGCTCGGCCCGCAGCGCCTTGAAATTTTCCAAATGGAGGGACTGCGCGAGACGGTCGACGTAGTGCAGCTCGCCGTGACGCGCCGCCTCGCCGAATACGTCTAGCGGCGGAACGGGACGATCGAAGATGTCGTGCGCGCGCAGCAAACCCTCGTAGCCCACGGCCCGCATGTGCGACAAGCTGAAGATCGGCTGGAACACACTCGTGAGCGTGAAATCGCGATGGCGCATCACATGGCGCTGCGGGCTAGGCATCGCGTCGGATTCGGGCGCCGATGCCCGAGCGGCATCCTCGCGCACGGGTGTCACCATGGCGACCTCCCGGCACGGCAAGCGTGAACATCTCGAACGCTGCGCGCCGGCTGGCGGCGCATGCGGCTTTGAAAGCGAAAGGCGAAAAACGTCATCGACGGGCTCCCTCGGTTCTTCTTAATGTAGTAGGAGCCGTGGTGAAAGCAATCTTTATGCGCGGGGCCCAACATCGGCGCCCAGGCTGGGCGCGCGCGATGCCGTGCCAAGCACTGAGCGCTGAGCGCTGAGCGAGCCGTGCGCGGACCGCGCGGACGAGCGGGGGCCCGCGTGTCGTTTCGCGGTGCCTGAACGCGCCGCTCGCACCAGCGCGGTGCAAGCCCACGCACGCGGTTCGATCAGAGCACGGGGCCGCGCGCCGATTCGCGCCGCAGTAGTGCGTAAAGCAAGATCGCGCCGAACGTAGCGGTACCGATGCCGCCGAGGGCAAAGCCGCCGACTTGCAATGAGAAATTGCCGGCGCCGATCACGAGCGTGACCGCCGCGACGATGAGGTTGCGGTTATCGGAGAAATCCACCTTGTTGACGACCCAAATCCGTGCGCCCGTGACGGCGATAAGACCGAACACGACGATGGACACGCCGCCGAGCACCGGGCCCGGGATGGTTTCGATCAACGCGCCGAACTTGGGTGAAAAACCCAGGATGATCGCGATGAGAGCGGCGACGACGAAGACGATCGTCGAATAGATCTTCGTCACGGCCATCACGCCGATGTTTTCCGCGTATGTCGTCACGCCCGTGCCGCCCGCGAAACCCGACACGATGGTGGCGAGCCCATCGCCGACGAATGCCCGGCCGATGTAGCGATCGAGGTTTTGGCCCGTCATGGCGCTCACTGCCTTGATGTGCCCGAGGTTTTCCGCGACGAGAATGACGGAAACGGGCGCGAGCAGCAACATCGCATGCGGATCGAACACGGGCGCCGAGAAGTGCGGCAGGCCGAACCAGGCGGCATGCGCGACGATCGAAAAATCGATCGGCTTGCCGAGGCCGAGGCCGTTCGTCAAGACGGCATAGATCGCATAGGCGATCACGAGCCCGATCAGAATCAGCAGACGCTGCACCATCCCGCGCGTGAACACGGCGACGATGCCGACGCTGAGCACGGTCGCGATCGCCATCCACGAATCGAACGTCGATCCGCTGACGCTCTTGACGGCGATCGGCGCGAGATTCAACCCGATCACCGCGACGATCGAACCGGTGACGGCTGGGGGCATCAGCGTCTCGATCCACTTGGTGCCGACGGCGCCGACGATCAGGCCGATGACGGCATACACGACCCCGCAGGCAATGATGCCGCCCAGCGCCACCGGTAGGTTGGGGTTAGGGCCGTGCCCGGCGTAGGCCGTCACGGCGATGACGAGGCCGATGAACGAGAAGCTCGAGCCGAGATAGCTCGGCACGCGTCCGCCCACGAGCACGAAGAACAGCAGCGTGCCGATGCCCGACATGAAGATGCATAGATTCGGATCGAAGCCCATGAGCAGCGGCGCGAGCACGGTCGAGCCGAACATGGCGACGACGTGTTGCAGACCCATGGCAACCGTCTGCGGCCACGGCAAACGCTCGTCGGGCGCGACGACGCGTCCCTCGGCGGCGCGAGGCGCAAGGCGCCAGCGCGGAAAATAGGATTCGGCCATGCGGGTTGGGCTCCTTCTCGCGTATGGGGGGGGCGCCGCCTCGTTCGGGCGACGCGTTGGAATCACGCGAGTTTAAGGACCGCAATGAGCGGTGACAAGCGGTGACGAGCGATCGAGGCCAACCTAGACCTGAAACACCGCAACGGCCGACTTCAATTGCCCCGCATGCTCGGACATCGAGCTGGCGGCCGCGGCCGCCTCTTCGACGAGCGCCGCGTTTTGCTGAACCGTGCGGTCCATTTGCGACACGGCGATGCTGACTTGCTCGATACCTTTGCTCTGCTCGCCCGACGCAGCCGAGATCTCGCCCATGATGCCGGTCACGCGCCGGACGGCATGCACCACCTCGGTCATGGTCGAGCCCGCGCGCTCCGCCAATTCGGCCCCTGTGTCGACACTGGCCGTCGACGCCTCGATCAGCGTCTTGATCTCCTTGGCGGAGACGGCGCTGCGCTGCGCCAGCGAGCGCACCTCGCCGGCCACGACCGCGAAACCGCGCCCTTGCTCGCCCGCGCGCGCCGCTTCGACGGCCGCGTTCATTATGCTTCTAGCGAATCGCCTCTTCGAGCGCTTCGCGCAACGCGTCGCTGGCCGCGCTCCGATGTCGCGCGGATAGTGCGCCCTTTTACGCGGCCCCAATCAATATCCAAGGTCAACGCCCAGCTTCGTCGTCATTGGACGAGCGCGACAACCGCTTTGGGGTTTCCCCGCGTTCGCAGCGAATGATCCGATAGCTGCCCACCGGTTGAACGTCGACGAACCGCCTAAAGATATTGATCGGCTCGCACCGCACGCCACAGGTGAATGCGTCGAAGAATGCCCGGCCTTCCTCGGGATAGGTATGCAGCGAAACGTGCGATTCGGCGAGCAACAGTAAAACCGTCACGCCCGTCGGCTCGAATGCATGGCGTATCGTGCCGAGGACGGTCGTCCCTTCCGCGGTCGCCGCTTCGGTGAGCGCGCGTGCAAGCGCGTCGCCGTCGTTGAGCACGGCCGCGCTCGTATCGGCGATATCGACCAGCACGTGGCGCCCGAATGCCAGATGAACGGATTCAGCCATGGCGCACCGTCGATCTTGCGGCGCCCACATAGCCGACGGCCACCACCGCCGCGCCGATTACCGAAATACCGATCGCGACCGGCGCGACGAGGCTCACCGCACCGGCAAACGCACCGGACATCGCCTCGCTCGTATTCGCCAGCGTGGAAAACAGGCTGAAATTCTTGCCGACGTTCGCCTCCGTCGACAAGCGTTGGATGTTGGTCGGCAATACGACGTCCACGAACGCCCCGATCCCGCCCAACATGAGACACCCTATCAGCGTCGCCGGCACGGTCACTGCGCACAACGGCAACAGCGCGAGCGTGAAGCCATACCAGCGCCAGTAGGTCATCAGGCTCGACGTGCTGAAATCGCGCGAGAGGCTGCCGCACAACAGCGCGCCGATAACTGCGCCCAACGCAAGGAAGCTCATTGCATAACCGATGACGCTGTCCGCGAAGCCCTCGCCTTTGAGCATCGTCGGAATCAACACGCGCAGTGCCGCACCGACGAACAAAATACACAGCGCCGAGTAGCCGATGCTCACGAACAGATCCCGCCTGACGAACGCGGCTTTCACGTTCGCACCGAATTCGCAGTAAAGCCCGCGCAGCGTCACCGATTCCTCGGTCGATCCCGACGGAACCGGCGTGCGCGGTGTCGGCGCTGCAATCGCCCGTCGGATACACAGCGCCGAGACCAGATACGTCGCGGCGTCGATCGCCAGGACATAGCCCGGACCGCTCACGAGATAAAGCAAGGTGCCGCCGAGCGCGGGACCGATGAGCCCGCCCAATTCCGCGGCCATTTGCGTGGCGCCGTTGGCGGCCGGCAAATGCTCGGCGCGGACGAGCCCCGGAATCGTGGCTTGAAACGCGGGCTGGAACACGGTGCGAAACGCGGTCATCGCCATCCCGACGAGCGCAAGCGCCGTGACACCGACCTGTCCGTTCGACAGCAGCAGGCAGAACGCAACGGTGATGGCCATGCGCGCCAAATCCGCTCCGATCATGAGCGATCGACGCGGCCAGCGATCGGACAACGCACCGCCGAGCGGCCCGAGTATCACGTACGGAATGAAGCGAAAGAAATAGATCGCCCCGGACAGCAAGACATTGGCGTGCGTGACATGCAGCACGGTAATGATAAAGACGAACTCATGCACGCCGTCGCCGATCTGCGATAGGACATTGCCCGTCAACAACATCGAAAGGCGGCGCTCCTTGCGCAGCATGGCTAGCATCGCATCCCCTCAGGCCGCTGCCACGGGCAGGATCGGAAACAACAACTCGCGCTTCGAGAATTCGCGCCCCGGGTCTTTCAGTTTGTCGATCACCATGGCGTTCATCAGCAATTGATCGGCGTGCGGCATCAAGTAGTACATGACATTGACGTACCAATACCAACCGAGTTTCGTGAGCGAAAGCGAGCGCGAGCCCGTGTCTTCCTCGATGAGCCCCTCTTGCTTCAAGTGTTCGAGCTTGTTCAATACCTCGGGATGGACGGCCTCCCATCGCACTTGCCGCGTATCGATCCGCCCGTGATAGGGCAAGCGCAGCACGATCGGGCGCGCATAGTCGAGCGCAGGGTCGTGCATGCTGATCGCGCACGGAATGCGACCTTGCGAGACGGCCTCTTGATAGACCTTCTTGCTATGGGTCTGCGTCATGACGTGCCCGATCGTGGAACTGATCGCGTTGACGCCGAAGCCCATCAAGTCATGATCGTGATAGCCGTACACGTGCTCGTGGTAGGCGAACGAATAAGCGTCGCCGACGACCGCCGCGCTGGGCGCCTCGGGTGCCGTGCGATAGTATCCGTGCCCGTTGTGCGGCATGAAACCGGCATGACGCATCGTTTGATCGACGAGCACATTCATGCCGAACTTGCGCATCGCCGAGGTCGGGACGGCGCCGGCCTTCGCCAGCTTTGCATGCAGGCCGACTTGCGTGACGATGTTGTCGATCGGGTAGATGTCGATGTTCGACGTCCCGAGCGCGACGGCCGCTTGCAGGTCCGCCATCAACTCCTCTTCGTCCTGACCGCTCATCCCGTACAAAATGTCGAACGTCTGATACGGAAAGTGCCGCTTCAGCAACGCGGCCGCATCGTGAATTTGCTCGAGCGAGGCGGTCAGATCGAATAGATCACGCCACTTCGGCGAGAAGGTTTGGAGGCCGAACCGAGGATGTGTCACCCCGATTTCGCGCATCGCATGCGCGCGCTCGGGCGTCAGGCTTTTCACTTCGACTTCGAACGAGAATTCGCGTAGGCCCGACAGATCGAACGTCGACCGAATCGTCTCGCCGATTTGCGCGATCTGCTCGGGATCGAGCAGGCTCGGCGTACCGCCGCCGAAAAAGATCGCGGAGATCGGCACTTGCTTCAAGTCGATGAGATCCGCCTTTAGACGGATTTCCGCTAGCAGCGTAGCAACGTATTCGTCGATGACGGCCCGGCTCGAATAGCGTCCGCGCGTAAACGGACAGAAATTGCAGATCGTGTCGCAAAACGGGATGTGGAAGTACAACGCGCGCGACCTCACATGCGGCGCCGCTTCGCTCCACACTTGCTGCACCGTGGCCCGAGCGCGTTCCTTCCCTTGGCTGGGAAAGAAGAAGTTGTAGATCGGAAATTGACGATCGAATTTGACGAGCGACTTGCCTGGCAGCAGCTTCATGCGTTTCTCCGAGTCGAAGGGGGAACTCCCCCTTCTTTTTCTATGCCTAAGCGAGCGGTTACCAGCCGCCCATCTTGACGGGCATGAGTGCCGTTTCAGGTGCTTCGAAATAGCTCGAGACGTCTTCCATTTCGGACTCCTAACTTAAAGAAATGCAGGAAACCTCCTGCGGGATGCCGGCACGAGCGCCAACATGTCGGTGAAGCAGCGGTGTGCAGCACTGCCTCGAATGCGAGCGAACGCCAGACCGCGAACGCGGGAAGTCCGCTTTCCGATCGGGCGATGTTTAGCTTGTTTAGGCTAATTTAACAAAGAGGAACAACGAGGCGAACCCGTCGAGTCTGACAGGTTGCTGGCGCGTAATGGGATAGCTAGGGATAGCTAGGGATAGCTAGGGATAGCTAGGGATAGCTAGGGATAGCTAGGGATCGTTACGGCTTCCGGTGAAGGCCGGCGAATTGGAACGGCGCCCGATCGTAGGCAGGGGAAAAGCGGCGGGATTTGATACGCGTAGCGGCATGACAATGCGCGGCGCCCGCCGGGGATGCACCGCGCCGGCACGGGCACTCAGCGATTGCCGTGCTTCTTTTGCCAGCCTTTCATGAATTCGATCTCCTTGCGCTGGCTGGCAATGATGTGCGCGGCCAAGCGCTTGAGCTGCGGATCCTTGCCGTACTTGGCTTCGACTTCCGCCATATCGACCGCGCCTTGATGATGAGGAATCATGTGCGCCACGAAATCCTCGTCGGCGTTGCCCGTATAGGCCGCGCCTTGCATGGCCTTCATCATGCGTTCGTCGGCGGCCTTGAAGCCCGCCGTGGAATCGCCGGTCGTCCCCTGGCTACCGGCCGGCGCCGATTGCGCCTCGGCGCGGCTGCTCGGGTTGGGCATCGAGGCCCCATCTTGGGCGTACGCAACCGGCGCCGCGACACCCAGGCTGAAGACGGCCGTGAAAAGAAGCGAACCGATTTTGCTTGTGCGATGCATGCTGCCCTCCTCGTTGACGAACCATGACCGTCCGCCCACGGCGGACGGACTGGAGGCCCGCTTGCCGCGACAGCGATAAACGGGCCCCTCGTTCAGCCGCACCTACAGCAAATTGGATGCCGATCGCCGGTAAGCCGCACCGGCACCGCGCCCCGCCTCGCCCCGCCTCAATACGCCATGAGATCTTTGTAGTTCTGCGGCGTGATCAGCTTGAACGGAACGTCGACCGTGCTTGGCGGATTCGGTTGACCCTTCTTCATACCGATCGCCAGATCGACAGCGGCGATCCCCTGTCCCTTCGCGTCCTGGTAGACCGTTGCTTTCATCGCACCGCGGTCCATCTGAGCGAGTGCGTCGGGCGTGGCATCGATGCCCATGATGAACACGCTACCGGGTGCGCGTCCGGCCTTTTGCAACGCGATGACGGCGCCGATCGCCATCTCGTCGTTGTTCGCCACGATCGCGTCGAGCTTCTTGCCTTGCGCAAGCCAACCCGCCATCGTCGTCATGGCCTTCTCGCGCGACCAGTCGTCCACCTGCTCCGCCACCAGATGCATGCCCGGATAGTGCGCGAGGACAGCCTTGAATCCGCGCGTGCGCGCGACAGCCGCATCGGTGCTCAGTTGCCCGACCAACAGCGCGACATCGCCTTTCCCGCCGAGCTGCTGCGCCACATAATCGGCCTGCATGCGACCCGCGATTTCATCCTGCGAACCGACATACGCCGTACTGTCACCCATCGGTTCGGTCGGCTTGCGGTTGACATAGACGAGCGGCACGCCCGCATCGCGAACGGTCTTCGTCATCGCCGAAGTGGCCGTCGCATCCACGGGCAGAATCACGATGGCATCGAGGTGATCGTTCGCGATCATCGACGCAACCTCCGCGTTCTGCCGCTGCATGTCGGAATGCCCGTCGGCGAATACGGGCTTCCACCCTTGCTTGCGGGCTTCCTTCGACATTGCTTCGCGCAGCAGCGTCGGGAAGTTGTCGTCGAATTCGGCCATTGCAATGCCGATTCTCGGCTTGTCGGGCGCGTTCGTCTGCGCGTGGGCGAGCGGGCCGGCAGCGACCGACACGCACAGCGCGGCCACGCACGCGCTGAACTTCCTAAGCAGCGTCATCATGCGTTCACCCTAAATACCGATACCAATGCTGCGAGGCGATCGGCTTGGTCTCGCAAGGACGACGCAGCAGACGCCGATTCTTCGACGAGCGCGGCGTTTTGCTGCGTCGTCTCGTCGATATGCACCACGGCCTCGCGCACTTGGACGAGATCGCGCTGCTGAGCTTGCGAAGCATCGGCGATCTCGCCGATCAACGCACTGACGTGACGCACCGCTTCGATGATGTCGCTCATGGCGCCGCCTGCTTCGCCCACGAGTCGCCCGCCCGCGTCGACACTCCCCACCGACGATTCGATCAACTCCTTGATCTCCTTCGCCGCGGCGGCCGAACGTTGCGCCAGCCCACGCACTTCGCTCGCGACGACCGCGAATCCCCTACCTTGCTCGCCGGCCCGGGCGGCTTCCACCGCCGCGTTCAACGCGAGGATGTTGGTTTGGAAAGCGATACCGTCGATCACACCGATGATGTCGTTGATCTTGCTCGACGAGGTCGTGATCTCGCTCATGCTCGTCACCACGCGCGAGACGATGTCGCCGCCGCGCTCGGCCGCGTCGAACGCTTGCCGCGACAGCTGATTGACTTGCAGCGCGGTCTCCGTCGATTGCGTGGCCGAGTTGCCGAGCTGATCCATGTAGGTCGCCGTTTGCTGCACGCTGAACGCCACTTTCTCGGTACGCGCGCTCAAGTCGAGATTGCCGGCAGCGATCTCGTTCGACGCGGTGTTGACCGATTCCACCCCGTCTCGCACTTCGGCGATCAGTTTGCGCAAGCGTTCCGACATTTCGGACAGCGAACGAATGACGCGGGCGACTTCGTCGTTGCCTTGCGCGCGAATGTTCACCGTGAGATCGCCTCGCGCAACAGTCTGCGCGAATTGCACGGCCGCATTCAGCGGCACGCTGATCGCTCTTGCGACGAGCATCATCAACGCTGCGGCGATCCCCGCCGCCACCACCACCGCGATCGCGATGAGCGTCAGCGATCGATGTGCGGCGCTGGTGGCTTCGTCGCCCGCACCCGTCGCCTGCGCTTGACTGCCGCTTGCCAACGAGGACAAATCGGCCGTCAAACGCGCGAAGCTCTTCGCGCTGTCTTGCATGATGATGGCGCGCGCGGCATTGGGCGAAGCGTTATCGACTTCGTCCTGTAGGCTCGCATCGAGCGCCAAGTAGTTGTGCCACTCCGCGCTGGCCTGCTCGTAAGTACCGCGCTCGGCCTGCCCGAGTTCGCGTTCGCCGAACGCTTTCAATTCGGAGGACATCGCATCGATGCTGTGCTTCAAACCGGGCGCAACTTGATCGCGCTGATCCCAACGCACGAGGATGTAGGCGAATTCTTCGTTGCGAACGGTGGCGGCGAGCTGCGCGATCCGCTGCGCCTGCATAGCGGTGGGCATCCATCGGCCGCTGATCGCCCCGCTTTGCGACGCAATGCGCGCGATTTGAATAGCGCCGAACGCGCCGACCAGCAACAAACTGGCCAAGGCGACGGCCAGCACCATCTGCAGCTTGCGGGCCACAGATACCTGAGAAAGTGCATTCATAGATCGAAGGTAAGAAGTCCATCTGCGCACATCGAAAACATGTGCGGTACGGACTTCTTATCGGCAGCACGGCGACCGTTCGTTAGTGTTTTAAGTACTTTTTTATTTAGCGACGGACCCTCGCCGTGGGCCGGGGTCGCCGGAGACTAGGGAAGCCACTCGGCGGCGGCCCCCGCGATGCCGGCGGTACAGACGGCTGCAGCGCACAAGCAAACGATCCATCGATAGGGGCCGCGCAGGCGGCGCGCTGGCGGGAGCGCCACGATGGCCAGCACGATCAACGGGCCAACCACGAACGGCAGCAGCAGCGCATTGACGACCTGCGCAGCGACATTGACGGAGACGAGATCGGGCTCGATCCCAACGACGCCGGCGCTGACGGCAACGGCCGCCGCATAGACGCCGTAAAACCCACGCGCACGCGTGGGCCGCGCGTCGAGCGAGCCCGGATGGCCGGCCACTTCGCTCAAGCCCCACGCGAGTGCGAGCGAGCAGACGATCGCGGCAACGAGCGATGCCCCGAGCACGCCCACACTGAAAATCAGCCGGCCCGCCCCCTCGCCTGCCACACCGAAAAACGCCAGCGCGATTTCGCCGACGCTTTGTAGTCCTAACGCGCCACCTCGCGACGACAGGGTTGCCGCCGCGGCAACGAGGACTGCGCCGGTCAGCGCCTGCGTCAAGACGGCGCCGACAGCCGTTTCGATGCGCGCGGACCGATAGTCGGACGACGACTTGCGCTCGTCCACGATCGCGGCCTGTTGATAAAAGATCATCCAGGGATTGAACGTCGCGCCGATCAAAGCGGCCGCGAGATAGATAAATTGCGTCTGCCGCCAAGGCACATCGCCCAACTGTCGTGCGAGCATCGGCCAATCGGGACGCGCATGCCAGGCGACAACGAAAAAGGCTAACTCGAACAACCCGATGAACATCGCCACGCGATCGACGCGTCGATGCGAGCGGGTCAATACGACGGCGAGCAGCAGGGCGGCAGCCAACAACAGCGAAACGGCCCGCGGCACCCCGTACATTTCGCCGATGCCGGCAATGCCCGTCAATTCGGTGACGAGCGAACTCATCACCGCCACGACGAGCGCCGCGGCCGCGATCCCTGCCCATGTCCGGCCGAACCGCTCGCGCACGAGCGCCCCGTATCCGCGGCCGCTCTCGATCCCGAGCCGGACACACAGCGTCTGCACCATATAGAGCGGAACGGCTAACGCGAGTAGCAACGGCAGCAGCCGAATGCCCCATTGCGCACCGCTTTGCGCGGCGGCGACGACATTGCCGGCATCGCAATCGGCCAACATGACGAGTAGGCCCGGGCCCCATCCGGCGAGCGCGCGGAAGGCTTGGCGTAGATGCGTGGCGAGAGACAGCGGTTGCGGCATGGCGATCCGTTCCCGCTCGCTCAAGTGGTCATCCGAACACGGGCCCACGCGGGCGGGCGCTCGAGGGCAAAACGAGCACTCTATCATTCGGCTAGCCTAGATCGAGCCTTTGCCCGGACCGCCGATCGGCGCGAGAATGTGCGAGCTCGCCCCTACCCCGATAAAAGCACGATGGAAAAGAATCGACTGGAAGCATTCAGCGACGGCGTCATGGCCGTCATCATCACGATCATGGTGCTCGAACTGAAGGTGCCCCACGGTGAAAGCCTGGACGCGCTGCTACAGCTATGGCCGATCGCGATGAGCTACATCCTTAGCTTCATCTATGTCGGCATCTACTGGAACAATCACCACCATATGCTGCAAGCCACGCGGCGCGTGAACGGCGCGATCCTCTGGTGGAATCTGCATTTGTTGTTTTGGTTGTCGCTATTGCCGTTCAGCACGGGATGGATGGGCGAGAACCACTTCGCGCGCTGGCCGACCATGCTGTACGGCGTCAACTTGCTCGCTTGTGCACTGGCATGGGCGCTCCTGGAGACGGGGCTCGTGCGTCATCACGGCCCCGACAGCCTATTGGCGCGGGCGATCGGCAAAGGCACGAAGACCAAAGCCTCGCCGATCTTATATCTGCTCGGCATCGCGGCTGCGTGGGCAGGCTACCCGGGCATCGGTCTCGCTTTTTTCGCCGGGACGGCATTGCTCTGGCTCATCCCCGACCGCCGTGTCGAACGCCTCGTCGAGGCGCGCGACACGAACGGACAGGACTGAGCTCCGGCTACCGGCTAGCGCTTACCGATCTTCGCCGATACCCGGCAGGACGCTCGTGCCTTCAACCTGCACGGCATGCAGCCACTCGGGCTTCAGATCGAGCAAACGCAAGATCGTCGGCGCCACTTGCTTCGTCTGAACCGGCGCCGAGATCGTGCGCGCGTGCTCGATCCCAGGCAACGACACCAGTAGGCCGAGGTGGCTATCGTCGGGCGCGTTGCCGCCGTGCTCCGCGTCCTTCTTCGTGCTCGACGTGTAGATCACGCCCGGGTTCGGCTGGACGATGATATCGGGCGTGCGGCCGAGCGCCGGATCGCCGAACTCGCGAGCGAGGCGGGTACCATAGAGCACGTACGCTTGCGGGCCGTCGGCGCAGATGCCCGGCGCGTTGCAACCGAGATTGGCCTTCAGCGTCGCGACCACTTGCGACAACTGCGACGGATCGCGCAGCCAGACCAACCCGACGTCGTCGGTTTGTACCATGCCCGTACCGACAAGCCCTGTGCCGTCGTTCAAGTTGCCCGAGGCCGTGCTGTTCTGGCCGAAGTTGCCGTTCGGATCGAGATAGTTATTCGTCTCGAGCAGCTTCGTCAACGTATCGCCGTTCTTCACGAGCTTCGAATGATCCGTCGGCGAATTGCCGTGCTTCGCCGTGACGATGATGGCCGTCTTGCGATAGAGGTCGCGCTGCTTCAGTTCGGTCACCATGCGGCCGATCGAGGCATCGGCATACGCGATCGCATTCGAGACTTGCGGCCCCGGCGTGAAATCGGCGTCGAGATAGCCGCCGCCCTTCGCAACGGGCGCCTTCTCGGCAACGCTCAGCGTTTGGAAATCCGCGCCGAATACCGCCGGCACCGAAGCGCTGGTCGTGCCCGTCGAATCCTTGCCGTCGATCTCGTTGAGGATCGCCTGCACGTGAAGATCGTCGAACTTCTCGGTATGCGTATAGACGTCCGTGTAATCGGTGTTCGTCGCCGGATCGATCGAATTGATTTCCGTGCGCGTGAGATCGTCCACACCGCGTCCCGACGGGCCGTTCACCCAGTCGTAGCCCCACGCGTGCTTGTCCGCCCATGCGGTGCGGGCGCCCGGCAAGTGCGCCTTGACCACCTCGAACAGCGTGTTCGTTTTGATGTAGTTGTGCGGATACACACTCTTGCAAACGCCGCCCACCAGTGCGTGCGGAATCGCTTGCGGGTTGAACGCGCCGCCGCCGTTCAAATGCACCAACGCGCCGCCGTTTTCGGCATCGATGCCCGTCGTTTCATCCAAGACGACGTTCCAGCCTTGCTTGCCCGTGCAGTTCGTGTCCGACGGCGCGTAGAGCGTACGGTCATAGGAGACGTCGTAAAACAAACCGGCCGTCTTCGGCGATCCACCCGTCAACAACGCGGCGAGACCCGGAAAGGAATCGGATAGGCCGGGCGTGTGCGCCTGGGTATAGGTGATGCCGGATTTCGCGAGGACCGCCAAGTTGGGACAGCTATTGGCGCCGATGCAGCGCGCGAGATCCTGCTCGTGCAGACCATCGACGCTGATCAGCAGCACATGCCGGATGTCCTTGCCATCGTGGTCGTGGTCGTGGTCATGGTCGTGACCATGTTCGTGTTCGTGCTCGTGTTCGTGACCCTGCGCTTGCGCCGCGCCGGACACCCCGGCCATCGCGATAACGGCGCTTGCTGCCGCCGCGCCCAGATACGACCACCGCCTATGCATTCCCATGCTTCCACCTCGTTGTTGTCGGACCGAACCCAGAAAGGGAAAAACTCGACTGCGAAGGGTCGACTGTCGACGAGGAATGCGAAGCTGTGATGAACGTGGCCTTTCAGTAGGCTGTCTGCCTAGTATGAGGAATATGAATCGGGCGATCCGTACCACGGGGTATCAAGAGCGTTTGCGATGCGTAAAGCAGTGGGCATCGATTCGCGTGCTATTGCGCGAATCTTACCGATGGCGCGTCAACCATCGCGTTCGGGCACCGTTAACGAAGAGAAGCGTTCCGCTTCACGCCACTTCAGGAGGGATGGTCATGTTGAACAAATTTGTCTTGGCCGCGATTGCAGGCATGTTTGCAGTGGGCATGGCACACGCCCAAGCTTCGGCGACCACAGCGACGGCGGCTGCGTCCGGGACGAGCTGCGACGCCAAAGCGGTCGGCAAGAACGGCAAGCCGCTCGCTGGGGCGGCTAAGACGTCGTTCATGAAGAAATGTCAGGCCGATGCGATGAAATCGGCCAAATCCACGTGCGAAACCAAGGCCGTCGGCTCGAACGGCAAGCCGCTGGCGGGTGCAGCGAAGACATCGTTCGTGAAGAAATGCGAGGCCGACGCAGCGAAGTAATTCGGCGCTGCAATGCATTGCAGCAATGCCGCGCAGTTCGCAGCGGCTTGCGCTGCTGACACACGGGTGCGAACTCGCTCGACTTCGCTCGACTTCGCTCGAACTCGCACTAGCTTGCACCCGTGCGTCGCCCCTTTGACGTCCTCTGTCGCGCTCGCGCGTTAGCCGACGCTGGGCTCGCCCTCGCCGGGCCGCTGGCCGGGCTTATCGGCCGGCGACTGCCGCCGCGATTTGTCGTCGCGCTCCGGCATGCGGCTTCGCGCATCGTCGCTGTGATGGGCCGGCTTCGGCTGATCGGCCATTTGTTGCGGATCGTTGGTGCTGCGGTTCATGTTCGCCCCCCACGGTCGTTGCATTGGCCCAAGCTCATTCGCAAGAACCGGGCCGACGTGCATGCGGTCGCGCCGCTTCCTCCTTGATTGCCCGCCTGGCGTACTTGCCCACACCCATCGCTGGATACGGCCCTGTTTCCTAATCTCGGGGAAAAATGTAACGAGCCCTTAGCTTTCGCTGTGCGCCGCCGACAACCAGATTGATGGCGCATCGCACGCGCGACGCGGGTGCGGGATGGCCGGTCGGATTTTATTTTGAGGGCACGTATGTCTAGCCACGACATCATGCACGATGAGCGCACTCAGCTCACGAGCAAGAACAAGTTCGAACTTCTGCTGTTCCGTCTGGGCACCGCACGGCCGGGCACTGTCCCGGGGTTGTACGGCATCAACGTATTCAAGGTTCGCGAGATCATCACGAACCGAGAGGTCACGCCGATCGCCGGCGCGCCCGAAGCGGTGACGGGCGCGATCGATATTCGCGGCCAGATTATTCCGGTGATCGACCTGTGCCGCCTGACGGGCAATACGCCGGCGCGCGAGCCGAACATCCTATTGATCACAGAGTTCGCGCGGACGACGCAGGCATTCGCCGTCGAAGACGTCGACGACATCGTTCGGCTCGAATGGAGCCAAGTGCATCCGGCCGAATGTGCGGGCGGCACGGGCTATATCACGAGCATCGCGCGCTTCAACGGCGAATCGGGCGAGCTTCGTTTGGCTCAGGTGCTCGACGTCGAACAAGTCATGCGCGACGTATTCCCCGAACAACATCGGGACGTGAACAAAGCCGAATTGAGCGCCGAGGTGAATTTCGCGGCCGGCGGCGGGAAGATTTTGGCGGCCGACGATTCGGCGTTTGCGCGCACATTGCTCGACCAGGCGCTGACCGCCATTGGTGCGCCGCACGTAATCGCCAATACGGGCGAGGAAGCATGGCAGATACTGCTGCGCTGCGCGGACGAAGCCGAAAAGGAGAACGTGCAGGCGCGCGACAAGATTTCGCTCGTCATCACGGATTTGGAAATGCCGGAGATGGACGGGTTCATGCTCACGCGTCGAATCAAAGCCGACGAGCGGCTCAAGCATATTCCCGTCATCATCCACTCGTCGCTGACGGGTTCCGCCAACGAAGCGCACGTGCGCAATGCGGGCGCGAATGGGTATGTGGCGAAGTTCGCGCCGAAGGAACTGTGCGACGCGATTAGCGAGGCGTTGGCGTCGTAGAGAAGAAGAACCGTCGAGGAGGGGTGAGGAATGCGCCGCTCTGTGACAGCGCCGCTAGGCGCGCTCGACGACTGCCGTACCGAAGGTGTACGTACGCGGCAGCGTCAGGCGCCGGACGGCGGCCGCATCGGCGGTGTGTGATGCGGCGGCAGGACAAATGGGGGACGCACCACAGTGCGCGGCGCCCGGAGCCATCGTGGACTAGGTAGATGCGGCGTCCGGCTGAGCACTGCACAAAACGTTAGTAACGGTGTATTATCTGCTTGTGGAGTGCTGGTGCGCCGGACGTTGTAAGTTACCCGGGCGAGCGCCTCACAAGCATTCAAGGCCGCTTTCGAGCGGCCTTTTCTTTTTTTCAGCGCCCGCGCGGCTTGTTCGTGTCGCCCTTCGGGATGACCGAATATAGTTCGGCGCGAGGTTTGCGCTGCGTCAGCTCGAGTACAGCACGATCGCGCACCATGTTTCCGTAGCCGTCTGCGCGGTGTGTTGCACGCTCCAAGGCGGTCATTTTCGCACTCGGCGCGACCACGGCATCAGCCGCCATCACGCTCGCGATCTGCGTGACGACATCGTCGGCGGTGTACCCGTCCCGCGCGATCCGCTGTCGTAGATGTGCTTGCCGATAAACACCACCTCTGGATCTTCCAGCGCCGGCAAACCGGCCGCAGCTCGATGCTCGTTCACGGCTTTATGTTGTGCGTCGGTCGCCAAAATAGCGGATCGAGCAGTGCTCAAGCCCGCGGCGTCGCGCCCGGCAGACCACTCAGCTCTTCCCGCAGATGCGTAAAGGCATTGCATCCACCGGTACCCACTCAACCTTCCCGTCTTCGATCTTCAGTTCGTCAACACTCACCCGCACTGGAATATTGGGTATTCCGGCCCAACGTGACCGCGGATTCCGGAAAGCCCGGGAAATCAGTCACGTTCGTTCAGAATCGGCGGTCACGTTCACCGGAATACGCAGAGTTGCCTTCGGACGCACGAACCAGCGGCACCACGCAGCCATTCGCACGGTTAAGGCGCTTCGGCGTGCTGCGTCCAACGCTTACCGTCGAGCGTGCCAATCGAAAACGCGAGCACGAGCCTCGAAACGCGCCAGTCGGCCTGCGACTGGACAACCTGACGTTGCGCCGTCGCGAGCGTGTTCTGTGCATTCAGGACGTCGAGCAGCGGCCCGACGCCTGCGCTATAGCGTTTGCTGGCAACATCGTATGCTTCCTGTGCGCTTTCCTCAGTGGATGCCGCCACCTGTACGTTTGCCGTTTTCGTTGTCACGTCCTGATAATTCCGCCACACCGCCGATGCAACTTCCAGTTCGGTTTTGTGCAGGTTCGCGCGGTCGATATTCACCTGCGCTTCCGACGCCTGCCGATGGTACTCGTCGCCGAAGCCAGCAAAAATCGGGATGCTGATTTGAATTCCGACGTATTTGCTGTAGGTGCGCGTGTCGCGCGGAAATGCACCGAGTGATTTATCATTGCTCAGCGAGCCGGACAGGGAAATCGTAGGCATTTCCTGCCGCAGTGCAAGTTTTGCGTTCGCTTCGTCGGCTTCGATTTGCGCTTGCGCTTCGCGCAGCTTTGGATTAACCGCTTCCGCGAGCGCGAGCAGATCGGAAATTGAAGACGTGAAATTCACGTCTGGTTGTGCGCCTGCGTCAACGTCGATCTTGATTGGAGTTTCGACCGGAATTCCCATCCGCAGGCAAAGGGTGCCTTGCGCGGTTTTCAGCGTACCGGTTGCATTCACGCGTGTGTAAATCGCTTCCTGCCACGCAGCTTTTGCCTGCAATTCATCGTTGAGCGTGCCCGCACCGGCAAGGTGTTTGTGCTGCGCAATCTCATAGCTTCGCCGCGCGTTGGCTTCGGCCTTGATCGCCGCATCGAGCGTGCTTTGTGCCGTCCAGACCGCATAGAAGGCTCCCGCAGCCTGTTCGAACACGGTCTGTAGTGTATCCGTATGCGCGGCCTTCGAAAGCTCCAACAGTCCCTTGTAGTAGGCCAGATTCGCATCGCGCCTTCCGAAGTCGAACAGTACCCATGACAGCTTTAATTCAGCGTAGCGATCCGACGTGCGACCGATTTCGTTGGGAAATGTTGGACCCGATATGGTTTGCGTCTCGGTCGTGCGCGAGCGGGTTCCGTCTGCGTCAAGCGTCGGCAACCATGCAGTTTTTGCGACGCCGACCTGAGCCGCGTTCAAAAGCATATTGGCCCAACTTTCACGCACAGTCGGATCACTGCACAGGGCGCGGCTAACCGCGTCGTATATGGAAACGGGCATTTGCAGGCTTGTCGGATTACAGGCTTCGGCATCGCGCGCCATCCGGTTTAAATCAGGCGACACGTCTTCGAGCCCGGCACGCGTCCGAAAGGGATCGATTTGCGCCTGCGTTACCGGCACGGCAAGCAGCAGCGCCGCGAGCGCGATACCGGTAAGCGTGAAGGCAAGACGACCGACAGGCGAGCGCAGCAAACGAATTCTCTTCATGCCGTTTCGCGCACGCGCCCAAGCTCGATGACACGATCCGCCGACGCGATGGTTTCGGGACGGTGCGCAACAATGATCCGCGTGATATTCAGCTTGCGCATGGCCGCGTTCACGGCGCGCTCGTTTTTTACGTCGAGATGGCTCGTTGCTTCATCGAGCAGCAGAATTTTCGGACGACGGTAAAGCGCACGCGCAAGCATCAAGCGCTGCCTCTGCCCGGCAGACAGCGCCGAGCCCATATCACCGATGTAGGTGTAGTAACCCATCGGCATCGCGCGAATATCCGCATGTACCGACGCCATATCCGCACATTCATTGATCCACGCAAAATCGGGCGACGGATCGAAAAAACTGATATTTTCGGCAATCGAACCCGCAAACAACCGGTCTTCCTGCATCACAACGCCGATCAACGAACGATAGTTCGCTAGGCCCATTTGTCGAATCGACATACCGCCCGCGATGATTTCTCCGGAATGCGGCATCAACAAACCCGCCAGCAGCTTAAGCAGCGTCGTTTTACCTTGGCCCGAAGGCCCGACGATTGCGACGGCTTCCCCCGCTTCCACGCGCAGATCGAAACTATCGATAATTTTCTGGCCGTTCTTCGAATAGCTGTAGGACAGGTTTTTGACCTCAAGCGTCGGCGCGAATTCATCCTTGTCCGGTGCTCGCATAATCTCTTCGGGTTCGCGTTTGGTGAGCACGATATCCGCCAATCGAGCCACGTGCAGTTTCAGAATTCGTAACTCATATAGCTTGTCGATTAAGGCCGTGAAACGCGCAGTGAACTGCCCACGATAGGACAGAAATGCGAACATCATGCCGAGCGACAGCGAACGGTCGATCACGGCGAGCGCGCCGAAATACGTCACTAGAATCGCTTCTAGTCCGAAAATGAAATGGTTGCTCGTGCTCGCGATCAGTTGGAGTCGCCGGGTTCTTAAATCGGCGTTCTTTTCGCTGACGACGACATTTAACCATCGCGCAAGCCGATCCTCAGCCTTTCCGAACAGGCGCACACTCTGAACACCTCTTACCGATTCCATCAGCATGCTTTTGCCGCGTGCCGCAAAAACGATTTGCTTCTGGTTTGACATTCGGAGCGCGCCATAAATGCACGCTCGCACAATCGCGTAGAGCACAACGGCAACCACGCTGATAAGCGATAGCCGGGCATTGTAGACGATCATGATTATAATCGTACCGATAGACATAAGCCCGTCAAGTACGGATTCAACAAAGCCGACCGTCAGCGCCTGTTGGATTGTATTTACGCTATCAAATCGCGAAACGATATCGCCAATGTGCCGTTTGCCGAAGTAGTCAAGCGGTAGATTGAGCAGATGACGAAAAACATTCGCCAACCATTGGACGTTCACCAGTGTGCTAAATGTCGTCACCGCCCATGAGCGCATCGCTTCGGTTGCGATATGTATCACTAGCACTAAACCAAAGCCGAGTGCGAGAATCATGAGCAGATGCCGGTCGCCGGTCGTAATTGCTTGGTCCGTTACCCATTCTGGATAGAACGGCGCAACGATGGTGAAAACCTCAAGGGCGACCGCGAGCAGAAAGATTTTCAGTAATCCGCGCCCGACACCGCTTGCGCGTCCCATCATGGAACGCAAGGCGATTTCCTGCCGCTCCCGGCGCGGCTGAAATGCCGGTGTCGGCACCAGTTCAAGCGCCATGCCGCTAAAATGCAGCGACAATTCCTTGAACGACATGCGCCGCGCACCGAGTGCAGGATCAACCAGCATCACGTGATCGCGGCCAACGCGTTCGAGCACAACGAAATGCCGGAAATCCCAATGCAGGATGCACGGCAGCCGCAGCATGTGAAGCTCTTCGGGTTCAAGCCGCACCGCACGCCCGGCCAAATCAAGCGCTGCACCGATTTTAAGCAGATCGACTAAGGTAAGCCCTTTCAGCGATGGCGAAAAGCGCCGCCGCAACGTCGGTAAATCCGTGTCGTACCCATGAAACGTTGCGATCATGCTTATACAGGCTAGTCCGCATTCCGTGGCTTCCGTTTGCAACTGCGCGTCTATGCTGCGCCGAAATCCGAATTGAAGTTGGCGATTCATGGTCGATTGGGTTAGGTGGAACGTGAACTACGGTCAGGGCGAGCGGCGTGTCAGCGTGTAGAGCGGTTCGAGAACCCATTCGTACAGCTTGCGCGTGTCGAGCACCACATCTGCATCTACGCGCATCCCGTCCTGCAACGGGATGGCTTCACCGTACGCATTGATGGTCTGCGAATCGAGCGCGACGGTAATCTGATACAGATTTTCGGACCGGTCAGGATCGTTTGGATCGGTTGCGGCCTGCGCCTGTAATTGCGCCGGGCTCAGTGCCGTACGGGCTATCTGCGTGACCGTACCCGCGTACGCACCGAATTTCTGATACGGGAAAGCCTCATACCGCAGTTCAACCGGCGCGCCGATTTTCACGAAACCGACCGCTTTGCTTGGCGCAAATAGCTTCACGTCAAGGCTTCCACCTTGCGGCAGAAGTGACATTAAGGGCGTCGATCCGTTGACCGACTGACCGGGGCGGGCAAGCAGAGCCGTAACGGTGCCTGCAATCTGCGCCGGGATGGTGATTTCCCTGTTTGATTCGTTGTCAGCTATTTCACCGTCCACCTGTAGCATTTGCCGGTGGATGGTACCTAACTGGTTTTGTTCGTCCAGTGGTGCGTTCCGAAGATCGGCTTTTACCTGAGCCAATTCCGCCTGAGAGGCCGTGCGCTGCTTACGCAAGTCTTCAAGTTGCGCCCGGCTCGTCAACATGGCCTGTTCGTGCTGCTCGTATTCCGACTGCGATACAACGTCGTCATGCCGCAACTGTTCGAACCGCGCACTGTCGATTTCGGCCAACCTGCTGCGCGCGTCAAGCGTCGTAATTTCCGTATCCAGATGCTCGATTCCCGCGCTCAACTCGATGGATTTCGCCTTGAGCATCGCTATGTTCTGCTCGAAAATGCTTTCGATGTGCAGCGACTCGCTTTCGAGACTGGATCGACGGGCGTTCAATTCCGCGCTGATTTGCTCGCGTGAGTTACCGACCGCGCTTGTTCGTTCGGTTGAAATCGTGAGCAAGGGCTGTCCGGCCTTCACGGCATCACCTTCGTTCACAAGCACGCGAAGCACCGTACCGACAGTCGGCGGATAGATTTCTGCTGCGCCGTTGTCGATCATGACGCGGCCTTGCACCTCTTCTTTCCGCGTGTACTCACTGAAAATGAGGAACAGCACGACCGCGACCGCAATCGCAAAAAACACAAGGCTCCCCGTCAGACGACGTGCTGAACCTGTCAGCACGACCTCACCCAGCCATTGATGCTGACGATATTCGAGCGCGGCAGGCCGGAACAGCAACGCACGCTTACTCTGTTGTTGCGGCTGCTGCGGCTCTTCGCCAGCCTGCTCAGTGCTCGGAACGGTTGAGATATCACTCACAGTGCGCGCCCTTGATTTCACGCAGGTTGAACGTCGGTAACTTCGGTTGTGCGGTTCGGCGTAATCCAGCCGCTTGTCTTCTGCAAAAACCAGTACATCAGCGCGAAAGGCAGCGCACCTTTCAGCAAGACAAGAAACACCCAGTCGAACATCATTACCGGTGCCGAAGCTTGCGTATGCCATGTTCCGGTAAAAAACGGCATTTCCAGCACCACACAAATATTCAGCATCGTATGTGCGCCAACTGCTAATTCCAGACGTTGATCGCGCAGGCTCAAACCCGAGAGCCCGAACGACGCCGCGAACAGCAGTGCTTTCATGTGGAAGTCGTACCGCGTGTGATAGACCGCAAAAGCCAGCGCGACGATTGCCACGATGACGAATCGAACACGGACGTATTGCCTAAGCGTCTGTGTCAGCCATCCACGGAAAAAGAGTTCTTCTGAAAATGCAAGGAACGGAATTGCGATGATCTCAGCAGCAGCCGTGAAAATCTGACCGCTATCCGGCACCCGTAAGTGTCCAAACGGAATCATCCACGTACCGTATCGCGCCGAAGCGTAAAGCGTCAGAGCCGTAAGCGCGAGCAGATTAATGGGCAGAAACAACGCCGCACCGAACAGGCAGCGCCGGACACTGAACGTCAGATCAACAGAAATGAGGGAGCGGAACGGGCGTCGCATAACGTACTTGCACGAAACCCAGAATCCCACAACACCAACCAAAGTCCCCCCACTAGTAAGCAAGCCTTTTATTTGCGCAGCCGCATTGAAATGCGAGAAATAAACTGACCAACCCGTAAAGGCCAGTACACTCAGCGTACTCAGAACGCTGATAAGCGCGATGACCAGCAACGTCAAGGCGGGAGCCCACCAATCGGTTCGCCCTAACTTCGCAAGATCGATGAAGGAATACGATTCTATTTTCATGCGCAGTACCCTTCTGAAATAGCGACTTCGTTATCGAGCACAAACCATCCGTTCGTTGCGTTAAAAACGAGATACATCAGCGCAACGGGCAGCGCGGTTTTTATCAAATCGAAAACGATGTAATCTGGAAACGAGATATGAAAATCGAAATGCTGCTGCCCTGTATAGATAATTCCCTTGGACCATATCCATATATTCGACATAGAATGCGCGCCGACTGCAAGCTCAAGCCGCCGATCCCGCAAACTGAGGACCGAAAACCCAAGCCCGGCAAGAAACATTTCGAATTTAACCAGCCACGTATATTGCGTGTGAAGTAACGCGAACGAACCGGCAACGATTAACACGACGACAAACGGAAGGCGAATATATTGCCCAAGGGTCTGCGTCAGCCATCCACGCATATATAGCTCTTCGCCGAATGCGAAAAACGACACGCCCAGCATGAGAAAAAGCGCGGACAACGTTTGTAAAATACGATTTCCGTGCGGATCAACTTGTAATTCAAAATGCCCAATTGGAGACGACCATATATCGAAGCGTAGCCCGGCATAGATATACATCACCACCAGACTAATCGCGTAGACAGCTAGGTAAATGCCCGCGCCAAGTAAAAAGCGCTTTACGCTAAATTTCAGGTCGGCAGAAATGAACGAAGCAAATGGGCGTCGCAAGACGAATTTGCACGCAAGCCAGAGACCCAAAACGCCAACAGGACCGCCCGCAGTAGTGAGCAAATTCTGAGCGGCTAGGCTGAAGCTGAAATGATGAAAATACAGGTTTCGAAACGCCTGCATTCCCGGAATCGGTAATATCAAAGCACCAAGGTTTGCCACGACACCAAGGCATACAAGAATCAGGATAGTCAGCGCAAGAGCCCGCCAGTCAGTTCGGCCCAATCTGGCAAGATCAATAAAAGCACGTGCTGAACCGTTTTTGGTTTTCATGAGCACTTTTCGACTAGGACGGCGGTTGCTATTTTCCGCACGACGTTATACCGATGAAGAAAGGCGGCCAGTCGCGGGACCAGTTGCGCACCATCGTTCATCGATCAGGCAACGAATCCGATTTACCGGAAATTCACGGCCCGTACGTCAAGGTATGGCTTAGTGGTTACTACCGCCACCGCCGCCACCCCCGAACCCACGTGCGACGGCACCCGCAACATAACCGGCCACGAAACCGAGCACCGCACCTTGCGAAGCTGTGAACGCTGTATTGTTGTTGACCTCGGCTTGTCCCAACGACTCCCCGTCCAGTGCGGCGGTATAGCCCGCGCGAGCGGCAATGCCTACGGTGTCATCGACGCCCATGACTGCGCTGATGTTATGTGCCAAGGAATCTACTTGCGCTTCGTTCAGACCAGCTACGGAGTTCTGGGCGCTATCCATGCCCGCATCAGCAAGTGAAGTCGCCTCAGAACAGACCGCTGACGATTCGCTGGAATCGCCATCACCATCGCCGTCACCGTCGCCGTCCCCATCACCGTACCCGCCGTCGCCGTCACCATCGCCATCACCGCCCCCATCGCCATCGCCACCGGCCACGTAACGCAGCAAATCCAGATCGTCAATCATTTGCATTTGATTCACTCCTGAAAGCGGGTTTGATATGTGCAACCCCAATGGCACCCGCGCAGCCATTGATTCTTAAATCGGTGCTAAGGGCAGATGCACGCCAACGTTCGTATTCGCGTCGTCGCATTGCGTCGAGTCAACAAACGCAGCACGCATCAGAACCGGATTTGCTTTGCCTTCGGCAACCGCCCACGTGAAGCACGGGGCAATTTCCCATTTTGCAGCCGGAATATCGGGTAACGACGCGACGAACGTTTCTTCGTCCATCCCGCTTTGCATGGTCGAGACAGGCAGAAATATCCGCGTTTCCTTGTCGCCTTTACAGATCAACGCATCGCGATCCATGCGGAAATGTCCACGGCAGCGCGTGCGATCCCCAACGCTGCGGCCTGTGAATAGAAGCGACAACAGCACGTGTTCCGAGCCCCTGTAGTGGCCTGCAACGGCTTCATTCAGGTCACGCAGGGTCTGCGCACCCGTAATCGACAAAAGAGCCGTGGTGAACGTCTTAGCGCTATTTGCGTGACGCGTCACAGCGACCGCCGAAAGTCGATCCGTGAAATCGGAAGCGAAATGCTCCGGCCCGACGTGCTGCTGCGGATCGAGCAGCCACGACACGAAGCGGATTAATTCAGGTTCTTCGTACGGGAAAGGCGCGCCGTAGACCGGCCAACTGGGAATTTCCGCCTGCCGTTCAACCGTGTGCCGATAAAGCGTGTGCCCTTCCCACTCAGCGATCTTCGCATTGCGCAGGGCATGCAAATACTGCCCGCGCTCGTTGGAATATTCGGGCGAATTTGGCAACGCGCCGCCGAGTTTCGCGCCTGCTGTGGCGCGTACCACGATCCCGAATTTTTCATGGCTCAACGCTTCGAGCGTCGTTTGCTCAAGCGGGCCAAACAGGCTCACGCTGGCATTTGCATCGCGAAGTGAATCGGCTGTCAGATTTGCACAGGCTTTCGTTGCAGCGACGATGACGGACATTTCCGGCGACGAATTAGCCGCATCGAAGGTCCACTGACCGCCGCGTCCAATGCGTTGCATGGTCGTCCGATTTCTCAGGCTGACGAACACGCCGCCTTGCGGCAACGTACCCGCGAGTCGATATTTTTCCGGATCGGGCAAAGGCGTGCGGTTCACAATGGCATCGACAACAAGGCGAGCCAGTTGTAGCGCGGTCACGTCAACTCGCGGTTGACCGCCCGGCGTTTGTGCAGGTGCGAGCGGCGGCGTTACGGATACACCGTACAGGCGATTGGCCGTACTAGCGACAATCAGCATTTGATTGACCGGATCGAATTCGACGGCGCTCGTAATGGCATCCGGCAGTTGGAACACACCAGCGAGCGCGAACGTTTCCGGATCGATTGCCCGTACGCGCCCGTTCGTGCTGCCAAACCAAATCCAACGTCCGATCCGGGAAGGCGACGAAAAAATCTTCGCATGCGCGCCAATTTTCGCGATGCCTTCGCCGGTCATCAGATCAATCACGTACAGGTATTTATCCGTCGAGCCGCAGTAGGCGCGCGCACCGTCGATTAACGGCGTGCTGTACACCGCGTTGCCGGTCTGAATGCAAAATTTCTGTTCGCCGCTATCGAGACTGACACCGCGAATTCCGCCGTCGAACGATCCGAACACGACTTGACGGCGAGCAGGATCGAGCGCGGGCGCGTGCTTGATTGCGCCGGTCGTCTGGAATTTCCAGCGAAGCGCACCGGTACGCGCATCGAGCGCGAGTAATTCGCCGTCGTTCGTGCCGCACAGCACTAGCGAAGCATCAGCAGCATAGACCGGCGAGCCGTGGACGTAGCACCGCACCGGAAATTCCCAAACCTTTTGACCGGTCTTCGCATCGATAGCGGCCACACCCCCGCCGCGCGTTGGACTGGCGTATTCGACACCGATAAAGACGAAATTCAGATCAGCCGCGTAGGCCGGGGATGAACCGATCCAATCGGGTTCGACGTAGCGCCAGATTTCGCGCCCGCTTTCGGCGCACAGTGCATACAGGTTGCCGTCATAACCGCCGAAGAAGACGAATTCAGGCGTCACATGTGGCGTAGACCAAATGCCCTTATGCTTTCCCGCCGCGATTTTGAAATTCCATCGCGTTTCGCCGCTTGCGCCATCAACACAGCGCATTTCGCCGCTGTCCGTGCCGAAGTAGATAAGGCCGTTTCGTGCCCGTGGTGCCGACTTGGGCACGACGTAATGATGATTTGCGGATGCAGCTTTATTGACCCAGCGCACGAGAAACGAAAGCTGCGCTGCAACGCTTTTAGGCGACGACAGTTTGAGTCCAAAATCGCCAAGCGAATACACAGATTCGACGGATATCCCGTGCCGCTTCTGCCAGTCAATGCCCGTACGCGATCCGTAATCGATCACACTCCAAACTTTCCAGATCGTTCGGTCGATTTCCGCGAGCACAACCCTAGATTGCTCAAGGCTCGCGCCACTATTGAAAATATCGTCTACGAGTACAATCGGCGCGTCGGAAACGTCACCCTCAATCGCGTTCATCCGGCCATATTTCTTGCGCTCTTTGTGAATGACAAAACCGTTGACGTTATATCCCTTGCGCGCGGCAGTCATGAGAATCCCGGCAACGAGGGGGACAGCCGCCATTTCCATACCGCCCACCTGAAACGGCAGTTGATCGGCGTAACGCTCCCAGAATAATTCGGCGAGCATATCGAGCCCATCCGACGACAGCAGGACAGGTCTTAAATCGATTAGCCACGAAAGCGATTTTCCGCTCGATGAGACAAGCCGGTGCTTCGGCGCACGGAACACGCATTTGGATTCGATCAAATGACGCAACAGGGTCTGTCTGTTTTGACGGAAATCGTCCATGTCTTTAATATGGTCCGCTTACGTTACACCGTCCAATCAGGAAGACCAATGACGGACGATCCAAAAATAACGAAACAAGCATATTTGGGATTTACCCTTCGTCTGGCTTTCTTTTATAATACGAAAGCTGGACAGCGTCAAGAAGGAAGTCCGGTTTACCGCACCTCGTTATACATAAGTCGCATCGCCGCCTTCGGTGCGTAGCAAGCGCAGCGTTTCGGCGGCGATGCGAATGTGTGTAAGTCCCTTCCAGATAGTTTCCACGCCGGGTTCGCCGTTGCCTTTGCGAGCAAGGAAGCCGCCTCGCCGAGCGATCAAGCGCAGCACCTCGTTGAGCGTGGGTTGAGCTGGGCGAGGGGTCTTCGTGAGCAAGTAGGCCGCGCGAATTTCATCGGGATCGAAGAACAAAGCGGCGTCCAGATCCGGACAGGTTCGGCCTTTGCGCATCAGATAGCGCCACGCGCCATGCCACCACCATGAACAAGGCCAGCGCACGCTCAATCCGGTCGATCAGCCGCCAATTGCAGCGTCTCGACTTCGCAGCCGTTCTTGAGCACATGGAAATAGATTTGGCGGGTAAGGAACTGGCGCGGTACGCGGCGAACCCGGCCCGTTTCCAGCCCCTCCCCATAAGAACTGATCGTGAGGTTTTCCCTCAAGCAGCTCACCCAGTGAGATTCAACGCAAGGGTTATGGGTCCTGTCGGTGCGACAGCCACTTTCACGCGAACTCCTCCGCACCCGACAACGGGCGCGTTTTCCAGTCCCAGTACAAGCCCAGGACGCCGTAGAGGTACTCGTTACTCCATCGCCGCCACCCGACGCTCGACTTCTTGCGTCGCTTACGCCGCGTCAGCAGAGTTCGAACCTTCATTTCCAGATAGTCACGCACTTCACTGAAGGCGCGGCTGGCGTTGCCGACCCGAAAGTAGTTGACCCATCCCGCTACCGCAGCGTTGAGTTTCGCGATCAGCTTGACAGCCGGAGTCGAGCCTCCGTGTCGGATGATGTCGCGAATCTTCGCCTTGATGGCCTGGCGGGCCTTCTTCTTGGGAGTCATCCGTATGAAGTAGCCGTTCCCTGCTCGTTTGCGCACGCGACGCAGGTCGAACCCCAGGAACCCAAAGGCGTCCCCGTGCAGGGTGTCCACCACCGTGGTTTTCTCCGTGTTCAGCTCGACGCCAAGCGGCGCGAGTTGTTCCCGCAGACGCAGTAGGGCACGTTCGGCCCAGCCGCGTTTCGTGTGGTGGCCACTGACGGTGATGACGATGTCGTCAGCAAACCGGTGATAGTTCACTGCCTCGTAAGGTCCCTGTGCCGTCTTGCGGCGGATCTCGTCGAACATCCAGTCAATCTCGGTCAAGTAGATGTTCGCGGCGAGCGGGCTGAACGGGCCGCCTTGCGGGACGCCGACCTTGCCTGCTGCCTTGATAACCTGCTTGACCAGTCGCATGACTTGCGGATCCTGAATGCGCTTCGCGATCTTGTCCAACAGGGTTGAATGTTGAATCGTGTCAAAGTAGCGCGACAGATCCACATCAACCACCGTCGACATGCGCCGCAACACACTGCGTCTGACTTCCGCCAGCGCGCGGTGCGGTGACCGTTTCGGTCGAAATCCGTGCGAGTTCGGGCAGAAGTCCGCCTCGAATACCGCTTCGAGGATTAGTTTCAGCGCGCCTTGCACCACGCGATCGCGGATGCAAGGAACCTGGAGAACGCGGACCTTGCCATTGCTCTTCGGTATCTCGACCCGGCGGTTCGGCTTGGGTTCATACCTGCCCGTTACGAGGTCTGCCTGAATTTCCGCGAGGAATACGCCAGGTGCCGATGCCTCGATGTCTTCAAAGCTCAGATCATCGATGCCCGGAGCCCCGCCGTTCCTCTTGGCAATTCGGTAGGCCTCTTCGAGGGTTTCTCTCTTTGCAATATGCACAAAGAGCCCCCAGAAGCGATGGGTCTTGTCAGACTTCGCCTTGCGATATATCCGCCTTCTCAGTTCCTGCAGCTTGCCGGATGCCTTTGTCATCTCATCCCTGCCTCACATTGTTGGACGGAATACTCACCGGTCCGGGCCCTTCCCTCCAGGCGCGTTTTGCTGCACGCCCATCGACAGTACTACGACCCGATCCGTCACCCTGGCACCTATGCACACATTTCCCACTCACGGTTATAGCGAACATCTCCTCGACGGGATTTCTCCGCCGGGTGCCGAGGGCTTCTCCAGTTTCCACGTTATCCTTCACACCATGTCGCCGCTGATACCCCGCCGGTGAGAGTTGCCGCATCGGACTCGTTTCGGACAACTCTTGCTGCTTTCGCGCGTTATCGACCGTCTCAGCCACCGGGTTTCCGTGTGACGAGGCTACATCTGCGTTCACTGCACGTTGCAACCTGGTGCGTTGCATATACTCCTTTCTGAGCATACTGTCGGAGGGCTCCGTCATCTTGCTTTCGCGCCATGACGCCTCCCAAGCTACGAGGCTTGAGTCTTTTGCCCCGGTCGGACTTTCACCGACTGGATAACGTGTCCTTACCTGGACACACCGATTTCCCATCTCGCCCGATACCACTTGATCGAGTTCGACAGCTTCGTTCTTGGGTTGTCAACGGTTCGGTTCGTCAGCAACCGCCATTCGATCGGCTTGACCCCAGCAGGCGCCTCCAACTCGCGTGCGACCACGCACGTTGCGGCGATGCTTTTGCCCTTGCTCGCGGGCAACTGCACGCGCTGCAGCCACAGGTGCTGGTGCACCGTGCGCGCTTCACGCCTTGGCGCACTGCCATCGTGAAGGCGACTTCACCTTGCACTTTGACGGGATGATCATCGATACAACATGCATCGGGGCCTATCACGATCAAATCATGGATTCGCTTCCTGATGAACGGCAGCAAGCGGCGGGATGAGCATGCCGTCAACAAGGCTTTCGTACAGGCTGCATGACGACCACACCGCCGCCCGCGAACTGTACGAAGAGCAGGCCGCCATCATGCAATACGATGGCGGCCTGCGTCGCCGCCTGGCGTTACTGCCAACTCTCGGGCGCGCAGCCAACCCGGCTCGGGTACTATCGCGTTCTCGAACGGTAACTTCACCGCCGCAACGCCGCGCGAGCCAGGCGACAAACCACCTGCCAGGGAAACCCCGTCATGCCGGCGGCATCATCGACGCCACCATGCCTACGAGGAGAAGCGCTGGCAGCGCAAGAAGGGCCGCCCCCTGGAAGATGCGGTACCGCTTTCGGTTCCACGCCCCGGCCCTTAGCCCCACAGCCCATGCGATCAACGTCATAGCACCTATGATCCACAGCAGATAAGACGCTTCGCCGTCCGACAACGCCGCTGCGTACCCTAGAAACGTGGAATGAGCGATCAATTGTTGAACCCCATGAAGTTCCATCTGTACATTTCGAAGTATTGCAGAAAGTCCGTCTGCTCACTCTTCGTCGTAAGGTTCTTGTAGTCCCAATGATCCCGTCCCATCGAAGTAAATTCACCCACCTCGGGCGTCATCCCCGCGTAGGCAGATTGCTCGGGGTCGGCCGAGTTTCGCCGGAACAACTTGTTTAACCATGTGATCGGTTTGTGGATCGTCCAGTCCGAATTTCCTTGGTAAATAGAAATTGTCGTATCCGTCTTTCGGACAACGACCTGGATGTGATGTGCTCTGTTGTTTGAGGCGCGTCCCTTCGCGTCGAGCGCAAGCGCCAAAATATCGCCGGCTTCAAGGGCAGAGGAACTGCCGAGTCGGACCGTATTGAGGCCGACCCTCTGTATGTCGGGCGCACCAAACGTCACCACCACCATGTCGATGAATCCATGCGGCGTTTGAGGGTAATTCTCGTGGAAGTCGGGATCGTAGATATCCATGTTTCGATATTCCAGAACACCGTCCGTTAGTTTTACGGGAGGGCCGTTTTTCGATGCAAACCGACATAGAACTTCTAGGGCGAAGTCTTCGCACGTGAATTTTCGCCCCGACGTGCGCGGATTCTCGGCCAACTGCGCGGCGGAGGCATGATAGTTCTTTACGTCCGCGTTGGTCCATTCCTTCGTAGTTTTCCAATATACCTTCAACTTGCACGTGTGCGGCGTCTGGTCGCTTTTTGGCGTGAGTCGGGCGAAAACTGTAGCGCTCATTGAGCCTCCGGCTTCGTCAGCTTGACGCCGATTTCATGCCCTTCGTCGCCCGAAATTACAGACGTCCTGCCATCGCCATCGGTGGTTACTGGGCTCGTGCTGCCACTCACATCGGTAGCCGCGTTATAGGCGCGTGCAATGGATCGGATTCGAAAGGCGCTTGGGCGGACAGTGCTCAATCTAGCGGTGACCTGGGCACCTAGAGTGTGCTTCGTCGTGCTGATTTACAGCTCGGGCGCCGCCGGCTTGCTTCGCGGGATCGACACGGTCATTGGCAGCTAGACCACTTTTAGGCCTCTCCAGAGCACACGCAACCTGCTCTTGAAGAACACCGGCCTACCGCTCTAAGTCGCGGAACGCTTTCATTGGTGCGAACACGCGCATGATTGTCGCCCGCTCTGCCTACGCAAAAGCTGAGGGCCCGCCGCAAAAAAGGTGCACTGAAAAAAGCTCCTGCGCATCCTTGACATTAGTTCTGGTTACGCCTTGCCGGATAAGGCCGCAGATAAGAGCCCCCGTAACCAAAACAAAAACGAGGCCCTGTAACCAAAACTAATGCAACTCAGCAAAGGGTGAGTACGAAGCCCCCACCCTCACTCCACCGTCACCCACTTCGCCAGATTCCGCGGCTTGTCCACATCGGTCCCGCGCGCGCAGCGCCGTGTGATACGCGAGCAGCTGCAGCGGCACCACGTGCAGGATCGGCGACAGCATGCCGTAGTGCTCGGGCATGCGGATCACGTGCACGCCTTCGCTCGCTGCGATGCTGCGTGTCGGCGTCGGCGAACACGTACAGCTCGCCGCCGCGCGCGCGCACTTCCTGCATGTTGGACTTCAGCTTTTCGAGCAGCGCGTCGTTCGGCGCGACCGTCGACCACCGGCATGTCGCTGCGTCGACCAGCGCCAGCGGGCCGTGCTTCAGCTCGCCGGCCGGGTAGGCCTCGGCGTGGATGTAGGAGATCTCCTTGAGCTTGAGCGCGCCTTCGAGCGCGATCGGGTAGTGCAGGCCGCGGCCGAGGAACAGCGCGTTCTCCTTGCGCGCGAACTCCTCGGCCCAGCGCGATGATCTGCGGCTCCAGCGCCAGCACGCGCCTGCAGCGCGGCCGGCAGGTGGCGCAGCGCCTTCAGGTACTCGCGCTTCCTGCTCCGTCGATCAGCCGGCCGCGCAGCTTGCGCGAGCGTCAGCGTCAGCAGGAACAGCGCCGACGAGCTGCGTGGTGAACGCCTTGGTCGAGGCGACGCCGATCTCGACGCCGGCGCGCGTGAGGTACGCCAGCTCGCATCTCGCGCACCATCGCGCTCGTCGCGACGTTGCAGATCGTCAGCGTGTGCGCCATGCCGAGCGACTGCGCGTGCTTCAGCGCCGCCAGCGTGTCGGCGGTCTCGCCGCACTGCGAGATCGACGACGACCAGCGTCTTCGGGTTCGGCACGCTGTCGCGGTAGCGGTATTCGCTCGCGATCTCGACCTGCGTCGGGATCTTCGCGATCGTCTCGAGCCAGTACTTCGCGGTCAAGCCGCGGTAGTAGCTCGTGCCGCAGGCCAGGATCAGCACCGTGTCGATCTCGCTTGAACACGCGCGGCGCGCCTGTCGCCGAACAGCTCCGGCATCGATGCCGGTCACGCCTTCGAGCGTGTCGGCGATCGCGCGCGGCTGCTCGAAGATTTCCTTCTGCATGTAGTGCCGGTACGGGCCGAGTTCGGCCGCGCCGCTGTGCGCTTGCACGGTCCGCACTTCGCGCTCGACCGGCGTGCCGTCGCGATCGGCGATGCGCAGTCCGTGCGCCAGCTGCAGCGTCGACGACGTCGCCTTCTTCGAGGTAGACGATCTGGTCGGTGACGCCGGCCAGCGCCATCGCGTCGGAGGCGAGGAAGTTCTCGCCCTCGCCGCACGCCGACGACCAGCGGCGAGCCCTGCGCGCGCGCCGACCACGCGTGCGGCTCGTCCCTGCAGAACGACGGCGATCGCGTAGGCGCCGTGCAGTCGCTTCGACAGCGTCGCTGCACGGCGTCGAACAGGTCGCCGTCGTACAGGCTGTCGACCAGGTGGGCGATGACTTCGGTGTCGGTCTGGCTTGTCGAACACATAGCCCTTGCCGCGCAGCTCTCGCGCAGCTCGTTCGTGGTTCTCGATGATGCCGTTGTGCACGAGCGCGAGCGCGTATCGTCGACGAAAAGTGCGGATGCGCGTTGTTGGTAACGGGCGCGCCGTGCGTCGCCCAGCGCGTGTGCGCGATGCCGGTCACGCCCTCGAGCTGCCCTTCTCGCACCTGCACGTCGAGATCGGCCACGCGCGCGACGCTGCGCGCCCGGCGCGGCTCGCCGTTCGTGAGCACGGCCACGCCGCACGAGTCGTAGCCGCGGTATTCGAGGCGGCGCAGCCCTTCGACCAGGACGGGAACGATGTTGCGCTGCGCTACGGCGCCGACGATGCCGCACATGGGGGGTTTCCTTTCGCAAGTCCTGCTTCGTTCTTTAATGATGCGGCGCGATCGCGTCCGCATCCGTGCGGCAGCGATCGCGGCGTCATCGCCGCCCTACTCGACGTTTCTCAACGCTTGTTCTTGACCGGGCGAACGTAGCCGTCGCGCGTCACTTGCGTTTTTTCGTTCAGCACGAGCGCCCCTTCGGGCACATCCTTCCATACCGTCGTCCCGGCCGCGATCGTCACGCCGCGGCCGACGCGCACCGGCGCCACCAGTTGCGTGTCCGATCCGACGAAAACGTCATCCTCGATCACCGTGCGATGTTTGTTCGCGCCGTCATAGTTGCAGGTGATCGTGCCCGCCCCCACATTCACGCGCGCACCGATGTCGGCATCGCCGATATAGGTGAGGTGGTTCGCTTTTGCACCCACGCCCAACGTCGCGTTCTTCACTTCGACGAAATTGCCGACATGCGCTTGCTCGCCAAGCACCGCACCGGGCCGCAACCGGGCATACGGGCCGAGCACGGCGTTCGCCCCGACCTGCGCCCCTTCGATATGCGTGAACGCATCGATGCGCGTCCCGGCGCCGATCGTCGCATCGCGCACCACGCAGTTCGGGCCGATCGAGACGCCGTCCGCCAATGTGACGTTGCCTTCGAACACGCAATTGATGTCGATCGTCACGTCGCGTCCGCACGTCAGCTCGCCGCGCACATCCAAGCGCGCGGGATCGGCGATCGTTACGCCCGCCTCGAGCAGCGCGTCGGCCACGTTGCGCTGATGAATCCGTTCGAGTTCGGCCAGTTGGGACTTGCTGTTGACGCCCAGTGTTTCCCATTCGTCGTCGGGCTGCGTCGTCACCACGTCGAAGCCGGCTTCGATCGCGTGTTCGACGACGTCGGTCAAGTAATACTCGCCTTGCGCGTTGTTGTTGCGCAGCGCGCCGAGCCACATCGCCAACTGTGCCGTGGGCGTCACGACGATGCCCGTGTTGATTTCGGCGATGCGCAATTCGTCTGGCGACGCATCCTTTTGTTCGACGATGCGCGTGACGTAGCCGCCGGCGTCGCGCACGATTCGGCCGTATCCCGTGGGATCGTCGAGCGTGACCGTGAGAATGCCGTAGCGGCCTTCGACGGCCGCATCGACCAGACGCTTCAGTGTCGACGGCTTGGTGAGCGGTACATCGCCGTAGAGCACGAGCGTGGGACGGGCGGGATCGAGCAGCGGCAGCGCTTGTTGCACCGCATGCCCCGTCCCGAGTTGCTCCGCCTGAAGGGCAAAGGCAACATCGGGCGCCGCGACGGCTTCGCGGACCGCATCCGCGCCGTGCCCGACAACGACGACGATCCGCGCCGGATCCAGCGCACGCGCCGTATCGATGACATGCGCGAGCAGTGGCCGGCCAGCCAGCGGGTGGAGCACCTTCGGCAGCGCGGAGCGCATCCGCTTGCCGGTGCCTGCAGCCAATATGACGATGTTCATGGCATCGGCGAAAAATAGGGATACAAAGTGCGCGATTTTATCACGCGGCCGCCCATCAAAAGGCCCGACAGTGCGGGCGTCCGGCTCCGCAGCCTGCCGGCCGTTCGTTACGCCGGCATAGGGCCATGAATCGCCAGCTTCACAGATCGTCGAATTGCGCGAACGAAATCGTCTGCTCGTTGCCCGGCTCGCCACCCTCGCCCGTCTCCGAACTCGCGCACGGTTCGTCGTCGAATGCGATGTCGCCGAGCGGATCGGTTTGCCCCGTCGCGCGCAGATCAGCGAACGGAAACAGCTTGGGATCCATCAGATGCGAAGGCACGACGTTCGACAACGCGTTGAACATATTCTCCACGCGCCCCGGGAAACGCTTGTCCCAATCGCGAATCAGCGCTTTCATTTCCGCACGTTTGAGGTTCGGCTGGCTACCGCATAGGTTGCACGGAATGATGGGGAACGCACGCAATTGCGCGTATTTCTCGAGATCGACTTCCTTCACATAGGCCAACGGCCGAATCACGATATTCTTGCCGTCGTCCGATTGCAGCTTGGGCGGCATGCCCTTCAGCTTGCCGCCGTAGAACAGGTTCAGCAGCGTCGTCTGCAAGATGTCGTCCCGGTGGTGACCGAGCGCGATCTTCGTCGCACCCAGCTCGCCGGCCACGCGATAGAGAATGCCTCGCCGCAGCCGCGAGCACAGCGAGCAGGTCGTCTTCCCCTCGGGCACGAGGCGTTTGACGATGCTGTAAGTGTCCTGATTCTCGATGTGAAACGGCACGCCTACCTGAGTCAGATAGTCGGGCAGCACATGCTCGGGAAAATCGGGCTGCTTTTGGTCGAGGTTGACGGCGACGATTTCGAAGTCGATCGGCGCGCGCTCGCGCAATCGCAAAAGGATGTCGAGCATCGCGTAGCTGTCTTTGCCGCCCGACATGCACACCATCACTTTGTCGCCGGCTTCGATCATGTTGAAGTCGCCGATCGCCTGACCGACAAGCCGAGCAAGCCGCTTGAACAGCTTGTTATTCTCGTACGCCTCCTTGATCTCGCGACGCGATAGCACCCGGCGCACGCCCGCTTCGTCGAACACGCCGCCGTACGTGGGATCCGCGGGTGGGGCGGACGCTTCGGAGCCAGCGGCCGCGCCTTGGGGCACGGTATTGTCGGGCGCGTTCATGCGGATTCCTCTTTGATGCGAAACACTTCGACGCCCACGGCGTCGCAATCGGGATAGACGTCGGGCTTTTCCGTGGAAACGCTAACGGCGCGCACGCGCGGATGCTCGAGCATCGTCGCCGCGATGTCGTCGCACAGCGTCTCTTGCAGGTGAATGTGCCCTTTGCCGACGCGCCGTGCGATCGTCGCTCGCATGAAATCGTAGTCGACGACCTCATCGAGCTTGTCCTCGTGAGGCGTCGTTTGCGCCAGCGGCACGAACAGTTCGACGTTGATGACGACGCGCTGCTCCCCACGCTTTTCGAAGTCGTGCACGCCGATGTTGATATAAACCTCGTAATTGCGCAGGAATAACCTGCGGCAATCGGCAAGCCGGGGATGCAAGAGAGCGGCAACCATGTTCGTTCCAATCAAAATTTGCGCTGCCTCAGCGCGAAAGGCCCGTTAACCCTGGGCGTGGGCCGGGCCGACGCGCAGCCAGCGCGTCGTGCGTCACACATCACACGTTACGCGTCAGCGCGTCAAAAACATCACGTCGCGCGGCAGCGGCACCAGGTGCTGACCGCCGTCGACGACCAGCGTCGTACCCGTCACACCGCCCGCCTCCGCCAAATAGCAAGCCGCGGCAACGACATCGGCCGGTATCGACGCCCGACCGAGCGGCGTGACCCGGTGGGCCTGCGCGAATTCGTCGGGCGTCTGATCCGCCGATTGCAACGTCAACCCCGGCGCAATGCCCACCACGCGCACCTTCGGTGCCAGCGCCTGTGCAAGCGTCACGGTGGCGGTCTGTAGCGCCGCTTTCGACAACGTGTACGACAGGTAGTCGGGATTCAAGTTGTACAGCTTCTGATCCAACACGTTGATGACGACGCCGCGCTGCGTTTCGTCCTCGTTCGCCGCATCGGGCGTGGCCTCGTAGAGCGCGCGCGCCAGCACGAGCGGCGCGCCGACGTTGACGGCCATGTGCGCCAGCAGCGTCTCGTAGCCGACGTCCCGCGCCGTATCTTCGACGAAGCGCGATGCGTTGTTGACAATACAGGCTGGCCGCCCGAGCGCCTGCGTGCACGCCGCCACGAGCCCCGCGGCTTCATGCTCGACCGCCAAATCGGCGGCCAGCGCCGCAGCGCGGCGGCCGAGGGCGCGAATCTGCGTCACGAGCGTATCGGCGTCGGCCCGCGATGCGCCGTAATGGACGGCGACGTCCCAGCCCTTGGCCGCGAAGCCGAGCGCGAGTGCGCGCCCGATGCGCCGCGCAGCGCCCGTCACGAGGACGACGCGGGCAGGCGCCGCTTGGGCGCCGGCGTCAGGGAGAGAATCGACGGAAACGGTCATTTACAATGCGGGAATGAATCGACATGCTCACGAACCCGCTAGTTTACCCGTTCCGGCCGCCGATGCGCTCGGCGCCAGTGCCGAACTCGTCGCGCACATCCGCGAAGCGATCGCGGCCGGCGGCGGCTGGCTGCCGTTCGATCGCTATATGGAGCTGGCGCTGTACACGCCCGGCATCGGCTATTACAGCGGCGGCGCACGCAAATTCGGCCGCCGGGCCGACGACGGCAGCGATTTCATCACGGCGCCCGAACTCTCGCCGCTGTTCGCGCGCACGCTCGCGCGGGCGCTCGCCCAAGCGCTAGACGCAAGCGGCACGCGGCAGTTGATGGAATTCGGCGCCGGCACAGGCCGGCTCGCGGCCGGCATCCTGGCGGCGTTCGAAGCGTTCGGCACCCCGCTGGATAGCTATGCGATCGTGGATCTGTCGGGCGAATTGCGCGAGCGTCAGCGCGAGACGATCCAAGCACTCGGCGGCGCGTTGGCTTCGCGCGTTCGCTGGCTCGATGCGCTGCCCGAGCAGTTCGAAGGCGTGATCGTCGGCAACGAGGTGCTCGATGCGATGCCGGTGCAGCTCTACGCACGCACGGGCGGCATCTGGCACGCACGCGGGGTGGGCCCTGACGAAGCAGGCGGGCTCCGCTTTGAAGCCCGTGGCCTCGATGCGCCTTCCGTGTCGCTATCGAAGGAAGATGCCGCGTTGCTCGCGCAGTTGGATGCCGAGATCGATCCCGATATCGACTACGTCGCCGAAACGCATTCGGCGAGCGCGGCGTTTACGACAACTGTCTGCTCGATGCTGACGCGCGGGGCGGCGGTTTTTATCGACTACGGCTTCCCGCGCGGCGAGTACTACCATCCGCAGCGCACGGAGGGCACACTCATGTGCCACTACCGGCATCATGCGCATGGCGATCCGTTCCTTTACCCGGGGTTGCAAGACATTACGGCCCACGTCGAATTCACGCGTATCGCGGAAGCGGGCGTCGAAACCGGGGCGGATCTGCTCGGCTATACGTCGCAGGCGCGCTTTCTCATGAACGCCGGTATCACTGAGGTGTTGGCGGAGATCGACCCGTCGGATGCGACGAACTTTTTGCCTGCGGCCAACGCCGTGCAAAAGTTATTGTCGGAAGCGGAGATGGGCGAACTGTTCAAGGTGATCGCGTTCTCCCGCGGCATCGACGGGACGCTCGACGCTTTTGCGCGAGGGGATCGGACGCATACGCTTTAAGGGCGGACAATCTCAAGCCCCGCAACCCACGCCCTACTCGCCCCGATCCCCATCGCCGAGCGCCTCGGCCACGGCCTTGGTCCGCGCCCGGTGCACGGCATCCTTGATTTTGGCCGGATCGTCCTTGAACGCCTGCGCCACCGCGCCCGCATCCACGCCGCGCGCCGCCACCAATGCGACACGCAGCCGTTCCGCCTGCGGATATTCACGCGTTTCGAATCCAAGCCGCCCACGCGCATCCGCCTCGCACGCCTGCAACGCTTCGGCGAAGCGCGCCGGCTTGCGCAGCGCATCGCACCGCTCGAACAAGCGCACGAGCGCCGCGGCCCCCATCTCCATCACACGATGAATATTGCCGTGCTCGCGCGCCACGAGCACGGCCAAGTCGCGACACTCGTTCGGCACCCGCAAGCGCTCGCACAGCGGCCGCAGCAAATCGACGCTGCGCATTTCATGCCCGATATGGCGCGGGAGGATGTCCTCAGGTGTCGTCGCTTTCCCGAGATCGTGCGTCAATGCAGCGAAGCGCACCGTCAACGCATAGCGGCGCGCCGCCGCGTGATCGACAACCATCATCACGTGCACGCCCGTATCCACTTCGGGATGGTAATCGGCGCGTTGCGGCACGCCGAACAGCGCATCGATTTCCGGCAGCACGCGCACCAATGCCCCGCACTGACGCAACGCGTCGAACATCCGCGACGGCTTGTGCTCCATCAATCCACGCGAAATTTCCTGCCAGACGCGCTCAGGCACGAGCGCATCCACTTCGCCCGCCTCCGTCATCGCGCGCATCAGCGAGAGCGTCTCGGGCGCAACCGCGAAATCGTGAAAGCGCGCCGCAAAGCGCGCCACGCGCAAGATGCGCACCGGATCCTCGACGAATGCGCGGCCGACATGCCTGAAGCAGCGCGCCTGCAAATCGGCCTGCCCGCCGAAAGGATCGATGACGGGCCCGATCAGTTCGCCGTCGGGCCGCACTTCGCGCGCCATCGCGTTGATCGTCAGATCGCGCCGGGCCAAGTCCTCCTCGAGCGTCACATCGGGCGCGTAGTAGAACTGAAACCCGTGGTAGCCCGCCGCCGTTTTACGTTCCGTGCGCGCAAGCGCGTACTCCTCTTGCGTCTGAGGATGCAGGAACACGGGAAAATCCTTGCCGACAGGCCGATAGCCCTGGGCCACCATTTGCTCGGGCGTGGCGCCGACAACCACGTAATCGCGATCGGATACCGGCACCCCGAGCAACGCATCGCGAATCGCGCCGCCTACCGCGTAGATCTTCATGCGTCGTCGTCGAGATCGGCGAGCCGGTGGGTTTCGCGGCGCGCATCGTCGAGCCACTCGCGCACGGCAGGCACCGCGCTTACCCGCTCGATATAAGCACGCGCCGCCTCCGATAGCGGCGGCGCATAGGTGATGAACCGCGACACGACAGGCGCATACATCGCATCGGCGGCGCAGAAATGCTCGCCGAACAAAAACGGCCCGCCATAGTGCGCGAGACAGTCGCTCCAAATCGCGTCGATGCGCGCGACATCGGCAAGCGTGCCCGGCGTCGCACCCTTGCCGGCCCGCTGCGCCCGCACGTTCATCGACATATTCGTGCGCAGTTCAGCGAAACCGGCATGCATCTCGCTCGAAATCGAGCGGGCATGCGCACGCGCGGCGGCATCGCTTGGCCACACCCGATGCTGCGGATACCGTTCGGCAAGTGTCTCGATAATCGCGAGCGTTTCCCAGATCGCTTGCCCCTCGTCCGTGACAAGGCACGGTACTTTGCCCGAGGGCGAATGTTCTAGGATGCGCGCGGCCGTATCGGGCTCGCGGAGCGGCACCAGCACTTCCTCGAACCCGATTCCCATTAGTTTCAACATGAGCCATGGCCGCATCGACCAAGACGAGTAGTTCTTATCACCGATGATGAGTTTCATGCGCCACCGTGCGAAACGTGGATTAGTCGGAATATCGTGGAGAACGGCCATAGTGCCATGAGCACGCGATCCGTGCCGCGCCCCGCTGCACCGCCGTTTCAGCGCCCTGCTGTCGCACGAAAGGCGCTGAAGCGCGACCGCAGCGACGCGTCGTTCAAGTAGCTGGGCGCGATGGCCTCGATGGCCACTGGTTCGAGGTTCAGCTCAGGCGCAAGCGGCCCGCTCAACACCGCGTCGCGCGACATCGAATCGAGATTGTCGCGCGTGACGAGCGGCTCGCCGGGCAGCGTCTCGAACGTTAGCGCCTGCATATAGGCGAGTGCGTCGGGTAGCCTCACGATGCGCGGATGCCGGCCGATCATCTCGCCGCACATGCGCACCAGCGCCTCGAGCGTATGAACGGCCGGACCGCCAAGCTCATAAGTGCGTCCGTGCGCGGCATCGAGATCGAGCGTACCGACGATCGCCTTCGCCACATCGCCCACATAAACCGGCTGGAACTTCGCGTCGGGCTTGGCCAGCGGCAGGACGGGGAAAAGGCGTGCAAGCGCGGCGAACGTATTGAGAAAGCGGTCTTCCGGGCCGAAGATGACCGACGGGCGGAGGATAGTCGTCGCAAGCTGGGCCGCCGCGAGTACCGCTTTTTCGCCATCGGCTTTCGAGCGCAAGTACATGCTCGGGCCGCTCGAATCGGCGTTGATCGCGCTGAGATGAATGAGCCGATGAACGCCCTTGCCTTCGCAAGCCGCCGCGATCTTCGACGGCAATTCGACGTGCAGCTTGGCGAACTCGGGCCCATATGGATTGCCGCGCCGGCCGTGAAGCGTGCCCGCAAGATTGACGACGGCATCGACGCCTTCGACGAATCGAGCCAGCTCGACCGGATCGAACACGTCGACCTCGATCACATCGAGCGGCAGCAACGTGAGGTGCGCCGCATGGCTGCGCCTGCGCGTGGCGATGCGCACGCTTTTACCGGCCCCGACGAGCGCGTTGGCAAGATGACTGCCGACGAAGCCGGAACCGCCGATCAATGCAATGGACTGATGCCGCATTTTCGACTCCCGTGCGGGCGCCCCGCCGGCATGGCCCGCATACGCTCATCGTGCGCGCCTTCCGGCGCCCACGGGCGCGTCATTGCCCTTGAGGCAGGATGACGCCGAGCCGCTCCTTCAGCGATTGCGGGCGGCCTTCGAACAGCGCCGCGTAGTAGACCGTATTCGACAGCACGTTCTTGACGTAATCGCGCGTCTCGTTGAACGGGATCGTTTCTGCAAAAATCGCGCCTTCGGCGGGACGCTGCAACGCCGCTTGCCATTGACGCGGGCGGCCAGGCCCCGCGTTATAGCCGGCCGTGGCGAGCACCGCCGAACCGTCGAATTGATTGTAGATCATCGACAAATACGTGGTACCGAGCAAAATATTCGTATCCATGTCGTTCATTTGCCCGGGCGACAGCGGCCCGATACCGATCTTGCGCGCCACCATTTTTGCGGTGCCGGGCATCAACTGCATCAAGCCGCCCGCCCCCACTTCCGATTGTGCGTTGATGATAAAGCGCGATTCCTGACGAATGAGCCCATACGCCCATTCGACGTCCAGGCCCGTCGATTTCGCGTCCCGCTCCACGATGTCGCGGAACGGTGCGAGGTAGCGCAGCGAGAAGTCGTGTTCGGTTTGCGTCCGATCGGCCGTGTTGACGGTACGGTCGTACAGCTCGATGCGGCGCGCGTACTCGGCCACCGCCAGCAGTTGGCGGTCGGTCATGCCGCGCAACGGCCAGTTCCACTCGCGGTTACCTTCCAGCCGCAAATTCAGCGCGTAGAAGCGGCGCGCCAGATCGAAGCCCGGCGTCCGGCTCGCGGCTTCGACTTCGGCATCGGTCACGACCGTCTTCGGCGGCACGGTGATCTTGCGGCCCAACGCTTCCGTTGCGAGTTGCCCATAAAAGTCGAAGCCCGAGGCGATGCGCTCGAACTCTTGCGTCGCAAGCGCTTTGTCCTCCGGGCCGTTGCTCGTTTCCAGAGCGCGCGCGTGCCAGTAGACCCAGGCCGGCTGCTTGCGCAACGCGCCCGGCATCTGTTCGATCGACCAGCGCACCATCGTCCAATCGCCCGCGAGCAGCGCACTGCGCGTACGCCACATGTAAGCCGGATACGACAGCGGCGCGTTCGACGAGAGCCGGTACCAATCGACGGCACCCGGCACCTGACGGACCGCGCCCTGATAGCCGATGGTCCCCCAACCGATCGCGCGCTCGGCGAGCGACAGCGACGGTGCGATCGCCGAGAACGTGGCCGCGGCCGTCACGACGTCGTTGCGCGCCATCGTCGTCACCGCGAGCAGTGCCAACGCGTGCGAAGCCGAATCGGGCCCGATCGCGCGCGCGAGGACGAGCGGCGGCGCGCTCGTCGCTTGATCGATGAGCTGCTGATCGGGCCTGCGGGGCCCGAGCGCGTCGAACAACCGGCTGCCGATGCCCGTCGTGTTTTGCTCGTAGGCCAGGCGGATCTGCTGCCAGACATCGTCGTCGTTGAACTGGTGGCTCATGGCCAGCGCGGTGATCAGATCGACGCAGCCGTCGCCGTAGTACTTCGGCTCGACGAGCAGCGCGCGCGCCGCTTCCGCGACGTTCTCGCCGTGCGCGGCGCGCGCTTCGAGCGCGTAGCACTTCACTTGCGTATCGTCGTTCAGGACGAAGCGCGGATACTGCGCGTCGAAATTGCGCCAGTCGTGGCGCGCGCCCAACACGAGCAGGTAATCGTTGCGCAGGCGATCGGCGATCGCTTCGCCGTCGTGACGCTGCAAGAACGACAGCACGGGCTCGTCCGGGGCATCGAGCCGCGCGTGACCGCCGCTATCGAACAGTTGCGGGCGCAGTTGAAAATATTCGAGGTAAGACGGCGCGGGATAGTTCGGAATCATCGCCGCGAGCTGCGCCGCGCGCGCCGGGTCGTTCCCGAGCGCCGCTTGACGCAAGCGCACGAAAATTTGATCGTCCGTCGGTGCGGCGGTGGGGCGCGCGTGACGCCCGGCGGAAGCCGTGCCGCAGGCGACGAGCGCCACGGCGGCGAGGGCGAGAGCGGCCGCGCGATATACTCGGGCAAAGCGTTTTGACATCGTGGTTCGAGGAGCGAATTCGGAGGGAAAATTGAGCGAAAGCATAGCACGCAACCCCTCTTCGGAATCGAAAGCCGAACTGCGAAAACGCTTGCTGCAAGCGCGTGTCGACGCGCGATCGCAGGGCGGAGCCGATGCTGCGCTCGCCGTCCAACTGCGCGAGGTACTGGCGCGCTACCAGCCCCACACCGTGGGATTGTATTGGCCGCTTGCCGGCGAATTCGATGCGCGCGCAATCATCGGCGAATGGCTCGCGCACGATGTGCGGCGCCAAGCCGCACTGCCGGTCGTCGCCATGAAGGGCCATGCGCTGCGGTTTCACGCCTGGGCGCCGGACACGCCGATGCGCATCGGCCACCATCGCATCCCGGAACCCGATCGCACGCCGGCAGTCGTGCCGGATCTGCTGCTCGTGCCCTGCGTAGGATTCGATGACGACGGCTATCGGCTGGGCTACGGCGGCGGCTATTACGACCGCACGCTGGCGGGCTGGCCGGGCATCGGGAGGCCGGTGACGGTCGGAATCGCTTACGAAGCATGCCGGGCGGCGTTGCCGCGCGAGCCGCACGACATACCGCTCGATGCCGTGGTTACGGATGTCGGGCTATTATTGGCCAGGCCGGGCGGCAGCGACGCGCCCTAGCGAGCGCGTTGGCGCGCGGGCCGCGCTGCGGGGGCAACGCGATAGGCGCCAAGACGCGACGTTCGCCTTGCGACGTTCGGACGCTACATTCGGGTTCAAAGCGACGCGGCCGCGCGGGCCGCCGTGTCGTACAAGCCGGACGCGTTGCGCATCGTCTGCGCCGCCTCGCCGATCTGCGCGTTGGCAAGCCCGCTCTCCTTGAGCGCCGCGATCAGACAGCTTTCTCTGACTTCGCGATACTTATTGCACAATTCGCGCCCCGCCGGCGTGGCGGAGAAAAAGACTTCCTTGCCGGTCTTTTCGCTTTTTACATACCCTCTACTCACAAGCTTCTTCAACGCGTACGTGGCGACGTGCGTGTCCTCGATATTGAGCACGAAGCAGATGTCGGCCAGCTTCTTTTTGCGTTCTCTGTGACTGACGTGATGTAACAGCGAGACTTCGATGGCCGTCATGTCCTTGGCGCCGGCCGCCGACATGCATCGCACCATCCACCGGTTGAACGCATTGCTCGCCATGATGAGACCGTATTCGAACTCCGAGAGTTCGACGCTCGTGTCCGAAACGAGATGTTCCGACGAGACAATCTTAGTGGGATGGCGCGACATGGCGACGACTTAGCAACCTGAAGATGAAAGAATGGCGTCCGCGCAGTGTACGCCGCCCATTTGGCGCCCTGCACTAGCAAAAACGCTTATGGGTAAAATGTCGATAATTTATCGATAATCCAACCGAAAGGTTCCCTAGCCCGAGGGGATTTCGCGGCCAGCCAAGGCTTTAGATGACAGAACCTCGAATCTATCCGTTCGGCGACAGCGCACTCGTGTGCGAGGCGCCCGCGCCCGCGACGCTCGAATGCCAGGCGCGCATCTGGGCACTCGCCGAGGCCGTGCGCGAATGGGCCCACGTTGTGGAAGTCGTGCCCGGCATGAACAATCTGACGATCGTCTTCGATCCGATGTCGGCGGATCTCGAGTCGTACGCCGCCGAACTGGCGCTCGCATGGGGGCAGGCCGTCGGTATGCGTCCCTCGTCCCGCCAGGTGGACATTCCCGTGCGCTACGGCGGCGAGGACGGCCCCGATCTGCCAGTCGTCGCCGAGCATGCGGGCCTTGCGGTCGAGGAAGTCGTCCGGCGCCATTCGAGCGCCGAGTACGTCGTGTTTTTCGTCGGATTTCAACCGGGATTCGCCTACCTAGGCGGTCTCGACGCCGCGCTCCATACGCCGCGCCGCGCCGTTCCGCGCCTCGAGGTGCCGGCCGGCTCGGTCGGGATCGGCGGCGCGCAAACCGGCGTCTATCCGGCCGCATCGCCGGGCGGCTGGCAATTGATCGGGCGCACGCCTGCTTCGCTGTTCGATCCGATGCGCGATCCGCCTACGGTGTTGCAGCCCGGCGATCGCGTCCGTTTTACCGTCTTGGAGATCGTCCGATGATCGACGTAATGCGCGCCGGCGTGCTGTCGTCGGTACAGGACCTCGGCCGAGCGGGATACCGGCACCTCGGCGTCGCGAAAGCCGGCGCACTCGATACCCTTGCGCTCGAAGTCGGCAACCGCCTCGTCGGCAATGGCGCGCACGCCGCCGCGATCGAAGTCACGGTCGGCCCCATCGCGCTGCGATTCGCCCGGGCCACGCGCATCGCCATCACCGGCGCGCAATTTAGCGCCGTGCTGGGGGGCGAGCCCGTGCATACGTGGTGGAGCCTGCCCGTTCGCGCGGGCGACGAACTGCTCCTGCAAGGGCCGGCGCGAGGTATGCGTGCCTATGTCTGCGTGCGGGGCGGAATCGACGTCGTGCCCGTGCTCGGCTCGCGCAGCACCGATCTCGCGGCGCGCTTCGGCGGGCTGGGCGGCCGGAAGCTGCGCGACGGGGATCGGCTGCCGATCGGGCAGTCCGATCCGGTGCGACCGAAGGCAGCGGAGGTCGACGCACCGGCATTTGGCGTGAAGGCGCCGCAGTGGTGCCGGTTCGCGCAGGCGGCGCGCGAACCGATGCGACGCGGCAAGCATGCTGCCGGGGCCGAGCGCGGCGAAGCGATCCGCGCGCTGCGCGGCCCCGAATACGACTCGTTCAGCGAAGCGGCGCGCTCGGCGTTGTGGTCGGACGAGTGGCGCGTCACGCCGAACAGCAACCGGATGGGCTACCGGCTCGAGGGCACGGCGCTGGAGCGCGAGCATCATGCCGAGTTGCTTTCGCACGCGGTGCTGCCCGGCACGATCCAGGTTCCCGGCAACGGCCAGCCGATCGTCCTCATGAGCGACGCGCATACGACGGGCGGCTATCCGCGGATCGGCGTCGTCATCGCCGCCGATTTATGGAAACTCGCACAGGTCCGCCTGGGCACCGGCGTACGCTTCGTGCGCACGACCCGCGAGGAAGCGCGCCACGCGCTGGCGGAGGAACACGCGTATCTGCGGCAGATCGATGCCGCGATCGCCATGCATGAAGAGCGGATGCAACGCCGGTCGCGCGCCGCTTGAAGGTTATGTAACGAGGTAGTCATGAATATCGATTTGAACGCCGATCTCGGCGAAGGCGGTGACGCCGATGAAGCGCTGCTCGGTCTCGTCAGCTCGGCGAACATCGCCTGCGGCTGGCACGCCGGGGGCGCCAACGCAATGCGCGATTGCGTGCGGCTGGCCGTCCGGCGAGGGGTCGCGATCGGCGCTCATCCGAGCTTTCACGATCCGGCCAACTTCGGGCGCAAGGAAATGCATCTGCCGCCCGACGACATCTATGCCGGGATTCTCTACCAGCTCGGCGCGCTCTCCGCGATCGCTCAGGCGGAAGGCGTCCGTGTCGCCCACTTGAAGCCGCACGGCGCGCTCTACAATCAGGCCGCCCGCGATCCCGCGATCGCCGAGGCGATCATCTCGGCCGTGCACGACTTCGATCCGTCGGTGGCCGTGTTCGGGCTGGCCAACAGCCGCTTCATTTCGATGGCGCGCGAAGCGGGGCTGGTGGCGGTCGAAGAGGGATTCGCCGATCGCGGTTATCGCGCCGACGGCTCGCTCGTGCCGCGCAGCGAGCCGGGTGCGCTGATCGAAAACGACGACGAAATGCTCGCGCATGTGCTGTCCATGGTGCGCGAGAAGCGCGTACGGACCGTGACCGGCGATTGGGTGCCGATCGACGTGCGCACGTTGTGTCTGCACGGCGACGGCCCCCATGCGCTCGCCTTCGCGCAGAAACTGCGCAGCACGCTCGCGGCGAATGGTGTCGACGTGCAGCCTGCATCGACGTTGCCGCACTGAGGGTATCGCGCCCGGACAATCCAGACGCGTTGCAGGTCAGTCCTGCCGCCCGCTCCGTTTTGCGGTCTTGGAAACCGCGGCGCCGATTACCGCCGGATCGAAGCCCCCGGCCGCGAGTTGCGCCACCTGCAGCCCCGCCTTTTGCCACGCCTCGTACATTGCGCTGTTCGCGTCGAATACGGCGTTCCATGCAGCCATACCCGCGTCGGCATCCGACGACGCCTGCTTGGACGCTTCGTCGACAAATAAGCGCGCATAGACATCGCCCCCCTCGCGAGATAGGCCCGCTATGTCCGCTTGCGTCGTGGCCACAATATCGTATGCCTTGCGGTAATAGCTCTGCGCCTTCTCCAAGATCGGCATCGGCCACGCCGGCTGCGGCAGCAGCCATTGCAGCGGCGTCCTGGGCAACACGCCACGCCATGCACGGTCCTGCGTTTCGCCGATCATGGCGCCCGCCGTCTGCCAGTTCAGATCGGCCAATCGCTCGCAACCGTCGAAGAGCGTTTGAGCGACGCCCAACACCGTATCGATACTTGCGCGTTGCGTCGCGACAATTTGCTTCGGAGACATCACATTCATAAGCGCTCCCGTTTAAATTCAAGATTCGTTCGACTTCACCAATCGATGAATACGCACACGGCGTATCCATCGATCCGAGCAGCCGATCTCGCACCACCGCTATCGGCCTCGCGTCACCATTGCGAGCCAGTCGGCACCATGCTCCGTAATACGCGGCCGCCGTTTGCCTCCCGGCAACGCATCGAAGGCCACGAGCTTGCGCATCGCCAAACTCTCGAGATCGGCCCGGTCCAGTTGGCACCGGCCCGGCGCGCGCTGCAGCAGCATCAAGGCCGTCAGCTCATGCATGCTCAACGCCGCCGGCTCGATCTCGATCGGACCGGCCGGCCGCCTGAACGCCGCCAGCGGCCAGATCATCGGTTGCCCCAGGCCCGGCGCACGCCGGCACCGTACCGCCGTGCTCCGGACCAAGCAGCGAGCCGGACACGGCAAATGTGGCCCGAGCGATCTGACGGTGAGACATGAACATACGCGGCGCAGCATCATTGCTCGGAGCCCTCCCCGATAGCCGCCCAATTCACCGCCTCGTCGTTGCCCGATTCGTACCAGCACACGGTCACCCCTAGAAACGACCCGGCAATGCGCGTGCGCCCGTTCGCGCAACGAAAGACGCGCTGCCCCATCCGATCGAGCAACGGGCTGAGCGATACGTTCGGCTCGCGCTCGATCTCGATGAAGGGACTGCCGTCGCACCAGATCACGCGCGCGACACGCAGCTTCATATCCCGCAACGCACGTCGCGCGCGGTTCAGTTGCGCGAGCCGATCGAGCAAGCTGTCCGCCAACACACGCCGTGGCGCGAGCGGCGCCGTTTGCACCGATGCGGCCGGCCCGTGAGTGTCTTCTTCACCGCGGGCGGCATCGGGTGCGCCGTTCGCGGAATCGATCATCAGATGCATCACCGTTCTCCTCATGTTCGATGGCGATCGGCGGAGGCCGCCGTCACGCTCGAGCGCCCCATCGCGGCAACCGAGACGTCGCGCGCATCGACCACGCCCCCGCTACTTGGCGGGCCGCGTCGTCGATGCGCGGTGAACGGATTCTCGACTGGCCGATCTACCGCGGCCATTCGGCAAATGGAGTAGCCGGGGTTCGCGTCGCGCACAAAAATGCATTTCCAATCGACCGGTGCGCTTCAGGCGCGGCACATCGATTAATTTCTTCGATGTTCAGTTCCGGACAATCCGAATTCGCCGTCGAATCAACAAAACCAGTTATTTTTCGGATCCATACTTTTTAAGGATTTAATGACTACCTCATTTGCCTAATGGATCGTTTTTTCGTTGATGCCGAGAATCATCGGCAACGAAACGCTTTTTTCAGACTCTTCATACGAGACGCCCATGCCACGCCTCACTGCGAAACAGACTGTCTTATCGATTGAAAGTCCCAACAGCTGGGTAATAAACGCGCGCTACACGGAAACGAACGAAAAAGGCGATTCGCCACACGCATCGTCCAGTCGCAATCGATCGAAAATTATTCCATCGGCGGCCAAACTCGATTCTGCGATATTCAAATATCGGGCAACGCTTTTTCATCCCTTGACGGGCGTACCGCTTTAAAAGCGATTCGACGAGGGCGATAGCGATAGCGATAGCAATCGCTCGCTGTTAGCGCGAGCGGCACGCGCTCGCCGCGGCGCCGACGCCCATTCTTGCGCGCGAGTCACCGGCCAACTCAGGGGCGGCGCGCGGCATCGCACGAACACATCTCGAACTTATCTTGGAGAACGGCATGACGCCTACGTCCCGAGAGGGCACCGTACTTGCTTTAATTGCCGAAGGGTTGACCGACCGCGAGATCGCGGCACGGCTTGCCTTCTCGATCTCGACCGCCCGCAAGCATCGCGAAGCGCTACTCGCGAAATTCGGCGCGACCAAATCCGCTCAACTGGTCGCTCGGTATTTCTTTAGTTGTCCTGACGCAATAAAAAAAAGACCAGCGCCGCGCCGTTCTCCAGCCGAGAACATCAGGTGCTCCACCTGCTCTGCGACGGCAAAAGCGACAAGCAGATCGCACGGCGGTTGGGCATCAGCGATCTGACCGCACGCAAGCATCGCTCCAATCTGCTGAAAAAAGCCAATGCGTCGAATGTCTGCGCGTTGCTGTCCGTCTCGATCACGTCCGGCTGGCTCGAAGCACCTCCAGCCAACAAGCCGTGACGCAACAAGCCGAACCGCCAAATACGGCGGCGCGGCGGCGCACCGATGCAAACGCAAACGCACAAACGGGGATGTCATGTCGTTCTACATGGTGCAGACGATGTCGTGCGGTCCACTGACGGAAGTTCAATACGTTCGCCGTAACGAGACCAAGCAGCCGTCTCGATTGGATTTACAGCGCTTCACCGACCACGCTCGTCGCAATTACGCGGCATTGCGCAACGTTCCGGTCGCGCACGTCGTACCGGGAAAGATGGTGCTGCGCCAGGGCGCGATCGTCGGCATTCGCGCCGTCGAATTGGAGGAGTAACGCAGAGCACAGCACAGCAAAGCACAGCGCCCCGCAGAACCGCGTGCTCATCCCGGTTCGACCGCGAACCCGCGCTCACGCAAAAGATTGAGCACCCCTTTCGGCCCGCCGAGATGCAACGCGCCGATCGCCACGAAAATCGGACGATTCGGTCCCGCGATCGCCGTCATGCGCACCACGAAACGCCGGTTGCGTTCGTAGACGATGCGGTTGTCCAGCGCCTGCGCGACGGCCGGCGTGCGCGCGAGCCGCTCCGACTTGGCCGCCGCCCATGCCGCGATGGCATCGGCATCGCCGACGCGCCATAGGCGATGCAGCGCTTTCACGTCGTCCATGTTTTGGGTGGGCGTCTGCGCGAGATCCTGCGCCAGCATCTCGCGCTGTTCGGCCAGCGTCAGATTCGTGAACGCGCGCATCTGCTCAGCGAGCGTTTCAAGGCCGACGATCTTGCCCCGTGTGAGCAAAAAGACGTTTTCGAGCTGCGCTTCGGTGCCGTATTCCGTTTGCAGGCCGGCCGCCAGCGAATCGTAAGTCTCGACCAGCAACGCGGCGAGCCAAGGCCGCGTTTTCTTGATTTCCTCGAGCGCCGCCGGATTGCCGCGCAAGCGCAGCGCAAGCTTGTGCATGATCGCCTCGGGCAGCAAGCGCGGCAAGCAAGCATAGGTGCACACGCCGTACTTCGACACGTCATCCTGCGAGCGAAGCAGATCGTCGGGCGAAATCTCGAGCGCGAGCGTGGGGGAAGCCCGCAGCGCGGCCATGATCGGCGGCCGAAACGGTTGGCTCTTCGGGTAATCGTAAGGATCGCCGACGTGCAGCGTGCCGAGCAGGTAGATCGTCGTCGTGCCTTTCGTCGCGACGTAGAACGGCATATGCGCAGGTTCGGCCCGGACGGCGCCGCTCGCGCTCGTGCCGTCGAACCCGGGCGGTGGCCCATGGAACCCCGGAATGGCCGCGCCCGGCGCCGGCGAGCGCACCGGTGCGCTCGGCGCCGCTTGCGTGATCGGGGCGGCGGCGGGGCCCGCGAACGCCGGCGAAATCGGCCCGCCGGAGCGCGGATCGAGCGCCATCGTGAAAACCAACGTGAGCACGAGTGCCCGCATGCGGCGCAGGCAGGCCCGTGCCCGCTGCGCGAGGATAGCCATGACGGCACACTCGCGCGAGCGGCGCGCAAGGCCACGCGCCGCCGGGGCTTCAGCCATCCGCGTCCCCCACCTCCTCGGCGCGATGGCACGACACGAGCCGGCCGTCGACTTCCCGCAGCTTCGGCTCTTCCAGCCGGCACCGCTCGATCGCATACGGGCAGCGCTGGTGAAACGTACAGCCCGAGGGCGGATCGAGCGGCGACGGCATTTCGCCCTGCAGCTTGATCTGCGTGCGCCGATCGGCTTCGAAGATGGCCGGCGTGGCCGACATCAACGAACGCGTGTACGGATGGCGCGGGTTCGCGAAAATCGTCTTTTTGTCGCCCAGCTCGGCCACGCCGCCGAAGTACATGACCATGACGTCGTCGGCAATATGCTCGACGACGGCCAAGTTGTGCGAGATGAAGACGTAGCTCGTCTTGAACTGCTCTTGCAAGTCCATAAACAAATTCAGGATCTGCGCCTGGATGGAAACGTCGAGCGCCGAAACGGGCTCGTCCGCCACCACGATGCGCGGCTCCAGAATCATCGCACGAGCGACGGCAATGCGCTGCCTTTGTCCGCCGGAAAACATGTGAGGATAGCGTTTGGCGTGTTCCGGACGCAATCCGACGGTGCGCATGATCTGCGCCACCCGGTCCGCGCGTTCGGCCGCGGGCATCGAGGCGTTGATCACCAGCGGCTCGGCGAGCGTCTGCTCGACCGTCTTGCGCGGGTTCAGCGAGGCGAACGGGTTTTGGAACACCATCTGCACGCGGCGGCGCAGTTGGGCCAGTTTCGCCGAATCCGCCCCGGCCACGTCCTCGCCCTCGATCAGCAGGCGTCCCGACGTCGGCGGCTCGATCATCGTCAGTTGCCGGGCGAGCGTCGACTTGCCGCAGCCCGATTCGCCGACGACCGCCAGCGTCTTGCCGCGGGCCAACGAAAACGACACGCCGTTCAGCGCCTTGACTGTCCCGTGGCCGAACATGCCCCGCCGGACGGGATAGTGCTTGGTCAGCCCGTCCGCGAGCAGCACGAAATCGCCTTCATGCCGAGGCGCGCGCGAAACTTCCGGTACTGCGTTCATCGGGCGCCTCCGTGGTGAGACTCGTTCGAGCGGATCGCATCGAGATTCAAGGGTTTGATGCAGCGGGCGCGCGCATCGGGCACGTTCGGATCGGGCGGATCGAGCGCCGGGCGACCCTTGCGGCAATCGTCCACGACGTACTTGCAGCGCGGCGCGAACAAGCACCCGCTCGGGCGATCGTCTCGGCCCGGCACCATGCCCGGCAGGGCCGAGAGCCGCTTAGCCCCGCGATTGTGCTCGGGAATGGCGGCCAACAGCGCCTCCGTGTACGGATGATGCGGCTGCGCGAAGATTGCCGGTACGCGGTTCGTTTCGATGACTTCGCCCGCATACATAACCGCGACGCGCTGGGCCACTTGCGAGACGACGGCCAAATCGTGGGAAATCAGCACGAGGGCCATGCCGCGCTCCTTTTGCAACTTGACGAGCAGATCCATGATCTGGGCCTGGATCGTCACATCGAGTGCCGTCGTCGGTTCGTCGGCAATCAAGAGTTTCGGGTTGCAGGCCACCGCCATCGCGATCATCACGCGCTGGTTCATACCGCCCGACAACTGATGCGGGAAAGCCGCGATGCGGCTCTTGGCGTCGGGAATGCCGACCTGATCGAGCAGTTCGAGCGTGCGCCGATCGAGCGCCGCGCCGCGCAACCCTTCATGCAGCTTCAGCACTTCCTTGATCTGGTAGCCGACGGTGTAGCTCGGATTCAGGCTCGTCAGCGCGTCCTGAAACACCATCGCAATGTCCTTGCCGATGATCTTGCGGCGCGCTTTCGCAGAAGCGTTGAGCAAATCCTTGCCGTCGAATGTGATTTCGTCCGCGGTGACGATGCCCGGTGCGTCGATGAGGCCCATGAGCGCCATCATCGTCACGCTCTTGCCCGAGCCCGATTCGCCGACGACGCCCACTACCTCGCCGGGTGCGACCGAAAGGCTGACGCCGTCGACGGCGGGTGCGCCGCCGAAGTTCACCGCCAGGTTGCGGATGGTCAAAAGGTCGTTCATGGTCATGCCATCCGTTTCAGTTTCGGATCGAGCGCATCGCGCAGCCCGTCGCCGAGCAGATTGATCGCGAGCACCGATATGACGATCGCCAATCCCGGCATCGTGACGATCCACCATGCGTTGTCGATATAGTCGCGCGCCGAGGCGAGCATAGCGCCCCACTCGGCCGTCGGCGGCTGCACGCCCAAGCCGAGAAAGCCGAGCGCGGCCGCATCGAGAATCGCCGACGAAAATCCGAGCGTGGCTTGCACGATGAGCGGCGCCGTGCAGTTCGGCAGCACCTGCGAGAACATGAGCCGCGGCGTGCCGGCGCCGGCCACGCGCGAAGCGGTGACGTACTCCTTGTGCAGTTCGCCCTGCGCCGACGCGCGCGTGAGCCGGACATAACCGGGCAGCGCGACGATCGCAATCGCAAACATCGTATTGGAGAGCCCCGGCCCGATGATCGCGACGACGGCCACCGCCAACAGCAGCGAAGGCAGCGCGAGCAGTACGTCCATCGCGCGCATGATCGGCGTATCGGCCCAGCTGAAAAACGCCGCGCACAAGCCGAGCACGATGCCCGGGATCAGCGCGAGCACGACCGAGACGAAGCCGATCCAGAACGACATGCGCGCACCGAACATCAAGCGGGACAAGATGTCGCGACCCGCTTCGTCGGTGCCGAGCACGAACCTCCAATTGCCGCCCGCGAGCCAGGCCGGCGGAATCTTGACGGAATCGCGGTATTGCTCGATCGGGCTGTGCGGAACGATCAGCGGCGCGAACAGTGCGATGAAGATCAGCACGAGTATGACGACGCCGGCCGCCACCGCGCCGCGATTGCGCGAAAAGTTGCTCCAGAACTCGCGCAATGCGAGCGCGCGCCCGCTTGGCGGCGTGACGCTTTGGGGAACCGTGTTTTGAATATCGGCCATGATCGCGGGCTCCTTTAGCGCGTGTAGCGAATGCGGGGATTGAGCACGCCGTAGAGCAAATCGACGCATAGGTTCACGACGATCACCAGCGTCGCGATCAACAAGATGCCGCCCTGCACGACCGGATAATCGCGCCGGCCGATCGCATCGATGAGCCACTTGCCGATACCGGGCCACGAGAACAACGTCTCGGTCAACACCGCGCCGGCGAGCAGCGTTCCCACTTGAAGGCCGATCACCGTCACCACCGGAATCAGCGCATTGCGCAATGCGTGCACGACGATGACGCGCCCCGGCGAAAGCCCTTTCGCACGCGCTGTCCGGATGTAGTCCTCGCGCAAGACTTCGAGCATCGAGGAACGCGTCATCCGCGCCACGACGGCCAATGGAATCGTGCCGAGTACGACGGAGGGCAAAATCAAGTGCCGCACGGCCGAGCCGAACGCGCCTTCGTCGGGCGCGAGCAACGAGTCGATCAACATGAAGCCGGTGACGTGCGGGATGTCGTATTCGACGGCGATGCGCCCTGCCACGGGCGTCCATTCGAGCCCGACGGAGAACACCATGATGAGGATGAGCCCCCACCAGAAGATCGGCATCGAATAGCCGGTGAGCGCGGTGCCCATCACGCCATGATCGACGATCGTGCCGCGCCTGAGCGCCGCGACGACGCCCGCCGGCAAACCGATGACGAGCGCGAACAACATCGCGCAGATCGACAGCTCGACGGTGGCCGGAAAGCGCGCGAGGAATTCTTTCATCACGCTCGTGTTCGTTATGATCGACTCGCCGAGGTTGCCGTGCAGCGCACGCCAAACGTAATGGATGTATTGCAGCGGCAGCGGCTCGTCAAGCCCCAGCCGGTGCAGTGCGGCGGCATGCATCGCCGGATCCACGCCGCGCTCGCCCATCATGACTTCGATGGGGTCGCCCGGGATCAAATGGATAAGCGCGAAGGCGAGGATCGTAACGCCGATGAATGTCGGTATCACCATCCCGATGCGGCGTAAAACGAATCGGAACATAGTTCGTCCCTTTATCTTGCAGAAAGAAAAATGCGATCGGCGACGAGACGCCGTGCCCTGAGTGCGGGAGTACTCAGGACACCTTGCCCCTGTCGCCGGAGAACGTGCTGTGCGGTATCGGGCACCTCATGCTCCCGGGCGTCCCCGGGAGAGGGTACCCCATCGCCGTTACTTGATGCTGACGCCGTCGAAACGAGCATAGCCGAGCGGCTCGATGCGCATATCCTGAACGTCCTTGGACGTCGGCTGATAGATGGTGGAGTGCGCGATCGGCGAGAACGGCAGTTGCTGCGCGAAGATTTGTTGCGCTTCCTTGTAGATCCCCGAGCGTGCGGCTTGCCCGTTCGTCGTACGGCCCTTCTGAATCAGGTCGTCGAACGGCTTGTAGCACCATTCCGAGAAGTTGTTGCCGTGCACGGCTTGGCAGCCGAGCAGCGTGCCGAGCCAGTTGTCGGGATCGCCGTTATCGCCGCTCCAGCCGATCAGCATCGAATCGTCTTCGCCCGCATGCGCGCGCTTGATATATTCGCCCCATTCATACGTCACGATCTTCGCCTTGACGCCGATCTTCGCCCAATCCGCCTGAATCATCTCGGCCATCAGCTTCGCATTCGGGTTGTACGGCCGCTGTACAGGCATGGCCCACAATGTGATGTCGAAACCGTTCGGGAAGCCGGCCTTCGCGAGCGCCGCTTTCGCCTTCGCCGGATCGTAGGAGGCCATCGGCAGGCTACCGTCGTACGACCATTGGGTGGGCGGCATCGGCGCCTTCGCCGCTTGGCCCGCGCCTTGGTAGACGGAATCGATGATCGCCGTCTTGTTGATGGCCATATCGAGCGCGCGACGCACCTCGACGTTGTCGAGCGGCTTATGCGTCACGTTGTACGACAGGTAGCCGAGGTTAAAGCCCGCCTGCGAGGGCATCGAAAGAGCGGCATCCTTTTTCAAATCGGCGATGTCGGCCGGATTCGGATAGCTCATGACCTGGCACTCGTTGCGCTTGAGCTTTTGCGCGCGCACGCTCGCGTCGGTCGTGATCGAGAAGATCAGATGCTTCAGCTTCACGGCACCCGGCTTCCAGTAATCGGGGTTGCCCGTGAAGCGAATCGTCGCGTCCTTCGTATAGCTCTTGAAGATGAACGGGCCTGTGCCGACCGGCTTCTGATTGATGTCCGACGCCTTGCCTTCCTTCAGCAGTTGGTCCGCGTACTCCGCGGAGAGAATCGACGCGAATTCCATCGCCACGTTCTGGATGAACGGTGCGTTCACCTCCTTGAGCGTGAAGCGCACGGTGTACGGATCAACCTTCTCGATCTTGTCGATCAGCTTATCGAGGCCCATGTCGGTGAAGTACGGGAACGACACCGGGTAAGCCTTGCGGAACGGCTGATTCGGATCGCGCATGCGCTCGAACGTGAAGACGACATCGTCGGCATTGAAATCGCGCGTCGGTTTGAAATAGTCCGTGGTTTGGAACTTCACGCCGTGGCGAAGATGGAACGTATAGGACTTGCCGTCGGGCGAGACGTCCCACGACTGCGCGAGCCCCGGCTCCACCTCGGTGCCGCCGCGCTTGAATTCGACGAGACGGTTATAGACGGTGAACGTGTTCGCGGTGAAATCGGTGCTCGTCGTGTATTGCGCGGGATCGAAGCCCGCGGGACTGCCCTCGGAGCAATACACGAGGGTCTTGTTGGGTATATCGGCCGCGTGCGAGATCGTCGCAGCCAGCGAGACCGTCACGGTAGCGGCGGCGATCGCGCTCAACCGCACAGCGCGCAACAGTTTGTTTTGCTTCATATTTCCTCCAGGACTCGGGCCAGCCAAAGCCAGCGTACGCGGATCTTACTGAGCTTTGATACCCCGAACAAGCGGTCGGGTAAAGGCAACGCTCAGTACCTATCCGCGTTGACTTTGTGCTCCGCGCATGTTTAGTGCCACTAAAATTCCGTGTCAAGTCTATCAACGCGTACGGGCGCGCGTCGATCGGCTATTTCGACGCGCGCCCGCTCGGCACGACAGCTTGGAATGAAGCGTTACGCTAACTCAGTCCTACCTCAGCCGTTCTTCAGCCCTACTTCAGCCCGACGCCCCAAAACTGCGTCGGCCCGAACGGATCGATCTTGAAGCCCACGACACTCTTGCGCAGCGGCTGGTACACGGTCGAATGTGCAATCGGCGTAAACGGGACTTGGCGCTTGAAGATTTCCTGCGCCTGCGTGTAAAGCCGGGTGCGCTCGGCCACATCGTTGGTCTCGCGCGCTTTGATGATTGCGTCGTCGAACGGCGGGTAGCACCACTTCGAGAAATTGCTGCCGTTGACGGCCGCGCAACTGAGCAGCACGCCAAGCCAATTGTCAGGGTCGCCATTGTCCCCCGTCAGACCGATCAACAAGGCATCGTGTTCGCCCGCATGTGCGCGCCGCACGTATTCGCCCCACTCGTAGGTCGTGATTTGCGCATGCACGCCGATCTTCTCCCAATCCGCTTGAATCATTTCGGCCATCAAACGCGCGTTCGGGTTGTAAGGGCGCTGGACCGGCATGGCCCATAGCGTGAGCGAGAACCCATTGGGATAACCCGCCTTCGCGAGCAGCGCCTTCGCCTGCGCCGGATCGAGCGGCGCATCCTTCAGCGCCGTATCGTACGACCACTGCGTCGGCGGCATCGGATTCACCGCAGCCTGGCCCGCGCCTTGATAAACCGATGTGATGATCGCCTGCTTGTCGATCGCCATATCGAGCGCACGACGCACATCGAGGTTATCGAGCGGCTTGTGCGTCGTGTTATAGGCGAGAAAACCCAGGTTGAAACCGACTTGATGCGGCACTTGTAGATTGGGATCGTTTGTCAGCGACGCAATATCCGCCGGGCGCGGGTAGTTCATCACTTGGCATTCGCCGTCTTTCAGCTTTTCCTCGCGGACCGCAGGATCGGGGGTGATCTGAAATACGAGCTTGCTCACACGTACGACGCCGTTCTTCCAATAATCGGCGTTGCCGTCGAAGCGGATCGTCGCATCCTTGTCGTAGCGATGAAAAATGAACGGGCCGGTGCCGATCGGGTAGCGATTCAAGTCCGCGGCTTTGCCCGCGCGCATCAATCCATCGGCGTATTGCGCCGAAATGATCGACGCGAACGGCATCGCCAATTCCGATAAGAACGGCGCGCTCGCGGTGCGAAGCGTCATGCGCACGGTGTACGGGTCGATCTTTTCCACTTGCGCGAGATTCTTGGCGATGCCCAGATCCGAGAAATACGGAAACGCGACAGGATACGCCTTGCGCAGCGCATCGTTCGGATCGCGCATCCGCTCGAAAGTTTGCACGACATCATCGGCGTCGAATTCGCGCGTGGGCTTGAAATACGAAGTGGTATGGAACTTCACCCCATGGCGCAGATGGAATGTATAGACGCGGCCGTCGTCAGAAATCTCCCACGACTGCGCGAGGCCCGGCTCAACCCTCGTGCCGCCATGCTCGAATTCAACCAGACGGTTATAGACCGTGTAGGCCGCCGCCGAGAATTCGACGCTCGTCGTGTATTGCGCCGGATCGAAGCCGGCAGGGCTCGCGTCCGAGCAAAAGACAAGCGTTTTGGCCGGCAAATCGGCGGCCTCGCTATGGGCAGCGCCGAAGAGGACGCTGGCCGCAGCGGCCGCCATCGCGAGGTGTGCGGTGAAGCGAACGGCGAATTGCGGAAGACGCATCGGCACGGGCTCCTTCGGTGGCAAACCGGGCAAGCGTAGCACGGCGCTTATGCGGTGCCGTGCCGACGATGTAATGGCTATCACGCGACCGAATCAGTTCATACGATTCACTGACCGCTTGTTCGCGGGTAAACACCGATCGATCGCACCGTTGACTAACGTTTTTGGCTGGTTAGCATGGCTATAACGTAATGAACATTACATCGTGGGTGGTGGCCCAAGCCTCGAATCGAAGGTTTCATCGAACGAAGTAGAGCGGAATAGAACGAAAGGAAAAGAAACATCGTGTCGCTGCCTTCCGTGAGGACGCTGCTCGAGCAGCGTGAAGCTTCCGTGACGACCGCCGAACGGCGCGTCATCGCGGTGCTGCTCGCCAACTATCCCAGCGCGGCGCTGACGTCGATTTCGCAGCTAGCGACAGCCGCCGGCGTCAGCGATCCCACTGTCCATCGGCTCGTCTTGAAGCTCGGCTTCGAAGGCTATCCCGAGTTCCAGCGCGCCCTGCTCGCCGAAGTCGACGTGCGCATGAACTCGCCCTTGTCGAGACTCGAATCGTCGGCTCACCAACCGCACCCCGAAGACACGCAACGCGCGATGCTCGGCTCGTTGACGCTCGCGATCGGCAAAACGGCGGAGCTGTCATTGCGCGAGGACTTCGAGCGCACCGTGTCCTTGCTGGCCGATCCTCAGCGAACGGTGCTGTGCTGCGGCGGACGTGCAAGCGGTTTCATCGCGGGATGGCTCGCCGTCCTCCTAAGCCAGGTGCGATCGCACACGCGGCATGTGGAGCCGTCGCTCGAGCGCGGCTCCGAAGCGCTGGCGGATTTGGTGCCGGGCGACGTGCTCGTCGTCTACGACTACCGCCGATACCAAGAGAGCGTCGTTCAATTCGCCCGCGCGGCACGCGAGCTGGGCGCCCACGTGGTGTTGTTCACCGACGAGTGGCGCTCGCCCATCGCGAGCTTCGCGGATGCCGTGCACGTGTCGTTCGTGCAAAACGCATCGCCGTTCGATACGAAGGTGCCCGTGGTCGCACAAACGGAAGCGCTCGTGGCTGCGCTCGTGCAGCGCGCGAGCAGCGACGCCACATCTCGATTGAAACGAATCGAAGCATTGAGAGCCGGACGCGTCGTCGAGGACGCTTGACCTACCGCGTACCGTGCCGCGTACCCCACCACCGACATAGGACCCCACAGCGAGAACCCGATGAAAAAAGACACCTCACTCCTTGCCGCGCTCGCCGCGGCGTTCATCGCGACCGGCACGATGGCCGCCGGCGCATGCGCGGCCTCGCGCCCAGCCGTCGAAGCGCGCGACGGCATGGTCGTCACGTCGCAGCATTTGGCCTCGCAAGTCGGCATCGACATCCTGAAGATGGGCGGCAATGCGATCGACGCGGCCGTGGCCGTCGGCTATGCGCAGGCGGTGGTCAACCCGTGCTGCGGCAATATCGGCGGCGGGGGCTTCATGACGTTGCACCTCGCCGACGGCCGCGACACCTTCATCAACTTTCGCGAAACGGCCCCGGCCGCTGCAACGGCGAACATGTATCTCGATGCCGAGGGCAACGTGAAGAAGGGCGCTAGCTTGTACGGCTACGGCGCCGTGGGCGTGCCCGGCACGGTGATGGGGATGGACCTGGCCGAACGCAAGTACGGCAAACTCACGCGCGAACAAGTGATGGCGCCGGCGATCCGCCTCGCCCGCGAAGGCTTCGTGCTGACGCGCGCCGATACCGACATCCTCGATACGACGGTGAAACGCTTCAAGGACGATCCGGGCATCGCTCGCATCTTCTTGCGCAAGGACGGCACACCGCTGCAACCCGGCGATCGGCTCGTCCAAAAGGACCTGGCCAATACATTGGAAGCGATCGCGAAGCACGGCCCCAATGCGTTCTACGAAGGCAAGATTCCGCAGGCGATCGAAGCGGCGTCGAAGGCAAACGGCGGCCTGCTGACGGCGGCCGATTTCGCCAGCTATCGCGCGATCGAAATGACGCCCGTGACGTGCGACTATCACGGCTATACGTTCATCTCGGCACCGCCGCCGAGCTCGGGCGGCACGACCATGTGCGAAATCCTGAACACGCTCGAAGGCTATGACCTCAAGGGCTTCGGCTGGCATTCGGCGCAGGCCGTGCACTACATGTCCGAGGCAATGCGTCATGCTTATGCCGATCGCAACACTAAGCTCGGCGATCCGGCGTTCGTCAGGAACCCGCTGGATCAGCTATTGAGCAAGTCTTACGCGGCGCAGATTCGCGCATCGATTCCGGCCGATAAGGCCACGCCGTCGATGAGCCTGGCCGACGCCGCCTCGCTGCCCGAAAAGAAAGAGACAACGCATTATTCGATTGTCGATAAAGACGGCAATGCCGTCTCGACGACCTACACCGTCAACGGCCGCTTCGGCGCTGTCGTCATGGCACCGGGCACGGGGTTTTTCCTGAACGACGAGATGGATGACTTCACGTCGAAGGTCGGCGCACAGAATATGTTCGGTCTCGTACAAGGCCCGAACAACGCGATTGCACCGGGCAAGCGGCCGCTTTCGTCGATGGCACCGACGATCGTGACCAAGGACGGCAAAGTGTTTCTCGTGATCGGCTCGCCGGGCGGCTCGCGCATCATTACGACGACGCTGGAGACGGCCATCGACATCATCGATTACGGCATGGAGCCGCAAGAAGCGGTCGATGCCGCGCGCATCCATGAGCAATGGCTGCCGGATGTCGTGTACTACGAGCCGTATGGGCTCTCGGCGGATACGCTGAAGATTCTTGCTAGCGAAGGCTACAAGATGGTGCAGCAAACGCCTTGGGGGGCAGCGGAATTGATTGAGGTGGGGTTGCCCGGATTAGCGGCGGATGCGTCGCAGAGTTCGGGGAATGATTCGTCGGTCGGCGGTAACGTGCGCGTGGGGTATTTCTACGGCGCGAACGATGAGCGCCGGCCGGCGGGGGAGGCGTTGGGGTATTGATTGCCGGTGGCCATCGGGCGCTGGGCGCTGGGTGCTGGCCTTGTTCGCACTGGGTAGATGACTGCCGCGAGGCCAATGTTCGGGACTGCCGACGGCAGCACACAGCCGGCGCCGGCAGTTCCAACAAAACGACGGCGCCGCCCCAACCCAGCGGCACCTACCTCACACCAACCGTTCGCAAATCGCCTTGGTCGCAGTAGCCGCATTGAGCGTGTAGAAATGCAGCCCCGGTGCGCCTTCCTTCACGAGCCGTTCGCAAAGCTGCGTCACGACGTCGAGCCCGAACGCGCGAATGGCGTCTTTATCGTCACCAAAGCTTTCCAGCCGCTTGGCGATCCAGCGCGGCACTTCGGCCCCGCACATTTCCGAGAACCGCATCAACTGCGAGTAATTCGTGATCGGCATGATGCCCGGCACGATCGGCACATCCACGCCGAGCTTGCGTGCCTCGTCCACGAACCGGAAATACGCATCGGCGTTATAGAAATATTGCGTGATCGCCGCATTGGCGCCCGCTTTCACTTTGCGCGCGAAGTTCTCCATATCGTGCTTGGGCGAGCGAGCCTGCGGGTGATACTCCGGGTAGCCCGCCACTTCGATATGAAACCAATCGCCATGCTCGGCACGGATGAATGCAACGAGTTCCGACGCATAGCGCAACTCGCCCACTTCGCCCATGCCCGAGGGCAAATCGCCGCGCAAAGCGACGATATGACGGATACCGTTCGAGCGATAACGCTCGAGAATCGCGCGTAGGCTGTCCTTCGACGAACCGATACACGACAAATGCGGCGCGGCTTCCAAGCCGTCCTTCGCCATGTCGAGCACGGTATCGAGCGTCCCTTGCTGTGTCGAGCCGCCCGCGCCGAACGTCACGGAGACGAACTTCGGCTTGAGCTGCGCCAATTGAGCACGGGTAGCCCGCAGCTTATCGACGCCGTCGGGCGTCTTCGGCGGAAAAAATTCGAATGAAATTTCGATGGGGTTCATGGTCCGGTTGATCCGGTATATGACCGAGCCGCAATACACGATACGCGATGTCGTGATGCCGCGATCAGCCGAAGCTCCGATTGCCGAAGATCAATGCCGACAGCAACCACGAAACGATGCTGTACAAAATCGAGCCAAAGAACGCCGACCAGAATCCCGAGACCTCGAAGCCCTTGAGCAGCGATGCCGCAAGCCAGAAGCACAGGGCGTTGACGACGAGGATGAATACCCCGAGCGTTACGATCGTCACCGGTAGCGTGAGCAAGATCAAGGCGGGCCGAAGCACGGCATTGATGAGCCCGAGCACGAGCGCGACGATGAGCGCCGTACCGAAGCTGCGGATGTGAATCGACGGCACCAGGTACGTGATGATCAGGAGTGCGAGTGCGTTGATCACCCAGGTCAGCAGTACGGTCATGGCGAGGTTCCTTCGGCGTAGTGGCGGTTAGATCTTAGCGAACGTTTGGCGGCAAGACGACTTCGAACAGCCGCGCCATGCCGCGCGGCTCGGTACTGCGTTGAACGTGGCGGCGTTGCGAACCGCAACGCCGCCTTGATGCAGGCCGGCCGGCATCGGGCACACCTCGCACGCGGCGAGGGCGCCCGAGCCGCTCGCGCAATCAATAGCGATAGTGATTCGGCTTGAACGGGCCGCTCTTGTCCACGCCGATGTAGCTCGCTTGCTCATCCGACAGTACCGTCAGATTCGCGCCGATCCGCGCGAGGTGCAGACGCGCGACCTTCTCGTCCAAATGCTTGGGCAGCACGTACACCTTGTTCTCGTATTGGCCGCCGCGCGTAAACAATTCGATTTGCGCGAGCGTTTGATTGGCAAACGAGTTCGACATCACGAACGACGGGTGGCCCGTCGCGCAGCCGAGGTTCACGAGCCGGCCTTCGGCCAACAGAATCACGCGCTTGCCGTCCGGGAAGATGATGTGGTCGACCTGCGGCTTGATGTTGTCCCACGTGTATTGACGCGTCGACGCGACATCGATTTCCGAATCGAAGTGGCCGATGTTGCAGACAATCGCGTTGTGACGCATCGCCTTCATATGATCGTGGCCGATCACATGGTAGTTGCCCGTGGCCGTCACGAAGATGTCCGCCTTATCGGCCGCGTACTCCATCGTCACGACGCGATAGCCTTCCATCGCCGCTTGCAAGGCGCAGATCGGATCGATTTCCGTCACCCACACTGTCGCGCCGAGCCCGCGCAGCGATTGCGCACAGCCCTTGCCCACGTCGCCGTAACCGGCCACGACGGCGATCTTGCCCGCGATCATGACGTCGGTCGCGCGCTTGATACCGTCGACGAGCGATTCGCGGCAGCCGTACAGGTTGTCGAACTTCGATTTGGTCACCGAATCGTTGACGTTAATGGCCGGGAACGGCAGACGGCCGTCCTTTTCCATTTGATACAGGCGATGCACGCCCGTCGTCGTTTCTTCGGTCACGCCCTTGATCTGCGCGAGGCGCTTCGAGTACCACGAACCGTCGATCTCGAGATGACGCTCGATCGACTTGAACAGTGCGATTTCTTCTTCGTTCGTCGGCTTGGCGATAACCGAGCGGTCTTTCTCCGCCTTCGACCCGAGGATCAGCAGCAGCGTTGCGTCGCCGCCATCGTCGAGGATCATGTTGGCGAATTCGCCGTTCGGCCATTCGAAGATTCGGTGGGAATACTCCCAGTACTCGTCGAGCGATTCGCCCTTGAACGCGAACACGGGCGTTCCCGACTTGGCGATAGCTGCCGCGGCGTGATCTTGCGTGGAGAAAATATTGCACGACGCCCAGCGCACGTCGGCGCCGAGGGCTTTGAGCGTCTCGATCAGCACGCCCGTTTGGATCGTCATATGCAGCGAGCCGGCGATGCGCGCGCCCTTGAGCGGCTGCGCTGCCTGGTACTCTTCGCGAATTTGCATGAGACCGGGCATTTCGGTCTCGGCGATCGTCAGTTCCTTGCGACCCCAATCGGCAAGCGACAGGTCGGCAACGATGAAATCTTGGTTTTGCTTCGAATCGATTACAGCGGCGTTCATCACGCCCTCCTTTTCTAATGAGTTCTAGAAAAAATTGACGTGAGCGCCGTTCGATGGAGCGGTACACCTGCGCAACCGATGCAACTTGCGCAACTTCCGTATACCGTCCGATTGAATTCCGAGCCTGGCGGGTGGCCCCGTCGCAACGCTCCTCGGAAGTGGCAGGCATTGTAGCATCAATGCGTTTTCGAGCCTGCACGCGCGACGGTGCAGGCGACGCGCGATATGCGATGCGCGACCTACCCGAGCGTGGCACCGAGCAACGGCGCGAGCAGCACCATGACCACCCCGGCGATCATCATCGTGAGGCTCGCAATCACGCCTTCCTCGCTTCCGAGTTCGCGCGCTTTCGCGGTACCCACGCCGTGCGCCGCCGCGCCGAACATCACGCCTGTAGCCAGCCGGCTGCGCAAAGGCAGGAGCACCAGCACCAACTCGCCGAGCAGCATCCCGCAGACGCCGGTTGCGATCACGAACAGTGCGGTTAGCTGCTTCGGCGCGTGGATCTGATCCGACACGGCCAAGGCGAACGGCGTCGAGACGGAACGCGTCATCAGGCTACGGGCGACGTCCGGTGCGAGGTGCAACAGTTTCGCGAGCGCGAACGAGCCGCCGACCGCCACGACGATCCCCACGGTGACGCCGGCCGCCAGCGAAATCCAATGGCGGCGCATCAAGTCGCGGTATTCGTAGATCGGCACGGCGAACGCCACCGTTGCCGGGCCGAGCAGCCACATGAGCCAGCGCGTATCGGCGAAGTAGACGGAGTACGGAATACGCAGGGCGAGCACCACGGCGGCGAGCATGGCGGGCACGATGACAAGCGGCGTCAGCCAAGGCTGCTTGAAGCGGGCGTATAGGCGCTTACCGAGCGCGTAAAAAACGATCGTCAACACGAAGCAGGCCGCGGCCACCGCAGCGCGGGCCGGCCTCGGTCACGGGCCAGGACAGGACTGATGAAATCGACATCGACGTCTCCCTCGCGATAAGCGATCAAGCCGCCGTGGCGTGGCGCGCCCCGTGCGCGCGACGCGTCGCCAGCCGGCGTTCCAGGCGCACCGCCTGGTCGACGGTGAACGCGACGGCCAGCAAGACCATCAGCGTGCCGCAGACGACGACAAGCGCCAGGCGCCATCCGTCGGCCTTGAACAAGCCGCCGTATTGCACGACGGCGACCGCCGCGGGAACGAAGAACAGCAGCAAATCGGAGAGCAGCCAATCGGCCCCGGCTTTCACAAAGCGGGGCGCAACACCGCCCGTGAGCAACAGCACCAACAACGCTGCCAAGCCGATCACGCTGCCGGGGATGGGCAGGCCCAGATGCCGGGACGCGAAGTCGGCGACGAACCACACAGCGGCCAGAAACGCGGTTTGCGCCACGACGCGGGCCACGCCGTTCAGGCGTTCGATCGATTTCGTGCTCATGGCAAAACTCCCTATTGACTCCATGACGAAATTGTAAAAGCGGGGCGACCATAAATAAAATGACTTAAACTCATCGCTATCATTCCAAATCGGACTACAGAGGGCGCCCCATCATGGAGCTACGCGCGTTGCGGTATTTCGCCGAGGTCGTCCGGCAGCAAAGCTTCACGCTCGCCGCCGAGCGCATGTTCGTCACGCAGCCCACCATCAGCAAGATGGTCAAGGCGCTCGAGGAGGAGATCGGCGCCCCGCTCTTGCTGCGCGAGGGCCGGCAGATGGTGCTGACCGACGAGGGACGCATCGTCTATCAGCGAGGGCAGGAGGTGTTGGCGGCCTATGCGCAGTTGCAGGCCGAACTCGACGACGTCGGCACGCTCGGCCGCGGCGCCCTGACCATCGGTATTCCGCCGATGGGCGGCTCGTTGTTCACGCCTGTCATCGCCGAATTTCGCCGGCGCCATCCGAAGATCGAGTTGAAGCTGTTCGAGCAAGGTTCCCGTGCGATCGAGGCGGCGCTGCTGGCCGGAGACCTCGAATTCGGCGGCGTGCTTTTGCCCGTCGATGCGCAAGTGTTCGACGTCCTGCCGATGTCGCTTCAGTTGCTTTGGGTCGTGGCGCCGCACGGTTCGCGCTTCGACAGCGCGCGCGAAGTGCGCTTATCCGATCTCGCATCGGAGCCGTTCGTCTACTACGGGGAAAGCCTCGCGCTCAACGACGTCGTCACGCGCGCTTGCCGCGACGCGGGCTTCGCACCGCAGATCGTCTCCCGCAGCAGCCACTGGGATTTCATGGCGGCGCTCGTGCGCGCGGGCGTCGGCATTGCACTGCTGCCCGCGCCATATTGCCGACGGCTCGATCCGGCGCATTTCACCTGCCGTCCCGTAGTCGAACCCGAGATTCGTTGGGAGATGGCCATCGCCTGGCGCAAGAGCGGGTATCTTTCGCACGCCGCGCGCGCCTGGCTCGACGTCGCGCGCGAAACGCTGCCGGGGCAACCGGGCGACGAATTCGTCTATATGACGCGCTCCGACGCTGCCGACGAACCCGCCATCGGCGATTGAGCCCCGCTGCGCACTCGGGCGATCAGGTCCGCCGCCCGCTCGGCGATCATGACCGTCGGCGCGTTCGTATTGCCGCCGATCGGCGTCGCCATCACCGATGCATCGACCCCGCGCAAGCCCGTCACGCCGCGTACGCGCAGTTCGGTATCGACGGCGGCAAGCGCATCGCTGCCCATCCGGCACGTATGTAGTCGTATTCCATCCGCCCCTGCCTCGCGCCGGACCGCTTGCTCATATGCTGCCGTGTTGTCGGGCATTGTAGGGACGGTGGCCCCCGCGCGGGATGAGGAGCGCAGAACGAATCCTCTAAACGGAGCATCGCGCGCGAACCTATCATTGATCCAGACACGCACGCGCGTGCGCGGCGCGTTCGACGTTTTCGCATACGGTTCGAACGCCGACGCATTCCCCTTCGCCAGAACATACGCGGCTCGCGCGCCGAATATCGAACGCTTGGTCGAGTGCGCCGCCCGCCGCCAGGAGACAGCCAGGAGACACGCAGATGGAACCGCAAGCCCCGCCGGCCACGCATGAAGTCACGAATCAAGTCCCGCCGCTCGAGCACTACAACCTCTACGAAAGCGATGCCGCATTGATGGCCGCCGTCGAGCGCGAAGGGGCCGAGTGGCATGCGCAGGCGCTCGCACGCGACGGCGCGCGCGCTCGGCACGCCCGAGATCATCGCGCTCGCCGGCGCGGCCAATCGCCATGCGCCCGAGCTGTCCACGTTCAGCCCGCGCGGCGACCGAATCGACACACTCGAATTTCATCCCAGTTGGCATCGGCTGCTCGCGCTGCTGAGGCAAGAAGGGCTGCATGCGTTGCCGTTCGATACCCCGCGGGACGGCGCGATGGCCGCCCGTTGCGCCGGCTATTTTCTGCATGGGCAACTCGAATCGGGTTCGCTGTGCCCGCTCACGATGACGTTCGCGAGTATTCCCGTCCTACGGCGCGAGCAGGCGTTGTTCGCCCAGCTCGCCGACAAACTCTATGCGCGCGAACATGACCCAAGCGATGCGCCGCTCGCGCGCAAGCGCTCCATGATGGTCGGCATGGGCATGACGGAGAAGCAAGGCGGCTCCGACGTGCGCATGAATCAAACGCGCGCATCCGCACTCGGCGCCGAATCGGGACGCGGTGCCGAGTACCGGCTCGTCGGCCACAAATGGTTCTTTTCGGCGCCGCAATGCGACGCCCATCTCGTGCTCGCGCGCACGAGTGCCGACGCGACGATCTCATGCTTTTACGTGCCGCGCTATGCACCCGACGGCCAGCGCAACGCCATCCGCGTCCAACGACTGAAAGACAAGCTCGGCAATCGATCGAACGCGAGCGGCGAGGTGGAATTCGTCGATGCCTACGGCGTCATGATCGGCGATGAAGGACGTGGGGTCCCAACGATCATCGAGATGGCGAACTACACGCGGCTCGACTGTGTGATCGGCAGCGCCGCGCTCATGCGTGCGGCACTCGTACAAGCGATTCATCACGCGCGCCACCGCGTGGCATTCTCGAGGCGGCTCGTCGATCAGCCGCTGATGCGCAACGTGCTGGCCGATCTCGCGCTCGAAACCGAAGCGGCGACGGTGCTGTTCATGCGGCTCGCCCGCGCGTTCGACGCGCATCTGGCTGCCGAGCGCACCGGCACCGGCGAGCGCGATATCGAGCGCGCTTGGCGGCGGATCGTCACGCCGGCCGCCAAGTTCTGGGTCTGCAAGCGCGCACTCGAATTTACCGGGGAAGCGATGGAAGTATGCGGCGGCAATGGTTACGTCGAAGAAGGGCCGATGGCACGCTTTTATCGAGAGGCGCCCGTCAACTCGATCTGGGAAGGGTCGGGCAACGTCATGTGCCTAGATGTGCTGCGAGCGCTGGAACGCGATCCGTCAGGCGCGCATGCGCTGCTCGAACAATGGCGGGCCGATGCGCAAGGCGTCCCCGCCCTCGCCGCGGCACTCGACGCCTTGCAGCGCTCGCTCGCCGCCCCCGCCGAACACCGCGAAGCCGGGGCACGAAGGTTAGCCCAACAGCTTGTGCTCTGCGCACAAGCGGTCTTGCTGCTGCGCTCGTCGCCCGCCGAGCGCGCGCATGCGTTCATCGCGACGCGGCTTGCGGACGTCGGCACTGGGCGCGTGTACGGCACGCTGCCCGCATCGTTCGACCACCGCGCCATGATCGCGGACGCGTTCCGCACGTGACCCTCGCTGGCCGAACGCAACGCATGGGGCCAAAGTGCACGGCCATCCGACCGCACGGGCCGGCCCTCTCAGGGAGCACACGCGAATGAAAAACGACTTGCCGGACGCGACGACGCTCGATGCATTGCTGTTGTTGCAACGCGAGGCTTATGCGCGCGCCCCGTACCCCTCATGGGAGACGCGAGCGGCGCATCTGAAAGCGTTGCGCGCGCTGCTGCTCGATCACCGCGATGCACTGGCCGAGGCTTTGAACGCCGATTTCGGCCAGCGCGCCAAGGCCGAACTGATGCTCTCCGAGCTTTGGCTCGCCAAGAGCGAAATCGATTCGGCACTGAAGCACGGCAAGCGCTGGATGAAGCCGCAGCGGCGCACGACCGGGATTTGGCTGCGCCCCGCCACGGCGAAAGTGATCCCGCAGCCGCTAGGCGTGATCGGTATCGTGGCACCTTGGAACTATCCGATTCTGCTCGCCGTCGGCCCGTTGATCTGCGCGCTTGCGGCGGGCAACCGCGCCATCGTCAAGATGTCGGAACTGACGCCGCGCACCGCCGAGTTGCTTCAACAATTGATTGCGCGCACGTTCGCACGCGAACACGTGGCCGTCGTCACGGGCGATGCATCGGTGGGCGCGGCGTTCTGCGCGCTGCCGTTCGATCATCTGATCTTTACCGGTTCGACGGCTGTCGGACGGGAAGTGATGCGCGCCGCCGCCGCCAACCTGACACCCGTCACGCTCGAATTAGGCGGCAAATCGCCGGCCATTATCGGGCCCCATGCCCGCTTCGAAGCGGCCGTCGACAGCATTGTCGCCGGCAAGACGCTCAATGCCGGTCAAACCTGCATCGCGCCTGACTACGTGCTTTTACCGCGCGGCACGGAGCAGGCGTTCATCGATCGCGCACGCAAGCGCGTCGCGCGGCTCTACCCGGACTTCGCCCGTAACCCGGATTACACGACGCTCGTCTGCGCCCGCCACTTCGACCGCATGCGCGAACTCGCGGACGAAGCGGTCGCTGCGGGCGCTACGCTTCACCCACTGACCGATGTGGCGCCCGATGCATCGCGCAGGCAGTTTCCCCCGTCAGTTTTGACGAACGCACCGGAGACATGTGCGCTGATGCGCGAGGAAATCTTCGGCCCGCTGCTGCCGCTCGTGCCGTACGACACGCTCGACGACGCGCTGCGCTACGTCAACGCGCGGCCGCGGCCGCTCGCGCTTTATCTGTTCGACGACGAGCGCACGACGATCGAGCGGGTGCTGCATGAGACGGTGTCGGGCGGCGTCGCAGTGAACGAGACGTTGCTGCACATCGCCTGCGAGGGATTGCCGTTCGGCGGTGTCGGCGCGAGCGGCATCGGCGCGTATCACGGATATGACGGCTTTGCGACGTTCTCGAAGATGAAGCCCGTCTTCAAGCAACCACGCATCAACGCGCGAGCGCTGCTGCTGCCGCCCTACGGACGGCGCTTTCACGCCATCATGCGGCTCATGTTCAAACTCTGAGAGGCACTCGGGAAACCGGCGCCGCTGCGCGAGAGGCGTCAAACGGGCCAGAGGGGCCCTTCTTGCATCGCGCCGATTTGCTCGCGCAATTCGAGCACACGCTCCTCCCAATATCGTTGCGTATTGAACCAAGGGAAGGCCGCCGGAAACGCGGGATCGTCCCAACGCCGGGCGAGCCACGCCGCGTAATGCAGCAGCCGCAGCGTGCGTAGCGCCTCGATCAAGTGCAGCTCGCGCGGCTCGAATTCGCAGAAATCCTCGTAGCCCGCGAGCAAATCGGCCAGCGCGTGCGACGCCTCGTCGCGCCCACCCGGGAGCAGCAGCCAAAGATCTTGAATGGCCGGCCCCATTCGGCTGTCATCGAAATCGACGAAGTGAGGGCCCGCATCGGTCCACAAGACGTTGCTCGCATGACAATCGCCGTGCAGCCGCAGATGGTCCACATCGCCCGCCGCCTCGAAAGCGCGTTCGACCCCCTCTAGCGCCAGCGTCGCCGCTGCTTCGTACGAGGCACGCAGTTCGGGCGGAATGAACGCATGCGACAACAGGAATTCCCGCGGCTCATGGCCGAAGCTGGCGATATCGAGCGTAGGGCGCGCCACATAAGGCTTGCACTTCCCAACCGCATGAATGCGGCCGATAAAGCGCCCCATCCATTCGAGCGTGTCGCGCCGATCGAGATCGGGTGCGCGCCCGCCTCGCCGATCGAAAATCGAAAACCTGAAACCATCGAACGAATGCAACGTGCGCCCCTCGATTTCTCGCGCGGGCACGACGGGAATCTCCGTTTGCATGAGTTCGGCGACGAACGCATGCTCCTCTAGGATCGCTTCATCCGACCATCGTTGCGGACGGTAGAACTTCGCGACGACAGGAGGGCCGTCCTCGACGCCGACTTGATAGACGCGGTTTTCGTAGCTGTTGAGCGGTAGCAGACGCCCGTCGGTGCGCACGCCGGTGGTAGCCAGCACGCTATCGAGCGCGTCAAGCACGCATTCCGGCGTCAGCCGGGTGAAGGGATGCGCGGCCGGGTTGCCGTGCACATCGGGGGAATCGGAAAAAGGCTCGTTCATGCCGGCATTGTGCCGCATCGGCACACGCTTGGCTCACTACCTCACTGCGACCTCGGGCGATGCACGAAACCGACCGTCAATGGACAAGCGATCCGGCCGGGCGTGCGACTAGGTCGCCGGTGTCGATGAGGTCTTCAAGGAAAAACGGCTCCGTATTCAATTGCAGCGACGCACCGGGCTCCCCGGCGTACCAAACGACCATCGCCATATCGCCGAGTATGCGCATGACGATTCCGCGCGCACCCGACGGCACGGCTATATGCACCGACCTGACGATCGAACCGATTTGCATGATATCTCCCCTCCGGGGCATTAAACGATGACTCGATTGTTCACGGAATCGGCTCAGCAGGAAAGCCGAATGTAAAGCCGAATTAACCGCTATTTCTCGCGATCGCCCTTACAAAACGCTGACCATTCGAAGAGCGAGCGTTCCGCGTGCCGCCCCTATGCGCACCGCCCGAATCTTCGCTGCCAAAAACGAATTTCCCAGCGTGCTACGTTACGCGGAGGAGGCGGTATAGTCCAAGCATAACCCGCGATGCATCGTCGCGCCGAATGCGCTGCAGCAATGTGACGCGTCGCCGTCGATAGATTCACGCACGGCACAGCGATTGCGCGCCGAAAAAGTATCGGCCTCGCTCGGCGGCTGGGCACATGCGGCGGCTGTCGATGGTCCGGTGCATCGAGCGCTCGTTGAAACTCGGAGGACGAACGATGAATGAGCATTTGCCACGCAACGCGCGACCGACGCAGTGGACGCACGCGCTGGGCGCCGCCGGATTGGCCCTCGCGCTGGGCGCTTGTGCGCACAGCGGGACCGACGATGTGAAACCCACGGACACCACGGCCTATCGCTCGGGGGGGCCGGCTGCGCCATCCACGCCGGTAGCACCGCCGGAAAAAACGCGAGAGTAGTGCGCCCGCAAGCATCGTTTGTCGAGCGCGGGTCTCGTGCGGGTCTTGTGCGGGTCTCGCGCTTGTCTGCGTTTGCCTGATTTAAAGACCAATCCACCAATCATCTTGCGCTCCGGCGGCTAGCCCACGTTCTAGCCCGCTATCCTTGGAGCCGCTATGTTGCACTGCGTAGCCGTTGTTTCCGCATCGCCGCTTTTATCGTCGTTCCCCCGCCAGGTCTCCTATACTCGTTTAACGCAGGTCACGTTGCGTGCGTTGCACTGCAACGACAAAAAAGGGGGGACGAACATGCCGACAACCTATTTCACCATTAGCGATTTCATTCTGGTCATTCCAATGGCGCTTGCGGGCGCGCTGTTTCTAGGTGCGCTGCCCACGTCGTCGCGCTTCGTTCACAACGTCCTGCGGGTACTCGGCGCTTTGCTGGGCGTCGTGTTCGCCGTGGTGCTCGTCGAAGGACTGCCTGCGCTCATGTAGCGCCGCACAGGTCGATCGACGAGCAGGGGGCGGTGCAACGCCCACCGCGAGCGTCAGATGCGCTGATCGGTGGAAGGCTTCTCCCACAGGTTGACGCCGCCTTCGGTCGCATAGCGATCGATCTCGGCAATTTCCTCGTTCGAGAACGTAAGGTTCGCGAGCGCGCCCACGTTTTCGCGCACCTGCTCCGCGCGGCTGGCGCCGATGAGCGCCGAAGTCACGCGCGCATCGCGCAGCACCCATGCGAGCGCCATTTGCGCGAGGCTTTGCCCGCGCCGTTTCGCAATGTCGTTCAGCTTGCGCACGTGCTCGATGTTTTCGGGGCTCAAATGGCCTCGCTGCAACGACCCGCCGCCGGGCTTGTTCACGCGCGCATCTTCGGGCACGCCGTTCAAATACTTCGACGTCAGCAACCCTTGCGCGAGCGGCGTGAAGGCGATGCAACCGGTGCCTACGTCCTCGAGCGCGTCGAGCAACTCGCTCTCGATCCAGCGGTTGAGCATGTTGTACGAAGGCTGATGAATGAGCAGCGGAACTTTGTACTCGCGCAGCAGCGATGCCATCTCACGTGTCTTCGCGGCCGAGTACGACGAAATGCCGATATACAGCGCCTTGCCCTGATGGACGGCGCTCGCAAGCGCCCCGGCCGTTTCTTCGAGCGGGGTATCGGCATCGAACCGGTGCGAATAGAAGATGTCGACGTAATCGAGCCCCATGCGCTGCAAGCTCTGATCGAGGCTCGCCAGCACATACTTGCGCGAACCGCCGCCTTGCCCATAGGGGCCGGGCCACATGTCCCAGCCGGCCTTCGTCGAGATCAGCAACTCGTCGCGATAGGGGCGGAAATCGTCCTTGAACAGCCGGCCGAAATTCGTCTCGGCGGTGCCGTAGGGCGGCCCGTAGTTGTTGGCTAAATCGAAGTGCGTCACGCCGAGATCGAATGCCGTGCGCAAGATTTCGCGCTGCGTCGAGAGAGCAGTCGTATCGCCGAAGTTGTGCCACAGCCCGAGCGAGAGCGCGGGCAGCTTCAGCCCCGAGCGGCCGCAGGTGCGAAATTGCATGTCCGAGTAACGTGCGCTAGCAGCTTCATAGGCCATGAGAATCCTCGATGAGTGAGTACGTGGGGAGTGTATCGGCGGCGTGTGCCGCGCGATGAAAGCGGTGCGAATCGATGGACACTGGCGGGGCAAGTTTCATACACTGCCCGCTGCTCGAACCATCGAAGAGAATATCCATGTCCAAAGCAATTTCATTGGCGTTGATCGTGGGTGGCGTCGTCCTGCTGTATTTCGGCGGCCAATCGTTCCACTCGCTCTCCAACGACGTATCGCGCGTCTTCACCGGCGCACCCACCAACAAAACGATCTGGCTGATCGCGGGCGGGGTTGCCGCCACGCTCGCCGGGCTCATCGGTTTGACGGTGTCCTCCGGCAAACGCTGAACCGCGCGCACATGCCGAGCGCCGTGGGTTCGTTGCGTTCGCAACGGACCTAACGGATCTAACGGACCTAACGCACGCAAGGGACGCAACGTAAGGCCGCAAAGTTCGCAATGCGCCTGCTTCGCCCCGCTCAAATCGCCGCGTCGGGTTTCGACGCGGAGCGCGTGCCGGGCAGCGGAACGTTGCTCGCGCCATGATAGGTGAACACCAGCGAAAATTTCACCTCGTCGGTCAGATTTTGGCCGGCCGAGTGCAGCGTATTGCAGTGGAAGAACACGACGTCGCCCGGATCGAGTTCCGGCGATACTGCCGTGCGCATCAGCGCTTCGTTCTCGGGCAAATCCGCGCGGAAGAACTTCTGGGCATCGAAACGTTCCGACGTGAACGTCATGGTGTGCGAGCCGGGCACCAACCAAAGCCCGCCGTTGCGCACCGTTTCACTCCCCAATGCGAGCCAAGTCGATACCAGATCATCCCGCTCGAACGACCAATACCGCGCATCGCGATGCCAGCCCGTCAAGCTGCCGTACGCAGGGTGCTTCGTCATCATGCAATTGTGGTGCGCGCGCGAAAGCCGCGGCGCCTCGCCGAAGTACAGTTCCATCCATCCCTTGATCTCCGGTGCACGCGCCCATTCATGAAACAGCGCATCGCGCGCATAAGCGTCAAGGAGACGTCGCACCGTATGCCCGCCCGGCGCGTGCTTCGATTCCGGTGCCCCCGGATATCGCAAGTCGGCCTCGTATTCGATCGGATGCGCCGCCTCTCGCAATTGCTGCACCGCAACACTCTTGAGCGCCGCGCACCGTTCTTCCGAGACAAGACCCTTCACGACGACAAAGCCGCGCTCGCGCAGCTCATGCACTTGTTCTTTTTTCGATTGCGCTGACATGAAACTTTCCTTGGCGTGGGCGGGCCGCTCAGGGCCGAAACGGTTCATTTTAAAGCGCACGCGAAAAGGGCGTCGCGGCACCGCCCCGGTGCCAGGGTGGCCACGACTTACACATGTCACGATTCGCGTGTAGGCTGCTGCCCATGTCGATTGCCATTCCGGGCCGCTTGCGACCTTTTTTTACGTCGCCGGCTGACGCCCCGCCCACCGATTTCACGCTCATCGCTCAGATCAACCGTCACGCGTTTGCGCTGCGTTTGGCACGGTTGATGCGTCGATGCGGCGGCCTCGCCTTCGCTGCGAGCCCGCTTACCCGCTTTGTCTAATCATGCATAAACGTCTTGCCTCTCGTCATCCCCGAACTCGGATGACGCTCAGCGCGGCCCGGTCGGTCCGCCGCACGTCGGTACGCTCGCTGCGGCACCATGCCGCGCGCGTCGATGTTCTCTCGAGTCGCTCCCCCGCGCCCACACGGCATGCTAACGACGGGGGATTGTTCCGGGCATGGCTGCGCGCCGTGCTCTCCGCGCTGCGCAGTGGAACGAGCGCGCGCCGTTTGCTGCTGCGAGGGCTACTGCGGCGTTCGGCGGCACGGCGCTCCGCGGGCTCGGACACCACGCGCGCATTGTCGGGCAACCGCCGGCCGCGCCGGCTGTCCGCCAGCGCAGGGTGGTTCGCGTTCGCCGCGCGCTAGCTACGTACCTTAGTTGCGTAACTTAGTTGCGTAACTTAGCTGTGCACGTTAGTTGTCGGCCACGATGGTGCGGCGTTCGCTCGCCCAGGTTCCCGCAGCTCGGCGCGGGGGTAGAATCGGTGGATCGATACTGATTGGCCTGGCTCCAACCCGCCAGGATGAGCGATGAATACGCCTTCTTCCAAAGGACAGCCCCACAAGGGGCCATCCAAGCGCACGCTCAACGTGCTGACCGCGCTCGTCGGCGTCGGCACGCTCGCGGCCGGCGTCGGCTGGCTGATCTACAGCTGGACGACCGATCTCGAAGTGCCCTACTTCGCCATTCCGCTCGTACTGTGCGTGCCCGTCATCGCCGCCGTTGCCTTTCGTAACTGCTGGGATTGAGCCGCATGCCCCACGGCATGGGCCTTGCGGGAACGTCCGAACTCGATCGGTTATGACGGAGGAAGGCCCATGACGACCCTAGCGACTTCTGATGGCGGCGCGTACCGCATATTCGCCGGCCAAGCAGGCAATGCCGATGGCATGGAGCGACCGACGCAGCCCACTGCGCCGTCGACCGGCACGGAACGAGAACCGCGCGGCGAACCGGAGCGGCCGACCGATAAACCCCTGCCCGATCTCCCCAATCCAACCGAGGTGGGTGAGGACGGATAGCGCGCGAAGCGGCGTAATAGCGGTGTGATGGCGGCGATAGCAGCACGAAGGCGGCGCAATAGCGGCGCCAAAAAGAAACCCCGGCCTTGCGCCGGGGTTTCTTTGTCCGATAGGCGCCGCGCATTCAACGCGCGACGCAGCCTATCTGAGCCAGGTCCTGAGCCGCTTCCTAGGCCACTTCGGCCACCGGCTCGGTGCCGGCCGCTTCGGCGAGCACCAGCGCCTTGTCCGTGGCTTCCCACGAGAATTCCGGCTCTTCGCGGCCGAAGTGACCATAAGCGGCCGTCTTCTCGTAGACGGGGCGCAGCAGGTCGAGCATTTGGATGATGCCCTTCGGACGCAGATCGAAGTGCTCGCGCACGAGCGCCGTGATCGTCGTATCCGACACCTTGCCCGTGCCGAACGTGTTGACCATGACCGAAGTGGGCTGCGCCACGCCGATCGCATACGACACTTGAATCAAGCAACGCGAGGCCAAGCCCGCCGCCACGATGTTCTTCGCCACATAGCGGCCCGCATAGGCGGCCGAGCGGTCGACCTTCGACGGATCCTTGCCCGAAAACGCGCCGCCGCCGTGCGGTGCCGCACCGCCGTACGTATCGACGATGATCTTACGGCCCGTCAAACCGCAGTCGCCTTGCGGCCCGCCGATGACGAAACGGCCCGTCGGATTGACGAGGAACTTGATGTCGCCCTTGATCAGCTCGGCCGGCAGCGTCGGCTTGATGACTTCTTCGATCACGGCTTCGCGCAGCGCCGACAGTTCGATGTCCGGCGCGTGTTGCGTCGACAGTACGACGGTGTCGATCGAATGCGGCTTGCCGTCGACATAACGCACCGTGACTTGCGATTTCGCATCGGGACGCAACCAAGGCAAGCGGCCATCGCGGCGCAGGCAAGCTTGGCGTTCGACGAGACGGTGCGACAAGTGGATCGGCAACGGCATCAACTCGGGTGTTTCGTCGCAGGCATAACCGAACATCAGACCTTGGTCGCCCGCGCCCTGATCGAGGTTGTTGTCGTGGGCGCGATCCACGCCTTGGGCGATGTCGGGCGATTGCTTGTCGTACGCCACGAGCACTGCGCAGCCGCGATAGTCGATACCGTAATCGGTGTTGTCGTAGCCGATGCGCTTGATCGTCTCGCGTGCAACTTGGATGTAATCGACGTTGGCCGTGGTCGTGATTTCACCGGCCAGCACCACGAGGCCCGTGTTGCACAGCGTTTCCGCGGCAACGCGCGAGTATTTGTCTTGCTTGAGGATGGCGTCGAGGATCGCGTCCGAAATTTGATCGGCAACCTTGTCGGGATGGCCTTCGGAGACGGATTCGGAAGTGAAGAGATAATCGTTTGCCACGTTGTAGGCTCCTAGGTTACGGTTTTGAGTTCACGTAGCCAACTTCGAGAGCCTGAAGCGGCGACGCTTTAGCGGATTTCCATATCATTCGAGCGCGGCTAGCGCCCGACGACTTCGCCCCGCAAGTTGTCTATTAACTCGGCGAAGCCCGTATTATAACGGCTTCCTGAAAATGTCGCAGAGCGAATTGCCGTGTCTCTTCCCTCTTATTCGGCGCATCGAGCGCCGCGTCCATGCGTCCCCGCAGGCACCGCGCGACCGGCGCGCGCGCCCTCTCCGTTCGTGCCCGAGGTATAGGTATGCTGAATCGAATCGGCACACACCTCGTTATCGGCCTGCTGAAGTTTCTGGCGATTTTGCCGTACGGTTTCGTCGCGCGCTTAGGCGACGGCCTCGGCTGGCTCCTTTATCAAATCCCCAGCTCGCGCCGGCGCATCGTTCGCACGAACCTGGAGCTGTGCTTCCCCGAGTGGAGCGAGCAACAACGCGAAGAAGTCGCGCGCCGGCACGTTCGTCACGCCATCCGCAGCTACGTCGAGCGCAGCGTGCAATGGTTCGGCTCGCTCGAGAAGCTCGAACGGCTGGTTCAGGTCGATAGCGAAGTGGATTTGACCGATCCCGACATGCCGCCCACGCTCTTGCTCGGGTTTCACTTCGTCGGCATCGAAGCGGGCTCGGTCTTCATCAATGTAGCGTTGAAGCGCCGATGCGCCGCGCTGTATCAGCCGATGTCGAATCGCGAATTCGACGAAACCGCGAAACAGGCGCGCGGCCGGTTCGGTGCGGACATGGCGAGCCGCGCCGACAGCGCGCGGGTGGTCCTGCGCTGGCTGCGCGAGCGCAAGCCGGTGATGCTGGGCGCGGACATGGATTACGGCGTACGCAATTCGACGTTCGTACCCTTCTTCGGGATCCCCGCCTGCACGCTGACGGCCGTCGGCCGCTTCGCGCAGGTCGGCAAGGCGCAGGTGCTGCCGTTCATCGGCGAGGTGCTGCCCAATTACAAGGGCTATCGGCTGAAGGTATTCAAGCCGTGGGCGAACTATCCGACGGGCGACGACGACGCCGACGCCCGCTATATGAACGCGTTTCTCGAAGAACAGATTCGTGAAGATCCCGGAACAGTATTACTGGGTGCACAAGCGGTTCAAGACCCGCCCGCCCGGCATGCCGAGCGTCTACGATTGAGCGCACCGCACTCGCACCGCGAGCGCACCACAGCGCGCGAGCGCGGCACCTCCGGCGCCGCTTACCCCTTACAATAGGCGCCACTATGAAGCTCAAGTTCACCAAGATGCATGGCGCCGGCAACGATTTCGTCGTGCTCGACGGCTACAGCCGGCCGCTCGCCCTGACGAGCGAGCAGGCCCGCGCGCTCGCCGATCGCCACTTCGGCATCGGCGCCGATCAGTTACTGCTCGTGGAGCGCCCCACCGTCGAAGGTGCCGACTTCAAATACCGCATCTTCAACTGCGACGGCGGCGAAGTCGAACACTGCGGCAACGGCGCGCGTTGCTTCGTCAAATTCGTGCGGGATATGGGGCTGACCGACAAGCGCAGCGTGCGCGTGCAAGTGCACGGCGGCCTCATCACGCTCACCATGAAGGACAACGGGGAAGTCGTCGTCGATATGGGCGCCCCCGTGTTCGAGCCCGCGCGCGTGCCGTTCGATGCGAACGGTCTCGCCGGCCGCTCCGAAGGGGCCGATACGCTGTGGCCGTTGGACATCGACGGCGAGACCTACTGGATCTCCGTCGTATCGATGGGCAATCCTCACGCCGTGCATATCGTCGACGATGTCCAAACGTTTCCCGTCGCCCAGGTCGGGCCGAAGATCGAACATCACGCGCGCTTTGCGCAGCGGGTCAACGCGGGTTTCATGCAGGTGCGCTCGCGCAGCGAAATCTCACTGCGCGTATTCGAGCGCGGCGCGGGCGAAACGCTCGCCTGCGGCACCGGGGCTTGCGCCGCTGTCGCGGCCGGCATTCGCCGTGGGCTGCTCGACTCGCCGGTCACCGTCCACGCGCTCGGCGGCACGCTGACGATCGCCTGGGACGGTGCGCACGACGAAGCCGCCGCGCTGATGATGTCGGGGCCCGCCACAACCGTATTCGCGGGCGAAATCGAACTCGCCGATTGACGCCGAAATAGCCCCGCCCTTTCATCTATCCGCATCCGCCCGCTCTTTGCCGACACCATGAACGATCGAGAAGTCGCCGACTACCTGCTCGCCAATCCTGAATTCTTCTCGCAACACGCCGAGCTGCTGGCTGCCATCCGGCTCGCCAACCCGCACGGCAAGGCCGCCGTCTCGCTCCAAGAGCGCCAGATGGATATGCTCCGCGAAAAGAACAAGCTGCTCGAGCGGCGCCTCGCCGAGCTGCTGCGCTACGGCCACGAGAACGACAGCATCGCGGCCAAGTTCAACCGCTGGACGGCCCATGTGATCGCCGAGCGCGACGCCCACGCCCTGCCGCGCACGGTCGCGCAAGGGCTCATGGACGTCTTCGACGTGCCGCAAGCGGCGTTGCGCCTGTGGGATGTCGCCGATACGTATCGGGAAGCCGAATTTGCGCGGCAAGTGGGCGAAGAGGTACGCCTGTTCGCCAACGGGCTCGACGCGCCTTATTGCGGGGCGAACTCGGGCTTCGAGGCGGCCCAATGGCTGGCGGCCGGCGATGCCGCAACCGCAGCCGGCGGGACGGCGGCAAGCGAGGCGTCGGGCGTTCAATCGGTCGTCCTGCTGGCCCTGCGCGAACCGCGCGCGAACGGCGTCGATGCCGTGCAGGCCGCGCCCGATTCCGCCGCGCCTGCTGCCACACCGGCGTTCGGCCTGCTTGTCATGGGCTCGCCCGATCCGCGGCGCTTCCACGACGGCATGGCAACCGACTTCCTCGTGCAGATCGGCGCGCTCGCCAGTGCGGCGTTGAGCCGGCTGCTCGCGCGATAACGCCGCCGCCGCCCGCCGCCAAGACGACGCCTCCCGTGCCCACCGCCGACGCCGAACTCATCGCGCAATACCTTGCCGGGCTCGCGCACGCGCGGCGGCTCTCCGAGCACACGCTGCGCAGCTACGCGCACGAACTCGAGATGCTTGTGCGCGTGGCCGACGGCAGGCCGCTCGCGAGTTTGTCGGCCGTCGATATGCGCGGAGCGGTCGCTCGGGCGCATGCCGGCGGGCTTTCGGCGCGTTCGATCGCGCATCGTCTGTCGGCCTGGCGCGCGTTTTACCGATGGTTGGGCGAGCGCATCGAGCTTGCCGCCAACCCGGTAGCCGCGGTCCGGGCGCCGAAGCAGCCCAAACGGTTGCCGAAGGCCCTGTCCGTCGACGACGCCAGCGCGCTAATGGAAGGCAGCGCGGCCGACACCGCCGAAGGGCTGCGCGATCATGCGATCCTCGAATTGTTCTACTCGTCGGGCCTACGTCTGTCGGAGCTGGTCGGGCTCGATGCCGCTTTCGCAGGCGGCGACGGCTACCGGTCGGCGGGCTGGCTCGATCTGGAATCGGCAGAAGTCACGGTACTCGGCAAGGGCAAGCGGCAGCGTACTGTCCCGGTCGGCCGCAAGGCGATCGATGCGCTGGCCGCCTGGCTCGCGGTACGCGGCCAGTTCGTGAAAGCCGATCCGCATCCGCTGTTCCTCTCGGCGCGCGGCGCGCGGATGTCGCCGAACGTCGTGCGGGACCGCGTAAAGCGCGCCGCGCTGCGGGTGGGCATCCCGGCTAACGTGCACCCCCACGTGCTGCGCCACTCGTTTGCCACCCATGTGCTGCAATCGAGCGGCGATCTGCGCGCCGTGCAAGAGTTGCTCGGCCATGCCAGCGTCGCCGCGACGCAAATCTATACGTCGCTCGATTTTCAACACCTCGCGCGGATTTACGACACGGCTCACCCGCGCGCCAAAAAGCGCGATTGACGCGCAACCGCATATCAGCCGCGCGCCGTCCCGGCGCCGCTCAACCTCGTTTTTGCTCAACTGACCGATGAACACCGTTACGCTCAAGCCCTCGAAGGAAAAATCGCTGTTGCGCCGGCATCCGTGGATTTACGCCAACGCGATCGACCGTGTCGAAGGCAAACCCGCCTCGGGCGCGACCGTCGTGGTGCGCGCCCACGACGGCCGCTTCCTCGCACGGGCGGCTTACAGCCCGCATTCGCAGATTCGCCTGCGCGTCTGGAGCTTGGACGAAAGCGAGCCGATCGATCATGCGTTCTTCAAGCGACGCGTGCAGCGCGCCTTCGCACACCGCCAAGCCTTCGTGCGCGACACGGGTGCCGTCCGCCTGATCTTCGGCGAGGCAGACGGCCTGCCGGGGCTCATCGTCGACTACTACGTGGAAGACAGCGGCGCGGCCCGCGGCCAGTTGGTTTGCCAATTCATGGCCGCCGGCGTCGAGGCATGGAAAGAACCGATCGTCGCGGCGCTCGTCGGCGCGACGGGGTGTCCGAATGTCTACGAGCGTTCGGACGTGTCGATCCGGGAAAAGGAAGGCTTGGAGCAAACGACGGGCGTGCTGGCCGGCGATGCGCCGCCCGAGACGCTCGTCACGCGCGAAAACGGCGTGCGCTATCACGTCGATGTCCGCACGGGCCACAAGACCGGCTTTTACATCGACCAGCGCGACAACCGGGCCTTGGTGCAGGCGTACGCAGCCGGCCGCGACGTGCTGAACTGCTTCTGCTACACGGGCGGTTTCTCGCTGGCGGCGCTTGGCGGCGGCGCAAAGCGCGTCGTCTCGGTCGATTCGTCGGGGGAAGCACTGGCGCTTGCTCGCGCGAACGTGCAAGTCAACGGCTTCGATGCCGAACGGGCGCAATGGCGCGATGCCGATGCCTTCCGTACACTGCGCAGCCTGGTCGACGAGGGCGAGCGGTTCGATCTGGTCGTACTCGACCCGCCGAAGTTCGCCCCGGCACGCGAACACGTGGACCGTGCGGCGCGCGCCTACAAGGACATCAACCTGTCGGGGTTCCGCTTGCTGCGCCCGGGCGGCTTGCTATTCACTTACTCCTGTTCGGGCGCGATCGATGCGGACTTGTTCCAAAAAATCGTGGCGGGCGCGGCGAGCGATGCCCGAGTCGACGCGCGGATTCTGAAGCGCCTCGGCGCGGGCGTGGATCATCCGCTGCTGGCGGCTTTCCCCGAAGGCGAATACCTGAAGGGGCTGCTGTTGCAAATCGTCTGACCGCCCCCATGTACCGCCCGCTGATTCTGGCGCGCCGCACCTGTCCCCAACGCAGATGCGCGAGCACCGGTATGCTTCACTATTTTCGTGGCCGGCTCGTTTGAACCGTCCCTGATTTCGACCCATAGGCGATTGAACATGATCCCCGTCACTATCTTGACCGGCTTCCTAGGCAGCGGCAAAACCACGCTGCTCAAGCGCATCCTCAACGAAAAGCACGGCATGAAGATCGCCGTGATCGAAAACGAATTCGGCGAGGAGAACATCGACAACGAGATTCTCGTCCAGGGCCAGGCCGAGCAGATCGTGCAGATGAGCAACGGCTGTATTTGCTGCACGATCCGCGGCGATCTGGCCCGCGCGCTGGGCGATCTCGCCGCCCGCAAGCGAGCCGGCGAAATCGCGTTCGACCGGGTCGTCATCGAAACGACGGGGTTGGCCAATCCGGGCCCCGTCGCGCAAACGTTCTTCATCGATAGCGAAATCGGCGACGAATTCCTGCTCGACGCGATCATCACGCTTGTCGACGCCAAGCATGCCAACGCGCAACTCGACGAACACGAAGTCGTGCAGCGCCAAGTCGGCTTCGCCGATCGCCTGTTCGTCACGAAGTCCGATCTCGTCGACGAAGCCACCGTGGCCGATCTGCGGCACCGCCTCATGCACATGAATCCGAAAGCGACGATCAAGGTCGTCAATTTCGGCGAAGCCGACATCAAGGAGATCTTCGATCTGCGCGGCTTCAATCTCAATGCGAAGCTGGAGATCGATCCGGATTTCCTGGCCGAAGACGACCACGCACATGCTCATGGGCATGAGCACGGCCATGAGCACGGCCATGACCATGACCACGAGCACTGCGACCACGATCACGGGCAGTGCGCGCACGAAGGACACGGGCACCATCATCATGCGCACCATGACGATCGGATCAAGTCGTTCGTCTACCGCAACGATCGCCCCTTCGATCCGAACAAGCTCGAAGATTTCCTCGGCGGCGTCCTACAGATCTACGGCGAGCGGCTGCTGCGCTACAAGGGCGTGCTCTACATGAAGGGCGTCGATCGCAAGGTCGTCTTCCAGGGCGTGCACCAGATGATGGGCAGCGACCTCGCGGCGAAATGGCTGCCGGCCGAAAAGAAGACGAACAAGATGGTGTTCATCGGCATCGACTTGCCGCAGGATTTGATCACGGACGGGCTGGACGCCTGCCTGGCCTGAATCGGCTGACAGGTGGGACCCCGTACGCACGCGACCGGCCAAGGGTTCGCTTTTTGAACGGGCGCGCGCTATATTTTCAGGATATTGGGCGGCCTCGACAGGGTTTTCTCTGTTGCAGCGCCCAAGATCGATTCAGTTACAATACGTGCCCGCCGCTAGACGGCGGACGCACGACGGCGCCGGGAAACCTTATCCGGGCAAAGCCGAAACAAAAGAAACGAGACACCGAAACAGGCCGCTGCTAGGGGCTCGCGCTGCGCGAGCCTCATGTTGCGACGCCGTATCGAATGGGTATGAGTACCCGAGGATCGGTTTCCTTACGGAGTTCGGCCCCGCATCGGCGCGACGGCGTCTGGACGGCCACAGGCCGCGGGCACCGGCGCTTCCAAGGCACCGCTTGCGGGCAATATGAAAGTGCGGGCAATATGTATGGGTTTTGCCTCACATTGAAGAAGCACGCAGATGACGACGAAACGACTCTTGACCGAAGCCGAAATCCTGAAGATGAGCGACAAGGATTACATGAATGAGGATCAGCTCGCCTTCTTCAAGAACAAGCTCGAACAGCTTCAAGCGGAAATCCTCCGCAACGCAGGGCAGACGACTGAAAACCTGCGCGAAACGGTGATCGTGCCCGATCCGGCGGATCGCGCGACGATCGAGGAAGAGCATGCGCTCGAGCTGCGCACGCGCGATCGCGAACGCAAGCTGCTGAAGAAAGTGCAGCAATCGCTCGCACGAATCGATGCGGGCGATTACGGCTGGTGCGAGGAAACGGGGGAGCCGATCGGCATCCCGCGTCTGCTCGCTCGGCCGACAGCGACGCTTTCGCTCGAGGCGCAAGAGCGCCGCGAGTTGCGCCAGAAGCTCTTCGGGGATTGACGCACCGGCCGCGCGGCCCGGGATGCCGCGCAATTGCACGCTGCTTCAGCTCAGATGAGGCGCGCGGAGTCCCGCGCGCTTTTTCTTTGTGCGATCCGGCCTTTCAGGCCGTGCCGCTCGTTCCGCCCGTGCCGCTTCTCCGGCACGTGCGCGCGCACCTTTGCCCTCCCCCTCTTGATAAACCCGCGTACGCCCTAAAATGGGCTGAATGTGCGCTCAGCAACGCGCACGCGGACAGCGCGTACTCGATGCCGCCCCGTTCCCAGCTCGCGCGGCGCCGCGCCGCCGACCCTTTTCCGTATTCTCGAGGAATGCATCATGGAGCAATTTCACGGCACGACGATCGTCTCCGTGCGCAACGGCGATCAGGTTGCGCTCGGCGGCGACGGCCAAGTGACGCTCGGCAACATCGTCATGAAAGGCGGCGCAAAGAAAGTGCGACGCATCTATAACGGCAAAGTCCTCGTGGGTTTTGCCGGCGGCACGGCCGACGCGTTTTCGCTGCTCGACCGTTTCGAGGCGAAGCTCGAGAAGCACCAGGGCAATTTGACGCGCGCCGCCGTCGAACTCGCCAAGGATTGGCGCACCGATCGCATGCTGCGCCGGCTCGAGGCGATGCTGATCACGGCCGACGCTCAAACGACGCTCGTCATCACCGGCAACGGCGATGTGCTCGACCCCGAGGGCGGCCTGTGCGCGATCGGTTCGGGCGGCGCCTATGCGCAGGCCGCAGCGCGCGCGCTAGCCGAAAATACCGAGCCTGTCGCCGCGCGAGATCGTCGAAAAGTCGCTCGAAATCGCAGGCGATATGTGCATCTATACGAACCATAACCGCGTCATCGAGACGATCGAGTAATCACAAACACGCAAGTGAATGAGTGAGTGAGGAACGGATGAGCACCATGACCCCAGCCGAGATCGTCTCGGAACTCGATAAACACATCATCGGCCAGAACAAGGCGAAAAAAGCGGTGGCCGTCGCGCTGCGCAACCGCTGGCGTCGGCAGCAGGTGGCCGACCCGCTGCGCCAGGAAATCACGCCGAAGAACATTCTCATGATCGGGCCGACGGGCGTCGGCAAGACCGAGATCGCGCGGCGGCTCGCCAAGCTTGCCGATGCGCCGTTCATCAAGATCGAAGCGACGAAGTTCACCGAGGTGGGCTATGTGGGCCGCGACGTCGACAGCATCGTGCGCGATCTCATCGAAATCGCCCTCAAGCAAACGCGCGAATCGGAAATGCGCAAGGTCCGCACCAAGGCGCAGGATCAAGCGGAAGATCGGATCCTCGACATTCTGCTCCCGAGCGCTCGCCCCGTCGGCTTCGGCGCCGCCGGCGAGAGCAGCGACGACGGCAATGCGACGCGCCAAACCTTCCGCAAGCGCCTGCGCGAAGGCCAGCTCGACGATAAAGAGATCGAACTCGATGTCGAATTGCCGCAAGTCGGCATGGACATCATGGGCCCGCCCGGCATGGAGGACATGACCGAGCAAATTCGCTCGATGTTCGCCAATCTCGGCGGCGGCAAGAAGACGCGGCGCAAGGTCAAGGTCAAAGAAGCGATGAAGCTCTTGACCGACGAGGAAGCGTCGAAAATGCTCAACGACGAGGAAGTGAAGGCCAAGGCCATCCAGAACGTCGAGCAAAACGGCATCGTGTTCCTCGACGAGATCGACAAAATCGCCTCGCGCAGCGAAGCGGGCGGCGCCGAAGTATCGCGTCAGGGCGTGCAGCGAGACCTGCTGCCGCTCGTGGAAGGCACGACGATCAACACCCGCTACGGCACGGTGAAGACCGATCACATCCTCTTCATCGCCAGCGGCGCGTTCCACTTGGCCAAGCCGAGCGATCTGATCCCCGAGCTGCAAGGGCGCTTCCCGATTCGCGTCGAATTGGATTCGCTGTCGGTCGGGGATTTCGAGTCGATTCTGATTGCGACCGATGCGAGCCTCGTCAAACAGTACCAGGCGCTGCTCGCGACCGAGGAGGTCGAACTCGAGTTCGCCGACGACGGTATCAAACGCATGGCCGAAATCGCGTTCTCGGTGAACGAGCGGACCGAAAACATCGGCGCGCGCCGGCTCTATACCGTGATTGAAAAACTGCTGGAGGAAGTGTCGTTCTCGGCCGGCAACCACTCCGGCCAGAAAGTGACGATCGATGCGGCCTACGTCGATCGCGCGCTCGGCGAAGTGTCGCAAAGCGAGGATTTGTCGCGCTACGTGCTGTGATTTGCCCGCCGCGCGCGTGACGCGCGGCATCGGCATCCGGTCCGATTTAAACGAACGGAGCGATCTGAGATGCATTTGGCGTCAATGATCGTACCTCCCGCCGAACGGTGGGAGTCAATCCGTTGTTCAATCGGAAAGGAGGCACAACCGTGAGCGTTTTATTTCATCGCGCAGCGCAGTCTCGTCTTACGGCGGCCGTTGCGGCCGCCGTATCGCTTTCTTGCCTGGTCGCCCACCCCGCGCATGCCGCGCCGGCGCCACAGGCCCCTCAAGCACAGTTGGCGGACGGCATCGTCGAGGGCATCAAGATGCGCGGCCAACATAAAGACGTCCGCGTGTTTCGCGGCATCCCCTATGCCGCGCCGCCCGTGGAGGATTTCCGCTTCCGCGAGCCTCAAAGCGTCCCGCGGTGGGCCGGCGTGCGTCAAGCGAAGCAGTTTGCGCCGCGCTGCATGCAGCCGAACGTGGCCGGCAAACCGGACTTCCGCTCGACGACCATGAGCGAGGATTGCCTCTATCTCAATGTGTGGACGCCCGCGAGCGGCGCGGGAAGCAAGCTGCCCGTGCTCGTCTTCTTCCACGGCGGCGGGTTCGTGTCGGGCGACGGATCCGAGCCCCGTTACGACGGCGCGAATCTCGCCTCGCGCGGTATCGTCGCCGTCACCGTCAATTATCGGCTCGGCGTATTGGGCTTCCTCGCGCCGACGGGCGCGGCAGGCGAATCGTCGCACGGCACGGCCGGCAATTACGGCCTGCTCGATCAGGTCGCGGCGCTGCGCTGGGTGCGCGACAACATCGCCCAATTCGGCGGCGATCCGGCGCAAGTCACGATCGCCGGCAGTTCGGCCGGCTCGGATGCCGTGAGCGCCCATATGAGTTCGCCGCTTTCGCGCGGGCTGTTCGCACGAGCGATCGGACAGAGCGGTGCTGCCTTTGCGCCGAACGCGCTGTGGACGCGCGAGGAGGCCGAGCGTGCGGCGGCCGATTTCTCGGGCCGCGTGGGCGCAGCCTCGCTACAGCAATTGCGCTCGCTGCCGGCACGGACGCTGATCGGTGCGACGGCGCAACCGCTGCGCTCCGAGCAGCCGATGATGTTCCGGCCGAGTGTCGACGGCTACTTTCTGACGGAATCGCCAGAGCAGGTGTTCGCCCGGGGCGGACAAACGCAGGTGCCGCTTTTGTTGGGATCGAACGAGCAGGAGCAGTCTTCGGCCGAATCGGCCAAGCCCGAACCCACGCTCCAGCTGAAGACGCTGCGGGTGAAGCTGAACGAGTTCCGCGATAAGGTGGACGTGCAGCTCGCCCACTATCCCGGCGTCGACAACGTCAAACAGAGCACGTGGCGCTGGATGGACCTGCACCGGCAGACGGGGCAAGCGCCCGTCTTCTACTACCGCTATGTGCAAGGGATGCCGCGCGAGGTCGAGCCGCCGCAGAAGGACGCGGTACTGCCGCCGGTGCTCGGCGCTGCGCACGACGCCCAGGTCGCGTATGCATTCGGCAATCTCGATAATCAGCGGCGCTACGCTTGGAGCGCAGCCGATTACGACGTCTCGCGCATTTTCTCGCGCTATACCGAGCAATTCGTGAAGACGGGCGATCCCAACGGCGTCGCATCCGTCGCATCCGTCGCGGGCGATTCGCCGGGGGGCGCGGCCGCGCCGCAAGCTATGGGTTCGGTGCCGAATTGGCCGGCCTTGCGGGTCGAGGGCCAAGGGGTCTTGCGGCAGATCATCGGAGAAAACACGCAGTCGGTGTGGGACCGAAACGAGCCGCGGCAGCAAGCCGACGGGGCGCTCGCCGGACTTGAACAGACGGCGGAGCCCGCCGCCCCCGCCGCGCGGTAACGCGCGTCCGATCGCTCAATTAGTGTAGTTGCATCGCCGGCCGCGTTCCGACTGCGGCCGGTGGCCGATGGCCGATGGCCGATGGCCGATGGCCGATGGCCGATGGCCGATGACCGATGACCGATGACCGATGACCGATGACCGATGACCGATGTAATCGGCTGCTCGGCTCCGCAGCGTTGCAATCGCCATTGAAGCCGTCTTCCTACCCAAAATCCACACCCACAATCCCACGCCCGCGTCTTGCTACTGCGCTACTGCGCTACTGCTTCACCGGCCGCTTCGCCAATTTCCGCTGCAACGTCCGCCGATGCATGTTCAGGGCCCTCGCCGTGGCCGAAATATTGCCGCCGTTCTCGGCCAGCGCCCGCTGGATGTGCTCCCACTCGAGCCGTGCGACGGACAGCAGCGTCGGATGCTCGATGGCGGCCTCGGCTTGCGTCTCGCTCGCCTCGGTCTGCAGCGCAGCTAGGATCGATTCCACGTTCGCCGGCTTGGCGAGATAGTTATCGGCGCCGTCCTTCACTGCTTGTACGGCCGTCGCGATGCTCGCATAGCCCGTCAGGACGAGCATGCGCGCATCGGGTTGGAGATCGCGCAGCGGCGCGACGAGGTTCAAGCCCGAATCGCTGCCCAAATGCAAATCGACCGTAATGAAATCGAATCGATGCTGATTGGCGAGGCTAATCGCCTCCTCGGCGTTGTGCGCTTGGTGAGTGACGAACGCTCGACGCGTGAGCCCGCGCGCCAAGATGCCCGAGAAAACCTCATCGTCGTCGATGATGAGAAATTGGTTGCCGCTCATAGTTCCTTCTCCTTGGTATTCGATGAGGGGGACTCGCCGCGGTGCGGCTGTCCGTCGTCCTTAGCCGCCGGCACGCGCAGCACGACGCGTGTACCGCGCGGCTCGCCGTCGAGCAATTCGATCGATCCGTTCAGCCGCGCGGCCGCCGCGAACGCGAGATAAAGGCCGACCCCATGGCCGCCTTGCGTGCTGTCGACAGGCGCGCTGCCCAGCTTCGTGCGCAGCGCCGGCGAAATGCCGGGCCCGGAATCGCACACTTCGAATTCGATGAAACCGTCCGCCACCGCGGCGGCCAGTGTCACGCGATCGCAACTCGCGCGCGCCGCGTTGTCGAGCAAGATCGTCAATATCTGGCCGACGGCGGCCGTCTCGTCCAACCAGACATCGTCGGCCGCCGTGCCGAGCCGGACGAACTTCACGTGCGGGTGACGCAGCCGCCATTGCTCGCAGAAAGGCGCGAGCCAGTGATCGAGCCGCTCGCGGGCGGGCGATACCGACGCGCGGCTACGCAGCCGCGCGAGCGCAGAGGTGCACAGCGCCATCTGCTGCTCGAGCAGCACGAAATCGTCGGCGTACGGCGCAAGCCCCGCATCGGTTCGCGCCGCCTCGCGCAGCTCCTCGGTCACCATAGCGATCGTCGAAAGCGGCGTGCCCATCTCGTGCGCGACGGTCGCCGCCTGCACCCCGAGCGCCACCGCCCGCTCATCGCGCAACAGACGCTGCTGCGCATCGCCGAGGGCCGCATCGCGCTGGCGCAGCGCGCTGGACATACGCGCGACGAACCACGCGATCAGCCCGACGCTGACCATGAAGTTCACCCACATCCCGGTACGGTAGTAGTCGAACAGATTCGCGGGGTTGTCCATGTTCAGCGGAACGGAATCGAACCCGAGCGCGATATAGCAGCACATCGCGAAGAGTGCGAGCCAGATCATGTGTCGCCACGGAAGCACGGCCGCCGCAATCGCGAGCGACGGCAGGTACAGGGAGACAAACGGATTCGTCGTACCGCCTGATAGAAACAGCAGCGCCGAGAGCGCGCCGAGGTCGACCCAGAGTTGACCAAGCAGCTCCAAATCGGTTTCGGGGCGCGCGCTCGACACGCGAATCCATGTCGCCGCATTGAAGATCGCTTCGAGCGCGATGACGATCAGCATGGCCGGCAGCGGTAGCGTCACTCCAAAGAACGTCTGGACGACGGCGATCGTGACGAGTTGCCCGATGATGGCCAGACAACGCAGCCAAAACAGGTGCCCGAGATTCATACGGCCGGTGTTCGTAATACGGTGCATCGGAGCCTAGTCAGTGGAGGAGTCGCGCGCGGCGCCGCCCTCGCCGGAAGTTCCCGAATCGCCTAAACCGCTAGGAGCGGCCGCGGCCGCTAACGCTTGCGCGTAGCAAGCCGGACAAAGGCAACCCGCGGCCGCGACGGATGATGCGCTCGGTGGCGCCGGCAGGGCCGGCATTCGGCTGCACCAGCATCTGAACGGCTGCGTCATGCGGCCGCAGTCGAACACACACCTGCAACGCGGACAGCGCGCACTCGAATCGGGCGGTAACGCGTTATGTTCGACGTCCATCGGAGCACCATTTAAGCGAACGACGGCAAAAACCGTTGTAAAAACAACACGATTTACCGATGATGCCAGCGTTCTCGGCGCGCCGCATGCATCTTTGTCAAAGAAACGGCGCGTCATACGCGGGCTGCGACCAAAAACCGCGGCCATGCGGCGCAGTCCTGTACAATTCCGCCTGTTTTCGCCCCCCCGTTTGAACCTGCCTGCCGAGCTTGCCGCCATGTCCGAGCCTGTCAACCTCGCCCAGATCGCGCCTACCCTGAAAGCCGAGATTCTGGCCGAGGCATTGCCCTATATTCGCCAATACCATGGCAAAACCGTCGTCATCAAATACGGCGGCAATGCGATGACCGAGGAACGCCTGAAGCAAGGCTTCGCGCGCGACGTGATTTTGCTCAAGCTCGTCGGGATCAACCCGGTCATCGTCCACGGCGGCGGCCCGCAAATCGATCAAGCCCTGAAGAAGATCGGCAAGCAAGGCACGTTCATTCAAGGCATGCGGGTAACCGACGAAGAGACGATGGAAGTCGTCGAATGGGTGCTTGGCGGCGAAGTGCAGCAAGACATCGTCACGCTGATCAACCACTTCGGCGGCCATGCCGTCGGCCTGACCGGCAAGGACGGCGGCCTCATCCACGCCCGCAAGCTGATGATGCCCGATCGGGACAACCCGGGGCAGTACGTCGACATCGGCCAAGTCGGCGAAGTGGAATCGATCAATCCGGCCGTGGTGCGTGCGTTGCAGGACGACGCCTTCATCCCGGTGATCTCGCCGATCGGCTTCGGCGAAGACGGCCTGTCGTACAACATCAACGCCGATTTGGTGGCGGGCAAGCTCGCCGTCGTCCTGAACGCCGAAAAGCTCGTCATGATGACGAACATCCCCGGTGTGATGGATAAGTCGGGCACGCTGCTCACCGATTTGTCGGCGCGAGAAATCGACGCCCTGTTCGAAGACGGCACGATTTCGGGCGGCATGCTGCCGAAGATCGCGTCCGCGCTCGACGCAGCCAAGAGCGGCGTGCGTTCGGTCCACATCATCGACGGCCGCATCGAACATTCGGTGCTGCTCGAGATTTTGACCGAGCAGCCGTTCGGCACCATGATCCGCTCGCACTGAGCGTCCGTTCGTCCGTGCGTTTGGGCGCGGGCGGCCATGCCGCCGGCCCGAACGCATCGGCCGCGCTCTTCCCGTTCTTCCGATCCATGCGCCTCTCGCCCCCGAATTCCCGCAGGCGTCCCCGAGCGCGCCCACGCGCGGGCGGCCCGGTCTGGCTGTTCGATCTCGATAACACCCTGCATCACGCCTCGCACGCGATCTTCCCGTCGATCAACGAGGCGATGACGCGCTATATCGTGGATGCGCTGCGGGTCGAGACGGCCGAGGCAGACTGGCTACGGGTGCGCTACACCCAGCGCTACGGCGCAACGCTACTGGGGCTCGCGCGCCATCACCCGATCGATCCGCACGACTTTCTGCGCGTCGTCCACACGTTCCCCGATTTGCCCGCCATGGTGCGCGCCGAGCGCGGTCTTGCGCGGCTCATCGCCCGTTTGCCCGGCCGCAAGATCATTCTGACGAACGCACCGGAAACATACGCGCGCGACGTTCTACGCGAACTCGGGATCGAGCGGCTGTTCGAGCGCGTGATTGCGATCGAGCAGATGCGACGACGCGGCGCCTGGCATGCCAAGCCGGATTTACCGATGCTGCGGCGCGTGCTGCGCGAAGCACGCGCGCCCCTGGAGGACGCGATCCTCGTGGAGGACACGCGCTCTCATTTGAAGCGCTACAAGCGGCTCGGTATCCGCACCGTCTGGATCGTCGGCCACCTGCCGACTCGAACCGCTCAGGCGGGGAAAACCCCACGTCTACCCGGTAGTGGGCGGCCGCACTATGTCGATCACCGCATTCGTTCGCTAAAATCGCTGCGACGGGGTCACGATGCGGGGCGCAGATGGAGCCGATTCGAGAGCAAGACGAGGACGTAACCCGCGACACGCAGCCGCCGAGCGCCGCACGCGCACCGCGGATGAAGCCGGGCGAGCGGCGCGTACATATTCTTCAGACGCTGGCGGCCATGCTCGAGGCCCCAAAAATCGAGAAAATCACGACAGCGGCGCTCGCCGGGCGACTTGGCGTATCCGAAGCGGCGCTCTACCGCCAATTCGCGAGCAAAGCGCAAATGTTCGAAGCGCTCATCGAGTTCATCGAGGCCACCTTCTTCGGCCTCATCAACCAAATCGCAGAAAAAGAACCGAACGGCGTACTGCAAGCGCGCGCGATCGGCCTGATGCTGCTGAATTTCGCGGCCAAAAACCCCGGCATGACGCGGGTACTGACCGGAGAAGCGCTTGTCGGCGAGCACGCGCGGCTGGCCGAACGCGTCACTCAGATGCTCGAGCGCGTCGAAATGTCGGTCAAGCAATGCCTGCGCATCGCGCTAATGGAGGCCAACCAGGCGGCGGACGGCCGCGAGCCGGGCGACCGATCGGCTGCCGGGCCGCTGCCGGCCGACTACGATCCCGCCCTGCGCGCCAACTTGCTCGTCAGCTATGTCATGGGCCGCTGGCACCGATACGCGCGCAGCGGCTTCGCGCGCGCACCGGCCGAGCATGCCGACGCACAATTGCGCTTGATCCTGAACGCGAGCGTGCCGCTTTGACATCGCGCTGGGGCGAACGGTATGCTCCTTCGCATCGGCCGCACGGGGCCGCCGAAGGCGGGCACCGACTGAACGCACGCCTCGAATAACGATAAGCAAACCAAAACCGGGGAGTGGTCGTGCGGGACAATCGATGGGGCCGAGCCATGCGGCTCGTGAACGCGGCAGTGCTGGTGCTGATCATCGCCGCGTTTTTCCGGACGGTGGCGACCAACGTCAACGGCGTGTCGCATGCGGCGGGCACGATGGGCGGTGCACTCATGTGCATCCTTCCCTTCGCTATAGCATGGCGCGGATTGGGCGACAAAGCGTCGGCAAGCATGCTGACCGCAGCCTGGGCCGTCAGTTTGGCATCGGCGCTGATCATGCTCGTTACGTCGGGCGTCGTCGCCGCTTTCGAGGGGCCCGTTTCGCGGGCGATGTGGGTTCCCGTTGCGTCGGCGCTGCTGTTCGCCGCGAACGTCAAGGCGCTGGGCGTCGCACGGGCGTGGAGGGACACGCGGCCGGACCGAATCGAGCCCGTATGGCGCGCCGTGAATGCCGGTGCCGGTGCCGGTGCGGGCCGCAGCGGAATTCACCATCGCTCCAACCGGCGCCGCGAGCGCAGCGCAGGGCCAACGGCGGTCGAACTACTTCGTGCGCCACTGGCGCGGCGAACTGCCCTTACCGGTGTCGTACTGGGTCAACGGGAGTCTGGTCGGCGTGGCGTCGGTGGCCTTCATCGCCATGGTCGGCATATTCGAACAAACCACACTCACGCCGCTTCGTCTAGCGGCGACAACGGGCCTTGTCATGCTCACCGGGTCGGGGCTCTGTTCGGTCTGGTCGGTTGTGGGCATTTGGCGTGCCGCAGGGCATCACGCCTCGCGCGGCGGCTCGAAGGGTTGGGCGATTGCCGCGCGCGTCGTCATCGTGTGCAGTACGTTGGGCACCATTGCGCCGCTGACGAAAAACGTGTTGCCTCAGATGCGCGAGTTCGGGCTGATCGCCATCGGCCGGGACCCGATCGGCAGCTATCGCGTGAACGTCTCGCCGGACGGGCGCTCAGTCCGCGTAGTGGGCACGTTCCGCGAAGGCTCAGCAGCGCGAATCGTCGACGCGCTCGACGCCACGCCGACAGCACGATGGCTCGTGCTGGATTCGAACGGCGGCCGCTTGCTTGAAGCCGAGCGGCTCGCGCGAGATGTGCGAGCACGCGGCCTCAATACCTATGTCGGGCGATTGTGCGCCAGCGCATGCACTTTTGTCTTTCTGGCGGGCAAGACGCGCGCCGCCTCCCCTGATGCGCGCATCGGCTTTCATCAGCCAAGCGGCGTAGGGCTCAACTCATTGGGGCAGAGGCAGATCACGCAGAGTGTGCTCGATCGGTACCGGTCGGCCGGTTTGCCTCCCGAACTCATTCGGCGCGTGGCGCAAACGCCGCCGAACAAAATCTGGTTTCCAACGGTCGACGAGCTAGTGCGTGCGCGTGTCGTCACGGTCTTGGGCACACCGGCAGGCATCGCCCCGAGCTAAAAACGAGATGATCGATTTCGATTTCAACCTCGATGGCAGCCCAACGCCGCCCACCTCGGCCGGAGCGCGCGGGCCCGCGATTGAAATCGGGTTTGTAAAAATAGTTCTGTATCATATGCCGCGCACTTGAGAGCGTGCATCACAACTCATTCATTCAAAATAAATGAACCGTTTCGAACCTGGGCTGCTCGACAAATTGTTCGGTGACGACCCGCATCAGCCGGCGTCAGCCGTTGTGCGGCAGTTGTCGCTGGACGAACTCAAAGGCACGGTCGCCGGCCATATCGAGTCGTTGCTAAACGCCCGAATTACATTTACCGACCAGCGCCTTGCCGGATTCGACGAGTGCCAGCGGTCGGTGCTGACTTACGGGCTGAACGATTTCACCGGGCTCAGCCTTGCAAGCCATGACGACCGATCGACCATCTGCGATTCCATTCGACGCGCGATCGAACGTCACGAGCGCAGGCTTCAGGAGGTCAAGGTCGACCTGGAAGTGAATGCGCAGTCCACGAACGTGCTGTGCTTTGCCATCAAAGCGATGTTGGTGGTGCATCCGGCTGCCGAACCGGTCAACTTCGACGCCATGCTGCAACCGTCCACGCTGCAATACTCGGTCACACGCGCACGCGCAAAAAGGGTTTAAAAAAAGCCGCGGACGCTGCAGCCGCGCGGGGCCGAGCAATAAACGAATCCTGAGAGATAGATGGAAGAATTACTGCCGTATTACGAGCGCGAACTATCGCATTTGCGCCATTTTTCCGGGGACTTCGCACGGCGCTATCCCAAGATTGCGGGGCATCTGTTACCGGCGGACGAGCACAGCGACGATCCGCACATCGAGCAAATGATTCAGGCAATAGCGATGCTCGATGCGCGAATCGGCAAGAAGCTCAAGGATGATATCCCCAGTGCGTCGATGGTTTTGACTTGAGGCAGCCGCACTTTCTGCGACCTTTGCGGTGCTGATTTTGGCGCAGTGTTCGGTCCGGCGCAAGCGGGGCAGTTGCAGAAGCTTTTTCGCACAAAACTTCAGCCGTGATGAACGGTTCGAATGCCGATTCAGGACCGCCTACGACGTGACGCTTGCACCGCTTGCGATCAGCGACGCGCGCTACTCTGCCGGTGGCCGCCGCGCCTACCGTTTTGCCCGTGAAGGCGGCGGGCGTCGTATCGATTACCTTCGAATCGACGGCGCCGCACCTGGATTTGCAATCGCTCGACCTGCGAACCGTCCGTACGCATTTAAACGGTGAATCGTCGTTTATTGCCGCGCTCGCCGATGGCCTGATCATCCATGCGCTAGCGAGCTATGTGGAAGCGGACGGCGATGGCCGTTGGAAACCGTTGCGGACAGTGCCCGTCGCGCAGGCCGGTTTCGATAAAAACGATGCGCTGCTCGAGTATCCGTGGAAATCGCACCCGGCCTACCGCCCCCTCGCCGAATACTTCGGCTTCTCGGAGAAACACGATTTCGTCGACATCGATCTCGGCGCGATACTGGCAACGGCGGGAGCATGCCGACGCGTGACGCTCCACGTGGCGCTGAAGGAGGGTCACGGCAACCCCCACGCCGCACGCCTGCTGAACGGCTTGTCGGCCACACACTTTCGCCTATTCTCGACACCTGTCGTCAATCTCTTTCACCGCCTGGAGATCCGTTCTCTGGGCGACGGGAAGAATCACTATTCGGTCGTGGGGATGCAACATGCGCCTCGTATGACGTTCCTCGATCGATTCGGTAAACCTCATACGTCAAACGCCTACGCAGAGCCGCGTCATCGAGTTCCGGCCGATTTTCTCTCAGCGCTACGGCGACGACCCGCGGTCCGTGCGCTACTGGTTCGCCCGTCGCGACGTAGCCGTGGCTTCGGCGAGCCCCGGCTATGAAACGGAGATTTCGGTGATCGAGACGGATTTCGATCCGATTGCATCGCAGACCGATACATTGAGTATCGAACTGACCTGCTCGAACCGGGATCTGCCGTCGAGACTCGCCGTCGGACTCGAGGGCGGCGACCTCTTCTTACGCGACAGCGACGACAACGGTGCCCCGTCGATCCGCGCCGCCATGCTGCGCCGTCCAACGGAAACGCTGCGGTTCGAGCGCAGCGACGCATTGCGTTTGCGGCTCGCTACGCATCTTGCGCTCGAGCATCTTTCGCTTTCCGATTTGAACGTCGACGCACTGAAGGCGGCGTTGGTGTTGTACGACCTACGTCGCTCCGCTGTGTCGTGCCGGCATATCGACGGCATCGTAAGCGTTGAGACGCGCGATGCCTCAGTCGAGTTGAAGGGCAACCCGTTCTCCACGGCAGTGAAAGGAACCGAATTGCGCATGACCCTCGACGAAAAACATTTCGTCGGCGCCAGCATCGCCACGTTCGTGGGCGCGATCAATGCGTTTCTCGCGTATTGGGTTCAGGCCAATAGCTTTGTTCGGTTGGTCGTCGTCTCAAAGCATACGGGCGAACAGATCGTGAAATGCAAGGCGCGTAGCAGCACCGTGATTCTCGGTGATTGACGAAGGAGACCTTGCGGATGACCACGCACCACGATGAATTCGACGACGATCTACTTCGACATTATTACGAGCGAGAGCTGGAGATCTTGCGCCGGGATATGCGCCGCGTTCGCCCAGCGACATCCGGAGGCGGCCACGCGATTGTCGATCAATAGCGATGGACGTAAAGAAATGGCGGGGGTCGAATGGATGGTGACAATTGGCCGCCATCTTGCACGCCCGCCATAGCGCAAAAATCGACGACGACTTCCCGAGTTGTCCGAGGCACTGATCGAACGCACCTTTCCGCAATACCTTCGGCCGTTTCCGTCGTACTCGGTCGCACAATTCGACATGGCAGGGATGTTCGACACCTTGACCGAATCCGTCGTAATCGCGCGCGGGACGCAGCTGAAGACGACGGAAACCGGGTGCTTGTTTCGCACCACCTACGACGTCGTGCTCGCGCCGCTGCAAATCGCGCGGCCCAGTATGCATCCACGCCAAAGGCCCCGCTCAGCGTCAGCTGCCACCCGATGCCAGCGGCATGATCTCGGTCACGTTCCGCTCGGCCAGACCGGCAGCCGCCTCAGTGTGGCCGCCCCGGCAACGCTGCGCGTCCATCTCGCCGGCCAACCGTCAGTGGTCGCGGCTCTGATGGAACCGTGCTGCTGCAGACGGCGAGGGCTTACGTCGAAGACAGCGAAGGACGCTGATTCGACTGCCGACGATTGCAGTGGCACCGGTGGGGTTCGGAGCGGACGATTGGCTCGTCACAGATAAGAAAGAGCCATCCCATCCGTTTGGGTTGCTCGGCATATACTTCGCGTATGTCGAGCGCTTCCATTTTGTCGACATCGATTTCGCATCGGTGTGTTCGGCTGTATCGGATAAATCGCCGGACGAGCAATTGACGCTGCATTGGGTGGTGACCGGCACGCCGCCGAACTCTCGCGCCGCACAGCAGCTCGAGCACATATCGGTGGAACACCTCAAGTTGTTCTGCACACCGATCTGTTATTTTGTTTGAGAGCAAGCGCATCTCGGTTAAGTACGAACGGCAAAGTGCTGTGTGGCCGATCGACGCGCAGGCCAAGAACCAAGCACACACCGACGTCTGGTCGGTCGATCAGGTTTGCACTGAGCGAGGCAAACAGCTGCGCTCATCGGCCGCCCTGATGACGAGTCACGCAGGCCCCACGTGGACATTCCTTCAGCGCAGTGACCGCGCATCGCCAGAGATGGGGGTCGCCGCAGCATTGCGTTTTGACGGCGCCGATGGTCCGGCGAAGACGGGCCTGGGATAGACACTCTGCTGGCCGATGTGACCTGTACCAACGGGGATCTGCCGCATTCATTGCCATTCGGCGCATCGGATGGGGACCTGCGGCTTCAGGCGAAGAAATCGACCACGCAGAAGATCGCGTTCCTCCGCGCGCCGACGGCGATCGTTCAGCTTTCGCGTACCAACGGTGCACTGTGGCGGTTGATCGGCCAGCAGACACCTCACGCCTTGGGGTTGAATCAGGCGGGGTTGCCGGCCCTCAAGCAACTGTTTCGGCAGTTCGCGCAACTCTCGCCTACACACGTGCAACACATCGAAGGCATTACGGGCTTAAGGCACCAGTCGATCATGACGTTAATGGCGAGAGCCCCGCAGCCGGCGATGGTGCGCGGGATCGAGGTCACGCTGGAAATCGACGTGCAACGCTTCGCCGCGCATAGCGTCGCCGTGTTCGCGCGCGTCATGGAGCGCTTCTTTGCGCCATATGCGCCGTCCAACAGTTTCATTCAACTGATTATCGGCCCCAACAGTGGCTCCGGCAGCCATAGCGGCGCCGTTTTATGGCGAGGCGAACCCGTGAGAGGCGGAACGGCGCTATTGTGAAGCGCCCTACCGATAGTGGCAATAATTGCTGATAACTATAAACGCCTCGGCAATATTTTTTTTTTCCGGCATGGTGAAATCCCAACAATGCTTTGAGGTATTTGGGCTTGAACAAAACCTATGTAAAATCGCTCGCCTCTGAATGCCGGCTTCTTCGTCAGGCTTGCCAATGAATACAAACTTGTCTGTCCAGGATCTCAGAAAGATCGCCGCGGGGATGCAGCGCAATCGGCTATTGACGCTGTCGTTCCCGGACGACAACGCTCCGTACCACATCCTATTGGTGAACCGCCTCGAAGGCGAAGAATCCCTCTCGCGCGATTTTCGGTTCGTGATCGAGATCCTGTTCGATAACGCGAAGCTCGATCCCAATGACTTCGTCGGCAAGCTTATCGCCGTCAAACTGCTGCGCAACGACGGCAGCTACCGGTATTTCAACGGCCATATTTTCTCGTTCCGGCTCGTGCGGACCGATGGCGGCATCGTGTTTTACGAAGCCGAGATGGCGCGTGGACAAGGTATCTGACGCTACGCAAGAACAACCGGCTGTTCTTCAATCAGGATATCCACGGCCAAACCGCCGCGATCTTCTCCGATTACGGCACGCTGGCGGTCTGGCGTGGAGGTCTACCATATATGACGCGATCTGATGTCGATGGCATGCCAGTTCGACTTAGCACGACCATAACTACGTTCATCGGCGCTGGGAGTATTTGGGGCTGTGCTACTTGTTCGAGCACACGGAAACGAAGCACAAGCTGATCATCTCCGATCCGGGGCGCCAGGAACCGGTCATCGATGGTGAAAGCCCCGAGATTCCTTACCAGGACAAAGCAGGTTCACAGGAGGCGGACGGGATCCGATCATGGTCGGTCATGCAACAGGCCACGTCCACGCACATTGGGGAATCGACGACCGACTTCAAGGCCATGCCTCATCTGAATGCGCGTACCGGCAGGTTCGTCAATGCGCGCACCGATGCATGGGCGAAGGATCGCGGGCAAAAGCTTGAGTGGTACGACTATGCTGGCGCGTATGCGCACCCAGGGCAGGAAGATGGCGAGTGGCAAACAAGCCGCCGCATCGAAGCCATCGAGGCCATTGCACGGCAGTGGGAGGCGACCGGCAACAACCGCTTTGTGATGCCGGGACGGTGGTTTCAGCTGACCGACCACTTCGGGCATTCGATCAGCAAGAGCTCCTTCGACGATGAATATCTGATTACCTTCGCGCATCATGTCGCCGGGAACAACTACCTCCAAGGTGTTGGTGCGAAGGCGACATACAGCAACCGGTTTACGTGCGTGAGCAAACGCACGCCGTGGCGGCCGATGCGCGGATTCAATAGCGTCGATACACGCATCTTGGCGCCGCAGACCGCGATCGTGGTTGGCCCCGAGGCCGAGAGCTTATATACCGACGAGTACGGGCGTGTACTGCTGCAATTTCATTGGGATCGAGAAGGCAATGGCACGACGTGGGTGCGGGTATCGAGCGGCTGGGCGGGCGGCAGTCAAGGCATGAGCGCGCTGCCCCGGATCGGCTCCGAGGTCATCGTTCAATGGCTGGATGGGAACCCCGATCACCCGATAGTCACGGGTCGCGTGGGGGGCGCGATGAACCCGCCGGCATGGCGGTTACCGCATCAGCGCGCATTGACGGGTATTCGCAGCCGTGAACTCGTGGGCAATACCGGCAATCGGGGCGGCGGGCGCAGCAATCACTTGGTTTTTGATGATAACGCGAAAGCTATTCAAACTTAATTGCGCAGCGACCATGCTGTTATCAGTTATCGCTCGGGAGCATTACAGCGCAACGAGGATTGGCAGGGCCGGCAAGATGCGCGGGGGAAGGGTTCGAGTTGCGTACCGATGCGGTGGGCGCGATTCGGTCGGGTAAGGGGATGTTGGTCAGTACTGAGGCTCGTTCAAAGGGCAATTCGCATATATCGGATGTGAGTGAGCCCGCGTCGCGGCTGGCGCAAGCGCAGGCACTCCAAGATACGCTCGGTAAGCTAGCGCAACAGCATCAGGCGCAGGATCGCGGCAGCGATCAAAGCAGCGTGGCCGACACCCTACAGAAGCAGGTTGACGGCATCCGGGGCCGGACTGCTCGCGGTGGCGACGGGTCGTTTCCCGAGTTCAGCGAACCGCATTTGGTGCTTGCCGGTGCGGGAGGCGTACAAGCGACGACGCCTGCGACGATACATCTCAGCGGCGGCGAGCATGTTGCCCTCACGGCGGCACATAACGTCTCGGTGACTGCCGGCAAATCGCTGTTTGCGAGCGTGGCAGAGAAGATCAGTCTCTTCGTACAGTACGCGGGGCTGAGGCTATTCGTCTCATAAGAAGATTGAATTCGATCGCGCTTCTGAATATCGATTCGCAGGATACGTGAGTTTGCCGAGCGGAAAACATCGAGATCGCGTCCGCGAAGGAAATATTGCTAACGTCGGGTGGAGCCTACATCCGTATTTCGAACGGCAACATCGAGATTCATGCACCGGGCAAAATCGATATCAAGGGAGCACAGCATGGCTTCAATGGCCCTGCAGCGCAGGGCTACGTGCTACCGGGATTGCCTAGTTCTGACGCGACGCCGCGCTACCACGAACAATTCCGGTTGCTCGACGACGATGAGACCACTCCGTTGCGTCAGACTCGCTATGAGATTGAGAGCGAATCGGGTAAAACATGGTCCGGATACAGCGACGGCGAGGGGCTGACTCAGCACGTGTACACGGACGAGCCAGAGACCCTCTCTCTGACCATCTACAAGGAGGTGGACGAAAATGACGAACCTGAAGAAACGTGAGCATCATGTTCGGCGCGTCAAGCATGCTCGTCATGTTCGACATGTCAAGCATGCGTCGACAACGAAGGCGAATGATGATTCCCTTGTAAAGGTCGTAATTAAGAACGATGTGGGTGAATGGGTCCGCCCAGCGACGGGCGACAAATTCTATATTGACGATACGCCACATTTCCCATCGATAATGTTCGAAATCAAAACGGATGCTCCTCCGCCTTACCAATGGAAATGGTCAATCGTGTGGGATGCGCAAGTTAGCGGCTTACGGGAAACTACGAAACGCGGGAAAACATTGAAGACGTTTTCTTCTACCGGTGCATTCGCAAGCAACGACAAGTCGTGGGAAGCCAACCTGGGCGATAAGGTCGTAGGTGGGAAGCTTTCAGTTGAAGTGATGGCTGGTGGTGTGGAATTTCGGCGCACAGTATTCGTTTTAGGGAAAAATCCTCGGAAAGAAGATGTAATTGCCTTCGTGGCAACGCTGCCTGACACGATCGGCTTTGACAAAGTGATTGAACAAGAAAGTCGTTTCAAGCATTTTATCGACGCGGACAACGAGCCAGTCGTCGCTGGCGATTCTGGTTATGGCCTTACGCAAATGACAAATCCTGAACCGAACTACGAACAGGTTTGGAATTGGAAGGAAAACGTTAAGGTTGGTGTTAAATTGTTTCAAGACAAGCAATCAAAGGCAAAATTACTTCTTAAGGCTCATCCATACACACAGGATCAATTGTTGCGTGAAACGTTCGGATTGTGGAACGGCAGCAAATATTATGAGTGGAACCCGCAGACCCAAACATGGGACCGTAACGCTGATGTTATGTGCGACCCCGCAACATCCAACATCGGCTGGGACATGTCCGACGCTACAAATGCAGGAAAAACGTCGGAGCAGTTGCACGAGCGTGACAAAGCTACGTACAAAAAAATGAAGGCCGGTCGCGATAAGGACCATGTCTGGATTTACTCAGGAGTGTGCTATGCGGACCATATCGTTGGAAATTAAACGATGGCTTTGTCTCATAACGTTGAGCATGATTACTTCGATGGCGTTCGCGAAAGCATCTTCGCCTACAGTGATTTATCTCAGTGGAGGTCGCCTAGTTCAACAGCGCGACAACCTCTTGTTCGCGGCGGATGCACAAAAACGGAATGTACTGCGTGTCAAAGTGCCGCCCGCACTCGGGAAGGCCCTCAAGACCTCGTCCAGCATTGTTTTCCCTGCTGATCACTCGCGTCTGATTGATGGAAAGGAATACATTCTTGTTGTCGTTAATCAACCCTCAAGCTCCAACCCGACGGGATACTGCGGTGCCGGTGAGGAGGGGGTGCTTTACGTACTTGAATTGCACCACGGACGGCGATCCCGATATTTTCTCTGCTGGTTCAGAGCTGTTTGAAAGATATCGACCTGGCAAGTGACTCAAATCAGAAATCCGGCTATCTGTCGATTGCGTGGCAGCAGGCCCCAATAGGTATTAGCGTGCACTGGGATATTTACGGTAACGCGAGTGATGTCTCTCGTTTTTATAAATACCAGGGCGGCCGATTTATAGAAGTCGCCAAGTGACGAGCGCTGCATGAGGACGGCCGTCTGTCATAGCGCTCTGGCCGGATCCTTTGCCCGCTTGGCGTGCTTTACTATTCTTTCGTCAGCCTCGCCAGGTCCCGCGAGCGCGCGCGAACTTGCTACTTGTCCCGTGGCGTATCCATCCACGGGTGTGTTTTCTGTGGGTAGAATATACAAAAACTCAGTTGTTTCTATTGAAAGAAACGAAAGGGTTGAATAATGAAGAAAAATATAATGACGGCAATGCTGCTTGTCATCTTGCAGTGTTGTTGCGCACGCGTCGCATTCAGTCAATCGAGCATCAGGGTGAAGCATCAGATTTTATCGGTGGATATGGGGTCGCCGGGGTGTGCAATTGATATTGTCGATCTTTATGGTGGACATTTAGAAAGTGGCATGCCGAAAAATGCTTCTTACTGGACTGATGTGCCGCCGGTCCGTAGTACTCTTGAAAGATTTGGGATTAATTTTGAGTGTCAAATAGATCAAGATTTTATTGATGCGGCGCACAATTTTGGTGCTCAGTGGAATGAGGGTAAGAAAAAGTGGGATTTGTATTACGAGGATGCGAACGACAGTAAAATATTACCGCCTGTCTCTCGGATCTACCAGCTGAAATCGCGCAATGCCTCTGGCTTTATGAGGACGACAGATCAAATTAATGGCGAGGAGGACCAACGCGTCCGCTTTTATTCATTTTGTCTGTTTCATGATAAAGCCGCTGTTTGTGGGACCGGTCAATCGATGCGACTTGAGGAGCCAAAAGGGGACTATCTACCTTTCATTATGCGCGTCCTTCGGAGTGTAAATTTTGTCGATGATAGAAAGAGCGACCCTGACCAATGAGGAGGCGATCAATGATCTGTCTTATTCCGCAACGATTCTAGGGTGATGGGGGACTTTTTTAGATGAGCAAAGCATCAGTTTGCCACGGCGATCCCACCACAACAGGCGGCAAGGTCATCGCAACTGCGTCGACCATGTTCGATGGTGATTGGCGTATTGCACTGGATGGGGAGATGGCCACCTGTGGCAATTGCCCTGGCGAGCACCCCATCCAAGGGACAGGCTCTGACATGGACGAAGACGGGCGAGCCAGCGTGCTGGACGGCGATCCCGTGCAGTGTCCATGCGGCCAAAATCATGTCAGGGCGGGCTCGGACGCTGGCTGCTCGACAGCTTGACGCTAGCGGTGGCTCCATGACCTTCTGAGTTACACACGCCTCGCATTCTTGAGCGCTTGCTGAACGAACCCGGTCGCTTCGAATTCGAGCGCACAGGGGCCAGTTCGCGCGCAAAAACGCGAGGCGTCCGACCAAGAGATCCCGTCGCTGTTGTCCCAAACGTAAGCACTCAACAATGAACCAACACCGCTCCACCTCGCATGCGACGTTCGCCTCTCCTGCCGTTTTGCCGCTTGTCTCCGTGTCGGAAGACGGCGCGCTGAGCATTCGATTTCAAGAGGGAGGCGTAGCCAAGTTGCGCGGTGGCGCACGTCGCAGTAGCCACTCGATCTTCTGCCTGGCAGTTTGGGGTTCACTCCATCTCGATGGCCAACCGGTCCGTTGTACCGGAATTGTTCCCGGCATCTCGCTGCGTATTGCGACCGGGACTCGCAATTTGGACGACGCCGACGCCATCCATCTGGCCAGCGACATATGGCGTTCCGTCTACAGTCGTCTTGCTGAATGGGTTGCGAATGGCCCAGCCGGAGCGCGCAGGTTCGGCATGTCGTCGGGCGATGGGATTGAAGTCGAATTCGGATGGAACTGCGAGGCGACGCTTCGCCCGGGCGCAATGCAGATCGATGTCGAATACACAGAAGCATTCGAAGAGGCTTACATCGCATCCCGCGCCCGTCGGCCCTTGATCGAACTCGCCCCCGGCGAGTCGGAGCCCCCTATCACCGTCGAGAAAAGCGCCCGTTCGACACTGATCCGTCGCGCGATGGAAAAGACGATCATGGCGGATAGCGCCCTTTACGAACGGCTACCGATACCTGTGCGGTACCGCGCATCGGGCGCGATTGAGGCGTGGCGGCAGGTGCGCGAGGACGCGGGCCGGTCCGGCGAGGAGTTCTCGCAGAGATTGAGAACCGAGCCGCTAGGCGACTTGATGCATAACTTCCCGCAATATCTGACAGCCTGGGCGCGGGGGAATCTGTCCTGCATCGGCGACGAGGACGACATGGGCCACGCGCAGCGCAGCGTCATCATGCAGGCGTTCAGCGCGAGCCACGGTGCGCTGTATGAGCCGACGCTGGCTTTGCATCGTCTGCTCGACGACGCCTACATCGCGGATGACGTGCCGGTGAACATCATCCGGTTTCCCGTCGATACGCTGTGCATCGTCCCAGATCCTTCGTGGTCGGGCCGCAAGAGCGGCATCGAAGCGATTCTGCTGTTCCGTCGTCCCAAGGAGGTAGAGGGGAAGACCGCCCACACACTCAGTATCCAGACCTGGGGGCACGTTGGCGTAGGCGACGAGCAACGGATCCGACTGCAGCTACTGGAGTTTCTTATCGACGGCAGCGAACAGACCATCAAGAGCCTTTTCGACAACACGTCGGCAACGACGTGGGAATCCGAAGATCCGATCGAAGGGACCGCGTCGGGCAGCCGACCGTACTGGGAAAGCGTGCTCGATTACGCGATCAAGATGCTGCTGTATCTGACGGTGCGCGATGCGTATGTCGTACATGATCGCGCTTATACGGGTGCTTCGCGCAATTTCAGCGGATTGGGCAAGCGTCGGCGCGCGGAGCGGCTGGCAGAGATCGAGATGCTATACGACCGCTATATCGTCGGACCGGCGATCCTCGACGCCGAGACGGCACGCTCGACGCCAGGCAATGGGGAGAATGGTGAGGTACGCGGTCATTGGCGCCGCGCGCACTTCCGCATGCAGCCGCATGGGCCGAATTCGTCGTTGCGAAAGCTGGCGTTTATAGGACCGACGATCGTGCGGCCCGATCGGTTGGGACTGTAGCTACCAGGTGGACATAGCGCTGGCCGGCTTGCTTCCGTGGATCGGCATCGACGTTGGTGGGCGTCGACTTTATAAGACTGCGAGGCGAATGTCAGTTCTTTGCTACTTCCATGCGGCGCCATTTTTTAGGCCCAGTGGGGCTCGGTAAAAACGTGGGCAGATGACGGTGCGAACGCAGTTTCATCAAGAACGGAAGATCTGGTAAACCGGGCGCTCAATGTCCTGATAGCGAAATAAACGTGAACAAGCTCATTCGCTGGAAAATTCTATTTGGCGCCCTGATCCTATTGGCCGCCACACGCTATGGATATCGGATAATGACCAAACCGCAATGGATAACGGTAACTTCATCCTTCATGAAGAACGACAAACCCTATGGGGGCGGCGCATTTCGCCTACAGGGCAATGAGATGATGACGCTTAAAGTCGCCGATCCAGAGGTCCGGTTTCGAGTCGTTGGATTGGAAAAGGGCTACGACGAAGCTCAGGCAGTCCCCGAGGAGCCCTGGATGGACCAGACGTCGGAATTGCTCAACCGGTCGACTGTGAGCTTTCTACGTGGAACGTTCGACGGCGGACCGACCCGCTCGTTTCAGCAACTCGGCCAGAATGCTGCCTGGTGGTATTCCGACGACTGGCGCACGCTCTATGTCGCGACCGACTGGATGGACTATAAAACGGCAAGCTCGAGCGGAGCACCGGCACCACACATTGCTAAGCTGTGGCGCTCCATAAACGGCGGAAAAACCTGGACACAACTGAACTGGCCGGAAGATCGCAACATTAGCGACCTCAAGTTTCTTGACTCGCAGCGCGGCTATGCCATCGGTTGGGGGCCAAATGTGTGGCGCACAGTCGATGGTGGTCAATCGTGGCAGCAGATTCCGCTGGCTTCGATGGCGACTCATTCCGACGAGCCTCGTAAGACCTTTAGCTCGGTTAACCTCGCTCCGGACGGCGTGCTGCGCGTAGCCTACTATGGAAAGCTGCTTGGCCAAGAGCAGTCGGCTAGCGTCGTGTACCGCTTGCGCTGGGACGGGACGCAGTTCGAACAGGACGCGGTGCTGCCGGATCAGGTCGTCGTCCAATTGGGAACCACTGACGAGCCGTCCGGACACAACTACTCGGTCTATGCGCTCTCACGACTAGGTGTGCCGCGGAACTATCATGATTCGCGCGACAAAGGGGATCGGACTGGTGTAATTTCCACATGGACGAGCGACACCCAGCCGACAGTCGCGCAACTGCATACCTTTGACGCCCGCTACAACGTTGAGGGCTTGAGCGTCGGCAAGAAGGGGGTACTGCTCGTCTATGCGGCGGACGCGAGGCGAGAGGGCGCGCCACACGACTACACCTTCTACAGCCGAGACTTCGGTAAATCTTGGGACGACGTCGACGATGGGACGAGTCAAGGCGGCTGGTTCGATTCACGGACCAATACCCAGTACGCTCTCTATGCCTACACGCTTAAGAAACGGTCGTTCTGACGGAATTCAATCATCTGCAATCGATGCGATAAATCGAGGATCTTCCGCATGCTGCTAGGCGCCGCATTCACCACCTTTTTGGCATGCCTAGCGGTTTGGAGCCAAGCGTGTGTATCTGGCGAAATCGGGACGTATGGGCCATACGGCGTCACCGGCTACAACTATACGGACCGCGACATCGCGCGCTTTTTCGTCGATGGGCAAGGGGCAGGTTCATCCGAGGCGCATGAATCGGGCGGTGGCGGGGGGCTTTATTGTTGTATTGATCTTCCCAAACACGCCAAGACCTTGCACGTCAAGGTCGAGCTGGCGCTCACAAAGGAGCAGTACGAAAAAGACCTGCCCAACGAAACGTTCGAAACCGAAATACCGATGCCACTGCTCCCAAATAAGCACGACGGGTTCCTTGAGTTTCACTTTTTGCCGCACCGGCGGGTCGAGGCGGCATGGGTCTCGTTCCCGACTACCCCACACATTCCCAACGCCCACTGAACTGGAGGATAGGCATGGCATTCGCGTGGCTGGACGCGCCTTCGACAGCTGAAAGCGCATCATGGACGGGGGCGGTGACACCCGTCGGCACCGATCGCGCACGACGCGCCGCGAGCGTGGCAGCATCACTTCCCAGCGCACCGCCAGACGGCTGTTATCGCTGCCATCAGGAAATATGCATCACCTTCTTTTTTGACGGCTTCGGGCATGATGTATCGCGGGATGGCGAGCGCCTTTCGAATATTGGCCGGCTCTATAACGCGCACGAAGAAACGAACCAGCAAACCGGCATCTACAAGCTGTATTTCGAGGGCATGGGCCGATTGCTCTCCGATAACCCCGTAGGTGTACCCAAAACGCTCGGAAGAACTCGCTGGATCAAGCTAAGAGCGTCGTGAAATCGAACTTTATCACCAGGCCAGTCAAGAAAGGCGGGCAAAACGCAGCCAAGGAAATTATCAAGGACTGGAAAGCTGGTCAAGTTTCGGAGAAGGTGAAATCGTCGATGCTCGATGCCTTCAATCCCAAAAAGATCATCGAGAACCTGAAAAAGCCTGCGAATGCGGTTCTCCTCATCATCTCATCGGGCGTGTCTGTTATAGCCGATTCCGTGCCCGCAATCCGCGACAGCGAAATCTCGGCAGCCTACCTGGGCACGGGATTCGCCGCACGCGTCGAGAAAGCCAAGCTGTGGTTCGCGAAAGTGGTGGCGCAGGCAAAGACTGACCCGCGTCCGCTCCGAACCATCCGTGTCTCGATGTTCGGCTTTGACCGGGGCGGTGTCGCCGCGCGAAAATTTGCCAACGAGCTGATTGGCAAGGTCTGCAAGAACGAGAACGGTACGCTCACCTATCAAGGCGTTCAGGTGCAGTTCGACTATATGGGCCTGATCGACTGCGTGTCGAGTGCTTACGCCGATTCTCTCTTCACCAAGGTACTTTCGCCCCGGCGTCGGTGGAGTTCCGACGGCCCCCGAACATTTTCTGTGCGCACTGAAGCGGCGTATCGCAGAGGACTCGAGTGGCTCCACTCCTGTCATTCATAGTGTTTAACTTTCTGATTCACACGTGATTATGATTAAAGCGATTTTGAATATTTGCGGGCGCCCTCTGCGCGGCCCGGCACATCGCGCAGGTCACCGCATCGCACTCGTCGCACTTGTAATGGGCGGAACGATCTGGACCCACGCATGTATATCTGGCGAAAGCGATACATATGGGCCATATGAAGTGGTCGGCTACAACTATACAGACCGAGGGATCTCCCGCTTTTTCATCGACGGTCACGGCGTGGGTTCGTCCTATTCCAATGAATCAGGCGGGGGAGGCGGTATTTATTGCTGCCACGACATTCCGAAAAACGAAAAAACCTTGCACATCGAGGTGGAGCTCGAGTGGACTAAAGAGCAGTACGAGAAGCACTTGCCGCACGATACGTTCGAAACGGACATTCCTGTGCCGCCGCTGCCGAATAAGCACGACGGTTTCCTCGAATTTCATTTCCTGCCGAACCACCGGGTCGAAGTGTCATGGGTATCGTTCCCCACGACTCCGAACATCCCCAATACTCACTGACCCGGAGACCAAGCATGGCATTCGCGTGGCTAAACACGCCTTCGACAGCCGAGAGCGCATCATGGACGAGCGCCGCGGCGCCCGGCGGTGCCGACCGTGCACAACGCGCCGCAAGTGAGGTAGCCACTAACTTCATCGGTCGTTCGCAAAAACCCAGCTGCGTTTGGGGATTTCAGCTGATAAATTCTAGGCACAGCGATATGCCACTTAAAGTAAAGAACGTTTATCAGCGCGTCGGACCGACCTCGTCGTTATGTATAACGACGCGCGCCTAGGAAGAATACGATAAGCAAACTAACGAGGCGACGATGAAGCGGTATATTTATTACTTATTAATAGCGCCGATGGTACTTTCGACGGCCGTGTTCGCTGACGACTGTAACAACCCGCCGGGTGGAACGGATCTCGCAACTGCCCAGGCGAGCTATCAATGCGCAGAGGAAAGCCGCATTGCGGCGGATGCGAAGCTTAATTTGGCTTACAAAACGTTGGTAGGCACGCTGAAGGATAACGCGGAGCAGGGAGTTATTCAGAAAACTCAGATCATGGCTGCCCAGCGAGCCTGGCTGGCGTTCCGGGACGCGGAGTGCGACTTCAGAATCAGCCTAAATGGCGGCGCACACCAATGGTTGGCGGTGAATCATTCGGAATGCCTGACGGAATTGACCGTACAACGGACGAGCATACTGCAACAGTATCTCCAACAAGCGCGGGAACGATGAGACCTGAATCGGCAGTCTCGGCTGAGCTGTATCAGATGGGAAGCACACATCCAGCGTTCTCGTCTCGACAAGTTGTATCTAGGGCCAATCCACCCTCAAACCCTGCGGGCAACGAAAGCCTAGCTGTCGATTGGGGAACCACCTTGCAGCCAATCTACAGCGTGGGTGCGGGCTCTCGGTCGTATGATGCATTAAATGTCTCAATTCCGGTTCTTGGCATTACTCTTAGGTTTGCAGCAAGAGCAATAGATTGCGACCACCTTATTTCGCCACTTTATAAATTATTCGGAGCGATAGATGTTTAAGATTCGTCGAATCGTTAGGAGTTTGATATGCGTTGCCGTTTGTATAAACTGCGCAGTCGGCACTGCTCAGGAGGCTTTCAAGACATTCTCCGATGAGCACGTGCTGTTTTCCTATCCGAAAAACCGCTATACGAAGGTGCGATTTGGAGAGGTGACGGACGCAGGGTTCTATACCTACTACTTGAAAGTAAAGGGTTCGGACGCAGAGGATATCTTGACCGTTTGCAAGGCGAATCTTAGTCGTTGCGGCCTGGATACCGGCGCGGTCAAACCCTATTGGTACAGGAGCGATGGATCGTTGGCGCTGTTTAGCGCGACGGCGACTGTCAAGAAAACAGCGGTCGCCTCTGGTGGAGTTGCATATGAGGCGTTTCCTGCATGTCCGGCAACCGACAGTGAGGGGCCGTCAGCCTATGGTGGTGATTGCTACGAATTGGTTGAGGGAAGTCGCGATAGGACGTTGTCTATAACTTATTGGATCGGCTCAAAATCACTTCGTCGATCGAAATCGGATGCCTCAAAACAAGCAACGATAATCTTAAGATCGATTTTGGTGAAATGACTCATGCGCTTGACTCCGCGCTCCCTCGATTCGTAGTCGACTCATAAAATTGGCAGTTGAACCCCGATGAGCAAGTGTGGGCACACGTCAAACGGCAAGTCAGCCGGCAGCTTGTGCAAAGCCTGGACGACATGAAATCGCTCGCCCTCGGTGCGTTGCGGCGCATTCAAAAACTGCCCGACCTCGTCAAATCGTTCTTCCGCCAGCCTGAGTGCCAATACGCCTGTGAGTGAGGCTACTTTCTAAAAATTTAGTAACCGGATTTTCAGAATATGCGACGACATGTGCTCTTATAGAGCAAGCCGATGGGTTCAAAGCGCGCGAAGAAAGAAGACGTAAATTTTCATTAAAACATTTCGCTCGCGCAATTTTTCATCCAACTTTCGCTGAAAAATGAAACAAAATCTACTAGTTATCGCTCTGCTGCTTTCTCAGATCTGCTTGACTCAGGTCGCATTTGGTCAATCGACGATTGCGGTAAAGCATGAGATTTTGTCTGTGGATATGGGGCAGCCTGATTGCGCAATCAGCGTAGTCAACTATTTTGATGGGCATCTGGCAAGTCGAATGAAGATGACGGCTGGCTATTGGACGGATACGCCCCCGGTGCAGAGTACGCTCGGCGATTTTGGAATTCGATTTGAATGCCAAATTGGTCAGCAATTCGACGATGCGGCGCAGACATATGGTGCTCAGTGGAATGAGGGTAAGAAAAAGTGGGATTTGTATTACGAGGATGCGAACGACAGTAAAATATTGCCACCTGTCTCCCGGATCTATCAGCTGAAATCGCGCAATGCCTCTGGCTTTATGAGGACGACAGATCAAATTAATGGCGAGGAGGATCAACGCGTCCGCTTTTATTCATTTTGTCTGTTTCATGATAAAGCCGCTGTTTGTGGGACCGGTCAATCGATGCGACTTGAGGAGCCAAAAGGGGACTATCTACCTTTCATTATGCGCGTCCTTCGGAGTGTAAATTTTGTCGATGATAGAAAGAGCGACCCTGACCAATGAGGAGGCGATCAATGATCTGTCTTATTCCGCAACGATTCTAGGGCATAGCGTTATACATAAGTCAGTCGAGCCCGTCGCGTAGAGCACGTAGCGTGTCGGCGGCGGTGAGAACTTTATCAAGGCCGCGCCAGATGGTCTTGGCGCCGGGCTCGCCATCGCTCTTTCGGCCAAGGAACCCGCCCGACCCGGGCGGTGTGGATGCAGTTCAGCCAGACGAAATCCACGGATATCAAGCCGTTCTTGCGTGTTTCGCTAGGTATTGAAAACCTTCGGGCATGCGATCCGCCGAATGCGGAAAGCGCGATTTATTACACAAGAATACAAGCTGCGCTTGGCCATTCCATCTATACCGCGATTGATCGGCCAACCAGCAGTTCATCGCCGGCGGATGCTAATGCAGCGCCGATGTGGACGGTGAGCGCCGACCGAACATGGCTTTATGATCGGCCTTCGGTGGGAAGTACGAGCCACGGGTACTTGATTCGGGGCGACCATGTTGCAGTAATTCAGCAAGAGAAGCCAGATTGGGTGAAAATTCGCTACATTCATGCCGGAAATCCGCCGGTCGAGGCTTGGCTACAGCTGCAGGACATTACCCGTTAGAGAAGCTTTGACGAAATGAGTATCCTGCAGAATTTCGGTCCATGGCGCGCTATCTACGCGTCAACGGTGGCAGCATTACGTTAGGGAGCGTGAGCGGTCAGTGCTGACCTACGGACTGAACGCTTTTCCAGTGGTCGGCCGCGCTAGCCATGACGGCCGAGCGACGACTCGCATGTCTGGATTTACTTAGGGGTATGCTATGCGGAACATATCGTTGGGAGTTAAACGATGGTTTTTTCTTATGACATTGGGCGTACTGAACTCAGTCGCATTCTCGAAATCGTCTGCACCTACAGTGATTCATCTCAGCGGGGATCGTTTCATTCAACAGCATGGAAATTCCCTGTTCGTAGTCGCTGCGCAAACACGGAGCGAACTGCCTATCAAAGTGCCGCTTGCACTCAGGAAATCCCTGGAGACTTCGTCCAGCATTGCGTTCCCGGCTGACGAATCGCGCCTGATCGACGGGAACGAGTACATTCTTATTGTCGTTAATCAAGCCTCAAGCCGCAATTCAACGGGATACTGCGGCGCCGGGGAGGAGGGGACGCTTTACGTACTCGAATTGCACGAGAGGACAGCGGTTTCGCGTTTTTCTCTGCCGGTTCAGAGCTGTTTAAAAGATATCGACCTGGCAAGTGATTCAAATCAGAAATCAGGCTATCTTTCGATAGTGTGGCAAGAGGCCCCGATAGGTATTCGGGTGCGTTGGGATATTTACGGCAACGCGACCGATGTCTCTCATTTCTATAAATACCAGGGCGGTCGATTTATAGAGGTGACCAAGTAACGAGCGCTGCATAAGGACGATCGTCGGTCATAGCCGCTCAGATCGACCTCACGCTAGGTCCAGCAAAGACAAGGTTCGGCAGAAGCCGTATTTATCAAGTAGTTGTCAGTGTCTCGGGCTCACACCGTCTCGATCGGCATCCGATCGCTGCCCCGGACCACTCCCCCCAACACCACCCGCAATCCCCCACGTCCGAGCCGAAAGACGCCGGCATGACCATCCCACAATGATCGCCGCCCCCTATAACCGGCGCTCATACCCGCCCGCTCCCTTTGCCATCACCCCCCGTCCAGACGCCCTCCCCGCCCATGCCCGCGATATAGCGCATCCACCTGATTTCCGCTATCCTTTGTCGTCTATTGCCTGAAGCGAACCACCTCCTTGCCGTTTGGCTTGGCCAGGATCGCGGAAGGCGGCGCGCCGATTTGTCGACTCGATTGCGGGCGCGCGAACCCAAGCTGGGCTCGGGTTCACTATAAATGCGGCTAAAGAGGTCGTCAGCCGCGCGCTGTCATTCCCCCGCGCATCGCCGACACCATTTAGCCGCCCTGTCAGAAGGCGGAATACATGGAATCGATCGGCATCGTCGCTCCACAACGTATGCATTTCTCCGAGCCGCTCGCGCTGAGCAGCGGCGCATCGCTGGCCGGTTACGACCTCATGGTCGAAACGTACGGCACGCTCAACGCCGCGCGCTCGAACGCCGTGCTCGTCTGTCATGCCCTAAACGCCTCCCATCATGTAGCGGGCGTTTATGCCGACGAGCCCAAGAACGTCGGCTGGTGGGACAACATGGTCGGGCCCGGCAAGCCGCTCGATACCGATCGTTTTTTCGTCATCGGCGTCAACAATCTCGGTTCCTGCTTCGGCTCCACCGGCCCCATGAGCCTCGATCCGGCCACCGGCAAGCCCTACGGCGCGAGTTTCCCAGTCGTGACCGTCGAGGATTGGGTGAACGCCCAGGCGCGCGTAGCCGATGCGTTCGGCATCGAACGCTTCGCCGCCGTCATGGGCGGCAGCCTCGGCGGCATGCAAGCGCTCGCCTGGAGCCTCATGTATCCCGACCGCATCGGCCATTGCATCGTCGTTGCCTCCACCCCGAAGCTGTCGGCGCAGAACATCGCGTTCAACGAGGTGGCGCGCTCGGCCATCCTCTCCGATCCCGACTTCCACGGCGGCGATTACTACGCGCACGGCGTGAAGCCCCGGCGCGGCCTGCGCGTCGCCCGCATGATCGGCCACATTACGTATTTGTCCGACGACGACATGGCCACCAAATTCGGACGCGCCCTGCGCCGTCCGGCAGGCGGCACCGGTGACGATTACCGGTTCAGCTTCGATGTCGAGTTCGAGGTCGAATCGTACCTGCGCTATCAAGGCGACAAGTTCGCCGACTACTTCGACGCGAACACCTATTTGCTCATCACGCGCGCGCTCGATTACTTCGATCCGGCCAAAGCGTTCGACGGCGATCTCACCGCGGCGCTCGCGCATACGCGCGCGCAATATCTGGTGGCCAGCTTCTCGACCGATTGGCGGTTCGCCCCCACCCGTTCGCGCGAGTTGGTTAAAGCACTGCTCGATCACAAACGGCGTGTGACCTACGCCGAAATCGACGCGCCGCACGGGCACGATGCCTTTTTGCTCGACGATGCGCGCTATCACAACGTCATCCGCGCCTATTACGAGCGCATCGCCGAGGAGGTTCGCGCATGAATCAAGCCGCCATGGATTCGCTTGCCACGCGCGCCGATTTCCGGGCGATCGCTCGTTGGGTCGAACCGAATGCGAGCGTCCTCGATCTGGGCTGCGGGGACGGCAGCCTGCTCGCCCTGCTCGCCGAAGAACTCGGTGTCACAGGCTACGGGATCGAGATCAACGACGCGGGCGTGCTCGCCTGCGTGAAGCAAGGCGTGAACGTCATCCAACAAAATCTCGAGGATGGCCTGCGCCTGTTCGAGGACGAGAGTTTCGATTTCGCGATCCTGTCCCAAACGCTGCAGACGATCCATCAAACCGCCGCGATCCTGCGCGAAACGGTGCGAGTAGGTAAGGAATGCATCGTCTCGTTCCCGAACTTCGGCTACTGGCCGCACCGGCTCTCGGTGCTGCAAGGGCAGATGCCCGTCTCGAAATCGCTGCCGTATCAGTGGCACAACACCCCGAACGTGCGCGTGCTCACGATTCGAGACTTCGAAGCGCTCGCGCCCGGGGTCGGCCTCGAGATTCTCGACCGCGTCGTCCTACATGGCGGGCGCGCCGTCCGTTGGGGCGCGAACTGGCGTGGTAGTCTTGCGGTCTACCGCGTGAAACGCGGCTCCAAGGGGGCCGCGCCGGCTTGAATGCGCCGCATCGAAGAGGCTGACCATCAAACGAGACATCCCGCCCTCGCCGCACGAGAGCGCCGCCTTGAGCGCTCACGAGGCGCACCCCGGCTGGCGTGCGTTCCTCAACCGGCACATGCTCATCTGCGTCTTTCTGGGCTTCACGTCGGGATTGCCGCTGTTTACGCTTGTCTATCTCGTGCAGGCTTGGCTGCGCTCCGAAGGGGTCAATCTCAAAGAGATCGGCCTATTCGCGCTGATTCAAATTCCCTATACGTGGAAATTCGTCTGGGCGCCGCTGATGGATCGCTATGTGCCGCGGCTGCCGTTCTGGCGCCCCGGGCGCCGCCGCGGCTGGATGCTCGCCACGCAGCTGCTCGTGGCCGGCGCGATTGCCTCGCTCGGATTTGTCTCGCCGCGCGAGGCAATCTGGACCGTCGCCGCGCTCACCGGGCTCGTCGCGTTCTTCGGCGCAAGCCAAGATATCGTCATCGATGCATACCGACGCGAATTGCTCACCGATACGGAGCAAGGGCTCGGCAATGCCGTGCACGTCAATGCCTATAAGATCGCCGGGCTCGTGCCGGGCTCGCTCTCGCTGATTCTCTCCGATCACCTGCCGTGGACGGCCGTATTCATCGTCACCGCGGCGTTCATGCTGCCCGGCATGGTGATGACGCTCGTCGTGCGCGAACCGGACATGCATGGCGCACCGCCCAAAAGCCTTCGCGATGCGCTCGTTTTGCCGCTAACGGAGTTCGTCGCACGCAATGGGCTTGCCGCCGCTGCCCTGGTGCTGTCGTTTATCTTTCTCTATAAGCTCGGCGATACGATGGCCACTACGCTGTCGACGTCATTCTTCCTCGATCTGGGCTTCGACAAGACGCAGATCGGCGTGATCGCGAAAGCAACGGCATTGTGGGGCAGTCTCGCGGGCGGCATCATCGGGGGCGTGTGGCTCGTGAAGATCGGCATCGCCCGCGGGCTATGGATCTTCGGCTTTGTGCAGATTCTATCCACGCTCGGCTTTGCCTGGCTCGCGAAGATCGGCCCGTCGCCGGTCGCACTCGCACTGATCTACGGGTTCGAGACGTTTGCCACGGGCCTGACGCTCGCGGCCTTCACCGCCTACATCGCCAGTACCACCGATCCGCGCTATACCGCGACGCAATTCGCGTTGTTCACGAGTCTAGCTTCGGTGCCGCGCACGCTGGCTTCGGCTGCGAGCGGCTTCGTCGTCGCCAAGATCGGCTGGTTCGATTACTTCCTTGTGTGCGCCGCGCTGGCGGCCCCCGGCATGTTGCTGTTGCCGAAGATCGCGCCGTGGAGTCAACGCACCTAGCTGGACAGCCCCGCGCGCCGGCTCGATCTCCTCAAGCGTCTGTCCGATAGGCTGGCCTTGTCCGCGAGAGAGAGCGCAGCGTTTAAACGATTACACGCCATTCAATTCGATCGGAATTACGCGAATTGAATATTTGCGACGCCACCGATCTACAAACCATCATTCCTGTGCGCATACGTTATGGCACACCGGCAATTCGTTCAGTCCTATTTGAATAAATTTCGCTAATTGCCGGCAAGTTCTACACCACAATGCCTCTCACGCCGTCGCCAGTTAGCGCGGCGCCGATACGGATCGATGCGCAGCGGCATTTGATCGGAATAAATCCAATCTAGCAGCACGTTCACCACGCCATCGATCAATCGATTCATGGCGCGGGGGGGATTTATTCGCGTCTTCAATGCGAATAGCGGTCCGTTCTCATTCCTTTATGACTAGAGAGGATCATGATGAAGGCTCAAATGACGTTCGTTCGAAGCGGTCCCTCCCTGCGTGCCTCGCATCACGGTGCCGCCGCCGCACTCGTCGCGGCCGCGCTCGCCTGCCTGATGCCAACTTCGCTTTGTGCGGCCGCCCGCCAACCGGCCACCCGGGTCGTTTTACCTACGGGCACGATCGAGGGCGTTGCGATTTCGGAGCAAAACACCGCATTGCGTTCGTTCAAGGGTATTCCGTACGCCGCACCGCCGGTGGGCGATCTGCGCTGGAAGCCGCCGCAGCCGGTCGCGGCCTGGGCCGGCGTACGCGACGCGACTCGCTTCGGCGCACGGTGTATGCAGTTGCCGCTGTTCCAAATGGAGTTCCGCTCGCGCACGATGAGCGAGGACTGCCTTTTTTTAAACGTATGGACACCGGCACAGGCAACCGACGAAAAGCTGCCGGTGCTCGTCTATTTCTACGGCGGCGGGTTCGCCGCGGGCGACAGCTCGGAGCCGCGGTACGACGGCGCAGCCCTCGCCTCGCGCGGCATGGTAACGGTCACGGTCAACTACCGGCTCGGCGTGTTCGGTTTCCTGGCGCTGCCGGAAATGGCGCGCGAATCTGCCCATGGCGCTGCCGGCAACTACGGCCTGCTCGATCAGCATGCGGCGCTGCAGTGGGTGCGAGAAAACATCGCCCAATTCGGCGGCGACCCGAATAAAGTCACCATCGGCGGCGAGTCGGCCGGATCGGTCGCCGTGAGCGCGCATATGGCTTCGCCGATGTCGAAAGGGCTCTTCGCACGCGCAATCGGCCAAAGCGGCGCTGCGTTCGGCCCGCTCACGATCTGGTCGCGCGACGATGCGAAAACCGCGGCGCAGGCTTTTCAGCGGAAGATGAACGCAACATCGCTCGGCGCATTGCGCGCACTGCCGGCCCAAACGATCCTCGACGGTACCGGCCCGAAGGAGAAACCGGATTTTCTCTTTTGGCCGGCCATCGACGGCCACTTCCTCACGCAATCGCTTGAACAGACGTTCGAGGCCGGCGCGCAAGCGCGCGTGCCGCTGCTCGTCGGCAGCAACTCGCACGAAGCGCCTCATACGATGATCCTGGACGCCCAGCCGCCCACGCCGCAAAATTGGCGAGCCGCGCTCAAGCGCGTATTCGGTCCGTACGCCACCGATGTCCTCGCGCTCTATCCCGGCAACGACGACGACGAAGTACGGCGTTCGGCCACCTCGCTCGCCAGCGACATTTTCATCAGCCATGCCACGCGGCGCTGGGTGGATGCGCATCGGCAAACGAGCGGTACTCCCGTCTACTTTTACTACTACGCGCACAAGCGGCCGCAAAGGCGCCACCCCACACCCAATCAACTGCCCGAGGACGGCGCAGTGCACAGCAGCGAAATCAAATACGCGCTAGGCACGCTCGGGCTGTCGAATCGTTTCGTTTGGCGGCCCGAAGACCACGCGGTATCGCGCATCTTCTCGGGCTATGTGGCGCACTTCGTGAAGACAGGCACGCCGAACGACGGCTCGCTGCCTCAGTGGCCGGCTTCCCGCGAAGAACAAGGCGGGTTGCTGCGCCAGCAAATCGCAGTGGACACAAAAACGATCACCGATGTCGATACGCCGCGGCACTCGTTTCTGCGTCGGTACTACGCGGAAAATCCGCAGTTGCCCGAGCACCGCCGCCGCTAGCCACGGCCCGCGCCGCCACGGCATGATGCCGCGGCGGCCTCGGTCACTTCAGGTCGTGTCCGTAATCCACCGTCAGCGGCGCGTGATCGCTGAACTTGATGTCGCGGAAAATCGATGTGGCGTGTGCGGTTTCGGCGATACCAGGGGTGGCGATCTGGTAATCGATGCGCCACCCGACGTTCTTGGCGTACGCTTGGCCGCGGTTGCTCCACCACGTGTATTGCTCGGGACGCACGTCAAGCCGGCGGAACACGTCGACATAGCCCACTTCGTCGAACAGTTGGGTAAGCCAAGCGCGTTCCTCGGGCAAACAACCGGAATTCTTCTGGTTGCTCTTCCAGTTCTTGATGTCGATTTCCTTGTGAACGATGTTCACGTCGCCGCAGACGATGACTTCCCGCTCCTTGCGCAGCGCCGCCAGATGCGGCATGAACTCGGCCATGAAGCGGAACTTGGCCTGCTGCCGCTCTTCGCCGCTCGAGCCGGACGGCACATACACCGAGATCACCGACAGGTCGCCGAACCGCGCCTCGACGTACCGTCCTTCGGGATCGAATTCCTCGCTGCCGAACCCGATAACAACGTCGTCGGGCGGCCGGCGCGTGTAGACGCCGGCGCCGCTATAGCCTTTTTTCACGGCATGCTGGAAGTACCCGGTAAAGCCGTGCGGCGCGAGGAACTCGGGCGTCATGTCGTCTTGCGAGCATTTGACTTCCTGGACGCAGACGACGTCCGCGCTTTGCTCGCCGAACCATTCGAAGAAGCCTTTCTTGGCCGCCGAACGAATGCCGTTCAAGTTGGCCGTGATCACTCGCAGCATGGTCGTCCTTGTTGCCGTGTGGTAGTGGAGTTCATTTGATCGTGATGCCTTGCAGCGACGCTTTCGCTGGCGGGTATTCGAGGTTCAAGCCCTCGAATACCCGCAGCAGCAACGCCGCCACCATCGTGTTTCGATGCGATTTCGAATCGGCCGGGACGACAAACCACGGCGCGCGCTCGGTCGATGTCGCAGCCAGCACCTCTTCGTAAGCCGACTGATAGGCATCCCAATGCGCGCGGGCCTCGATATCCGAGAGATCGAATTTCCAATGCTTCGTGTCGTCGTCGATACGCGCCTGCAAGCGCTCGCGCTGCTCGTCCTTCGAAATGTGCAGGAAGCATTTGATGATGGCCGTGCCCGAATCGGCGAGCAGCGCTTCGAAATGCCGAATGTGCCCGTATCGGCGCTCGAGTTCCGCCGCATGGATTTCGCCGCGGATGCGCGGGACGAGCACGTCTTCGTAATGGCTGCGATTGAAGATCGTCAGTTCGCCCGCGGCGGGCGCTTGTCGATGCACGCGCCAGAGAAAATCGTGCGCGGCTTCGTCGGGCGTCGGCGCGCGGAACGTGGCAATGCGCAAGCCGAGCGGATCGACCTCGTGAAACACGGCGCGGATCGTGCCGTCCTTGCCGCTCGTGTCCATGCCCTGCAAGACGAGCAATACGCGCTCGAGACGCTGCGCATGCAAGCGCTCCTGCATCTCGTCGAGCTTGCGCGCATACGCGGCCAAGCGCTCTCGATCGGCTATCTTCGACCCGGCCGAGAACGGCTTGAGGCCCGGATCGAAATCGGCGAGCGAGAACGCTTTGCCGGCTTTGTCGCCGTCGAAGTACGGAACTCGGAAGTCATCCAGGTGCGCGCGCTTGCCCATGGCCTATCGTGCCTTTGTGCCTTTGTGCCCTTGTGGTTGTCCAGGCCCGCGCTCGGGTGGCCGGCCGGCGCGTCACGGCGCCGACGGGCCACCCCGGTCGTGGGATCGCAGCGAGCCTCAGGAAAGCTTCTTCTTGAGCAACTCGTTGACCTGCTGCGGATTGGCCTTGCCCTTCGTCGCCTTCATGGCCTGACCGATCAGCGCGTTGAACGCCTTTTCCTTGCCGGCCCGGAACTCTTCGACCGATTTCGCGTTGGCTGCAAGCACCTCATCGATGATGGCCTCCAGCGCGCCGGTGTCGGAGATTTGCTTCAAGCCCTTCGCTTCGATGATCCGATCGGCGGCGCCTTCGTCGGTCGCTTTTTCTTCCCAGATCGCCAAAAAGATTTCCTTGGCGATCTTGTTCGAGATCGTACCGTCCGCGATTCGCTGCAAGACAACGGCAAGCTGCGCGGCGGAAACGGGGCTGGCGTCGATCTCGAGACCATCGCGGTTCAGTTGCGACGACACTTCGCCCATCAGCCAGTTCGCGGCCGATTTCGCTTGCGCCGCGCCCGTCTTCGCAACCACGGCTTCGAAGTAACCGGCCATCGCTTTGCTCGCGGTCAGGACCGCCGCATCGTACGGCGTGACGCCGTATTGCACGACGAAACGCTGCTGCATCGATGCCGGCAATTCGGGCATCTCGCCCTTCACCCGGTCGATCCATGCCGCGTCGATGATGAGCGGCATCAAATCGGGATCGGGGAAGTAGCGATAGTCGTGCGCGTCTTCCTTGCTGCGCATCGAACGCGTTTCGCGACGGTCGGGATCGTACAGACGCGTTTCCTGCACCACCGTGCCGCCGTCTTCGATCAGTTCGATCTGGCGGCGCACTTCGTACTGAATGGCCTCTTCGAGGAAACGGAACGAGTTCAGATTCTTGATTTCGGCACGCGTACCGAATTCTTTCTGGCCGACCGGGCGCACCGACACATTCGCATCGCAGCGGAACGAACCTTCCTGCATGTTGCCGTCGCAAATTCCTAGCCAAACGACGAGGGCATGCAGCGACTTCGCGTAGGCGACGGCCTCCGCGGCGCTGCGCATCTCCGGCTCGGTGACGATTTCCAGCAGCGGCGTGCCGGCGCGGTTCAGGTCGATGCCCGTCATGCCCGCGAAATCTTCGTGCAGCGACTTGCCGGCATCTTCTTCCAGGTGCGCGCGCGTCAAGTTGATCGTCTTCTCGTAGGCAGCGGTGCCGGCCTTCTCGTTGGCAGGCACCTGAATGGTCATCGTGCCGCCTTGCACGACCGGGATCTCGTACTGGCTGATCTGATAGCCCTTGGGCAGATCCGGATAGAAATAATTTTTGCGCGCGAAGATACTGCGCGGCGCGATGGTTGCGCCGATGGACAGACCGAAGCGAATCGCGCGTTCGACGGCGCCGCGGTTCATGACGGGCAGCACGCCCGGCAAGGCCAGATCGACCACGCAGGCTTGCGTGTTGGCTTCGGCCCCGAAGCGCGTCGAGGCGCCCGAGAAAATTTTAGAGACGGTCGACAGCTGCGCGTGCGTCTCTAAACCGATGACGACTTCCCATTCCATGTTCATGCCTCCCGCGACACCGCTTGCGGCACTTGCGTGTGCCAATCCGTTACGCGCTGGAACGCATCGGCGATCTGCAGCATACGGGCTTCGTCGAAATAGTTGCCGATGATTTGCAGGCCGACCGGGCGGCCCGCGTTGGCGCCGGTGCCGAAGCCGCACGGCACGCTCATGCCGGGCAAGCCGGCCAGGCTGACCGATAGCGTGTAGATGTCGGCCAGATACATCTGGACCGGATCGTCGCCCTTGGCGCCGATATCCCACGCAACCGAGGGCGCCACCGGGCCCATGATGACATCGCATGCCTTGAAGGCTTCTTGAAAGTCCTGCGCGATGATGCGGCGGATTTTCTGCGCCTGAAGGTAGTAGGCGTCGTAGTAGCCGTGCGACAGCACGTACGTCCCGACCAGAATCCGGCGTTTGACTTCGGGGCCGAACCCTTCGGCGCGCGACTTCTTGTACATGTCGAGCAGATCGCCGTACTCGCTCGCCCGATGGCCAAAACGCACGCCGTCGAAACGCGACAGGTTCGACGAGGCTTCGGCCGGCGCGATCACGTAGTACACGGGAATCGACAGTTCTGTCTTCGGCAGGGAGACGGGCACGAGCGTCGCGCCCAGCGCCTCGTACTGCTTGAGGGCCGCATCGACGGCCGCGCGCACGTCGTTCGCCAAGCCGTCGCCGAAATATTCTTTGGGCAGGCCGATGCGCAGGCCGGCGAGCGGCTTGCCCGCAGGGGCGTCGGCTCCGAACGCTTGCCCGATCAGGCGCGTGTAGTCTTCGTCGGGACGTTGCAGGCTCGTCGAATCGCGCTCGTCGAAGCCGCCCATCGCTCCGAGCAGCAGGGCGCAATCGGCGGCGCTTTGCGCCATCGGGCCCGCTTGATCGAGCGAGGACGCGAACGCGATCATCCCGTAGCGCGACACCCGGCCATAGGTGGGCTTGATACCCGTCACGCCGGAGAACGAAGCGGGCTGACGAATCGAGCCGCCGGTGTCCGTAGCCGTCGCGGCCGGCGCGAGACGCGCCGCCACCGCCGCGGCCGAGCCGCCCGACGAGCCGCCCGGCACGGCGCGCGTATCCCACGGATTACGGACAACCCCGAACGCCGAATTTTCGTTGGACGAGCCCATCGCGAATTCGTCCATGTTCGTCTTGCCGAGCGTCACCATGCCGGCGCGCTCGAGGCGTTCGACCACGGTGGCATCGAACGGGCTTTCGTAGCCCTCGAGCATTTTAGAGCCCGCCGTCGAATGCCAGCCGCGCGTGACGAAGACATCCTTATGCGCAATGGGCAAACCTAGAAGCGGGCCGCCCTCGCCGCGCGCGAGCCGTGCATCGGCCTCGCGCGCTTGCGCGAGCGTGCGCTCGGGGTCGACTTCGATGAAGGCATTCAGTTCGCGCGCTTCGTCGATTCGCTTCAGATACAGCTGCGCCAGTTCGACGGCGGACGTCGCACGGCTTGCGAGCGCGCTCGCAAGCTCGCTCAAACTTTTCTCGTACATGTCGTTTCTTTCCGTAGATCCTGGGACGGTTACTCGATGACCTTCGGTACCAGATAGAGCCCCTCTTGCACGGCGGGCGCGCAGCGCTGATTGGCGTCGCGATCGACCGCTTCGGTGACGGCATCCTCGCGCAGCCGCAGCGCGATGTCCTCGATCTGCTCGATCGGATGCGCGAGCGGGGCGATACCTGCGGTATCGACGGCTTGCATCCGCTCGACGAGCCCGAAGAACTCGTTGAGCTGGGCCAGCGTATGTTCGCCCTGCGCATCGGCCAATTCGAGCCGTGCGAGGTGGGCGATGCGTTTCACATCGGTCAAGGTCAAAGCCATGCGTTTCACCGGAAGCAAGGACTTAAGCGCAACATGGCAAAAAACGGTGTTGCGCCAGGGGGTTAGGGCGTCGGATCGGGCCCTCGTCGGGGGGCCGGGAACGGCAAAAAGGACCGTCCGTTTACTACAAATAGGTCGAAATTATAAGGTATCATTACGCGTTCGAACCAAACCCGGACCGGCCCCGCCTCAGGCCACTCGGCGCGTCAACAATAAGCCGCCGCCTCCCTGCCGCGGCCTCCGGTCGAATTCATTGCAGCTTCGCGCTCGCGCGGCGGCGCTCGAACGGCAGCCGCCCAGACCCGAAGCTTTTATTTTTTCCGCCGCCGCGCGGCGCCTTCACGGCGAAGCCCGGCCTCTCCCGCGAGACAGAATTTCATGTTCGGCTTTTTGCGCAGCTACTTCTCCAACGATCTGGCGATCGATCTCGGCACCGCCAACACCCTGATCTACATGCGCGGCAAAGGCATCGTTCTCGATGAGCCTTCGGTGGTGTCGATTCGCCAAGAAGGCGGCCCCAACGGCAAGAAAACCATCCAGGCCGTCGGCCGCGAGGCCAAGCAAATGCTCGGCAAGGTGCCCGGCAACATCGAAGCGATCCGTCCGATGAAAGACGGCGTCATCGCCGATTTCACGGTCACCGAGCAGATGATCAAGCAGTTCATCAAAACGGCCCACGAATCGCGCATGTTTTCGCCCTCGCCGCGCATCATCATCTGCGTGCCGTGCGGCTCCACCCAAGTCGAGCGCCGCGCGATCAAGGAAGCGGCGCACGGCGCCGGCGCCTCGCAGGTCTACCTGATCGAAGAGCCGATGGCGGCCGCGATCGGTGCGGGCCTGCCGGTGTCGGAAGCGACCGGCTCGATGGTCGTCGATATCGGCGGCGGCACGACCGAAGTCGGCGTGATCTCGCTCGGCGGCATCGTCTACAAGGGTTCGGTGCGCGTCGGCGGCGATAAGTTCGACGAAGCGATCGTCAACTACATCCGCCGCAACTACGGCATGCTGATCGGCGAACAAACCGCCGAAGCGATCAAGAAGGAAATCGGCTCGGCGTTCCCGGGCTCGGAAGTCAAGGAAATGGAAGTGAAGGGGCGCAATCTGTCGGAAGGCATTCCGCGCAGCTTCACGATTTCCAGCAACGAAATCCTCGAAGCGCTGACCGATCCGCTCAACCAGATCGTGTCGTCGGTGAAAATCGCGCTCGAACAAACGCCGCCGGAACTCGGCGCCGATATCGCCGAGCGCGGCATGATGCTGACGGGCGGCGGCGCGCTGCTGCGCGATCTCGATCGCCTGCTCGCCGAGGAAACAGGCTTGCCGGTGCTCGTGGCCGAAGATCCACTGACGTGCGTCGTGCGCGGGTCCGGCATGGCGCTCGAGCGGATGGACAAGCTCGGCAGCATTTTCTCGTACGAGTGACGTTGTCGGCGCGTATGGCGCGCACCGCTCGCCCGTTTCGGATCGAGTGCTGATGCGCGCCGCTCAAGCTCCCGCCAACGTTCACGCTCTCGGCGTCGACCATGGAATACAGTCCGCCGCCTCTATTTAAGCAAGGCCCGTCCGCGCTCGCGCGGCTCATCTTCTTCGTCGTCCTCTCGCTGGTGCTGCTGGTTTCCGATGCACGCTTCAAGACGCTCGAAGTCGTGCGTGCCGTGCTCGATGCGGGGCTCTATCCGCTTCAGCGCGCGGCGCTTGTGCCGCGCGATCTCGTTGTCGGCGCCGCCCAGTTCGCCGTGACGAGCAATACCTTGCGGCGCGAGAATCAAGCGCTCGCCGCCAAGAACCTCCAACTTTCGTTGCAGGCGAATCAAGTCGCCACGCTCACCGCCGAAAACGTGCATCTGCGCGCCCTGCTCAATCTTTCTCGCAACGTCTCCACGCAATCGATCCCGGCCGATGTGCAGTACGGCATGCGCGATCCGTTCACGCAGAAGGTCGTGATCGGGCGCGGCTCGCAGCAAGGCGTGCAAAACGGCTCGCCCGTCGTGAGCGAGGACGGCATGATCGGGCAGGTCACGCGCGTGTTTCCGATGCAGTCCGAAGTCACGCTGCTGACGGACAAGGACCAGGCCGTACCCGTCGAAGTCGTGCGCACGGGCTTGCGCAGCGTCGTCTACGGCACGGCGGCCGGGCATACGCTCGAATTGCGCTTCGTGCCGATCAGCGCGGATGTCGTCGCCGGCGACGAACTCGTGACGAGCGGGCTCGATGGCGTCTATCCGGAAGGGTTGCCCGTCGCCAAGGTCGTGCGGGTGGACAAGCAGGCCGATACGGCGTTCGCGCGCGTCGTCTGCGTGCCGGTGGCCGCCGTGCGCGGCGCCCGCGACGTGCTCGTGCTCCATTATCGAAGCGACGTGCCGCCGCGCCCCGAGGCGCCGGAGCCCGCTTCGCAGCCGAAGGCCAAGAAAGCCAAGGCTGCCGACAAGGGCGAGGAGAAGGGCACCGAAAAGGTGGCCGAAAAACCGACGAAGCCCGCTGAAAAAGCCGGCGACCAGTCCTCCGACGGCAAACCCGCCGCAGGTAAAGGCACGAGCAAGACGGCAACGCCGGAACCCGGCAAAGCCGCGGTAGACGCCAAAGCCCATGGTGCGGCCGCGCCGCATGCCGCTTCGGGAGCGCCGCGATGAATCGTCCGCAGTACATCCTGCTGCCGGTCAATCCCTACTTCATCGCGTTCAGCCTGGCCGCCGCGTTTCTGCTGAATCTGATGCCGTGGGGCCGGCTGATCGGCATCCCCGATTTCGTCGCGCTCGTGGTGCTGTTTTGGAACGTCCATCAGCCGCGCAAAGTCGGCATGGGCATCGCGTTCTTCCTCGGGCTCTTGATGGATGTGCACGATGCGAGCCTGCTCGGCGAGCACGCGCTGGCCTATACGCTGCTCTCGTACGGCGCCATCACGATTCACCGGCGCGTGCTGTGGATGCCGCGCGGCCTGCAGGTATTCGCCGTCGCGCCGCTGCTCGTGATCGCGCAGTTGGTACCGTTCGTGATCCGGTCTGCTGACGGGCGCCGCCTTCCCCGGCTGGGGCCAACTCGTGCACGGCTTCGTCGAAGCCGCGTTGTGGCCGCTCGCCTGCTCGCTGCTGCTGATGCCGCAGCGCCGTCCGGCCGATCCGGACGATACGCGGCCCATTTAAGGGTCCATAAGGGCTCATTCGAGGACGCGTTCCTGAGCGCGGCTGGCGCACAAGCATGACGGAATTCAAAAACACCCAACAGCAGCTTTCGAAGTTCCGCTTCCGCGTCGCGGCGGCGGGCCTGTTCGTGCTCGTCTGCTTCGGGCTTCTGATCGGCTGCGCTTTCTGTTCCTGCAGGTCTGGCACTACAGCAAGTATTCGCTCGCAAGCCGAGGAAAACCGAATTTCGGTGGCGCCGATCGTGCCCAATCGCGGCATCATCACCGATCGCAACGGCGTGGTGCTCGCCCGCAATTACTCGGCCTATACGCTCGAAATCACGCCGTCCAAGCTGAACACGACGCTCGATCAGGTCATCGATCAACTCGCGACGGTCGTCACGATCGATCAACGCGACCGCCGCCGCTTCAAAAAGCTGCTCGAAGATTCCAAGAACTTCGAAAGCCTGCCGATCCGCACGCGGCTGACCGACGAGGAAGTCGCACGTTTCACGGCGCAGCGTTTCCGCTTTCCCGGCGTCGACGTGCGCGCCCGGTTGTTCCGCCAATATCCGCTCGGCAGCACGGCTGCCCACGTGATCGGCTATATCGGCCGGATCTCGCAGCGCGATCAGGAAAAGATCGACGCCGTCAGCGAACAGAACGACAGCGATCCCGATCATTACGATCCCCGTCTCGACGCCAACAATTACAAGGGCACCGACTACATCGGCAAGATCGGCGTCGAGCAGAGCTACGAAGCCGAACTGCACGGCTTGACGGGCTTCGAGGAAGTGGAAGTGACGGCCGGCGGGCGTCCCGTGCGCACGCTCTCGCGCACTCAGGCCACGCCGGGCAACAATCTCGTGCTGTCGCTCGATATCGGGTTGCAAGAGGTGGCCGAGCAAGCGTTCGCCGGCAAGCGCGGCGCGCTCGTCGCGATCGAGCCGTCGACGGGCGACGTCCTCGCCTTCGTGTCCGCACCGAGCTTCGATCCGAACGCGTTCGTCGACGGCATCGATCAGCAAACGTGGGACGAACTCAACAACTCGCCCGATCACCCGCTGCTGAACCGGCCGTTGCACAGCGCCTACCCGCCCGGTTCCACCTATAAGCCGTTCATGGCGCTCGCCGCGCTGACGCTGCACAAGCGCACCCCCGAGTGGGGCTTTCACGATCCCGGCTTCTATCACGTTCGGCGGACACACGTTCCGCAACGACGTGCCGCAGGGCCAAGGCTGGATCGACATGAACCGCGCGATCATGGTGTCGAACGACACCTACTTCTATATGCTCGCGCACGATCTCGGTGTCGATGCGATCGCCAAGTTCATGAAGCCGTGGGGCTTCGGGCAGATTACCGGCATCGACATCGTCGGCGAGTCGCGCGGTATCTTGCCGTCGACGGAATGGAAGAAGAAGGCATACCGCAAGCCGGAACTAGCAGCGCTGGTATGAGGGCGAGACGATCAGCCTCGGCATCGGCCAAGGCTACAACTCGTTCACGATGCTGCAGCTCGCGCACGCCACGGCGACGCTGGCCAACAACGGCATCATCATGCGGCCGCACCTCGTCAAGGAAATCGAAAATCCGATTACGCGCGACATGCGGCCGACGGTGCCGCATGAAAGCGGCCGAATCGATGTGAGCCAGGCCGACATCGACGTCGTCAAACGCGGGATGGAAGCCGTGACGAGCAATCCCTCGGGCACGGCGCTACGAAGTGTTCCGCAACGCGCCGTATCTGGTGGCCGGCAAGACCGGGACGGCGCAGGTGTATTCGCTGCAAGGCGCGAAGTACCACGGTGGGGCGCATCGCCGAACGCCTGCGCGATCACTCGCTGTTTATCGCGTTCGCACCGGCCGATCACCCGACGATCGCCGTCGCGACGATCGTCGAAAACGGCGGCTGGGGCGCGAGTGCCGCGGGCCCGATCGTGCGTCGCGTGCTCGACTATTACCTGCTTCAGCGCGGCAAGCCCGGCGCGCTGCAAGCGGCCGTCGCACAAGCGGCTTCGACCACGCAGGCGATCGCCGAGCCCGTCGTCGGCGCATCCGATGCCGAGGGCGACACTGCCACGCCCGTCAGGGTCGCGGTGGGTTTCAAGGCACTGCCGGTACCGGCGGTACCGACGCAAGCCCCGCACGACGCATCCCCGCCGTTGATCGCGTCCGATGTCGTCGCGGCAACGCAATCGGCGGCCGCCTCCAGCGCGCCGGCCGTCGCAGCCGGGGCCAGTGCGCCCTTCGCCGCTGCGCGGACAAAGGGCGGGGCATCCGCCGCGCGGGCGGCCGCAGCGCCGGCAGCCGGTTCGGCCACCTCGGGGCCGCAGATATCGGCCGTAGCGGCGATGCGCCGTTTGCGCAACGGCGCGGCATCGGGCACCGCGCCGGTGCCCCAGTAAGCGACGCACGCCGCGCGACGCTCCCGCTAGCGACGCGCTTGCCGTGCCGCGCGAAAGCGGTGCAGACGCGGGCGCGTCCGCCGCAGCCACGCCGGATGCGTCCGGCACCAACGATTGACGGAGAGAGGCATGCCTATCGACAAGCGCGCCTGGCTCGAACGCCTCAAGAAGATGTTCGTCGGGTTCGATCGCCCGCTCGCACTGACAGTATTTCTGCTGCTGTGCGTCGGTCTCGTGACGCTTTACAGTGCGAGCCTCGGCGTGCCCGGGCGGGTCGAGGACCAACTGCGCAACATCATGCTGACGTTCGTCCTGATGTGGGTGCTCGCCACGATCTCACCGCAGACGCTGATGAAAATCGCCGTCCCGCTCTATACGTTCGGCGTCGCCATGCTCGTTGCGGTGGCGCTGTTCGGCATCACGAAGAAGGGGGCAAAACGCTGGATCAACGTCGGCGTCGTGATTCAACCGTCCGAGATTTTGAAGATCGCCACGCCGCTAATGCTCGCGTGGTACTACCAGCGCCGCGAAAGCTCGACGCGCTGGTATGACTTCGTCGTCGGTTTTGCGATCCTGCTCCTCCCCGTCGGGCTAATCGCCAAACAGCCCGATCTGGGCACGGCCGTGCTCGTATTCGCCGCCGGCCTCTTCGTGATCTACTTCGCCGGCCTCTCGTTCAAGCTGATCATGCCCGTGCTGATTGCCGCCGTGATCGGCATCGGGTTAATCGGCACCTTCCAGGGAAAGATCTGCCAGCCGCAAGTGCAGTGGCCGCTGATGCACGACTATCAAAAGCACCGCATCTGCACGCTGCTCGATCCGACGTCCGATCCGCTCGGTAAAGGGCTTCCATACGATTCAAGCCGTCATTGCAATCGGCTCGGGCGGCCCGCTCGGCAAGGGTTGGCTCAAGGGCACGCAGGCGCACCTCGATTTCATCCCCGAGAAACATACCGATTTCATCTTCGCCGTGTTTTCGGAGGAATTCGGGCTGGCGGGCGAGCTCGTGCTGTTGACGCTCTATACCGCGTTGATCGCACGGGGGCTTTATATCGCGGCCAACGGCGCGACGCTGTTCGGCCGGCTGCTCGCGGGATCGTTGACGATGGCGTTTTTCACTTATGCGTTCGTCAATGTCGGGATGGTGAGCGGGATCTTGCCGGTCGTGGGCGTGCCGCTGCCGTTCATGAGTTACGGCGGCACCGCGCTCACGACACTCGGTATTGCGGTCGGGCTCATCATGAGCGTCGGCCGGCAAAAGCGGTTGATGAAGAGTTGAGGGCGGGCGCCGCCGCCCAGGCTCATTTCGCCCGCTGCTTCTTGGCCTCTTTTTGCAGTGCTTGGCTCAGGTCCTGGTACTTGAGCCGGGCAGCCGGATCGCCTTGGGCCGCCGCCGCCGCGTAATAAGCACGCGCGACGTTCAAGTTGCGCTCCACACCGTCGCCCCCGAGTTCGTAGAACGAGCCCGTCACGTACTGCGCGGTCATATCGCCGCCCTCCGCGGCCTTCTTGTACCAGAAGAACGCCAGCGCGTTATCGCGCGGCGTGCCGCGCCCATCGAGAAATTGGTTGGCGAGTGCGAGCTCCGCCTGAACATGGCCTTGCTGCGCCGCCTTCAAAAACCATTGATGCGCCACGGACGGGTCGCGCGCCACGAAATCGCCGTCGTCGTACATTTTTCCGTAGACGTACTGAGCGTGTGACATATTCGCCTGAGCCGCCTTCAGCAGCCACTTACGTCCTTCGTCGACATTCGCCTCCGTGCCCTCGCCGGTCAACAGCATCATCGCGTAGTTGAATTCGGCAAGCCGGTTGCCGCGATCGGCCGCGGCGCGGAACTCCTTCAGCGCTACGCCCAAATTGCCGGCGTTGTAGTCCGCTACAGCCGTCTGGGTTTCGGCATCCGTGTCGGCCCGCCCTTGCGGCGCCGAAGCGGCTTGCGCCAGCGCACCGCTCGCGATTGCCCATGCGCTGGCGCCCAGCACCAGCGTCGACAGCCAACGTGTTTTGATCGTCCGTGGTCTCATGACCGCACCTCCTGCAATGCCGCTCGGTAGCCGGCATGTGCGCTCGTGGTTTATCGTCGGCCGGACGCGGATGCCCCGCCCGACCCTCAGCCGATCATACGCCGGCCACGACCATTCGGATGCAAGCCCCGGTAGCGCGCAAGGCATGACACTGCCCGCCGAGCGCCGTCGGCTCGATCGCGGGCGCGCCTACGTCGACGAGAAAGAGAAAGAGAACGAAATAAAGTAAGAAAGAAGCGGCCGGCCGATGTCAGCTATCGGCGTCGCGCACGACATCGGCCCAACAGTTGGGCGTTTCGTAAAGCCGCACATGATGCAACCGCAAATTCACGCCATAGTGCGCGTCATAGACATGCGCGAGGATGTCGAAGGCGATCGCGGCCAGGTTCTCGACGGTGGGGATGCGATCGAGCACGACCGTCTTATGGTCTTGCATCGATTGAAGAAATTCCCGCACGCGCGTGTCGCCTTCGAACACGAGGAACGCATGGTCCCAGCGGTTCACGAGATGTTCCATCGCGAGCGATTTCACATCGGCGAAATCCATCACCATGCCGCAGTCCGGCGCGCCTTCCGTTTCCACGACGTCGCCGCGCAGCGTGATTTCGAGCACATAACGGTGCCCGTGCAAATTACGGCACTGGCTGCGGTGGTCGGGGATGCGGTGGCCCGCATCGAATTCGAGTTTTCGGGTTATCGTCAGCACGGTGAATCAGGGAATGTTCAGATACTTGTGGGTCTGCATCGAGAGCCGCCAGCGCGGATGGCGCTTGCACCAGTCGATCGCGAGGCGCGTATTCACGTCGCGCGAAGGGCCGTCCATCGGTTGCACGAGAAAGTAGGCGAAGTCGAGTTCGGCGTACTCGGCTAGGCGCTGATTGTCCTGCGGGACGACGACTTTGAGCTCGTTGCCCCTCCTCACGACGAGCGGCGCATCGGCTTTCGGGCTCACGCACACCCAATCGATCGACTCGAGCACGGGCAGCGACCCGTTCGTCTCGATCGCCACCTCGAAGCCGGCTGCATGCAGCGCGGCAACGAACGGCTCGTCCATTTGCAGCATCGGCTCGCCGCCCGTGCAGACGACGAAACGATGGCCCTCGCCCTCGGGCCACAGCGCAGCGATTTGTTCGACGAGCGCATCGGCATCGCGATACTTCCCGCCGTTCTCGCCGTCGGTGCCGACGAAATCGGTGTCGCAAAAGCGGCAGACCGCGCCCGCGCGATCCTCTTCCCGCCCCGACCACAAGTTGCAGCCGGCAAACCGGCAGAACACGGCCGGACGGCCCGCATTCGCACCTTCACCCTGCAACGTGTAAAAAATTTCTTTGACCGCGTACGTCATGCTGCTTCTTTCGTCCATCTCGATTTTGGGCCGTCCCACCGTGGTTCGGCCCGGCTGCGCGGCGCCACTATACCGGCTGCGTCACCTTTTCGCCGGCCAGAAACGCCTCATAGCCGCGCTTACGCAGACGGCAGGCCGGGCACTCGCCGCAGCCGAAGCCCCAATCGTGCAACTCGGCGCGTTCGCCGACATAGCAGGTATGCGTCTCGACCCGCACGAGTTCGACCAGCGCATCGCCGCCTAGATCGTGCGCGAGACGCCAGGTATCGGCCTTATCGAGCCACATAAGCGGCGTCTCGACGACGAAGCGGCTATCCATGCCGAGATTGAGCGCCACCTGCAACGCTTTCATCGTGTCGTCGCGGCAATCGGGATAGCCCGAGAAGTCCGTTTCGCACATTCCGCCGACGAGCGCCGACCGGCCGCGCCGGTAGGCGATCGCTGCAGCGATCGTCAGGAACATGAGGTTACGCCCCGGCACGAAGGTATTCGGCAGACCATTGGCATTGGCTTCGATCTGAATCTCGCGCGTCATGGCCGTATCGCTGATCGCGCCGAGCACCGACAAATCGATCACATGATCGTCACCCAGGCGCTCGGCCCAGTGCGGGAACGCACGGACAATCGCCTGACGCACGCTGTCGCGGCATTCGAGTTCGACGCGATGACGCTGGCCGTAATCGAACCCGAGCGTCTCGACCGTCTCATAGCGCTCGAGCGCCCAAGCCAGGCACGTGGTCGAATCTTGGCCTCCCGAAAACAGCACGAGCGCGCCACGCTTAGCGTCTGTCCGAATCACCGTGAAAACTCCGTGGACCGTCAATCAAGGAAGCGCACGGCATATGCCTGTGCGCGGGCGCGGCGTGGGGGCCGCGCGCTTCGTAAGTCTTCGCAAGTATATGCCTCGCGTTCGGGCGGCGAGCAGCGCGGCGCTTATACCGCCTAGTAGAAGGCCGCCTCGAGCACGGTTCGCCGCGTTACGCGATCGTCGCGTAAGCGCGATGCGCGCCATGAGAAAAACCCCAAGAACCTTACGATTCTTGGGGTTGAATACTGCTGGTGGCCTGGGGCGGAATCGAACCACCGACACGCGGATTTTCAATCCGCTGCTCTACCAACTGAGCTACCGGGCCACGAAGAAGCGAGAGTATAGCAAGGAGATTTGCATGGCTCAAGCATTTTTTGTTCGGCGGTTTCGCTCGCGCGTCTCGGACGCCCAAGACCGTAGATGCAGCCGCCGATGCAGGCCCTCGTTCAGAGCGTCGTTCGGCCCATCACTCTCCCTTGTTCTTGCTCAGATCCACGCCGAGCTGCTTGAGCTTGCGATACAAGTGCGTGCGCTCGAGGCCCGTTTTTTCCGCGACCCGCGTCATGCTGCCGTTCTCGCGCGCCAAGTGATATTCGAAGTACGCGCGCTCGAACGCATCGCGCGCGTCGCGCAACGGGATATCGAATGAAATCGACGCGGCCTGCGTCGCGGTCGGGCTCGTAGCCACCGCGTCGGCCGCCAGCATCGGTAACGCGACCGACGCCGCCATCGTCGCGGCATTGGGCGGCACGGCCGGCTTGACCGCAGCCGTGCCGGTAACCGTCGCCGCCGCGCTGCCGCGCGCCAGCCCCTGCTCCACCGCCTTCAGCAGCTTTTGCAGGGCAATGGGCTTCTCCAAGAAATTGAGTGCGCCGATTTTTGTCGCCTCGACGGCGGTATCGATCGTCGCGTGGCCCGACATCATGATGACGGGCATCGTCAACAGCCCTTGCGCCGCCCATTCCTTGAGCAGCGTCACGCCGTCCGTGTCGGGCATCCAAATGTCGAGCAGCACGAGATCGGGGGCCTGACGCAGACGAAAGTCCCGCGCATGCTGCGCGTTCTCCGCCACTTCGACGGCGTGCCCCTCGTCGCTCAGGATTTCCGAGAGCAATTCCCGGATGCCCATTTCGTCGTCTACCACCAGGATGGTTGCCATTTATGCTGCCCTTGTCTGCGCTATTGCTTTTGTCGTGCCCGACGGCGCGTCGCCGTTCGAGGCGGGTGCCGCGTCGTCTGCCAATTGCAGGAACAAAATCGAAATCTGCGCCCCTTCGATTGCTTCGCCTGCCTTCACGCGATTTCGAATATCGATTCGTGCGCCGTGTTCATCGACGATCTTCTTCACCATGGCGAGCCCGAGCCCCGTCCCTCTGGCTTTCGTCGTCACATAAGGTTCGAACGCGCGCGTGAGGATGCGGGCGGGAAAGCCCGGGCCGTTGTCGGACACGGTTAGGCGAACCGCGAGGCGCACTTTGCCGAGCGCGTCCGGGTCGCCATATTCTACTGTCTTGGTTTCGATGAGGACACGCGGGCTTGCGATTTCCGCCACCGCATCCTGCGCGTTTTGCAGCAGGTTATGGATGACCTGGCGCAATTGCGTCGCATCGCCGCGGATCACCGGCAACGCCGACAGCTCGGCCGCGATCGCGCCCTTGCCCTCTTCGACACCGTACAAGCTCAGCACCTCCGTCACAAGTTCGTTCAGCTGCAGATTCGCGAGGACAGCCGGCGGCGTACGCGCGTAATCGCGGAAATCGTCGACCATCTGCTTCATCGCCGCCACCTGATTCACGATCGTCGTCGCGCCCCGCTTCAGTACATCGGCATCCTGCGGCGAAAGTTTATCGGCCAGCTTCATCTGCAAACGCTCGGCGGAAAGCTGAATGGGCGTGAGCGGATTCTTGATCTCGTGCGCGAGCCGCCGCGCCACTTCGCCCCAGGCTGCCGAACGCTGCGCGGAAATGACGTCGGAGATATCGTCGAATACGACGACGTAGCCCGCAGTGGCCGCCGCTTCGCCGTCGTCGTCCGCGGACGCCGCCGCCACGAGCCGCGTCCCGCGTACGAGCAAGGTGATCGGCTCGGCCTCGCCCGCCACCGATACCGCCACTTGCTGCTGCCAATGGCCACCGTCGTCGACGCGCCCTTCGCTGGCCGCCTCGCGATCCGCGAACGCCTTGCGCACCAGTGCGGCGAACTCCGCCAGCACGCCGATTTGCTCGAGCGATGCGCCCAGCATCCCTTGGAACGGCTGCCGGAAAATGCGTTCCGCGCCGCGATTGGCGGTGGTCAAGCGAAACTGGCGGTCGAGCACGAATACGCCGGCCGTGAGGTTGGCCAAGATACTCTCGAGGTAGGCTTTCGAATGCTCGAGTGCCACGCGGTTGCGCTCGACGGCGGCGCGCGCTTCCGACAATTGGCGTGTCATCGCATTGAACGACTGCGTCAAGAAGCCGAGTTCGTCGCGCGATTTGATCTCGCGCTTGGGCGTGTAGTCGCCTTCGGCCACTTCCTTCGTGCCCTTGGCCAGCAAAAACAACGGCCGCGCGAGCTGATTGCCGAGCGCGAGCGCGAGCATCATGGCGATGAACGTGGCTAAGAACAGCGCCAGAGTGAGCGTGCCGATATACATCTTGCGCAAGCCGGTACGGCCTAGCGCCTTCTCTTGATACTCGCGGTAGGCGCGCTGGACGGCATCGGCATTGCGCGCAAGCGTGGGCGAGACGGGCTGCGTCAACGCGAGAAAGCGTTCCGCGGGCTGCAGCAGCGACGCGCTGGCATCGGGCACGAGCACCACGACACGCAAGCGCAGCGCACCTTTCGCCCCCTTGGCATGCGGATCGCCGTCCACTTCGCCCTCGATGGAGGCATAGCCGCGGCCGCGCGCCTGATCGAGCATGATCGGCGTCGGCAGATCGTCGGGCATCAGCGAAGCGAAATTGCCGGACGTTTGCGCGATCACGTGAAGGTCGGGCGACGCGCCCGACACGCTGCGCACCGATTCCACCAGCATCGCTTCTTGCACGCCGAACTGATCGCGCATGCGCAACAGCGTGAGCGTCGTATTGTTGGGCGGCGTACTCGCAAGCTGCTCGGCCATCACGCGCGCTTTGGTCTGCAAGTCGGACAGCGAGGCATCGAGCATCGCGCGCCCGAGGTTCAGCCCCGACGTCAGCGCGGTTTCGACGTTGACGTCGAACCACGATTCGATGCTGCGCGAGACGAACTGGTACGACACCACATAGATGATCGCCGCCCGGCAATACACCGACGAGCGCGAAGAACACCGCCAGCTTCGCGAGCAGCCGCGTGCCGAACTTGCCGTTGCGCAGCCGCGCGAGAATCATCGCGACGAGCGCGATGACGATCAGCAAGAAGACAACCGCCACGGCGATATTGGCCGCGTAGAGCCACGAGTAGTAGCGATCGAAGAACTCGGTGTTGGCACTGGCCGCGGCAAGCAGCACGAGCAGCAGCAACGCCATGACGGCGACCGTGGAGACGATCACGCGAACGAGGATGCTCCGCACGTCCGCATTTCGGCGCACGCTATTTAGCACGTTCGGCCACCGTGAAGGTAAAGCGCTTCCAATCGGAAGCGAGCGTCCAGTCTCGATTGTTGACCGCATCGACCTGGAACGGCTTGGGCATCAGCGCGGTGTCGAGTTGCATGCGCACCGAGGCCGTGTAGGTCTCCCCCGGCTGCACCTGATTGCGATCGATGACATGCCAGGAGGTCACGTGCTTGATCACGGCCAGCGCCTCGTTCAGCGACGTAAAGCCTTGCTGCAGGCCGCCGCTCGACACGCGATACTCTCGCGTCAGCGGTTGAAACGATAGGCGCAGCGTTTGGGTGACGGCGACGGGCTGCTCGTCGAACCAATACCAGCGCGGGCGCGTGAGTTCGAACTCGGTCGTGAAATAGAGCGGAATGCCTTTGTTGACCGCATCTTCGAGGCTGCTGTTCAGTTCGAAGTCGAACCGGGCATCGAGGTTCCAGCCGCCGCTGCCGTCGGCCTGCAACGAGGCGCGCTGCACCGCGATCGTATCGGCGCGCGCCGGCCCCGCCGTGACTAAACAAACGGTTAGCCCGATCCAGAGCCAGGCCACGAGCCGAAGCCGAAAAAAGCGTTTGCTGATCGTCACCGTTTCTGAAAGCGCGCGTAGAAAAAACCGTCGTGGTCAAGGTCGGCACCGGGGCACTCCGGCTTGGCGGCATGCGTTCCCGTCGATAAAGAAGCCGAGATTTCGGCTGCGGCACCGGCAACGGTCGGCAGCAGTTGGCCAGGCGCGTCCAATCGTACCGCATCTTCGTGCGAGCGTTCAAACCAACGCGCCTGCTCCTCGCTCTCCTCCGGAAAGATCGAGCACGTCACATAGAGCAGTTCGCCGCCCGGCGCCAGCAGCGGCCATAGCGCATCGAGAATGCGGCGCTGCTCGGCGGCGAGCGCGGCGATGTCGGTGGCGCGGCGCAACCAGCGGACATCGGGATGGCGCCGCACGATCCCGGATGCCGAGCACGGCACATCCGCGAGAATGCGGTCGAACGGCCGACCGTCGTACCAGGTCGCGGGCTCGCCGGCATCGCCCACCGTCACGGTGGCCTTCAACCCGAGGCGGGACAGGTTCTCTTCGATGCGCGTAGCGCGGGCGGCGTCCGATTCGAGCGCGACGAGTTCGACGTCGGCCAATTCGAGGATATGGCCGGTCTTGCCGCCAGGCGCTGCGCACGCATCGAGCACACGCATGCCGTCGCGAACGGCTAGCCGTTCGGCCGCCATCTGAGCCCCGGCATCTTGCACCGACACGACGCCGTTCGCGAAGCCGGGAATACGATCGACCGGCAGCGGCGCCGCGAGCCGAACCGCATGCGTACCGATCTCGGTCGCGGCTATGCCGTTTGCATCGAGCAGATGCAGATAATCGGCGACGTTGGACCGACGTGCATTGACGCGCAACGTGAGCGGCCCCGGTTGGTTACCGGAGGCAAGCACGCGTTGCCACGCATCGGGCCACGCGCGCCGCACCGCGTCGATCCACCATACCGGGTAGTTCCATCCCGCGACGGGATCGGTTTGCGCCTTGTCGAGCCACGCTTCGCGCTCGCGCAGGAAGTTGCGCAGAACGGCGTTCACGAGGCCCTTCGCGAACGCGCACTCGCGGCGTGCGCCGATCGCGTTCACCGCTTGATCGACCACCGTGAAGGGCGTGTACGCGGCCGTTTGCGCGGGATCGACAAGCAACGCCAGCGCGCAAGCCAGCACATCGCCCACATGCGCGGGCGGCGCCTTGTGTACGAGTTGAGCGATAAGCCAATCGCCGGTGCCTAGCCGCCGCAGCGTGCGATAGGCAATGTCTTGGATGGCGCCACGGGCGAGCGCCGCGGCCGGTGTCGACGCTTGTACGCGGGCGAGCGCGGCCGGCAGCGCCGTCCCGGCACGCACGGCGCCTATGGCGAGCGCGGCGCAGTCGAGCGCGAAGCCGAGCGAATCGGGCGCGAGATGCGGCGTGGCGAACGGCGCGGCGCCAGCTTTAGGCGCCTTGCGGCGGATGGGAGCGGATTGGGTCATCGAGAATGCGAAGAACGCGCGACGCGTGGCGCGTGGCGGCAAGAAGCGAAATCGCGCGAATAAACGCAGCATTGTAACGCGCCGGCGCGCCGTGTCCGGTGTGGCTGCCTGCGCGCGTGACCGCCGACGGCAACCCTGCGCGACCGAAGACGGCGGAAAGACGGCAACGGGCCCCTGAGGGCCCGTCTATCGCGTGCGCATCGCGCCACGGCGAGCGTCAATCGTAGCGGCCGGTGCGCGCCATTTCCATCAGACGCGCAATGCGCTCCTCGGTGGCTGGGTGCGTGGAAAATAGATTTGCCACGCCGCGGCCCGAGAGCGGGTTGAGAATCATCATTTGCGCGGTGGTGGGATGTGCCTCGGCCGCGGCGAACGGAATGCCCGCGGCGAAACGATGAATCTTATCGAGTGCCGACGCCAACGCCTGCGGATCGCCCGAAATCTGCGCGCCGGCTCGATCGGCCTCGAACTCGCGCGCACGCGAGATGGCCATCTGAATCATCGCCGCGGCAATCGGCGCCAGCAAGGCGACGGCGATACTCGCGATCGGATTGGCCGGCCGGCCTTCTTCGTCCCGCCCACCGAAAAACATCGCGAAGTTGGCGAGCGCGGAAATCGCACCGGCCATCGTCGCCGAAATCGTCGAGATCAAGATGTCCCGATGCTTCACGTGCGACAGTTCGTGCGCCATCACCCCGCGCATTTCGCGCTCGGACAAGATGCGCAAAATCCCAGTGGTGGCGGCAACCGCCGCGTGTTCGGGGCTACGCCCCGTCGCGAAGGCGTTGGGCGCGTCCTCGTTGATGAGGTACACGCGCGGCATCGGCAAGCTTGCACGCGTCGCGAGTTCGCGCACCATGCGATAGAACTGCGGCGCGCTCGTTTCGTCCACCTCCTGCGCGTTGTACATGCGCAGGACCATTTTGTCCGAGAACCAGTACGAGAAGAAGTTCAACGCCAAGGCGATCACGAGCGCGAATGTCATCCCGCGCGTGCCGCCGATCATGCCACCGATCACGACGAACAGGGCCGTGATCGCGGCCATCAGCATCGCGGTTTTGACCCAATTGAACATGTGCCACTCCTTTTTTCGTTTGCGCCCTGACGACAAGCCCGAGCCAGGCGCGTCCTAGGCGACGCGCTCAATTGTAAGCGATTTGTCAGGAAACGGCTGATGCCCACCGCACGCAAACGTAGCGGTCGATCACCGCTGTGCGGTGGCGAGCTTGAGCCCCAAGCCGACGAAGGCGCTGCCGACCACGCGGTCGAGCCATTTCTTGACGACAGGTTTGCCGCCGAGGCCGCGCGTGACGCTGCTGGCGACCCAAACCAGGAACAGACACCAGACCACGCTCATCGCGATAAACACGCCGCCGAGCGTCAGGAAAGCCATCGCTTTGTGCTCGGTTTCGCTAGACACGAACTGAGGAAAGAACGAGACGAAGAACAGCACGACCTTCGGGTTGAGGACATTCGTCCAAAAGCCTTGCAGATACAGCTGCTTGAGGGAACGGGCGGTTTGCCCCGCACGCTGGCTCGATTCGCCCTGCGCGGCCTGCGCTTTAGCGGGCGATGCGAACGCGAGCCGCACGCCCAGATAGATCAAGTAGACGGCACCGGCGAACTTGATGACGGTAAATGCCGAAGCGGACGCGGCCAGCAACGCCGTCAATCCGAACGCGCAGGCGATCGAATGCACACAGCAGCCCGTGCAGATTCCGAGCGCGGACATCATCCCGGCGCCGCGACCTTGCGCGACGCTGCGTCCGACGATATAGGCAGTGTCGGGGCCTGGCGTCACGTTGAGCAGGCAGACGGCAGCAACGAAAAACGGAAAGTGGACGATACCGAACATGCTGGGGTTCTCCTCGGTTCCTTCGTTAAAGGCTGGTTGCCGTGATGATCGCACGGCGGCGCTCGCGTGCGGACCGCCCACGCGGGGCGGTCGGTTTCGGCGGTCCCGCGGCTCGGCGATGTCGGCGGCTGCTTGAACTGCCTCTGCAGCTCGGGCCAGCTTCGGTCCGCTTCGGTCCGCTTCGGTCCGCTTCGGTCCGCTTCAGTCCGCTTCAGGCACCCGCAGCCGCTGACCGGCTTCGAGCGTCGTACCGGCCAGGAATTCACGTGCGGGCAAACGCTTGCCGCCCGGCTTTTGCAACTGCGTGAGCCGGAGCTGGCCCTCCCCGCAAGCGACGACGACGCCATCCGGCGACACGGACATGATCGTCCCCGGCTCGGCGCGAGCGCCTGTACTTGTCGCCTCGACGGCTTGCGCGGCCCAGACTTTCAACGCCGTGCCGTCCTCCAGCGTGGCGACGCCCCCCGGAAACGGATCGAACGCGCGCACCTGCCGCGCCAGCACCGCAGCGGGGGCACGCCAGTCGAGCCCCGCCTCGTGCTTGCCGATCTTCTCCGCGTACGTCACCCCATCGGCGGGCTGGGCTGTTGCCGCCAAGGCGCCCGTGGCCTCGAGCGTCGTCAGTGCCCGCACGATGCAGTGCGCGCCTTGCGCCGCCAGCTTGTCGTGCAGCGTTGCCGTGGTGTCGCTCGGGTCGATCGGCGTGCGCGCCACCTCGATCATCGCGCCGGTATCGAGCCCGGCGTCCATTTGCATCAGCGTGATACCCGATTCGGTGTCGCCCGCCTCGAGCGCGCGGTGGATCGGCGCGGCCCCGCGCCAACGCGGCAGCAGCGACGCGTGGATGTTGATGCAACCGTGCGGCGGGATATCCAGTACTTCCTGCGGCAAGAGCAAGCCGTACGCGGCGACGACCATGACGTCGCACGGCGTCGTGCGCAGCTTATCGACGGCCGCGGCCGCCTCGACGGGAAACTTGCCCGTGCGGCGCAGCGACGGCGGCTGTGCAACCTCGAGCCCGTGCTCCAACGCATAGCGTTTGACGGCACTCGCTTGCAGCTTCATGCCGCGGCCGGCGGGCCGGTCCGGTTGCGTCAGGACGAGCGGTACCGGAAAGCCAGCCTCGTGAATGGCCGCCAGCGCCGCGGCGGCGAACTCCGGCGTGCCGGCGAAAACAACGCGCAGCGTATGGGTCATAAGTCGGACGGAAACGGCGGATAAGGGATGCGGGTGGTCACATCGCGTGCGCGAGCTTCTTCATCTTCGTCTTGATCCGCGTCTGCTTGAGCGGCGACAGATACTCGACGAAGACTCGCCCCATCAAATGATCCATTTCGTGCTGGATGCAAACGGCCAGGAGGCCCTCGCAATCGAGTTCGAACGTCTCGCCCTTTTCATTGAGCGCGCGAACGCGCACGCGCTCGGCGCGTTCGACTTCGTCATAGACGCCCGGCACGGATAAGCACCCTTCCTCGTTGATCCGGCGGTCGTCGCTGGACCATACGATCTCGGGATTGATGAAGGCGCGCAGTTGGTCGTGCGTCTCGGAGACGTCGATGACGATCACGCGCTCGTGCACGTCGACCTGCGTCGCAGCCAGGCCCACGCCGGGCGCGGCGTACATCGTCTCGGCCATATCGGCGACGAGCTTGCGGATCCGGTCGTCCACTTTGGCGACCGGTTTGGCGACCTTGTGCAGTCGCTTGTCGGGGTAGTTGAGGATGCTCAGTAAAGCCATGGTGTCAAAAGTCGTTGCGATGCAGCCCGGACGCGCATCGTCGATTCGAAGGATTGGCTTGGCCGTCCGGCCAGCTAGCGCGGCCCTTGCCGATTGTCGAAGATACGCCGAACCGTGCGCCGTCAGCGCGCTGGCTTCGATCGGTGCGTGCGCGCATCGGCTACGTATCGGCCTATATTTCCGGGGGATTTCAGATGGTGAAAATTTTATCACGGCGCTCGCGACTTCGCCGGCGCTCGAGCGAAGGTGAGCGTCGATGCGCGCACGCGAACTGACGCCGGCGAGCCTAGCCGCCTGGCTCGCGCTAACCAGCGTGCGCGCGGTCGCGCCGGCCGTGCTGCGCGCGCTATTGGCCGCATTCGGTGGCATCCAAACGTTGCTGGCCCAGCCGTTCGCGGAACTCGCGCGGATAGCGGGAGCCGATGCCGCACGCGCTATCGCCACGGCGGGGCGCGCGGATGTTGGCGATCAAGTCGAGCGCACGCGTGCCTGGTGCGCAGCGCCTGGGAATGCGCTGCTCACGCTCGACGATCCGGCCTATCCTCCCGCGCTGCTTAATATGCACGACCCACCCCCGCTGCTTTATGTGAGCGGTCAGCTTCAATGGTTGCATGCGCCGAGCCTAGCCATCGTCGGCAGCCGCAATGCCACGCCGCAAGGCACCGAGGACGCCGAGCGCTTCGCGCGCGAACTCGCCGGTGCCGGCCTTGTCATCGTCTCCGGGCTCGCGCTCGGGATCGACGCCGCCGCCCACCGCGGCGCGCTGGAGGCAGGCGGCGCCACCGTAGCGGTAGTCGGCACCGGGGCCGATATCGTCTATCCGGCCAAGCATCGCGCGCTGGCGCACGACATCGCGGCGCATGGCGCGATCGTCTCCGAATGGCCGCTCGGCACGCCGGCAAAACCCGCTCACTTCCCGCAACGCAACCGCCTCATTGCGGGGGCGACAAAGGGGGTGCTCGTGGTCGAAGCCGCGCTGCGCTCGGGATCGCTGATCACGGCTCGGCTGGCGAACGAAATGGGCCGCGACGTCTTCGCGATCCCGGGGTCGATCCATGCGCCGCTTTCGCGCGGGTGCCACCAACTGATCAAGGACGGCGCAATGCTGACCGAAACGCCCGCAGACGTCCTCGACGGGCTCGGCCTGGTACCGGTGCAGGCTATCCGGGCCAAGGAACGAAGAACGTCGCGGCCAGTGGAGCCAGCCCCAATACCGGGCGAAGCTTCGGAATCTGTGCTGCAGGCGCGGCCCGGCCAAACGCTGCCGCTGTTCGATTCGGCGCCGACGTTGCCGGATCCGCCCACGCGTGCACTGTCTGCCGGGGCCACACGCGTGCTCGATGCATTGGGTCACGCGCCGGCCGCCCTTGAAATTCTCGCTGCCCGTACCGAAATGGACAGTGCGGCCCTGCAAGGCGCGCTGCTCGAACTCGAATTGCGCGGGCATCTCACGGTCCTGCCGGGCGGCCGTTACCTGCGCCGCACACCGGCGTGACGCGCCCCGACGGCGGAATCCGGCGTGCTACAGTCCCCGAAAACCGCCATAGGCTAGAAAAGAAGGAACGCATCATGCCCGCGCTGAACCTGGACACCGACTCCGACCGGATCGCCGAGCGCGTCAACGATTCGAACACGCTGCTCGTCGCCTGTCTGTGCGCCCAGTGGTGCGGCACCTGCCGCGACTACCAGGAAACGTTCGACCGCCTGGCGGACGCGCATCCCAACATGTGCTTCGTTTGGATCGATATCGAAACGCATGCGGATCGCTTCGACGACCTAGATGTCGAGAATTTCCCGACGCTACTCATCGAAGACGATACGACGGCGCGCTTTTTCGGGACAGTCCTGCCGCACGGCGCCATCCTCGAGCGCCTATTGTCTGAGTTGACGGCCTTGCCCGACGCGGTGGGCGCGCCGAAGGTGCGTCCCGCCCTTGCCGCTGTCTGACATCGGCTGGCGGGCGCCGACACGCCCTCGCACGCTTGGCACATTCCGTGCACATAGAGCACGCCGGACCGCCGTCCGACAAGGCTCGCGCCGTCCGCGCCTTAGCGCTGCGATCGGTACCGGCCGGTATCCGCTGACCACTCGCTTTTTCGAGTGTCCCGCCGCCTGTTTCGCGCCGTGTGCTATAAAGCGGTCGTTGAAGGGAACACAATCCGGGATCCGACCCCGGCCACTACATTAATCCTGTCATGTCCAAAGCACTGATCATTGCGGAGAAGCCCTCGGTCGCGAACGACATCGCGCGCGCACTCGGCGGCTTCACCAAACATGACGAGTACTTCGAGAGCGACGAGTACGTCCTCTCCTCGGCGGTCGGCCATCTGCTCGAGATCGCCGCGCCCGAAGAATACGAAGTCAAGCGCGGCAAATGGACCTTCGCGCATCTGCCGGTCATTCCGCCGCATTTCGACCTGAACCCGATCGCGAAGAGCGAATCGCGGCTGAAGGTGCTGACCAAGCTGATCAAGCGCAAGGATGTCGAGCGCCTGATCAACGCCTGCGACGCGGGACGCGAGGGCGAGCTGATCTTCCGCCTGATCGCCCAGCACGCGAACGCGAAGAAGCCGATCCAGCGGCTTTGGCTGCAATCGATGACGCCGGCGGCGATCCGCGACGGCTTCGCGCATCTGCGCAGCGATGCCGACATGCTGCCGCTCGCCGATGCCGCGCGCTGCCGCTCGGAAGCCGACTGGCTGGTCGGCATCAACGGCACGCGCGCCATGACGGCGTTCAACTCGCAAGGGCGGCGGCTTCTTTCTGACGACCGTCGGGCGCGTGCAAACGCCGACGCTCGTCGATCGTCGTCGAGCGCGAAGAAAAGATCCGCCACTTCGTGCCGCGCGACTATTGGGAAGTGCGGGCGGAGTTCGTCTGCGCGGGCGGCTTCTACGCGGGCCGCTGGTTCGATCCGAAATTCAAGACGCGAAGAGTTCGATCCCGAGAAGCGCGACTCGCGGCTGTGGAGCCTCGCCGCGGCCGAAACCGTGGTCGCGGCATGTCGCGGCAAGACCGGCATGGTCACCGAGGAATCGAAGCCGTCGACGCAGCTCTCGCCGCAGCTGTTCGATCTGACGAGCTTGCAGCGCGAAGCGAACGGCCGCTTCGGCTTTTCGGCGAAGAACACGCTGGGGCTGGCCCAGGCGCTGTACGAAAAGCACAAGGTGCTGACCTATCCGCGTACCGATTCGCGCGCGCTGCCCGAGGATTACATCGGCACCGTCAAGAGCACGCTCGAGATGCTCAAGGAGAGCAACAACTACCTGCCGTTCGCCAAGCAGGCGCTCGACAAGGGCTGGGTCAAGCCGAACAAGCGCATCTTCGACAACTCGAAGATCTCCGATCACTTCGCCATCATCCCGACGCTGCTGGCGCCGAAGGCACTCTCGGAGCCCGAGCAGAAGCTGTACGACCTGGTCGTCAAGCGGTTCCTGGCCGTGTTTTTCCCGGCGGCGGAATATCGCGTGACGACGCGCATCACCGAAGTGGCGGGACATCACTTCAAGACCGAAGGCAAAGTGCTGGTCGAACCCGGCTGGCTGCCGATCTACGGCCGCGAGACGAGCGGCGAGGATGCCAATCTCGTGCCGGTGCAAAAGGCCGAGAAGGTCAAGACGGACAAGATCGCGGCGCACGGCCTGACGACGAAGCCGCCCGCGCGCTATAACGAAGCGACGCTGCTGTCGGCGATGGAAGGCGCGGGCAAACTGGTCGAAGACGACGAGTTGCGCGAGGCCATGGCGGCGAAGGGCCTGGGCACGCCGGCCACGCGGGCGGCCATCATCGAAGGGCTGCTCGGTGAAAAATACCTGGTGCGCGAAGGCCGCGAACTGATCCCGACGGCGAAGGCGTTTCAGTTGATGACGCTTTTGCGTGGGCTCGGCGTGAAAGAGTTGACCGCGCCGGAACTCACGGGCGAGTGGGAGTACAAGCTGGCGCAGATGGAGCGCGGCAAGCTTGCGCGCGACGCGTTCATGCAGGAAATCGCACGCATGACGCAAACGATCGTCAAGCGTGCGAAAGAGTACGACTCCGATACCATTCCGGGCGATTACGCCACGCTTTCCACGCCCTGTCCGAATTGCGGTGGGCAGGTCAAAGAAAACTATCGCCGTTTCGCTTGCACGCAATGCGAGTTCTCGATTTCGAAGATTCCGGGCAGCCGGCAATTCGAGACCGAGGAAGTCGAGACGCTGCTCGCGCAAAAGCAAATTGGGCCGCTGTCTGGCTTTCGCAGCAAGATGGGGCGGCCGTTCTCGGCCATTTTGAAGCTGACGTTCGACGACGAGACGAAGAACTATAAGCTCGAGTTCGATTTCGGCCAGGATACCGGCGGCGAGGATGGCGAAGCCCCCGATTTCTCGGCGCAAGAGAGCGTGGGCGCGTGTCCGAAATGCCATGCGCGCGTGTTCGAGCACGGCATGAGTTATGTCTGCGAGAACTCGGTGGCCAATCCGAAAACGTGCGATTTCCGCTCGGGCAAGGTGATCTTGCAGCAGGAGATCGCGCGCGAGCAGATGGCGAAACTGCTCGGCGAAGGCCGGACCGATTTGCTGACGGGCTTCAAATCGTCGCGGACGGGCCGCAACTTCAAGGCGTATCTCGTCAAGCAAAGCGACGGCAAGATCGGCTTCGAATTCGAGAAGAAAGAGCCCTCGGCGAAGACGGCCGCTAAAACGGCTGCGCGCAAAAGCGCCGCTGCAGCGGCGAGCGAGCCGGCCGATGCCGATGGTGCAGACGAAGCGACGACGTCGGCTACGACGGCTCCCGGCAAGAAAAGCACCGGCAGAACGGCGGTGAAGACAGCCGCTAAAACGGCAGCCAAAACGCCAGCTAAAACGCCAGCCAAAACGCCAGCTAAAACGGCAGCTAAAACGCCGGCCAAGAAGACCACGGCGCGGAAGGTCAACGCCGCCTGATCCGAACGGTTCGAAACTGCCGTTCCACAAAAAATAAAGCGAGCGCTATGCGCTCGCTTTATTTTTTTGCGACGAATACTCGCATGCGCAGCTTGTTGCAGGTCGATTCACCGCCCACGACGAGGGCTGCACTCGAACGATGCCTACAACCGCGACGGCGTACTCATACGTCCACGCGGCGGCTGGGCTAGCTTACGCAGCGTATTCGTTTCCCGCCGGCCACCGAATGCGCCGCTCTCAACGTCGGTTTCGAACACCTCTTCTTCACCCTCGGCCGATGCCACCGGCGACAATGCCGGCGTCGCTGCCAGCGGCGCATCCCTGAGCCAGAGTTCGCCGAGCGTGCCGTTAGGCGTCTGGCTGAAGTGCTCGACGAGGTGGTCGATAAACGTCCGCACCTTCGCCGGCAAGTGACGCCGGCTCGGGTAACCGATGTTGATCTCCACCTGCGGCAGCCGGTAATCGGCCAGCACACGCACAAGGTTGCCGCGCGTCGCGTCGCTGCCGATCAAGTAGCTAGGCAAAATCGCGATGCCCATGTCCAGCAACGCGAACTGACGCAGCATCTCCGTATTGTTCGCAACGATGACCTGCGACGGCCGAACGCGCACCTCGCCTTCCGGCCCCGTAAAAACCCGCTCATCCCCCCAATACTCCGTAGGCAGGCTCAAGCACGCGTGGTCGAGTAACTCCTCCGGGCGGGTGGGCGTACCATGCTTTTCCAAATAGGCGGGCGTTGCACAAACGATCATGCAGCCCGTCGTCAGCCGGCGCGTCACGATGCTCGCGCTGCGCACCTTCTGAGCGATGACGATCCCGACATCGAACCCTTCCTCTACCAGATCGACACTGCGATCGACGAGCGTCAGATCCGGCACGACTTTCGGATACCGCTGCGTGTACGTTTGCAGAACCGGCGCGAGGTTATGCAAGCCGAATACCACCGGGGCCACGATGCGCAATGTGCCCACCGGCTCATGGTTGCGCGCCACCACCATTTGCTCGACGTCTTCGAGCTCATCAAGAATTTGGCGGGCGCGTTCAAGATAGACCTGGCCCGATTCGGTCAGCGAGAGACTGCGTGTAGTACGGTTGAGCAGGCGCGTGCCGAGGCGGCCTTCGAGATCGGCGACGTGACGCGTGGCGACCGCGTTCGAGATATCCATCGCGCCAGCCGCACGAGCGAAACTGCCAAGATCCGCCACTTTCACGAACACACGCATTGACTGCAAATGATCCATTGACGACTCCTGCCGCTTGTTGTTACTCAGAAAAAAATTCCTGAGCCAATCCGTGATTGTCCTACGACTTTGAAACGGGCGCAGAGTTGCGCGCATCCCTGCTTTTTGTGTCGTAGCAAGAAACAAGCGGTAAGACTTCGTTGCGGAAAATTCACATTGTGAAAACCCACCGAGATTGCGCGAGATAGCGGATTCGGTCGCCCGCAAAGAAAAACCGCCCGAAGGCGGTTGCTGGTCTGGCTGCTCAGCCTTTTCCTACGGCCGAGCGATCGGATCGACGATTAGACTGGGGTCAGACGACGCTCGATTTCGGCTTTCGTTTGCGTCAGTGCAACGGGCAGCCGTTGCCGTAACGAATCGAAAAATTCCGCGTGCAGCGCAAGTTCGCGCCGCCAATCCGAATCGTCGACGGAAATCACCTGATCGAACTGCTCGCGCGTGAACTCGAGCCCGCTCCAATCGATGTCTTCATAGCGCGGCGATACCCCAAACGCATGATCGGAACCGGTCGCCCGTCCCTCGATGCGCCCGACCATCCAGCGCAAGACACGCATGTTTTCGCCGAAGCCCGGCCAAACGAACTTGCCGTCCGGCCCCTTGCGGAACCAGTTCACGCAGAAGATCTTCGGCAGCTTCGCCCCCAGCGCGTCCAGCCGTTCGCCCACTTCGAGCCAGTGATTGAAGTAATCGCCCATGTGGTAACCGCAAAACGGCAGCATCGCGAACGGGTCGCGCCGCACGACGCCTTGTTGCCCGGCGGCGGCAGCCGTCGTCTCCGAGCCCATCGTCGCGGCCATGTACACGCCCTCGACCCAATCGCGCGCCTCGGTCACGAGCGGCACGGTGCTCGAGCGCCGGCCGCCGAAGATGAACGCATCGATCGGTACGCCGGCCGGGTTTTCCCAATCGGGATCGACCGAAGGACATTGCGAGGCGGGCGCCGTGAATCGCGCATTCGGATGGGCGGCTTTACGGCCCGTTTCCTTCGCGATCTCGGGCGTCCAATCGTGGCCCTGCCAATCGATCAGGTGAGCGGGCGGCGTATCCGTCATGCCTTCCCACCAAACGTCGCCGTCATCGGTCAACGCGACGTTCGTGAAGATCACGTTGGCCTTGAGCGTCGCCATCGCGTTGAAGTTCGTCTTCTCGCTCGTTCCGGGCGCGACACCGAAGTAGCCGGCCTCGGGGTTAATCGCGTAGAGCCGGCCGTCCTTGCCCGGCTTGATCCAAGCGATGTCGTCGCCGATCGTCGAGATCGACCAGCCGTCCATGGTCTTCGGGGGAATCAGCATCGCGAAGTTCGTCTTGCCGCACGCCGACGGGAACGCCGCCGCCACACGGTACTTGCGGCCTTCGTTCGACGTGACGGTCAGAATCAGCATATGTTCGGCGAGCCAGCCTTCGCGGCGCCCCATCGTCGATGCGATGCGCAACGCGAAGCACTTCTTGCCGAGCAGCGCATTGCCGCCGTAGCCCGAACCGAAGCTCCAGATCTCGCGCGCTTCCGGGAAATGGACGATGTATTTGGTCGGATTGCAGGGCCACGAGACATCGGCTTGCCCCGCGGCCAGCGGTGCGCCGACCGAATGCACGCACGGCACGAAATCGCCGTCGGTGCCGAGGACGTCATAGACCTTGCATCCCATGCGCGTCATGATCCGCATATTGACGACCACGTACGGGCTATCCGTCAATTCGATGCCGATATGGGCGATCGGCGAGCCAATCGGCCCCATCGAGAACGGGACGACGTATAGCGTGCGACCGCGCATGGCGCCGTCGAACAGCCCGTCGAGCGTCGTGCGCATCTCCGAGGGCGCCATCCAATTGTTGGTCGGCCCCGCATCGTCGCGGTGCTCGGAACAAATGAACGTGCGATCCTCGACGCGCGCCACGTCCGACGGATCGGAGCACGCGAGATAAGAATTCGGACGCTTTTCCGGGCTCAAGCGCTTGAGCGTGCCGGCTGCGACCATCTGCTCGCATAGCCGATCGGCTTCTTCTTGCGAGCCATCGCACCAGACGACGCGGTCGGGCTTCGTGAGCGCGGCGATGCGTTCGACCCAGTCGATCAGCTTGCGATGTTTGACGTATGCGGGCACTTCAAGAGTGGCGGCGCCTCCAAAGGCGGAATGATTCATCGAGCAGTCTCCGTTTTGTGATCGTTAAGAAGGAAACGGGATTGGCTCGCTGACGCTGCATGCGAGAGGCGCGTTCGTACACGTACGATGCGCGTACGAACGAGTGCGTCAGGAGCGAAACAGCTTGCCTGAGACGGTGCGGCACGTCTGTGCCGTTCCAGACCATCGAGACGATCGACGCGCACGCGTAATCCGCGGCTTGCGCGTCGGCGCGACAAGCTGTTAAAAAGAGACGATCCTGCCTAGTCAAAGCCGTAAGCATCGTGACGCTGCGTGTTGCATCGCTCATGCCAGCTTGTACTCCTGTGACAGGGTTGGAACCGACAAGCATATCACTGCGTCTACTGTGTACATCGTGCACTGCAAAACATCTCTCGCCCACATATGAAGATTGCCATTCTCGACGACTACCAAGACGCCGTCCGCAAACTCGATTGCTTCCAGCTACTGACCAGCCATGACGTCAAAGTGTTCAATAACACCGTGCGCGGGCTCGGGCAGTTGGCCAGCCGGCTCGCGGAAGTCGACGCTTTGGTGCTGATCCGGGAACGCACGCGCGTCACGTCGCAGCTGCTCGACAAGCTTCCGCATCTGCGGATGATCAGCCAGACCGGCAAGGTATCGAACCATATCGACTTAGACGCCTGTACCGAGCGCGGCATCGCCGTGCTCGAAGGCGTGGGCTCGCCCATCGCGCCGGCGGAACTGACGTGGGCGCTCATCATGGCGGCCCAACGTCGCATTCCTCAGTACGTCGCGAATCTGAAGCAAGGCGCTTGGCAGCAGTCGGGACTGAAGACATCCGTGCTACCGCCGAACTTCGGGCTCGGCACCGTGCTGCGTGGGCAAACGCTCGGCATTTGGGGGTACGGAAAGATCGGCCGGATCGTCGCCGGCTACGGCAAGGCGTTCGGCATGCGCGTACTGATTTGGGGCCGCGAACACTCGCAGGAGGCCGCAAAGGCTGACGGCTACGAAGTGGCGGCGAGCCGCGAGGCGCTGTTCGAGGAGAGCGACGTGCTGACGCTGCACTTGCGTCTACACGACGACACGCGCGGCATCGTCAAGCAGTCGGACCTGCTGCGGATGAAAGCCACCGCATTGTTCGTCAACACGAGCCGCGCGGAGTTGCTCGAAGAAAACGCGCTCGTGAACGCACTATCGCGCAATCGGCCGGGGATGGTCGCCATCGATGTCTATGAAAGCGAACCCATTCTTCAGGGATATGGGCTGCTGCGCATGGAGAACGTGATCTGCACGCCGCATATCGGCTATGTCGAACGCGAAAGCTACGAGCTGTATTTCAGCGCCGCGTTCAAGAACATCCTCGCGTTCGACCAAGGGGATGTGTCGAGCGTCGTCAATCCGGAGGCACTGAGCGTCGTACGACGACGCTGAGGCTTGGGTTCGGTTCGGTTCGGTTCGGTTCGGATTCGGTTCGCCCTTGGTTCGATCAACGCGAGGCCGGACAGAGCTGGGGCTTTAAGCTTCGTGCTGCGCGACGAGGCTGGAGATCTGCGGCAGGCGGGCGAGGAACGTCTCGCCGTCGGCGCGACCGAGATCATACGCGGGCCGCATCAACGCCGGCTGCGTGTAGTCCCAGCTCGAAATCGGTACCTTGCGCGAAGGCTGGACGTACAGGCGCTGCTGCGCGCCGTGCGACACCACGAACGTTTGCGGACGCGGATAGCGGCGCGTGACCATCACGAGCACTTGGCCTGGGGTGTCGTCGAGCGCGCCTACGGGCACATTGTCGACCATGCCGCCGTCGAGGACAGGACGGCCATCGCGTCTTAGCACCGGGGTAAACGGCGGCGTGCAAGACGATTGCAAGATCAAATCGGCGAGCTCGTCGACGACGACGCAGTCCTGCACGCGGACGAACTCAGGCTGAAAGCCGAGCTTGCGGCCGAGGGTCGGGTGCAGGACTTTGCGAACGTGCTTATCGATGTTGTAGGCGACGAGGCCGGCGGCAACCGACGTGCGGGCACCGAGCCACCGCGGGATGCGCGAGACGCCGACGCGGATCTCGGGCGCATGGGCGAGCTTGGCGAACGGCTCGCCGTAGATATCGAGCAGCGCGCGGCGATAGATTGCGTAATGCGGAAAGACGGCCGCACCGCGCCGCCAGAGATTGCCCCAATAGACGTTTTTCTTATTGTGGCGAAGCGCGTCTTCGTAATAGCGCATGACCCATTCCGAGTCGCGCGTATAGAGCATGCACGCGGTAGCCGCGCCGGCTGAGATTGCCGTGACGACGCGCGGGGCGAGCGCGAGTTCGGGTTGGACGACATCCCAGAAGCCGGCTTGCCACCAGCAGCGATTGCCGCCCCCAGCGAAGACGACCTGATCGAACATGAGGCATTCCTTGGTTGGCGAACGCGCGCGGGCGATCCGCGCGCTTATGCTCGCTTAGTTGATCGCTTAGTTGACGAGTGCGTAGGTGGTGGTGGCGTGGACGGCCATCTTGCCTTCTTCGTCGGCGAGTTCGATTTCGCCGAAGACGAGGTTGCGGCCCATGCGCAGCACGCGGGCGGTGACGAGTACGTCGCCTTTGCGGACGGCGCGCATGAAGTGGATGTTGAGCGAGACTGTCGTCATCGGCCGAAACTCGCCCAGCGCGGCGGAGATGGCGACAATCATGGCTGTATCGGCCGCGGCCATGAACACTTGGCCGCAGATGACGCCACCCGAGTGGCGAAACTCGCCCGAAAACGGCAACCGCAGGGTAGCGCATTCATCCGAGACGGCAACCGGCTTGAGCGCGAGCGAGCGCACCCAGGGCGCGAGGACGCGATCGAGCAGCTCGAGAACGGCGGATTCTGTCATTTAGTGTCTCCTTTGACCGCGTCGGTGCGAGCTGGGCAGGCGCTCGTTCGGGCCACCGCACGGCGGCGGCGCGGCGCCCCCGGAGGCGCGGGCGGCGGTGCGGTGCCGCCATCATACCGGGACAGGCAAAATCGTATCGGGCACGGGCGCAGAACGGACTAACGGAAGGTAGGGCAGCGGCGCGACGGCCGCTCGACGAGGGATTTTTGAAAAAAGTGAGGAAAGGGGCTAGGCAAGCATAAAAATGTCCTGCATAATTCGCAGTCTGTTGGGGCGTTAGCTCAGTTGGTAGAGCAGCGGACTCTTAATCCGTAGGTCGACAGTTCGAATCTGTCACGCCCCACCAAGAATTCAAGCAAAAAGCCCAGTCCTCGCGACTGGGCTTTTTGCTTTCTGGGTCTCGTGTAGGCATGGTGTAGGCATTTTGGGTCTACATCAGTCAACATCGATCCACATCGCCGGTCCAAGGAAGCGGTCGCGCATTGACGCTTCGATTCTCCCGCTCGCATTGCACCAGCCTCGCGGGTACAGGGCCCGCAGTCTTTTACCCAGGCTCTCATCACCAAGCGCCTCGCCCCTTCCTCTCGCGAGGTGCGCGCCGCGTTCATGCAATGCGTCCAGCCACTTTGGCGGTTGCCTGCATCACCTCCATCACGCGCGCCTAGCGTCTCGTGCCGCTTGAGCGCTTCGAATCTGACGCCGCCCACAATCTCGTCAAGCCGTAGCGGCGACCCTAAAAAGCGTCGCATGAAAACTGGCGACATTGACAGGATGGATCCCGGAAAACCCAGCGTGCTGCATTCCTCCGACTAAAAAAGAGAGGGCATTTGTTATGGGTTTCGCGTTCATTCGCGAGGGCGACACGACCTCGCACGGCGGTCGAGTGCTTGCGTGTTCGCCCGAGAATAAGTCGGACGGCGTCCCCCTCGCACTCTTGGGCGACAAGGTGTCGTGTCCTAAGTGTGGCGGAATCTATCCGATCATCGGGGTCAAGAACCTTGGAGTCACGTTCGACGGTCGGCCCGTCGCCTCGGAAGGGGATACGACCGCATGTGGCGCTACCCTCATCGCATCCCAAAATGCAACTACCGCTTCGCCGACGTCCGGTCCCGGGGGCTCCATCGGCGCTGGCAAAAGCGTTCTCGCGCATCTGTCGCAGCAGGACACGGGGCCATGTCGAGGCCGCTTCCAACTCGTCGACGACAAGACGCGCCAGGCGATCCCCAACCATCCGTACACGGTAACGTCTGCGGACGGGCAAACAATTCAGGGCGCAACGGACAACAATGGCTACACCGATTGGCTAAACAGCCATCAGGCATCGTCTCTCACATTTACCCGGCCACGTACGGCCGGCCCCGCCGCGGGCACTGAAGTATGAGCGGGTATTCGGGCGGCTCGGCCCCCGGAAACATGAGCGGCGGCGACGGACAGACGACCGTTGTAGGCGCCACCACCGGCTTATCCGACAAAGATGAAGAGGTGCTTTGTCGCGCCATGTGCAAGTGCGACGAGATCGGCGTCGCAACACGCGGCGGCGGCCGCATACTTCGCCAAACGTGCGTTGCGCAGCGGCTGAACGCAGCGAACGCTACTTCGCTAGCGATGACCGGCGTGCCGACGGAATACGTGCCGGAAGTCGCCTACGACATGAGCCCGCGGCCCCCGGCGCCGCCGGTACCCATCATGTCGGACGACGACCCCACGTCTTCAAACGGCTCTCTGTTGGACTGGATCCGGGAAAACTGGCCCGGCGGGATGAAAGGCTATGCCAAGGGGAAGAAGGCCGGACTCGACCAGATCCGCAGGCCAGACGTGGTGATTGTGAACGACCCATCTCAGCCGCCCGTACAATCGAACATCAAGGCCGTTGTCGAGATGAAGTTCGATGACGACTTCAATAGAGGCCAAGAAATGTCGTACCGGCGAATCGCCGGCGAGAAGAGCAAGTACGTCGCGCTACGGCGCTCGCAATGCGGATGTGGCGAAGGCAAGCAAGAGGGCCAACCTGCTCGGTCGACGCAAACGCAATCGGAAACTGACGAGCTATTCGGCGGTAGCCAGAGCGGAACGGCCCGCACGACGCCGTTCGGTCTGCCGCCGATGCCACCAGTAGCGCCGGGCGCAGCCACTCTACCCTAAAGATCATGACGAAAGACGAATTGGCAGCGTGGGCCAACGATCCGCGTCGACAAGACACCCTCCCCTTTGGCTTATATGAGCCACCCGCTCAAAAGGCAATCGTCGGTGCGGCCCTGGTCGTGCGCGGCGTTCTGTATTTCAAAGGCGGACACACTGAGTCCGTGCGCGAAGCGCTCGTAAGCAGTTACCGCCGCTACATCACGGCAATCGATGAATACGCGAGGGCGTTAGCCAAAGCGGCGGAACTGGAGCCTCCAAAGAGTAGCCCCATGCGCTGGTTCTATGCCGAAGGAAAGAAGCCGATCGCGTTCGACAAGACAGCCGGCTTTCCAGAGCTGGCGAAACAAGTTCCAAGCAATGCCATGCTTGTTTCCACGACGACCAGCGCCGAGCATAAACTCGCGACGGGCTTCTTTGACTTTTCGGTGTTCTGCCTCGAAGACTGGCAGGCTGAGCTTGGGTTTGATGTAGTTGCGTTCACCGTACCGCGTCGGTTCCTGCAGATCTGCCCCGGTGTGTTCGAAACGTTATTTGCGGAGTTTGCGGCATCACTACCGACAGCATGGGGGCATGCCGGCTATGGGGTGAATCTGCCACCGCTCGACCGCGAAGACAACGAAGCAAGCGAGTATTTTTGGGCTAGGTTGTACGGTCCGGGGATCGATGTCGGCGACCCGATGGGTTACGAAACGATCCGCTTGGTAGACAAGATCAAAACCGTTGATTGGTTGACTGCACTAGGAGCGGATCTTGTCCGCCGTGCAGGGGGAACGGATAGCCTGATGCTCCCACCCGATTGGTTTCGCAAAACGCCCTTCAAAACGGCTTTGGGCGAAAGCGGTCTAATCATCCAAGCAGGTGTTGAGCCGGCTGTAGGAATCCCAATGGGTAAGGGAAAACCGCCCGCGCCGCCGGCCGCGTACGTTGTTTTGAATCAGGCACTGCGCCAGATCGTCGCGGACAAAATTGACATCCTGCAAAGTGGCACGATCAAAAGCACGGCGCCCCTACTCAACACGACAGTGGCGAGCGAGGCTTGGCTACGCCGATTCGACGTTCCCGACGATCAGATCAACGCGTATTGGGTGGCACTACATGAAACGCCAAAGCTCACACCGTCATCGTGATCGGTACGCTGGCTCGTAAGCGGCGGCATCGACAGCTGAGGGTAAGCGGTCCGTAAAGCCGTCCTTGGTCGCCGACTGCCGTCCAGTTCCTGGTCGAAATCAAATAGCGTCTTTTAGTCACTTTTAGTCAGCTACGATGGGCGACCTTACTCTTTCTCATGGTGCTGTTCGATGTTGAACGTATATAAAGCCGCACTGGGTCCAATTTTGCTGGCGCAAGCTCGATGGTTACGACGGACCGCACTTCGCTTGCCGGAAGCTGTCGGCCCCCGCAAAGGTGTCGAAGGGGAAAGTGACTGCCTGGGGGAGCCGTTGCGCGTCTTGATCGTCGGTGACTCTTCGGCAGCCGGCGTGGGGGTCAGTGAGCAGGCTCACGCATTGGCACAGCCCGTAGCAAAGCTGTTGAACGCCAGAACGGGCAAGCGCGTCGCGTGGCAACTCGTTGCCAAGTCTGGCGTTAACGCACGCGAAGCACTGGAGCTTTTGAAGCACAGTGAACTGTGCCCCGCTGACTATCTGGTAACGGCACTCGGCACAAACGATGTCACTTCGCAGCGCCGGCCAACTCAGTTTCTACACGATTACATTGCACTCGCTGATCTGCTCCGCAGACGAACGGGTGCCGTTGGGCTAGTCGTGACCGGACTGCCGCCACTCCGCATTCTTCCCGCCGCGCCTCATCCTCTGCGCTGGTACCTCGGCCGCTACGCGATCCAGTTGGACCGAGCATTGCGCGAGTGGGCCGAGCAAGATTCGATGATGCGCTACGTTTCACTGGATTGGGCAGCGCACCCAGAAGACATGGCGCAAGACAAGTTTCACCCAGGACCTGGTCAGTACCGCCGGTGGGCCGAACTCGTAACCGAAAAGATTCAGTCGCTGCTCGCAGTGTCGGAATCCAACCTAGCTCATGCCGTACCTGCGCGGTCGGAACGCGATCGTTCATCAACGCTCTGTTCCAGGGAAGCCAGAGCGGGGACAATTGCACCCGACGCGTCCGGCACTGCCATCTTGAATCAGCGGCTCTGAAAGCGATGACGGAATCTACTTATTTTTTATCAGGAAATAGGTGCCCCCTGGAGGCAAAAAAGCTCACCAAGTCGGCCGACGAAGTCCTTTGCAACGCCAAAGCATCAAAGCGAAAGGCGGTCGCTGGATTGGTACTCGCAGCAAGGTAATTCGGATGGAGCCAGGTGCAAAACATTGAGCCTTCCGCAAACGCGGCAATCATCAATCCAACCGCACCGGCCGAAACTGCACGGCCTGCTTCGGTGCCCGCAGATCCGAAGCTCCGCCCGACGCGTCAAGCACCTTCGCCCCCGCTACCGCCGCCTCTACCAAGTGGTCACCGAGCGCGCCGACGACCACGTCGGCCACGGTCGTCGCTGCCTGCTCCGCAGCCGCGCCAGCGATCTCGGCCATCGGATCGCCGCCCTCGCCTACGTCCGGCGGGCTGTTCGTCACGCCGTCGACCTCGTCGAACATCGCCTGGTACTCGGCGTCAGCCGCTGAAACCGTGACCACGGTCTCGATGCTGGTCGCTGGTGCGGCCTCCACCGACGGAGGTGATGCCACGACTGCCGCTGCTGCGACCTCGACGTTGCCGTTGTTGGCGACAACCTGCGTGGCCGGCGCCTGAGCCGTGGCAGTGACAGCGCTCGCGTCTGCCGCGATACCGGCCGTCGACTCTGCGGATGCCGCACCACCGCCCGCGGACCCCGACGCGGCACCATATGGCTTGCACCAATCGGCCTCGACGTAAAACGGCCGAACTTTCGGCAGCACAACGCCGGGGAATGCGAGCAGCTTGGCCTTGCCGTTCCTGAGCACGATCGCCCGAATCGCGAAGCCCTTCGGGTTGTCCTTCGTCTTGGGCGCGTCGAGCTTGCCGAGAGCCGTCAGCTCGGACGCGTCGATCAGCGCTCGCTTGCTCTCGCTGTACGCCGTGGTGCTCGACGTGCCGCCGGCCGATAGGCTCGTGTTCACGTTGACCGTGCAGACCAACCGCTCGCCGATTAGCCGTGTCATCCGGTCTCGTGTGTCGCCGGGACCGAGCCGGCAGACGACGTTCGTGCCGACCATGGATTCGAGTGAGCTGGCTAAGTTCTGGTCGTAGGTGCTGTTGATCTGGGCCTTGTCTTGGAAGCCCAGAATGACCCTACAACCCTTGCTGCGCCCCACCGCCGTCAACGCTTCGACCGCGAGGCGCCCGATCGACGTGAATTCGTCGATCACGAAAAAGACCACGCGGCCGTCGTTGTGGCTGTTGTCCGTGTCCTCCACGTTCATCATCTGCGTCTGGGCGACGTTGAACAACACCGAGATGTACGCCTTGGCCAAGCTCTCGTCCCGGCCGTTGCGCAGGATCAGCATGGGCTCGCCCTGGTAACGATCGTCCAGGAACTCGCGCATCGAGAAACGCGGGCGCTCCGGGCCGACGTCGCCCCAGGCGAGCGTGAGCCGCGACACGACGGTGAACGCCTGACCCACCGCGCCAAGGATGGACTGCGTGCCCATGTTGTCGGCGTCGGCGATCGTCTTCGCGATGACGGGGTTGTGCTGCTGCACTAGCTTGTAGAGCTGCCCGTGCGGGTAGGAACCGCGCTCCAGCAGTTGGTGCCAGCCCCAGGCCATGCCGAAGTCGGCGTACAGCGATTCGAGTATCGCGTAGATCACGCCGGCCGCGCCGTCGTTCAGCCACTTGTTCTTGTCGCCGTCGAAGGTGGGGCTGAGGATGCTGGCCATTGCGCGGCGGGCCGACACGTCGACCAGATCTTTGGTGATGTCCCACACCGCCGAGCGGGCAATCCAGGGCGAGACGATCACGCCGTCCGGATAGCGCTCGGTGAAGTCGCCCTTCCGGTCGTAGAGCAGCAGTTTCGTCTTTGGCCGCTCGGGATCCGGCCGGATGCCCAGCTCGGCGTTGAGGCAGCCATCAGCCGACGCAGCTCGCGCCTCGTGCTGGCATCCGATTTCCTGAACCGACCGCGCCAGGATTTGACGTTGGCGGCTCCCGGTTCCGCGGTCTCGCCCTCGGCGGCCTCATCGCGCGCAACGGTGCGAGCAGTCGGCTTCGCCGATCGTCGGTGGCCGACGTCGATTCGAGCAGCGCGGCGATGTCACACCACAACTGTCGATGCTGGATGGCGACGATCTGCCGGAGCATCCGGTGCAGAATCTGCGTCTTGCCGCCGCCGACGCCGCCGGAAATCAGTCATGCTCCCTCATGTTGTCTTTCGACAGTGCCAGGGACGGGTGCAGCCAAATGTACGGCTTGACCGCGTCCGATTCGAGCTGCGCCGCCCGCTCGGCTTCGGCACCGCGCAGCAGGCGCTCGCCCGACACGTGGATCAGCCGGTCACGCGGGCGCAGCGCCAGCTTGGTGATGTAGGTAGCGACGGCCAGGGCCAGCGAAGCAGCGAAGAGCAGCCGGCCGTAGAACATGGCGAACGGCAACTGTCTGATCAGCGACGTGTAAGCCGACACCTGCGAACCGAAGAACCGACCGCGCGACCAGAGCGAGAACGGGATCTCCAGCCAGAGCTTCAGGTGAAGCTTCAACGGCAGCGGCACGATCTGGCCGTTCGGCCCGATGTCCGCGGTGAACGCGTTGCCGAACACCGGTAGCCAGTGCCACAGCCCGCCGATCAGTGCCAGGGCGAGAACGCGAACGTCAGCACCCAAGCACCAGTGCTTCGCCGACATAGCGGACCGGCGTGCTGGGAGGAAGGTTTTGCGGCAGCGGTCGGAACCAGTGGGTCCAGACGGGACTGTCGGACGGGTGCGATGCTTTGCTCATGGGCGTGCTCGAACGTTGATCCTGTTTCAACGTAAGGGACGCATGGGGCCGAGCCATTACGAGAGCTGAATGCGCGACGGACGGTCTACCGGGTTCGCACGATGTACAGCATGTGCAACGCGGCAACCGCGGAGCGGATGCCGCACGTGGGGGTGCGAGGGCCTTCGCAACCACCTACCACAGGTTGTGCACAATAGAATAGACGGCTGGCAACCAAATAGGGACACGAACGAATGAAACGAGAAGCCCTCGCGGACGGAGAGCAGTTCTTTCCACGCACCTATAAGCTCGCGCAGATCATCGCACTGGTCGCTACACCGATTGCCGTGGCATTTATAGGATGGTCCGCACAACGTTCGGCAGCAGACGCAAATATGAATTCCCAAACCCTTGCAGCAAGCATCGCTGCAAGTGCGCAGAAATCGACGACAGAGTCTGGCATCCAGCGGGATCTTGTACAAACCGCCGTACGGATTTTGAGTTCGCCGCGCCGGCCCGAGGACGTCGCAATCAGGGACTGGGCTACAAAGATTATGGCCAAGTATTCGCCGGTGCCTTTCTCGACGAAGGAAGCGGATCAACTGAGCCGTTCAGTGTTCACTATGTTGGACGACAATCCTCTCCTTAAGCCAGCGATGGAAGCGCACCCACCGTGTCCTGCAATTGACATTAAGGCACTGCCCGCAGCACAGGCACGAGAGGTGCAGCAGCTCCAGTCAGTCTGCATTCGAAATGCAAAGGACCTCTTCTGGCTGAAAGTTTTTATTGGCCTCGCGCGTGGACCATCACATGCGAATGATCCGAGCCCAGCATCCAGCGCTGCTAGATCGCGCTAACGGATGGAATCAAGGCAGCAACCGCCGCACTATTCATTCGATCCGTCGAACAGATGGCAAAGTAAGCGTCCGTTCCGATACGGTCCCGCCGACAATCATGGGTTGTAATTACGCGACCGCAGGGAGAGACCGAGCTGGGTCAGAGTCTCGGTCTCCAGGCAGACGCGGCTTACCGCATCAGTCCCCGTGCACGGACGCGCTGCCGCGTAGGTGCAAGCTCGCCGTGCTGGGCATCTGCTCCCTCCTCCGCCACAGCGGCCACGTCGACCTTCGGCTGCACTCCCGCCCGCGACAGCACCGACCGCTCAACGCGCCAGGCAGTTTCGTCCGGCGCTTTTCCCAAGGCTTCAAGCGACACCTTCGCCGACGTATTGGTCAGGTCCAAAACGTCCTTGTTGCGCGTATCGCTGGGCAGGGCCCGCAACGCTCCAGCAATCGCGGCGCCGTCAACGCGCTGCCCGTGCATGGCTTTCAGAAACTCCCGGGCGATGGCGTTGCGGGCGACGTCGCCCGGCGACTCGGCGTTTCCGGCGATGGTTGCGATGATCGACGCGGCGACCTCGTGGCCATTGGCCTTGCTGCCCACTTCCGTGCCGTTCGCCTCGGCCGTCTCGCGCAAACGCTGCGCCGGGAGGTCCGGGCGCAACGGCTCGTAAGCCGGCACACCATCGACCTGGCTGGCATTGACCAAGCTGTACGTCTTCAAGCTGATTGATTTTCCGTTCACCCGCGCTCGTAGTAGTACACCCGCACGGGGTCGGCGTCGGAGCGAACGGCGCCCCCGAGCGCTTGGATCTGAGCTGGGGTCATCCACCGGGGATCGTCGTGCCCGGCGGTCGCCAAGCGCAAGCGCGCGGCGCCTTCGAACGGTCGGCCCGTCGCTGCGTTGTAGGGCTGCCAGGCGTCAGGGTTCAGCGAAGCGGTCGCCGCTCCCGCTACGATCGCCGCGCGCATCTCCGCAAAGATCCCGGGCGCGCTCGCCTCCTCGGCTTTTAGCTTGTTTTGCGCGTAACCCTGCTTGAGCGCGTCGAGCGTTCGCCGGGGCGCTTCGACCACCGTGGCCGCCACGGCCTGCCCAACGTTCACGGCCTCGATCACCTTCGCCCGAACACCGCTCATCGCGTCGCCGACGACAGCCAGCGTCGCGTCCCGAACACCGATCGCCCGCTCACGCACCGCAGCCATGATCCGGCTCGGCGTTTCCCGAATGGTCACGGCCATGCGTTCCATCGTGTTGGCGGTACGTCGGATGCCGTCGAGGAAACGCTCAACGCGATCGCTCGCCGGTGCGAATCCTCGTTCCGCCTGCTGCTCCAACCGAATGATGGCCTGCTCCAGGTAGGGGCTCGCGGCGATTCGCTCCGCGAACAGACGCACGCGTTGCTCCCCCGCGGCCATGCGGTCGCTCGACCGGTTCATCAGCCGCTCGCCGTTGGTCTCGTCTTCTTGCAGGAACGCTGTGGCGCCGTCGATGTAATCGGTGCGGGAAGCGAGGACTTCTTGATACGCCTGCGCAGCCAGCTTCGCGGCGTCGTACGCCTCCATCATCCGGGCTTTGGCGGCTGCAATCTCGTCAGGCGTTGAAGCGGCCTGCGCCTGCTGGGACGCGTGGTCGACGTTGCTGTCGGCCACGCGGTTGGCTTTCTGAAGCTCGGCCTCGACGCCAGCGAATAGCAGCGGTTGGGTGGCGTCGGAAAGGCCGACGGTGCCAGCCTGGCTGGCTTGCTGCGTTTGTTGCTCCGTGCTCATGCTGGGTCTCCGAGTGGTAAATGGCACTCAGGTACCGTCTCGTACGCACAGGAAAATGCACGGGCTGCGGCGACCGTTCGTCGGAAAACGACGTCAGACGTCACCGCGCTGTCGACGTACAAGCGCTCCACCATCGTCCGCCATTCGTTGTACGCCATTGACGTACCGCCACTCGGCCCGTCCACGTTGAGCGGACGTCGCGCAGCGCCCGCGGGTCCGTGATACATGACGGCCACCATCGCACTGATCGCACCAACGCACGACGGCGCCTTCAGAAAAAGGTCTATCCGGCGTGCCAGTACCGGTGAAGTCTTGGTCGTGCGTGCACTTGACCTGCTGTCGGCGCAGTTTGCGCAACAAGCGGATGGGAGTCCTGCTTAACCTTGCACTGAGAATGCCCGCACGGCTACGATGTGCGACGAGCACGGTCGATCGACGACGACCGGAAAACGGGATGCGACAAGATGCCCAGGAAAAGCCGACAGACGATCAACGAGTTTCTCTTGTGCACACTCAACCTCGGGTTGACGAACCGGACCTGGTCGTGGGACGCGTACGGCGACGACGTCGTGGTGTTGAAGTTGTGGAAAAAGCGGCGGGAGACATTCCCAGACGACACGGAACGCATTGAGGTATGGGCGCCGCCGCCGTGGAGAAAGCCGGCCACGGCGGCGCGCCGCGAACGACGAAAAAACATCGATAGGCTGAAAGCGGGCGGGGCCACGTATGCGGTACTGCGCGGCGGCGACGGTTCCCATGACCGGGATTCCTGGGACTACGAGAACGACCGGCTGTACAAATTGAGCCACGTGATCGTCGATACTGACGATTACGAATACGCGATTGTGGACGGTTGGGTGACCGTCGATGAATTCCTGACTCGCGGCTCCGCCCTTGAAATCGATTTAGCAGACATCGCGGCACGCTACGCCAACCACCCCACCATCCGCGAAGCACTGGCGTCCGCCCGCCTTGGGCAGGGCAAGTATCGCGCCAATCTGCTTGCGCTGTGGGACGATCGGTGTGCTGTAACGGGGATCCGGATCAACGCCCTGCTCCGCGCGTCGCACGCTCGTCCCTGGCGCAACAGCAACGACGAGCAGCGGTTGGATCCGGAAAACGGATTGCCGCTCGTGGCGAACCTGGATTCACTGTTCGATGCCGGCCTGATCGCCTTCACAGCAACGGGCGATATGATGGTGTCGACTCAGATTCCGCCTACGTACCACGTTGCGCTCGGCCTGCCGGCCCGGCTGCGGAAACGGCCGACATCAAATCAGGCGCGGCACCTGAAGTACCACGCAGACCACGTGTTCAAACACGGCAAAAACGATGGCGAGTAACGCGAATCAACGGAGGGTTACGTGATCGGTGATAGGAATCGATCGAGCGTTCCGCTGAACTGCGGATCATCGCGCCCGCGCTCACCGGCAATAAATCCCCCACCTCGCCGGTCGATCCGCCTTCCGGTACGGGAGCGTATCGATAAACCGGTTGCCTGATAAAGGTCAGGGGCGCCATTCGCACTTATACCGTCTGCGAGCGGTCGCGGTGCCGCTAGTGATGGGGCAGATAGCGATTTACGTCAGAGTTGGTTCCGTAAATGCCGAGGCCGACGACGCAGAAGTTCACGCGCCGTTTTTCCACGTCGGGAATGTAGCATTTGAACGACCCTGACCAGAAACTGCCGCTCGCCACGACCGTCGAGGACTACGACGCGTTGTTGCCGTGGAAGATGCCCACCGACCTCCGCTGAGTCGTCGCCGCCGCACCTCAGCGTTTGACGCTACAACTCTGAGAGGCGTGAATTAAAGACCGCATACGAACAACGCGCCCTTTTTGGGCATACACCAACGACTGAAAGGATGAGATATGACTGACCTTGTTTCTTCGATTCAACTGTCGATCGAAATCGTCAAAAAGCTCCGCGATCTGAACGACAAGCTGAAGGATGCTGATTTCAAGATGCTACTGGCCGATCTACAGGGCAAACTGGCGGATGCAAAGCTCGAGGTGGTCGCACTGAAGGAGACGATGGCCGAGCTGCTTACTAAAAATGCGGATTTGACAGTCAAACTGGAAGCCCGCACGTCTGAGCAGCCTGATCCAATGGACGGCGGGTATAAGTTCGGCGACAAAGGTCCTTATTGCATCGCCTGCTTCGAGAAGGAAGCCAAGAAGATCCTGCTACCGCGGGCGCAAAGCATCCACGCCCATTTCGGCAGGTACTTCTGTCCCGTCTGTAAGAATCACAGCTAAGGCGCGGCATGCCAAGGCATGCGATCGGATTTTCGGCAAGTGCCGGCCGGGCACCGATGTGGGCCCATGTGGCAAGAAATCGCCGCGACCAGTATTCGCCCCGTTAACCGAAGGAAGGAACGGCACGCTTGCTATACGCGGAGACGCTCGACCTCATCTAGGCTGATGTCGTCGTGGCGCCGATCATAGAGTTGCGTGGTGCGCGTCGATGCATGATTGGCCATCGACGCGGCGTTCTCGAGGGTGCCACCGTTCTTCAGGTACGCGGTGATGCCCGTGGCGCGGAACGTGTGATTGCCAATCAGGGTGTCAATGCCGGCTGCGAGTCGCGCGCCGGCGCACCATCGCATACGCGTTCGCCTGTGGCAGCGGTCGCGAGCTGAGCTGCCCGGTGCCGCGCGCGATCGTGCGGAACAGCGGCCCTTTCGGTTCATCGCGCAGGCCGGTCTGTTCCAGATAGTCGTGCAGGTATGCTTCGAGCGTGTGATGGCACGGCATTTCATGACGCTTGCCGCCCTTTTCACGGAGGCGCACCCACAAGCGCCGCTGCTGCATGTAGACATCGTCAACGCGCATCGCGAGCGCCGCCCCCACCCGCGCGAACGAAAACACCATCAGCGCAATCAGCGCCCGGTCGCGCAGCCCCACGGGCGTGGTCACGTCGATGCTGTCGAGCAGCTGCCGCGCCTCGGTCGCGTCCAGCACCGGCGTCTTGCCCTTTTTCGTGGTGTGGGCCGGGCCGCGCACCGACGCGGCGGGGCTATATGGCACGATCTGGCCGGTCACGAGCCAGTCGAACAGGTGCCGGATCGCGGCGAGCCGCTGCTTTACGGTCGGCGCGGAGTGGCGTCTGCGTCTGCAGCTCGATCCAGGCTGGCCACATGCAGCGGCTGCACCGCGGTGATCGACGGCACGCCGGCGCCGGCGCACCACGCGAGAAAGTCCCCCACGGCGCGTGCATACGCGCGGCGCGTGTGCGGATTGCGGATCGCCGACGGCGAAGAACTCGAGGAAACGGATACCGGCGCGCTCGCCGGCCGACGCGACCAGTGCCGGCGTATTGATGCTGCGAAGCGTGGCGATCTGGGTCATGGCTAGAAAGCCTTGTTCAGATCGACTTCGTGACCGGCTGCCCTGAGTTCGCGAGCCAGGGACAGTTTCCAGCCGTTTCCGTCGTCCATCTTTTCCCAGACCACTCCGGCGAAATCACTCGGAATGTCGACTTCGCCGCGTTTGAGCGCGCAGACTTTGTCGCGACCAAGCTTGCCGATGAAATACCCCAGCTCGAGCAGAACGTTCTGTCGTGCACGAGGCTTCAGATCATCTTCCTTAACGCTGCGACCCATATCATCGGGCGTCAACAGGACGACCGCGAATTTCACATCGCTTTCCGCCTCGATTTTTTCAATGACCGTGCGTCCTTGATTGGCCTGCTCATGAAGGATAACCGGCTCGAAACCAAGTACGTGTAGATAGCGGGCGAGGGTCTCGCGGGCTTCGCCATCGCGACCGTGAACGACAAATACCCGGCGGGAGTGACTTTTCGTTTCTGGGATCTTAGGCGCCGGCAGGGAGGCCACTGCGTGCTGCGCTTCCTCCAGATCTTCCTGTAGCGCGCGTTGCGCAGACTCCAACAGTACGATCGATTGCGCGATATTGTCCCGCGCACCATCCTGGTAATGGTGCCTTTGCGGGTAGTCACCAGAGAACATTATCGGGCGAAGCTGAAGGTGCGCGGCGTTCTGGAAGCGTCTATAGGCGGAAGTGTTTTCGCCGAAGTACCGCTCCAGGGTGCCTTTGATGTCGGTCGATAAAGCCGTCAGTTCCGGAGAGTTGCCGTTCGGCACCGAGGCGACGTTGAATGCACGCAGCTCGGCGATACGCTCTCCGAGTTTGGCGACGCCGCGTTCGATTGCTGTGGAATCGAGCTTGAGTTTGGGGGCAACAGGTTGTTCTGCAGCGGGACGACGTGACGCCATGGCCTCTCCTCTTCTATATGTGATAAAGGGCATTATCACATATAGATGGCAAGGGTTGACTCTTACTAACGTACCTAGCTAGAATTCGATCTCTAACTAACCACCTTAGTGAGGATAACCATGGCCAAGACCCCGATCGAGACACTTGATCCGGTCGCTGTAGCCAACGCGATTGATACCGTCTCCAGTGCTCTCGAGCGCGCGATCACCGGACTGCAGAATCTCAAGAATCTGCTCGTCCAGCCGGAGCCCGCGGCTGAATTCGATCCGAAGGACCCAGCCAACAAGTTTCCGGACGGCAAGCTGACGCCGAGAGGGGGCGAAGTGTGTTACCGGCTGTTCGATGCCGGACATACCCGGTATAAGGTGGGCGAACTCATGGACATCAGCTTCTCGGCGGCAACCACCGTTATCACGCGTGGCACAGGCCGGCGGCCTTGAGCGTGAAAAGCAGCCGCTGTAAGAGTGTTTCGTGAGACGCCCGTCAGGCCGTGACATTAGATTTTCTTCATGGGGACGGTTCCCGGATAAGGAGACACCAAGATTGCGCAGTGGACATTCAACGATGGGCGGCTGGAAGCGTGTGACTGGATCGAGAAGGAAGGGGTGTCCTTGCGAACATCGAATAATTCTGCATGCCAAGCGCATCGCCGACGTTCCCTCATAACGTTCTGCAAGAAAATCGAAAGCCGGTGCTTGACGAATGGAGCATCGCATGCCTTTTCATCTGTTTTCCGTGGCTCCACGGCCACTTCTCGGGCTTTTTCGGCTTTCCCTTTTCGAGCTTTTGTGCTATGCTTTGCAGCGTTAACGCTGCGAAGAACGGATACTAACGTGGATGTATTTA
>CAWIRZ010000008.1:0-549813 GCA_963838695.1 uncultured beta proteobacterium | reverse complement strand
CAGGCGGTTCGCTAAGACCGATGTGAAATCCCCGGGCTTAACCTGGGAACTGCATTGGTGACTGGCGAGCTAGAGTATGGCAGAGGGGGGTAGAATTCCACGTGTAGCAGTGAAATGCGTAGAGATGTGGAGGAATACCGATGGCGAAGGCAGCCCCCTGGGCCAATACTGACGCTCATGCACGAAAGCGTGGGGAGCAAACAGGATTAGATACCCTGGTAGTCCACGCCCTAAACGATGTCAACTAGTTGTTGGGGATTCATTTCCTTAGTAACGAAGCTAACGCGTGAAGTTGACCGCCTGGGGAGTACGGTCGCAAGATTAAAACTCAAAGGAATTGACGGGGACCCGCACAAGCGGTGGATGATGTGGATTAATTCGATGCAACGCGAAAAACCTTACCTACCCTTGACATGGACGGAATCCTGCCGAGAGGTGAGAGTGCTCGAAAGAGAACCGTCACACAGGTGCTGCATGGCTGTCGTCAGCTCGTGTCGTGAGATGTTGGGTTAAGTCCCGCAACGAGCGCAACCCTTGTCCTTAGTTGCTACGCAAGAGCACTCTAGGGAGACTGCCGGTGACAAACCGGAGGAAGGTGGGGATGACGTCAAGTCCTCATGGCCCTTATGGGTAGGGCTTCACACGTCATACAATGGTCGGAACAGAGGGTCGCCAAGCCGCGAGGTGGAGCCAATCCCAGAAAACCGATCGTAGTCCGGATCGCAGTCTGCAACTCGACTGCGTGAAGCTGGAATCGCTAGTAATCGCGGATCAGCATGCCGCGGTGAATACGTTCCCGGGTCTTGTACACACCGCCCGTCACACCATGGGAGTGGGTTTTACCAGAAGTGGCTAGTCTAACCGCAAGGAGGACGGTCACCACGGTAGGATTCATGACTGGGGTGAAGTCGTAACAAGGTAGCCGTATCGGAAGGTGCGGCTGGATCACCTCCTTTCTCGAGCTTAACGTGTCTGAAGTTAAGCGCTCACGCTTATCGGCTGTAGATAAGACAGGCTCAGGGGTCTGTAGCTCAGTTGGTTAGAGCACCGTCTTGATAAGGCGGGGGTCGTTGGTTCGAATCCAACCAGACCCACCACCAAGTCTGCGGCTCCCTGGGGTCAGCATCGCGTGCGATGGTGAACTCTGTGGCATGGGGGATTAGCTCAGCTGGGAGAGCACCTGCTTTGCAAGCAGGGGGTCGTCGGTTCGATCCCGTCATCCTCCACCACCCTCTCTCCCCCCCCTCCCATCTTCAATGCCCAGTGTTCGATACTGAGCATTTTGCATTGGCGATTGAGCCAGTCAGAGCGATATTGATACAATGAGTATCGGCTGTCGTTCTTTAACAATCTGGAAGAAGTAGTAAAGGAGATTGGAAGCACCTAGAGATGGGTGTGGTAGGTGATCAGGGTTGTGATTGTATCAAGTATGAAAAGGTGATCGAAAGATTGCTTTGGAATACGGCACAACGCGAATACTCAACCTGTGCGCATAGCGGCTGGGGTCTTGTCGTAGCGCAGATCGCTAACGACGAGAGACACACTCGTTATAGGGTCAAGCGAACAAGTGCATGTGGTGGATGCCTTGGCGATCACAGGCGATGAAGGACGCGGTAGCCTGCGAAAAGCTTCGGGGAGCTGGCAAACGAGCTTTGATCCGAAGATGTCCGAATGGGGAAACCCGGCCCGTATGGGTCATCCATAGCTGAATACATAGGCTACGCGAAGCGAACGCGGTGAACTGAAACATCTAAGTAACCGCAGGAAAAGAAATCAACCGAGATTCCCAGAGTAGTGGCGAGCGAAATGGGATCAGCCTGTACTCTTTATCTGTATTGTTAGCTGAACGCTCTGGAAAGTGCGGCCATAGCAGGTGATAGCCCTGTAAGCGAAAACAGTGTGGAAGAACTAGGTGTACGACAAGTAGGGCGGGACACGTGAAATCCTGTCTGAAGATGGGGGGACCATCCTCCAAGGCTAAATACTCGTGATCGACCGATAGTGAACCAGTACCGTGAGGGAAAGGCGAAAAGAACCCCGGGAGGGGAGTGAAATAGATCCTGAAACCGCATGCATACAAACAGTCGGAGCCTCGAAAGGGGTGACGGCGTACCTTTTGTATAATGGGTCAGCGACTTACGTTCAGTAGCAAGCTTAACTGATTAAGGCAGGCGTAGCGAAAGCGAGTCCGAATAGGGCGTTCAGTTGCTGGGCGTAGACCCGAAACCAAGTGATCTATCCATGGCCAGGTTGAAGGTGCGGTAACACGTACTGGAGGACCGAACCCACTAACGTTGAAAAGTTAGGGGATGAGCTGTGGATAGGGGTGAAAGGCTAAACAAACTTGGAAATAGCTGGTTCTCTCCGAAAACTATTTAGGTAGTGCCTCGTGTATCACCTTCGGGGGTAGAGCACTGTCATGGTTGTGGGGTCCATTGCGGATTACTACGCCATAGCAAACTCCGAATACCGAAGAGTGCAATCACGGGAGACAGACATCGGGTGCTAACGTCCGGTGTCAAGAGGGAAACAACCCAGACCGCCAGCTAAGGTCCCTAAATATGGCTAAGTGGGAAACGAAGTGGGAAGGCTAAAACAGTCAGGAGGTTGGCTTAGAAGCAGCCATCCTTTAAAGAAAGCGTAATAGCTCACTGATCGAGTCGTCCTGCGCGGAAGATGTAACGGGGCTAAGCCATATACCGAAGCTGCGGATGCACATTTATGTGCATGGTAGGAGAGCGTTCCGTAAGCCTGCGAAGGTGCACTGGAAAGTGTGCTGGAGGTATCGGAAGTGCGAATGCTGACATGAGTAGCGATAAAGGGGGTGAAAAGCCCCCTCGCCGTAAGCCCAAGGTTTCCTACGCAACGTTCATCGGCGTAGGGTGAGTCGGCCCCTAAGGCGAGGCAGAAATGCGTAGCTGATGGGAAGCAGGTTAATATTCCTGCACCATTGTTAGATGCGATGGGGGGACGGATCGCGGAAGGTTGTCCGGGTGTTGGAAGTCCCGGTCCTTGCATTGGAGAAGGCGCTTAGGCAAATCCGGGCGCGGAATTCAAGGGTGTGACGCGAGCGGCTTATGCCGCGAAGCAATCGGAAGTGGTTCCAAGAAAAGCCTCTAAGCTTCAGTCTAACAATGACCGTACCGCAAACCGACACAGGTGGGCGAGATGAGTATTCTAAGGCGCTTGAGAGAACTCGGGAGAAGGAACTCGGCAAATTGGTACCGTAACTTCGGGATAAGGTACGCCCTTGTAGCTTGACTGGCCTGCGCCAGGAGGGTGAAAGGGTTGCAATAAACTGGTGGCTGCGACTGTTTAATAAAAACACAGCACTCTGCAAACACGAAAGTGGACGTATAGGGTGTGACGCCTGCCCGGTGCCGGAAGATTAAATGATGGGGTGCAAGCTCTTGATTGAAGTCCCGGTAAACGGCGGCCGTAACTATAACGGTCCTAAGGTAGCGAAATTCCTTGTCGGGTAAGTTCCGACCTGCACGAATGGCGTAACGATGGCCACACTGTCTCCTCCCGAGACTCAGCGAAGTTGAAGTGTTTGTGATGATGCAATCTCCCCGCGGCTAGACGGAAAGACCCCATGAACCTTTACTGTAGCTTTGCATTGGACTTTGAACCGATCTGTGTAGGATAGGTGGGAGGCTATGAAACCGGAACGCTAGTTTCGGTGGAGCCGTCCTTGAAATACCACCCTGGTTTGTTTGAGGTTCTAACCTAGGCCCGTAATCCGGGTCGGGGACAGTGCATGGTAGGCAGTTTGACTGGGGCGGTCTCCTCCCAAAGTGTAACGGAGGAGTACGAAGGTACGCTAGGTACGGTCGGAAATCGTGCTGATAGTGCAATGGCATAAGCGTGCTTAACTGCGAGACCGACAAGTCGAGCAGGTGCGAAAGCAGGTCATAGTGATCCGGTGGTTCTGTATGGAAGGGCCATCGCTCAACGGATAAAAGGTACTCTGGGGATAACAGGCTGATACCGCCCAAGAGTTCATATCGACGGCGGTGTTTGGCACCTCGATGTCGGCTCATCTCATCCTGGGGCTGTAGCCGGTCCCAAGGGTATGGCTGTTCGCCATTTAAAGAGGTACGTGAGCTGGGTTTAAAACGTCGTGAGACAGTTTGGTCCCTATCTGCCGTGGGCGTTGGATATTTGAAGGGGGCTGCTCCTAGTACGAGAGGACCGGAGTGGACGAACCTCTGGTGTACCGGTTGTCACGCCAGTGGCATCGCCGGGTAGCTATGTTCGGAAGAGATAACCGCTGAAAGCATCTAAGCGGGAAACTCGCCTTAAGATGAGATATCCCCGGGGACTTGATCCCCTTGAAGGGTCGTTCGAGACCAGGACGTTGATAGGTCGGGTGTGTACATGCAGTAATGCATTGAGCTAACTGATACTAATTGCCCGTAAGGCTTGATCCTATAACCGGAGTGTTTCGCGACCAGAGTTAGTGCTTTAGCGCTTACTCTGGTCTTGCCCCCGAAGGGGGTGCGGCGAATCCAGGTTTGACTCGCGTGTTAGCACCTAGCTAACACCGTGCGACACAATCACCACCCAATTCATTACACCGAGCCCAACGGCTCGATGCTTCTTCCCAGATTGGCTGTGCGGCCACGAAGCCGCCGCAGCAACAAGTCATGCCTGATGACCATAGCGAGTTGGTACCACCCCTTCCCATCCCGAACAGGACCGTGAAACGACTCCACGCCGATGATAGTGCGGATTGCCCGTGTGAAAGTAGGTAATCGTCAGGCTCCTTACCTGAAAACCCCCGACAGCCTTAGCGCTCTCGGGGGTTTTTGCTTTGCGGTGTCGAACAATACGCTCACATCGGCCGTGAGCGGAATAAACCGACACTGACTCTTCGAGACGAACCCCTCCAACGTTGCTAGCCGCCGGCCTCGGCGCCCCGGCTTCTGTTTCCGAACGAGATCCGCCGCAATATCCGGTTATCGCCCGCCTAGCGCCAAATACCCGTGCGGACAGCCGGGGCATGCGGGACATGCGATCGGGCTAGCCCTACCGGATCGCTTGACATGCTGTACATCCATACAGTAAAAGTATCATCCACATCTCGAACTTGAGGCGGCTCGAGCCATTGCGCTCGGCCAACGCGTACGATGGACGACCCGAATGCCGAATATCCCATTGCTCCGCCAGCGCCGCTCAAGGGGCGGGGGGCGGTCAGGAATCTGCAAGGACGTTACGAGCTCGATCAGCGAGCGGCGTTCGATGACGGCTGGCTGTCAAGCGCAGAAGGCGACCCACTGCCTCCGCTTAAAACTCAGGTTTTCGAAGAGCGGGCGCGCAGCATTCTGACGCGTAACGCATCGCCGGACATCCCGTTCAGCGTATCGCTGAACCCCTACCGTGGCTGTGAACACGGGTGCATATATTGTTTTGCGCGTCCCACTCACAGCTATCTGGGGCTGTCCCCTGGGCTCGATTTCGAGAGCCGCATTTACGCGAAAATCAACGCGCCCGAGTTGCTACGACGCGAGCTATCGAAAAGCGGCTACACGCCCGAGCCGATCGCGCTCGGGGTGAACACCGACGCCTATCAACCGGTCGAGCGTGATCTGCGTTTGACGCGGCGGGTAATTGAAATCCTGCATGATTTCGGCCATCCGTTCGCCGCAATCACGAAATCGTCGCTGATCGAACGGGATATCGATTTGCTCGCGCCAATGGCCGAGCGCGGGCAGGTGATGGCAGCGGTCACGATTACCACGCTCGACGCGCAAATCGCGCGGACACTGGAGCCGCGCGCGGCCACGCCGGCACGGCGTCTCAGAACCATCCGCGCACTAAGCGACGCGGGCATTCCGGTCGGCGTCAGTGTGGCCCCCGTGATCCCGTTCGTGACGGAGCCGGATCTGGAGCGGATCTTGGAGGCGTGTGCCGAGGCCGGCGCAACGAGCGCCAGCTACATTGTTTTACGCTTGCCCTGGGAGGTGGCGCCGCTTTTCAAGGATTGGCTCGCCGCGCATTTCCCGCAGCGAGCGGAGCGCGTGATGGCGCGCGTACGCGATATGAGAGGCGGTAAGGACTACGACGCGTCCTTCGCCAATCGGATGAAGGGCGAGGGCGCATGGGCGGACCTGCTCCAACAGCGATTCGCCAAGGCCGTGAAGCGGCTCGGGCTCAACGCACGGCGACACGGCATTCTCGATATGTCGCACTTCCAGAAACCGGCCGCGCTCGAACCCAGCAATCCGCAATTGAACCTTTTCTGAAGACGGCCGGCGTCGCAGTCAGTCGGAGAGCGAGTGCGTCAAACCGCCTTGCGATTCAAAGTAGGTCTGGAACGTGATGGCGAGACCCGCCATGAGCAGCAGCGCGCCGATGAACAGCGAAAAGATAACGACGAACACCACACCCCAACCGGACCGGCTGTGGCGGGTGTTTTCCGCGTTGAACTGAGCGTCCCATTTCTGATCGGGACGAAGGCCGTAGACGAGCGCGGCAAGAAACGCCGCCAGCACGGAAACGGCGCCGGGTAGGGCGAGTGCCCACCCGAGCGCGGAAGTACGCTGCGTGGCCTCGAGCAACATGACGCCGGGCACGCCAAGCGCGATGCCGAGCACGTGAGCCCATCCGAATAGGTCGCGCCAGCCGTAAAGGTAGAAGCGATGGGCTCCGATGCTGCCGAGCAAGAAGGCGAGCAACGCGGTGAGGGTTTTAGAGCGAAACCGTGGAGAAGCGGACGAAACGCGTGTGGACATGAGCTTACCGGCGTAATGCGGGAGTTCTGGGAGGGCTTCTTGGTAAAAAACGAGCGCACGTACGCTCGCCCGAGCGCGCATTGTACGTCCCCGCCATCGTGTGGAACGGCGATTGGGTGGCCGATATCCCACGGCCGAACGGGTAAGTGTTTGTTATGGTTTCAGTTTCCCGCTATAATCGAGCGTTTCAGTGGTTCCGAACCCCCGGTTTTCAAGGATTACAGCATGGTCATCATCCGCTTGGCACGTGGCGGCTCGAAGAAGCGCCCGTTCTACAACATCGTCGCAACCGATTCGCGTAACCGTCGCGACGGCCGTTTCATCGAGCGCGTCGGTTTCTACAACCCGGTTGCCACGAAGGGCGAAGCGCTGCGTATCGCTCAAGATCGTCTGACGTACTGGCAAGGCGTTGGCGCACAACTGTCGCCGACGGTCGAGCGTCTCGTGAAGCAAGCGCAAAAAGCGCAACCGGCTGCTTAATCGCGTTTGCGGCAGGATCGGCCGTTTCTTTGCTGCATTTCGCGCGAGTCGCGGTTTGCAGGCACCGGTTTGCAGGCGGCCGCGCGTGGTAGAGCAACTGTGAGGTTTGTCGATGTCCGTTCGTGATTCGGGCGGCTCAGGTCGCACCAAAGCGGCGTCCCGTGCGCCTGTGTCGTTTGGCGCATTCGCGCGTAAGCCGGTCGAGCGCAATGCGACGGATGCTGCCGCGGGTCAAGCGTCGGCGAGCATCGAGCCGGTGGAGTCGCTGCCGGACGATGCCGTTGAAGTCGGCGCGATCGTCGATGCATACGGCCTGAAAGGCTGGGTGAAGGTCGCCGCGCATGCAAGTGCCGCTCAAGGCGGCGATGCGTTGACGAGCGCTAAACGCTGGTGGCTCGTCAAGGGGCGCGAGATCAAATCCGCGCCCATCGTGGCGGCGAAAGTCCACAGCGATAGCATCGTCGCGCAGTTGGAAGGCATCGCCGATCGCGATCAAGCGCTTGCGTTGCGCGGTTGGCGGGTTCATGTGCGCCGCAGTGATTTTCCCTCGCTCGGGGCCGATGAATTCTATTGGGTCGACTTGATCGGTCTGGAAGTCGTCAACGAGGCGGGTGTCGCACTCGGCGCCGTCGTCGATCTCATCGATAACGGCGCGCATTCGGTGCTTCGTGTCGAATACCCGTCGCAAGGCAAGGACGGGCAGCCGGCCAGCGACGAGCGGTTGATTCCGTTCGTCGGCGTGTATGTGAAAGCGGTAGACCAGGCGGCGAGACGCATCGTCGTCGATTGGGAAGCCGATTATTGAGCATGGTCCACATCAGGGAGCGCGCGATGCAGTTCGATGTCGTCACGCTCTTTCCCGAGATGTTCCGCGCGATTACCGAGTGGGGCATCACGAGCCGAGCGGCCAAGCAAGGGCGGTTCGGCTTGAGAACGTGGAATCCGCGCGATTTCACGACTGACAATTACCGGACGGTGGACGATCGTCCGTATGGTGGCGGGCCCGGCATGGTCATGCTGGCCAAGCCGCTGGAAACGGCGATCGGCGCAGCGAAGGCGGCGCAGGAAGCCCTAGGCGTGAGCGCGACGCGCGTCGTCATGATGTCGCCGCAAGGCGCGCCGCTCGATCACGAACGTGTCATGCGTTTTGCGAGCGAGCCCGGGCTCGTATTGCTGTGCGGCCGCTACGAAGCGATCGACCAACGCCTTGTCGATCGCTGTGTCGACGAGGAAGTCAGCCTCGGCGATTTCGTGCTATCCGGCGGAGAATTGCCGGCTATGGCATTGATGGACGCGGTGGTGCGGCAGTTGCCGGGCGTGCTCGGCGATGCCCAGTCGGCGGTGCAGGATAGTTTTGTGGGCGGCTTGCTCGATTGCCCCCACTACACGCGCCCTGAAGAATATGAGGGCATGCGCGTGCCCGACGTGCTGCTCGGCGGCCACCATGCCGAAATCGAGCAATGGCGCCGCAAAGAGGCGCTGAGAAATACCTTTGCCAAGCGGCCCGATCTGATCGTGCGTGCGCGGCGGAACAAGATGTTGAGTCGTGCCGATGAGGCATGGCTCGCAAGCCTAGCGAAAGCGGCACCGAATTCCTAGTAGGTTTTCGGTCCACCCGCGAGGCGTAAGCGGCGTCGCGTAAGCGGCGTCAGATGTGAACCCATCCTCTATCGGGGCCCGCCACACGGCCGATTCGGCATACGGCAGGCATAACGCCGACAAGATGGCACAAGGAGTCAGTGATGAATCTGATTGAAAAACTCGAGCAGGAAGAGATCGAGCGCGTGCTCGCCGGCAAGTCGATTCCCGAATTCGCCCCCGGCGATACGGTGATCGTCAACGTGAACGTGGTCGAAGGTAGCCGCAAGCGCGTCCAGGCCTACGAAGGCGTGGTCATCGCGAAGCGTAACCGTGGCCTGAACTCGTCGTTCATCGTCCGCAAGATTTCGTCGGGCGAAGGCGTCGAGCGTACGTTCCAAACGTACTCGCCGTTGCTGGCCAGCATCGTCGTGAAGCGTCGTGGCGATGTCCGTCGCGCGAAGCTGTACTACCTGCGCGAGCGTTCGGGCAAGTCGGCACGGATCAAGGAAAAGCTGGTCTCGAAGGACCGCGCGGCTTCCTGAGCGTGCAAGCGGCAAGAAAAAGCACCCGGTTCGGGTGCTTTTTTGTTTGGCGTTGGCCGAGTCACAATGGCAACTATCCGCCCATGACTTCACGAGCATTACGTTGATTCGTCCTGTCTTCGAACCCGAAGTCCTGCCGATCGAAACCACCGGTTCCGATTTGCCTGTCGTCGCCGGGTATCGGCTGACTCCCGCCGGCCTGCGCGAGCGTTTCGCTCAACGGCTGGCCTGGGCGCCCGAGCCCTTCGAGACGTTTTCCGAGCGCGGTGATCCGCGCGCGGCCGCGGTGCTCGTGCCGCTTGTGGTGCGCGAGGCCCAGCTTTCGGTGCTCCTCACACAACGTGCCGATCATTTGAGCGACCATGCCGGGCAAATCAGCTTCCCCGGTGGCCGGCGCGAGCCGTCCGATCCCGACGCGATCGCGACCGCGCTGCGCGAGGCGCAAGAGGAAGTGGCGCTCGCCCCCGATCGAGTCGAAGTGCTCGGTGCACTGCCCGAATATCTGACGGGGACGGGATTCCGTGTCACCCCGATCGTCGGGCTTGTCCATTCGCCATTTACGGTGCAAGCCGACACGCTCGAAGTGGCTGAAATCTTCGAGGTGCCGCTGCCTTTTCTGATGAATCCATCCAATCACGAAGTGCGGCTACTGCGCTGGGAGGGGGGCGAGCGTCGTTTTTTCGCCATGCCGTATCCGCGTCCCGGCACGGGTGGCCAGTATTTCATTTGGGGCGCAACGGCCGGCATGTTACGCAATTTCTATCGCTTCCTCGCCGCCTGACGCTGCTGCACCGCTGTCGTTTACCGCTCGGTTGAGCTCAGACGATCACATTCGGGCGCGGCGCCCTGTGCTATCGTTACGCGACATACGAACAAACTCGAATTGCCACGGCTCCTCGCATGACCTTTTTCTCCGTATTGTTGGCCCTTGTCATCGAACAGCTACGCGCGCTCTCGCAGAGCAACCCTATCTTCGCGTTGCTGCAATACCATGCGGAATCGGCTGCGCAAGGTTTCGACGCCGGCAAGAGAAAGCACGGCATGCTCGCCTGGCTCGTCGTCGTGCTGCCCTGGACGCTTGCCGTCGCGGCAATCTATTACGTCCTTTATCGAATCAGTTTCGTGCTGGCGTTCCTCTGGAACGTCGTCATCGTATATTTCACGCTCGGGTTTCGACAGTTCAGCCATTACTTCACCGATATTCACCTCGCGCTCAATAATGACGACGTGCCGCGCGCTCGGGAAATCTTGGCCGAATGGACGGGCATGGAGACGATCGATATGCCTATCGGCGAGATCGTGCGCCATACGCTGATCCACGCCGTCGTTGCATCGCATCGGCACGTGTTCGGCGTGTTCTTCTGGTTCCTCGTTCCGATCGGTCCGGCGGGCGCCGTGCTGTACCGAATCTCGGAATACTTGGCGCGCAGCTGGAGGATATCCGCAGGGGATCGTACTGCCGCGTTCGGCGTGTTTGCCCGCAATGCGTTTTTCATCATCGATTGGCTGCCGTCGCGCCTGACGGCGCTCGGCTTCGCGATCGTCGGCAACTTCGAGGATGCCATCTATGCCTGGCGCAATCACGCTCGGCAATGGCCGGACGCCAACGACGGCGTGCTACTCGCCGCCGGCAGCGGCGCACTCGGTGCGCGTCTTGCCGGGCCCTTGGCCGAGCCCTCAAGCCTCGATGCGCTTGGCGCTACGGATGGCGGGCCGCTGACGGTCGGCGACGATTGCACGCCACGCACGCTGCAATCGGCCGTCGGCCTCGTCTGGCGGGCCGTGATCTTGTGGATGATCTTGCTGCTGATGTTGACCATCGCCGTGTGGCTAGGCTAACGCGCCGGCACCGATTTCACGCCGTCGCTTTTAATTTTCCTCGCGCCAGGACCCGCAGCGCCAACACGCGGTGAATTGCGCTTCCAGCGTCTCGCCGCAGGCGTTGCACCGCCACGACGCAGCCCCTGCCGGCGGGCCATTTTGCGCCGCCGCCAAGATTCGTCTTGCTAGCAGTTCGTCGCGCTCGTCCACGAGCCACAGTTCCGGTGCGCATTGGTCCGCCGGAATCTCGCCCAGCGCACCGTTCAAGTAACGGTTATGCAGTTCGCAATCGATTCCCGCCGCCGCGAGCACGTTCACCCAATGTTGGCCGATGACGGGATTCGGTGCGAGGGTGAGCTTGAGCATGGGCGGCGGGTGCGAGTCATCGAGCAAATCAGCGGATCGGCGGATCGTGCCGCGCCCAAGGCTATCTATCTGACGACCTGGCTGGCTTCGTGCACGAGTTGAGCATACAGCGCGTGCCGTTCCCGCGCGACACGGCCGTCGGCCAACGCCGCGAGAATCGCGCAGCCGGGCTCGTGCAGGTGATGACAATTGTAGAACCGGCAGTCGGCCAGAAGCGGACGGAACTCGGGGAAGGCGCGCTCGAGCGTCCCTTCCGTCAGATGATGCAGGCCGAACTCCTGAAAACCGGGGGAATCGATCAGCGCGCCGCCGTCGGGCAGCGGGTAAAGCCGTGTGAACGTCGTCGTATGGCGGCCGCTGTTCAGCGCTGTAGAGATTTCGCGCGTGGCGACGTCCGCGTTCGGAACGATCAAGTTGACCAGCGTCGACTTGCCCATCCCCGATTGGCCGAGCAGCAGCGTCGCATGATCGCGCAGCCGTTCGCTCAACGCCGCGCGTGCATCCTCCGGGCGCGTTCTGATCGACAATTCCAACACGTCGTAGCCGAGCGCACGGTAGGGCGCGAGGCGCTTCCGGGCGGCGGGCAGCGCCGCCGTGACGTCGGTCTTGTTCAGGACGATCAACGGCCGCAGTTCGTTGGCCTCGGCCGCCACCAGCGCTCGACCCAGCAGGTCTTCGCTGAAATGCGGCTCGGTGGCCAGCACGATCAGCAATTGATCGAGGTTGGCCGCGAACAGCTTCGATTTGAATTGATCGGACCGATAGAGTAAGTTGCGGCGTTCGCCGATTTCGACGATGACGCCTTGATCGGCCGACGTCGGTTCATAAACCACGCGATCGCCAACCGCCACTTCGCTCTTCTTGCCGCGCGGAAAACACTGCAGCAGCGTTTGCGGCTCGTGCTCGGGCGCGACGAGGTAGTGGCGGCCGTGGGCGGCGATGACGAGCCCGTGCGAGCACGTGGCGCCGGCGCGCTTGCCCGGTTTGCCGGGTTTGACGGTGCGCGAGCTCATGCGTGCGGCAGCAGCCGTTCGATCCGCTGCGAGGCGGGCGGATGCGAGTAGTAGAACGCCGTGTAAACGGGATCGGGCGTCAAGGTGGAGGCGTTGTCTTCGTAAAGTTTGACGAGCGCGCTAACGAGCTCGCGCGCATCGGTTTGGCTGGCCGCGAAGGCGTCCGCCTCGAATTCGTGTTTGCGCGAGGTCAGGCTGCCGAGCGGGGTGACGAAAAACATGAACGCGGGCAGCGCCAGGAAGAACAGGACCAGTGCGATCGCGTCGTTGCTGCCTGTCATCGACGGCCGCACGCCGAGCCCTTCGTAGAACCATGTTTGCCCGCTCAACCAGCCGAGCAGTGCAAACAGGCCCAAGCTGATGACGAACGTCAGGAGCATGCCCTTGGTCACGTGGCGATGCTTGAAATGGCCCAGTTCGTGCGCCAGTACCGCTTCGATTTCGCTGCCCGTCAGCCGCGCCAGCAGGGTATCGAAAAAGACTATCCGCTTGCTGGCGCCGAAGCCCGTGAAGTAGGCGTTGCCGTGCGCGGAACGGCGGCTGCCGTCCATCACGAACAAGCCTTTGGCCGCAAACCCGCAGCGTTTCATCAGCGCTTCGATCCGATGGGAGAGTGCTTCGTCGGTGAGCGGCTCGAACTTGTTGAACAGCGGCGCGATCAGCGTCGGATACAGGACGCGCACGAGCAATTGGAAGCCGACCGTGACCGCCCATGCCCACACCCACCACAGGCCGCCGGCCCGGTCCATCAGCCACAGCACGACGAACAGCAGCGGTAGCCCGAAAGCGGCGCCGAGCGCGGTGCCTTTGGCCAGATCCGCAAAGAAAATCGTACGCGTCATCCGGTTGAAGCCGAATCGTTCCTCCACCACGAACTGGCGGTAGTAGTCGAACGGCAAATCGATCGCGCTCGTGATTACCGCTACCGCTGTGACGAGCGCGATTTGGCCCCCATAACCTTCGCCGAGCCATCCGCTCAGTGCACGATGGAGCGCCTGGACGCCGCCCAGCAGGGTCAGCGCGATCAGCACGGCGGCCCCGACGACGATTTCGAGCATCGATAAGCGGGTGCGCACGACGGTGTAATCGGCCGCGCGTCGATGGGCCGCAAGCGGGATCGTATCGGCGAACTGCCGTGGTACCGCCTCCCTGCGTGCCGCCACGAAGCGGATTTGCCGCGAGGCCAGCCACAATTTCGTGGCGACCATCGCGACCACCATGACGGTGAACAGAACGGTGAAGTCGAGTGCGGGCATCGGGACGTCCAAGTTATCTATGCGAGAATTATAAAGTTTCGCGGGGCCGGGCGAAGGTGCCGATCCCGCGCATCCCGCGCCAAGCGGTTTCAAACGTTGCTTCTTTTGTACCCATCACCGGATTGCTTTCATGACTGACTTACTCGAACCCGTCGGCGAGCCGACGCTCGCGCGCAGCGAGATGAACCTCGTTTGGCTCGATATGGAGATGACGGGGCTCGAGCCCGACACCGATCGCATCATCGAAATCGCGGTGGTGGTGACGAACTCGACGCTCGAAAAGGTGGTCGAGGGCCCCGTGCTCGCCATCCACCAGAGCGACGAAACGCTCGACAAGATGGACGATTGGAACAAGAACACGCACGGACGCTCAGGGCTCATCGAACGCGTGCGTGCTTCGACGGTCACGGAGGCGGATGCGGCCGAGCAGATTCGCACCTTCCTCGGCAATTACGTGCCGCCCGGCAAATCCCCGATGTGCGGCAACTCCATCTGCCAGGACCGCCGCTTCATGGCGCGTTGGATGCCCGATCTCGAGCGGTTTTTCCACTACCGCAATCTCGACGTCAGCACGCTCAAGGAACTGTGCCGCCGCTGGCAGCCGGCGATTTACAAAGGTTTCCAAAAGCGCGCGATGCACACGGCATTGGCCGATATTCACGAGTCCATCGACGAACTGAAGTACTACCGGCAGCACTTCCTCGTCGCGCCGAGCACGGGGCCCGTCGAAGGCAACTCGCTCAAGATCGCTGACTAAGCACGATCGATCGTTGGAAGCCGGGGCTTCAATCGGGCGTTCGTGCGGAAGACACCCGCCGGGCCTGCTTCGGCCGGAACGCCGCCACGATCGGGTCGTTCGTCGTGACGTACGGCCCGCCGATCAAATCGATGCAATACGGCACCGCCGCGAAGATGCCCGGCACCTTCACGGCACCCGTTTCGTCGCGCAATCCTTCCAGCGTTTCTTGTATCGACTTCGGTTGGCCCGGCAAATTGATGATCAGCGCCGCATGGCCGGCCGTCTCGCGGATCACGGCCACTTGGCGTGAAAGAATCGCCGTCGGCACGAAATTAAGGCTGATTTGCCGCATTTGCTCGCCGAAACCGGGCATTTCCTTTGTCCCCACCGCTAGCGTCGCCTCGGGGGTGACGTCGCGTCGCGCCGGGCCGGTGCCGCCTGTCGTCAGTACCAGATCGCAGCCCTGCGTATCGACGAGTTCGATCAGCGTGGCTGAAATCTGTTCGGGCTCGTCGGCGATGAGCCGCTTTTCTACCCGCCAGGGGGACGCCAATGCCTGACCGAGCCAGGTTTCGAGCGCGGGCAGGCCCTTGTCTTCGTAGACGCCTTGCGAGGCTCGGTCGCTGATCGAGACGAGACCGATGACGACCTCGTCGGGGTGGCTACGCGTCGGTTTCGTCATCGTCGTGGTCCGTCGCGTCGTCGTCGTCCGGGCTCTCCGCCTTGCCGGCGGTTTTGATCCATTGGAACAACTCGCGGAAATAACGAGGCGGCTTGCTCTGCTGCGCCTCCTTGCGCGCGTTGCGGATCAGCGTACGGCCCTCCTGGGCATCGGCGCCGGGGTGTTCGCGCAAAAACGCGGTGAAGGCGTCGTCGTCAGCCAGCAACCGTTCGCGCGTGCGCTCGATCCAATGCAGCTTGGCGGTTTCCGCTTTGTTCACGCCGCGATGCGTGTCGAGCGCCGTTCGCAGCGCGGCGATTTGCTCTTCCGCCAGCGAGCGCATGACGCGCCCGACGTATTGGACTTGGCGGCGTTTGCCTTCGTGATCGGTAATGCGGCGCGCGTCGCGCACCGCGTCGGCCAGATCTTCGGGCATTGGCATGCGCTTCAAGGCGTCCTTCGGCAGTTCGATGAGATCGACGCCCAGGGCCTGCAGCGCGTGCATTTCGCGCTTCAGGTGCGATTTGCTGGGGCGCTCGTCGGCGAATTCTTGCTCGGCCGAACCGGCGTGTTCGATCGGTTGGATACGGGTTTTGCGTGTCATAGGCCGTATTGTAGCCTGCGCGCACGGCGATCCGCCCCGTGCGGCAGCGGGCCCTCGGCTCCCCGCGTTCGCCGGCCCGTGCAGTTGTTTTACGCTGAGTTGGGCTTCGTGTCGCGACCATCCGCTCAAGCCTTGCTATGATCGCGGGATGCGAACGATCGGGCGTGCGCTGACGGGCGGATCCGTCGGCGGCGAGCCCGAGCCGTGCTCAACAGACAGCTCTTCACCGGACGGCACTCAAGATGGCAGCGGATACGGAAACCTCACAACGCTTTTTCCCGCACACCCAAGATGAATTGAAGGAAATCGCATCCGACATTCTCAAGCACGCCAAGTCGCTCGGCGCCACCGATGCGGCCACGGAAATCTCCGAGGGCGACGGATTGTCGGTGTCCGTGCGGCGCGGCGAGGTCGAAACGATCGAACACAACCGTGACAAGATGGTGGGCGTCACCGTCTTCATCGGCGCCAAGCGCGGCAATGCGAGCACGTCGGATTTCTCGAAAGAGGCGCTGCGCGATACGGTGGCCGCGGCCTACAACATCGCTAGGTTTACGGCCGACGACGATTGCGCGGGGCTGGCCGAAGCCGAGTTGTTGGAGACGAATCCTCGCGACCTCGATCTGTATCATCCGTGGCATTTGTCGGCGGACGAGGCCGTCGAAATCGCCCGCCGCGCCGAGGATGCCGCGTTCGCCACCGATCCGCAGATCCGCAATTCGGAAGGCGCGAGCGTGTCGGCGCAGCATTCGCAGTTCGTCCTTGCCACCACGCGCGGCTTCTTGGCCGGTTATCCGTATTCGCGTCACTACGTGGCGTGCGCGCCCATTGCCGGCAGCGGCCGCAACATGCAGCGCGACGATTGGTATTCGTCCAAGCGCAGTGCGCAGGCGCTGGCCAATCCCGAGGCAATCGGCCGCTACGCAGCCGAACGCGCGCTGGCGCGGCTCGGTGCCCGCCGGCTCGATACGCGCAAGGTGCCCGTCCTGTTCGAAGCGCCGCTCGCGGCCGGCTTGCTCGGTGCGTTCGTGCAAGCGACAAGCGGCGGCGCGCTGTATCGGAAAACGTCGTTCCTCGTCGATAGTCTCGGCAAGAGCGTGTTCTCGCCGCATATTCAAATCGTGGAAGATCCGCACGTGGCCCGTGCCATGGGCAGCGCGCCGTTCGACGAAGAGGGCGTGCGGACGAAGCAGCGTTCGGTCGTGAAGGATGGCGTCGTCGAGGGTTATTTCCTGTCGACCTATTCGGCCCGGAAGCTCGGTATGAAGACCACCGGTAATGCGGGCGGCTCGCACAATCTCACGTTGACCAGCAGCGAAACCCGGCCGGAGGACGACTTCAAGGCGATGCTCAAAAAGCTGGGGACGGGGTTGCTCTTGACCGAGTTGATGGGGCAGGGCGTCAACTACGTGACCGGCGATTATTCACGCGGCGCGTCGGGGTTCTGGGTGGAGAACGGCGAGATTCAGTACCCGGTGGAAGAGATCACCATCGCGGGCACGCTGCAGGAGATGTTCCATCACATCGTGGCGATCGGTGCGGATTCGCTCGTACGCGGCACGAAGCAGACCGGTTCGGTGCTGATCGAGCGGATGACGATCGCCGGGCAGTAACCGCATCCGGTGGCGGGGCTCGCGTCCCGGCCGATACGAACGCGCGCGCCGCTTCCCAGCGGCGCTTTTTTTAGGCGCCCGGTTCGCCTTCGCGAGCGCCCGGGGCTGCCGAGCGCCACCGGTTACTGAGCGGCATCGATCGCTATCAAGACGATGCCCGGCCAATCCGGCGATAAACGACACGAGCGTAGTTGAACGCTTCCGCTTGATGCGATTCGCGCGAAACAACTTCCCATTGCGCCGGATCGGGTGCGGGAAAGGTCGCATCGCCTTCGACGTCCGCATCGATTTCGGTGATGACCAGCTTATCCGCGCGGCCGATGCCTTCGGCATAAAGCTGCGTGCCGCCGATCAGGAACGCCTCGGGCGCATCGTCCTTGGCGGCCAATGCCAGCGCCTCGGCGATGCTCGTGGCCATCTCGCATCCTTCGAACGTTCGCGCCGCATCCCGCGTCACCACGATATTGCGGCGCCCCGGCAGCGGGCGGCCGATCGACTCGTGCGTCTTGCGTCCCATGATGATGGGCGCGCCCATCGTCGTGCGTTTGAAAAAGCCGAGATCCTCGGGCAAATGCCACGGTAGTTGGTTGTCGCGGCCGATCACGCCGTTGCGGGCGCGGGCGACGATGATCGTCAGTGTCGTCATATTCGAGCGCGGTGAGGCGCGAGTCAGCGGTGGAATCGAACCGCCGATTTTACGCGACCGCCGCCACCGTCACGGTGTCGTCAATGCGTCGCTACCGCATCGTCGTTTCTCCGTCACTCGCTTGCCGCGGTTCCGTCGCCGACAAATCTCGATTCGTCCGCGTCGCCCGCTTTTTCTTCGGAGGCCGCCGGATCCCGCAGCCGGTGCGAACCCATCAACCGATACAGCGTCACGCGCGAGATGCCCAAGTCCATCGCCGCCTCGTTGAGCCGATGACGATGCCGCAGCAACGCGGCCTCGATGGCCCGCTTTTCGGACGTCTCGCGCGCTTGCGCGAGCGTCATCGTCTCCTGTCGCGTGAACTGCGCCAGGTCGAGATCCTCCGCTCCGATCAGCTTGCCCTCCGCCATCACGATCGCGCGCCGGATGCGATTGATGAGTTCCCGCACGTTGCCCGGCCAGTTGTACTTGTGCATCGCTTCGATCGCCGACGGTGCGAAGCCGCGAATTCGGCGCGCGCTGTCGGTCTTGAACTTGTGCAAGATGTGGTGCGCCAAGATCTCGATGTCCTTGCCGCGCGCGCGCAGCGGGGGCTCGTCGATGCGCAGCACGCATAGGCGATGGAACAGGTCCGCACGGAAACGTCCGTCGCGCATCGCGCTCTCCAGATCGACGTGGGTAGCCGAAACCACGCGCACGTCGACGGCGATCGATTCGCGTCCGCCAAGCCGCTCGATCTTGCCTTCCTGTAGAAAGCGCAGCAGGGTCGCTTGGCTTTCCAACGGCAAGTCGCCGATCTCGTCTAGGAACAAGGTGCCCCCATGCGCGGCTTCGATCCGCCCGATCTTGCGTTGGTTGGCGCCCGTGAACGCGCCGCGCTCGTAGCCGAACAGCTCCGATTGCAGCAAGTGATGCGGGATGGCACCGCAGTTGATCGCGACGAACGGCTCTTTGCGCCGCGGCGAGCGTTCGTGGATCGCCACCGCGGTCAACTCTTTACCCGTGCCCGATTCTCCCGCGATGAACACGGCCGCGTTCGTATTCGCCACCTTGCGTATCGTGCGGAACAACAGTTGCATCGAGTCGCAGGTTCCCACCATTTCGTCGTCGCCCGCGCTCGCCATGCCGGCCATGAGATCGAGATCGCTGAGCGTCACCATACCGAACGCGTGGCCCAGCAGATAATCGACAGCGGGCGCGGCCGCGGGCAGTTTCAGATAGTCGAAACAGTAGTTGCGAATCAAGCGGCGCAGATCGGGCTCGTCGAGCCGATCGGGGCTCGCCAAAGCCACCCAGCCGATCAGCGGCTGGCGCAAGCTCGTTTCGAGCGCGGCGAGTTCGCGGGCGTTGAAACGCGATAGATCGACGATGCCGGCGTACGGCACCTCGGGGCGAATGACGCGCGCGCAATCGGTAGGCGTGCGCGCGATCGACACTTGCCAGCCCTGGCCTTTGAGGTAGTCGATCAGCGCGTCCTCGGGCGAGCGAGTCAGATAGACGAGCAGGCGCTGCGCCGGCTCTCGTTCCTGCTGCCCGCTTTGCCTGCAATGCGCGAGCGACAGGGGCGGCGCACTGGCGCCGGCTGGGCCGACGGATGTCAGATGGGATGTGTCGTGCACGATGCCCCCGTATGGTCAAGCATCAGAAGGTGTAGGGGAACCGCACGCCGACGACGAAGTTCGGCGCATCGGGCGTGAGCCCGATCGACACCGATCCGTTGATCGTCAGGTGCTTGTTCACCACGTGGTTCAAACCGAAATTCACGGCGGCGGCCATCGTCTCGCTGCCGGGGACCTTTTGCCAGCCCTGGCCGGGCGCTTGCGTCTTGCTCGCGGGCTCGATCGCCATCGTGTACGAGACGCTGGCCGAATCTTTCTCCGAAAAGGCCAGCGCGACGCCCGCGCCCCATTGAATGATGTCGCCGAGTTTGACCTTCGCCGGCGCGGCTTGGCCTTGCACGGACGAGATGTCCGAGAACGAGCGTGCGAGGTTGTAGGTGTACGAGAGGCTGCCGAACAGCACGACCGGGTCGTACGTCTTCAATACCGAGACGCCGGCGGTGACGTTCCAAAAACCGGTGCCGGTCGGCAGCTTAGTCGGGGCGACGAGGCTCGTATTGTTCGGATCGACCTCGACGAGCTTGATGCCGAACGGCGATGTGCCCGTCGGGGCTTTCACGCGCACGCTGCCGACGACGTCGGGCCAGTTCCCGCTTTCCTTGAGCAACTGGTAGTACACGCCGAAGTTGACGTCGCCGATCGCACTTGAGTTGCCCGACGCATCGGACAGTGCACTCGATGCACCGCCTGCGCCGCCGACGATGAAATTGCTGTGGCGATAGACGTAGGGCACGTCGACATCGAAGCTGATGCGATCGGTGAGGCCGTAGCGCGTGTCGAGATCGGCCATGACCTGGTGCGATTTTGTTTCGCCCAGATTGATGTTGCCGAGGAAGATCGCATCGAGTGCGAGGAAGCCCGACAGCTGTAATTGGCGTCGATCGTAGTAGGTATCGCTGATGCCCCAGTCCAGCGTGAGCTTGCGATCGAACAGCGGCGCGTGCTCGCGCTGCACGACGGCGTTTTCCGCCTCGGTGCGCGCCGGTTGCGCGGCTTTTTGCGTCGTGCCGATCGCGCTGCCTCCTGCGCCGGCCGGCTCGGGAATCGCCGGGGTGGTCGGCACGCCCGTTGCCGTCGAACCGCCGCTCGTGGGTCCGGCCGAGCCGGGTGCTACTTGGGCGATCTGCCCGAGCGGCTGCAGCGGGACGGGTAGGCCGTCGGCACCCGGCGGCGGTACGGTGGACCCGTCGCTGCCTGCCGTGCCTACGAGACCGCGGCCGCGCTCCGCCATTTCGAGCTTCGTCACTTGCGCTTCCAGTGATTGGATCTGGCGCTGCTGCTCGTCGACGACACGCATGAGCGTGGTCAGGCGCACGTCGATGGATTGCTGCCCGAGCGCCTGGGCCGATGCGCCATGCGGCAGCCCGAGCGCGAGTACCGCCGCCGGAATGATCGCGCGTCCCGCGCGGCCGGCCTGCTGCCGCGCACGAAGCGCCTCCTTCGATAACATCTTGGACATTGTTGTTCCCCCGGGTCTTGCCGCGGCATGGGAGTCGACTCGCTGGTCGCTGCCTCCCTTGTCGGTCTATATCGATTGCCTTCTCTGTCTTGCCCCTTGCCTTTAACGTCTTGCCCCCAACCTCCCTTGTTCCCGACCTCGCGCGGCCGCTAGCGGACGCGCCGGTGCGCCGCTGATCTCAGCGTCTGAGCAGCGCCGCGTTCTGCATGGCTTGCAGCACGCCCAATTGCCGCAGCGTGGCGCCCGATATCGCTTGCGTTTGGACGCTCAACTGCAATCGATTGACGACCGCCTGCGCGTTGCCGGTCACCTGGACCCATTGCGCGATGGATCCGCGGCCCTGAGCGGTCGCGGGCGAGATCGTCTGGCTTGCGACGCCGGAAGGCGTTTGCAGCGTGAGCGCCACGCCACCGTCGCCGAACGACACCGATGCCTTCACGTTGCCGGACCCGCTTGTCGCCGCGGCGCTTGTGCTGTTCGTGCTGGCGGCGGGCGTCGTCGGCGTCGATCCGCTGAAGTCGATGACGGCCGAGTTCGAACTCGTGTTGTGGTCGCCGGCGACTTGCGTGATTTGCGACATACCGTTGATCGAGACGTTTTGGCCGCCCGTGGCGCTTGCTTGCGGGTTCGCGCCCGTGCCCGTCGGTGCAGTCACCGTGGCGCCGACGTTGGACGAAGCGTTGCCTTGGCCGTTACCGTTACCGTAATGATTGCCGTGGCCGCCGCCGTCGCTCGCTTGCGCCGACGTCGACACTTGAGCCGAAAGCGAGTTGTCCGCATTAGTGGAAACGGTGAGGTTGCCGTGGGCGGTAGCCGTGCCGCCGTTCGGCATCTGCCATTGCGACATGATGTCGAGCACGAGGCCCGAAACCATTTCGGCGCCCGGCGCCTTGCCGGTTTGGTGCGACAGCACGTCGTCGTCGACGGCCTGCCACTGAGCGCCGCCGATGGCGCTTGCGGCCTGAGCCGATAGAAACTCGGGCGGCGCGGCGAGCCGTTCGGCGGCATGGGGACTGCTGATCAGGCCGCACGCGGCGAGCGCGAGCGCGAGTTCGAGCGGTGTAGCGAGAAGAAGCTTCATGGGGCTTCAGAACCAGTCTGCCTTAGACAATCCGTAATCCACGAAGGGCGTCGCGGCCTTGCTTGCGTCGAGCGCTCGCTCGCGCAGCTTCAAAGCCAGCGACACGTTGTCCTGCAACAGCGGGGAATCCTCCCTGAACGGCTGGCCGAGGACCGCGAACACGAGCCCGTTCCAGCTCGCGACGAAATCCTGGTCGAGCACGATGCGATTGCCGAGCGCCGGATCGGCGATGAACACGCGTCCGTTCTCGGCATGCTTGACGATGACGAAGTGCTCGTAGCCGCCGATGTTCATCAGCACGAGCACAGGAATGCTCAAGTGATAGAGCGCGTCGAGGTTCACGCGAAAACCACGGCCGCGAAGACCGATCGTTTCGACGAAGTGCTTCATGTCGAGCATCGAGAAGCCGTTCTTGACGACGACTTCCGGCGACGAGAACGCCATCATGCGGCGAATCAACTCCGGCTCGGGGATGTCGATCCCATAGCCGTACTTGAGCAGCGTCGCGAGCGCGGCCGAGCCGCAGCTATAGTCGTAGCGCTGACCGACGATGTGGCCGTACCGGATATCCCGCATGGAGCGCACCGCCTTGATGAGTGGCACGCCGGCCAGGTTAGACGTATCGATGGTCGATTGCGCGTTGCTTGGCGCACATATCGCGGCGCAAGCCAGCGCGGCGACTGTTCGCCATGCCGCGTACCGGGCATGGGTGGACATGCTGCATTCCCCCTGAAAAGGCGCATACCGACCGCTCGATAAGCGGCCGGTATGCGTGAGCGCTCGGACCGACGACGGCGTAGCTGTGCGCGTTTCCGCTAGCCGTCTGCAGCAGCGCTCAATGGCCGGTGATGTTCGTCGCCGCGATCGCGAGGCCGTTGTGTTGCAAGTTGCCCGCGCCACCGGCGATGTTGACGCCGATGTTGCCGGTCGCGTTTTGCAGCGCATTGGCGCCGATCATCGCGGTGCCGCTGATCGAACCCTGGAAGGAGAGGGTCGCCGATTGGCCGTTGTCGTCGGTGGCGATCATCGCGACGGCGAGCGGTTGCGCGCCGTCCTTCAGGTTCGTCGTGGATGCGGCCAGGCTATTGTTCTGCACGTTGGCGACGCCCGCTGCGATGTTCACGCCTACATTGCCGGACACGCCGCTGAGAGAGCCGTCGCCCAGCGAAGCGTTGAGCATGAAGTTGTTGATCGTCGCATTTCCACCGGACGATTGCCGATTGAAGATCTGTGCGTTGCCGAACACATTGCCTTGATCGACCGAAGCCAGCGAGGCATCGTTGCTTTGCGTATTGTCGACACCTTCGGCCACGTTCATGCCGATGTTGCCGGATGCGCCGCTGCCCGCGCCGGTGCCTGTCGTGGCCGTCAGGTTACCGGGCGTTTGCGTGTTGATGTAGTTCGTCACCGAACCGGTCACGGTCACGTTCGTCGTGTCTTTCGAGTTGGCGTAGGCCCATGTGGCCGAATGGCTCTTGTCCTCCGACTTGCTCCAGGCCACGGCACCGGCAGACTGTTCCGCGAACGCTTGGCCGCCCGAACCTTGGTCGGCGTGGAACTTCCACGCCGCGCCCTGGCCCGAGCCGCTATTCGCGCTCTTGCTGTTCGACGAAGAGTAGGTATCGGCTGCGCCGCTTTGGAATGCGTTCAGGTTGAGGCTGCCGTTCGCACTGAGGCTGCCGCTGCCGCTCCGATCGTCGCGATGGTGGTCCTTGTCCGAGCTGTAGGTATAGCCGGCGGTCAGCGAGCCGCTAGCGGTCAACGAGGCGCTTGCGTCTTGCGACGTATGCGCTTCACTGCTGGCGCTGCTCGATTTTTGGTTGCTGTATTCGTAGCCGCCGCCCGAGACGGCGCTGCTTTGGTTCTTATACGCATAGGCCGACGATTCGCCGAAAGCCTGCGCGAACGCCGCCGAGCCCGATTCGCTGCTCTTGCTCGAGCCGACCGAATAGCCGCCGCCCTTCACCGAACTGTAGTTATTGTTGAATGTGGTCGTGACCGATCCCATCGTATAGCTTTGCGCGGTCGGGTCGAGCGTCGCGTTCGACATGGCCATCTGGGTATTGTTGACGACGGCGCCGACCGTACTCGATACCGTGACGCAGCCGAACAGGCGCACGAAGCCGTCGATGCCGACGTTTTGCGCGACGCTTGTCGCATTGAAGATATACGGGTCTTTGACGTTATGTGCGAATGCGGTGCCCGACGCTGCTACCAGCACTGCCGCTGCGATGAGTGTGTGCTTCATGATGTCGCTCCGATGAGAAGAGGTGCTGCGTTAGAAAAAAGTGCCCGCCGGGGGACGGAGCACGAAACTGTTCGCCGTGGCGTTACCGGCGCCGGCCGTCTGGTTGATTTGCGCGATGCCGCTCGCGTTCTTGAGCACATCGTTGCCGATGCGCACCGCGCGCTCGCCATGAGCCATCGCCGATACATCCACACGTCCTTGCTTGGGAGAGGCCGCGGACAGCTCGCTGTCCGAAACGCTCTCCACTCCCGCCGCGGCAGCGCCGATCACGACGCTGTTGCGTTGGAGATTGGCCGCGCCCGCCGCTTGGTTCACCATCGCCACGCCGGACACGTTCGATAAGGCGCCGGCTTCGATGCTGGCCTGCGCGCTAGGGATGCGTGCGCGGGCTTGGGCGCTTTGGACGGCGCTCGTATCGACGGCGCCGTTCGGCGCGGTGACGATCGCCGCTTGATTGCTTTGGACGTTGTTCAGCCCTGCCGCTTCGTTCACACCTACGACGCCGTTGGCACCGGCGAACGCGCCCGTTGCGATCGTGGCGTCACCGGTTACGCGCGGCACCGTTTGCGCCCATGCGCACGCCGGCGGGGCGAGGGTGGCGAAGCAGACGATGAACGAGGCCGCCGCGAACTTGCGGTGGGGGGCGAGGAACGGGTTCATTTGAGTCCTCCCAGTCCGGCAAGGGCGGAACCGAGCGGCGCAAGGGCGCCCGTGACGGATAGCGAGACCGTGCCGCCGACGCCCGTCGTGGCCGGCGCGATCCCGCCCGGGCCCATCGCCACATTGCTGCCCGTCGCCGAGCCGCCGAGGATCTTCGTCAACGCTTGCAGGCTGGCCGTGCTGCCGCCGGTGCCTGCGCCCGCTATTCCCTGCGAGCCGTGCATTTGCGTGAGATCCGCGTCGGACACCAGCGCGCCGACCGTCGAATCGAAGGCGGGCGCCGGGAAGGTCGTCGCTTTGACCGCGATCGGATTCTCGTCACGAGGCAGCGCGCGGAACGCGTCGCGCGGCATGACTTCGCGCTCGACGACGATGTCGCCGGGGCTGCTGCTTTGCTGAGCGAAGCCGTTGGGCGAGGCCGCCGCGAGTAGCGCTACGACGCTCGGCAGCAGCGCTGCTTGTGCGAGGTACCGCTTCGTGACGAGGAGGGTGAAGGTCATGTCGGGTGCTCCGGCAAAGGTGAGCGTCGGCTCGTGGCTACTGGCTACTGGCGGTAATAACTGACGGCATTGCTTTGGGCCGAATGTGCCGAGTCCGCGGGGACGGGCATGGGCGCCGGCGGCGCGATCTCGTCCCAAAGCGTGACCGACTGCGCGCTCTGCAGCGCTTGCATGGATGCGGCCACCGTCATCAGGCCCGGGCCCGTGCCGCGCTGACGGGCCAGTACGCGATCGTCGAGTGCCGTTGCGCCGGCGATGGGCGCTTCGGCATCCGCGCTCGCTGCTTGGCTCGCTGACGGAGCCGGCTCGTCGATCCCATCCGCTGTCGCGGTGTCGATCGTGAAGCGCGGGGCGACCGTCCAATCGGCTGCGATAGCGGCCCGGTGCGCGAACGCTGCCGGCGCGGCCCACGCGCCATCCACGAAGAACGTCGCTTGACCGATCGCAGGCGCGTCGCCAAGCGAGTCGGCATGGCTTTGGCCGGGCGCAGCGAGTGCCGCCAGCGCAATGCCTAGCGCTGCGATCGCTGTGCGCGAGCCGAACGAAAGCGGGTGAACGAATGGCATGGCGTCTCTCCGAGTTGCACGGAGATAATGCGAAAGGTGTGCCATGGGCGTGAAAGCCTTGCTGAGATTGGCATCGGCGGAAATCGTCCGTACCGGATTCGGACCAAGAGCCAAAAATCGTTTCAGCACTGAAACGGCGGATAAGAAAGCGCCGCTTCGGCACGATTCTTCGTTTTAATTTCGCTGTAGCGAAACCGCCACGGATGTGCGTTTAGATGCGCCATGCAGATCCTCGCGAACCGGCTCCGCGCCTCGCTGGTGTGCGCTGTTTCAATTCTTACGGCAGATGCGCTGCCTGAAGCGGCGGGTCGTAGAGTAAGCTGTTGGAACAGTTTCAAATCGATCGATCAGCCGACCACACGGCAATTGCTATTAATAATTCGATTGCGGGCTTGTGCCAGTTGCGGCAAAGGACCGCGCGGGGCGTTCGAGTTGTAGAGAACCAAGGTAAGCGCTCGCCGGCGCATCGCTTGCGCGAGGTGTTTCACGTTCACCGATAAGAGGTCTGAATAATGGAACCCGCAAATCGGCACTTGATTTACATCACACGTGACGCCAACGCTCAATTGAGCGCGCAATTCAATGCGCGCGGCTGGCAGGTGGAAGTCGCCTCGAGTGCACGCGACGCCCGGCGAGCATTGCGCAGCGAAGTGGCCGCCGGCGGGTTGCTCGATCTATCGAGCCGGTTCGATTCACAGGAAATCGTTGCGCTCGAAGCTTGTTTGACGAGGCCGAACGTCGGCTGGGTCGCGGCCACGGCGCCCGGGCAAATGCAGGAGCGCGCGCTGCGTCGCCTGGTGCGCGACTACTGCTACGACTACGTCACCATGCCCTACGAGGCGCCGCGCATCGTGGATTCGGTCGGCCATGCGTATGGAATGGTCGCGCTCGGCACAGTCGATGAAGATACGCCGCCCGCGCGTGTGGGCGAAGGTGAAATGGTCGGTTCGTGCGATGCGATGCGCGCGCTTTTTCGTGCGATCCGCAAAGTGGCGATGACCGACGCACCGGTGTTCGTATCGGGTGAATCGGGCACGGGTAAGGAGTTGACGGCTGTCGCGATCCACGAGCGTTCGCTGCGCCGCGCCGCGCCGTTTGTCGCGATCAACTGCGGCGCCATCCCGCTGCATCTGGTGCAGTCCGAGCTGTTCGGCTACGAGCGCGGCGCATTTACCGGCGCGAACCAGCGCAAGATCGGCCGAATCGAGGCAGCGCACGGCGGCACGTTGTTTCTCGACGAAATCGGCGATCTGCCGCTCGAGAGTCAAGCGAATCTGCTGCGGTTTCTTCAGGAAGGCCGTATCGAACGGCTCGGCGGTCGCGAATCGATCGCCGTCGATGTGCGCGTGATTTCGGCGACGCATGTCGATATGTCGCGCGCGATGGAGGAAGGGCGGTTCCGGGCCGATCTTTATCACCGGCTGTGCGTGCTACAGATCGACGAGCCGCCGCTGCGCGCGCGCGGCAAGGACCTCGAGTTGCTTGCCCGTCATATGCTCGAACGCTTTCGCAAAGACGGCTCCCGCCGGTTGCGCGGCTTCTCGGCCGACGCCGTCGCCGCGCTCCATAACTACGCTTGGCCCGGCAACGTGCGCGAATTGATCAATCGCGTTCGCCGGGCGATCGTGATGTCGGAGGGGCGGCTCCTGACGGCGGGGGATTTGGACCTGGCCGATTACGTCGAGACCGCACCGATCTCGCTGGCTCAGGTGCGCGAAACCGCCGAACGGCAGGCGATCGAATTGGCGCTGCTGCGCCATCGCGGGCGTCTCGGCGATGCGGCGCACGAACTCGGCGTGTCGCGCGTGACGCTGTATCGGCTGCTCGGGGCGCGCGGCATGCGGCCGATACCGGTCGAGCCGGGCGCCCATCCGATGACGAACTGAGGGCGCCCAGCGCGCCGATCCCGGTGCTTGGTAAAATTGCGGTTTGCGCGGCGTGAAACAGCGGCCGCGCGCCACGAGCCGAAGGATTCCCGCGCATGAAACAGTACCTCGACCTTGTCCGCACCATTCTGGAGACGGGCTCCTGGCAGGAAAACCGCACCGGCATTCGCACGATTTCGATGCCCGGCGCGATGCTGCGCTTCGACCTGCAAGAAGGCTTTCCGGCCGTTACCACGAAGAAGCTCGCGTTCAAATCGGCGATCGGCGAGCTGATCGGGTTTCTGCGCGCTTCGCGCAGCGCGGCCGATTTTCGGGCGCTCGGATGCAAGGTCTGGGATGCGAACGCGAACGAAAACGCTCAGTGGCTGGCCAATCCCTACCGGGAGGGCCCGGACGATCTCGGCGACGTCTACGGCGTGCAGTGGCGCAAGTGGCCCGGCTACAAGGTCGTCGATGCCGCCGAGCAGGCGCGCATCGCCGATGCGCAAGCGCGCGGCTATCGGCTCGTGACGCAGTTCGAGGAAGAGGGCGTGCGAAAGGTGCTGCTCTACAAAGCCATCGATCAATTGCGCCAGTGCCTGGACACGATCATGAGCAACCCGGCGGACCGCCGGATTCTGTTTCACGGCTGGAATCCCGCGTTGCTCGACCAGATCGCGCTGCCCGCGTGCCATTTGCTCTATCAGTTTTTGCCGAACGTTGCGCGACGCGAAATCTCGTTGTGTCTTTACATTCGCAGCAACGACGTCGGCCTCGGTACGCCGTTCAATCTGACGGAGGGCGCGGCGCTGCTAGCGCTCGTCGGCCGGCTGACGGGGTATACGCCGCGCTGGTTTACCTACTTTATCGGCGACGCGCACATCTACGAAAATCAACTCGATATGCTTAAGCGCCAGCTCGAGCGCGAGCCGTACGAGAGCCCGACGCTCGTGATTGCCGATCGCGTGCCGGCGTATGCGGACACGGGCGTGTACGCGCCCGAATGGCTGGAGCGCGTCGAGCCGTCCGATTTCTCGCTCGCCGGCTATCGGCACCACGAGCCGCTGACGGCACCGATGGCCGTTTGAACACCACTGCGCTTTAGGTTTAGGCCGAACGAAAAGCCCGCGGTAGCGTGCAAGCGGTGCGCCGGGCCGGACCATCGTCCGGCGTCGGCGCCTCCTGGCGCGGACCGCGGGCTTCGTCGTTTACCGCTCGCGGCCGTCAGCCTTGGTGATGTTCGTCGTGGCCGGCGTGCGAGGGAGTGGCAGCGTGCTGCTGCTCGTGTTGCGGTTCATGTTGCGGAGCGGGCGCGGGCTTGGGCTCCGGTTGCGGGCGCGGTTGCTCGTAGTGCGGTTGAGGCTGCGGTTGCGGGCGTGGCTGCTCGTAGTGCGGCTGAGGCTGCGGCTGCGGGCGGGGCTGTTCGTAGTGCGGTTGAGGTTGCGGTTGCGGGCGCGGCTGCTCGTAGTGCGGTTGAGGCTGCGGCTGCGGGTGCGGCTGCTCGTAGTGCGGTTGAGCCTGCGGCTGCGGGTGCGGCTGCTCGTAGTGTGGCTGAGCCTGCGGCTGCGGGCGCGGTTGCTCGTAGCGAGGTTCAGCCTGCGGTTGGGGTTGTGGCTGCCGCTGTTGGGTGCGCGGCTCCGATTGGGGTTGCATATGCGGCGATTCGGCGCGCGGCTGCACTTGCGGTTGCGTCGGTTGTTCGGCGTGCGGCTGCGCCTGCGGACGCTGCTCGTTCATCGGCATGTGCTGCTGCGTAATCGGCGTGTGCGGTTGCGTCCAGGCGGGCGCCGGCCGCGCGCCGGCTGGTTCGCCATGCTCCGCCGGATTGTTGATCGCCGGCGGGCGCGGGACGCCATTGCTCGATGGCGCGTGCCCCATCTCCGCCGGCGCGCGCGGCGGCTCACCATGACCCCCTTCGGGGCGCGGCTGGGCCCCAGGTTGCTCGGCGCGCGCCTGCGCGTTTGCCGGGCCATGCATCGGCGTGATGACGGGCGAGTGCGTTCCCACGATGCGCACATCGTGCGCAGGCGCCTGTGCGGCATGGCCGGCGAGCGGCGCCGGCCCCGCGGGCCGAACGACAGGAGCACCCGCGCCCGGCACCCGGCCGCCTGCTTGCGCGAGGTGCGCGGCCAACGGATCGCGATAAACGGCGGGCGTGGCGGGCCCGCGCGTGGCGACGATCGGCCGTGACGCCAGCGTTTGCGGGGGACGGTACGTCGCGGGACGAAGGCCGGACGCGTAGCTTTGGCTGACCGGCGCGACACCCGCCGCGCCCGGATTGATTCGAGCGTTTCGCCATTGCCGTGGATCGACGTGCTGCGCGAAGTGCGCAACCGGCTGGCCGTGCACGAATGCCGTTGCCGGTACTGCCGTTACCGCGCCCGGTGCGTGGTAGTTGATGTACGTGTTGTGGATATTGTTGATGTTGGTGATGTTGACGGTCTTGTTGTTGACGATGACCGTCTGATTCACGCGCTGGTAGTAGCGCGGGCTCCAGCCGCCCCATCCCGGGTGCCAGACTTCGCCCGGGCCGAGCGGGAACCACGCGAGCCCGGCTGTGGCCGCGCCGCCGATCGTCAAGCTCACCCCCCAATTGGCGCCGCCGCCCCCGCCGCCGACGAAGGCGACCAGCGCGGGCGCATAGACAGGCGGCGCACTAGCGACGAGCGGCCCCGGCACCCAGCACCACGACGAGTGCACATACGCCCAGCGCCCATAGTGATAGGGCGCGAAGCCCCACGGGGCGTCGTCGATCCACGTCCAACCCCACGGGGCGACCCACGCCCAGTGACCGTCATGGTACGGCGCCCAGCCCGCCGGCTCCTGGTTGGGGACCCAGACCGCGCCGTACTGAGGATCGTTGCTCCAGCTGCCGTTCGCGTCGAGGTCTTCGTAGCCGGGCGTATCGCGCGAAACGTAACGAGCCGAGACCGACCGATCTTCCGCGGTATCGCGGTTCGCGGCCCATTGGTCGAACGCATCGGGCGTGGGAGCCTCGGCGGCGGACGCTTCTTGCAGGTTCGTTCCGGTGAACGTGATCTGCTGGCCGGCCTCGATCGGCACTTGCCCATTGTTGCCGTAGGCCGTCAGCGCACCGCTGCGGACGGTCACCGTCGTCGTGCTGCCGTCGGGCGCGACATCGACGCGGTAATCGCCGGGACGGGCAACGCCGAGCGCTACGTTAGGCGTATCGATCTCGTACGAGGTGCCGCTCGGCACGTCGCGGACGCGAGTCGAGAGCGTGCCCTGCGCCAGCTTCAGTTGCGCGTTGGTGTCGTCGAGGTTCATGACGTCTAGGCTCGTCGATGAACCCAGCCGGACGGCCGTCGAGCCGATATGCAGCTCCGAGCGCGCGTTCGCGTCGTTCCACAGTTGGTCGCCCGTCGTCAGCGGGCGGTTCACGGCCGCGTACGACCAGTCGCTCGCACCGGCCGGCTCGGTCGTCACGGCGCCGGCCATGTAATTCAAGCGCGCGACGCGTCCGGGTGGGTCGCCCGCTTGCGTGGCGGGTGCGCCGTCGGGTGCGGGCGGCGTTTGCGCGAAGGCGGCGCGCGCGGCGAACGTCATCGGCGCCAGGGCGAGCAGGGCGTAGCCGGCGATACGTCGAACATGCATCAGCGGTGAAGCAGCGGCGGTTTTCATAGGGAACTCGTTTTAGTGTCGGATCGTACGATCGTCCTGACAGCACTTTAGCCCGACCGCGTGTATCAATGCGCTCCGTTTTGTAGCCGGCTGTGCCGGGCTGTAACGAAAAATTATCCTAGCTATGCCGCTTGGCTTGGTTCAGGCGGAAAGCAAGCTGTCGAACTGCTGCCGGCCGGCGGGCGTGATACGCAGAACGCGTGGCCGTTCCGCATGCTCCACCCAACGGTGCTCGGTCCAATGATCGAGCAGCGCGGCCCCGAGTGCGCCGCCCAAATGGGCGCGGCGCTCGCTCCAGTCGAGACAGGTGCAGGCGAAGCGACGCTTACGGGTGCGCTGGGCGCCGACGTCGATGCCCCACTGCGCGAGCGTGGCGCAGCCCTCGTCGGTGGCTTCGACGGTCCCGCCCTCCTCGACGAGCCAGCCGCGCCCCAGCAGGTGGTCGAACACGCGCACGGCCAGCTCGCCGGCCATGTGGTCGTAGCAGGTTCGCGCGTACCGCATGTCGATGGGCACGGTACGCGCGGCAACCGGTGCCGGGCGCGCAGGCGCGCTTGCTTGCGCCAGATGCGCGAGCGCTTCGATGGCGGCGGCGATTTCAGGGGTGGCGATCCGGTAGTAGCGATGGCGCCCCCGCACTTCGAGCGCCAGCAATCCGCTCTCCGCGAGTTTGGCGAGATGGCCGCTGCCGGCGGAAGGCGACAGCCCGGCAATAATCGTCAGTTCGCCGGCGGGCCTGGCGCTGCCGTCCATCAGCGACCACAACATGGCGGCGCGCCCCGGATCGGCCAGCAACGCGCCGATGCGCGACAGCCCGGGGAAATGGGCGGCGTCGCGCTCGAGCCCGGATGCAAAAGTAGCCATAGTGTTTCCTCGCATCTTCGATGACAGACTGAAGGTTCCACTGTAATCGCAGGTCGCATTCGATGTTTCGGCGTCGACTGAAATATCGAGTGACGCAGCCGCGTGGAAGCGAGGCCGCATGCCCGCGCGCTAGAATCGCCTTTTCTGCTGTTTCGTGGCGAGGGTAGGTTGATGAAAGCGTGGTTAGCGGCCGTCTTGGCCGCGTGGGTCTGTGTCGGATGTGCGCACGGAGGGGCACCGAGTGCGGGCGACGGCGGCAGCGGCAGCATCACGATGTACGGCACGATCGATCAAGGCGTCACGTTTCGCAAATAGCGGGCGTCGGGGTGTGACTGGCAGAAATTGATGCATCATTGGCATTTCTGCCAGCTCGGACCGGGCGAGGATAGGGGCTGTCTTCATCACGCCGAGGGTTACCGATGCACGCTTGCGCTTCTCCTACCGTTTCCCGTGTGCGCGAACGCGCGGGCCAGCGCAACGCGCGCGTGCTGGCGTTGTGCCAGGCGCTTTATACGTCGTCCGTTTCGATCGATCTCACGCTAACGGGGCTCGTCGGTTATACGCTCGCCAGCGACAAGGCCCTCGCGACGCTGCCGTTTTCGCTGATCACCGTTGCAGCCGCGCTGACCACGATCTTCGCGTCGTTTTTGATGGCGCGTGTCGGCCGACGCGCGGGCTTCGCACTGGGCGCGGCCGTCGGGGCAGCGGGCGGGGCGATCTCCGTGCATGCGATCTTCGTTCATAGCTTTTGGCTGTTTTGTTGCGGGACGGCCACCGTAGGCGTGTTCCAGGCGTTCGCGCAGTACTACCGATTGGCCGCAGCCGATGCCGTGGAGACGCAACTGAAGACCCGTGCGATCTCGACGGTGCTGACGGGCGGGGTCGTCGCTGCCGTGCTCGGGCCTGCGCTCGCCGCGTGGAGCCGCAACTGGCTCGCACCGGTCACGTTCGCGGGTTCGTATGCCCTCGTAACGGGGCTCGGCATTGCATCGATGGCCCTTTTGCTGCTCGGGTATCGAAATGTGCCCGCGCCCACCGCAACGACCGCTTCGACCGCTTCGGCTGGCTCGGCTGCTTCCACCGCTGCTGCTGCTCCTCTCGACGAATCCCATGCGCGCCCGCTTGGACAGATCGTCAGGCAGCCGATTTTCCTCGCGGCGCTGGCCAACAACGCGCTCGGCTACATGGTGATGATGTTCGTCATGACGGCCACGCCGATCGCCGCGGTGGCATGCGGCCATACGATCGGCGATGGCGCACGCATCATCGAATGGCACCTCGTCGGCATGTACGCGCCTTCGTTTTTTGCGGCGCGTCTGATTGCACGCTTTGGCGTACTAAAGATCATCGGCGCGGGTATCGCGCTGTCGGCCGCGTGCGGCGCAATTGCGTTGACCGCCACCGATCTACCGCATTTTTATGCGGCGTTGGCGTGCCTCGGCGTGGGCTGGAACTTCATGTTCGTCGGCGGTACGACGTTGCTCGCACAATCGTATCGCCCGAGCGAGCGCGCCAAAACACAAGCGACGAGCGAGTTCACCACCTTCGCCTGTACCGCGCTGGCATCGCTGACGGCCGGCCAACTGCTCGCGCGGTTCGGGTGGTCGGTGGTGAGCGCTTCGATCTTTCCCGCGCTCGCCGTTGCCGCGAGTGCGACGCTAGCGTATGCGTGGTCCCGCTCGCGGGCGACTGCGGCCGCCACAGCCGGTCTCGCGTGAAATTCGTTAGCTTCGGGAGAGGGATAAATTTGCGGATCGATAAGGATACCTAAACGATGATGCCCACCGTTTCCCCCGTTCGCCAAATCGTATTCGCCGTGGCGCCGCATCTCGTGTTGCTCGACGCATGCGGTCCGCTCGAGGCGTTTTGGCGAGCCGAACTGGAGATGCGCCAGGCGTGCAACAGCGCGGGTGACGAGCGTGTCGCCTACCGAACGCGCGTCGCATCGATCGAGGGCGGTACGCTCGAGACGCATGTCGGGTTGCCGATCGTCGTGGAACGGCTCGAAGCGCTGGAGCACGAGCCGATCGATACGGTGATTGTCGCGGGAACGTTCGTCGCCGATCAAATGGTGCTGGACGCACCGCTCGTGAAGTGGCTGGAGCGTATCGCACCGCGCGTGCGGCGGGTGTGTTCGGTATGCGTCGGGGCGTTTTACTTGGCCGCCGCGGGGCTGCTCGCCGGCCGTCGCGCGACGACGCATTGGCGCAGTGCCGACGAGTTGGCGCGCCAGTTTCCGTCCGTGCGCGTCGATGCGGATCCGATCTTCATACGCGATGTGAGCGACGGGCGGGCCGTGTGGACGTCGGCGGGGGTGACGGCCGGCATCGATCTGGCATTGGCGCTGATCGAAGAGGACTTCGGCCACGCGCTTGCGATGCAGGCGGCGCGCCGGCTCGTGGTATTCATGAAGCGGCCGGGCGGTCAATCCCAGTTCAGTGCGACGCTCGCTGCGCAGCAATGCGCGGGCGGCGAGTTCGATGCGCTACATGCTTGGATGGTGACCAACTTGCGCGGCGACCTCTCGGTCGAGCGGCTGGCCGAACGTGCGCGCATGTCGGCGCGCACCTTTGCGCGGCGTTATGTCGAGACGGTCGGGCGCACACCGGCAAAGACCGTGGAAGCGCTGCGGTTGGAAGCGGCGGCGCGTTCGCTGGCGCAATCGCGCCGGCCGATGAAGCGGATCGCGCTCGATTGCGGGTTCGGCACCGAGCAGAACTTGAGGCGGGCATTCGTCAGACGCTTCGGCGTACCGCCGCTCAACTATCGCGAGCGGTTCGCGCCGCTCGATGCGGCGCGGCAGCGGTAGGCAGAGGGCGGGTAGGGCCCGGATCGGGCGAGTGCCACATTGTGCGCTAGATCGTGCGCTAGGGCGGCGCCCGGCTGTTCGCCTACATTCGGTCGCGCGTGGCGGATATTGGGCCCTTATAATCGGCTCCTTCTTTAGCCGCGCGGACGCGCACCTCCGGAGTTACGATGAGCACGCCCTCGACCCCCCTGGATCGTTCGGAAACCACGTTCCGTTTCCTTGCCGAGCCGACTTCCGTCAACTTCGGCGGCAAAGTGCACGGCGGTGCACTGATGAAATGGATCGACGAGGCGGCCTATGCCTGCGCGGCGGTATGGTCGGGCCGTTACTGCGTGACGGTTAGCGTGGGCAATATTCGTTTTCGTCGGCCGATTCTCGTCGGCAATCTCGTGGAATTGCGCGCGCGCGTGGTAGCAACGGGGCGCACGAGTATGCACATTCACGTGACCGTGCACGCGGGCGACCCGAAAAGCGGCCAATTGCGCTTGACGACGGATTGCCTCGTCGTATTCGTTGCCGTCGACGAAAATGGCACGCCCATCCCGGTGCCGGCGTTCGTGCCGGAGACCGACGAACAAAAGCGCGTGGCGAAATACGCCATGGATGTGAAAGCCGCACTCGACGCGATCGTCGAACTCAAGCCGGAAGAAATGGCGCAGGGGCGTGTGTAAGAACGAGTCGAAGCGCAGCTGGCTCGGCGCATCGCGCAGAGCCAGCGTGTTCGAGCACGATCGGGCAGGCTGGCCGCTTTCAGTCGCGCCGCCCCGTCATCGCTTCGGGCCGCACCCATTCATCGAACTGCGCTTCGGTCACATACCCGAGCGAGAGCGCCGCCGCCTTTAAGGTCGTCCCTTCCTTGTGCGCTTTCTTCGCGATTTGCGCGGCCTTGTCGTAGCCGATGTGAGGGTTGAGCGCCGTCACCAACATCAGCGATTCGTTCAGCAACGTATCGATTCGCGCATGATTGGGCTCGATCCCCACCGCGCAGTGATCGTTGAAGCTTTGCGCGCCATCCGCGATTAAACGGATCGATTGCAGCACGTTGTGCGCGATCATCGGGCGGAATACGTTCAGCTCGAAATTGCCGCTCGCGCCCCCGAGGTTGATCGCCACATCGTTGCCGAACACTTGGCAGCAGAGCATCGTGAGCGCTTCGGATTGCGTCGGATTGACCTTGCCCGGCATGATCGAGCTACCCGGCTCGTTCTCGGGTATCGTGATTTCCCCCAGGCCGCAACGCGGGCCGCTCGCCAGCCAACGCACGTCGTTGGCGATCTTCATCAAGCTCGCCGCCACCGTTTTGAGCGCGCCGTGCGCGAATACCAGCGCGTCGGCCGCCGCCATCACTTCGAATTTGTTGGGCGCGGTCACGAACGGCACGCCTGTCGAACGGGCGATCGCCGCGGCTACGCGCTCCGCGAATTGCGGGTGAGCGTTAAGCCCAGTGCCGACGGCCGTGCCGCCCTGCGCCAGCTCGTAGAGGTGCGGCAGCGCCGATTCGACGTGAGCGATGCCATGCGCGAGTTGAGCCGCGTACCCGGAAAACTCTTGACCGAGCGTCAGCGGCGTGGCGTCTTGCAGATGCGTGCGGCCGATCTTGACGATGTCGGCGAACGCACGCGCTTTTTCGTCCAGCGTGTCGCGCAAGCGGGCGAGCGCCGGCAACAGATGCTTGACGATGGCGTTCGCGGTGGCCACATGCATCGCTGTCGGGAAGACGTCGTTCGACGATTGGCCGCGATTGACGTCATCGTTCGGATGCACCTTGCGCCCTTCGCCGCGCTCGCCGCCGAGCAGTTCGCTGGCGCGATTGGCGATCACTTCGTTCAGGTTCATGTTCGTCTGCGTGCCCGAACCCGTTTGCCAGACCGCTAACGGAAATTCGCCCGCGTGCTTGCCGTCGATGACCTCATCGGCCGCTTGCATGATGGCGCGCGCTTTGTCCTCGGGCAATACGCCGAGCGCGAGATTGACCTCGGCCGCTGCGCGCTTGACGACGGCGAGCGCGGTGATGAGCTCGGGCGATTGCTTCTCGGTCGAAATCTTGAAGTTGAGCAGCGAGCGTTGTGTTTGCGCGCCCCACAAGCGCGCCGACGGCACGGCGATTTCGCCGAACGTGTCGCGCTCCATGCGATGGTCTTCGGTCATGATGCTTCGGCTCCGGTACGAAAATGCAATTCGAAGGTTGCGGCTCGCCGCCGTTCACGGCACTTGGCGCCTAAGACGTCTTAAACCATGGCTAAAGCTGCGAGTCGATCGGCAACAGCAAGAATAAGCCTGTGAGCAAATTGCGGACGAGGCCGGCCTCGGGGTCGAGCGTCCACGTGTGCATATGCGAGCCCGTTGCGTCCTGTTCCTCGCCGGTCCACTCGAGGCCCGAACCGCGCTCCCCGAGCGCTTGCAACTGCGCTTGTTCAATCGGCGTGGCAAGCCGCACCCGGTAGCTGACGGTCGGCGACATCGCCTGCTCGATCAGCTGGGCGACTTGGCCCGCGAGGACGGGACTATCGATGACAAGGGCGAGTTCGCTGTTCAAATGCGCCGATCGTGGGTCGAGGTTCAGCGACCCGATGACAAGCGTGCGCCGATCGATCACATAAGCCTTGGCGTGCAGGCTCGCTCGAGATTGCGAACCGGCGAAGAAGCGCGAATGTTCTCGCTGCAACGGCTTGAACTCGTACAGTTCGACGCCGTGCTGCAGTAACGGGATCCGATACGGGCTATAGCCGGCTTGCACGGCGACGGCGTCGGTCGAAGCCATGGAATTCGTGACGAGGGCAACTCGCACGCCGCGCTGCGTGAGCCCCGCGAGCAATTGGACGCCGGCATCGTGCGGGACGAAGTAGGGCGATAGCAGCAGCACCTCGTGTTGCGCGCCGCGTACGAGTTCGGCAAGCTCGTGCATCGGCGGGCTACGATAGTCGTCGTCGGGGGCGGTGATCTTGCTGGGCGAATCGACGCTGAAGATCGCGTGTGCCCAGACGAGCCCCATTTGTTCTTGCGCGATCTGCTCCGACAGCGGTGCTGCCCGCAACGGCTTGGCGCCGACCGCCTGCGCTTCGGCCCGCCAATGGGCGCGCAGCTCCGCGCGAGCGGCGCTCAGATCGCCGGCTGCATAGCGCGCTTTGTCGACGACATTCAATGGGTACGCGCCTGCGCTGTTCCAGAATGCGTCGAAGCTCTTCGATACGCTCCGGACGATCGGTCCGGCGGCGAGCACGTCAAGATCGCGGAATTGCAGCTTCGGGCTCGCGCTGAAGTACTCGTCGCCCAGGTTGCGGCCGCCGACGATCGCCACTTCGCCGTCCGCGATCATCGCCTTGTTATGCATGCGGTGCGTGAAGCGATCGATGCGCGTGACGAACGATTCGGTACGGGCCAGGACGCTCGAGCGCGTGCTGCCGAACGGATTGAAGATGCGCACTTCGATGTTCGGGTGCGTCGAGAGTGCCGCCATCAGGCGCCGGGTGTCGTCGAAGTTCAAGCCGTCGACGAGCATGCGTACGTGGACGCCGCGATCGGCCGCGTAAAGTGCCGCGGCAAGCAGCAATCGGCCCGTCGTATCTTCGTCGGCGATGTAGTACTGCAAATCGAGTGTCTTCGTGGCGGCGCGGGCCAGTGCAATTCGCATTTGCAGTGCGTCGGTGCCGTCGGTCAGTAGCCGGAAGCCCGACTGGCCGTCGTGCGCGGCGACGAGCGGCGCCAGAGCGCGGCCGAGCGGGGTCGCGCCGGGATCGTGCAAAGCGTGCGTGGCGGGGCGGTTCAGCGAGGTGGCCGGTGGCAGGGTCGTGCAAGCGGCGAGGCATGCAACGAACAGGAGCGCGATCCAGCGTGCGACCTCGGGAAAAGGGGCGCGAGCGAAGCGCCACGGATGCCCGCCAGCCGCGGGCGGGGCGCGGCGGTGTGCCGCTTCGGGACAGGCGGCATGCCGCCGCAGCCATTGCTGATCGAACACGTCGGACCCTTCCATCGCTGACGAATTGGCTGCCCCGAGCACACGCTCGCGCCGGCACCCATAGCCGCATTTTATGGGAAGCCGGTTCGCGTTACGCCGATAAGCATACGCGTGCCTGAGCCGGGCGTTCGCGATTCAGCGTTTCCGTTGCCGGTTCGCTGAAAAAGAACGGCCCGCCAAACCGCGCGGGCCGAAGAACACCCTGTCAGAAGAGTCCGTGACCATCCTAGACGGATAGCCTGCTGCGGCCAACCAATAAAGGCTGCTTTGGTTATGAGGGGCCCGTTATCGGGTGATCGGCCGCGGGTGGCGCGTGCGCCGGTCGAAACGCAGCGTCATCAAGACGGCGACGCTCGCGAGCCCTGCGGCGAGCCCCCACCAAAGGCCGCGCGGGCCGAGCCCGGCGTGGAACGCCAGTAAATAACCGGTGGGGAAACCGATCGCCCAGTAGCCGAACGCAGCCGCGAGCATTGGCACACGCGTGTCCTTGAGCCCGCGCAGGCAGCCGGAGCCGATCGTTTGCATCCCGTCGACGATCTGAAACACGGCCGCCACGCCGAGCAGCGAAGCGGCGATCGAGATCGTCTGCGCGTTGGCCGGGTCGTCCAGCTTCAGATATAGGCCGATGATGGCGCGCGGCGCCACGATAAACAAAAGGCCCGTCATGGACATGTAGGCCACGCCGAGCCCGAGCGCGACGAAGCCCGCATGGCGCGCGGCGACGGGATTGCCCGCGCCCATCCAATAGCCCACGCGCACGTTGGCTGCCTGGCCGATTGCGAGCGGCACCATGAACGTGACGGAGCTGACGCTCATGGCGACCTGGTGCGCGGCGAGCGGTTTCTCGCCCATCAGGCCGATGAACAGGCCCGTGCACAAGAACAGCAGGGATTCGACGCCATACGTAATGGCCACGGGCCAGCCGATCGCGAACAGTTCGCTCATGAGCGGCATCGTCGGCCGTTTGACGACGACGAAGTGCTTGTAGCGCGGCCGTCCGTGCAGCAGCGCGACCAGCGTGATCGCGCTGAGCCAAACGGTGATCGTGGTTGCCGTGGCCGAACCGAGCATACCGAGCCGCGGCAAGCCCCAAACGCCGTGAATGAGGCCGTAGTTGAGCACGCCGTTGAACACCACGCCGACGAGCGCCACCCACAGCAGCCGTTTGGCCGCGCCGATGGCCGGCAAGAACGAACGCATCATGCCGACGCCGATGAGGCTACCGAGCGAGGCGAAGCGCAGCACGCCGGTATAAGCGCCGATATCGCGCGCCAGTGTGGCCGGTTCGCCGAACGCGAGCAGGATCGGCTCGGCGAACGACAGCAGCAGGAAAGCCGGCACCGAAAGCAGGACCGACAAGGCAAGCCCGGTCCAGTAGATGTGCGGCACGCGATGTTCGGCCTGTGCGCCGCGCGCGTTGGCGACCGTGACGCTTACGGAAGTCAGCACACCTTGCAGCAGCGTGACGATGACGAAGAACAGGCCCGCGCCGAGGCCACCCGCGGCGAGCGCCTCGGCACTGAGCGAGCCGAGCAGGATCGTATCGGTGACGCCCATCGCCATTTGCGACAGCTGCGCGATGGCGAGCGGAGCGGCCAGGCGGGCGGTATCGGCGGCGTGGCGAGAAAACGGCGGTGGGGCCGACGCAGCGGCGGCCCGAGTGAAGGTGGACTCTGACATGGCAAATCGAGCGAGGCGCGGCGGGCCCGTCGGCGCAGCGCGCGCGTGGCCCAATTGTTTTCGTCGGAAATAAAGAGCTTATTGCTTCCGTACGCGCCTGTCGATGGCCCGAGCCGTCGCGCCGCCACGTCGACCTTTCCCAGGGCTATTCGCTGCTGCGACGCGGGCCTATCTCGTTTCAGCTTTTTTCGTGAACGGCGATCCGCGTATCGCCGAGCATGACCACTTGGCCCGCGCGGATCTTGCAAGTCTTGCGCAGCTCGACGCGGCCGTCGACGCTGACTTCACCCGCCGCAACGAGGCCCTTCGCCGCGCCGCCGCTATCGGCCAGCCCCATCAGCTTGAGCAGGTTGTGCAGTTCGACGTGATCGCCGGTGAGCGTGAAATTGAGATTGGCCATGGCGAGTGCCGGCATGCGGCGCGAAAACGATTAGGGCTGGCATCATAAGCCACGCGGACACTCAAGCGAAAGCGCCGCACATCGGATTTGTTTCGTGCCGACGCTTGCGAGCCGCCCCTGTATGCCTATACAGTATGCAGGTTCGCCGCTCGCGCATTGCGCGCGGCCGGCGTGCGCCTCGTTCGACCATCGAAAGTCTCGCCGTGTCCCTAATTTCCTGCGCCGCTCGGCCGGAGCGTTCCATGCCAAACGCTCCTTATCTCGAAAAACTGAATGCCGCCCAACGCGCCGCCGTGGAGCACGGTGTCGGCGATGGCGCGGGGCCGGGCGGGCCGTTGCTCGTAATTGCGGGCGCCGGCTCGGGTAAGACCAACACGCTTGCGCATCGCGTCGCGCATCTGCTGGTGGGCGGCGTCGATCCGAGGCGGGTGTTGCTGCTCACGTTTTCGAGGCGCGCGGCGCAGGATATGACGCGTCGCGCCACCCGGATTGCCGCGCAAGCGCTCGGCACGCGTGCCGATTTGGCGCAGGCGCTCGAATGGACGGGCACGTTCCACGGTGTCGGGGCGCGTCTGCTGCGCGAGTACGCGGAACTGATCGGGCTATCGCCGGTGTTTACGATCAACGATCGCGAAGACTGCGCCGATTTGATGAACGTCGTGCGCCATGAGCTGGGCCTTTCAGCCAAGGAGCGCCGTTTTCCGGTGAAGGGGACGTGCCTCGCGATCTACTCGCGCGTCGTCAACACGGGCGCGACGTTGTCGCACGTACTCGAGCACGCGTTCCCGTGGTGCCGCGAATGGGAGCAAGACTTGAGGGCACTGTTCGCCGGCTACGTTGCGGCCAAGCAAGCGCAAAGCGTCCTCGATTACGACGATCTGCTGCTCTACTGGGCGCGCATGGCGGCTGAGCCGTCGATTGCCGCCGATCTAGGCGCGCGCTTCGATCACGTGCTCGTCGACGAGTACCAGGACACGAACCGTTTGCAGGCGACGATCCTGCTGGCGATGAAGCCCGACGGGCGCGGCCTCACGGTCGTGGGCGACGACGCACAGTCGATTTACTCGTTTCGCGGTGCGACGGTCCGCAACATTCTCGATTTCCCCGGCCATTTCACGCCTAGCGCGGCGCTCGTCACGCTCGAGCGCAACTATCGTTCGACGGCGCCGATTCTCGCTGCCTCGAACGCGGTCATCGGATTGGCCGCGGAACGCTTCACGAAAGATCTGTGGACCGACCAAGCATCGGCGCAGCGCCCTCGGCTCGTCTCGGTGGCGGGCGAAGTCGAGCAAGCGCGCTATGTCGTCGAAGCGGTGCTCGAAGCCCGCGAGGCGGGGATGAAGCTGAAAGCGCAGGCGGTCCTGTTTCGGGCGGCTCATCACAGCGCGGCGCTCGAACTGGAACTGGCCCGGCGCAACATACCGTTCGTCAAGTTCGGCGGATTGCGGTTTCTCGATTCGGTCCACGTGAAAGACGTGCTCGCCGTGTTGCGGTGGGCGCAAAACGCGCGCGATCGCGTGGCGGGGTTTCGCGTGCTGCAGTTGATGCCCGGCATCGGTCCGGCGACGGCCGGCCGCGTGCTCGATGCCGTCGCTGCTGCCGGCGTCCTGCCGGCAGCGCTGGGCGCCTACGAGCCGCCAGCCCGAGCAGCGGTCGATTGGGGCGCATTCGCGGCGTTGATGAGCCAAATGAGCGAGCTGGGCGCATCGCGCACGCCATGGCCCGCCGAATTCGAGCAAGTGCGCCGGTGGTACGAGCCGCACCTCGAGCGCAACCACGAAGACGCGCCCACGCGCCATGCCGATATTCTGCAAATGGAGAGCTTGGCTGCCACGTTCCCTACGCGCGAGCGTTTCCTTACCGAGTTGACGCTCGATCCGCCCGACGCGACGAGCGACGAATCGGGCGTGCCGCTCGTCGACGAGGATTACCTGATCCTCTCGACGATCCATTCGGCCAAAGGGCAGGAGTGGCGCAACGTGTTCGTTCTCAATGGAGTCGACGGCTGCATTCCGTCGGATCTCGGTACCGGCAGCCAAGAAGAGATCGACGAAGAGCGGCGGCTGCTTTACGTTGCCATGACGCGAGCGAAGGAGGATCTACACATCGTCGTCCCCCAGCGCTTTTACGTGCACAACCAGAGCGCGCTCGGCGACCGCCACGTCTGGGCGTCGCGCACTCGCTTCATTCCCGAGCCGTTGCTCCCGCTGTTCGACGTACAAGCGTGGCCGCGCGTGGCACCCGTCGCTGCGCCTACGGAAACGGGGCTGGCTGCGGCCGCGAAGGCGCGCGTCGATATCGCCGCGCAACTGAAAGCGATGTGGGATTGAGGCAAGGGCAAGGGCAACAGCAACAGGAAATCGAAGGGGCTGCTCGGCGCGGGGCCCCGTCATGTACCAAAAATTGGTATCTGATGAACGCGTTGGTCAGTCTTGCGAGATGCGGCCGGATTTCGCCGGTCGTCTGCCTGCTTAGCGGGGGCGCCGCGGCTCTACCCGCGGTTGTGCCGGCTGCGCCGGTGTCATGAAGAAGTTGCGCATCCAAGCGGCCATGCGCGAAAACACGTCGTAGGGCTCTTCGACGAAAATCTCGGGCTTCAGCAGCCGGAGATACTCCATGATCTGCTGTGCTTCCTGCTTTTGAAACGAGCCGTGCGCGAGCCCGAGCTTGAGCAGCCCGCGCAGCTCGCCGAGCTTTTCGCGCGCCGTGCTGCCGACGCTCGTCTCGCAGGCGATCTTCGCTTCATACACGCGCTGACGCAGCGATTCCGCGAGCCGCCAGGCCGGCGTTTGCATCTTTTCTTCAAGCGATTGGATGTCGCGCGCGGTCGATTTGATCTGCGCCGAAAGGGGATCGACCAGCGCGGCGTCGCCGCCGGCTTCCTTGACGATGGCCGTCGCCCAATCGCGCGCCGCTTTCGCCACTTCGTCCGAAGTCCATTCGGAGCGCACGGCGAAGCTGAACCCGAATTCCTCGGCTTGTCGCATCAGGATCGCCACGACATCGGGGAATTCCTTCTCCAAGGTGCGCTTGGCCCAGGCGTACTGGCCGCCTTGCAGCATCCGCTGCACCGCATGCTCGGTCAGCGGCACCATGTTGTCGAGCAGCTTCGCGCGCAGGAAGTCCTCGAACGAAGGCGTCGCGAATTGCGGGTCGAGCTTGAGCGATACGCGCATGAAGGCTTCGAAGTCCTTCTGCAGCGAAGAGATCGTCTCTTCTCGAAGTGAAAGGGTAATTTGACCCATGGCTTGTCCTGATCGCGCGTCCCTGTCGAGGCACCGGCGCGGCATTCGCACCGGCTACCCTACGGCCGAGCCGGCACGTTCGCCCCCCAACTGGCGGGCCTGCTCGATGGCCGGCGCACTTTACGGTTTATGCACGTGCGTTTCAGGCCGCTACCGACGTCGGGCGTCGGCGCGCCCCTGCGCCGCGCGGCCAAAAAACGCGCTTCGACTGATTAACGGCGAGCCGGCGCGGAACTTGAGCCTGCGCTGAAAAATACAGTCGGACAATAGGCCGTGCCGCCCATGGGGGCGGGAGGCCGCGTGGGACGTAGCCGGGTTTAGTGCACGACCAAGCCTTGCCAGAGAAAGAACACAACGAGGCCGACGGCGATCGTCAGCAGGGGGCGGCGGGTGACGGCCGACACGGCACATGCGACCAGGGCGCCCACGAGTTGCGGATTGCGCCAGGTGAGTTCCGGTGCACCGCCGTGGGGCGTTACAGCCATCGGGACAATGATCGCGGTGAGCACGGTGACCGGGACGAAGCCGAGCGCCGTCCGCACGAGCGGGGGGAAGACGATGCGCTCGCCCAGCACGAATACGGTCGAGCGGATCAAGAACGTAACGGCGGCCATACCGAGAATGAGGACGACGTAGTTCACGATGCGGCCTGCGTCGCGCAATCGGCGTGCGTGGCAGCGCTGCGCCCGGCCCCTCGGGCGCGATCGGGACGGCCTGCACGTTCGATATCGCCGGTCGGCCGGCCCGCGCTGTCGCGTCCCGTCCTGCCGGTCGGCGCCCAAGGCCGCGATAGAACGACGCCGACGGCGACGCCGGCTGCGACGGCCGCCAGCAAGCCGAGCTTATACGGCAGCGCGGCGCAGGCGAGGGCGACGATGCCGGCCGTTGCGGCCGACGCGATATAGCGCAGGGAAACGAGTTGCGGGACGACGATCGCAATGAACGTCGCCACCATCGCAAAATCGAGCCCGAGCGATTGCAGGCGCGGAAAGGCGGCGCCGAACAGGAGGCCGGCGAGGGTCCACAACTGCCAGTTGACGTACATGGCGACGCCGGAACCGAGGAAGTAATGCGGCCCGATCTGCCCGGGCGGGGCATGGCGATAGTGGGCGTAGGCGACGGCGAATACCTCGTCGGTCAGCAGGCCGCCAAGCGCCAGCCGCCAACGCACGGGCAGGCGAGCGACATAAGGGGCCAGCGTCGCGCTATACAGCACGTGACGCAAGTTGACGATGAGCGTCGTTGCCCAGATAACGGCAAAGCTCGCATGCGCGGCGATGAGTCCAAGCGCGATGAACTGCGAGGATCCGGCGAAGACGGCGAGCGACATGAACTGCCCGTGCCATAGCCGCAGCGGGCCCGCGGTGACGAGCGTGCCGAAGATGATGCCGAACGGTGCGGCACCGACCATCATGGGGATCGTATCGCGGGCGCCGTCGGCGAATTCGTTGAGTGGGGTGCGCGGTTTCAATGGGAACTCCTTCTGCTTGCGCGCAGGATATCGCCCGGAGGCGGCGCGGCGCTTGTACGTTCTTGCTAGCGCGGCGCGTTCTGGCCGGCTTGCCATCGGCCCGGCGGAACGCCGAACATGCGCCGAAAGTGTCGCGTGAAGTGGCTCTGATCGGTGAAGCCGCACGCCGCGGCCACATCGGCGACGGCGCTGCCTTCCCGCAAAGGCGCAAGCGCACGCTGCAGCCGCAGCTGATTGCGCCAGGCGTGCGGCGGCATCCGCGTGGCTTGCGTGAAGAGCCGCGCGGCGTGAAACGCCGACAGGCCGACATCCGCCGCAAGCTCGCTGAGGCTGAGCGGCACGGTCAGATCCGCGGCAAGCCGCTCTTTCATCAACGCGACGCGCGGCGGATCCGCATTCGGCCGGCTTGCCTCCGGATGGCGCAACGCGTGGCGCACGATCAACGTCGACAGCGCGTCGATCAGCGCCATTTCCGCTGCAAGCGGATCTCCCTGCAAAGGGCGGCCCGCCGGCGAACTGCTCAAGACCTCGAGCAGACGATGCGCGCGCGCAACGCGCCCCGCGAGATCGGAATCGCGGATCACGTCCACGGGAAACCACAGCATGGGTTGCGGCGCGCCAGCGATATCGCCGGCCAGCTGGCCCATGAAATCGACGGGGAGATAGAAGACGCGATAGCGCCAGCCGGCCTCCATCGCGCGCGAGCCGGTATGGACTTCGCCCGGATTGATAACGGGCACGGTGCCGGCTTCGGCGACATGCTGCGCGCCTTGGTAGGCGTACATTTCCGCGCCGGCCTCGATGACGGGCACCGCGTAGGCTTCATGCCAATGCGGTGAGAACTCATGCTCGCGATACTCGGCCGTGAGCATATCCCCGCCGGGCACGAGCGGCGAGCGCCAGTAGCGCGCACAATCTCGGAAGCGGGGTTCGTCCATGGCGATAACTTGAGCGAATCGAGAAGAATCCAGGGAATCGGGCGGATCGGGCGCTAGAAGGCCGGGGCGTGTCAGCGCAGCGGAATCGTCGTGCCGGCCGGCACGGGCACGGCGCTGACGCTGTTTTTGGCGCTGCCCGAGACGACGCGGTCGCTATAGGTCAAGTAGACGAGTGCATTGCGTTTAGGATCGGCGATGCGCACGACGTGCAGTGTCTTGAAGATCAGCGACATGCGCTCGGTAAAGACGTCGGTTTGGCGTTTCACGGGGCCGGCGAATTTGATCGGGCCCACTTGACGGCAAGCGATCGACGCTTCGGTCGGATCCTCGGCGATGCCGAGCGTGCCCTTGATCCCGCCCGTGCGTGCGCGGGAAACGAAACACGTGACGCCAGCGACGTCGGGATCGTCGTAGGCTTCGACGACGACACGGTCGGAGCCCGTCATGCGGAAATGAGTATTGACGCTGCCGATTTCCTCGCCATGGGCGGGTAGCGCGGCGCACGCGAGCCCGAAGCAGGCGCTCATGACGATCGGAAGCGAGGAAAGGGCGAAACGGCTCATGGCGAAGTGACGATTATGTGGTGACGAAGCGACGGTGCGGCGATCAACCGACGATGCGCCGCGCGGCGGGCAGCAGCCGGCGCGGCATCACGTGAACGGTATCACAACGGCTTCGCTGCGGGCGCGGGGCGGACGGGCGGCTGGCTGGTTGGCCAACGTTGGCGTCGGCGTCGGCCGCAGGGCCACGTGCGATAAATGCAAAAAAGGCCCGTCGCTTACACGACGGGCCTTTTCGCTGAAGCTTTTGGCTCCCCGACCTGGGCTCGAACCAGGGACCTACGGATTAACAGTCCGGCGCTCTACCAACTGAGCTATCGGGGAACAACGTACTACGAAAATCGCAACTGCGTAAAAAAGCCCGTTATGACGAACGGGCTCTTCCATTCATTCTTTGGCTCCCCGACCTGGGCTCGAACCAGGGACCTACGGATTAACAGTCCGGCGCTCTACCAACTGAGCTATCGGGGAACAACAACAGCAGAGAAGCGAGATTTTATGTACCGGCTCTCGCTCTGTCAATACCTATGGGGCACTTCGGCTCAATTCCGGGCACTTCGCGCATCTTCGGCGACATCTTTGTCGGCATCTACGCGACGGTGGCGCGCCACGCCGGCAAGCGGCCGTGGCCGCCCATTACCGCTCGAGGAGGTGGAGCTTTTCCTGCATGTCCTTGAACTGGTCGGCTTCGGGCAGCGGTGCCTTCGTCTTCGTGATGCTGGGCCAAACTTTCGCGAGTTCGGCGTTCAACGGCGTGAACTGTTGCTGATCGCCGGGTACGTCTTCCTCGGCATAGATCGCATTCACCGGGCATTCGGCAACACACACGGCGCAGTCGATGCACTCATCGGGGTCGATCGCGAGGAAGTTGGGACCTTCGCGAAAGCAGTCCACCGGGCAGACGTCGACGCAGTCGGTATAGCGGCACTTGATGCAGCTTTCGGTCACAACGTGAGTCATTCAAGCTCCTGCAGGTATCTTGGGAAAATGCGAATTCGCAAAACGACATATTGTAACTGAACGTCCTCGCCCCGATGCGTGGAGGGTCTTCCTGTCGTTTAGATCGATTCGTGATTAGTTTATGGGGCGTAGGCCCGGTGTGCGCCGAGCCTGCGCCGAAGCCGCACGCGCTGCGTCGCCGTTGCGGTAACATGCGGCGATTCCTCGGGGACGGCGCCGCGCCGCCCAACCGCGCTTCGGTTGACACCATGATCATCACTTCCCTGCTCGACACGGATCTCTACAAGTTCACGATGATGCAGGTCGTCTTGCATCAATTTCCGGCGGCCAACGTGGAATATCGGTTCCGTTGCCGTACGCCGAACGTCAATTTGGCGCCCTATGTGGCCGAGATTCGCGACGAGGTGCGCCAGCTGTGCGAGTTGCGCTTCGCCGACGACGAGCTCGACTACCTGCGGCGGATGCGCTTCATCAAGAGCGACTTCATCGATTTCCTCGCGCTGTTTCACTTGAACGAGAAGTACATCTCGATCGAAGAATCGGCGAAGCGGGCCGGCGAAATCGAGATCTCGATCAAAGGCCCGTGGCTGCACACCATCTTGTTCGAGATTCCGGTGTTGGCCATCGTCAACGAAGTCTATTTCCGCAATACACAACGTCGGCCCGATTACGCGATCGGGCGGGAGCGCTTGAAAGAGAAAATCGCGTTGCTGGGCGCGCGCCCTGAATTCGCAGATTGCAAGATCGCCGATTACGGTACGCGCCGGCGCTTCTCGAAGCAGTGGCACGAAGAGGTGATTAACACGCTGATGGCCGGGCTCGGCGAGCAGTTCGCCGGTACGAGCAATGTCTTCTATGCCAAGAAGCACGGCTTGACGCCGCTCGGCACGATGGCGCACGAGTACCTGCAGGCATGCCAGGCGCTCGGGCCGCGGCTGCGCGATTCGCAAACATACGGCTTCGAGGTCTGGGCCAAGGAGTATCGCGGCGATCTGGGCATCGCGCTCTCGGATGTCTACGGCATGAAGGCGTTCTTGAACGATTTCGATATGTACTTTTGCAAGCTGTTCGACGGCGCGCGCCACGATTCGGGCGATCCGTTCGAATGGGGTGAGCAGCTACTGCGCCACTACGAAGAGAACCGCTGCGATCCGCGTACGAAAGTGCTGGTCTTCTCCGATGCGCTGGACATCCCGAAAGTCCTGCAACTGTACGAACGCTTTCGCGGGCGCTGCAAGCTCGCTTTCGGCGTCGGCACCAATCTCACGAACGACCTCGGCTACAGTCCGCTGCAGATCGTCATCAAGATGGTTCGCTGCAACGGCCAGCCCGTCGCCAAGCTATCCGATTCGCCGGGCAAGAACATGTGCGACGACAAGGCGTATCTGGCGTACCTGCGGCAAGTCTTTGGAATCCCGGCGCCGCTCGACGACAGTCCGGACTAAGCCGTTTTTAGGCCGGTCGGCCGATGTATCCCGAAAAAGAAGGCCCGTATAATCGGCCATTCATTCGGTCTTACGATGGGGAGCGCAATGGATACATCGGCGGCGCGGCGCAACATTCTCGCCCGGATTCGCGCGGCATCGGGCCGCACGGCCGAACCCGAACCGGCCGAGCGCGAGGCCGCTACCGATTACCTGGCGCGGCACCCGCGCGGGCCACGCCCGGAACTGCCGGCCGATCGCGAGGGTTTGACGGCGCGCTTCGTCGACGAAGCGAGGTTGATGGCAAGCACCGTCGAACTCGTCGAATCGCTCGATGAAGTCCCGGCTGCGGCCGCGCGTTATCTCGCGCAACTCGGGCTCGCGCCGCAGGCGGTGGCCTGGGCGACGTTACAGGCGTTGCCGTGGGCGCAGGCGGGGATCGACGTCGCGTTTCGCAAGCCGACCAACGGCGATCTCGTAGGGATTACCGCTTGTTTTTGCGCGACGGCCGAGACAGGGTCGCTTGTCTTGCTGTCCGGGCCCGAGACGGAAGCATCCGTGGCGCTCTTGCCGGAAACCCATATTGCGGTCGTACCGGCGTCGCGCATCGTAGCGGGGCACGAGGAGGCGTTCGAGCTCATGCGTGCGGAGCGGGGCGAGTTGCCGCGGGCCGTCAATTTCGTATCGGGGCCCTCGCGCACGGGCGACATCGAGCAAACCATCGTGCTCGGGGCACACGGCCCTTATCGCGTACACGCGATCGTCGTCCGCGGCGGTTGAGTCGAGCGCCGGCATGGCTTGCGCGGCCGGCCGTTCCGAACAAAATTGAGGAAGTTCATGATTGAAAAACGAGCTGCTTGCGCACGCAAGGCGGCGGCGAGTGCATTCGTATTGGCGGTGGCGCTGTGGTCTTCAGGAGCGATGGCCGCACCGGCGGCCATGCCGGACGGGGCGTTGCTCGGGCCGGGTTGGGCCCTGCCGTTTGCGGGCATTTTGTTGTCGATCGCGCTGTTTCCGCTGATCGCGCCTGCGTTTTGGCATCACCATTTCGGCAAGATCGCTGCGGCTTGGGCGGTCGTGTTTCTGGTGCCGTTCGGTTACGCGTATGGTGCCGGCGCCGCGGCATACACGCTCGGCCATGCGCTCGCCGCGGAATACATCCCGTTCATTGTCTTGCTCACGGCGCTCTATACGATCGCCGGCGGGATCTGCGTTCGCGGTGCTCTCCATGGCTCGCCGCGCGTCAATACGGCACTGCTTGCGCTCGGCACGGCGCTCGCCAGCATCATGGGCACGACGGGCGCCGCGATGCTGCTGATCCGGCCGCTGCTGCGCGCGAACAACGACCGTCGGCACGTCGTGCATGTATTCGTCTTTTTCATCTTCCTCGTCGCGAACGCGGGCGGATCGCTGTCGCCGCTCGGCGATCCGCCCCTGTTCCTCGGTTTTCTCAACGGCGTGAGCTTCTTTTGGACGACGCGTCATCTCGCGTTGCCGATGCTGTTCATCTGCACGGTGCTACTCGCACTGTTTTACGCCCTCGATACTTATTACTATCGCCGTCCCGGCGAAGCACGCACGCCTGAGTTCGACCCGGCCCCCGAGGCGATGAGCGTCGTCATCGAGGGCAAGCGCAACTTCGTGCTGCTTGCACTCGTCATCGGGCTCGTCTTGTCGAGTGGGCTGTGGAAGCCGGGCATCGCGGTCGACGTGGCTGGGATCCATCTCGCGTTGCAAGACATCGTGCGCGATGCGGCGCTGATCGTGCTGACACTTATCTCGCTCGCCATCACGCCGGCTACGGCGCGCACGGGCAACGCCTTCACGTGGGCGCCGATCGAGGAAGTGGCGAAACTCTTCGGGGCGATCTTCGTGACCATCGCGCCCGTCGTCATGATGCTGCGGGCGGGCGAGCAAGGAGTGTTCGCCGGCGTCTTGCATCTGGTAACGGATGCCAACGGGCGGCCCATCGATGCCATGTATTTCTGGGCGACCGGTATCTTGTCATCGTTCCTCGACAATGCGCCCACGTATCTCGTGTTTTTCAACCTGGTGGGTGGCGATGCGCATGTGCTGATGAACGCCGGGGCCTCGACGCTCGCGGCCATCTCGGCCGGCGCCGTGTTCATGGGAGCCAACAGCTACATCGGCAATGCGCCGAACTTCATGGTCAAGGCGATCGCCGAATCGCGCGGCGTGCGCATGCCGAGCTTTTTCGGCTACCTCGGGTGGTCGGCCACCGTGCTCATCCCCGTATTCTTGCTGACGACGTGGCTGTTCTTTTAATCGCGAAAGGAAACCTCATGCAGAAGATTCTCGTCGCGCGTCCGATCTTTCCCGATGTCGTCGAACGCCTCCGGCAGTACTTCGACGTCGATTGGAACGACGGTCCCGCATTGTCGCCCGACGAACTCGCGCGCCGGCTCGCGGATAAGGACGGCGCCTTGACGGCCGGCGATCCGATCGGCGCGTCCATTTTCGCAGCGGCTCCGCGGCTGCGCGCGGTCGCGAACATGGCGGTCGGCTACAACAATTTCGATATGCAGGCGTTCAACGCGGCCAACGTGATCGCGACGAACACGCCCGATGTGCTGAACGAGGCGACGGCCGATTTCGGCTGGGCGTTGATGATGGCGGCGGCGCGGCGCGTTACCGAAAGCGAGCATTGGTTGCGCGCGGGCAAATGGGGCGCCTGGCGCTATGACGGCTTTCTCGGTGCCGACGTCTACGGTTCGACGCTCGGCATCATCGGCATGGGTCGAATCGGGCAGGCGCTCGCGCGCCGTGCACGCGGGTTCTCGATGCGGGTTGTCTACCATAACCGCTCGCGTGTCGCGCCGCAGATCGAGGCCGATCTCGGCGCCGAGTACCGCTCGAAGCAAGACCTGCTGCGCCAAGCGGATCACGTCGTGCTCGTCGTGCCCTACAGCGCGGACAGCCATCACACGATCGGTGCGCCCGAGCTGGCGCTGATGAAGCCCACCGCGACACTTACGAATATCGCGCGCGGCGGTATCGTCGACGATGCGGCGCTGGCGGACGCCCTGCACGAGCGTCGCATCGCGGCCGCCGGGCTCGACGTGTTCGAGGGCGAACCGAGCGTGCATCCGCGGCTGCTGTCCGCCCCGAGCGTCGTGCTGACGCCGCATATCGCGAGCGCGACCGATTGCACGCGCCGGGCGATGGCGAATCTCGCGGCGGACAACCTCATCGCGGCGCTGGGCATGGGCCCACGCGCGGGGCAGCCGCCCAATCCGATCAACCCTGAAGCATTGGGACGTACGCGTTCATGAACATGATTCTCCTTGCGGCGCTCGCTGGCGCCGTGCTGTTGCTGGCGATCGCCTTGGCGATGGCGATCCGAGCCGCGAGCCAAGCGAACAGCCGTGCGGCGTTCGCCGAACTCGGCCAATGTATCGAGACGGCCGGGCAAACGCAGGTGCGGGCTTACGAACGGCTCGAGCGCGAATTGCGTGGCGAGCTATCGGAAAGCTCGCGCCTATCCCGTGCCGAACTCGGTGGCGGGTTTGCACAGTTTCAGCAGACGCTCGCCGCGCAATTGACGAGCGTTGCCACCGTTCAGAACCAACAAATCGATAGTTTTGCGAAACGTCTCGGGCAACTGACGGAAACGAACGCGACGCAGCTCGACGCGATGCGCGACAGCCTGCAACGGCACGCTCACGAATCGCGCGACGAGCAAGCGGCGGCGCTGAAGCGTTTCGGCGATACGCTCGCTCAGCAACTCGCTCAGCTCGTGGAGGCGAACGATCGCCGTTTCGCGGAAATACGCGCGACGCTCGAAGCGCGCCTGAAGGATATCGAAGCGAACAACGCAACCAAGCTCGAAGAGATGCGCCGCACCGTCGACGAAAAGCTCCACGCGACGCTCGAACAGCGGCTGGGGGAATCGTTCAAGCTCGTGTCGGACCGGCTCGAGCAAGTGCACCGCGGGCTGGGCGAGATGCAGACGCTGGCCGCGGGCGTCGGCGATCTGAAGAAGGTGCTGACGAACGTCAAGACACGCGGCACGTGGGGCGAGGTGCAGCTCGAGGCGTTGCTCGAGCAGGTGCTGACGCCAGACCAATACGCGAAGAATGTCGCGACGGTGCCCAAGAGCAATGACCGCGTCGAATTCGCCATCAAGTTGCCTGGACGGGCGGAAGGCAGTAACGGGCAGGGCAGCGCGGTGCCGGTATGGTTGCCGATCGATGCAAAATTTCCGCGCGAGGATTACGAACGCTTGATCGATGCGCAAGAGCGTGCCGATCCGGTCGCCGCCGAGGAAGCATCGCGCGCCTTGGAGGCGCGCGTACGAGGGGAGGCGCGCACGATCGCCGAAAAGTACGTGGCACCGCCGCATACGACGGATTTCGCGCTGCTGTTCTTGCCCACCGAGGGCTTGTACGCCGAAGTGCTGCGCCGCCCCGGGCTCACCGATCAACTCCAGCGTGACTATCGCGTCACCATTGCCGGGCCCACGACGCTTAACGGCGCTGCTGAACAGCTTGCAGATGGGCTTTCGCACGCTCGCCATCGAAAAACGCTCGAGCGAAGTATGGCAGGTGCTGGGCGCGGTGAAGACAGAGTTCGGCAAATTCGGCGACGTCCTGGCGAAGACCAAAGCGCAGCTCGAAACCGTGACCCGCTCGATCGAAGCGGCCGAGCGTCGCACACGCGTCATGAGCACGAAGCTGCGCGAAGTGGAGGCACTGCCCGGCGAGGAAACGGAAGGGTTGCTCGGCGATGCCTACGCGGGTTTGCAGGAGCCCGAGGTTTGAGCGAAGGGCCGGCGGGCCGTCAAGCCACGCCGGCGAGCCGGTTCAGCGCATCGTCGGTTACCCGCACGATGCGCCAATCGGGCAACACGGTCGCGCCCATCTTCGTATAGAAATCGATCGCGGTTTGGTTCCAATCGAGAACGGACCACTCGAAGCGCCCGCACTGGCGCTCGACGGCGATGGCCGCCACCCGGCGCAACAGCGCTGTGCCGAGCCCGCTGCCGCGTAGATCGGGCTGAACGTACAGGTCTTCGAGATAAAGGCCACGCCGGCTCAAGAACGTCGAAAAATTGTGGAAGTAGAGCGCATAACCCACAATCTTGCCGTCTCGCTCGGCAACGAGCGCTTCGGCAGCCGCACGGTGGCCGAATAGGGCGTCGCGCAGCGTGTCTTCCGTCGCAACGAACAAATGGGTGAGCTTTTCGTACTCGGCCAGTTCGCGCATAAGGCCGAGGATGCCGCCGACATCGAGCGGCGTCGCATCCCGAATGATGTCCGCCATCGCGTCAAGCCTCTTCAGGTACGTCGGACAAGACGACTTCGATCCCGCCGAAGCGGCTCGCCACCCAGTTATAGACGTGGCAGGCGATCCAAAGCAGCACGAAGCCGAGAATCGCGTTTAACAGCACCGCGCTGAAAAAGATCGTACCGGTCTCGGCCGAGCCCTGGCGGAGATACGCGACGAGCGTACCGAGCAAGACGATCGGCGTACTGAAAATGATATAGACCAGGATGAGCGCCTTCGCGGTCTGTCCCGGCGCGATCGAAAGGATTTGTTTTTTCATTGGTTCAAGCCTCGTTAAGAGACAGTCTGCTATTCGGAAATCGGGTGGCGCGCTGTTTGTTGGACGACGATCTGACGAGCGTCAAGAGCCCGTCAAACGAGCCCGTCGAACGGCATGATGTCGACGGGGGTGCCTGCCGCGATATCGCCCTGGTCGTGACCCAGCGCGATGAAACAGTTGGCGTCGCTCATCGAACTCAGTACGCCCGAGCCTTGCGAGCGGGTGGGCGCCACACGCCACTGGCCCGTCGCGTCGCGCGTCGCGATGGCGCGCAAGAACTCGGTGCGGCCCGGCCGCTTTTTGATCGGGACCGTGCACGCGGCCGCAAATTGTAGCGGCGTTGGCACGATTGCGCCCGACATGGCGATCAGCGCTTCGCGCACGCATTGATAAAACGAGACCATGACGGCAACGGGATTGCCGGGCAATCCGAAGAACAGCGCGCTATGGCCGCCTGCGTCGCGTCCCGCGGGCCACAGGCGACCGAACGCGAGCGGGCGCCCCGGGCGCATTGCCAACTGCCAGAATTGCACGTCGCCGAAACTGGCCGTCATGCGGGCGGTGAGATCGGCGTCGCCCACCGACACGCCGCCCGATGTCAGCACGACATCTGCATTGGCGGCAGCGGCGCGCAGTGCGGCCTCGATGGCGTCCGGTTCGTCGCGAACGACGCCGAGGTCGAACACCTCGAGATTCATGCGCGTGAGCATCGCGTAGAGCGTATAGCGATTGCTGTCGTACACGCAGCCGGCCGTCAGCGGTTCGCCGACCGACCGCAGTTCGTCGCCCGTAGAAAAGAATGCGACGCGCAGGCGCCGCCGCACGGCGACTTCGGCTACGCCGAGCGAGGCGAGCAGGCCGAGTTCGGCCGGGCCCACGATCCGCCCTGCGTCGAGCGCCGTTTGTCCGCGCGCGAGATCTTCGCCGGCGCGCCGGCCGTTCGCGCCGCGTTCGAGCCGAAGCGTATCGAACGTGATGTTCGAGCCGGTGCGCGCGACGAATTCTTGGGGCACGACCGTATCGCAGCCGGCCGGCATCGGTGCGCCCGTCATGATGCGGACGCATTCGCCGGTCCGGCAGGTTTGCGTGAACGGGTGTCCCGCGCGCGCTTCGCCGGCTACGACGAGCGCGAGCTCCACGGGTTTGGCACCGGTGACGGCTGAGAGCGCCGTGCCGTCGAATGCGTAGCCGTCCATCGCGGCATTATCGTGCGCCGGCACGTCGATCGGGGAGACGATGTCTTCGGCGAGCACCCGGTGAAGTGCCGCGCGCAACGCCACGCGCTCGACCATTGCCACCGGTGCGATCGCGCGCCGGATCAAGGCGCGCGCGCTTTCGACGGGCAATGGATTCGGGGCGGGCGAGGAAGCGGGGCCGGCGGTGTCGTGGAAGATCGTCATTGATGAGGAGGGCCGGCGCGGCGCGCGGTCATTGTTCGTTCGAGATCGGCGAGCTCATGCAAAGAGTTGGCATTGTAAAACGCGCGCTCGTCGCTAAACGGCACTTCGACCTGCTTGTGGCGCGCGTACCACGTACGCACTTTGCGTTCACCCGCGTCGAGGTAGGCGGCCAAATCGTCGGCAAGCGTTGCGCGTAAGAGCGCAACGACGGGGTGGAGCGAGCGATGCCCTTGCGCATCGACGGTTGCCGCGACGGCGACATCGGCGTGCTCGGCATCGAGTGCGGTAAGAAGCCGCGCCGCCAAATCGGTTGGTAAGGCTGGGGTGTCGCAAGGCACGCACAGGAGCAGTTCGGTCGAGGTCGTCTGCAACGCGGCCAGCAATCCTGCCAACGGCCCCGGAAAATCGCCGGCCGTATCGACGACGATGCGAGCGTCGAATGACGCGCCCAGCCGCGTGTAGTCGCCCAGGTGCCGATTCGCGCTAATTAACAGCGTGCCGACTTGGCCTGCGATGCGCCGGGCGACATGCAACGCGAGCGGTTCGCCGGCGAGCGGCTGCAGGCCCTTGTCGAGCCCGCCCATACGCGTGCCGCGGCCCCCGGCCAAGACCAGGCCGGTGATGCGCGCACGCGTGAGCGGATCGATCAAGGCCGGCTCGGCGTTAGCCGCCGATGTACGACATCTCGACGCGCGCCTGGCTGGCGGGCGCGCCGGCGGGTGCGCTGCCGCGCAGCTGGGAGTAGCGGTCGTCGCGGGCTTGCCAGATGCGGCCGATGGCCGTTGCGATCGCGGTGTCGGTGGCGCCGCCGCGCACCAGCGCGCGCAGATCGTGGCCGCCCGAGGCGAACAGGCACAGATACAGCTTGCCCTCGGTCGACAGCCGCGCCCGCGTACAGGTGCCGCAGAACGCGCGCGTCACGCTCGAGATGACCCCGATCTCGCCGCTGCCGTCGGTATAGCCCCAGCGCTGCGCCGTTTCGGCGGGCGTATGGGCTTCGAGCGGCACGAGCGGAAAGTGCTCCGCGATGCGGGCGACCACCTCGGCGGACGGCAGCACTTCGGTCATGTTCCAGCCGTTCGAGGTGCCGACGTCCATATATTCGATGAATCGGAGCACCGTGCCGGAGCCCTTGAAATGGCGCGCCATCGGCACGATTTCTCCGTCGTTCGTACCGCGCTTGACGACCATGTTGATCTTGATCGGCGCGAGCCCCGCCGCCTGCGCGGCCGCAATGCCGTCGAGTACCGCGCTCGGAGCGAACTCGGCGTCGTTCATGCGCTTGAACAGTGCGTCATCCAGCGCGTCGAGGCTGACGGTGACGCGCGTCAATCCGGCCTCTTTCAGATCGCGTGCCTTGCGCGCGAGCAGCGAGCCGTTGGTCGTCAACGTCAGATCCAGCGGCCGCCCGTCCGGCGTGGACAAGGCGGCGAGCCGTTCGATGAGCCGCTCGATGTTCTTGCGCAGCAACGGCTCGCCGCCGGTCAGGCGAATTTTGTCGACGCCGTGGGCGACGAACACGCGGGCAAGCCGTTCGATTTCTTCGAAAGTCAGCAGGGCGCTATGCGGCAGGAAGGGGTAGTCCTTGTCGAACACCGCACGCGGCATGCAATAGACGCAACGGAAGTTGCAACGATCGGTGACGGAGATGCGCAGATCGCGCAGCGGCCTGACGAGAGTATCGACGAGCGTCCCGCACGCAGCGAGCGGCGCGCCGACGATGTCGGGGATCGCACTGACGTCGGCTACGGGAATGATACGTCGGGACATGATGAAGCAAAAAACGGGCAGATGCTCATTCTATCCGAACCCGGCGCGGGCGGCGGACATTGCCCGGTCGGGCGCGCGGATACCGCTCGACGTCTGATCCAGATCGAACGGAAGTGGCATAAAAAAAGCCCGCCGTTGACGGGCGGGCTCTTTGCTGGGTGGGCGCTTGCGCGCCCTTACCGCGGATGTTGACTGACTCGCGGCGAGCGATGCGCTGATACCTCCTTAGGCATCCTTACGCGTCTCGACCTGCTGCATCGGGGCCGAATCGGCCGGGGGCAGTGCCTTGCGTGCGCGCGGCGCGCGGACGGCCGCCGGCGCTTGCGCGGCTGCTTCCCGAGAGGCGCGCAGCTTTTCCGCGTCGGTGCTGACCCAAACCAGGCCGGCCGATTCGAGCATCGGCTGGAGATCGGCTGCGGACAAGCCGTTCGCACGCGGGCTGGGCGTGGCCGCCGTTTCGACGGCAGCAGGGCGCTGAACGAATTCCGTCACAGCGCTTGCGGCTTCGACCGGCGCCGATGCGGCGCTGGCGACTGGCTCGGCCGAAACGACGGGCGTTGCTTCGACGGGCGTTGCTTCGACGGCCGGCGCGGCGACGGGCGCCGCTTCGATGGCATGGGCGATGGCCGATTCAGGCTCTGCGGCAACGGGGGCAGGCGCCGCGGGCGCAGCGGGAACGGCGGCCGGTTGTTCGACCGACGAGACACTCGCTTCGCTTACAGCGGGCGCCGGAGCCGGTGCGGCCGGAGCGGGTGCGACCGTGGCCGGTGTCGAAGCGACCGGTGCCGGTACCGCCGGCACTGCGGCGGCAATAGCCGGTGCCTCAGGCAGCGGCGTGGCGATCGGTGCGGGCGTCGGCACCGGCGTTACCACGACTTGCTCGGCTTGGGCTTGCGATTGCCGTGAGACTGCGGGTTCGGTGGTGAGCTCATGCAATTCGCCACGCGTCTCCGCAACCGGCGCGACTTGCGGCGGTACAGCGGCTACCGTGCCTTCAGCTTCCGCCATGTCGGCGGCCAGCGTTGCGTTCACGCCTTCTTCCTCGCGCTCGCGACGGCCACCGCGACGGCCGCGACGGCGGCGGCGGCGCTCCTCACCATCGCGCGCAGCCGCTTCCAGTTCAGGCGCAGGGACTCCGCTTGCCACCGCGTCCTCCAGGACTTGCGGTTCGGCGCGGGCAGCCGTTTCCACGGCGACTTCGGGTTGCGGCTTGCGGCGCTCTTGACGTTCGCCACGTTCTTGACGCTCGCCGCGTTCCGGACGTTCACCCCGTTCCGCACGTTCTACGCGTTCGCCGCGCTCGCGTCGTTCTTGGCGCTCGCCACGTTCGCCACGCGGGGCGGCTTCAGCCGTCTCGGCACGTTCTTGGCTTTGGCCACGCTCGCGGGTTTCACCGCGACCTTCACGGGCCTCGCGAGGTTCACGGCCTTCGCGGCCTTCACGAACTTCTTTGCCCTCACGTCCTTCGCGCTGCTCGCGCGCCGGGCGTTGCGGCGACTGCTGCTGCTGGCCGGTCCGTCCGCCGACGGCCGTTTCGGCACGCGCGGTGCTGCCATCGCGGCCACGGCGGTTGCGGTTGCGATCGCCGCCGCGCTCCGTACGCTCGCCGCGTTCGGTGCGAGCCGGACGGGCCGGTTGAACGGGTTCCGGTGCCGGTGCCTCCGGCTCTGCGCCGAACAGGCTCTTGATCCAACCGAAGAATCCACCCGTGCGCGGCGCGACAACGACCGGAACGGGTGCCGCTTGCGGGCGCACCGGGGCGCTCGGGGCGGGCCGTTCGGGCGTGATGCCCTTGACCGCCGCTTCCTGCTTCGGTTTCACCTCTTCGGTGCGCTTGCTGTAAGCCGTTTCCGATTCCAGTTCGCGGGCGGCTTCTTCCGCCATCTTCCAGGAGGCGCGCGGTTCGTCCAGGCGCGCGTCGTCGTGGCGCAGGCGCTCGAGCTTGTAGTGCGGCGTATCGAGATGCTTGTTCGGAATGAGCACGACGCCCACCTTGAAGCGCGACTCGATCTTATTGATTTCCTGGCGTTTTTCGTTGAGCAGGAAGGCCGTGACTTCGACGGGCACCTGGCAGTGGATCGCCGCGGTGTTTTCCTTCATCGCTTCTTCTTGAATGATCCGCAGCACTTGCAGGGCAGACGATTCCGTGTCGCGAATATGGCCGGTGCCGTTGCAGCGCGGGCAAGTGACATGGCTGCCTTCGGACAGCGCCGGGCGCAGCCGCTGGCGCGACAGCTCCATCAGGCCGAAGCGCGAGATCTTGCCCATCTGCACGCGTGCGCGGTCGTGTTTGAGCGCATCTTTCAGGCGCTGCTCGACATCGCGTTGGCTTTTGGCCGATTCCATGTCGATGAAATCGATCACGATCAGACCGCCGAGGTCGCGCAGCCGCAGCTGGCGCGCCACTTCGTCGGCGGCTTCGAGGTTCGTGCGCGTGGCCGTTTCCTCGATGTCGGCGCCCTTGGTGGCGCGGGCCGAGTTCACGTCGATGGCGACCAGCGCTTCCGTGTGATCGATGACGATCGCGCCGCCCGAAGGCAGCGGGACCGTGCGCGAGTAGGCGGTTTCGATCTGGTGTTCGATCTGAAAGCGCGAAAAGAGGGGCACATCGTCGTGGTAACGCTTCACCTTGCCGACGTTGTCCGGCATCACGATATCCATGAAGGCGCGCGCCTGGTCATGGATTTCGGTGGTATCGATGAGGATTTCGCCGATATCGGGCTGGAAGTAATCGCGGATCGCCCGGATGACGAGGCTCGATTCGAGATAGATCAGCATCGGCATGCCGGGCTGGCCGCTGGAGGCCGCTTCGATCGCACGCCACAGCTGCATCAGGTAGTTCAGGTCCCACTGCAGTTCTTCGGCGCTGCGGCCGATGCCGGCCGTGCGCGCGATGATGCTCATGCCGTCGGGCAGTTGCAGCTGCGACATCGTTTCACGCAGCTCTTGGCGATCGTCGCCCTCGATGCGGCGCGAGACGCCGCCCCCGCGGGGGTTGTTCGGCATCAAAACGAGATAGCGGCCGGCGAGCGAGATGAACGTGGTCAACGCCGCGCCCTTGTTGCCGCGTTCTTCCTTTTCGACCTGAACGATCAGCTCTTGGCCTTCGCGCAACGCATCTTGGATGCGCGCCGAGCGCATGTCGACGCCTTCCTTGAAGTACTGGCGGGCGACTTCCTTGAACGGCAGGAAGCCGTGGCGGTCTTCCCCGTAGTTGACGAAGCACGCTTCGAGCGACGGCTCGATGCGCGTCACGATCCCCTTGTAGATATTGCCTTTGCGCTGTTCGCGGCCGGCGGTTTCGATGTCGATGTCGATGAGTTTTTGCCCATCGACGATGGCGACGCGCAGTTCTTCCTGCTGCGTCGCGTTGAACAACATGCGTTTCATTGAACGGCTCCAGAGCGGCGTCGCCGTGCGCACCCGGCAGGAATGAACCCAGCCGGGCGACGCAAGGTAAGGCGCGCCGCGTCCTTATTGTGTTTTCACAAGCACGCTGGAGCGGGAACGATGGCGGGGAGAATTGCCTGAGAGGACTCGATATGCCCGACGAGGGCCGCGAGCCGCATGGGCGCATGCGAACACGGCTTCAAATAACCGCGCTACACGGGGCGCGCGCCGAGCGCTTCGGGTGACCCACTCACGAATCCGAGGCACCGTTCGATGCCTGTGCCGGACCGGGGGAAGCCGCGCCGCGTGTGGCAGCGCGAAGCCCGATGCATGCTCGACCGCCGCGCGGCGTGTCTCGCCAATTTTTTGACGTCGCCTAGCGCCCCGCTTCACGCGGAACGCATCAGGGCGCTCGCCGTAGGTTTCGCAATCGGGAGCCCAGCTTCGCTCGACATCGAGCGGTACCGCCAAGGCTCACCAGATGAATTCTTTTTTACCAAAATTCCGTTACCGGCGGCACCGACCGGACCGAACGCGCCTATGGGCGACGTCCCTGCCGCGATGGATGCCGTGCGTGCAACTCGTTGCTTCTTAATTCAGGGCGAGCAACCGACCCTTGGGTGCAGCCAAGCAAGTAAAATAGCAGGTTCTTGCTTCACCCTGCACAATCCGGGCTATGGGCCGCGAAAAAATGAGCGGCCCGCCACGGTTGGCTGGGCAAATTATATTCAGAATGAATGAGTTAGGCAAAATATCCCAGAAATCGGTCGCACCCGACCAGGTCTCGATGATACAGGTGGACGACGGGGCCGCCGGGCAGCGCATCGACAATTTTTTGTTGCGGGTCTGCAAAGGTGTCCCAAAAAGCCACATTTACCGGATCCTGCGCAGCGGGGAAGTGCGCGTCAACAAAGGCCGCGTCGACGCGAAATATCGGCTCGTCCTGGGCGATATCGTGCGCGTGCCGCCCGTGCGCATCGCGCAGTCGGAAGCGTTCGACGCCGCAGTGGATCTGCCGCCCCCGCCGGCGAATTTCGAGGTCCTGTTCGAAGACGAACACATCATCGCGATCAATAAACCGGCCGGCGTGGCGGTTCACGGCGGCAGCGGGATCGCTTTCGGCGTGATCGAGCAGATGCGCGCGGCGCGCCCGCCGGGCAAGTTCCTAGAACTCGTCCACCGGCTCGACCGCGAAACTTCGGGTATCTTGCTGCTGGCGAAAAAGCGCGCCGCACTCGTCGGTTTGCACGAGCAGATTCGCGAAAACCGGATGGATAAGCGCTATTACGCCTGCGCGCACGGCCTTTGGGCGAGCGACTGGGGGCGTCGGCGCGCAGTGAAGGAGCCGCTTCACAAATATCTGACCCCGGAAGGGGAGCGGCGCGTGCGCGTGCAGCCGGACGGCTCGCCCTCGCACACGGTGTTCAATCTGATCGAGCGCTGGCCCCAATACGTGCTCGTCGAAGCCGAGCTGAAGACGGGGCGCACGCACCAGATCCGCGTCCACTTGGCGCATCTTGGATTGCCGATTGTCGGCGACGCCAAGTACGGCGATTTCCCGCTGAACAAGGCGCTCGCGCGTGCGAATGCGCGCCCGTCGCTCAAACGCATGTTCTTGCACGCGCATCGGTTGCGTCTGACGCATCCGATCACGGGCGAGCCGATGGAACTCACCGCCCCGTTGCCGGCCGAATGCCGGCGATTCCTCGATCAACTGACTGACCTGCGCAACGAGACGCAATCCGATGGCTCGACAGCAATTTGACCTTATCGTCTTCGACTGGGACGGCACGCTGATGGATTCGACGGCGCATATCGCGCGCAGCATCCAGGCCGCCTGCCGCGACCTAGGGCTGCCTGTGCCTGCCGAGGATGCCGCACGCTACGTGATCGGGCTCGGGCTGCGCGACGCGCTGCAGATCGCGGCGCCCTCGCTGGATCCGGCCGAGTACCCGCGTCTGGCCGAGCGCTATCGCTTCCACTACCTCGTCAAAGATGCCCATACGGAACTGTTCGCCGGTGTCCGCGAACTGCTGGCCGAGCTGCGCGGGGAAGGCTATTTGCTCGCGGTCGCCACGGGCAAAAGCCGAGTCGGCCTGAATCGGGCGCTCGACGAAGTGCGGCTCACGAGTGTGTTCGACGGTACGCGCTGCGCCGACGAAACGTTTTCGAAGCCGCATCCGGCGATGCTGCACGAACTCACGCGCGAATTGGGGCAGGATGTCCTTCGGACGGTCATGATCGGCGATACCACGCATGATCTACAGATGGCGACCAACGCGGGCGCGGCCAGCGTGGCCGTGACCTACGGAGCGCATCCGGTCGATGCGCTCGTCAAACTCGAGCCGCGGTTCGTCGCCGAGAGCATCGGCTCACTCGGCGATTGGCTGCGAGAGCACGCATGAGCGCGGCCCAGGCGCCGGCCGTGCGCATATGCGCGGCTGACGAACTCGTCGACGGCGGCGCGGGCGTGCGTCGCGCGGCGCGCTATCTCGATAACGACGCCGTCGTCTTCTTCGTGCGCTACGACGGGCGCGTCTACGGCTACCTGAACCGGTGCGCGCATGTGCCGATGGAACTGGATTGGGTCGAGGGCCAGTTCTTCGAATCGTCAGGCTTATACTTAATGTGCGCCACGCATGGCGCCATTTATGCGCCCGACACCGGGCGCTGCGTCGGCGGCCCATGCCGCGGCGCGCGGCTGCGGCCTGTCGAAGTCGAGGAGCGCGATACGCCCGAGGGGCGTGCCGTTTTCTGGCTGCCCGACGGCGATTTGCAGCCGGCGCCGGCGAGCGCCGGTTGACATCGAGCGCGACGTGTGGTCGCGCGCCGCGCCCAACTCCGAATGGGTCATTCCCGTTTTCCGATAACAACGAACAATCTAGAACACATGGCCGATCAACAGACGCCCGAATCGCAGCAACCCGCCGAGCCGCAGCCGCGCGCCAGCGCCGCCGGCCGCGAACCGAATTGGGAGCGCGCCGCGCTGGAGCGGATCGCGCTCGCGGCGGTCAACGAGCAGCGGGCGGCGCGCCGCTGGAAGATCTTTTTCCGGTTCGTCTTTCTCGCCGTTTTGCTGCTGATCGTGGCAGGCGTGTTCAGCGCATCGCACGAGAAGACGGTCGCGACGGGTCGCCATACGGCACTGGTATCCCTCGAGGGCGAAATCGCCGCCGATACGAACGCCAATGCGAAGGACATCGATCGTTCGCTGCGGCGCGCATTCGCAGACGACGACTCGGCCGGCGTCGTCCTCTATATCAATAGCCCTGGCGGCTCTCCCGTGCAGGCCGGCATCATCAACTCGGAGATTCGGCGGCTGCGCAAGAAGTACCCGGCCAAGCCCTTGTATGTGGTTGTCGGCGATATGTGCGCGTCGGGCGGCTACTACGTCGCCGCGGCGGCCGATAAGATCTATGTCGACCGCGCGAGCATCGTCGGTTCGATCGGCGTGCTGATGGACGGTTTCGGATTTACGGGGCTCATGGACAAGCTCGGTATTCAGCGCCGGCTTCATACGTCGGGTGCGAACAAGGGTTTTTTCGATCCGTTCTCGCCCGAGACGCCGGCGATGGACGCCCATGCCCAAGCCATGCTCGATCAGATTCACGAGCAGTTTATCGACGCGGTCAAGCAAGGGCGCGGCAAGCGGTTGCACGAAACGCCGGATCTGTTCTCTGGCCTGTTCTGGACGGGTGAGAAGAGCGTCGAACTTGGGCTTGCCGATGGTTTCGGCGACACCGGGTATGTGGCGCGCGAGGTGATCAAGGCGCCCGATATCGTCGATTACACCGAAAAGGAAAGCATCTCCGATCGGATTGCCCGCAAGTTCGGCGCGGCGGTCGGCGAGGGGGCTGTGCATGCGCTTGTGCTCGGCGGCTGGAAAGTCCGCTGAACCGCTAACCGCTGAGAGCGCCTGGGCGCCCGTGCGGCGGCGATTCAGCCGATTCAGTCAGCCGATCTAGGCGACATACGTTGCCATTCCCGCTAGTTCGCCAACATCAAGAAAATCGCCGGCCGTTTATGCATGTCGAATGCGCCGGCGTGCTTTTTCCAATCGCTGGCGGGGCGGGTTGCGATGCGCTCGGACTCGAGCGTCAGATCGACGGCCACGGTAATCAGGGTCGACGGCGCGCAACCCGCGACGAGTGCGTCGAGCAGCGCGCGATTCCGATACGGCGTTTCGATGAAGATCTGCGTTTCGCGCCCCTTGCGCGAGCGTTGTTCGAGTTCGCGCAGCGTCTTGGCGCGCTCGGCCGCGTCCACCGGCAAATAGCCGTGGAAGGCGAAGCGCTGGCCGTCGAGCCCCGAGGCCATCAGCGCGAGCAGGATCGAACTCGGCCCGACGAGCGGGACTACTTTGATGCCGCGCTCATGCGCGCGGCGCACGAGCAGCGCGCCGGGATCGGCCACGGCTGGGCAACCGGCCTCCGAAACCAGTCCGCCGTCCGTACCCGCCAGGATCGGCGCGAGCAGCCGCTGCACTTCCGCGGCCGGCGTATTGACGTTGAGTTCTCGAATCTCGATTTCTTGGATCGGACGCGTGACGCCCACGCGTTTGAGGAACGCTCGGGTGCTCTTGGCGTTCTCGCCCACGAAATAGCCGAGCGAGGCCGTGCGGGCCACGACGCTGGCCGGCAGGACGGTGGCCAGCGCGCTGGCGTCGCCTTCGCCTAGCGCGTTCGGGATCAAATAAAGGACGCCGCTCATCGCGCACCTGCGAATAGTGGGTAGCCGGCCGCGCGCAGCATGTTTGTGAGCGCGATCAGCGGCAGGCCGACCAGCGCGGTCGGATCGTTCGAATCGATGGAGTCCAACAGCGCAATGCCCAGGCCCTCCGATTTCGCGCTCCCGGCCACATCGTAGGGTGTTTCCGCGCGTAGGTACGCTTCGAGTTCGGCATCGGAGAGGTCGCGAAAGCGTACGCGCGTGACGACGTCTTCCGTTTGAGCGAGCGCTCGTGCGCTGTCGAACAGGCACAGCGCGCTATGAAATTCGACGACGCGATTGCGCATCATGCGCAACTGCTCGAGCGCTTTTTCGTGGCTGCCGGGCTTGCCGATTTGCAGGCCGTCGAACGTGGCGACTTGATCTGAGCCGATCACGAGCACCGGCGCGGCATCGGGCCCGGTGGCCTCGCGCGCTGCGACGGCGCGCGCTTTCGCTTGCGCGAGCCGTAGCGCGGTGGCGGCGGGTGTTTCGGTGGGGAGCGGCGTTTCGTCGAGGGCCGGCACGGCCACCTCGAACGGGATCCGCAGCCGTTCGAGCAACGCGCGTCGATAGGGTGAGCTGGAGGCGAGAATCAGCCGGGGGCGCTCGATGTTGGAGTCGTGCATGGATAAGGTCGATAGACGGAAATCGGCGCGGTGCGGGGCGGCGGCAGTCGCCGCTTGCCCGGCTTATGCGGGACGGTTTAAGTGATTGACTGCAAAAGGTAAATCAAATATACTCTCCGGCTTTTCACGGTGTGCTTGGTGCATGCCTCCCGGTGAGCCGTGAAGTCCGAGTGGTAGTGTGTAAGTGGCGTCTGAGTGGTGTCTGAGTGGTGTATAGGCGGTGCGCAGGCAGGCAGACATAAGCAGACAGATGGCTGCTTATAGTGCGCGCAGATGTCGGTCAAAGGCATCAAAAGTACGACGCAAGCACGACGCAAGCACGACGCAAGTACAAAGCACGAAGAAGCCACGAAGAAGTGCAAAGCAAGTAGATTAGCAAGCCGGTAAGCCGAACGGTGGTCGCGGTACGGTCCATGCGAGGCTCGTGCGGCTGGCCGGTAAGGCTGGAGCGGGCCATAAAAGCCGAGCTAGGTTGACCCATAAGCCGGCCTTGACCGATAAGATCCGGGCGGATGCCGGGCGCAGCGAGGAGCGAATTATGTCTCAACATTCCGGCAAAGCTGGCGGGCTCATTGATCCGCATGCGTTCGATGTCTTCGAATTTGCGCGCGGCGGCCGTCAAGCTGCCGGCGCGGTGCGTGTTTCGCAATTGCCGCGCATGTTAAACGAAGTCCCGGCCGATGCGCCAGATCGCGACACGCTGTTCACCTGGCAGGTCGAGGGTTCGACGCAGCCCGAATTGCAGGACGACGGGACCGAAGCGGCGCAGCCGTATCTGCGGCTCGCGCTGCACGGCGCGGCGTGGCTTGACTGTCAGCGCTGCCTCGCGCCGTACGAGCAACCGTTCGATGTCGAGGCCACGTACCGCCTCGTGGCGACCGAAGAGGAAGCCGAGGCGTTTCCGCTCGACGAAGACGAACTCGATGTCATCGTGGGCTCGCGGCAATTCAACTTGGTCGATCTGATCGAGGAAGAACTGTTGCTGTCGCTGCCGCTCGTGCCGAAGCATGACGTTTGCCCGCTGGTGCACGAGAGCCTTGTCTCGGGTGCGGCCGGCGAGCACGCGATCGATCTGAGCGACGACGAAAGCGAGAGCGAGGATCCCACACCCGGCGCCGTCGACGAAGGCGACGCGGGCAAGCCCAACCCTTTCGCCGCGCTGGAAGCGCTCAAACGCGGCGACGGCGAGGGCGGCAAGAAGCACTGAACCGTTGCTTGAGTAGCAGTAGCGCGATGCGGCACGCCGGCCATTCGGCCAGTGGCGTTACGCCGGTCGGGCTGTGTTAGAATCCCCAAAATTTTTAGGAGTTACCATGGCAGTCCAGCAAAACAAGAAGTCGCCGTCGAAGCGCGGCATGCACCGCTCGCACGATTTCCTGGCGACGACCCCGCTCGCAGTCGAGCCGAGCACGGGTGAAGTGCATATGCGTCACCACATCAGCCCGAACGGCTACTACCGCGGCAGGAAAGTCGTCAAGACGAAGAACGACTAATCGCGTCGGCGCGCGGTGCTCGCCGTATCCGGCGAACCTGTGCGCGGCGAGCGGCTTGCTTGACATTCCCGGTTGGAGCGAAAGGCGGCATTCAACTGCCGCTTTTTTGCGTCGATCAGCGTTAGTGCTTCAGCAATCGGATGGCGTGAGTGCGTCAGCGCGCGTTTCGTCCGTCGGCAGAGCCCTTACTCTGGTCTCATGCTTCGCGCTCGGCCGCAGTGGTATTTCCGCTGCCGGTCGGAGTTCGTGCTGCGTCGCGCACTCCGTTTCGAGGCGGAGCGCCGCCGCGGTCCCCTGCATAGCGCCTGAAATTCGTCGCAGTCCATGACCATAAAGCTCACGATAGATTGCATGGGAGGCGACCACGGCCCGTCCGTGACCGTTCCCGCTGCTGTCAGCTTCGTTCGTTCGCACGCCGATGCGCAACTGATGCTCGTCGGCCTCGAAGCCCCGATTCGTGCACAACTGAAGAAATGCAAAGCGCTCGATAATCCGGCGCTGACAGTCGTGCCCGCATCCGAGGTGGTCGCGATGGACGATCCTGTCGAAGTCGCGTTGCGCAAGAAAAAGGATTCGTCGATGCGGGTCGCGCTCAATCTCGTGAAGGACGAGGTGGGGCAGGCGTGCATTTCCGCCGGCAACACGGGCGCGCTGATGGCCGTTTCCCGCTATGTGCTGAAGACGCTCGTCGGCATCGAGCGTCCCGCGATCGCCTCGGCGCTGCCGAACTCGCGCGGCTACACGATGATGCTCGACCTCGGCGCGAACGTCGATTGCGAACCGCAGCATCTGCTGCAATTCGCGGAGATGGGGCACGCGCTCGTGTCGGCGCTCGAGGGCAAAGAGCGTCCGACGATCGGCCTGCTCAACATCGGCGAAGAAGTCATCAAGGGCAACGAGACGATCAAGCGCGCGGGCGAGCTGTTGCGCGCGAGCACGCTCAACTTCCGCGGCAACGTCGAAGGCAACGACATCTACAAAGGTACGGCAGACGTCATCGTGTGCGATGGCTTCGTCGGCAATGTCGCGCTGAAAACGTCCGAAGGATTGGCGCAGATGCTCTCGGAGATCATCCGCGAAGAATTCGGACGCTCGCTGCTCACCAAGCTCATGGCATTTTTGGCGCTACCCGTGCTGATGCGCTTCAAGAAGCGCGTCGATCATCGGCAGTACAACGGCGCTGCGCTGCTCGGTTTGCGTGGCCTGGTCATCAAAAGCCACGGTTCGGCCGATGCCTATGCGTTTGAATGGGCCATCAAACGCGCGTATGATGCCGTCAAAAATGGCGTCCTGGAACGCCTGGCGCGAGCGATGGAAGAGAATGCGGATCCGCTCGCGCAAGCAGCGCGGGATGCGGGCGGCGCCGGTCACGCGAATCCCGCCGGCCGTCCCGCCGAGCCCTACGCCGCGGTATCTTCGAAAGCATAAATGGCCCAATCGACTATCTACTCCCGCGTGCTCGGCACCGGCAGCTATCTGCCGCCCGGCCGCGTCACCAACCAAGAGCTCGGCGGATCGCCTCGCCAAGCACGGCGTCGAAACGAGCGACGAATGGATCGTCGCTCGCACGGGCATCCATGCGCGTCATTTCGCAGAGGCCAGACGTCACGACGAGCGATCTCGCGCTTGCCGCCGCGCAGCGCGCGATCGAAGCGGCGGACATCGATCCGCAGACGATCGACCTCATCGTCGTCGCCACCTCCACGCCCGATTTCGTCTTTCCGAGCACGGCTTGCCTGCTGCAAAACAAGCTGCAGATCAAGAACGGCGGTGCGGCGTTCGATATTCAGGCGGTTTGTTCGGGCTTCGCTTACGCGGTGGCGACAGTCGACGCATTGATTCGCAGCGGGCAGCACCGGACGGCGCTCATCGTTGGCGCGGAAACCTTTTCGCGCATTCTCGATTTCAACGATCGCACCACCTGCGTGCTGTTCGGCGACGGCGCTGGCGCGGTCATTCTGCAGGCGTCCGACGAACCGGGCGTGCTCGCGAGCGCGCTCCACGCCGACGGCAGCTATGCCGACATCCTCTGCACGCCTGGCCATGTCAATGGCGGTGTCGTAGCGGGCAGCGCATTTCTGCATATGGATGGCCAGGCCGTCTTCAAGCTGGCCGTCAACGTGCTCGAGAAAGTAGCCGTCGAGGCGCTGCAAAAGGCGGATTTGTCGCCCGAACAGGTCGATTGGCTAATTCCGCACCAAGCCAATATCCGTATCATGACGCAGCACGTGCCGCAAGCTGCGCGTGCCGCAGGAGCGCATGGTCGTGACCGTCGGCGAACACGGCAATACGTCGGCCGCGTCGATCCCGCTAGCGCTCGATGTCGCTGTGCGCGACGGTCGCATCAAGCGCGGCCAGCACGTGCTGATCGAAGGCGTCGGCGGCGGCTTCACCTGGGGTGCGTCCGTCATCCGTTATTGATCGGTAGCTTGAGCGCGGCACGGCCGGACGAGCGCCGGCCGGTCAGCATGCGCGCGCAGCGCCGATGCAGCTTTACATTTGGGTTGGTAACGATATGAAATTTGCGTTCGTTTTTCCTGGGCAAGGATCGCAGTCGGTCGGCATGCTCAACGCGTTCGCCGATCATCCGATCGTGCGCGAAACGCTCCAGGAAGCGTCCGACGCGCTCGGCCAGGACCTCGGCAAGCTGATCGCCGAAGGGCCTGCCGACGATCTGAATCTCACGACGAACACGCAGCCCGTCATGTTGACCGCAGCCTACGCGATGTACCGCGCGTGGCGTGAGGCCGGCGGCGCCGCGCCCGCGATCGTCGCCGGGCACAGTCTCGGCGAATACACGGCGCTCGTCGCCGCGGGCGCGCTGGCCTTCCGCGATGCCGTCCCGCTCGTGCGTTTCCGCGCGCAGGCCATGCAAACGGCGGTGCCGGTGGGCGTCGGCGGCATGGCCGCCATCCTCGGCCTCGACGACGACACGGTCCGCGCCGTCTGCGGCGAAGCGTCGCGCGAAAGCGGCGGTGTCGTCGAGGCGGTCAACTTCAACGCGCCGGCGCAAGTCGTGATCGCGGGCCACGAGGCGGCCGTCGAGAAAGCCTGCGAGTTCGCGAAGGCGAAGGGCGCCAAGCGCGCGCTGCCTCTGCCGGTTTCGGCGCCGTTCCACTCGTCGCTGCTCAAGCCCGCCTCCGACCAACTGCGCGAGTATCTCGCGACCGTCGAAGTCAAGCGTGCCGCAGCTGCCGGTGATCAACAACGTCGATGTCGCGGTGGTGTCCGAGCCGGCGGGGATCAAGGACGCGCTCGTGCGTCAGGCGGCCGGCGCCGTGCGCTGGGTGGAATGCGTGCAGGCGATGGCTAACGATGGCGTCACGCATGTCGTCGAATGCGGGCCGGGCAAGGTGCTCTCCGGGTTAGTCAAACGGATCGACGGCAATCTCGTAGGCGTATCGATTACCGATCCGGCCTCGCTCGGCGAAACGTTGAAGTTGCTCGGTGCGTAAGGTGCAGAAGCTCGAGCCGATAGGCCGGGCACGCACGTTTGTTAATGGATCATCCGAATCACATGGAAAAAGCTCTCGATAAACAAGTGGCGCTCGTCACGGGCGCTTCGCGCGGCATCGGCCGCGCGATCGCGCTGGAGCTGGCGCGCCAAGGCGCGACCGTCATCGGCACGGCGACGAGCGAAGCCGGCGCCGCCGGCATCAGCGAAGCGCTCGCCGCCGAGGGCCTGGCCGGGCGCGGCGTCGTGCTCGACGTCAACGACGTCGCAGCGTCGATGCGCTCATCGATCGCATCGTGAAGGAATTCGGCGCGCTCAACGTGCTCGTCAACAATGCCGGCATCACGCGCGACAGCTCGCGATGCGCATGAAGGACGACGACTGGGACGCCGTCATCGACACCAACCTGAAGGCCGTCTTCCGCCTGTCGCGCGCCGTGTTGCGCCCGATGATGAAGGCGCGCGGCGGCCGCATCATCAACATCACGTCGGTGGTCGGCTCGGCCGGCAATCCGGGCCAGCCCAACTACGCGGCGGCGAAGGCCGGCGTCGCCGGCATGACGCGTGCGCTCGCGCGCGAAATCGGCAGCCGCGGCATCACCGTGAATTGCGTCGCGCCGGGCTTCATCGATACCGACATGACGAAGGTGCTGCCGGAAGAGCAGCAGGCCGCGTTGATGGCGCAGATCCCGCTCGGCCGGCTCGGCAGCCCGGAGGATATCGGCCATGCCGTCGCATTCCTGGCATCGCCGCAAGCGGGCTATATCACCGGCACGACACTGCACGTGAACGGCGGCATGTTCATGTCGTAACGAATTTCGTTTAACATCCGCGCCGGCGGTGGAAGCGGAGCGTTTCCGACGCGGGCGCGGAGCCATGCCTAGGGCGTGCTTTTTTGAGCAGGCAAACCTGATAAAATGCGCGCACTTGGATTTTTGAACTTTTTCCCTCGGAGGGGTAATGGACAATATCGAACAGCGCGTCAAGAAGATCGTCGCGGAACAACTGGGCGTCGCCGAAGCTGAAATCAAGAACGAAGCTTCGTTCGTGAACGATCTCGGCGCGGATTCGCTCGACACGGTCGAGCTCGTGATGGCGCTGGAAGACGAGTTCGGCATGGAAATCCCGGACGAGGAAGCCGAGAAGATCACGACGGTCCAGCAAGCGATCGATTACGCGCGCGCCAACGTCAAGGCCTAACGCCTGACCGCCTCGCGCTGTACACTGGCCGCGGTTGATGCGTCTTTACGTCGAATGCCGGTGCTAGTGCCGAATTCTTAGCCACAGGGCTCACAGGGTGGTTTCCTGTGGGCACTGTGGCTTTTGCTTTTGTCATCTATGGAAAAGGGGTTACCGTGAGCCGTCGCCGCGTTGTTGTTACCGGCTTGGGCTGGTATCGCCTGTCGGCAATCATGTTGCCGACGGCTGGGCCAATCTGCTTGCCGGCAAGTCCGGCATCGCGACCATCACGAAGTTCGATGCAACGAACTTCTCGACGCGCTTCGCCGGCGAAGTCAAAGGCTTCGACGTCGAAGACTACATCCCGGCCAAGGAAGCCCGCCATATGGATACGTTCATCCATTACGGCATGGCGGCCGGCATCCAGGCGATGCAGGACAGCGGCTTCGAAGTCACCGAGGCCAACGCCGAGCGTTGCGGTGTCGTCGTCGGCTCGGGCATCGGCGGCTTGCCGATGATCGAAGTGACGCAAACGGAACTGCTCGAACCGCGGCCCGCGGCGCATCTCGCCGTTCTTCGTGCCGGCGTCGATCATCAACATGATCTCGGGCCATCTGTCGATCCGCTTCGGCTTCAGGGGCCCGAACCTGGCCATCGTCACGGCCTGCACCACGGGCCTGCATTGCATCGGCGAAGCCGCGCGCCTGATCGAATACGGCGACGCCGACGTGATGGTCGCGGGCGGCGCCGAGGCGACCGTTTCGCCGCTCGGCGTCGGCGGCTTCGCCGCGGCCCGCGCGCTTTCGCAGCGCAACGACGATCCGGCGACGGCCAGCCGTCCTTGGGACAAGGATCGCGACGGCTTCGTGCTGGGCGAGGGCGCCGGCGTGATGGTGCTCGAAGAGTACGAGCACGCCAAGGCCCGCGGCGCGAAGATCTACGCCGAGGTGGCCGGCTTCGGCATGAGCGCCGACGCGTACCACATGACCGCGCCGCTGAAACGGCGACGGCGCACGGCGCTGCATGGCCGCGGCATTGCGCAACGCGGGCGTCAACGCCGACGCAGGTCGACTACCTCAACGCGCACGGCACGTCGACGCCGCTGGGCGACCTCGACGAGACCACGGGCATCAAGCGTGCGCTTCGGCGATCACGCCAAGAAGCGTTGTCGTGAATTCGACCAAGTCGATGACCGGGTCACCTGCTCGGCGGCGCGGGCGGCATCGAATCGGTGTTCACGGTGCTGGCCATCCATCACCAAGTGTCGCCGCCGACGATCAACATCTTCAACCAGGACCCGGAATGCGATCTCGACTACTGCGCGAACGAGGCGCGGCGAGATGAAGATCGATGTGGCGCTGAAGAACTAGTTCGGGTTCGGCGGCACCAACGGCACGCTCGTCTTCAAGCGCGTTTGAGCGTGACGGTCCGTTGACGAACGGCTATCTCGAAGTCGATCCGGGTGCGCTGCGGCGCGTGACGCTGCGGCGTTCGCGCACGGTGCGCTCGGTCGCTTTGGTCTTCGCGCTCGTGTGCACGGCGGCGGTTTATTTCACCGTGGCCGCCCATTTGAGCGCGATCGATGCGGTTTGGCTCGCGGGGGCGACCCTCGCGGCGCTCGGGTTATCGCTCGCGCGGTACGAGCGACGGCAGCCGTCGCTGCTCGAATTCACGCCGGAGGGCCTGGCGGCGTTCGACAGCGGGGGCCGTCCCTTATTTCAAGGGCGCATCGTCGGGTTTTCGGGATGGGCCGAGCGGTTGCTGGTGCTTGCCGTGGCGGGCGGCGATGTGCGCCGGTCTCATGCATTCGTTGTCTGTGCGGATGCCGTCGACGCGCAGGCATTTCGCGCTTTGGCGGTGCGCGGCCGGCACGCTGCCTATTAGCGTAGGCGGGTAGGCCCGCGAGTTCCGTTTGTAACGGATCCTAACGTGTAACGGCCGTAACGGCGGTTACACATGGCGCATGGTGGGAAGATAGGGACGCTACAATAGCCGTCCGCTGGCATTCCTCCCAAGTGAACGGACCCCAACAGGTGAGCGAAAAAGAAATCGACCAGGTTCTGGTCGAGCGCGTGCAGCAAGGCGATAAAGCCGCGTTCGAACTCCTGGTCTCGAAATACCATCGCAAGATCATTCGGCTGATCTCGCGGCTTGTGCGCGACCCGGCGGAAGTCGAAGACGTCGCCCAAGACGCATTCATCAAGGCTTATCGCGCCCTGCCGCAGTTCCGCGGCGAATCGGCGTTCTATACCTGGCTGTACCGGATCGCCGTGAACACGGCGAAGAACTATCTCGCGACGCAGAGTCGGCGCGCACCCACATCGACCGAAGCAAACGCGGAAGAGGCGGAAACTTTCTCGGACGCCGATCAACTAAGGGATATCAACACGCCCGAGTCGCTGTTGATGAGCAAGCAGATCGCCGAGACGGTCAATGCCGCGATGGCGCTTTTGCCGGAAGAACTTCGGGTGGCCATTACCCTTCGCGAAATCGAAGGTTTGAGTTACGAAGAGATCGCCGAAATGATGGGTTGTCCCATCGGCACGGTGCGATCGCGGATTTTTCGCGCGCGCGAGGCGATTGCGGCAAAATTGCGTCCACTGCTGGACACGCCGGAAGGCAAGCGCTGGTAGCGTACCGGCGCCTGCGGCCCGCGCGGTGCTTGGGCGATGAGATTGAGAAAGAACGGGTTAAGCTGTGTCACTACGGGGTGTTTGTGAGATGGGGAGCGTCATGGGGTCGGTCTCGATGCAATCGCAGGGTAGCTCGCGCGGCGAGCGTTTGTCGGCGTTCGTCGACGGGGAAGGGCTCGATGCCCCGATGTCGTTCGACGAGGTGCTAACCGAGTTCGACTCCGTCGATCGCAGCACTTGGTCGGCCTACCATTTGATCGGCGACGCATTGCGTTCCGACGATCTGGCTGTCCACCCCGCCCGGAGCCAAGCCTTTCTTGCGGGCTTCGCCGCACGGCTGGAAGCGGAACCGCACTTCATCGCCCCGGGCCAAGCGCGCGCAGGTCGCGGCCCGTCGCGATTGCGCAGGCGCGCCGCTCCGGCTCTCGCTGCGGCGGCTGCCGCGGCTGTGCTGACTTGGATCGTCATGCCGCAGTGGCACGGTGGCGCGTCGCAAGGCACGGTTCAAACGGCTGCGACGAGCAGCCGCGCCGACGGTATGCAATCGGTCGCCATGACGAACGTGCCGGGCGGGTCGGGCGGGCAAGAGGGCAATATCATCCGCGACGCTCAGTTGGATCAATATCTCGAAGCGCATCAGCAATTCGCTCAGCAGCCGATGACGGCGGGCGCGATGCCGCTCATTCGCGCCGCGGTTCAGACGTCGCAAGGCCAATAACCCGATGCGGACATTGCGCTGGATGCGTGTCGCCGCCCCGCGGCAATGGGCGGCGTGGCTGCTATTCGCGGCTGCGATGTTGTCGGTTTCCCCGCGCGCGGCGCACGCCGAGGCCGATGCCACGGTACGCCAGCAAGCGGCGGGCTGGCTCGACCGAATTCAAGCGGCGGCGCGGCGCGAAAACTACGAAGGGGTTTTCGTCTTTCAGCGCGGCAATTTCGTGCAGTCCTCGCGGATCGCCCACTATGCCGTGCGTGGCGAGGGTGAATTCGAGTCGGTCGAAAGCCTTGACGGCCAGCAGCGTAAGCTCTTGCGCCACGACGACGATCTCTACACGTTCGTGCCGGAGCGGCGCCTGTGCGTTGTCGAAAAGCGGCTCAACAAGGATTCGTTTCCCGCGCTATTGAGCGAAAGCGGCGCGCAGGTGCTGACCGTCTACGATCCGAAACTGCTCGGGGACGATCGCGTCGCGGGGCTCGATGCCCAGGTGATCGAACTCGATCCGAAGGACACCTACCGCTTCGTTTATAAGTTGTGGGCCGATACCAAGACGGGCCTTTTGCTGCGCGTGCAGACACTCGACGCAGCGGGCCAGGTCCTCGCGCAAGTGTCGTTCACGCAGGTGCGGATCGGCGTGCCGGCGCAAAAGGCCGCCATCGCGGCCGGTATGCGCGACACGAGCGGTTGGACGCTCGTGCGCCCGCCCGTCTCGCCCGTCGATATGCAGGCGCAGGGTTGGCGCATTGCGCCCGATGTCCCCGGGTTCCGTGAGATCCGCGAGTTGCGGCGGCTGATGGCGGCCCGCGATCAGAACGCGCCGCCGATCCCCGTCGATCAAGCCGTGTTTTCCGACGGGCTTTCAACGATTTCCGTATTCGTCGAGCCGGCCGAAGGCAATTCGCGCAAGGAAGGGGCCGGCAGCACCGGCGCCACGCATGTGCTCGTCACGCGATATCGCGACTATTGGACGACCGTGCTCGGCGAAGTGCCCCAAGCCACGCTGCGGCGCTTCGCGTCTGCCATAGAATACAAGGCTACCAAGTAACGCTTCGGCTTCCCCTGTTATGACGAATCTTTCGGTGCGCACCTTCCTCGCGGCCGCCGCGGTTATGACCTGCCTGTCGTTTGCGCCGCATGCGCAAGCGGCGGTGCCGGCGGCGAACCTGCCCGATTTCACCGATCTCGTCGACAAGGTCGGGCCGGCGGTCGTGAACATTCGAACCACCACGCTCGCGCCAAGCTCGACGAGCCAGCGCGCCAACCCGCCGGGGATGGGCGACGGCGACATGTCGGAGTTCTTCCGGCGCTTTTTCGGCATCCCGTTGCCGCAGGCCCCGCGCGGCGGCGATCGCGGTGACCGCGGCGATCGAGGGGGCAGTCCCGATCAGTCCGACAACAACAACGACGACGAAAAAAGCGGCGGCGTGGGATCGGGCTTTATCGTTTCGGCCGACGGCTACGTGATGACGAATGCGCATGTGGTGGACGATGCCGACAACATCTACGTCACGCTCACGGATAAGCGCGAATTCAAGGCCAAGCTGATCGGCGTCGACGATCGGACGGATATCGCGGTCGTGAAGATCAATGCGACGAATCTGCCCACCGTCACGATCGGCGATTCCACCAAGGTGCGCGTGGGCGAGTGGGTCGTCGCGATCGGTTCGCCGTTCGGGCTCGACAACACGGTCACCGCGGGCATCGTCAGCGCGAAGGGGCGCGAGACGGGCGATTACCTGCCGTTCATCCAAACCGACGCAGCGGTGAACCCCGGCAATTCGGGCGGCCCGCTCATCAATATGCAAGGCGAGGTGATCGGCATCAACTCGCAGATCTACAGCCGCACCGGCGGGTTCATGGGCATCGCATTCGCGATTCCGATCGACGATGCGATGCGCGTGGCCGATCAACTCGAAACGACCGGCAAGGTCGTGCGAGGGCGCATTGCCGTGTCGATCGGCGAGGTGACCAAGGATGTGGCCGATTCCCTCGGTCTGCCGCGCGCGCAAGGCGCGCTCGTGAGCAGCGTCGAACCGGGCGGCCCGGCCGACAAAGCCGGCTTGCAACCGGGCGACATCATCCTGAAGTTCAACGGCCTTCCCGTCGAAACGGATACCGACCTGCCGCGCATGGTGGGCGACACGAAGCCTGGCAGCCATGCCACGGTGACCTTCTGGCGCAAGGGCCAATCGCGCGAGGTGCCGATCACGGTCGTGCAGACGCAGCCGGACAAGGCCGCCAAGGCCGACGAACAGCAGACGCCGCCCGCGCGCCCGCATCCCTCGAATGCGCTCGGCATCACGGTGTCGGATCTGCCGGCCGATCGGATCAAAGCGCTGAAGCTGCGCACGGGCGGCGTGCAAGTGGAGGAGGTCGAGGGGCCCGCTGCGCGGGTGGGGCTGCAAAAGGGCGACGTCATCTTGCGCGTCGGCGATAACGACGTCTCCAGCGCGAAGCAGTTCGAGCAATTGACGGCCCATCTTGATCCGCAAAAGTCGGTGGCCGTACTCGTGCGTCGCGGCGAGAATACGCAATTCGTGCCGATCAAGCCGCGCGCGAAAGCGAAATGACGGCCCGTTCGGCGGCGCATCTGACGCTGTACTCGCGGGCGTGGTGCCATTTGTGCGAGCAGATGCTCGATGCGCTCAAGCCGCTTGCCGAAGCCTTCGGGGCGACGGTCGAGGTCGTCGATGTCGACAACGATCCCGCGCTCGTCGAGCGCTATGACGAACTCGTGCCGGTGCTCGTATGCAACGGCGTGGAGCTTTGCCGCTACCGGCTCGACAGCGAACGCGTCGGGGCGGTATTGGCGACGTTCGGCACGTGAATGTCCCCGAATATCGGACGGCGCGCGGCGCGCCGACGGCGCCCGGTGCCGGGCGTTCCGATACCCGCCTCCCGGAAATCCGCCGTGAGCGGGGCATTTCGGCTAAAATAGGCCGTTTTTTCACATACTTACAAGGCGTGCTCCGCAATCGTCCGAGCGCGCCTTTTTCGCTTGATCGGCCCTGAATGGATCACATCCGCAACTTTTCGATCATTGCGCACATCGACCATGGCAAGTCGACGCTCGCCGATCGCATCATCCAGCTGTGCGGCGGCCTGTCCGACCGCGAGATGGAAGCGCAGGTGCTCGACTCGATGGATCTCGAGCGCGAGCGCGGCATCACGATCAAGGCGCAAACGGCGGCGCTGCACTATCAGCGCGCGCGACGGCAAGGTCTACAACCTGAACCTGATCGACACCCCGGGCCACGTCGACTTCTCGTATGAAGTGAGCCGCTCGCTGTCGGCTTGCGAAGGCGCGCTGCTCGTCGTCGACGCGAGCCAGGGCGTCGAGGCGCAGACGGTCGCCAACTGCTACACCGCGATCGAGCTCGGCGTCGAAGTCGTGCCGGTGCTGAACAAGATCGATCTGCCGGCGGCGAACCCGGAAAGCGCGATCGAGGAGATCGAAGACGTCATCGGCATCGACGCGACGGATGCCGTGCGCTGCAGCGCGAAGACCGGGCTCGGGCGTCGACGACATCCTCGAAGCGCTGATCGCGAAGGTGCCGCCGCCGAAGGGCGATCCCGACGCGCCGCTGCAGGCGCTGATCATCGATTCGTGGTTCGACAACTACGTCGGCGTCGTCATGCTGGTGCGCGTCATCAACGGCACGCTGCGCCCGAAAGACAAGATCCAGATGATGGCCACCGGCGCGTCAGTATCCGGTCGAGCAGCTCGGCGTGTTCACGCCGAAGTCGAAGGAGCGCGAGGAGCTCTCGGCGGGGGAGGTGGGCTTCATCATCGCCGGCATCAAGGAACTGACAGGCCGCGAAGGTCGGCGACACCGTCACGCTAGCCGCGCAGCGCCCGCGCAACGAGGCGCTGCCCGGCTTCAAGGAAGTGAAGCCGCAGGTGTTCGCCGGCCTCTATCCGGTCGAGGCCAACCAGTACGACGCGCTGCGCGACTGCGCTCGAAAAGCTCAAGCTCAACGACGCCTCGCTGCACTACGAGCCCGAAGTCTCGCAGGCGCTCGGCTTCGGCTTCCGCTGCGGCTTCCTCGGCCTGCTGCACATGGAGATCGTGCAGGAGCGGCTGGAGCGCGAGTTCGACATGGACCTCATCACCACGGCGCCGACCGTGGTCTACGAGGTGGTGCAGCGGCGACGGTTCGACGCTCATGGTCGAGAATCCCGTCGAAGATGCCCGATCCGTCGAAGATCGAAGAAATCCGCGAGCCGATCGTCACGGTGAACCTGTACATGCCGCAGGATTACGTCGGCTCGGTCATCACGCTGTGCACGCAAAAGCGCGGCAGTCAGATGAACATGCAGTACCACGGCCGGCAGGTGCAGCTGACCTACGAGATGCCGATGGCCGAAATCGTGCTCGACTTCTTCGACAAGCTGAAATCGGTGTCGCGCGGCTATGCGTCGATGGACTACGAGTTCAAGGAGTACCGCGCGGCCGACGTCGTCAAGGTCGACATCCTGATCAACGGCGACAAGGTCGATGCGCTGTCGATCATCGTGCACCGCGTCGCAGACGCCAGTACCGCGGCCGCGAAGTCGCGGCCAAGATGCGCGAGCTGATTCCGCGGCAGATGTACGACGTCGCGATCCAGGCGGCGATCGGCGCGCAACATCATTGCGCGCGAGAACATCAAGGCGCTGCGCAAGAACGTGCTGGCCAAGTGCTACGGCGGCGACATCACGCGCAAGAAGAAGCTGCTCGAAAAGCAAAAGGCCGGCAAGAAGCGCATGAAGCAGGTCGGCTCCGTCGAGATTCCGCAAGAGGCTTTTCTCGCGATCCTGCGCGTCGAAGACAATAAGATGAACAGGACCTCTCTTACATGGACTTTGCGCTGATCCTTTTTGTGCTCGTCATCTTGACGGGCATCGCGTGGGTTGCCGATAAGCTTGTATTTCTGCCGCATCGCAGGCGCGCGGCCGATGCCGCCGTCGCCGATTTCGACCGCCAGCAGGCGCGGGTGGGCGAGCGTTTCGCCGATGAAAACGCGCCGCAAACGCGTGCTCGCCTGCGCGACGAAAAGCTGCGCCAACCGTGGTGGCTCGAATACACAGCCAGTTTCTTCCCCGTCATCCTGGTCGTGTTCCTCGTGCGCTCGTTCGTGGTCGAGCCGTTCAAGATCCCGTCGGGTTCGATGGTGCCGACGCTGCTCGTCGGCGATTTCATCCTCGTGAACAAGTTCGAATACGGGCTGCGCCTGCCGATCATCAATACGAAGATCACGCAGGGCTCGCCGCTCAAACGCGGCGATGTCGTCGTGTTCCGCTATCCGAAAGATGAATCGGTCGATTACATCAAGCGCGTGATCGGCCTGCCGGGCGATACCATCGCCTACGAGAACAAGCGCCTGACGATCAACGGCAAGCTCGTTGCCGAGACGCCGCTGCCCGATTATTTCGACGAAGAGCGCATCGGCTACGCCAAGCAGTTCGAGGAAAATCTCCCCGGACGTTCGCACGGGATTCTGAATAATCCGGCCGTGCCGCCGTTCGTCATCGGCGCGGAGGACTACCCCTATCGCGACAACTGCTCGTACAACAGCGAGGGCGTCGTTTGCAAGGTACCGGCTGGCCACTACTTCATGATGGGCGACAACCGCGATAACAGTGCGGACAGCCGCTACTGGGGCTTTGTGCCCGATCAGTAACGTCGTCGGCCGCGCGTTCTTCGTCTGGATGAACTTCAGCAATCTGAAACGCATCGGCACCTTCGACTGAACGCGCCGCTTACCGCGCTTGCGCGCGGTCGCGTCGCTTGGCTTGCCGGCGGCGCGGTTCGCATTCATTCGATTTGCCGCGTTTTGCGCGCCTCGCCCCGGAGCATCGTCGGGCGAGGCGCGCGCGTTATACTCTGCACATGCCGCTATCTCCGCTGGAAAGCCGGTTGCGCTACGAATTTCGCAATGCGGAATTATTGCGCCAGGCGTTAACTCATCGTAGTCACAGTGCCTCGCACAACGAACGGCTCGAATTTTTGGGCGATTCCGTTCTAAATTGCGCGGTGGCTGCGCTTTTGTATCAGCGATTCGGTAAATTGGACGAAGGCGACCTATCGCGCGTGCGGGCCAACCTCGTCAAGCAGCAGTCGCTCTACGAAATTGCTCAGGCCCTTAATATTTCCGACAGCTTGCGGCTCGGTGAGGGCGAGTTGCGCAGCGGCGGGTTCCGGCGGCCGTCGATTCTCGCGGACGCATTCGAGGCCATCCTCGGGGCGATCTTTATCGACGGCGGTTTCGATGCGGCCCAAACCGTCATCAAGCGCTTGTACGTGCCGATCCTCGATCACATCGATCCTCGTACGCTTGGCAAGGATTCCAAAACGCTGCTGCAGGAATATCTGCAGGGCCACAAGATCGCGTTGCCGACTTATACGGTCGTGGCCACCCACGGCGCCGCTCACAACCAGCAATTCGAAGTCGAATGCACGGTGCCCAAGCTCGAGGTGAAGGTGTCGGGCTCGGGGGCGAGCCGGCGTGCCGCCGAGCAGGCGGCGGCGAAGAAGGCGCTGGAGGAAGTCATGGCGGTGCAGCCGGCGCTCGAAGGTAAATCGAAGCGCTCGCGCGGGGCGCGGGCTGCTAAACATGGCGAACCCGAGGTCGTGCCGGGTGTGAAGGGCGTGCAAGCGGCGCTCGATTTGCGCACGCCCGAGCGTCGTGCCGATAAAGCTGCGCGTGCCGAAGCCGCGAAAGCGGCGGCGCCCGAGGCAGGCGAGCGAGCGGCCGCCGTTCCGCCGGCGATGATCCGCGCGGCGCACGTGGAGCATAAAACGCCGGGACGCGCGCAGGAAGTCAACGCGAAGGGCGAAGTACCGGCCCAGGCCGATGCGGCGGCCATCGCACAGAAACACGACGGCCCCTCCGTCGGGGGGCAAGCGCAGGCGAAAGCCGAGCCCGGCGCAGCGAAGGCCGATGTAGCGAAGGCCGATACGCAGTCGAACAGCAGCGAATCCCGCCGCGACGGAGAGGCCGAACTCGTCTCCGATCTCGCCGGCGCCGTCCGCCCGCGTGCGCCCGAGCCTGACCATTCATGACTTCATTCGTGCTCGCGGCGCTTAGCTTGCGCCGCGCCGATACTTTTCGAATCGCCTCCCTCGTATGATCGATACCCCCACTCCCACCGGCTTTCGCTGCGGTATGGTCGCCATTGTCGGCCGGCCGAACGTCGGTAAATCGACGTTGATGAATGCGCTCGTCGGCCAAAAAATCAGCATCACCTCGCGCAAGGCGCAGACGACGCGCCACCGCATCACGGGTATCCACACGTTCGAGGACGCGCAGTTCATCTTCGTCGACACGCCGGGTTTCCAAACTCAGCATAGCGGCGCGCTGAACCGTTCGCTGAACCGCGCCGTCACGTCCACGTTGACGTCCGTCGATGCCGTGTTGTTCGTGATCGAGGCAGGCCGCTTCGGGCCCGACGATCAGAAGGTGCTCGACTTGATCCCGCCGTCCGCGCCTACGCTGCTCGTGGCGAACAAGCTCGATCGCGTGAACGATAAGCAGACGCTTTACCCGTTTTTCCAAAAAATGAGCACGCTGCGCGAGTTCAAGGAAATCGTCCCGCTGTCGGCGAAGCATGTCGACGACGTCAAGCGTTTGCTCGACACGATCAAGCCGTACCTGCCCGAAGGCGCGCCGATGCACGGCGAGGACGATCTCACCGATCGCAGCGAACGCTTTCTCGCGGCCGAGATTTTGCGCGAGAAGGTCTTTCGATGGACCGGCGACGAGTTGCCTTATACGAGCACGGTGCTGATCGAAAAGTTCGAAACCGAAGGGCGCTTGCGCCGTGTTTTCGCGACGATTCTGGTCGATCGCGACACGCACAAGGCCATGATCATCGGCCACAAGGGCGCCAAGCTCAAACAAATCAGTACCGAGGCGCGACTCGACATGGAGAGGCTCTTCGACGGTCCCGTCTATCTCGAGACCTTCATCAAGGTGAAGAGCGGCTGGGCCGACAACGAAGCCGGGCTGCGTGCCTATGGGTACGAATGACGAGATTCACCATACGTCGGTGACGCTTCCCGCGCCTGACGCGCCCCTGGCCGGGGAGACGGCTAGGGGCGAGGGCGGCGGGGAAGAGGCGCGCTCGTCGGTGTCGGCGAATAAGTCGAGCGGGGCAGCGGCGGGCACCAAAGCGCGCCGGACGCTTCGCTCGGACAACGACGGTGCGGGCACAGTCGCATCGAACGCCGACGACGAAGGGCGCCCCGCGGCCGCAACCACTGCACGCCGCGTGCCGCGCGAGCCTTCGCATCGGATCGCCGAGCAGCCGGCCTTCGTTCTGCACAGTTATCCCTATCGCGAAACGAGCCTCATCATCGACGTCTTCTCCCGTGACCACGGCCGTCTGGCGCTGGTCGCGAAAGGGGCGAAGCGCCCTCACTCGGCGCTGCGCGGCGTGCTTCAGACGTTTCAGCCGCTCTCGATGTCGTGGTCGGGCAAATCGGAGATGCGCACGCTGACCGGCGCCGAATGGGTCGGCGGCATGTTGCCCTTGCGGGGCGACGCGCTGCTGTGCGGCTTCTACGTGAACGAATTGCTCGTGAAGTTTTGCGCGCGCGAGGATCCGCACCCACCACTGTTTCATCACTACGTGGTCACCATGACGCGGCTTGCACACGATGAGCCGGCGGTGCAAGTGCTCCGTTCGTTCGAGCGTGTGCTGTTGCGCGAGACCGGCTATGCGATGGCGCTCGACCGTACGGTTGCGCGCAAGGCCGTCGTGCCCGAAGGCCGCTACGTCTTCGATCCCGAGCGCGGCGTGCGCGAAGCCGCGAGCGAGTGGCCGGCGCAATGGCCCGTGGTATCGGGGCAAACGTTGCTGGATATGGAGCGCGACGATTACCATCGTGCTTCGACCGTTGCGCAAAGCAAGACGCTGATGCGCTTTCTGCTCAACACCTATCTTGGCGGCACGCCGCTCGCGACCCGCCAGATTCTTCTCGATCTGCAGAACCTATGAGCTTCTTTCTGACGTCGCCCGGCGCCATCGAACTGGGCGTGAACATCGATCACGTCGCTACGCTGCGCAATGCGCGCGGCACGCGCTACCCCGATCCGATCCGCGCCGCGCTGCAGGCGGAGGCGGCGGGCGCCGACGCCATTACGCTGCACTTGCGCGAGGATCGCCGCCATATCGTCGACGCCGACGTGCGCGCGCTGCGGCCGCAACTGTTGACGCGAATGAACCTCGAATGCGCGGTCACGCAAGAGATGCTGGACATCGCGTGCGACGTTCGTCCGCACGACGTCTGCCTCGTGCCCGAGAAGCGCGAGGAGCTGACGACCGAAGGCGGGCTCGACGTGGCAGGCCATTTCGAAGCTGTGCGGGGGGCGTGCCGGCAACTAGCGGACGCGGGTTCGCGCGTTTCGCTGTTCATCGATGCAGACGAAGCGCAGATTCGCGCGGCGCATGAGGTGGGCGCCCCCGTCATCGAACTGCACACGGGGCGCTATGCCGACGCGCACGACGAAAGCGAGCAGCGGCGCGAGTACGAACGTATCGTGCGCGGCGTCGCGCTTGGCGCATCGCTCGGGCTGAAGGTCAATGCGGGGCACGGCCTGCACTATACGAACGTGCAGCAGATCGCGGCGATCGAAGGCATCGTCGAGTTGAACATCGGGCATGCCATCGTCGCGCAAGCGATTTTTGTGGGCTGGGACAACGCGGTGCGCGAGATGAAAGCCATCATGGTGGCCGCGCGTCTCGCCGCAACGCACTGACGCGCACGAACGCGCACGAACGCGCACCCTTCATTTCTCCCCTCAGGACCGGCACGCGTATGGCCATCTACGGCATTGGCACCGACGTCATCCAAGTGAGCCGCGTGGCGGCCGTCATGGCGCGCACGAACGGGCGCTTCGCCGAAAAGGTGCTCGGCCCCGACGAGTTGCGCATTTATCACGCGCGCAAAGCCCGTTCGGAAATCCGTGGGCTTGCTTTTCTCGCGACGCGTTTTTCGGCGAAGGAAGCGTTCTCGAAAGCAATCGGGCTGGGCATGCATTGGCCGATGACCTGGCGGGCGCTGCAAACGCTAAACGAAGCGAGCGGCAAGCCCTTCGTCAAGGCGTCGGGCGAATTGGCCGACTGGCTCGACGCGCGCGATATTACGGCGCGCGTGACGGTGAGCGACGAACGCGACTACGCCGTGGCGTTCGTCATCGCCGAATCGGACATGACCGCGCCGACGGCCTGAGCCGATGTCGATCCCGATGCCGATGCATTTGCTTTTCTGACCACGCGGTTTTCATCTTTCCGACATGCTCCTCGATTCCATGAAAAACCCTCCGGGCCCGGTGATGCTCGACGTCAAGGGACCCGTGCTCACCGACGACGACGTGCGGCGCCTCGCGCACCCGATGACGGGCGGCGTCATTCTGTTCGCGCGCCACTACGAGAACCGCGGACAACTGATCGCGTTGACCGACGCCATTCGCGACGTGCGCGACGATTTGCTGATCGCCGTCGATCACGAGGGAGGGCGCGTGCAGCGTTTCCGCACTGACGGCTTCACCGTGCTGCCCGCGATGCGGCGCCTGGGCGAGCTGTGGGACCGCGATGTCCTCCATGCCACGAAGGCGGCCACCGCGACGGGCTACGTTCTCGCTGCCGAGCTGCGTGCGTGCGGTGTCGATATGAGCTTCACGCCGGTGCTCGATCTCGATTACGGGCGCTCGTCCGTCATCGGCGATCGCGCGTTCCATCGCGACCCGCGTGTGGTGACGCTGCTCGCCAAGAGCTTGAACCATGGGCTCGCACTCGCGGGCATGGGCAACTGCGGCAAGCACTTTCCGGGGCACGGATTCGCGGGGGCCGATTCGCACGTCGCACTGCCCACCGACGAACGCTCGCTAGACGAGATCCTGAACGACGATGCCGCGCCGTACGATTGGCTCGGTATCGCGCTGGCATCGGTGATCCCGGCGCACGTGATTTATTCGAAGGTCGACGACAAGCCGGCGGGGTTCTCGCGGATTTGGCTGCAAGACATCTTGCGCGAGCGGCTCGGATTCAACGGGGCGATTTTCAGCGACGACTTGTCGATGGAGGCGGCGCGCGCCGGCGGCACGCTGACGCAAGCGGCGCAAGCCGCGCTCGAAGCCGGATGCGACATGGTGCTCGTCTGCAACCAGCCGGAGGCGGCGGAACAGGTGCTCAACGAGTTGAACTACGTTCCGTCGAAGGAGAGTATGCGGCGCTTGAAGCAGCTGCGCCCGCGCGGGAAGGCGCCGACCTGGCGCAAGCTGATCGAACGTCCGGCGTATTGTGAAGCGAAAGCGCTGCTGACGAGCGCCTTCGGCTGATGCAATTCAGCTGACTCTTTTCAGCTGATTCGATGCGGCTGATTCGATGCGGCTGACTCGATGCGGTCGATTCGGTGCGGTCGATTCGATGCGGCGCTACGCCATCTTCATACGTTGGAGCTTGTTGTAGAGCGTCTTCGGGCTGATGCCGAGCAAGGTCGCGGCCCGGTGTCGCGTTCCCCCTACGGCGTCGAGCGTGGCCCGTATCAGCAGATCTTCGACGTCAGACAGCGGCGTGCCGACCGTCACTTGCACGCTGCCGCCGTTCAACCGCCGCCCGCCCGAACCGTTTGCTTCGTCGGCGCGTAACGAATCGACGATCTCGCCCGACGCGTTATACGCCCGCCGCACGCGTTCGTGCAGCTCGCGCACATTGCCGGGCCAATCGTAGGTGAGACACTCGCGGACCAGATTCGGGCCGACGCGCTTGTTCACCGTGGCGAGGCCGCTGGCGTTGATTTCGCGGTTCAGTTCGTCGACGAGCGCTTCGGCCAGCAGTACCGCGTCGTCGCCGCGCTCGCGCAGCGGCGGCAGGGCAATCGACGCCGCGTCCAAGCGCAGCCAAAGGTCTTCGCGCAGCGCGCCCTGAGCGACGGCGTCGCGAGCCGGTTTGCGCGTGGCCGCGACGATACGGCAATCGACGCTCACTTGGTTGCTGCCGCCCACGCGCATGTAGGTTTGCGAATCGAGCGCGCGCAGCAGCGCTTCTTGCTGGGGAAGCGGCAAATCGGCGATTTCGTCGAGAAACAGGGTACCGCCCGCCGCCTGCTCGAACAAGCCCGGGTCTCGGCGCTCGATCGTCGGCAACGCGCTTTCCTGGCCGAACAGCACGCTGTCGAGCCCGCGCTCGCCGCCACCGTCGCGGACGAACGCCCGGCAGTCGAATACGACGAAGGCACCCTTGCGGCGCCGGCTCATCTCGTGGAGCGTGCGTGCCGCGATTTCTTTGCCCGTCCCCGCTTCGCCGCAAATGAGCACGGCCGATTCCGTGGGCGCCAGACGTTCGATCGCGTCGTAGACGTGCGTAATCGCATCGCTGCGCCCGATCATCGGCCCGAAGCGCCCCAGCCGGCGCAACGACGCACGCAGCGATTGCACTTCCTCCGTCAGCTCGTAGGGGCGCGGGATGCGCGCGAGCAAGCTGCGTAGCCGCGGAATATTGACCGGCTTGAGCAGGTAGTCCCAAATACCATGGCGCAAACCCTCGATGGCGCTTTCCACGGTCGCGTTGCCCGTCATCACGATTACCGGCACGACGCCGTCCGGCTGGGCCGGCAGGTTGTGCAGCAAACCGAGCCCGCTGCCGTCGGGCAAATTAAGATCGATCAGCACGACGTCGGGAATGAAACGCGTCAGGGCGGCACGCGCCTCCGCGAGTGTGGCGGCCGTATCGACGGAAAATCCGTCGGCGGCGACGATCGCACTGAGACCCGACAGGCTGTTGGGATCGTCTTCGACAATCAGGGCGTGTGGCATGGCTGGCGTAATAAATGGGGGAAGTCGGGGCGCGTCGGTGCCGGGAAAATATGATGCCATCCGCGGGAATGGACCTCGACGGCGCACGGGCTGCCGGTTGTGCTAAGCATTTGGCGTGCCAGATCAATCTCCTTTATAAAACAAGGGCTTAGGCGCACCACTCGGCAAGAGCGTCAGATTCGGTCTCGCGAGTGTGAAAAAACGACCGGTAAAGTTTGCCTAACCATACACCACTCATACGAAAAAAAAAGCGCCCCGTGGGGCGCTTTCAGTCGGCATAACGTTCTGTCTAGGACGCATTAACCCGGCGCCGAACAGGAAACGCTTATGCGCGGCTGCGGTATTCGTCCGTACGCGTATCGATTTCGATCTTGTCGCCGATGTTGCAGAACAGCGGGACTTGCAGCTCGAAGCCCGTGTTGATCTTGGCCGTCTTGAGCACTTTGCCCGACGACGTATCGCCCTTGACCGCCGGCTCCGTGTAGGTGATTTCGCGCACGAGCGTGGTCGGCATCTCGACGGAGATCGCCTTCTCGTTGTAGAACACGACTTCGCAGGGCATGCCGTCTTCGAGGTAATTGAGCGCGTTGCCCATCATGTCGGCTTCGACTTCGAACTGGTTGTAGTCGGCATCCATGAACACGTACATCGGATCGGCGAAGTACGAGTAGGTCACTTCCTTGCGGTCGAGCACGACGACGTCGAACTTATCGTCCGCCTTGTAGACCGATTCCATGCCCGCGCCCGTCAGCAGATTCTTGAACTTCATCTTGACGACGGCGGCATTGCGGCCCGATTTGTTGTATTCGGTCTTCAGCACGACCATGGCGTCGCTGCCGATCATCACGACGTTGCCGGTGCGCAGTTCCTGTGCAATCTTCATAAAACAATCCTGTGCGAATAAAGTGGCTGATCTGTTGCTCAACGGCATCGACATCGATCGCGTCAATCATCGTTCGTGCTTTCGCCGGCCGCGCTTGGCAACCCGCGTGGCACCCGCTGAGCATCTGCTCGACGCCCGCCGGATATCGCGAAGTGAGACATCGCGAAGTGACTGAAGGTGACCGAGGCGATCAAGGGTGATCGAGGGTGACACACATGATAATAGCCACCTTCGCTAGCCTATTCGGGCGCTCCGCCGTTGGATAACCGCTTATTTTAACTGAGATTTTGCGAATTCGGCTAGGTTCCCGGCGAGATCGCCGATAGCGGCGAGTTCATCCGCCCACGAGGCAGCCCGCGCTTCGAATGCGCGCCGATGATGCCAAAACTCGGCCCAATTGGGGGCGCCCGTGCCGTTCCAGGCGTGCCAGAAGCGCTCGAGCGCCGCGCGCGCGGCCGGTTCCAGCTCGCGCGCGTAATGCGCGAGCGCCGCGTCGAGCTTCGGCAGGTGCGCGGCGTCCGATTGCGGATAGATCTGCCAAACGAACGGCCGGCGCGCCCACTGGGCGCGCACGAAAGAGTCCTCGCCGCGGACGAAGTTCAGATCGCTTGCCCACAATAAGGCATCGAACTGCGGCTGCGGGCGGAACGCCAGAGCGTGAGCGCGCAGGCTGCCGCGCTGCGTATGCTGGCCGGCGCGGAACGCAGGCAATCCGAAAAAGCGTGCGAGTGCGCCTGAGATGCGGCCCTCAGGCACGAGCAAGACGATCGGGCCGCGACTATCGCGCCATTGCTCGAGCAGGCTGTCCACGGCCGGGTTTTCGTACGCGAACAACGAGATCACCGTCGTTTGCGGTTCGGGCTCCGGCTCGCCCGTGGCTTGCCGCCACCAAGCGTCGCGCAGCGCGGCCGACGATTCGAATTCAAGGCGCGCGGCATCGAGCGTGCGCTCCTTGATCACCCCGCCGGTACCTGGGCCGAGGCCGGGGAAAAAGAAGGTTTTCGTGAGTGCGTAGCGGGCATGCGGCGACGGTTTCAGGTGGCATTCGGCCACCCAATCCTCGGCGCTCAGATATTCGAGATTCAGCCAGACGGGGCTGCGGTGGCGACGAGCCATCGCGGCGACATACGCTGGCGGCAGCTCGCAAGCGAACGCTTCGATGACGATGTCGGCCACGGTGAGCGTGTCGCCCGCATGGGCGGGTTCGTGCCAATGTTCGACGACGATTCCGTCGACACGCTGCCGGGGCAGCGAGACATCGAGCGCCGGACATAAGCGCGCGAACGTATGCAGATCGTCGACGAGCAAGCGCATCTGCCAGCCGTATTCGGCCGACAACTGCCGGGCTAGGCGCCAGCACACGCCGATATCGCCGAAATTATCGACGACGGCGCAAAAAAGGTCGCAAGAGAGCGTGTCGGCGGGCGCGGGCGCCGGTTGTGCGACGCCTGCATCGTGCTGGGCAGGAGGTGAAGGACGGATCACGGACATGACGGGAAGTGGGGAGGGGCGCAAGCCCGGGCCCCTTGGGGCCGACCGCGCGAACGCATGCCCAAATGGTCTAAACTGGCGATTCTAAAGCACGCCGCCCCGCTACGTGAGCCGAGCGCGGCGTTTCGCACCTGACGCGCATGACCGATTCCGACACACAGCCCCCGCCTTTCGAACCGAAGAAGTTCCTTGCCCAATTGCCGCATTTGCCGGGCGTCTATCGCTATTACGACGCGCAGGAGAATGTGCTGTACGTCGGCAAGGCGCGCGATCTGAAGAAGCGCGTCTCGAGCTATTTCACGAAGACGCAAGTTTCGCCGCGCATCGCGATGATGATTACGCGCATCGCTCGAATCGAGACGACGGTGACGCGTTCGGAAGCCGAGGCGCTGCTGCTCGAGAACAATCTCATCAAGGCGCTCGCGCCGCGCTACAACATCCTGTTTCGCGACGACAAATCCTACCCCTATCTGAAGCTGACGGGCCACGCGTTTCCGCGCATGGCTTACTACCGCGGCGCGGTGGACAAGAAGAACCAGTATTTCGGGCCGTTCCCGAGCGCTTGGGCCGTGCGTGAAAGCATCCAGATTCTGCAGCGCGTGTTCCAGTTGCGCACCTGCGAAGATTCGGTGTTCAACAACCGGACGCGGCCCTGTTTGCTGCATCAGATCGGGCGTTGCACGGCGCCGTGCGTCGGCGCGATCAGCGAGGAGGACTATGCGCGCGACGTTTCGAACGCATCGCGTTTTCTGCTGGGCCGGCAAAGCGAGGTGATGAAGGAGCTCGAAACCAAGATGCATGCGTTCGCGGCCGAACTCAAATTCGAACAAGCCGCGGCGGTGCGCAATCAGATGAGTTCGCTTTCCACGGTCCTGCATCAGCAAGCGATCGAAGTGGGGGGGACAGCGATGTCGATATCCTCGCCGTCGTCGCGCTCGGCGGACGGGTGTGCGTCAACCTCGCCATGGTGCGTGGCGGGCGGCATCTGGGCGACAAAGCTTATTTTCCGGCGCACGTCGAAAGCGGATTCTCGGACGACGAGGTGGCGGATGCCGAGGTGGCCGATGTAGCCGATGTGGCCGATGTCGATGCGACGCTCGACGAATCGGACGAGCTTGGCCATGCGGCGCGGGATCTCGAAGCGCACACGCAGCGCGCGCAGGAATCCGCGATGTCCGAACCCGTGCCGGGTTCGACCGCGGCGGCCGAATCGGACGAGGGAAGCGAGAGCCCGGATTCGACAGAATCGAACGAACCGGCCGAGCGCGCCGGGCGAGTCGAAACGGGGATCGACGCTGGCATCGAAACCGGCATCGAAACCGAAGTGCTGGAAGCGTTTATCGCGCAGCACTATCTCGGCCACCGAATTCCGCCGGTGCTCGTCGTGAGTCATGCGCCCGCCAACCGTGAGCTGGTCGATCTATTGGCCGAGCACGCGGGGCACAAGGTTGTCTTCGTGCGCCAGCCGCAAGGCCAGCGGCGCGTGTGGCTCGGGATGGCCGAGCAAAACGCGCGTCTCGCGCTTGCGCGGCTGCTGTCCGAGCGCGGCTCGCAGCAAGCGCGTACGCGGGCGCTGGCGGACGTGCTCGGCATGGAGTGCGACGATCTGGCCCATTTGCGTATCGAATGCTTCGATATCAGCCATACGATGGGCGAGGCGACGCAAGCATCTTGCGTCGTATATCGCGATCACAAGATGCAAACGGGCGAGTACCGGCGTTACAACATCACCGGCATTACGCCCGGTGACGATTACGCGGCCATGCGGCAAGTGCTCACACGCCGCTACGAGAAGCTGGCACTGCTGGTAGCCGAAGCGCAGGCGTCGCAGCCCGAGACCGCCTCCGATCCTGGTGTGGCTGCCGGGAGCGCCGGGGCCGTCGAAAGCATCGAGCCCGTCGAAAGCGTCGAAAGCGTCGAAAGCGTCGAAAGCGTCGAAAGCGTCGCGGGTGGCCGTATCATGCCGAATATCGTGCTCATCGATGGCGGCAAGGGCCAGGTCGAAGTCGCGCGCCAAGTCTTCACCGACCTGGGGCTCGATCGTTCCATGCTGGTAGGGGTCGCGAAAGGCGAGGGCCGCAAGGTCGGGCTGGAAACGCTCGTCTTTGCGGACGGCCGCGCGCCGCTCGAACTTGGCAAGGAAAGCGCCGCGCTGATGCTCGTGGCGCAGATCCGCGACGAAGCGCATCGCTTCGCGATCACCGGCATGCGGGCCAAACGCGCGAAGGCGCGTCAAACGTCTAGGCTGGAGGAGCTCGAAGGCGTCGGCGCCAAGCGGCGGCAGCGGTTGCTCGCTCGCTTCGGCGGTTTGCGCGGAGTCGTAGCGGCGAGCGTCGAGGACTTGGCAAGCGTGGAAGGGATCTCGCACGCGCTAGCCGAACAAATTTACAGGCAACTCCATTAGCGGTCGTCCGCGCGCCGAACCGGAGCGCCGAACCGGCCGCACCCGGCGCCGTCCCGCATCGATCCGAAGCGGGCCGAGCCGCCCGCCTGCCGCACGCGCGGCACCGGCCTAGGTGCTCGGCTTGTGGCGGGTGCAGCGAAGCGGCACAATGGCGCATCTTTGATCCGCTCCCTTACTCCAACGCCTGCCCTCGTCCATGCCGTTCAACTTTCCGATCTTTCTGACATGGCTGCGGATCGTCCTGATTCCGCTCGTCGTCGGCGTCTTTTACCTGCCCGATTCGATGATGAGCGGCGGCGATCGCAACCTGGCCGCGGCGGCGATCTTCGTGTTGGCGGCGTTGACCGATTGGTTCGACGGCTACCTCGCGCGCAAATGGAATCAGACTTCGGCGTTCGGCGCATTTCTCGATCCGGTGGCCGATAAGCTCATGGTGACGGCCGCCTTGCTCGTGCTCGTGCAGCTCACCCGCATCCAGTCGGCGATCGCGCTCGTGATTGTCGGCCGCGAGATCGCCATTTCCGCGTTGCGCGAATGGATGGCGCAGATCGGTGCGTCCAAGAGCGTCGCGGTCAATCAGCTAGGCAAGTTCAAAACGGCGTGCCAAATGGTGGCCATTCCGATGCTGCTGTACTACGAGAAGATTCCGCTCGGCGGGGCGCTCGCAATCGATACCCGCGTGTGGGGGCAATGGCTGATCTACCTCGCGGCCGTGCTCACGATTTGGTCCATGCTTTACTACATGAAGCTCGCCTGGCCGCAAATCCGCGAGCGCGGCGGCGCGCGCTAACGCGTTGAATCAGCTGCCTGCGTTGGACGCCGTGGATGCGATTCGGCTCCGCGATGAGCGACCGCATGGGCCAGGCTCCAACGAACGCGGCATCCGGCAGACGAATACTGCGCGGACCTGTCTGTAGCAGTATGATGACGGCGCTTTCCGTATCGAGGGGTCTTTCGCATGCTGTCGGCCGCGCCGACAGGCTCGTTGCGGCCCCGGTCAATCCATCGTTTCATGCCGCTCGCCATCGCGGTTCGTTTCTCCGCGATGCACGGTTTTGTAGAGAGAGTCATGTCTAGCGTTTCTACCGCCTCGTCCGCCGAGTCGAAAGTCCGCACCGTTTTTCGTGTGGTCAGCGGCAATTTCCTCGAGATGTACGACTTCATGGTCTACGGCTACTACGCGCAAGCGATCGCCAAGACCTACTTCCCGAGCGGCAGCGATTTCGTTTCGTTGATGCTCTCGCTTTCGGTGTTCGGCGTCGGCTTCATGATGCGGCCGCTGGGCGCGCTCGTGCTCGGCGCGTATATCGACCGTCACGGCCGCCGCAAAGGGCTCATTCTCACGTTGGCCCTCATGGCGTTCGGTACGCTCGCCGTGGCCGCGGTGCCGAGCTACGCGACGATCGGCATGCTCGCCCCCGTGCTCGTCTTGCTCGGGCGCTTGCTACAGGGCTTCTCGGCGGGTGTCGAGTTGGGCGGCGTCTCGGTCTATTTGTCCGAGATCGCAACGAAGGGCCACAAGGGCTTTTATTGTTCGTGGCAGTCCGGCAGCCAGCAAGTGGCCGTCGTCTTCGCCGCGTTGCTCGGCGTGATCTTGCACGAGCTGCTGCCGGCCGAGCAGATGGGCGCTTGGGGTTGGCGCGTGCCGTTCCTGATCGGCTGTCTGATCGTGCCGTTCCTGTTCTTGATCCGCCGTTCGCTGAAGGAAACCGACGACTTTCTCGAGCGGACGCATCGGCCGTCGATCGGCGAAGTCTTCGCCTCGCTCGTGGAGAACTGGGGCGTCGTGCTCGGCGGGATGGGCATGGTCCTCATGACGACGGTGTCGTTCTATCTGATCACGGCGTACACGCCCACTTTCGGCCGCGAAGTGCTTAAGCTGTCTTCGATCGATACGCTGATCGTTACCGTATGCGTCGGATTGTCGAACCTCGTCTGGCTACCGGTCATGGGGGCGGTGTCGGATCGCATCGGCCGTCGGCCCGTGCTGCTCGTGTTTACCGGGTTGGCGATCGTCACCGCCTACCCGGCGGTGCAATGGCTCGTGGCAGAGCCGTCGTTCGGCCGTCTGCTGGGCGTCGAACTCTGGTTGTCGTTCATCTACGGCAGCTACAACGGCGCGATGGTTGTCGCATTGACCGAAGTGATGCCGCGCGAAGTGCGCACGGCAGGGTTCTCGTTGGCATACAGCCTCGCAACGACGATCGGCGGCTTTACGCCGGCCATTTCGACGCTGCTGATCCACGAAACGGGCAACAAGGCGGCGCCGGGCTTATGGTTGAGTGTCGCGGCCGTTTGCGGCTTGATTGCGACGCTCGCGCTCTATCGCACGCCGGAGGCGCGCGAGCAGTACAAGACGGCTTGAGTTCATGCCACCGGGCGGCCCACGCGGCCGCCGCGCAGACGGCGATACGGCGCGAGCGGCAGCGATGCCCTCGCGCCGCTTTCGTTTATCGGGCGGACAGTTCGCGCGATAGCGCCTGCGCGACGGCTTCGACCACCGTCTCCCATTGCCCCGGCGAAGGTTGGCGCACGAGCCGTGCGCTCGGGTACCACGGGCTGCGGTCGCTGTTCGCGAACCAGCGCCAATCGGCCGCGAACGGCAGCATGAGCCATAGCGGCTTGCCGAGCGCCCCCGCCAAGTGGGCAATCGACGTATCGATCGAGACGATCGCGTCGAGCCGGTCGACGATCGCGGCCGTATCGGCGAAATCGGTTATCCGGGTTCCGAAGCGGTGGATCGAGGCGGTGCGCGCGAATGCATCGAGCGCACTTTCGTCGTCCTTGCTCACCTCCGGTTGCAGCACCAACCAATCGATGCCTTTCAACGCGAACAGCGGTGCGAGCGCGGCGACGGGCATCGCCCGATTCTCCTGCGCCTGAATCCGGCCCGACCAAGCGAGCCCGATCTTGATCTTCGCGTGGCCACCTAGCGAGCCGCGCCAGCGGCGGCGGTAGGCAGGCGGAACGTCAAGGTAGCGGCGGGCGGCCGGCAGCGTGTCGAGCGTCGTCGCGAGCGCGAGCGGCAGGCTCAGAAGCGGGCAGTGCAAATCGGCTTTCGGCCGTGGCTCGTCTGAGATCGCCAGCGTGACGCGCCACGCGTTCGCGAGCGGTGCGACGAGCGGTGCAAGTTCGCGTTGCACCGTCAACACCACGCGGCTCGCGCGTTCGCAAGCGAGCGGCACGAAGCGCAGAAACTGCAGCGTGTCGCCGAAGCCCTGCTCGGCCTCGATCAACAGGGTACGTTCGCCGATCGGTTCGCCGCGCCAGCGCGGGAGAGCAGCGTGGGCCCGACTGTCGGCCGTGCCGGCATCCGCATCCGCATCGGCACCCGCCGCCGCGGACGCAATCGCGAGGCGCGATTCGTAAGCGGGCAGGCCGCGCGAGAAATCGCCCAGTGTCAGCAATGTCAGCGCGCGATTGAGCTGCGCCGAGGCCAGGTCGGGACGCAATCGCAGAGCTTGATCGAAAGCGCGTAGCGCCGCCTCGTGAGCGCCGAGCGCGTGATGCGCGTTGCCAAGGCCAAGCCAGGCGAGTGCAAGCTGCGGGTCGAGGCCGACCGCGCGTTCGAAGCGGGGGATCGCTTCGGCATGCTTGCCTTGCGCGGCAAGTGCATTGGCGAGGCCGAGCAAGGCGGGCGGAAAGGCGCTTTGCAAAGCAAGCGCGGCTTCGAATGCGGCGCACGCTTGGCCATGACGGCCGACGGCATCGAGCGTATTGCCGAGGTTGAAATGGGCGGCCACGTAGTTCGGCTGTGCCGCGAGCGCCGCACGAAACTGATCGATCGCCTCGTCGGCGCGGCCAAGCGCCGCGAGCGCCATCCCAAGGTTGTTGTGCGCCCCGGCGTGGCCCGGACGCAGCGCCAGGGCGCGGGAAAACGCCGAGATCGCTTCGCTGCCGCGGCCGATCGCATGCAGCGCGTTGCCGAGATTGTTGTAGGTCGAGGCATCGTTCGGCTGCAAGCGGAGCGACCGCTCGAACGCGTCGACGGCATCTTCATGGCGCCCCGCCAGCGCGTAGGCGTTGCCGAGGTTGTAATGCGCCAGCGCAAATTCGGGCGCGAGCGAGAGTGCGTTGCGAAAACGTTCGATCGCGCCGTCGAGCCTGCCGAGCGCCTTCAGCGCGTTGCCGAGGTTAAGCTGCAGTCCGGCATCGTTCGGGCGCAATTGAACCGCTCGGCCGACGAGATCGACGGCTTCCTCGTGGTGTCCTTGCTGGTGACGAAGCACCCCTAGCAGATGAAGGGCGTCGGTGTGGACGGGATCGGCGTCGAGCATCGCGCGGTAATCGCGCTCGGCATCGGCGAGCCGCCCGTCACGGTGCGCCGCGTAGGCGCGCGCGAATAAGGGATCCATGACGCGTGGCGTGGGGGCAAACGCGGCATTGTCCCATACTCGGACGGCCAAATTGCCGTCCGGCGGTGCAGGCGCCTGACAGCCTACCTGCGAATATTGGCGGGGCGAGTTCGAACCCCGCTACGGAGCGGCCGGCGTACACTTGGCAAGATCTCATGGTTCGCCGGAGGACAAGCATGGCCGCCGTCAACGTCAACGCGCTGCCGGTGCTGATCGTGGGAGCCGGGCCGACCGGGCTCGCTTGCGCGATGAGTTTGGCGCGCGCACGCGTGAGCGTACGCCTCATCGATCGGGCGCCGCACCCCGCGGCTCATTCGCGAGCGATCGGCATTCAGGCGCGCACGCTGGAGCTGTTCGAGCAGCACCGGATCGTCGAGCCTTTTCTCGAACTGGGTCACCGGTTGCGCGCCGCCAATCTGTACTCGAACGGCACGCGGCTGGCGCGGCTCGATTTCGATCCGTTGCACACACGGTATCCGTACTTGCTGTGTTTGGAGCAAACGGTGACGGAGCGCGTGCTGGCCGAACGACTCGCGGCGCTGGGCGTACAGATGGAGCGCGGCGTCGAACTGGTCGGGCTACGGCAAGACGCCACCCAGGTGGAAGCGCAACTCCTGCATGCCGACGGGCGCCAGGAAACATGCCGTGCGGCGTATGTCGTCGGCGCTGACGGCGCGCACAGCACCGTTCGTCATTTGCTCGGGTTGAGCTTTACCGGGCAGACCCTCGAGCAGACTTTCATGCTTGCCGATGTGCAAGTCGATTCCGATTTGTCCGACGACGAATTCCACCTATTCGCTTCGGCCGATGGCCTGGCCGGCGTCATCCCGATGGGTGCCGGCCGTCATCGCCTCATTGCCGACAACACGGCCGCACTGCTCAATGCCGCCGCGATGCCGCAGGCGGGGCAAGCAGATCCTTCGTCGGCGGCCGCTCCGCAGGCGCCTGCACCGGCAGTCGGCGCTGGCGCCGGCGCCGGCGAGATCGACGTGCCTCCTCAAGCGGCGCATGCCGTACCGTCGCTCGAGTTGTGCCGCTTGGTCGTGATGCGGCGCGTGCGCCATCCATTGACGCTGTCCGCACTCGGCTGGTCCAGCTTCTTTCATATCAATAGCCGCATGGTCGAGCGGCTGCGCACGCAGCGCGTGTTTGTCGCCGGCGATGCGGCGCACGTCCATAGCCCCGCAGGCGCGCAGGGGATGAACACAGGTATCCAAGAAGCGTTGAATCTTGGCTGGAAGCTGGCGGGCGTCATGGCCGGGCGCGCCGGCGAGGCGTTGCTCGACACCTACCAGATCGAGCGCCACCCCATCGAGCGCGACGTGTTGCGCCAGACCGCGTTCATTACGCAGTTGGCCGAGGCCGAGCGCGGACCGATGAAGCTATTGCGCGAGCGCGTGATGCCCGTGCTGGCGGCGTTCGGTCCGCTACGCGACGCGGCTCGGTTGATGGTCAGCGAATTGGCGATCCAATACCGGCGCAGCCCGCTCACGCTCGAACGGGTGCTTGACGGTGGCCCGCGAGCAGGCGAACGCGCGCCCGATGCGCTCGTGCACGTCGTGGACGGGCCGCTCGGGCGAGCGCCTGGGACCGGGCGTTTATACGATCTCCACGATCCGGCGTTCTTTTCGCTATTTATCCTTGTGGACTCGCCGGTCGGTGCCGACGCTGCGCTTGCTGCGAATGACGCGCCCGCCGTCAAGCCCGATCCCGAACTCGATCGCTTGAGTGCGACGATCGAGCGGGCGTTGCCGGGCGCGGTACGGATTTGGCGCGTGACCGATGCAGGCGAGGGCGATGCCTCGTCGCTGGCACGCGCGTACGGCCGGACCCGGCCCGCGTTCTATTTGCTGCGGCCTGACGGCTACCTCTGCGCGCGCGGGCGGGCGGCTTCCGATGCCACTGCCCTGGCTCGGCATTGCGAGACGTGGTTCGCAAACGTGCGCAAGCCAGAGTGAGCAGAGTGAGCCAGCTGCGCCGTGCAGGCCGTCGATGCTAGCGGCGGCTGGCAAGGGTCCTGCGCCGCCTGGCAATCATGCCGCTTGTGGCGTCAACGCCTCGCGCGCGCGAGTGAGCGCCTCGCGCACGATCGGCGACATCGCCTCGCTCGCGGCGGGATCGTCGAGCGAGGCGAGGATCGCTCGACGCATGCGGGGCTCCCAAAAGCGCCGGATATGATCGGCGATGCTGGCCAGCGCTTCCTCGCGATCGGGCATCGACGCGAAAAACTCGCCGATCTGATTCGCCATCTCGATCAAATGCTCGGTGTTCATCGCTGCTCGTCTTGGTTTGTCCGTGTGCAATTGCCGTGAAGCTCACTCATTTGCCGCCTGCCGCTTCGGCCAGGGATCGCTCGCGTTCGCGCAGCAATTCGAGCTGCGTTTCGTTGAAGCGTTCGTACTGTTGCTGCCACTGCGACGGCTGCGCAACCGGCTGCACCTGCACGGCCGTCACTTTGTACTCGGGGCAGTTCGTCGCCCAATCCGAACTATCCGTCGTGATCACGTTCGCGCCCGACTCGGGGAAGTGGAACGTCGTGTAGACGACACCTGGCTGCATCCGTTCGCTCACAAGCGCTCGCAGCACCGTTTGCCCCGCACGCGATTCGATGCCCACCCAATCGCCGGTCTTGATCCCACGCTCCTCGGCGTCGTGCGGATGAAGCTCCAGACGGTCCTCCTCGTGCCAGCGCGAGTTTTCCGTACGGCGCGTCTGCGCGCCGACGTTGTACTGCGAGAGGATACGGCCCGTGGTCAGCAAGAGCGGATAGCGTCTCGTCACCTTCTCGCGCGACGCGACGAATTGCGTGATGACGAATTTGCCCTTGCCGCGCACGAATTCGTCGACGTGCATCGTCGGCGTGCCTTCCGGTGCCTGTTCGTTGCACGGCCATTGCACGCTGCCGAGCCGGTCGATCAGCGCGTACGACACGCCATGGAATGTAGGCGTGAGCCGGGCGATTTCATCCATGATCTCGGACGGCGTCGCGTAGTCCATTTCATAGCCGAGTGCGCGGGAGAGCATGAGCGTGACTTCCCAATCGGCGTAGCGCGCGAGCGGCGGCATGACGCGGCGCACGCGCGAGATCCGGCGTTCCGCGTTCGTGAACGTGCCGTCCTTTTCGAGGAACGAAGAGCCCGGCAGGAAGACGTGCGCGTACTTGGCCGTTTCGTTCAAGAAAATGTCCTGCACGACGATGCATTCCATCGCGGCGAGCGCGGCCGCGACGTGCTGCGTGTCGGGATCGGATTGGACGATGTCCTCGCCTTGGCAGTACAGCCCCTTGAAGCTGCCGTCGAGCGCCGCGTCGAACATGTTCGGAATGCGCAGCCCCGGCTCGGCTTGCAACTGCACGCCCCAAGCCGTCTCGAATTGATGCCGGACTTCCTCACCGCCGATATGGCGGTAGCCGGGCAGCTCGTGCGGGAACGAACCCATATCGCACGAGCCTTGCACGTTGTTCTGGCCGCGCAGCGGATTGACGCCGACCCCCTCGCGGCCGATATTGCCCGTGGCCATCGCCAGGTTGGCGATCCCCATGACCATCGTCGAGCCTTGCGCATGCTCGGTGACGCCGAGGCCGTAGTAGATCGCCGCGTTCCCGCCCGTCGCATAAAGGCGCGCGGCGGCGCGCACGAGCTCGGCCGGCACACCGGTGACTTCGGCCGTTGCTTCCGGCGAGTTTTCGGGCTTGACGACGAACGCTCGCCACTGTTCGAACGCTAACGGCTCGCAGCGCTCGGCGATGAACGTTTCGTTCAGCAAGCCTTCGGTCACGATCGTATGCGCCAGTGCGTTGACGAGCGCGACATTGGTGCCGGGCCGCAACGGCAGATGGAAATCGGCCTTGACGTGCGGGCCGTCAACCAGATCGATGCGACGCGGATCCGCGACGATGAGTTTCGCGCCTTCGCGCAGGCGGCGCTTGAGCCGCGAACCGAAAACAGGGTGACCGTCGGTGGGATTCGCGCCGATGACCATGATGACGTCGGCGTGCGCGACGGAGGCGAACGTCTGCGTGCCGGCCGATTCGCCGATCGTCGTTTTGAGCCCATAGCCCGTCGGCGAATGGCAGACGCGCGCGCAGGTATCGACGTTGTTATTGCCGAAGGCGGCGCGCACGAGCTTCTGGACGAGGTAGGTCTCTTCGTTCGTGCAGCGCGACGAGGTAATGCCGCCGATCGAATCGCGCCCGTGCTGCGCCTGAATGCGCCGGAATTCGGAGGCCGCATAGGCGATCGCTTCCTCCCAGCTCACCTCGCGCCAAGGATCGGTGATCTTGGCGCGGATCATCGGCGTCGTAATGCGATCCTTATGCGTGGCGTAGCCCCACGCGAAGCGGCCCTTCACGCAGGCATGGCCTTCATTGGCTTGCCCGTTTTTGTACGGCGTCATGCGCACGACTTGCGAGCCCTTCATCTCGGCCTTGAACGAGCAGCCGACGCCGCAATAGGCGCACGTCGTCACCACCGAGTGCTCGGGCTGGCCCGAGAACGTGACGGTTTTCTCGACGAGCGTGGCGGTCGGGCAAGCGGCGACGCAGGCTCCGCAGGAGACGCATTCCGATTCCATGAACGGCTGGCTTTGGCTCGCCGCGACGCGCGATTCGAAACCGCGCCCAGCAATCGTCAGCGCGAACGTCCCTTGCGTTTCCTCGCAAGCGCGCACGCAGCGATTGCAGACAATGCACTTGGAGGGATCGTAGGTGAAGTACGGATTCGATTCGTCCTTGACGTCCTTCAAGTGATTGGCGCCGTCGAAGCCGTAGCGCACTTCGCGCAGGCCGACCACGCCGGCCATGTCCTGCAATTCGCAGTCGCCGTTGGCGGGGCAGGTCAGGCAGTCGAGCGGGTGATCGGAGATGTACAGCTCCATCACATTGCGCCGCAGCGCTTGCAGCCGATCGCTCTGCGTGCGTACGCGCATGCCGGCCTCGACGGGCGTCGTGCACGAAGCGGGATAGCCGCGTTTGCCTTCGATTTCGACGAGACACAGTCGGCACGAGCCGAACGGTTCGAGCGAATCGGTCGCGCACAGCTTGGGGACGTTCACCCCCGCTTCGACCGCCGCGCGCATGACGGAAGTACCCGCGGGTACCGTAATGCTGCAGCCGTCGATTTCAAGCGTGACATCGGTGTCGGCGTGCCGGCGAGGGGTGCCGTAATCGGTCTCGTCGAGCGGGCCGGCGGCGTTCGCTCGGCAGGCGCAGTTAGCGGAGCCGCAGCCCCCCGAATTCATCGAGGAGGAAGGGGTACGGGCGGATGCATCGGACATGTGAGGCTCCGTCAATCTCAAGCCGCGGCCGCTTTCGGCACTGCGGGACGAAGACCGAAGTCTTCGGGGAAATGGTCGAGGGCGGACAGTACGGGGTAGGGCGTCATACCGCCCATGGCGCAGAGCGAACCCGACACCATCGTGTCGCACAAATCGCGCAGCAAGGTGATCTGCTTCGCCGACGTGTCGCCTTCGCGGATACGTGCGATGACCTCGACGCCGCGGGTCGAACCGATCCGGCATGGCGTGCATTTGCCGCACGATTCCACCGCGCAAAAGTGCATCGCGTACTGCGCGAGTTCGGCGAGGTTCGACGTATCGTCGTGCACGACGAGCCCACCGTGTCCGATGACGGCTCCGACTTGCGCGTACGCCTCGTAATCCAGCGGAATATCCCACTGGCTTTCGGGTAGATACGTGCCGAGCGGGCCGCCTACTTGGACGGCGCGCACCGGACGGCCGCTCGAGGTACCGCCGCCGAAGGTCTCGACGAGCTCGCGCAGCGTCACACCGAAGGCCAGTTCGACGAGGCCGCCGCGTTTGATGTTGCCGGCGAGCTGGAACGGCAGCGTACCGCGCGAGCGGCCCATGCCGAAGTCGCGATAGAACGCCGCACCGCGCGCGAAGATGATGGGCACCGAGGCCAGCGTGATGACGTTGTTGACGACCGTCGGCTGGCCGAACAGTCCGGCTAACGCCGGGACGGGAGGCTTCGCGCGAACGATGCCGCGCTTGCCTTCGAGCGATTCGAGCAACGCCGTTTCTTCGCCGCAAACATAGGAGCCGGCGCCTTTGGCCACCTCGAGGTCGAAGCGATGCTCGGAGGCGAGCACGCGCTCGCCGAGCCAGCCGGCGGCTCGGGCTTTCTCGATCGCTTGGGTGAGCATGGCGATCGCGTGCGGATATTCGCTGCGCACGTAGATATAGCCGCGGGTCGCCCCGGTCGCGATCCCGGCGATGATCATGCCTTCGATCAGCGCGAAGGGATCGCCTTCCATCGCAAGGCGATCGGAGAACGTACCGGAATCGCCTTCGTCGGCATTGCAGACGATGTACTTTTGCGCGGCCTTGGCCTCGCGAACGGTACGCCACTTGATGCCAGCCGGAAACGCGGCGCCGCCGCGGCCGCGCAGGCCCGAGTCGAGCACCGTCGCGCAGGCGGCTTCGGCGCTCATGGCCAGTGCGTTTTTCAGGCCCGCGAGCCCGCCATGCTCGACGTAATCGTCGGTCGAAAGCGGATCGGTCAGTCCCAAGCGCGAGAACGTCAGACGTTGCTGCTGCTTGAGATAGGGGATGTCGTCGACGATTCCGACCGAGCGCGGGTGCGCGCTGCCGTTCAGGAATTGCGCGTCGAACAAGGAGGCAACGTCGAGCGGTTCCACGTTGCCATAGCCGACGCGGCCGGCGTCGGTTTGCACCTCGACGAGCGGCTCGAGCCAAAGCAGGCCGCGCGAGCCGTTGCGGACGAGCTGGATATCGAGCGAGCGGCGCGCCGCTTCTTGCACGATCGCTTCGGCGATCGCATCGGCGCCGAGCGCCAGCGCCGACGAATCGCAGGGAACGAAAACACGCGTCGTCATGTGTTCTCCTTCGGTTGGCCGATGGCCGATGACGCCTCGGCCCGGGCCTGCGCGAACAATGCGTCGAATTTCTCAGGCGTCACTTTCACATGCAAAGCCCCGTTGATCGTCATCGAAGGCGACAAAGCGCATTGGCCCAGGCAATAGACAGATTCGAGTTCGACTTCGCCAACGCCATTGCCTTTGCCATTACCGCCGCCGTCGCGTTTCGTAGCGTCGTTGGTATCCGGGTGACCGGCGGCACGTGCTGCGTCGAAGCGACAGCCGGTGCGGCCTTCGATATGCCGGGCCAGCGCCTCGGTGCCCATGCTGCGGCATGCCTCGGCGCGGCACAACGCGATCGCGACGGGCGCGGGCGGATGCGTGCGGAAGTGGTGGTAGTAGGTCACGACGCCATGCACTTCGGCGCGCGAAAGATTGAAGACGCGCGCCAGCGGCGCGACCACTTCGGGCGGGACAAAGCCGGTATCGTCTTGAATAGCGTGCAGCACCGCGATCAGCGATGCGCCCGGCGAAGCATGCCGGCGAACGAGTTCGTCCGGCGCCGCGGCGCTGGAAGGTTCCAAGGTGGGGCTCCTCTTAGACTCCATCAATATGCACTTGCTCGTCATATGGCGTGCATATATGCTCGGCTTAAGCCGTTGTTCCGGAACAATAGGCGCGGGCTATGCGTTGCGCAATAGGAAATCCGAGTTCATAAATGATTGAGATCAAATGCGTCGCGCAATTGGTCGTACGCGACAGTTTGGGCCGCGAGGCGAGCTTGACGGACATCGTGTCGCTGCTCGCGCTCGTGGATGAGACGGGCAGCATCGCTCAGGCGGCCGGCGAGCGGCAACTGTCGTACCGCCACGCTTGGGGGCTGTTGCGGGCGCTCGAGGCTCGGCTTGGCGGCGAGCTGATCACGAAGGAGCGCGGCAAGGGCTCTGCGCTGTCGGCGTTGGGCCGAGCGGTCGTGCAGGCGCAGCGCCTGTGCGTGGACCGGCTTGACGGCCCGTTGATGCAGTTGGCGAGCGAAGTGAGTGCGGAGTTGAATCGGCAGCTCGGGGCCGGCGGCACGACGCGTATTCATGCGTCGCACGGCTATGCGGTGGCGGCGCTCGTCGCGCGGCTGCATGCGCAGCCGGCGGGCTCGGTGGATATCAAATATCGAGAAAGCGCGGAAGCGGTTGCCGCGCTGGCGCGTGGTGAATGCGACTTGGCGGGTTTTCATCTACCGCGCGGTGCGTTCCGCGAACTGTGCGCCGATATCTATCGGCGTTGGCTCGATCCGCGGCGCCACGTGTTGGTTTATCTGACGGCACGCAAGCAGGGGTTGTTTCTGACCAAGGGCAATCCGAAAGGCGTGCGTGGCTTAGACGATCTCGCTCGGCCCGATATCCGGTTCGTCAATCGCCAGCCCGGCTCCGGTACGCGGCTCTTGGTCGATCTCGCCTTGAACAGCATCGGCATCGATCCGGAGCGGATCAACGGTTACGCGTCGACGGAGCTGACGCACACGGCGATCGCGGCGTTCGTGGCGAGCGGGATGGCCGATGCCGGATTCGGGGTCGCCCCGGCTGCTTACCATTTCGGGCTCGATTTCCTGCCGGTCGTCGACGAGGATTACTACTTTGCTTGCGATCGCGCGCGGCTGGCTGCGCCGCCGCTGGCATCGGCGCTTGCCGTGCTGCGCAGCGACGAGTTTCGCGCCGGGGTGGCAACGCTCGAAGGGTATGATCCGGCGCACTGCGGCGAGCTGGTGGAGGTGACCGCGGGCTTGCGGGGCGCCGCGTTGTCCGGCGCGGCGGATCGGGCCTAGCCATGCGCGGGCGCAGCCGATCGGCGCGTCGGGTTCGGCTGCCCGGCTGCCATTACGGTCGTAACAGTGTCGGCTGCAAGGGGCGAGGGTTCTGCGTTACGCTTACGGTTCCTTTGTAATCGACTGACCTGGATCGCGCCGGCGGGCGCGGGAACCGTTATGAAAGCCCTTCTGAACCTATGTGCGTGCGCGGCTGCGGCCGGCGTACTGTCAACAGCGACGTCGCTCGCGTTCGCGCAAAATACCCCCGGCGTGCCGGGCGGCATCTTGCCGGATCAATTCAAGATCCAAGAACATCCGCAAATGGAGTTCGCGGCGTCCGCGCCGTCGAAAAAATACCAGACGCACAGCAGCAAGCTGCGCAAGAAGGGCGATAACGGGGATCCGGACGGGTGCAATTTGCAGTGCCCTGAGGACGCGCGATAGCCTGAGTCGCGGGGCGAGCGGTTGGGGCCTACGAAGCTCGGCCGCAGTACCGCGTACTGCGGAATCAAATCCGCGTCCGTCAATGCCCATGCACAGCCTTCCAAGCCACGTATTCGGAGGGTCGCAGGCCCTAGCGCGCCAGTACGCCCTCGTGCAGTCGCCTGAGTTCTTGCTCGAAAGGGTCACGAATCCGGTTCCCTTATTGAGCAGTGCGCCCAATGCGTCTTCGATTTGCTGTGGCGCGGACAGTGGGCGATAGACATTTTTCCCGATGTCGACAGCATGCTGTCGAATTCGCCCTTCATCCGCTGGGTTGGGCAGCAAGTTTTCCGCCAGGGCGCTGTGCAGGTTCATCAAGGTATAGCGATTGAACTCGGCACTGTCGATGTTTTCGACCAGCAGCTCGATCGCAGTCTTATGGTTCAGAATCATCTGCGTTTCGATGGCGGGCTTGCCACGTGCCGCCTTGCCGTGCTCAATGAGTTCGCGCGTGTCGAGACGCACGCGAGTAGGTGTTGCCTTCGAGGTGGCTCGACGCGCCGTTTAAGAAGGTGTGGCGCGCTTATGGCGCGGTTTGCTGAACTGCGCCAGTTTCTCCCGCGGAAGTGGCGCAGTTCTCAAAACCGCGCCAATCTGCATGCGGCGAATAGCGCTGCAGCGCACAGGCATTTGCAGGAATCTTGCGCGTCGACGTTGAAGCCGGGCGAGCAGAAAAGAAAAAACCCCAACCGAGAGCGGTTAGGGTTCGAATATTGGTGGAGCCGGCGGGAATCGAACCCGCGTCCAAGAGCAGTCCACAATCAGTTCTACATGCGTAGTTCTGTCATTTGATTTAACCGCGGCGACGCGGACGAACACGCTGCGCAACGGCGATTCACTAGATTTTCGACCTTGGCGTCGTGACGCCACCCAGGCTTAACTGACGTATATGACCTCTGGCGGTATTGCTACCGGTCTTGCGACGCTAGCCCGTCAGTGAGCTAGGCAGAGGACGGCGGCCCTTAGGCTGCCAGTGCGAACGTTTCGTCGTTTGCAGTTACGTTTTTCCCATTGATTAACGAGGTGACGGGTCCTCGGCATGCCCTGACCACTTCATAACCCTTGTCGAAACCAGGTCGGCCCCTACAAGTGCGAACGGTGATTATCTCACAGAACCCAAGATGGCGCCCCGCGTGCGGAAATCAAGAGCGCGCGGGGGCTAGCGCCGAACAAACACCGCTCGGCGGGCGGCACTCATCCCTGAAGGCGCTTCAGCGGAGTGCGTCGAGCAGATGCGCAAGCTGCTCCGGGGTATCGACGATATGCTGCGCGTGCCACTTCGCGGGCGGCAAATCCGCACCGCAATAGCCGTAGGCCGCAGCGACGGTGGCCATCCCGGCTGCGAAGCCCGCCTGGACGTCGCGCAGGTCGTCCCCGACATACACGATTTTTTCGGGCGCCAGCGCCAGCGCTTGCGCCGCGTGGAGCAGCGGGGCGGGGTGCGGCTTCGAGTGCGGGGTCGTGTCGCCGCAGACGACGCAGCCTGCCCGAGAAGCCAGCCCCAACTGCTCGACGAGCGGCACCGTCAGGCGGCCGACCTTGTTCGTGACGATGCCCCAGCGAATGCCGCGGCCGTCCAATGCATCGAGCAACTGCGCGATACCGGGGAACAGCGTCGTTTCGATGCAAAGATCGGCTTCGTAATTGGCCAGGAATTCGTCGCGCATCGGTGCGAAATCGCGATGATCGGGACCGATACCGAACGCGCCGCCTAGCAAACCTCGCGCGCCGGCCGAGGCCAATGGCCGCAATTGCTCGACGGGAACGAGCGCGAGCCCGCGGTCTCGCCGCATCTTGTTGACGGCGGCGACGAGATCGGGCGCCGTATCGGCCAGCGTACCGTCGAGGTCGAACAGCGCTGCACAGCATTGGGCGATCTGGGGCGCGGCATCGTGCTGCACCGGCTGCGGGGTGGTTTGGCTCATGAATCGGGGAATCGGAGAATCGTGGATTGGCGCTAGTGAAAGGGGATCGTCGAAATCGGCAAGCGCCGCGAGGCTGCCGCTTGCCTGGCGTTTAGCCGTCGAGACGACAGGCGAATAAATAGTTGACGCTCGTATCGTCCGACAGCGCGAAGTGCTTGCTTAGCGGACGATACGTGATGCCCTTGACTTCGACTTCGCGCAGGCCCGCCGCGCGCGCGAAACCGGCCAGCTCCGAGGGGCGAATGAACCGCGCGTAATCGTGCGTCCCCTTAGGCAGCATCTGGGCAATGTACTCGGCGCCGATGACGGCGAGCAAGTACGACTTCACGTTGCGATTCAGCGTTGAAAAGAACACCCAGCCCCCCGGCTTCACGAGCGTCGCGCAAGCTTTGACGATCGCAGTAGGATCCGGCACGTGCTCGAGCATTTCCATGCACGTCACCACGTCGTAGCTGGCGGGCTCGCGTGCGGCGAGCGCTTCGGCCGCGATCTCCTCATAATCGACTGTAATGCCGCTTTCGAGGCTGTGCAGATCGGCCACGCCAAGGGCCTGATTCGACAGGTCGATTCCTTTCACTTGGGCGCCGAGGCTCGCCATCGATTCCGACAAGATACCGCCGCCGCAGCCGATATCGAGCACGCGCTTACCGAGCAAGTGCGCATGGGCATCGATCCAGCCAAGCCGGACAGGATTCAGTTCGTGCAGCGGTTTGAATTCGGCGTTCGGATCCCACCAACGGTGTGCGAGGTCGCTAAATTTCCGTAGCTCGTGGGGATCGGCATTCGTCATAACGTTACGGGGAGGGAGGCCAGGATTAGGCTGAGTATATCGAGGGTTGCGCGCTGCCGCAAAAACGGGCCGGCTACGGAAGCGGGTGGAGACAGGGCAATGACGGGGCGCGGACCGAACAAGGGCAGAAAAAAACCCCGCCGAAGCGGGGTTTTTCGTGAAGCGAAGCGGGGGCAGCTTACTGCTTGGTCTGCGTACCGACGACTTCGACTTCCACGCGACGGTTCGGTGCCAGGCAGGCGATGAGCGCCTTGCGGTTCTTCTGCGCGCAGTCCGTCTTGACCGGATTGCGCTTGCCCTTGCCTTCCGTGTAGATCTTGTTGGCCGGCACGCCCTTGCTGACCAAGTAAGCCTTCACAGCTTGCGCGCGGCGCAGCGACAGACGGTCGTTGTACTTGTCCGAACCGATCTTGTCCGTGTAGCCCGTAGCAACGACGACTTCCACGTTCATGCCTTCGATCTTCGAAGCCAGATCGTCCAGCTGTTCCTTGCCGGCAGGCTTCAGAACAGCCTTGTCGAAGTCGAACAGCGAATCGGCTTGGTACGTGACCTTTTGGCTCGTCAGGGCCGGAGCAGCCGGTGCGACCGGTGCCGGCGGCGTCGGGGCTTGCGCGACGAGCGCGCCGTCACACTTGGCGTTGGCCGTAGCCGGCGTCCAGAACGCATCGCGCCAGCAAAGCTCGTTCGTGCCGTTCATCCACACGTATTCGCCGGTGCCGTTCACCCAGTTGTCGTTCGTAGCTTGTCGCGACGCCGGCACCGATTGTGCCGATGCGGATGCAGCTACGACTGCGGTAGCTGCAATGAACGCGAGCTTTGAAAATTTATTCATATTTCTCCTCTCGAAATTGAGATTACCGCAGGTTTACTGCGAGCTTGGATGACGAAGACTAGTCATACATTGCTCGGAGTATAACATTGGTGCGGCACAAAAAACCGCGACCCTGTGGACACTTCGAGCAGCGTCTAACCAAGTGCGTTGGCATTTTGCCATATCGTTCCCTTCTTACGAAAAAAAATTCCCGCCGTCTTCCGCCGCCCCTTTCGATTGTGGTGCGTCCGCAACAGGAAGGCGCGGCGCGGTTTTCGGGGCGATTGCCGGGTGCACGGGCCGTGCCCGCGCGAACGAAAGAATGGGTTCCGCTGCCGGCAACGATCGCGGGCGTGCAACCGCTTTTCGCGCGAGTGCGTGGGGGAGTACATGCCGCCCGTGTCGGGGCGGATTGCGGCCATGTTAGAATCGCGTGATGCCCGGCGCTTCCTGCCGGGGCCGCGGGAGTGGGTGCAAGCGGGCGCCTCAACCAGGTTTCGCTGCGCTCACGCCCGAACACGATACGGATAATGGATCAATTCGCCAAAGAAACCCTGCCGATCTCCCTCGAAGAGGAGATGCGGCGTTCGTATCTCGATTACGCGATGAGCGTGATCGTGGGGCGGGCGCTTCCCGATGTCCGCGACGGCCTGAAGCCGGTGCATCGCCGCGTGCTGTTCGCGATGCACGAGCTGAACAACGACTGGAACCGCGCCTACAAGAAGTCGGCGCGCATCGTCGGCGACGTCATCGGTAAATACCACCCGCACGGCGACACCGCGGTCTACGACACGATCGTGCGCATGGCGCAGGACTTCTCGCTGCGCTACATGCTGGTCGACGGCCAGGGCAACTTCGGCTCGGTCGACGGCGACAACGCCGCGGCGATGCGCTACACCGAAATCCGCCTGGCCAAGATCGCGCACGAGCTGCTGGCCGACATCGACAAGGAAACCGTCGATTTCGGGCCGAACTACGACGGCAGCGAGAACGAGCCGCTGGTCCTGCCGGCGCGCATGCCGAACCTGCTGATCAACGGCTCGTCGGGCATCGCGGTCGGCATGGCGACCAACATCCCGCCGCACAACCTGAACGAAGTCGTCGACGCCTGCCATGCACCTGCTGAAGCAACCCGCAGCCGACGCATCGACGAGCTGATCGAGATCATCCCGGCGCCCGACTTCCCGACCGCCGGCATCATCTACGGCGTCGCCGGCGTGCGCGAGGGCTATCGCACCGGCCGCGGCCGCGTCGTCATGCGCGCCGCGCACGCACTTCGAGGACATCGACAAGCGGCCAGCGCCAGGCGATCATCGTCGACGAGCTGCCGTACCAGGTGAACAAGAAGCACGCTGCTCGAGCGCATCGCCGAGCTGGTCACGAGAAGAAGCTCGAAGGCATCTCCGACATCCGCGACGAGTCCGACAAGTCGGGCATGCGCGTGGTCATCGAGCTCAAGCGCGGCGAAGTGCCCGAGGTCGTGCTGAACAACCTGTACAAGCAGACGCAGCTGCAGGACACCTTCGGCATGAACATGGTCGCGCTGGTCGACGGCCAGCCGCAAGCTGCTGCAACCTGAAGGAGCTGCTCGAGGTCTTCCTGGCGCACCGCCGCGAAGTGCGTGACGCGGCGCACGGTGTTCGAGCTGCGCAAGGCGCGCGAGCGCGGCCACGTGCTCGAAGGCCTGGCCGTCGCGCTGGCCAACATCGACGAGTTCATCGCGCATCATCAAGGCGGCGCCGACGCCGCCGGTCGCCAAGACCGAGCTGATGGCGCGCGCGTGGGATTCGTCGCTGGTGCGCGAGATGCTGGCCCGCGCCGAGACCGACGACGCGCGTCGGCGGACGCGACGCCTATCGCCCGGAGGGCTGAAGCCGACGTTCGGCATGCAGGCCGACGGCCTGTACCGGCTGTCCGACACGCAGGCGCAGGAAATCCTGCAGATGCGCCTGCAGCGCCTGACCGGGCTCGAGCAGGACAAGATCATCGGCGAGTACCGCGAAGTGATGAGCCAGATCGCCGACCTGCTCGACATCCTGGCGCAGGCCGGAGCGCGTCACGACCATCATCGGCGACGAGCTCACGGCGATGAAGGCCGAGTTCGGCGACAAGCTGCGCCGCTCGCAGAGATCGAGTCGCAACGCGCCCGACCTCGACACCGAGGACCTGATCACGCCGCAGGACATGGTCGTGACGCTGTCGCACACGCGGCTACATGAAGTCGCAGCCGCTCGTCGGAATACCGCGCGCAGAAGCGCGGCGGGCGCGGCAAGCAGGCCACGCAGATGAAGGAAGACGACTGGATCGACCACGCTCTTCATCGCGAACACGCACGACTACATCCTGTGCTTCTCGAACCGCGGCCGCGTCTACTGGCTCAAGGTGTAGGAAGTGCCGCAGGGCTCGCGCAACTCGCGCGGCCGGCCGATCGTCAACATGTTCCCGCTGCAGGACGGCGAGAAGATCAACGTCGTGCTGCCGGTCAAGGAATTCTCGGCCGACCAGTTCGTGTTCATGGCCACCGCGCTGGGCACGGTCAAGAAGACGCCGCTCGACGAGTTTCAGCAGACCGCGCGCAAGGCGGCATCATCGCCGTCGACCTCGACGAGGGCGACTTCCTGATCGGCGCCGCGCTCACCGACGGCAAGCACGACGTGATGCTGTTCTCCGACGGCGGCAAGGCCGTGCGCTTCGACGAGAACGACGTGCGCCCGATGGGCCGCAACGCGCGCGGCGTGCGCGGCATGACGCTCGAAGACGGGCAGCAGCGTCATCGCGCATGCTGGTGGCCGAGCAGACGAAACGCAGAGCGGTGCTGACCGCGACCGAGAACGGCTACGGCAAGCGCACGCCGATCGCCGAGTACACCCGCCACGGCCGCGGCACCAAGGGCATGATCGCGATCCAGACAGTCCGAGCGCAACGGCAAGGTCGTCGCCGCCACGCTGGTCGACCCGAACGACGAGATCATGCTGATCACCGACCGCCGGCGTGCTGATTCGCACGCGCGTGGCGGAGATCCGCGAGATGGGCCGCGCAACGCAGGGCGTGACGCTCATCAGCCTTGACGAGGGCACGAAGCTGTCCGGCCTGCAGCAGATTGCGGAAGCCGATCCAGACGTCGATGTCGACCTCGATGCCGCGGCCGACGACGAAGCGGGCGAGGACGGCGGCCCGCAGTGAACGTGACGCGGCGTGTCGCCGCGTACACCTCGGTTTGACGAAAGACAACGAAGCGCGCGAGCCATTGCGTGATAGGCGAGGGCGCCCGTCGCGATCGACCACGGCGGGTGCAACCAACCGGCGGCAGGTTTCGCGCGCGAACGATTTATTTTTTTGAGGGAGTGACAATGCAACGACGATTCAAGCAATGGATGCTGCTGGCTGCTTTCGTGCCGACTTTCGCGATGGCGCAAGCCCTCCAGAGCCAAGCGCCGGCCGCGCCGGCAGCTGCCGCCGCCCCGGTCGATCCGGCCAAGCAAGCGGCGATCAAGGAGCTGCTCGACGCGATCGACGCTCAAAAGCTCGTCGGTGCGATCGGTAACAGCGCTCAGATGCAAGCGAAGCAGTACGTGCCGGAAATCCTGTCGGAAGCGCTGACCGAGAACAAGACGCTGACCGACAAGCAAAAGCAAGCGGCTGTTCCGACGCTGCAAAAGAACGCCGTGCAAAAGCTGGTGGATTCCGCGGGTCAAGTGTTCGCGACGGACTCATTCCGCCAAGACGCGATGCAAGCGCAGTACGACGCGTACGCAAAGTACTACTCGACCGACGAAATCAAGGATCTGACGAAGTTCTACAAGAGCTCGACGGGTCGCAAGTTCATCCAAGTGCAAGACCAGGTCGGCCGCGATGTCGTCGGTAGCCTGATGCAGAAGTACATGCCGCAATCGATCCAGGCCACGCGCGCGCAAGCCGACAAGGAAGTCGCCGCGGTCAAGCCCGGCAAGTAAAACCCGAAAACCCGTGTGAGCCCGGGTCGCCCGCATGGGCCGGGGCCGCTCGGGCTTCACGCCAGGGCTCGTTCAGCGGGCCCGGGCGAGCGGTTTTCAATCGGCGGTGCGATAATGGCCGTTTGCGCGAAACGCGCGAACGGCCATTATCTATTTCTGACGTGAGTCCGGCGCATGCGTCGGCAGCGAGCGTGGGCGTTTTCGTCCGCTCATTCGGTCATCCGTTTATCCACATTCTCGGGGGTCTCTCGATGCGCGTGTTCAATTTCTCGGCCGGGCCCGCGGCGTTGCCCGAAGAGGTGTTGCGTCAAGCGGCCGATGAAATGCTCGATTGGCATGGTAGCGGCATGAGCGTGATGGAGATGAGCCATCGTGGGCGCGAATTCATGTCGATCCACGAGGCAGCGCTGACCGATCTGCGCGAGTTACTGCAAGCGCCGGCGAGCCACCGCGTGCTGTTTCTGCAAGGCGGCGGGCTCGGTGAGAACGCGATCGTGCCGATGAACATGCTCGGCAAGCGGGACGTGGCCGATTTCGTCGTCACGGGTTCGTGGTCGCAAAAGACATTCAAGGAAGCCGCCAAGTACTGCAAGCCGCATCTGGCCGCCTCCGGCGAGACGGCGGACGGTTTCACGCGCGCGCCCAAGCGCGCCGAATGGCAATTGTCCGACGATCCGGCTTACGTGCACCTGTGCACGAACGAGACGATCCACGGTGTCGAGACGTTCGATATTCCGGAGCTGGGCGACGTCCCGCTCGTGGCCGATGTCTCCTCGCACGTGCTGTCGCGGCCGCTCGATGTCGCCAAGTACGGCGTCATGTACGGCGGCGCGCAAAAGAACATCGGCATGGCTGGCCTAACGATCGTCGTCGTGCGGGAGGATCTGCTCGATCGCGCGTTGTCGATTTGCCCGTCGGCCTTCGAATGGCGCACCGTAGCCGAGAACAACTCGATGTTCAACACGCCGCCCACCTATGCGATCTACATCGCGGGCCTTGTCTTCAAGTGGCTCAAACGGCAGGGCGGATTGCAGGAAATCGAGGCGCGCAACCTCGAAAAATCGAAGCTGCTCTACGACACGATCGATACCAGCAGCTTCTATGTCAACAAAGTGGAGCGCGATTCGCGTTCGCGGATGAACGTTCCGTTCTTTCTCGCGGACGAATCGCGCAATGAAGATTTCCTTGCCGGCGCCAAAGCGCGCGGGCTGATGCAGCTCAAGGGCCACAAGTCCGTCGGCGGCATGCGGGCGTCAATCTACAACGCGGTGCCGCTCGAAGGCGTTAAAGCGCTCGTCGAGTACATGAAGGATTTCGAACGCACTCGCGCTTAATCGCGCGAGGCAGGGCGCGCGCGTCGCGCCGCCCGTTTTCGACACGGCCGTTTTACGCATGGACGACGAACTTAATTCAAAGCTGAAACCTCTGCGCGACCAGATCGATACGATCGACGCGCAAGTCATCGCGCTGCTCAATCAGCGCGCCGCGATCGCGCTCGAAGTGGGCGAGGTCAAGAAACAGTACAACGCCCCGGTATTTCGGCCGGAGCGCGAGCAGCAGGTGATTTCGCGGTTGCAGGCGCTAAGCGATGGTCCGCTGGAAGGCGACCACATCAGCGCTATTTGGCGCGAAATCATGGCGGCCAGCCGTTCGCTCGAGCAGCCCGTCACCGCGGCCTATCTGGGCCCGGCCGGCACCTATAGCGAAGAGGCGATGGTCGAGTACTTCGGTCATTCGATCGGGGGCCTGCCCTGCCAGTCGATCGACGAAGTGTTTCGCTCGGTCGAGGCGGGCGGCGCGCAGTTCGGTGTCGTGCCGGTCGAAAATTCGAGCGAGGGCGCGGTATCGCGCACGCTCGATTTGCTGCTGCAATCGCAATTGGTCATCGGCGGCGAACTCGCATTGCCGATCCGGCACAATCTGCTGACTCAAAGCGGTGCGCCGACGGGCATCGTGCGCGTTTGTGCGCATGCGCAGGCTCTAGCGCAATGCCAGCGCTGGCTCGCGGCCAACTTGCCGCACGTCGAGCGCCAAGCCGTATCGAGCAATGCCGAGGCGGCGCGCATGGCGTCGCAAGATCCCAGTGTGGCGGCGATCGCGAGCGATCGCGCGGCGTCGTTCTACGGGCTGCAGATCGCGAACCCGATGATCCAAGACGATCCGCACAATCGCACCCGTTTCGTGATGATCGGCCATGCGCCGGCGGGCCGCACCGGGTACGACCAAACGTCGCTGATCGTATCGGTCAAGAACGAGCCGGGCGCGGTATTCAAGCTGCTCGAGCCGCTCGCCAAGCACGGCGTATCGATGACGCGTTTCGAGTCGCGTCCCGCACGCGTCGGCACGTGGGAGTACTACTTTTACATCGACATCGAAGGCCATCGAGAAGATCCTTCGGTTGCCGCCGCGCTCGCCGAACTCGAGAAGAAAGCCGCTTTCCTAAAGATCCTCGGCTCGTATCCTCGTTCGCGCTAGTGCCGATCATGCTCGCGCGGCACTCGCTACTCGCTACCTGGTTCGTCGAATGAATTCGCATAATCCGTTTTGGAGACACTCATGACGATGCAATACGGCCCTTCCTACGTGCGCCAAATCGCCCCATATGTGGCCGGCAAACCGATTTCGGAAGTCGCGCGCGAGTTCGGGCTCGACGAAGCGCAGATCGTGAAGCTCGCCTCGAACGAAAATCCGCTTGGGATGCCGGAGTCGGCGAAGGCCGCCATGGCGCGTGCGGCGGCCGAGCTCGGCCGCTATCCCGATGCGAACGCGTTCGAACTCAAGGCGGCGCTGGCCGCGCGCTACGGCGTGCCGGCCGAGTGGATCACGCTCGGCAACGGCAGCAACGATATCCTCGAAATCGCCGCGCATGCGTTCGTCGAAAAGGGCCAATCGGTCGTCTATTCGCAGTACTCGTTCGCGGTGTACGCGTTGGCGACGCAAGGGCTCGGCGCGCGTGCGATCGTCGTACCGGCCGTGAACTACGGGCACGATCTCGATGCGATGCTCGCCGCGATCGACGAGGACACGCGTTTGCTGTTCATCGCCAACCCGAACAATCCGACGGGCACGTTCATCGAAGGGCCCGCGCTCGAGGCGTTTCTCGATAAGGTACCGAAGCGGGTGGTCGTCGTGCTCGACGAGGCGTACACGGAGTACCTCGCGGCCGAGCGCCGCTACGATTCGATCGATTGGGCGCGCCGCTATCCGAATCTGATCGTGTCGCGTACGTTCTCGAAGGCGTTCGGCCTGGCAGGGCTGCGCGTGGGTTTCGCGATCGCTCGCCCCGAATTGACCGATCTCTTGAACCGCCTGCGTCAGCCGTTCAACGTCAACACGATCGCGCAAGCGGCCGCGATCGCGGCGCTCGACGATAAGGCGTTCCTCGACAAAACGGCAGAGCTCAATGCCGCAGGCTATCGTCGTCTGACGCAAGCGTTCGATGCACTCGGGCTCGAGTATGTGCCTTCGTTCGGCAACTTCGTGCTCGTGCGCGTCGGAAGCGACGACGGCGCCGGCGCGCGCGTCAATCTCGCGCTGCTCCGGCAGGGCGTGATCGTGCGCCCGGTCGGCAATTACGGGCTGCCCCAATGGCTACGCGTGACGATCGGTCTGCCCGAGGAAAACGAAGCGTTCCTCGCCGCACTCGAAAAATCGCTTGCGCCGGCCTGAGCGCGCGCCTCTTTCCGCTTGCGAGCCACTTTTGACCACGTTCACTTTCGACAAACTCGTCATTTTCGGCGTGGGGCTGATCGGCGGCTCGCTGGCGCGGGCGCTGCGCGAACGCAGCGGCACTGAACCGCGCGTCGGGCGCGTGGTCGGCGTCGGCCGTACGCGCGCCTCGGCGGAGCGCGCGCGTGCGCTCGGCGTCGTCGATGACGTCGCGGCGCTCGAGAACGACGCCGAACTCGCCGCAGCGCTGGCCGGCGCCGATCTCGTACTGCTTGCCGCGCCGGTCGCGCAAACGCAGCCGCTGCTCGAGCGCATCGCGCCGTTTCTCGATGCGCGCACGATCGTCACCGATGCGGGCAGTACGAAGTCGGACGTCGTCGCGGCGGCCCGTGCCGCGCTCGGTGCGCGTGCAGCCCAATTCGTGCCCGGTCATCCGATTGCCGGTCGTGAGTCGAGCGGCGTCGAAGCCGCGTTGCCCGACCTTTACGTGGGCCGCAACGTCGTCCTATGTCCGCTGCCCGAGAATGCGCCCGGCGACGTGGCTCGGATCGATGCGCTGTGGCACGCGACAGGCGCCCGCGTGAGCACGATGAGCCATGAGCAGCACGACCGCGTGTTCGCTTCCGTCAGTCATTTACCGCATTTGCTGTCGTTCGCGCTCGTCGAGCGCATCTTGAATGCGCCTGATGCGGCGCTCAAGTTTGCGTTCGCGGCCGGCGGGTTCCGTGACTTCACGCGAATCGCGGCATCGAGCCCCGAAATGTGGCGCGATGTCTGTTTGGCCAATCGCGATGCGCTCGTCGAAGAACTGGACGGCTATACCGCGGTGCTCGCGCAGTTGCGCGCGGCGATCGTCGCGGGCGACGGCGCTACGCTCGAAGCGGTCTTCGCACGCTCGCGCGAAGCGCGTACTCAATGGCAGGAGCGCGGCGGCCACGTCGACGGCCATCTCGCGCCGAAATAAAAGGACCTCTCATGGCAACCATGGATTACCTCGATCTCGGACCCTACTCCCGGGCGCAAGGCACGATCCGCCTGCCCGGATCGAAGAGCATTTCCAACCGTGTTCTCTTGCTGGCGGCGCTGGCCGAGGGCGAGACCACGATTTCGAATCTGCTCGATTCCGACGACACGCGCGTCATGCTCGATGCGCTGGAGAAGCTCGGCGTGAAGCTCACGCGCGAGCAGGACGGCTGCGTCGTGCAAGGCACGCGCGGCGCGTTCACCGCGAAAACGGCCGATCTCTTTCTCGGCAACGCCGGCACGGCGATCCGTCCGCTGACGGCGGCGCTGGCCGTCAATGGCGGCGACTACCGCGTGCACGGCGTGCCGCGCATGCACGAGCGGCCCATCGGCGATCTGGTCGACGGCCTGCGCCAGATCGGTGCGCGTATCGACTACGAGGCGAACGAAGGCTATCCGCCGCTGCGCATCCGCGCGGGGACGATCGCCGTCGACGAGCCGATCCGCGTGCGCGGCGACGTCTCGAGCCAGTTTCTGACGGCGCTGTTGATGACGCTGCCGCTCGTGCGCGCCGAAAGCGGCGAGATCGTCGTTGAAGTCGAAGGCGAATTGATCTCCAAGCCGTACATCGAAATCACGATCAAGCTGATGGAGCGCTTCGGCGTGACGGTCGCGCGGGACGGCTGGCAGCGCTTCACTGTGCCGGCCGGGGTGCGCTATCGGTCGCCAGGTTCGATCATGGTCGAGGGCGATGCGTCGTCGGCATCGTATTTCCTCGCGGCGGGCGCGATCGCGGGCGGGCCCGTGCGTGTCGTCGGCGTGGGGCGCGCGAGCATTCAAGGAGACGTCCGGTTCGCCGACGCACTGACGGCGATGGGCGCGAACGTCACGATGGCCGAGGATTGGATCGAGGTGCGCGGCGTCGGCCACGATCACGGCCAGCTCGAAGCGATCGACATGGATTTCAATCTGATTCCCGACGCGGCGATGACGATTGCCGTCTGCGCGCTGTTCGCGCGACGGCACGACCACGCTGCGCAACATCGGCAGCTGGCGCGTGAAGGAAACAGACCGGATCGCGGCGATGGCCGCCGAATTGCGCAAGGTCGGCGCGACGATCGAAGAGGGCGAAGACTTCCTCGTCGTCACGCCGCCTGCGAAGCTCACGCCGAACGCGGCGATCGACACCTACGACGATCACCGCATGGCGATGTGCTTCTCGCTCGTCTCGCTCGGCGGTGTGCCGGTGCGAATCAACGACCCGAAGTGTGTCGGCAAGACCTTTCCCGACTATTTCGACCGCTTTAAAACGCTCGTTCGCGTTTGAAGTTCGACCTTTTGCTTAGATGAAACCGACTCGCCCGTTTCACCAGACCCCGGTCATCACCATCGATGGCCCGACCGCTTCAGGCAAAGGCACCGTGGCGGCGCTCGTCGCCGCTCAGCTCGGGTTTCACCTGCTCGACAGCGGGGCGCTGTACCGGCTGGCCGCGTTGGCGAGCGTGCGCTACGGCGTCGCGGCAAGCGACGAGCCGGCGTTGGCCGCGCTTGTCGGCGAGCTGCATATCACCTTTCGGGAAGGTTGCGCGCAACTCGACGGCGTCGACGTCTCAAGCGAGATCCGTGCCGAGCCGATCGGCAATCGAGCCTCGGCGATCGCCGTCCATCCGGACGTGCGGGCGGCCCTGGTGGCGCGCCAGCGGGCGTTCCGCAAGGAGCCGGGGCTCGTCGCCGACGGCCGCGACATGGGCACCGTGATCTTCCCGGACGCCATCTTGAAGGTGTTTTTGACGGCCAGCGTCGAGGCCCGCGCGGCCAGACGGTATAAGCAATTGATCCAAAAAGGATTTTCTGCTAATATGGATGACTTGCTCCGGGATTTGCGCGAGCGCGACGAACGCGATAGTCTTCGCGCCGCCGCGCCGCTTAAGCCCGCGGCAGACGCAAAGCTGCTCGATACTTCGGCGCTTTCGATCGACCAGGCGGTCGGCGAAGTGGTGAATTGGTATCGAGCGCGGTAGGTGCTCTAGGTGCCGGTGGTGCCTCGAGCGTGGAATTAACCCTTAACCCCGTATGGCGTTCGCATAGACGTCGCAATGTGCTCCGCTGAGTCGAAGCTCTGGCGGCACTGACACCCGCGAAGCCATGCCATTACGCATCTTTATGTCCGACCTGCAAACTTCCAACCCGAACACCGAATCTTTCGCGGCCCTGTTCGAAGAGTCGCTGACCAAGCAAGACATGCGCGCCGGCGAAGTGATCTCCGCCGAAGTCGTGCGTGTCGACCACAACTTCGTGGTCGTCAACGCGGGCCTCAAGTCCGAAGCCTACATTCCGCATCGAAGAATTCCAGAACGACGAGGGCGAGGTCGAAGTCCAGGCGGGCGACTTCGTTTCGGTCGCGATCGACGCGCTCGAAAACGGCTATGGCGACACGCATCCTGTCGCGCGACAAGGCCAAGCGCCTCGCTTCGTGGCTGTCGCTGGAAAAGGCGCTCGACAACAGGCGAACTCGTGACCGGCACGATCACGCGGCAAGGTCAAGGGCGGCCTGACCGTCATGGTCAACGGCATCCGCGCGTTCCTGCCGGGTTCGCTCGTCGACACGCGTCCGGTCAAGGACACGACGCCGTACGAAGGCAAGACGCTCGAGTTCAAGGTCATCAAGCTCGACCGCAAGCGCAACAACGTCGTGGTGTCGCGCCGCGCCGTGCTCGAAGCGACGCATGGGCGAAGAGCGCGCGAAGCTGCTCGAGACGCTGAAGGAAGGCGCGATCGTCAACGGCGTCGTCAAGAACATCACCGATTACGGCGCGTTCGTGGACCTCGGCGGCATCGACGGCCTGCTGCACATCACCGACATCGCATGGCGTCGCGTGCGTCACCCGAGCGAAGTGCTGTCGGTCGGCCAGGAAGTCACCGCCAAGATCCTCAAGTTCGACCAGGAGAAGAACCGCGTTTCGCTCGGCATGAAGCAGCTGGGCGACGATCCGTGGGTCGGCATGTCGCGCCGCTACCCGCCGGGCACGCGCCTGTTCGGCAAGGTCACGAACATCACCGACTACGGCGCGTTCGTCGAAGTCGAATCGGGCATCGAAGGCCTGGTGCACGTCTCGGAAATGGACTGGACCAACAAGAACGTCGCGCCGTCGAAGGTTGTTCAGCTCGGCGACGAAGTCGAAGTCATGGTCCTCGAGATCGACGAAGACCGTCGCCGCATCAGCGCTCGGCATGAAGCAGTGCAAGCCGAATCCGTGGGACGACTTCGCCGCAACTTCAAGAAGGGCGACAAGGTCAAGGGCGCGATCAAGTCGATCACCGACTTCGGCGTGTTCATCGGCCTGCCCGGCGGCATCGACGGCCTGGTTCACCTGTCGGACCTGTCGTGGAGCGAAACCGGCGAAGAAGCCGTTCGCAAGTACAAGAAGGGCGACGAAGTCGAAGCGATCGTGCTCGGCATCGACGTCGAGCGCGAGCGCATTTCGCTCGGCATCAAGCAGCTCGAAGGCGATCCGTTCAGCAACTTCGTCGCGATGAACGACAAGGGCTCGATCGTCGACGGCATGGTCAAGTCGGTCGACGCCAAGGGCGCGGTGATCGACGCTGACGGCAGACGTCGAAGGCTACCTGCGCGCTTCGGAAATCGCGCGAGACCGCGTGGAAGATGCCCGCAACGTGCTGAAGGAAGGCGACAAGGTCAACGCGATGATCATCAACATCGACCGCAAGATCGCGCGGCATCAACCTGTCGATCAAGGCCAAGGATTCGGCCGAGCAGCAAGAAGCGATGCGCGGCTTCGCGGCCGACACGAACTCGGCCGCTTCGGGCACGACGAACCTTGGCGCGCTGCTCAAGGCCAAGCTCGACGGCCAGAATCAGTAAGCCTTTGAGGGGTCTGCCGCAGTATGACCAAATCGGAATTGGTCGCCCAGCTTGGCGACGCGATTTCCGCAACTTGTCCTCAAGGATGCGGATTTCGCGGTCAAGACGATGCTCGATGCGATGTCCGAGGCCTTGGCCAGAGGGCATCGCATCGAAATCCGCGGCTTCGGCAGCTTTGGTCTGAACCGTCGCCCGTCGCGCGTCGGGCGCAATCCGAAGTCGGGCGAGAAGGTGCTGGTGCCTGAAAAGCATGTGCCGCACTTCAAGCCCGGCAAGGAACTGCGCGAGCGGGTGGACGGCCGGGCCGGTGAGCCCTTGACGATCGACCGCTCCGACGACGATCTTTGAAGTTGCCCTGTGCGCTCCTTTTGGGGCGCGCCGAGCTTGACGAGGTCGCGTCAGTGGCGTCGTCGGTGCCAACGCCGACAGTGAAAGCCGGCAAAACGATGGAAAAAAAAGCGCCTTCATTCGGGCGCTTTTTTTATTTGCGCCGCCGCTTGGGCCCGATCGCTGCTCGTTGGGGAGCGAGTGGCGTCAAGTAGTGAGTCAGTGGCGGGGAGTGCTCGGTGCGCACGCGCCGGTGCCGCGGCCTGCACGCCAGCCTTTCCATTACAATACGGGCACTTTTGTTCGGGCGCCATTGCGTCGGGCGCCTTCTCGCCCGCATTGAAAACCGCAGTTGCCGTCGAGAGAGCCTTTATGAAATTTATCGTCTGGTTGGTCCGCGTGCTCGTGTTCGTCGTGCTGCTCGTTCTCGCACTCGCCAATACGCAAATCGCTACGGTGAACTTCGCCGGATATACATGGCAAGCGCCGCTGATCCTGATCGGGCTGGCCTTCTTCGCAGTAGGACTCTTTGCCGGGCTTATCTCGGCGTTGCCGCCGGTCGTGCGGCTCAAGCTCGAGAACGGGCGTTTGCGGCGCGAGTTGCGTGCCGCGCGTGAAGAGACGCCGCCCGTCGTCGTCGAGCCGCCGATGCCGCCCGTTATCTGAGCGCACGTCGCCGCGCGCATTTCTATCCTCGCTTTTCCGGCCCTCGCATGGATCTCGATTTTTGGTGGCTGCTCGTCGTTCCCGTGGCGTTCGCGCTCGGCTGGATGGCGTCGCGCTACGATTTGAAAGCGCTGTTGTCCGAGAGCAACAACCTGCCCCGGTCGTACTTTCGCGGCCTGAACTTTCTGCTCAACGAGCAGCCGGACCAGGCGATCGATGCGTTCATCGAAGTGGTCAAGCTGGATCCCGAAACGATCGAACTGCATTTCGCACTCGGCAATTTGTTTCGCCGGCGCGGCGAGACCGATCGAGCGATCCGCATCCATCAAAACCTGCTGAGCCGCGCCGATCTGCCGGCGAGCGAGCGCGATCACGCCCTGTTCGAACTGGGGCAGGACTTCCTCAAAGCGGGGCTGCTCGATCGCGCCGAAGAGGCCCTGGGCCGGCTCGATGCAGGCGACTACGCGCTCGACGCACGGCGCGCCTTGCTGACGATCTACGAGATCGAGAAGGAGTGGACCAAGGCGATCGACGCGGCCATGCGGCTCGAGACAATGGGGGCCGAGACGCTTGCCAAAGAGCGTGCGCAGTTTCACTGCGAACTTGCGCAAGAGGCGCTGCAGCGTAAGGATGCCGTTGAAGCGGCCGCTCAGCTCGAGGTTGCGCTGCGCGATAACCCGAATAATGTACGGGCTACGATTTTGGCGGGCGACGTCGCGGTTGCCCGCGGCGACCATGCGGGCGCAATCCAGGCGTGGCGGCGCGTCGAATCGCAAAATCCATCGTATCTGCCGCTTATCGTCGACAAACTGATGAAGGGCTACGCTGCGCTGTCGCGCGAGCAGGAAGGCGCCGCGCTGCTCACCGGGTACGTCGAGCGATATGGCGGCAGCGACCTGCTCGATATCGCGTATCCGCATGTGGCCCAGTTGCGCGGCGCCGACGCGGCGCATGCGCTGGCCCGCGCGCAAATGCGAGCGGCGCCGAATCTGGCCGGCATGACGCGCCTGCTCGACGCGCAGATCGATTCCGCCGAGGAGCCGCGGCGCGGCGAACTCGAACTCATGCGGACGCTGATCAAACAGCGCACCAAAAATTTGCCACGTTACACATGCCAGAATTGCGGTTTCCGGGCGCGCTTGTTCTATTGGCAGTGCCCGGGCTGTAGCGGCTGGGAAACATATGCCCCCCGTCGCGTCGAACCGATCGCAGCGGTGCAGGCTTGATGCCTCAATGCGTGGGCGCTCGCGCGGCGGGCGTGTCAGGCTTCATGGATACTCGATGCCGGGCGGCGCGCGCGACAGTGCGCGCGGCCGCCGGCGGCTGAGCGCCGGCACAACGGCCGGCACCAACTAGTGGAACGCGTATGAAAATCACCATCATCGGCACGGGCTACGTCGGCCTCGTGACGGGCGCATGCCTGGCGGAAATCGGCAACGATGTCTTCTGCCTCGACGTCGATCCGCGCAAGATCGATATCTTGAACAGCGGCGGCGTGCCGATTCACGAGCCCGGGCTGCAAGAGATGATCGCGCGCACGCGCGCACACGGGCGCATTACGTTCTCGACCGATGTGAAGGCCAGTGTCGAGCACGGCGATGTGCAATTCATCGCCGTGGGGACGCCGCCGGACGAGGACGGCTCCGCCGATCTGCAGTATGTATTGCAGGCTGCCCGCAACATCGGCCGCTATTCGAACGGCTTCAAGGTTATCGTCGACAAATCGACGGTGCCCGTGGGCACGGCGGAGCGCGTGCGCGGCGTCATTGCCGCGGAGCTTGACGCGCGCGGGCTGAGCGGCAGCGCTGCGCATCGGTTCTCCGTCGTTTCGAACCCCGAGTTTCTGAAAGAAGGTGCCGCGGTCGACGATTTCATGCGGCCGGACCGCATCGTGATCGGTATCGACGACGACGTAGCCGGGGAGATCGCCCGCGAAAAGATGAAGCGTCTGTATGCGCCGTTCAACCGCAACCACGAACGCACGCTCTATATGGATGTGCGCTCGGCGGAGTTCACGAAGTACGCGGCCAACGCGATGCTCGCGACGCGTATTTCGTTCATGAACGAAATGTCGAACCTGGCGGACCGCGTCGGTGCCGACATCGAGCAGGTGCGTCGCGGTATCGGCTCGGATCCGCGTATCGGCTATCACTTTTTGTATGCCGGCGTCGGCTACGGCGGATCGTGCTTTCCGAAGGACGTGCAGGCGCTCGTGCGCACCGCGGACGAGAACGGGCAAAGCCTGCGCATTCTCGAAGCGGTCGAAGCGGTCAATCACGATCAAAAGGAAGTGCTCGTCGATAAGATCGTCGGCCGCTTGGGCGAGGATCTGACGGGCCGCACGTTCGCGGTCTGGGGGCTGGCGTTCAAGCCGAATACCGACGACATGCGCGAGGCCCCGAGCCGGCGCTTGATCGCCGCGCTGCTGGCACGCGGGGCGCAGGTGCGCGCCTACGATCCGGTGGCGATCGACGAGGCGCGGCGCGTGTTCGCGCTCGATTTCGCGGGCGCGCCCGACACGATGGCGCGGCTGTCCTTCGTCGCGCACGCCAGACGAGACGCTGGTGGGTGCGGATGCACTCGTGATCGTGACCGAATGGAAGGAATTCAAGAGTCCCGATTTCGCCCATCTGAAATCGGTGCTCAAGGCGCCGTTGGTCTTCGACGGACGCAACCTTTACGAACCTCGGGCGATGGCCGAACTCGGCATCGACTACTACGCAATCGGGCGCCCCTATGTCCAACTCGCTCCCACAGCCGATGCACGCGGCTGAATCGTCGCACCTTTCGGCCTCGCCCTCGCCCTCGCAATAGCGGTTCGGCACGGCCGGCGCAGGTGGCGCACGTGCCGCGCGAGGTGCTGGGCGAGGCGCGGGTATTGATCGTCGGCGACGTCATGCTCGATCGCTACTGGTTCGGCGACGTCAACCGCATTTCACCCGAAGCGCCCGTGCCGGTCGTGCACGTTCAGCGGCAGGAAGATCGCCTCGGCGGCGCGGCGAACGTCGCACGCAACGCGGCGGCGCTCGGCGCCAAGGCGGGGCTACTGTGCGTCGTGGGGCGCGACGAGCCAGGCGAGCGCATCGTCGAACTGCTGAAAGATAGCGGCGTGGCGACGCATCTGGAGCGCGATCCCGAACTGTCGACGACGATCAAGCTGCGTGTGCTCTCGCGTCAGCAGCAACTGCTGCGCGTCGATTTCGAAAACTCGCCGGCGCACGAGGCATTGCTCGCCGGCCTGGCGCGCTTCGATGCGTTGCTGGCCTCGCATGACGTCATCCTGATGTCGGATTACGCCAAGGGGGGCCTCACGCATGTCACGCAGATGATCGCGAAGGCGCGCGCAGCCGGCAAGCCGGTACTCGTCGATCCGAAGGGCGACGATTGGGAGCGGTATCGGGGCGCGACGCTGATCACGCCGAATCGCGCGGAGCTGCGTGAAGTGGTGGGGCAGTGGAAGTCGGAAGAGGACTTGCGCGCGCGCGTCGATGCGCTGCGGGCCTCGCTTGGAATCGACGCGTTGCTCCTCACGCGTTCCGAGGAGGGCATGACGTTATTTACGGCGGACGGCGAGGTGCTGACCGCACCGGCCGTGGCGCGCGAAGTGTATGACGTCTCGGGCGCGGGCGATACCGTCATCGCCACGTTGGCCGTCATGCTCGCGGCCAAGTTGCCGCTCGTGGACGCCGTCGCGCTGGCGAATCGCGCCGCCGGCATCGTCGTCGGCAAGCTCGGCACGGCCACCGTCGATTACGACGAACTGTTTCCGTCGCGGGAGCGTTAGCCGGCAGCCGAGTCCTGGCGCTTTGCGTCCGCATCCGCTGCCTTTCATCGTTATCTATTCATCGCTATCACGATCATGACTCTCATCGTCACCGGAGCCGCTGGGTTCGTCGGCGCCAACCTCGTCAAAGCGCTGAATGCGCGTGGCGAAACGCGCATTATTGCCGTCGATAACCTCACGCGCGCCGATAAGTTCAAGAACCTCGTCGATTGCGAGATCGACGATTACCTCGACAAGTCAGAGTTCGTCGAACGTTTTGCCCGTGGCGATTTCGGCAAGGTGCGGGCCGTGTTTCACGAGGGCGCGTGCTCGGACACGATGGAAACCGACGGCCGCTACATGATGGAGAACAACTTCCGCTATAGCCGTGCCGTGCTCGGTGCGTGTCTTGCGCAGGGCGCGCAGTTTCTCTATGCGTCGTCGGCGGCGATCTACGGCGGTTCGACCCGCTTCGTGGAAGAGCGCGAAGTGGAGGCGCCGCTGAACGTATACGGCTACTCGAAGTTCTTGTTCGACCAGATCGTCCGGGGTGTCTTGCCGAGCGCGGCCAGCCAGATCGTCGGCTTTCGTTATTTCAACGTCTATGGGCCGCGCGAAGCGCATAAAGGCCGCATGGCGTCGGTTGCATTCCACAACTTCAATCAGTTTCGCGCCGAAGGCAAGGTCAAGCTGTTCGGCGAGTACAACGGTTATGCGGCGGGCGAGCAGACGCGCGATTTCGTCTCGGTCGAAGATGTCGCGAAGGTGAACTTGTTCTTCTTCGATCATCCCGAGAAGTCGGGCATCTTCAACCTTGGAACTGGCCGCGCGCAACCGTTCAACGATATCGCGGCGTCGGTCGTCAACACGCTGCGCGCGCTCGACAATCAGCCTGCGCTTTCGCTGGCCGAAATGGTTCAGCGCGGGCTGATCGAGTACGTTCCGTTCCCCGACGCGCTACGCGGCAAGTACCAGTGCTTCACGCAAGCCGATCCCACGCGTCTGCGCGCGGCGGGCTACGATGCGCCGTTCTTGACGGTGCAAGAGGGCGTCGATCGATACGTGCGTTGGCTATCCGGCCAACTTTAAGGTGCGGCATGTAGTTCGTAGACTGGGGCCTCACGGTCGGCGTTCGCTGGCCGGCGTCGTGATCGGAGGTCCTATGTTCAAGCGGTTGCTTTCGTTCGCGGTGGCGTTCGTCGCCGCGTGTCCCTTTCTATTCGCCCAGGCCGCCGGCCTCGATGTCGACGTCAATACGGCCGACGAGGCCGCGTTGCGCGCGATCAAGGGCATTGGGCCGGCGCGAGCCAAGGCGATCGTCGACGAGCGCGCCGCCCGTGGCACCTTCAAAGATGCCAACGATTTGAGCCGTCGCGTCAAAGGCTTGGGCGGCCAGGCCGTCGAGCGTCTACGTGCCGAGGGGCTGACCTTGGGCGCGTTCGATCTCGATGCCCGCGGCTGAACCTCGGCCGCGCGCCCAAAGACCCTACGGGGCGATCGGCGGCGCGGTGTTCTACAATCGAGCGAACTCACACCGCTCAAGCTAACGGCGCGCTGCGCGCATTACACATGGCCTACAAAACTATTGAAGATACGATCGGCAATACGCCGCTCGTCCAACTCGTCCGCGTGACGGACGATGACATTCGCAGCCGCAACAATGTCGTCCTCGCGAAGCTCGAAGGCAACAACCCCGCCGGTTCGGTGAAGGATCGGCCGGCGCTGTCGATGATCAAAAAGGCGGAAGCGCGCGGGCGTATCAAGCCGGGCGACACGCTGATCGAGGCGACGAGCGGCAACACCGGTATTGCGCTCGCGATGGCCGCTGCGATTCGCGGCTATAAGATGGTGTTGCTGCTGCCCGAGGATTTGTCTGTCGAGCGGCGTCAAAGCATGGCCGCCTACGGTGCGGAAATCGTGCTCACGCCCCTGAAGGGCGGCATGGAGTACGCACGCGATTTGGCCGAGCAGATGCAGCGCGACGGCCGCGGCATCATCCTGGATCAATTCGCGAACCCGGACAATCCGATCGCCCACTACGAAGGCACGGGCCCGGAGATCTGGCGCGATACGGAAGGGCGAGTGACGCACTTCGTTTCGTCGATGGGTACGACCGGCACGATCATGGGTACCTCGCGCTACCTCAAGGAGCAGAACGCGGCGATCGAAATCGTCGGCGCTCAGCCCGAAGACGGCTCGCGTATTCCTGGCATCCGCAAGTGGCCGGAAGCCTATATGCCGAAGATCTTCGATCGAGCGCGCGTCGATCGCACGGAAAACGTCTCGCAGGCCGCGGCGGAAGCGATGGCGCGCCGCTTGGCGGCGGTGGAGGGGATCTTCTGCGGCATTTCGTCGGGCGGTGCTTGCGAGGTGGCGTTGCGCATCGCGCGCCAGGTCGAGAACGCGACGATCGTTTTCATCGTTTGCGATCGCGGCGACCGCTACCTCTCGACGGGCGTTTTTCCCGCGTGACCGGTCGGGGCTGAGCGGGCGGCGTGCCGCGCAGATACGGGCACGTCCGCCGAGCAGGAGGGCTTACTGCGGTTGTTGCGGCACCGATGCGGGAGCCGCGGTCGTCGCCGGGGCCGCTGCGGTAGGTGTGTGAGGTGCAGGTGCAGGTGCAGGTGCAGGTGCCGAGGGCGCGGCCGGCGCGGGTTCCCCGAGCAATGCGGCTGGCGACGGCGCGTGCGGCGATGCCGGCGCACCGGGCGCGGTGCCTAGTTGCGCGCCGCCATCCTCCGCTTCCATGCGTGCCTTCACGCGTTGGCCCAGTTCGTACACCGCGAGCGCATAGAAGAAGCTACGGTTGTAGCGCGTCAGCACGTAAAAGTTTTGCAGCCCCAGCATGTATTGGGTGGCTTGGCCCGGTGTCGGCAAATCGATGACGGTGACGGGCGTACTGGCTTCGGATGCCAAATCGAGCTTCGGCTCGTCGAGCGTCATGCCGGCTCGCAGCAACTGTGCGAGCGGCCAGTGCGGCTCCGGGTGTCCGTCGGCGGCCGCTTGCGCGATGCCGATGCTGCCCGGGTCCGCCGCAATATGCCAGACCACGGGGCGCCCGTTTTCCCAGCCGTTCTGCGCGAGGTAGTTCGCGACGCTGCCGATCGCATCGGCCCGGCTCGCACGCAAATCGATGTGCCGATTGCCTTCGTAATCGACGGCGTACTTCACGATGCTGCTAGGCAAGAACTGTGGGATCCCGATCGCGCCGGTATAAGAACCGAGCACCGTCGTGGGATCGATCTGCGCGTCGCGCGTCCAGACGAGATAGTCCTCCAGATTCTTGCGGAACGTCATCTCGCGCTCGGCGCGATTGGGCGTATTCGGATAGTCGAATGCGAGCGTCGTCAGCGCATCGAGCACGCGGAAATTGCCCATGTAGCGGCCGTACATCGTCTCGACGCCGATGATGCCGATAACGACTTCGGGCGGCACGCCGAACTGCTCGTAAGCGCGTTGCAGCGTGGCGCGGTTTTCGCGCCAGAACTTCACGCCCGCATTGATGCGAACGGGATCGAGAAAGCGGCCCTGATAGACGCGCCAGTTCTTCGGGAAGGTCTTCGCCGGCGGGGTCACGAGCTTGACTGCCGTCTGCGAGTAACTGACGCCGGCGAACAGCGCATGCAACGCCGCCGGGTCGAAATCGTAGCGTGCGACTAAATCGTCGATGAACGCATTGACGTCGGCGTTATCGGCGTAGCGCTGCGGAATGATCTCTTCTTCGAAGGTGGAGCCGGCTTGGGCCGACTGCGGCGCCTGGTTCTGCGTGACACGGGCGGCATGTCCGGCCGGCCCGGAAGCGGGCGCACGGTTTTGCGCGTAGGCGCTTTGCCAGGAGGTGGCGGCGCCGAGCGCCAGGGCGACGACGACGACGAGGCGTCGCGCGCTCGCTGCGGGTGAAGCGTATTGACCGGTCATAAGAAGGCGAGGGCAAGGGTACGGCGCAGTATAGCGAACGGTCGCCGTGGGCGGAACCGCCATGACGCGATTACGACGCGAACATGAGAAACGATGCGGTCGTCACCATCTTTACGATCTTCGCGCCGCGAGCCGCCGCGACGCTTGCCGCCTAACATCGCAGGCCATGACGCCCGGCGTCGGTCAAGCCGGTGGGGGCGCGAGCGGTTAAGCGCGAATCCGGCGGGCCGCCTGTGGTAACGTAGCTCGATCGAGGCCCGACCGATGGGCGACAAAGCAACCCAGGAGACAAGCTGCGCCTGCGGCAATGAACGATCATGGCGACCGCCTTCTACTCACACCCCGATTGCCTGCTGCACGAGATGGGGCCGGGGCATCCTGAATGTCCGGAGCGTCTTACCGCGATCGAGGATCAACTGATCGCCAGCCGCATCGCCGAACTGATCGAACGCGAAAGCGCACCGCTCGCCGACATCGCCGATATCGCGCGCGTTCATACCCGTGCGCATATCGAGTTCGTCGAACGCAGCGCGCCCAGCGAAGGCCACGTGTGGCTCGATTCGGACACGGCGATGAATCCGCATACGTGGCGGGCGGCGCTGCGCGCGGCCGGCGCGGCGGTGGCCGCAACCGACGCTGTAATCGGCGGCCGTTACGACAACGCGTTTTGCAGTGTGCGTCCCCCGGGCCATCACGCGGAGCCCGCGCGCGCGATGGGTTTTTGCTTCTTCAATAATGTGGCGATCGCCGCGCGCCATGCACTTGAAGCGCGCGGCCTCGCGCGCGTGGCGATCGTCGATTTCGACGTGCACCACGGCAACGGCACCGAGGCCGCGTTTGCCGGCGACGAGCGCGTGCTCATGTGCAGTTTCTTTCAGCACCCGTTCTATCCGTTCAGCGGCGCGGACAACCAAGCGCCGAACCTGGTCAACCTGCCCATGCCGGCACGGACGCCGGGCTCCGCGGTGCGCGAGGCCATCGACATGATCTGGCTGCCGCGGCTCGAAGCGTTCAAGCCGGAGATGATTTTCGTGTCGGCGGGGTTCGATGCGCATCGCGAAGACGATCTCGGCAATATGGGGCTCGTCGAAAGCGACTACACGTGGATCACGGAGCAGGTGCGCCGGATCGCCGAGCGTCATGCGCACGGGCGTATCGTCAGTTGCCTCGAGGGCGGCTACAACTTGTCGGCGCTCGGACGCAGCGTCGTCGCGCATGTGCGCGCGCTGGCCGGGATTTGACGCGCAAGGGCGCCGTCCACACTTTAGCCACCCGCCTAAGAAGTGCAAACCACCGCAAAACATCCCTTCATGGCTAGTAGGAGTCTCTGATCATGGATCTTCCTGCATCGTCTTCTTCGTCGGCATCGGCCTCTTCGTCCAGCGCTGCAGGCGGCGCCGATTCGGTGCGCATCGAGCACACCGCTTATGGGCTACCCGGCGTCGTGCGGGTGACACTCAATCGCCCGGACGCGTTCAACGCGCTATCGGAGCAGGTCATCGGCGAGTTGCAGGCGGCACTGTCGGCGATCGCGCAATCGGAGGCGCGAGTTGTGGTGCTCGCGGCTGAAGGGCGAGCCTATTGCGCGGGGCATGATTTGAAGGAGTTGCGTGCGACGCCTTCGCTCGCGTTCTACCAGACGCTTTTCACGCGTTGCTCCGCGCTCATGATGACGATTCAGCGCATGCCGCAGCCCGTCATCGCACGCGTGCAGGGCATTGCGACGGCGGCCGGTTGCCAGCTCGTCGCCATGTGCGATCTCGCGGTGGCGGCCGATACCGCGCGCTTCGCCACTTCGGGGATTCATTACGGCCTGTTCTGCGCGACGCCGGCCGTGCCGCTTTCGCGCAATATCCCGCGCAAGGCTGCTTTCGAGATGCTGATGACCGGCGATTTCATCGATGCCGCCAAGGCGCGCGAACTCGGGCTGATCAATCACATGACCCCGCTCGACGCGCTCGATACCGATGTTGCGGCGCTCGCCAAGCGTATTTGCGAGAAGCCGGCCGCCGCCGTGCGGATGGGCAAGTCGCTCTTCTATCGCCAGTTGGAGACGGGCATGGAAGCGGCATATCAGATGGCTGGCCAGACGATTGCATGCAACGCCATCGATCCGGTGGCGCAAGAAGGCATGCAAGCTTTCATCGAAAAACGCCCGCCCAACTGGAACGCCTGATAGGCGGCATCGAAGGCCGCCGCTGTGGCGTGCAAAGCGCACGTCGCAGCGACCGCGGCTAATAGCCAAACGTAATTAAGAGCTGTCGATTAATTATTAAAGCGCATTTGTGCGGCGCGATAAAATCGCGGCTCATCATTCTTTGGTTGCGGCAACGGCGGCCACCGCGCCGGTACGCGTTCCGCCCCGGCTGGGTTCAGCGCCGTTTCGTCTTTTTCATGATCGAACTCCGTCACATCTCGCAGCGCTTCCCTGGCCCCAACGGCTGGGTCGACGCACTGCACGACATCAACCTTCATATTCCAGCGGGCCAAATTTTCGGCATCATCGGTCGCAGCGGCGCGGGCAAGAGCACGCTGGTGCGCACCATCAACCTGTTGACGCGGCCGAGCGCGGGCGAAGTCCTCGTCGACGGCAAGCAGTTGGATGCGCTGTCCGCGCAGCAACTGCGCGCGGCGCGGCGTGAAATCGGGATGGTATTTCAGCATTTCAACCTGCTCAGCTCGCGCACGGTGTTCGACAATGTCGCGCTGCCGCTCGAGCTGGCGGGCATGAAGCGCGCCGAGATCGAAGCGACGGTTCTGCCGCTGCTGGAACTCGTCGGCTTGACGGCGCTCAAGGATCGCTATCCCTCGCGTATCAGCGGGGGGCAAAAGCAGCGTGTCGGCATTGCCCGCGCGCTCGCGAGCCGGCCCAAGGTGCTGCTCTCCGATGAAGCCACCTCCGCGCTCGATCCCGAAACGACGCGCTCGATCCTCGAACTGCTGAAGCGCATCAATCGCGAGCTTGGCCTGACGATCGTTCTCATCACACACCAGATGGAAGTCATCAAGGCCGTTTGCGATCGCGTCGCGGTGCTCGATGCCGGGCGCGTCGTCGAAGAGGGCAACGTCGTGGAGGTGTTCCTGAAGCCGCGCCATGCCGTCACGCGGGCCTTGCTCGGCGACGTCATCGCACATGAACTCCCGGACGCGGTCAAAGCACGCGTCGCGGCGCATATCCAGGCTGGTGAGGGCCGGCTGTTACGGCTCGCGTTTGCCGGCGGCGGGGTAGAGCGCCCGATTCTGTCCGAGACGATCCGTCGCTACGAACTCGACTTCAACATCCTGCACGGACAGGTCGACGAGATCCAAGGCCAAGCGTTCGGCTCGCTTGCCGTGCTTGCCGATGGCGAGCCCCAACAGTTGAGCGCGGCGCTTCATTTCTTGCGGGAGCAAGGTGTCGTGGTGGAGGAACTCTCGCATGTTCAATGAAATGGTTCCGATGTTCGTCCAGTCGTTTTGGGAAACGCTGGTCATGGTCGGCATAGCGGGCGGGTTGGGCGCGCTCGTCGGCTTGCCGCTCGGTGTACTGCTGTTCCTGACCGATCGCGGCGGCGTGCTGCAAAGCGTCGCGGCCAACCGCGCGATGGGGCTCACCGTCAATGCCGTCCGTTCGACGCCGTTCATCATCTTGCTCGTGGCCGTGATTCCAATGACGCGCGTCCTCGTCGGCACGTCGATCGGCACGGCGGCCGCCGTGGTGCCGCTGACGATCGCTTGCGCGCCGTTTTTCGCGCGCCTCGTCGAAACGGCGCTGCGCGAAGTCGATCGCGGGCTCATCGAAACAGCGGAAGCGCTCGGCGCGACCACGCGGCAAATCGTCTTCAAAGTCTTGCTGCCCGAAGCGTTGCCAGGCATCGTGGCGGGCCTCACCATCACCTTCGTCTCGCTCGTGGGCTATTCGGCGATGGCGGGGGCGATCGGCGGCGGCGGTCTGGGCGATCTCGGCATTCGCTACGGCTATCAGCGGTTCTTGCCCGGGGTGATGCTTGCCGTCGTCGCGATCCTGATCGTGTTCGTGCAGCTTGTGCAATCGTTCGGCGATTGGCTCGTGCGCCGTTTGAGCCATCGATGAATCGAGCAGGCGAGGTTAGAGGCGATGGTCGAAACCCGTGCTTGGCCTTCCGTCCGCTTCCTCATTAAAATAAAACGATCGTTCGTTATTCTGAAGCGCGTCGCCTTGGGGTGCTCGGGGCATCGGGTAGGGGGCTCAGGCGGGCTGGGATGGGCAGCGCAAAAGCCAGCCGCCGGTCCGTGCTTGCGCGAAAACAGGGCTGAGGGCCGAGCCCACCCCAACCGGGCGCCCGCCCGGCCCATGCTTAGCGCGGGCGGCACGGAGCCGGCAATTTGCCCATAGGGGCTTTGCCGAACCGTCGCTCGTGCGGCTGCAGCATGCGCTGTCGCTATAATGGCCACTGGGTTGACGTATTCGTAACTTTGGAGCGTGTGCATGAAAATTTTGGTGCCTGTCAAGCGCGTGGTCGATTACAACGTCAAGGTCCGGGTGAAGTCGGACGGCACGGGCGTCGACATCGCAAATGTGAAGATGTCGATGAACCCGTTCGACGAAATCGCGGTGGAAGAGGCGGTGCGTCTGAAGGAAGCGGGCGTGGCCACGGAAGTGGTGGCGGTGTCGGCGGGCGTGGCGCAAGCGCAAGAGACGCTGCGCACGGCGCTCGCGATCGGTGCCGATCGCGCGATCCTGATCGAATCGAACGAAGATTTGCAGCCGCTGGCGGTGGCGAAGCTTTTGAAGGCGCTCGTCGATAAAGAACAGCCGCAGCTGGTGATTTTGGGCAAGCAAGCGATCGACGACGACTCGAACCAGACGGGCCAAATGCTCGCGGCGTTGGCTAACTTGCCGCAAGCGACGTTTGCCTCGAAGGTCACGATCGAAGGCGGCAAGGCGACGGTGGCGCGCGAGGTGGACGGCGGCGCGGAAACGCTGAGCCTGACCTTGCCGGCCGTGGTGACGACGGATTTGCGCCTGAACGAGCCGCGCTACGTGACGCTGCCCAACATCATGAAGGCGAAGAAAAAGCCGCTCGAAACGATCAAGCCCGAAGACCTCGGTGTGGACGTCACACCGCGTTTGAAGACGTTGAAGGTGGCCGAGCCGCCCAAGCGCAGTGCCGGCGTGATGGTGCCGGACGTTCAAACGCTGGTCGACAAGCTGAAGACCGAAGCCAAGGTGCTGTGAGAGAGGGACGAGACAAATGACGATTCTGGTTATTGCCGAACACGACAACGCGTCGATCAAGGGCGCGACGCTGAACACCGTGGCTGCCGCGCATAAGATCGGCGGCGACGTACATGTGCTGGTCGCGGGCCACAACGCGCAAAGCGCGGCCGAGGCCGCGGCGAAAATCGCCGGCGTGGCGAAGGTGCTGCTGGCCGACGCGCCGCAATTGGCCGAAGGGCTCGCGGAGAACGTCGAAGCCACGGTGCTGAACATCGCGAAGGATTACTCGCACATCGTGGCACCGGCTACGGCCTACGGCAAGAACATCGCGCCGCGCGTGGCAGCCAAGCTCGATGTGGCGCAGATCAGCGAAATCACGGCGGTGGTGTCGGCTGACACCTTCGAGCGTCCGATCTATGCCGGCAACGCGATTGCCACGGTGCAGTCGGCAGATGCGATCAAAGTGATCACGGTGCGTGCGACCGGCTTTGACGCGGTGGCGGCCGAAGGCGGCAGTGCATCGATCGAGAACATCGAAGCGGCGGCGGATCGCGGCATTTCGCAGTTCGTGAACCGCGAAGTGACGAAGCTCGATCGTCCGGAGTTGACGAGCGCGAACATCATTGTGTCGGGTGGTCGGGGCCTGGGCAGCGGCGAGAACTATACGAAGGTGCTCGAGCCGTTGGCGGACAAACTGGGTGCGGCCCTGGGCGCATCGCGGGCAGCTGTCGATGCGGGCTATGTGCCGAACGATTACCAAGTCGGCCAGACCGGCAAGATCGTCGCACCGCAACTGTATGTGGCGGTCGGCATCTCCGGTGCGATTCAGCACTTGGCTGGCATGAAGGATTCGAAGGTAATCGTGGCAATCAACAAAGACCCGGAAGCGCCGATCTTCAGCGTGGCCGATTACGGTCTCGTGGGCGATCTGTTTACGGTCGTGCCGGAACTCGTCAACGCGTTGGGCTGAGCGAGCGGGTAGCGCCGTGCAACGCGGCGCGTGTCGCGTTGCCACGTGACAGATCGGCCACGAAACACGTACCCCGCCAAAACAAACGGCGCCCGGTTAGGGCGCCGTTTGTTTTACAGCTGGCTACTAGGGGTATGCGCGAGCCATTACGCGTAAGCAGGTTGCGGGGTGCGGGCGCGATCGCCGAGATAGCGATGCACCGACAGGTCGTCCGATTGAATCGCCGGACGACGGCCCGAGATCAGATCGGCCAGCAATTGGCCGGAGCCGCATGACATCGTCCAGCCGAGTGTGCCGTGGCCGGTGTTCAAGAATAGATTCGACACCGGCGTGCGGCCGACGACTGGCGTGCCGTCGGGCGTCATGGGACGCAGGCCCGTCCAGAACGACGCTTCGCGCGTATTGCCGCCGCCCGGGAACAGATCGTTGACGCACATTTCGAGCGTATCGCGGCGCGCCTGACGCAGCTTCGTATCGAAGCCGACAATCTCCGCCATACCGCCGACGCGAATCCGATCGTCGAAGCGCGTGATCGCGATCTTGTATGTTTCGTCGAGCACCGTCGAGACCGGCGCCTTGGCCGCATCGACGATGGGCGCCGTGATCGAATAGCCCTTGAGCGGGTAGACGGGGATCTTCACGATGCCCGACAGCAACTGCGTGGAGTACGAGCCGAGTGCGACGACAAACGCGTCGGCCCGTAGCGTTTCACCGCCGCAACGCACACCGGCGATGCGGCCGCCCGCGGTTTCGAGTGCGTCGATCGACATATTGAAGCGGAACGTCACCCCGAGCGACCGAGCGAGCGCGGCCAAGCGTGTGGTGAACAACTGGCAGTCGCCCGTTTCGTCGCCCGGCAGCCGCAGGCCGCCGGTCAGCTTATGCGAAACGGCGGCGAGCGCCGGTTCTGCGCGCGCGAGCTCCGACGAACTCAGGAGTTCGTAGGCCACGTTCGCGTCCTTCAGCACGGCGATGTCTTTTTGGGCGCCGTCGAGTTGCTGCTGCGAGCGAAACACTTGCAGCGTGCCGCCCGTACGGCCTTCATATTGGATACCGGTATCGGCGCGCAACGCCTGCAAACAGTCGCGACTGTATTCGGCGAGGCGCACCATCCGGCCTTTATTGACGGCATAGCGCTCGGCGGTGCAGTTTTGCAGCATCTGCCACATCCAGCGCAATTGAAACGGAGTGCCGTCTAGACGCATTGCGAGAGGCGCGTGCTTTTGGAACATCCACTTCACTGCTTTGATCGGTACGCCGGGAGCGGCCCACGGCGCCGCATAGCCGGGCGAGATCTGTCCGGCGTTCGCGAAACTCGTTTCGAGTGCCGGGCCGGCTTCGCGATCGACGACCGTGACTTCGTGGCCCGCGCGCGCCAGATAGTACGCACTCGTTACGCCGACCACGCCACTGCCCAAAACGACGACTCGCATAGCTTCTCCTAATACCGATCAAACCAGTTTATGGCGCTATACTATGGCGACAAAAGCAGTTTTTGTTCCTGTACTTTTTTGGTTTTTAGTGGAAACACAATGAGAACGGAACGTCAGCCGATCCGTAAGCTCGACAAGCTCGATCGGAAGATACTGAAGATGCTGCAGGAAGACGGCCGCATCGCCATGAAGGATCTGGCGGAGCGCGTCGGGCTGACCGTCACCCCGTGCATCGAGCGCGTGAAGCGCATGGAACGCGATCAGGTGATTCGGGGCTACTACGCGCGCGTCGATCCCGCGCAGTTGGGTGCGGCGTTGCTCGTGTTCGTCGAAATCACGCTCGGCAACAAGTCGGGCAACATGTTCGACCAGTTCCGGCGCGAAGTGCAGAAGATCCCCGAGGTGCTCGAGTGCCATCTCGTGTCGGGCGATTTCGACTATCTCATCAAGGCGCGCATCGGCGAGATGGCCGATTACCGCAAGCTGCTCGGCGACATCCTGTTGCAACTGCCCGGTGCCGTGCAGTCGAAGAGCTACGTCGTCATGGAAGAAATCAAAGAAACGCTGAAGATCGCGGTAGGCGATTGATAGGGGAGCGGCGGCGCGTTGCGCAGCCGTTCCGGACACGCGTTTCCTTCCGAAGGGCGCGGTGCACTTGCGGCTGACCGCCGATGCGCCGGAGCCGGCGATCCGTCGTTTACTTTCTTTCCGTTGATTGGGTTGATCGCGTCTCCTATGCGAGTGGTAATGGATACGCGCGCGTCATTCCGTTCGTCTGAATTTGTGAGCTCGCCTCCTTGAATCGAAGCCTTCGAAAGTAAATTTGCGCTTTTCGAGGCGAGAGGGAGGCGGCGTGTGCTTGACATTCGCGAGTCGAAATCGGCTGAGCGGTGCCAAAGCCCCGGATGCACTTGCGAGCGCATGGGCGAGGGGCGTGAACGCCGCCCATGCTTTGCATCAGTGCAACGTCTGCCGTTTGCATCGGCTGCGGGCGTCGATGCGGCCATCGCGAGGCAAACGTCAATGAACGCTCGCGAAGTGGCGATGGGATGGGCTGCGACCTTGGTGAGCGCTTCCGCGCTTGCGCAAGGGGCGTCCTCCGAAATTACACCCGGCGCCGACATTCGACAGCACAGTTCGGGCGGCGGGTTCAGTGTCAGCCAGGGCGGTGGTAGCGCGAGTTTCAGCATGCAGAATGGTCGGGCGGACGGCTACTACGCGGGCGTGGGCGAGCAATCGGGCATACGGGCGGGGGACGGCGGATTCGACATCGCAGTGAAGGGCAATACGGATCTGACGGGGGCGTATATCGCGAGTGCCGCTGCACCGGAACGCAACCGCTTGACGACGGGCACGTTGTCGTTCGCTGACATGAAAAATAGTTCAGGGTATGACGCGAGCAGCGCCGGCATCAGTGGCGGTGGGGGTGTCGGCGACGGAGGGAACCCGTACTCGACCCATGGGGCGACGACGGGTAGGAACACGGGCGGGGGCTTGCCGCTTTACGTTGGAGAGAGCCATAGCAGCGAGGCGGCCACGAGAAGTGCGATCAGTGCTGGCAGCGTCACGATTGGGGACGAGGCGAAGCAGAAACAGGATATCGCGATGCTGGGCCGGGTGACGGCGGATATGAACGGTGCGGTGCAGACCACGCCGGATTTGCGGGACGTGCTGAGCAACCAGTCCGATTTGATTGGCGCGGCGCAAGCGGCGGCGGAGACGGTGGCGAAGCAGATAGGGGCTTATGCGGACAAGAAGCGAGGCCAAGCGCTGGAGGCCGCGGAGCAGGAGCGCGACCCGACGCTTCGGGAAAGCTATTGGCAGACGGCGAGGGAATGGGGAGAGGGCGGTGCCTACCGCGTCGCGCTGCATGTCGCCGGCAGTGCGCTAACCGGGGGATTGACAGGGGGCGGGGGCGGGGCAGCGGGAGGGGCGGTGGGAGCCGGGTTGTCGGCGAAGTTTGCGCCGCGGTTGGAGGAGATCGCGCAGTCGATTCGCGACGCTGGGCCGACGGGGCATGTGGACCTGGACCGGCTGCTGGGGAACGTGGTTTCGAATGTGTTGGCAGGTGCAGTGGGGGCGGCGGGCGGCGGGCCGACGGGGGCGTTGGCGGGGGCAGCTACGGATCGGTTTAATCGGCAGTTGGATCAGAGCGAGTACGACGATGCAAAGCGGCATGCGAAAACCGTCGCGAAGGAATTGGGCATTAGTGCGCAGGCAGCGGAAGGGCGGATTGTTGCGGAGATACTGAGGAACTCGGACAAGCAGACGGCGGGTGCCTCGGGTGGAAAACACGATTGGGAAGTCCGCGGCATCGTTGGTTGCCAGAATCTGAACTGCGACGGCTACAAGAGCGATCGGAACTACGCGAACCACGATTACAACAACCAGCACATTGAGCCGAATCAGGCTTCGCATGATCTCGGCCAGAGTCAACTGGGGAGCGGCCTGACGGATGCGGAATTGCGGCACGAGAATCTGACTTATGAGCGCGTTGGAAAGATTGCATTAACCAGTGCGGCGTGTGTACTTTCCGGTGGAGTGGCTTGCAAGGCTGCAGCAACGGGTCTTGGGACCAGTGCTTTGTTTAGTTTCGCAACAGATAAGCCGCTTACGACAGCTGAGGCGATCGGCGGTCTGTACGGTGGCGCGATCGGCGGAATATACGCGGCTAATTTACGTTTTTGGGCAGGGGAAGTGAATTCCTGGTTCGAAAAGGCAGTTCTTGGTGTAACGAAGGTCACTCCGGCGTTCGCGGGGAAACAGACAGGTGTTTCACTTGGGAACTCGACGGGGTTGGACGGCTCTGTTGACCCGCTCCTCGACCCTGGGGTGAATCCTTGGTGGGGATATAAAAATATGATCAATCAATTCAAGGGGAATGACTGATGACCTTGGGGGCTGGAATAATTGTCATCTCTTTCGCATCATTTGCTGTGACGTGGCTGATGTTTGGGCGCGGGGATTTGAGTTTGAGGCGAGAGAGGTTTTTGTATTGGTTAAAGTCAACGCTACTTCTCGGTGGTACGTTGTTCGCTTGGTCGTGCTTTAAAGAGCCGGCGGTCAGTTTTTTTTTGTTGATGGTTCTCAGTTTCGCGTTTTCCGCTCTGTTGAATGTTCTGAGATCGCAATGGATCTTTATGCTCCCGTGACGTGGATTCATCCGATTCCTTGATATCGATTGCGGCCGCGTTCGGGTGAGCACTCGCACGGTTTTTAGCTGGCCCGCCCAGTTCGCCGAAGGCGGACAGAATGCACTTCTGGCCAAGCCGATTCCGGGTCGCCCACCGAAGATCAGTGCGGAAGAAATGCGTTGGAATGCCCAGGCGGTTCGCGACAATTCTCCCCAACAGTTCAAGTTCGAATTCGGTCTGTGGACACTGTCGTTGATCAGCGAACTGATCAAGCGCCAGTTCGGCAAATCCTTGGCGTTGGCCTCGGTCAGCCGTGTCATGAAGCTGCTTGGCTTTTCTGCCCAAAAGCCGCTGTATCAAGCTTGGCAGCAAGTAACTCGGTAATGAAGAAGTTCTTCCTTTAGATGATGCGTGGCTCCGTAGGCTCCATGATATCGATAAATGCCTTATGTTTAAGTTATTTGCGGGAGCAACGTTACCTATTACCATGAAGCCTAGCAGGCTGCTGAAGTACCGACCGGGCGATGTCATCGCGGAAGGCCACTGAAGCGTTGATAGAAGGACCTTACTTGCCCCCTGGAGATTATGCGAGGCGCCGACACGTTCACCGAGAGTTTGTTTTCGATGCGCAAGCTCGATGAGTTCGTTCCGAAGTCGCATCCGTTGCGTTCGATCCGCGAGATGGCGAACGAAGCGCTGGCGAAGATGGATCGGTTGTTTGCCGGGATGTACGAGGCCGACATCAAGGGTGGGCGGCCGAGCATAGCGCCAGAGAAGTTGCTGCGCGCTATGCTGATCCAGGTTCTCTACAGCATCCGCTCGGAGCGCCAACTGATGGAGCAGGTGCAATACAACTTGCTGTTTCGCTGGTTCATCGGCTTGGCCATGGATGATGAGGTCTGGGTGCCGACCGTCTTCACGAAGAACCGCGAACGTTTGATCAAGCACGATGCGGTGATCGAATTTTTCAACGAAGTGGTGGCGATCGCCGAGAAGAAGTGCCTGCTCTCGGGCGAGCACTTTAGCGTGGACGGCACGCTGATCCAGGCGTGGGCGGGACACAAGAGCTTCGTGCGCAAGGGCAAGGACAGCGACGATCAGGGCAGCGACGGCGGCGGCGCCGATGATTTCAAGGGCGAGAAACGCAGCAACGAGACGCATGAGTCCAAGAGCGATCCCGATGCGCGGCTCTATCGTAAAGGCAAGACAGCCAGTGAGTTGCGTTACATGGGCCATACGCTGACCGACAATCGGCATGGCCTGGTGGTCAACGCGCGCGTGACACGTGCAGACGGACATGCCGAACGAGATGCGGCCAAGATCATGATCGACGACGCGCGGCAAGCGGCCGACGATGCGAGCGCGGAAATCACGCTAGGCGCAGACAAGGGTTACGACGCACAGGAATTCATCGAAGCGTGCCAGCAGATGAAAGTCACGCCACACGTTGCGCAAAACACCTCGGGGCGGCGTTCAGCCGTGCCCGATACGATTGCTTCGAGTGTGGGCTACGCCATCTCGCAGCAAAAGCGCAAGCTGATCGAACAAGGCTTCGGGTGGACCAAGACCGTGGGGCGCATGCGCCAAGTGATGGTGCGCGGGTTGAAGAAGGTGGACCAGATGTTCGTGTTGAACATGGCCGCCTACAACCTCGTGCGCATGCGCTCGCTGGCACAAATCCGCCTGTAGTGGCCAAAGAGGCGGCAATGAAACCGGAAATAGGCATCAACCCGCCGAAAAAGCGTTGAATTTCGCGTTGAAATTGCACAATGCGATAAAGCTGTCGGCAGGAGCCGCGCAAACGCAGAACGGCTGCTTACGACGACTTGTATTTCAGCAGCCTGCTAGGGAATTCACCGGAATGGCGGCGGAACCGGCGGCCAGTGCGCCTCAGGCATGCCACGGTTGGGGGAAACGATAGCGGCGTACCGCTTCTTCGATAACGGTGTTCGTGGGTGCCGGGTTGGGCGTTTATTGTGGCCGGACTGTGCCGGATTGCTCCATAACACGATGCGCAAAACCTCTGTTCTCCCAGCGAAGCATCGAACGGCACACTACCGGCCCTCGCGGCGACAACCCCCCAGCGGCCGCGTCAGATGACACCATCCTTCCTGAGCCGTTCGATTTCTGCGCCATCGAGCCCCAACAGGGAGCGCAGAACATCCTCGGTGCCTTCGCCGAGCACGGGCGGTGCATGGCGTACCGGCAACCGCTCGCCGTCGATACGATAGGGCGGCGCGAATACGTGCTCGGTGCCGGCCACCGGGTGCGGCTGCTCTGTGACCAGCCCCGCCGCAACGGCGCGCGGCGAGGTCAACGCTTCATGCAATCCCATCACCTCGCCGCAAGGAATCCCAGCCGCCGCCAGACGCTCGAGCAGCACCGCGCGTTTGCGTGTCGCCAGCGCCGCCGTAATCTGCGGCAGCAGCGTGTCGCGGTGCGCGCGGCGCGAGACGTTCGTGCGAAAGCGATCGTCGTCGGCCAGGTCCGGCCGCTCGATCACCTCGCAGCAAAAACGCTTGAACTGCGCATTCGTGCCGACGGTCACGACGATAGGACCATCCTGCGCATCGAAGACGCCATAAGGAATGATCGACGGATGCGCGTTGCCATAACGCGGCGGATCCTCGCCGGCAAGCAACGCTTCAAGCCCGTAATACGATGTGATCGCCACGCCGCAGTCGAAGAGCGCCATGTCGATCCGCCGCCCACGCCCGGTTCGTTGCCGGTCGAACAACGCGGCAAGCACCGCTTGAGCCGCATACATACCCGTCACGAGATCGACCACGGCCACGCCGAATTTCAACGGCGGCTGCGTGGGCTCGCCGTTCAACGCCATCAAACCCGATTCGCCCTGCACGACCAGGTCGTATCCCGGCCGCGCAGCTTCCGGGCCACCGCGGCCGTAGCCGGAGATCGAGCAGTACACGAGCGAGGCGTGCGTTTCACTGAGCGTGTCGTAATCCAGCCCGAATCTGCGTGCGCCGCCGAGTTTGAAGTTCTCGATGACGACATCGCTCTTCAGCGCCAGCTCGCGCGCGAGCCGGGCGCCTTCGTCGGTCTGTAGATCGAGTGTCAGCGAACGCTTGTTGCGGTTCATCGCATTGAAGTAGCACGTCTGCGTCTCGCCGATGCGCGAGCCCCAATCGCGCGTATCGTCGCCACGCTCCGGGTGTTCGACCTTGATGACTTCAGCGCCAAGATCGGCGAGTGCCATCGCGCATGACGGGCCGGCAAGCACCCGAGACAGATCGAGCACGCGAACGCCGGCAAGCGGCAGGGCGAGGGCTTGGCCTCGCGTCGGTTCGTTCCTCGATGGTTCGCTCGTCATCGCTGTTGCGGCGATGCGACCGCCGTGTCCGCGTCGTTCGTTTGGTGCGCTCCGTTCGATGCTCGGCCGAGTGCGATATACCTCGCCAAATGATGGTCTTCGTCGCCGAGTTGATGATCGATCATCACGAGCCGCTTCGCGTAGTGGGCGAGCGGCAGCTCCCACGTCATGCCGATACCGCCGTGCAGTTGCACGGCTTCGCGGGACAGGCGCGAACCGATCTGTCCGACCGTGTACTTGGCCGCCGACAGTGCCCGCTCGCGCTCGAGCCGCGGGGCTTCGAGCGCAGCGGCTGCATGGATGACGGCCGAGCGCGTCTGTTCGAGGTCGATTGCGAGATCGGCCATCCGGTGCTGCAATGCCTGAAAACTGCCGATCGGCACGCCGAACTGTCGGCGCGTACGTAGGTACTCGAGCGTCGCGCCGAACGCCGTTTCCATCGCCCCCAATGCTTCCGCCGATAGCGCGAGTACGCCGAATCCGAGTGCTTTCTCGAGCGTGCCGAAGCCGTCGTCCTGCGGGCCGATGAGGGCGTCAGCCGGCAACGTCGCGTCGCGCAGCAAGAGTTCGGCACCACGGCCGCCGTCGATCAGCGGATAGCCGCGCAGCGCAAGCCCCGGCGTGTCGCGCGGCACCCAATACAGTGAAATGCCATGCTCGGCATCGGCGGCTCCGCTCGTTCGCGCCGAAACGACGAAAGCGTCGGCAGCTTCACCGCATAGCACGACGGCTTTGGTTCCGTTCAAGCGCCAACCGCTGTTGGTCTGCGTTGCCGTGGTGGCGACGCGAGCCAACTCGTAGCGCGAATCCGGCTCGCTGTGCGCGAACGCCGCTACGGCCTCGCCTTCGATCAGGCGAGCGAGCCATGCGCGTTGTGCCTCAGTGCCCGCCGCGGATACGGCGCGACCGGCGACGAGTGCGCCAAGGAAGGGTTCGATAACGAGGCCGCGCCCGAGCTGTTCGAAGACGACGGCGATGTCGTCGCCGCTTCCCCCGAAGCCGCCATCGTCGGGCGCGAACAATGCGCCGATGGCGCCTAATTCGCCGAAGCGCCGCCACATCGTTCGATCGAATCCTTCAGGCGAGGCTGCGATGCGCTCTCGCGTAGCGAATCCGTACTGCTCGGCGACGAAGCGCGCGAGTGTATCTGCGAGCATGCGTTGCTCGTCGGTCAACGCGAAATTCATCCGCGGCCCCTCCTAGAGTTTGATTGCATAGCGAACGCACCTTCTCACGGCCACGCCGATCTCGCACCGCTGGTCATGGAGCAGCACGCGTTAGAGGTCGAGGATGGTCTTCGCGATGATGTTCTTCTGGATCTCGTTCGATCCGCCGAAGATCGACAGCTTGTAGTTGTTGAAGTCGCTCTTGGCGGCATCCGGCGCGTCGAACGGACCGAGTGGCGCGCCGTCGTAGCCTTCGTCGAAGGCTTCGTCGACGAACGGTTGGGCGTACGGCCCCAGTGCTCGCCGCATCAACGCTGCGATCTCTTGCCGTATTTGCGTGCCGCGCACTTTCAGCATCGAACTTTGTGCGCCCGGCGCGCCGCCGCCCGCGGACGCGACGATCGTGCGCAAGTTCGTCGTCTTCATGTTCTCGAGGTCGATGGCAACGCGCGCCATCCGCGCTGCAAACAACGGATCGTCGGCAAGCGGTCGCCCGCCCTGCGTGATCTTCTGCGCCGCATGTTGAAGCCGCTCGAGCGCCGCGACGGAGAATCCGATACCCGCGATGTTCGTGCGTTCGTACGTCAACAGGTACTTGGCGTAGGTCCAGCCGCGGTTTTCTTCGCCGACTAGGTTGTCTATCGGCACGCGCACGTCGGTGAAAAACACTTCGTTGACTTCGTGCTCGCCGTCCAGCGTGACGATCGGGCGTACGTCGATGCCCGGCGTACGCATGTCGATCAGCAAGAAGCTGATGCCTTCTTGCTTGCGTCCATCGGTGGCGGTGCGCACGAGGCAGAACATCATGTTCGCGTAGTGACCTAGGGTGGTCCAGGTCTTTTGTCCGTTCACGATGTAATGCTCGCCGCCGGCGTCGATCGCCCGCACCGCGCGCGTGGAGAGCGAGGCGAGATCGGAGCCCGCGCCGGGCTCGGAGTAGCCCTGACACCACCAGTCGCTGCCGTCCAGAATGCGCGGCAGCCAGTGGCGCTTTTGCGCGTCGCTGCCGTACTTGATCAGCACGGGCCCTAACATGTTCACGCCGAACGGCACGATGCGCGGTGCGCCCGCGAGCGCGCATTCGTTGTCGAAGATGAAGCGCTGCACGGCGGTCCAACCGGTGCCGCCGTACTCGCGCGGCCAATGGCTCGCCAGCCAGCCGCGTGCATTGAGCGTCGCGTGCCATTCGGCCATATCCGCGCGCGCGAGCCGCAGCCCATGCCGGACCTTGTGCGCGGTTCGCACCGGCAGCCGTTCGTCGAGAAAGCGCCGAACTTCGGCGCGAAAGGCTTCTTCCTCAGCCGAGAAACGCAGATCCATCGCTTACCCTCGTCTTACCATCGAGTGGTGGGAAGGCGCACCAACACAAGCGCCGATTCGTGCTTAACGCCGCACTCGGTGCCGCATTACGACGCGGTGCCGTTCAGACTCGAGAAATCGGCGCCACGCTGGACGAGTTCGACGATCAGCGGCGACGGCTTCCAAAAGAACGCATCCTCCCGCGATAGGCGTTCCAATTCGGCCAGTACAGTCGGTAGCCCCAGCATGTCGGCGTATTTCATCGGGCCGCCCCGATAGCGCGGAAAGCCGTAGCCGTAGATCAACGCAATGTCCACGTCGAGCGGCCGCAGTGCGATGCCTTCGCGCACCACGTTCGCGGCTTCGTTGATGACGGCGCACATGAGGCGGCGCACGATCTCGTCGTCCGTAAAACTACGCGGCGTGATGCCCACGCGCAAGCGCTCGCTCTCGACGATGGCTTCCACTTCGGGATCGGGCGTGCCCACGCGTGCGCCGGGTTCGTAGCGGTAAAAGCCGCGTCCCGTCTTTTGCCCGAACCAGCCGCGCTCGCACAGGCGGTCGGCGATTTGCACATAGCGCATGCGTGCGTCGCGGGTCGGGGCGCGCCGTTTGCGCGCCGCCCAGCCGATGTCGCCCCCCGCCAGATCGACGACTTGATACGGGCCCATCGGATAGCCGAACTCGCGCATGGCCCGGTCGATTTGATAGGGGGAGGCGCCGTCTTCCATCAAGTAATCGGCCGCCGTGCGATAGACCGCGAGCAGGCGATTGCCGATGAAGCCGTCGCAGACGCCCGCGCGCACCGGCACCTTGCGCAGTTGCTTGGCCAGTTCGAACGCGGTGGCAACGACGTCCGCACCGACGCGAGCGGGGACGACGATCTCCAGCAGTTTCATGACGTTGGCCGGCGAAAAGAAATGCAGGCCGATGACGTCGGCTGCGCGCGAGGTCATGCCGGCGATTTCGTCGATGTCGAGGTAGGAAGTGTTCGTCGCGAGAATCGCGCCGGGTTTGCAGACGCGATCGAGTTCGGCGAAGACGGCTTTTTTCACGGTCATGTCTTCGAACACCGCTTCGATCACCAGGTCGACGTTCGACAGCGCGTCGTACGAGGTGCTGCCGGTGAAGCGAGCGAGCGCGGCGTCCTTGGCTTGCGCGTTGATGCGGCCTTTCGCGACGAGCCCGTCGTAGACGCGCTCGATATGCGCGCGGCCGCGGGCGAGCGCGGCATCGTCGCGCTCGATCATCGTGACGGGTAGCCCGGCGTCCAGCACGGCGACGGCGATGCCGGCGCCCATCGTGCCTCCGCCGACGATGCCGAGCGTCGCGATCGGACGCGCGCTGGCCGATTGCGTCTCCGGTGCCTTCGCCACCTGGCGTTCGGCGAAGAACGCATGGACGAGGCCCGCGCGCTGCGGGCTGTCGACGCATTCGAGAAACAACTTGCGTTCGAGCGCGAGCCCTTCGTCGAACGGCAGCGTCAGCGCGGCTTCGACCGCATCGACGATCTTCGCCGGCGAGAAAAGTCCACGCGCACGCGCGGCCGTGTCCTTGCGCGCCGCAGCGACGGCTGCCCGGCTCGCCGCTTCGTCGGCGAGTGCCTTGGCTGCTCGCGTGGGCCGCACGCCGGCCTTCGCGGCCAGTAACTCGCGCGCGTAGGCGAGCCCTTCGCCGAGTACGTCGTCGGTCGCGCCAACGCGATCGACGAGACCGAGCGCCTGCGCTTCCTCGGCCCGCGCGTGCCGGCCCGAGAGCATCAAATCGAGGGCGGGCGCGGCGCCGATGAGACGCGGGGCGCGTTGCGTGCCGCCGGCGCCGGGCAACAAGCCGAGCTGGACTTCGGGAAAGCCGAGTTTGGCGCCGCGCACGGCGAGCCGGTAGTGCGCCGCCAGCGCCACTTCCAGGCCGCCGCCGAGCGCCGCACCGTGAAGGGCGGCGACGACGGGTTTCGCGCACGCCTCGATGCGGTTGCAGACGATCGGCAGCGCGGGCGGAAGCAGCGGCTTGCCGAACTCGCGGATATCGGCGCCGGCGATGAAGTTGCGTCCCGCGCCGACGAGCAGCACGGCCGCAACGGCAGCATCGCCTTCCGCGGCGTCGATCGCATCCACGAGCCCACGTCGCACGTCGACACTCAGCGCGTTGACCGGGGCGTGATCGAGGGTGACGACCAGTACATTGCCGTGCAGCGATCGGGAAACGACGGGGGGAGGACTGGAGGCGGTCATAGCGGGGCGCGCGGCGAGGTGGACGATCGTGCGATTGTCGATCGGATAGCGGGAATTGACAATTGAAGCTTCAGTTGACAGACTGTCAAAATTTTCTTGACAGTGCTTGTCGTGCGGCGGGGCGGCGCCACGTATGGATCTGAACTCCCTTTCGCTGCTGGTCGAAATCCTGGAGGCGGGAAATTTGAGCGAGGCGGCGCGCCGGCTGAAGATGACGCGCGCCAATGTCAGCTATCACCTCAATCAATTCGAGCGCTCCCTCGGGCTGCAGCTCGTGCGGCGCACGACGCGGCGCGTCGAACCGACCGAGGCGGGGCTGCGTCTGGTCGAACATGGCCGAGCGATTCGGCGCGCGCTCGAAGCCGCGCAGGAAACCGTCGAGACCCTTGGCCGAACGCCGCAGGGCCGTGTTCGGCTGTCGGTGCCAAGCGGTTACGGGCAACTCGTGATGGCCGATTGGCTGCTGGAATTCAAACGGCTGCATCCGGGCATCGTGCTCGACGTCATGTTCGAAAACCGCGTGGAAGACTTGTTGCGCGATGAGGTCGATATTGCCGTGCGCGTGATGTCGGAGCCGCCGCAAAACGTCGTCGCACGCGATATGGGGGCCGTCAGGTACGTCGCATGCGCGTCGAAGAGCTACGCCGACGAGCACGGGCTGCCTACCGTGCTCGATGCCTTGCGCACGACGCCGCTCATTACGGCGACCGTCGTCGGCCGGCAGTTGCGTGTCGCGGCTTATTTACGTGACGAGCGGCATGAAGTACTACTCGAGCCCACGCTGATCTCGGAGAATTTTCTTTTTTTGCGCCAAGCGGTGTTGGCCGGGCTAGGTGTCGGAATCGTGCCCGACTACGTGGTGCAAGACGACATTCGCCGGGGCGACGTGGTAACCACGCTCGATGCGTGGCGGCTCAGTATCTTCGGCACGCACATGTACCTGCTTTACATGCCGGATCGTCATCAAACGCGCGCTGCTGCCGCGTTCATCGATTTCATACTCGAACAGGCGAAGAAAGCGGGACGGACCGGCTAAATAACGCCGGGCCGTCCCGCTGGGTGCTACGTGTGTGTGTAGGCGCTTACCTTCAGTGGCGCTTGTTCACGTCCCGGTCGCGATCGAGCTCATCCTTTAAGTCTTCTTTGGCGTCGCCGTAGCCCTTGCGGACATCGCCCGCGGCTTCCTGGATGTCCCCCTTGGCCTGTTGAGCCGGATCGTTCGTCACTTTGCCGACTGCTTGGTTCACCTTGCCCTTCGCCTTTTCAGTCACGCCCTTTACTTGATCCTTGTTCATTTGAGCTCCTTTTACGTGTGCCGCACGTGCGACATCGATCTAGGCGCAACGACCGTGCCTGTCTCCGTCCCCGTCCCCCGCATGGCAAAGGGGACGGAAGCGAGGGCGCTCCGGAGACAAGCGCGCACTGGAACGCGCGCGCTCGAAATCAGAAAGAGGGGGTGGTGTCGGCCGACGGCGTGCGGCGGGTGTCAGCGGACGCTGCCGCGGTCTTCGCTTGCGCATCGCCTGCCGCGAAGACGGGGGCGAGCGATGGCCCGAGCGATTTGAGCAATTGCACGGCCATGGCGCTCGTATAGTCGTAACGCGCGGCGTAGGGCTCGTGCGCGTAAGCGGTCAAGGTACCGTAGAAGCGGTTGCCGATGACGAACACGAACACGGCGGTGCGATTGACCTTGCGCGATTCGATCAGCCGGCCTCCGCGCGCGTAGACGCCGTAGCGCTGATCGCCGGTTCCTGTCTTGCCGTACACCTCGAGCGTGCGTCCATCGCCGAGCGGCAGGCCGGCCGATAGCCGCGCGCCGGTGCCGCCCGCTACGACGTCGTGCAGCAGCGAACGTGCGACCGTCACGATTTCGGGCGAGATGCTTTGGTGGCCCGCGCTGGGCGCACGGCCGAAACGCGTTTCGAACGGTGTCCCCGCGGCGAACGTGAGCGTATCGATGCTTTGGGCGGCGTGCGTCTGTCCGTCGTTGGCGATGATGCCGATCAAATGCGCCAGCGCATCCGGCCGGTCGCCCGAGGCGCCGATGGCGGCAGCGAATGACGGCGTGATCGTCTCGAACGGATAGCCGAGCGCACGCCACGATTTGCCGATGGCGTCGTAAGCCTGCAACTCGACCATGTGGCGGATGCGTCGATCTTGCGTGATGTGATGACGCGTTTTGAATAGCCATGCATACGACGTGAGGCGAGCGTCGCGGCTTGCTTTGCGCAGTTCGTCCTCCGTCGCGTTCGGATGCCGGCGCATGTAATCGAGCATCCACAGCGCGATCGGGTGCACTCCCGAGATATAGCCGCGATCGTTCAGGTTGAACTTGTCGATGGCGTATTTGGCGTAGAGCTTGGCGAGATCGTCGTCGGAAATGGAAGCGTTGGGTGTGTTCTTGAGCGCCGCGCGCATGCGCTGCGCAAACCACGAGTACGGTTCGTCGGGCGCGACGCTGCGCAACGCCGTGGCGAGCCTGGGCGGGCTTTTGCGCATCTCTGCGATAAGCGCGTCGAGCGCTTCGTCGGGATGCTTGCCGTGGTACTTCACGTAGAACCGATGCAAGTAGACGAGGCTTTCCTGATCGGCGAATGCGTCGAGGTAGCGGCGGCGCAGCGTGGGGTCGTCATACCAATGCGCGGAAGGGCCCGAGGTCTGCACCATTTCGTAGTGGACGATATCGCGCATGAGCCGCACGAACACCAGGTTGACGGAATGCTGGAACGCCTCGCGCACGGTGAGGATGCGTCCGTTGTCGGTTTTCTCGAAGTTCGAGAAGGTTTGTGCGCCGCCGCCCGTATAGAAAGTTTCGCCGGGGCTGGCCGAGTACTTGCGTTCGACGGCCGCCTCCAGCATGGCGGGCAGCGATCGATCGCTCGTATGCGAAAGGTAGTCGACCGCCCAGCGCGAGAGCCCGTCGAGCGGGTCGAGCCGCACCTGCTCGAGCTGTGCGGCAGTGAGCGGCGCGTAGCGCGCATGCAGGGCCGAGACGATTTGCAGATAGGTGATGATCGTGCGCAGCTTCGCGGTCGAGCCAAGGTTCAGCCGCCCGCCGCCATTGATGTCGAACGGCTGGTTGACGCTGTCCGTTTGGACGCGCACCACATCGTGGCCGTTCGGCTCATGTTCGAACAGGGCGAAGCTGAACGAGATCTTCGACGGGTCGTCGCCGGGTCGCAGCATCTCGAAGCCGTACAGTCCCGCCGCCTTGGCCCCGTCGACGGTGCCGGCTTGCACAAGTCGCGCGGCAACGGCGCGCTCCACCGCATCGTTCAACGTCGAGTGTACGGTCAGGTCGAGCCGGTCCAGATCGTAGAAGCTATCCACGCCGAGCGCTTGCTGTAGGCGCGAACGCACGAGCGTCACGGCCTTGCGTGCGATGAAGGAGGCTGTCGGCTGGGGCGGGGCGCCTTTGTGCGAACCGAGCGAGGCCGCGAGCGCCGCGTCGCGTAGCGGCGCGGTGATGATGCCGTTGGCCGCGAGCACGCGGATATAGCTGTCGGTCAGCCGTTCCAGCGCGGGACGGTTGCGGACCAGGTAGTACGACGGCGCCCGCTGAGCGATCAATAGCGATAGCGCCTGCTTGAACGCGAGCGCTTCGTCGGCCAGTACGCCGGGCGCCGCGGGGCCGTTACCCGTTTCGGCCGTGATTTGCGACAGTAGTTGGTTGACTTCGTCGAAGTCGCGCCCGTACCACGCCGTCAGCCCATCTCCGAGCCCCTGCACTTCGCCCACGCCGGCACGCGCGGCGAGCGGCACGGTGTTGAGGTAATGCACCACGATATCCTTGCGCACGGCCGTCGTGTTTTCTCCGCCAAGATAGGCGCGAACCGACGCGGATGCGATTTGACGTAGTTTTTCCGGTGGCGTCGCGGTGCGGCCGCCCGGCGAGTGGCGGAACTTTTCGGTTTGCGTGGCGAGCGTGCTGCCGCCCGGCGTGGATTGATGGTGATTGACGAAGCGCAGGGCTTGGTCCGACAGGGCCCGGGCGAAGCGGCCCCAATCGATGGCCGGGTTGCGATCCGGTTCGCTCGGATCGAGCAGATAGCGATCTTCGATGAACGTCAGCGCGCTGACGACGATCGGTGGAATCGAGGCGAAATCGGCATACGCCAATGCGGGATAGCGGGCATTGAATAGCGGTGTGCCTTGCGTGTCGAACAAGCGCAGCCCCGCTTGATCTTTTTCGGCGTACGGGATGAACAAACCGCGGTCGGCAAGCGAGATCATCGTCGACGAATCATGGGCCTGGCCCGTGACCACATAGCCGCGCGCGCGCAGACGTGCTTCGAAATCCGACAGCCGCGCATAGCCGAGGCGCCAATCATAGGGGCCGCCCGGCGACGGAAAGCGAATCTCGTTGCTTGGTCCCGGTTCGACTGAAAACGATACCCGCCGGCCCAAACCCGCGAAGTAGCGCGCCTGGAGCCGCGAGGTCTGCATTTCGAGCGAGACGAAGTAGGCGAGCAGTCCGACCAGCGCGGCGACGCCGACGAATGTGAGCCATTTCCATCGCGCGGCCGGGGACATCGTGGACACGTAGCGCAAGGGCAGACGAGCGAGCGGCCGATTCATGATGAGGCTCCGTGGGTGGCATCGCCTCCGCGCTGGCGACGCTCGTACTAGTTTAATCACGCGCCGTTCTCCTGTGCAGGCCGCGTGATGTGTTCTGCCCCACGTATGCCTCTTTTTGCGTTCGAACGGTGCAGCGGCAGCGGTGTCCCTTTATAGCCCCCTTGCGAGCAACGCGTACGCCCAACGGGCGCGTTTGTGCTGCGCTGCGCGCTTAACCGACCCTGGCGATGCATCGACGGCGCCCATCAGCATGACAAGACCGCAGTCGTCTGTAAATATGACATTCCGGCTGGGCCGCTTAAAATGTCTTCGGTATTAATTTCCCGTCAAAGGTCTTTAAGCGTTAATCGAGCTTCGGTTCGATTTTCGAGAGCGGGAAATGTGAGATGATTGCGTTCGCTTAATTCGACGCGGGACGCGCGTCCACTAAGCCCTAAAGCGAGGCTGATGCGTCCGGAAGCGATTCGCACTGGGAAGTTATCGCTCCGGCGTACCTGCCCGCGATAAGCGCAGCCTTTCGTCCGCCGATACGACGGATAGGGACGTTGGATCGAGCGAACCTCGCGCGATGTGAAGCGGCGGAAATCTGCCGTCGCCAGTCGAAGCGTCAGCGTTGAAATAAAGAAGAGCCTTTGGCGCGCGTCTCGTTCGAGAGCCGTGGCCCGGCGTATGCCTGGCCCGGGAGATGGGTTGCCGGGATGTCGATGTTCCGGCCGCTGGGCGCGGCCGTTTCGGTATCGCGCAGGGCGTTCGTTGCGCCCGCGCGACGACAAGGAGGCATAAATGAAAAGCTGGGCCGAGGAACTGTTGCACGAATTGAATCGGACGACGTCCGATGCGGAGGTCTTCAGCAAGATCGAGGGTGCCGCGAGGGGCTTGGGTTTCGAATTTTGTTCGTATGGCTTGCGGGCGCCGTGGCCGCTCTCCAAGCCCAAGACACGTTGGATGAGCAACTACCCGGAGGCGTGGAAAAAGCGCTATTCGGAAGCGCGTTACCTCGACATCGACCCGACGGTTCAGCACGCGCGCCGTTCGCTCGCGCCGATCGTCTGGAGCGATGCGCTCTTCAGCGGGGTGCCCGAATTGTGGCATGAAGCGCAAGCGCACGGGCTGCGTCACGGCTGGGCGCAGTCGGCGTTCGACAGTTGCGGCGTGGGCGGCATGCTGACGCTCGCGCGTTCGACGGGGCCGCTCACGGAAGAAGAGCTCGCCGAAAACGAAGTGAAGATGCGCTGGCTCGTCAGTACGGCGCATCTATCGCTCAAGCGCGTGTTGATGCCCGCGCTGATGGACGATCCGGAACGAGGGCTGACCGATCGCGAAGTCGAAGTGCTCAAGTGGGCGGCCGACGGCAAGACATCGAGCGAGATTTCCAAGATTCTCGTGATTTCGGTCGATACGGTTAATTTTCACGTGAAGAACGCCGTGATGAAGTTGCGCACGACGAACAAGACAGCTGCGGTCGTGCGAGCCGCCATGCTTGGGTTGCTGCAATGACTTGTCTGTCTAATTAGCTGCGAATGGTAGGAACTGAGTCGATGGCGACTGAATACGATCGATGACGGCTTTTACCGATGCGTCGCTTTATTATAATCGGCGCGTTTGAGTCGGCAAAGATCGCATTGCCATTGTTCGGTTCCGTGAGATACCTGAAAAGTTGCAAGGCTCCGATTAACTGCCCCGGGGCGATAAGCGGTTTGTTTAGGCATGGGTTATCGCGCATCCGGGTGCTCGGTCGAAATCGGCGAATCGATGTGTTGCCGAGATTCACGACGCTGGGCAAGGTTCAGTGTCGGGCGGCAATGAGGCGGCGCTTGCCTCGGAGCGGCTTAGGCGCCCCTCGTCGAGTAAGAAAGCCGGCACTTCGGAGCAGCCCTTCTGCGTCGCGCTTCGTTGCGCGATTACCACAGCCGTTCCCTCGCCGGCGAGTTCCGCTCCGAGTCCGGCCACCTGCTCGGCCTCGTCGGGTACCAACGCGTCGAACGGGTCGTCGAGCAGCAGCACGCGCGGTCGCGACATCAACGCGCGCGCGATCGCCAGCAGTTGCCGTTCGCCGTTTGTGAGGCGGCCCGCACTCTGATGCTCGCAAGTTTTCAGAAAGGGAAGACGCTGCGCCAGGCGTTCGAGGCGTTCCTCGATTCTCGGCCGATCCGTATCGCGCCATACCGCCGTCAGCAGGTTGTCACGGACGGACAGCGAGCTGAACAGCAGGCGATTGTGCGGCACATAGGCAATGCCGAGCGCAAGGAGTTCCGTCGGCCGCTTGCGGCGGATGTCTTCGCCGTCTAGCCGAATGACGCCGCGCTTCGGGCGCACGAGGCCCGCGATCGCCATGAATAGCGTTGTCTTGCCGGCGCCGCCAGGCCCTAGCACGTAGGCTAGGCTGCCGGCGAAGAGCGCGAACGAGACGTCATCGAGTACTTCGCTCTTGCCGTAACCGGCGGCGAGCGATTCGATTTGCAGCAAAGGCATGCGCATCGGGTGTCACCTCCGGAAACGAGCGTGACGGGCTAGGTAGCGCGCCGCACCCGAACCCGTCGATTTCACCCGGTGAGACGGTCGACCACAACTACCATAAATGGTGGTGTTGTCAGCGACGCCTCCTGCGAGTTACGAGACTTCGACACGTTCCCCGGTTGTCGTGGCCTCCTCCCGTGCTAGCGCGGCCGCCGGAGCGCGTTCGCGCGGCTGCTCGGAGGCAGGCGGCGCCAGATGGCCGACGGCGGGAGCGGCGGCGCGGGCGGCTGGGTTCGCGTTCGGGGTGGGGGCGGCGCCCATCTTCGCTTGCTCGACGATCCATTGCGCGACATCGCGCACCGCTTGCCGCGCAGACGTATCGGCCTGCACGAGCCAATAGGCGTGATCGCACGCCGCGCTATTTTCGCCGTCGAGCGCCATCGACGTTTCGTCGAACAAACGCGTCGCACCCGGCGCCGGGTCGTTCACGCTCGCGTAGCGGCGGATGGCCAGATCGATCCCCTCCGCACGCAAATCGAGCAGCTTGTCGTTGGCTGCGACGCGCACGTCGAGCGCCGGGTAGCGGCGCTGGAGTTCCGCCAGCCGCGGCAGGAGCCATAACGCCGCGACGCCGATGCTGGCCGTAATGGTGACGGGCTGCCGTTCAAGCGGGTGCGTGATCGTCTCGAACGCGTCTTGGAGTTGGCGCACGACAGCGTCGGCGGTCCGGAACAGCCGTTCGCCGGCCGGCGTGAACGAGATCGAGCGGTAGCCGCGGTGAAACAGCGAGACGCCCAGCGCGTCTTCGAGCGAATGAATCTGACGGCTGACGGCCGATTGCGTCAGACACAGGTCCTCCGCCGCGAGCGTCACGCTCATGCGGCGGCCGACCGCGACAAAGCCGCGGATCAAATCGAGCGGTGGAAGTCGAACGAGAGGCGTTGTCATGCGTCTACCCCATGCGGAAGTTACGGGAAATGCGTTCACGAGGAACGCATCGGGTCGTGCCGGATTTAAGCGGCTCTTATGCGAAACCGTAACTGGCACATTTGGTAGGCGCATGCGTATGCGGAGCGGGTGCCTGCGCAGGGCGCAGGTTGGGCGAGGAGGGGTTGCACGATCAAGGAGCGGCGCCATGCCGCGCTTTAGCGTGTGTCGCGCGTCGGGTGCGAGGCGCCTGCGGGGCAGGCGGAGCGACTTGTTTCCCGAATTCCGCGATTCCAGGAGCGGCGACGACCGGCTGCGGGCAAGCGGGTCGCAAGCGGCGCGAACGGCGGCTGTTCGCACGCGCTCGATGCGTCAGCGAGCTCGCCGTCTGAACCGTCGCCCTCCGGTTCGCTGCGGACCGCATCCGCGAAGCGCGCGAGCGCGGCGAGCGAACCGCTCACGCTGACATACTGTTCGCGGCCGATTTTCGCATCGAGCAGTACAGCCATACCCGATTCGCGTGCGAGTTCGACGAGATCCATCCGCTGGTGTTGTCCTTGTGTCTTGTTCATGATCGTCTGAGGAGTCGATGATGCTGGGGCTCGCATTCGCGCCGTCGCCGGCTTCCGCGGGCCCACGCCGGGCGCGAACGCTGCGCCCGATCTCGCTCTTGTTCAAGCATGACCCGTACCCGAGACGGGTACGGTCGCGATCGCCGTCCAGGTAGCGGGAGCGGAGCGTAGCCTGCGCGGCGTCGTCCTTCGGGGCCAGCCCATGCGCGGGCCGCGAGCGGCGGAAACCGACGCGCTGCTGTTGCCGCGTATTGCAAATGTCACGCGCGCCCGGTGGTTCGGTCCGGACCGGTTTGTATAGACAAGAGGTTCCGCTCCGCGCTGCCAAGGGGCGCAGCTTTTTGCCGCACCGAGCCGCATGTCATCGGCTGAACTGCCCGCCCAGCGGTCAGCTGTCACGTGCGGGACGGGCGGCCGTGTCTAGTGGAAATCCCTAGCCACCAGGTATAAAAAACGACTTGTCTATACAAGCTGAGCGCACTAGACTCGCTTTCATGTCGTAGGCCCATGCGCGGGCGATGGTCCGCAGCAAGGTGCAGCTTAACGAAACACACCGTATCGATCGGATAAACAGGACGCCTTCATGATGATTCTTACGCCGGGCCATTTGACGCTTCCCCAACTGCGCCGCATCGCTCGCGAGCGCGTCACGCTCGTGCTCGGATCCCGCCAGCCGAGCCGTAATCGATGCAGGGGCGAAGGCCGTTGCCGACATCGCCGCGAAGGGCGAACCGGCCTATGGCATCAATACGGGCTTTGGCCGTCTTGCCAGTACGCATATCCCGCACGATCAGCTGGAGCTGCTGCAACGCAATCTCGTGCTGTCGCACGCCGTCGGGGTCGGCGAACCGATGTCGCGACCCGTCGTACGGCTGCTGATCGCACTGAAACTCTCGAGCCTCGGCCGCGGCCATTCGGGCATTCGCGGCGAGGTCATGGATGCGCTCGTGACGCTATTCAATGCGGACGTGCTTGCCGATCATTCCCGTCAAAGGATCGGTGGGCGCGTCGGGCGATTTGGCGCCGCTCGCGCATATGTCGGCCGTCCTGCTCGGCATCGGCGAAGTCACCGCGCGCGGCGAGCGCATGAGCGCTGCCGACGGTCTGAAGCTCGCGGGTTTGGCACCGCTCTCGTTGCAAGCGAAAGAAGGGCTCGCGCTGCTCAACGGCACGCAAGCCTCGACGGCGCTGGCGCTCTTCAACTTGTTCGCGATCGAAGACCTCTTTCGCACGGGGCTCGTCGCGGGCGCGCTCTCGGTCGATGCGGCCGCGGGCTCCGTCAAGCCCTTCGACGCACGCATTCACGAGTTGCGCGGCCATCGCGGCCAGATCGACGCGGCGGCTGCCTATCGCACGCTGCTCGACGGCTCCGGGCATCAATCAGTCGCACCGCGATTGCGACAAGGTGCAGGATCCGTACAGCTTGCGCTGCCAGCCGCAAGTGATGGGCGCGTGCCTCGACCAGATGCGGCACGCGGCCGACGTCCTGCTGATCGAAGCGAACGCGGTTTCCGACAATCCGCTCGTCTTCCCCGATACCGGCGAAGTGCTCTCGGGCGGCAACTTCCACGCCGAGCCCGTGGCGTTCGCAGCCGACAATCTCGCGCTCGCCGCGGCCGAGATCGGCGCGCTGGCCGAGCGCCGCATCGCGCTGCTCATCGACGCGACGCTGTCGGGGCTGCCCCCGTTCCTCGTCAAGGACGGCGGCGTGAATTCCGGTTTCATGATCGCGCACGTGACCGCGGCCGCGCTCGCTTCGGAAAACAAGACGCTCGCGCATCCGGCGTCGGTCGATTCGCTGCCGACGTCCGCGAATCAGGAGGACCACGTGTCGATGGCGACGTTCGCCGCTCGCAAGCTGGGCGACATCGCGGAAAACACGGCCAACATCCTTGCCATCGAACTGCTGGCGGCGGCGCAGGGCGTCGACCTGCGCGCACCGCATCGCACGAGCGGCGCACTGCAAGGCGTGATGGACACGCTGCGCGCGCAGGTTCCGCATTACGACATCGATCGCTATTTCGCCCCTGACATCGCCAGCGTCGCGCGGCTCGTCACGGACGGCACGATCGCGCAGGCTAGCCCGCTGTCGTTCGCGTCGCAAGCCAGCGCCGACGCCGACGCGTAAGCCATGCGCGACGTCAAAGACATGAATTCGCCCGCGTATCAGGGCATCAAGGACTTCATCCTCGCTCGGATCCACGCGGGCGAGTGGGCCGAGGGCGACCTGGTGCCGTCCGAAAACGAACTCGCGCGCGAGTTCAAGGTCGCGCGCATGACGGTGAACCGGGCGCTGCGCGAGCTGACGGCCGAGCAGGTGCTCACGCGTGTGCAAGGCGCCGGCACGTTCGTCGCCCGGCCGAAGTACGAATCGACGCTGGTGGCGATTCGCAGCATCTCCGATGAAATCGTCGCGCGCGGGCACCGGCATCAGGCGAAGGTGCTCGAACTGGGCGCGACGGTGGCCGGCGACGCGCTGGCCGACGAGATGCAAGTCGCGGCCGGCAGCCCGGTGTTTCATTCGCGCGTGCTGCACCTCGAGAACGACGAGCCGGTGCAGTTGGAGGCGCGCTGGGTGAATCCGGCCGTCGCGCCCGAATACGCGCTGCAAGACTTTGCCCTCGTCACCCCGAATCAGTACCTCACGCGCGTCGCGCCGTTGCAGCGTGTGGAGTACCGCATCGAAGCCGCGCAACCCGAGGCGGACACGCGTATGCAACTGCGCATGGACGAGACCGAACCGTGCCTCGTGCTGCATCGGCGTACCTGGTCGCGCGAGCAGGTGGCGTCCGTGGTCGACCTCTGGCACCCGGGTAGCCGTTATCGCTTCACCGGACATTTTTGAGCCGAACCGAGCCGTACAACCGAGGACCTTATGAACGATCCGAAACCCTTCGATCCGCGCCTCGATCCGACGCGCACGATCCGCGCGCCGCGCGGGACTGAAAAGACTTGCAAGAGCTGGCTCACCGAAGCTGCCTATCGGATGATCCAGAACAACCTCGATGCCGAGGTGGCCGAGCACCCGCATGCGTTGGTGGTCTACGGCGGGATTGGGCGTGCCGCACGCAACTGGGATTGCTTCGACCAGATTCTCGCGTCGCTGAAGGATCTCGAAGACGACGAAACGCTCTTGATCCAATCGGGTAAGCCTGTCGGCGTGTTTCGCACGCATGCCGACGCGCCGCGCGTGTTGCTCGCGAACTCCAATCTCGTACCGCACTGGGCCACGTGGGAGCATTTCCACGAACTCGATCGCAAGGGCCTCATGATGTACGGCCAGATGACGGCGGGCAGCTGGATCTACATCGGCAGCCAAGGGATCGTGCAAGGGACGTACGAGACGTTCTACGCGGTCGCGAACCAGCATTTCAACGGGAACGCCAACGGGCGCTGGGTGCTGACGGGCGGGCTGGGCGGCATGGGCGGCGCGCAGCCGCTGGCCGCGACGATGGCGGGATTCTCGATGATCGCCGTCGAATGCGACGAGACGCGCATCGATTTCCGTTTGAAAACGCGCTACGTCGATAAAAAGGCGAGCACGCTCGACGAAGCACTGGCCATGATCGAAGCGGCGAAGGCCAGCGGTCAACCCGTTTCGATCGGCCTCGTGGGCAATGCGGCGGATGTCTTCGAAGCGTGCGTCGCGCGTGGCATCACGCCCGATTGCGTGACCGATCAAACGAGCGCGCACGATCCCATCAACGGTTATTTGCCGCAGGGGTGGAACGTCGACCAGTGGCGCGAACGCCAGAAGACGGACCCGCAAAGCATCGTCGTGCCCGCGAAGCAATCGATGGCGCGGCAGGTGCAAGCCATGCTGACGCTGCAAGCGCGCGGCGCCGCCACGCTCGATTACGGCAACAACATTCGGCAGATGGCGCTCGACATGGGGGTGGAAAATGCATTCGATTTTCCCGGCTTCGTGCCTGCCTACGTCCGCCCGCTGTTTTGCGAAGGCAAGGGTCCGTTCCGCTGGGTCGCGCTCTCCGGCGATCCGGAAGACATCTACAAGACCGATGCGAAGGTCAAGGAACTGATTCCCGACGATCCGCACCTGCACAACTGGCTCGACATGGCGCGCGAGCGCATCGCATTTCAAGGGCTGCCCGCCCGCATTTGCTGGGTCGGCGTGAAGGACCGCTACCGTTTGGGTCTCGCCTTCAACGAAATGGTCAAGCGCGGCGAGTTGAAGGCGCCGATCGTCATCGGCCGCGATCATCTCGATACGGGTTCGGTGGCGAGCCCGAATCGCGAAACCGAATCGATGAAGGACGGCTCCGATGCCGTGTCCGATTGGCCGCTGCTCAACGCGTTGCTGAACACGGCGGGCGGCGCGACATGGGTTTCGATCCATCATGGCGGCGGCGTCGGCATGGGCTTTAGCCAGCATGCGGGCGTCGTGATCGTCTGCGACGGCACCGATGCGGCGGCGCGCCGGATCGAGCGGGTGCTTTTCAACGATCCGGCCACCGGCATCATGCGTCATGCCGATGCGGGCTACGACCTGGCGCGCGAGACTGCACGCGAAGTTGGGCTCAAGCTGCCCATGCTCGGACGCTGACGCGCATGAGCACGCCATCGCACGATGCATCTGTCGCGCCGGCATCCGCCGCGGGGGCGGCGCCCGCGTCGGGCCCGCCGCGGTTTGTCCGCGCTGCGGCTTTGAAAGCGACGCCCTGGAAGAACGGCGGTGGCGTGACGCGCGAGATTGCCGCTTATCCGGTTGGGGCGAGTCTCGATACCTTCGTCTGGCGCCTGAGTGTGGCCGACGTCGAACGGCCGGGACCGTTTTCTCGGTTCGCGGGTATCGACCGCACGCTCGTTTTGTTGGCGGGCGCGGGGATGCGTCTCATCGAAGCGGGCGGTGCGACGCATGCGCTGATGGAACCGCTTTCGATCGCGCGCTTCGATGGAGACGCACCGCTAGAAGCGCAGCTCGTCGACGGTGCGACGCGCGATTTCAACCTCATGGTGCGACGCGACCGCGCGCGTGCGGAACTGAGCGTATGGCAAGGCGCAGGCCAGCATGTGCTCGATGCCGATGCCGCACTGGTGTTTTGCGCGCGTGGGGCGCTCGACATTCATTTTGAACGCGCATTGCAAGCGTCGACAGGCGCGTGGCCGGCTCACGCCGCGCTTGCGACGATGGATACGCTCGTGCTCGACGCGCCGCGTGCGCTTGCCTGCGACGTGGCGGGCGAGGGCGCCGCGCTGGTGGTGCTCGTGCATTACCTTTGATGCGTCCAGCCCTGCGGGCGCAGCGGGTTATTACTGATACTTGCCGATAAATTGCAGATTATTGCCGAGAGGTCGAGGCCATCATGAGCGAGCAGGTTTGGCGGCATTTGAATCTTTGTCCGAACGGCGATCCCGATGCGTCGATGATGGACGCCGCATTGGCGGTGCGCGACGGCACGATCGCGTGGCTCGGCGCCGCGCACGACTTGCCGCGCACGTTCGAAGCGTGGCCCAGCACGGATCTCGGCGGGGCTTGGGTGACGCCGAGTCTGGTCGATTGCCACACTCATCTCGTATTCGGCGGCCATCGTGCCGACGAATTCGCATTGCGCCTCGCCGGGGCGAGCTACGAAGAGATCGCGCGGCGCGGCGGCGGCATCGTCTCGACGGTGCGCGCAACGCGCGATGCCGATGAAGAGACGTTGCTCGCTTCGGCCGCCGCGCGCCTCGAGCCGCTGCTCGCCGAGGGCGTCGGGGCGATCGAGATCAAGTCGGGTTACGGGCTCGAGCTGGCGAGCGAGCGCAAGATGTTGCGTGTCGCGCGCGAACTCGCGCGGCGCTATCCGGTGTCCGTCTATACGACCTTCCTCGGTGCGCACGCGTTGCCGCCCGAGTTTGTGGGACGTGCCGATGCGTATATCGACGAAGTGTGCGAGCGGATGTTGCCCGCATTGGCGGACGAAGGGCTGGTCGATGCCGTCGATGTCTTTTGCGAGCGTATCGGGTTCACCTTGGCGCAAAGCGAGCGCGTATTCGAAGCGGCGCAACGCCGCGGCTTGCCCGTGAAGATGCATGCCGAACAATTGAGCCTATCGGGTGGGACGGCGCTTGCGGCACGCTATCGGGCACTGTCGGCCGATCACCTCGAATTTCTCGACGAGGCCGGCACGCAGGCCATGAAAGAGGCCGGCACGGTGGCCGTGCTATTGCCCGGTGCCTACTATTTCATCCGCGAGACACAACTGCCGCCGATCGACCTCCTGCGCCGCCATGGCGTCCCGATCGCGCTGGCGACCGACTGCAATCCCGGCACGTCGCCGGCCACGTCGTTGCTCGCGATGCTGAACCTAGGCTGCACGCTGTTTCGCTTGACGGTGCCCGAAGTGCTGCAAGGCGTCACGCGCCATGCCGCGCGTGCGCTCGGCCGCAGCGACCGTCACGGCGAATTGGCGCCGGGCCGGCCGGCCGACTTCGTCGTCTGGTCCGTCAGCACGCTGGCGGAGCTCGCCTATTGGATCGGCCGTCCCCTCGCGGCGCGCGTCGTGCGCGCGGGTGCGACGGTGCATACGGCTGCCGCTTCGCCGTGGACGGGGCGCCCCCTCGACATACGGGCCGACGCGTTGGAAAGGAGCGGGCAGTGACGGCCGACCGCTTTGCGCTTTTCGCCGCACACGCCTACTTGCCGCAAGGTTGGCGGCGCGATGTACTGCTGGAATGGAATGCGGACGGGATGCTGACGGCCGTCACCCCCGATTCGCCGGCGCCTGCCGCGACGCCGCGGGCAAACGGGCCGATCGTTCCGGGGATGCCGAACTTGCATTCCCACGCGTTCCAGCGTGCGATGGCCGGATTGGCCGAATACCGCGCGCAGGCGGCCGACAACTTCTGGAGCTGGCGCGATCTCATGTATCGGTTCGCGGCCCGCATCACGCCGGAGCGGCTGGCAGCGATCGCACGGTGGCTTTACGTCGAAATGCTCAAAGCCGGCTATACGTCCGTCTGCGAATTCCACTACGTGCATCACGCGCAAGACGGTAGCCGCTATGGCCACGTCGCCGAACTCGGGCAGGGTGTCGTCGATGCCGCGTCTCAGGCGGGCATCGGCATGACGATGCTGCCCGTGCTTTATCAGTACAGCGGCTTCGGCAAGCGCGAGCCACGGCCCGATCAGCGGCGGTTCCTCAATACGCCGGAATCACTGCTGGACTTGCTGCTCACGCTGCGCCGCGCGCGGCCCGAGCATGGCGCGTTGACGTACGGCGTGGCGCCGCATTCGCTGCGGGCAGTCTCGCAAGCCTCGTTGCGCACGCTGCTCGATGGGCTCGATGCCGAACTGCCCGGCGCACCGGTCCACCTCCATATTGCCGAGCAGACCGGGGAAGTCGAAGCATGCCTCGCGGCAACGGGCGCGCGGCCCGTTGCTTGGCTGTTCGAGCATTTCGACGTCGATGCCCGTTGGTGTCTGGTGCACGCGACGCATGTGGACGAAGCCGAGACGGCCGCATTGGCCGCGAGCGGGGCGGTGGCGGGGCTGTGCCCGACGACGGAGGCGAATCTCGGCGATGGCCTGTTTCCCGCGCGGCCGTATCTCGACGCGAACGGATGGATCGGCGTGGGCTCGGACAGCCATATCGCTGTCGATTGGCGCTCGGAGTTGCGGCTGCTCGAATACGGGCAACGCCTCATGTTGCGTCAGCGCAATGTGCTCGCGTCCGAGACGCGGCCGCAGGTGGCCGAGCGTTTGTTCGAGGCGGTGTTGGCGGGGGGCGCCCGCGCGAGCGGCCGGCCCATCGGCGCATTGGCCCCCGGCCGTCGTGCCGACTGGCTTGTGCTCGACGGCGCCCATCCGAGCATCGACGGACGCAAGCCGGACGATTGGCTCGCCGGCGCCGTGTTTTGCGAACACGGCCGTTCCCCGATCGCCGAAGTGCACACGGGCGGCCGCTGCGTCGTACGCGACGGACGGCATGAAGACGAGGCGCAGGCGTATGCCGCTTATCGCGAAGCCGTCTCCCATTTGTCGGACTGAAGGCGGGCGCGCGGGCCGGCGCGGGCGGGGCCGCGGTAGCAGGTGCAACGCCGACGCGCGTGACGCCAAGCACGGCGCGCGTTAATCTGAACGATCTTTCGATGCCCAGGCAACCTTCTATGAACGCTACGCTCGACCCCGCGGTATTTAAACTGCGCCCCGGCACCTTGCCGTTATTGATTTCGATGCCGCACGTGGGCACCCGGGTTCCGGGCGAGATCGCGGCGACGATGACCGAGGCCGCCCGCCATGTCGACGACTGCGATTGGCACCTCGAACGCTTGTACGAAGTCGCGGCGCGCCGCGGCGCTTCGTTGCTCGTTCCGTCGTACGCGCGCTATGTCGTCGACCTGAACCGCCCACCCGACAATGCGAATCTTTACCCGGGGCAGGACACGACGGGCTTGCTGCCGATCGACACGTTCGACAAAGCACCGCTTTATCATCCCGGCGGCGAGCCCACCGAGGCCGAGATAGCGCGCCGCGTCGCCCAGTATTGGCAACCGTATCACGACGCGCTTGCGCAAACCTTGGCCGAACTCAAAAGCCGGCACGGCGCGGTATTGCTGTGGGAAGCGCACTCGATTCGCTCGCACGTGCCGCGTTTTTTCGAGGGCCGGCTGCCCGATTTCAATTTCGGTACCGCGAACGGCGCCAGCGCGGCACCCGGGCTTGCCGAGGCCCTGGCAGAAAGCGTGACGCGGCACGGCGTCTACACGGCCGTGGCGAACGGGCGCTTCAAGGGCGGTTACATCACACGGCACTACGGCCAGCCGCATGACGGTATTCATGCGGTCCAACTCGAACTGTCGCAAATCACCTACATGCAAGAAACGCGGCCCTATGCCTATGACGAAGCGCTTGCTTCGCGCGTCGAGCCATTGCTTGAGGCATTGATCGACGAAGCGCTCGGACGCTTGCCGCACGCTTGAACGGATAGCGAGGCAGCGGGCTGCCTGGGCGCGTCGCGTCGCGTCGCGGCTTCGCCTCCTGCTTAATCCCGAATATTGGACCTGTCAACCTGGTGCGTTTCGAGCCGATGCGTCGAATAGACAATCGGCACTTGTCGATTGACGGATCCGCGCTTCACCGCTATGTTTCGGGCCATGGCCGATATCGACAATCATCATCCTGGCGCGGCCGTGCGCCAGCTATGCCTCCTGCGATTCAACCTGAGCGTGACCGAAGGTGCCGCCGTACTCGGCGTGAGCCGGCAGGCGTTGACGAACCTGCTCAGCGGCAAGGCGGGCATTTCGCCCGAGATGGCGCTACGCCTGGACAAAGCGTTCGGCGGCGGCGCCGAAACCTGGCTCCAACGGCAACTGGTGCACGATCTCGCCAAGGCGCGCCAGCGGCTCGACGAACTCAATGTCGTCTCGATGGCTCAGCAGCGCCAGCGCGCGCTGTTTTGACCGGCCTCGCGGTGTGCCGCATTCAATGCGGGGCGCTTCGGCTGGCACCGGGTTTCACCGGCCAGCATCCTTCAAATCCTCAGTTCTTCCAATATTTGCTCGGCGAGAAAGTCGCATTCGGGGCGACTCGATCGTGCGCTGCGCGCGAGCACGATTTCGAGCGGCGGCAGAGCAGGCAACCCGTGCGCGCGTCCCAGCTCCACGAGCCGCTCGGGTAGCGCGCAGCGGGCGACGGGTGCGACCGCGAGTCCGGCTTCGACCATGCTGAACAGACCGAGCAGGCTCGGGCTTTCATACGAGGTGCGATAGGCGATTCGCGCGCGTTTGAGCGCGCGAATGGCGTTTTCTCGCGCGACGCTGCCTGCCGCGAATACCGCAATCGGCAGCGGGCGCTCGCGCCAGACGGCCGGGCCGCGCGGCGCGCCGGCCCAGACCGTGGGTTCGAGCCGTACCCGCTCGCCGCGTAAGCCTTTGACGCGCGTCATGCAAGCGAGATCGACCGTGTTGTCCCGCACGAGCGGCGCGAGCGCGTGGCTGGGCAGCCCGACGACTTGCATCTCCACCTTCGGGTAGGTGCCCGAGAACTTGCGCAGGACGGGCGGCAGCAGCGACGACGCGTAGTCGTCCGGCACGCCGATCACCACGCGTCCCTTGATTTCCGGGTGCACGAGCGCGGCCCAGGCTTCGTCGCGCAGCGCCAGCATGCGGCGGGCGTAATCGGCCAGCATAAGACCTTCTTGAGTCGGCACGACATTGCGCGCGCGCCGCTCGAAAATCGGCTTGCCGAGTGCTTGCTCGAGTGCCTTGATCTGCATGCTGACGGCCGATTGCGAGCGATGTACCAAGGCCGCGCCGCGGACGAAGCTGCCCGCGTCGGCCACGGCGACGACCATCGACAGGACATCGAAATCGAGTGTTTTCATCGGCGATCCGCCCATCAGAAAAACTGAAGATGCGGATCAATATAACGCGTTTGTCTGAAGGATACGGAAGACGGATACTCGATTGCGCCCGGGCCGACTCCATTCACTGAGAGAGAAGATAGAACGATGACGATGACCTACGACGAGTTCAAGGCCCAGTGCCTGTCGATCGATATGACGCGCGGCAGGCCGGCTCCCGAGCAACTCGACTTATCCTACCAGGCACTGATCGACGCTACGGCGGCGGCAGGGTACGTGTCGCGCGACGGCATCGATTGCCGCAACTACGGCCACGTACTCGGTCTGCCCGAGGCACGTGAACTCGGCGCCCAATGGCTCGGGCTGCCGGCTGCTCAGGTGGTGGCCGGCGGCAATTCCAGCCTCGAACTCATGCACGACGCGTTGGCGTTCGCTATGTTGCGTGGCATGCCGGACGGTGAACCGTGGGCGCGCAGCGGGGAGGTTGCGTTCTTGTGCCCGGTGCCCGGCTACGACCGCCATTTCGCGATTTGCGAAGCGCTCGGCATTCGGATGATCGCCGTGCCGATGCTCGAAGGCGGCCCTGACATGGATCGCGTCGAAGCGCTCGTCGCTGCCGACCCGTCGCTCAAGGGCATCTGGTGTACACCGCTCTACAGCAACCCGACGGGGACGATTTACTCGCGCGAGACCGTGCAGCGTCTCGCCTCCATGTCGGCGGCAGCACCCGATTTCCGCTTGTTCTGGGACGATGCCTATCGCTCCCACCACCTAACCGACGAGCGCTTGCGCTCGCCCGATATCGTGGGGGCTTGCGCCAGCGCCGGCCATCCCGACCGCGCGCTCGTATTCGCATCGACCTCGAAGGTTACCCTGGCGGCCGGGGGCTTCGCCTTGCTCGCGTCGTCGCCACGGAACATCGACTGGTGGCAACGCTGCCTGTCGGTGCGCACGATCGGCCCCGATAAGCTCAACCAGTTGCGGCACGTGCACTACCTGCGCGATCGCGCCGGACTCGAGCGGTTGATGGAACGCCACCGCGCCCTCTTGCAGCCGAAGTTCGCCGCACTCGACGCCGTGCTGCAAGCACGGCTGGGCGAGGTGGCGGACGTCTTCTGGACGAAGCCGAAAGGGGGCTATTTCGTGAGCTTGTTCACGCCGGACGGGTACGCGAGACGCACGGTCGAACTGGCGGCGCAAGCGGGCGTGGTGCTGACGCCGGCCGGTGCCGCGTTTCCGTACCGCGTCGATCCGCACGACCGGCACTTGCGCATCGCGCCCAGTTGCCCGAATCCGGCGCAGATCGAACAGGCCGCGTTGGCCATCGCCCTGTCTCTGCGCCGGGCCTTGGACGAAGGCATTCGGCGCAGTGAGTAACGCGTCCGGTTCGGGTCGTGTCCGGGTCATGTCCGGGTCATGTCCGGCTCACGGACCGATGCGCGTGGCGATACACTCACGTTCGAGCCGCTAGCTTTTGCCGTCCGTCGCCACTGCCCGCCTGCCAGGCATAGAATCGTCGGCATCGCCGTTGTTCGACACGTGGGCGAGAAGGCGGCGGACGGGCACGCGTGCGGCGCACGGCTTTCGGTGGGGTCATCGTCGGCCTCCCGATCGAAAGCCGTGGCGGAAATCGCCCGTGGGCAGACGCCCGCGAGATCCGATCGCGATACGGCCTGAAGCGAGGCGAATCTTGGCAAACATCGCGCACGATTTGAGCCCTGCGGTGGCACGAGCACGGTCACGGCGTGGGAGCAAGCCGACCGCTGGGGTACAGCGCGTGGCCGCCTGCTTACTGGCTTGCGCGATGGCGCTCTTCGGTATGGCCGTTTGGGCAGCGCCGGAGGGCGAAGCGAGCGATCCGGCGCCGGCCACGATCGAATCCGATGTCCATGTATTTACCGTTGCGCACGACGGCTCGGTGGTCGAGCACGACGACACGACGTTGCGGGTCGATACCGTTGCCGGTGTCGACGAAATCGCACAACGCTATGTTTGGTTCAATAAGGACATCGAGCGGATCGACGCGCTATCGGCGGAATCGATCGATCCGCAGGGCAGTGCGCATCCGGTTAGCGCCGATGCGATCCGCGATATCGAAGAGCCTCGCGCGGCCGGCGCACCGACGTTCGAGGACGGCGTGTTGCGCACCGTCATTTTTCCGGGCATCGAGCCGGGTTGGCGTGAGCACTTGGTGTTTCGCAAATCGCGCAAGGCGGGGCAGCCCGGACTGTTCGAATACTTCGCCGTCCCGCCCAACGAGCCCGTGCTCGATCAGCGTCTCATCTTCGATCTGCCGGCCGACATGCCGCTTTATGCCGATGCGCGCGGCTACATCGCACGCGAGCCCGTGCTCGAGCACGGGCGCATGCGCTATGAGTTCGACTATCGGCATGGCTTCTTCGCGCGCGCGGAGCACGGCGCGGTGGGCGAAGCAAACGACGGCGACCGTTTGATGGTGACGACAGTGCCAAGCTACGCCGCCTTCGCTCAGCGATATCGGTCGGCCGCCGTGGATCCGACCGCAAACGATCCCGAAGTCGTCGCATTGGCACAGGCGCTGACACGCGACGCCCGCGACGATTGGGCGAAAGCCGCCCGTCTTTACGATTGGACGCGCGCCAACATCCGCTATGTGGCGCTGTTCCTCGGCGCGACGGCTGCGAAACCGCATCGCGTCATCGATATCCTTCATCACCGCTATGGCGACTGCAAGGATCATGTGGCGGTGTACGGCGCACTGCTCGCGGCCGTCGGCATTCGCAGCGAGCCCGCGCTGCTCGGCCTGGGTTCGGTCTATACGTTGCCGTCCGTGCCGGGGTACGGCACGGGGGCGATCAATCACGTCATCGTGTGGATTCCGGCGCTCGCGCGGTTCGCGGATACGACATCGGGCGGGGGGATTGCATTCGGCTTTTTGCCGCCGAATGCGATGGACCGGCCCGCGTTGCTGGTCGACGAAGGGGGGCTGACGCGTACGCCGGCCGTACAGCTACGCACGCGCGAAGCGCGGCTCGATATCGACATCGACGAAAGCGGCGATGCGCGCTACGGCTATCGCGTGGAAGACGACGGCTTCACGGCCGAATTGGAACGCAACGTATTTCGTCGTGCGACGCGGGCGCGCGCGCGTGAGATCGCGGACGAGCGGTTGCGACGCGCAGGGCTACGCGGTACGGCTGCGGTGGAGACCGACGATGTCGACGCCACGAGCGGCCCATTCGCCGTCACGATGACGGGCTCGCTCGCGCATGTCGTCTGGCCGGACGGCATGACGGCGCTCCCGGCGTTGTCGAGCCTTGCGGGCGGCATGGCTTCGCAGATCGAAGACTGGATGGCGGAGCCGGTTCGGACGCAGTCGTACGTTTGCATCGGCGGCACCTTTGTCGAGCATGGGACGATGACGCTGCCGCGCGATGTCGAACTGGTCTATCTGCCGTCGGATGTTGCGATCGATGCGGGCCCGCTCGATTATGCGGCGCACTACGTATTCGATCCCGTTTCGCGTGTCGTACAGATATCGCGCCGGCTGCGGGCGGATTTTGCAACGCAAGTTTGCACGCCGCAGCGATTCGACGCGATGCTCGATACGCTTCGACGCATCGAGCGCGATACCTCGGCGCAAATCATGGTGCGGGCGAGTGGGGCGAGCGGGGCGGGTGCTGCGCGTTGACGATGCGACGAAGCGGCCGCCGAGGGATAGGGGATAGCGGTCACCCGCACCCGCGGGCATGGCCGTATTTCCGGCCGATGCCCATCGGTTTCATCGCGAATCAAACCACGTTGCGCTCGACCACCGGGCGGTTTTCCAGTACGCGCTCGAAGCCGAGCGGCGACAGATCGAGCGAAACGAATCGCCCTTGCAAGATGAGTTCGGCCACGCCGCGCCCCGTGGCGGGGCCTTGCTGCAGCCCATGACCGCTGAAGCCGTTCGCGAATACGCAGTTCTCGATGTCGGGGTGGTAGCCGATGATCGCGTTATGGTCGAACACGTTGTATTCGTAGTAGCCCGACCACGCATGCTCGACGCGCAGCGCTTCGAAGGCCGGCACGCGATGCGCGAGTGTCGGCCAAATCACGTCGTCGAACAGGGCATGATCGACTTCGTCGAGCGGCAGGTCGTCCGGGTCGCGATCGGCGCTCGGCGAGGTGCCGCAAATATAGGTCGTCCCTTCCGGCCGGAAATACACGCCGGTCGGATCGATCAGCAGCGGACAGCGCTCGAGCTTGGCCGGCGAACTCACGTTGAAGATGCTGCGGCGGCGGGCGTAGACGGGCAGGTCGATCCCGAGCATCGTCGCGACGCGGCGCGCCCACGGCCCACCCGCATTGACCATGACATCGCAATCGAGGGCTTCGCCGCTCGCCGTCAGCACTTGTCGCACGCGCCGGCCCTCGCGCCGCACGCCCGTCGCTTCGGCCGCGACATAGCGGGCGCCGAGCGCTTGCGCCTTCTTGCGCAGCGCTTGTACGAGCCCGTAGCCGTCGAACCAGCCTTCGCCGGATACGCCATAGGTGCCGGCGACCAGATCGTCGGTATTGAGCCAACGAAACGTCGTTTGCAGCTCGCCTTTGGGCAAGTAGCGGATCTGCGCGCCGAGCGACGTTTGCAAGGTATGGTTTTCGCGCAGGACCGTTTCGCCGGCCGGCGTGGCGAGAAAGAGGTAGCCGCCTTCGTGCAAATCGATCGAGGGCGGCTCGCCGGCGACCGCCAACCGCTCGCCGATCGAGCGCAGGAATTCGATACCGTACAAGGACATTTGCACGGACAAAGGCGTCGAAAACTGTTGGCGAATCGAGGCGGCCGAAAGTGCCGACGAGGCCCGCGCGTAGGTCGGATCGCGCTCGATCACCGTCACCTCGACGCGGGTGTCCGCGCTACGCAGAAAGTACGCCACGGCGCTGCCGATGACGCCGCCTCCTACGACTACGATCTTCGAAACCATTAGGACTCCAAAGCAAATTGCAAAAAGACGCGGCGCCCTGAAGCGCCGCGCCGCACGGCCCGATCGAGCCAGCGGGCGCGCTGCCCGCTGCGCGAGCGACCGATCAGGAGCCGCCCTTCGTGACCACGGTCACGAACTGCCCCTTCTTCACTTGGTACATCGTCGATGAGCCGTTCTTGAGCGAGCCGTTCGCATTGAACGCGATATGGCCCGTGATGCCGTCGAAGCTGATGTTTTGCAGCTTCGGACGATAGTCGTCCGGCTTGGTCGAACCTGCCGCTTGCATCGCCTTGATCGCAGCCCACGCCGCGTCATAACCGAACGGCGCGTACGACAGCACGTCCACGCCGAACTTCTTTTTGAAGCGTTCGGCGAATTTCGCGCCGACCGGCGTGCTGTCGAGCGGACGCCCGTACTCCCAGGCCATCGCGCCTTCGGCGGCATCGCCGGCGAGCTTGATGAAATCGACGTCCTTCACGCCGCCGCCGCCGACGAATTGCGCTTTGATGCCGAGCTGCGTCATCTGCTTCATGATGCCGGCGGCCTGCGGATTGAGCGCACCGACGAAGATCAGATCGGGATTCTTGCCCTTGATGTTCGTGAGCTGCGTCTTGAAGTCCGTCGCTTGGTTCGTCGTGTATTCGCGGTCGACGATGGTGCCGCCGTGCGCCCTGACAGCCTTCACGAATTCGTCTGCTTCGCCCTGGCCGAACGCCGTGCGATCGTCGATGACCGCAATGTGCTTGGCCTTGGTCGTTTCGACGGCATAGACGCCCGCCGTGCCGGCGTTCTGCGCGTCGCTCGAAATGACCATGAAGACGTTCTTGTAGCCGCGTCCGCTGATGATCGGATTCGTGGCCGCCGGGTCGATATCGGGGATGCCGGCTTTTTCGTAAAGCTCGGAGGCGGGGATCGTCGTGCCCGAGTTGAAGTGTCCGACGACGACGGACACGCCTTCATCGACGAGTTTTTGCGCGACTTGCACGCCCACGCGCGGGTCCGCTTGATCGTCCTCCGAGACGAGTTCGAACGAAACGGGTTGGCCGTTGATCTTGATGTCTTGAGCTTTGGCGTCGTCGAGTGCCATTTTGACGCCGTCTTCCAAGTCTTTGCCGTAACTCGCATTGGGCCCGGTGAGCGGAGCGGCAAAGCCGATTTTCACGACGGTATCCGCGCGAGAGGCGAGCGGGGCGAGCGCGAGAAATGCTCCAACTGCAACTGCGACGGGGGTGAGGGTCTTCGCAAAACGCATGTTGATTCCTTTGTCGGCAAGCGTGAAGTCACTGCTGTGGCGTGCATGCCGGCAGGCGCCTGGGCGCGGTGCGCTGAGGGTTGGCGCGGCGGCCGGTGCACGGCTCTTGTTCGTCTGATACAGCGTGTGGCGGGCACCTCCCTGCAAGCGCGTATGTTGATCGAACCGCTCGACCTGAAAACCGTCGCTGCGATTATTGGAAACGACTATATAAAGCCAATATCGCACCGTCTTGACCTTTCGCGACGATTCCTGTGCGCATTTCGGCATAGTCGGGCACGCGGCAATGAGCGGCAACAAGCAGCAACAAGCGCGCATCGGTCGGGACTGAACCGGAATTAAGTCGGAACCGAATCGGAACCGCGTCGGAAATTCGTAGCGACAAACAGGCGGGAATGACACCTCGGCGTGCCGATCGATATCCGCATTAGTCTTACTCATCACATTGTTTGCGCGGCGACATTCAACGCAAACTAAATAGCACTCCGAATAATCCCTAACGACGCAAACGTCAAGTTTGCGCGGCGGTATGCCGTTTACCAGTACGGAGGATCACGAGTCCTCGCAGCTAATTCGTCTGAAGGAACCGTCTGAATGTTTGCGTCAATTCGCGCGCGCGTGCTCGCAGCTTGCCTCGCCATCGTTATCGGCTCGTTGGCCGTCAATGCGGCACTGAATTTCTTCGTAGTCAATTCCCATGAGAACGACACGATCAACAATAATCTCGTCGCGCTCGCCAACGGACACAACGCGGGTATCGGCGAATGGGTTGCGTCGAAAACGGCGGCCATCGCAGCGTTGCAAGATGTGACGCTCAATGGTGAGACGGTGGACCCGATCCCCACTTTCAAGCAGATCATGGCGTCGGGCGGTTTCGTCAACGTCTATGCCGGCTACCCCGACAAGGTCATGAAGTCGGGCGACCCGACCGGCTTGCCTCCCACCTACGATCCCACGTCGCGTCCTTGGTACAAGCAGGCTGCTGCCGCGGGCAAGGCCGTGGTGACGGCCCCCTACGTCGATGCGGGCTCGGGCAAGCTCGTGGTGACGTTTGCCGTGCCGGTGATTCGCGACGGTTCGCTGAAGGCGGTGATGGGCGGCGACGTCAACATGGATAGCGTGATCTCGAACGTGAAGTCGATTCATCCGACGCCGGCGAGCTTCGGCTTGCTCGTGGATGGGGCGGGCGACATCGTGGCGCACGCGGATTCGAAACTGACGCTCAAGCCGATCTCGACGTTGATGCCGAACATGACGGCGACGACGATCAATTCGTTGGCTAGCGCGTCCGAGCCGCTCGAGACGGCCGCCGACGGCCGCTCCGTGCTGTTGCGCGGCATGAACGTGCCCGGCACGGATTGGACGGTCATCGTGGCGCTCGACGAAGGCGAGGCGAAAGCCGGCGTCCGTTCGTTCCTGACGACCTCGGCGATCGCACTCGTCATCATCGTCATCCTCGCGGCAGCGATTGTCTCGGCGATTACCGCAAACGCATTCAAGCGCTTGTCCCTCGTACGCGACGCAATGGATTCGATCGGCTCGGGCACGGGCGATCTCACGCGGCGTTTGCCGGCCGATGGCCGCGACGAAGTGGCGCAAATCGCGGCCTCGTTCAATAAGTTCGTCGATAAGCTGCTTGACGTGATGCGCCAGATTCGCGATACCAGCGAATCGGTGCGCACGGCCGCCGACGAAATCGCAGCGGGCAACCTGGATCTGTCCGGCCGCACGGAATCGGCCGCGGCCAGCTTGCAGCAAACGGCGGCGTCGATGGAGGAAATCACCTCCACCGTGACGCAATCGGCCGGCTCGGCACGGCAGGCCAACGACATGGCCGGCTCGGCGTCGACCGTGGCATCGCGCGGCGGACAGGTCGTCTCCGAAGTGGTCGCGACGATGGGCAAGATCGAAACGGCCTCGGGCAAGGTCGGCGACATCATCGGTGTGATCGACGGTATCGCGTTCCAAACGAACATCCTGGCGTTGAACGCGGCCGTGGAAGCGGCGCGCGCGGGCGAGCAGGGCCGCGGCTTCGCGGTGGTGGCTGGGGAAGTGCGTAGCTTGGCCCAGCGCAGCGCGCAAGCCGCCAAGGAGATCAAGTCGCTGATCGAATCGACGATCGACAGCGTTTCCTCGGGCTCGAGCCAGGTCAAACGCGCGGGCGACACGATGACGGAAATCGTCTCCAACGTCTCCAGCGTGACGACGATCATGTCCGAAATCACGAGCGCCGCCGGCGAACAGACGCGCGGGATTCAAGAGGTCAACCGCGCGGTGTCGCAGCTCGACGAAATGGTTCAGCAAAACGCGGCGCTCGTCGAGGAATCGGCGGCCGCGGCAGCGGCGTTGCAGACGCAGGCGGTCAATCTTGCCGGGGCCGTCGCGCAGTTCAAGCTCGACTGAGGATCGCTGCGGCCGCTGCGTCGTACGGCGGCGGCCCAAGCGGAAAACGGCCCGGGGCGCGATTGCGCGGCCCGGGCCGTCTGCATTTTAGAGGGAAGGTTCGCCGCGGCCGGCTTCGGTTTGTCCCGTTCGATTCGTTCGATTCGTTCGATTCGTTCGATTCGTTCGATTCGTTCGATTCAAACGGTATCGATCGACCAAGCACCGAGCCACTCGCGCGGCTTGGCGATTTCGTCTTGGGTTGCGACCAGTTCGAGTTCGTAGCGGCCCGCGGCGTAGGTCGCTTTCAGAACGGCGTGCACGGCTGAAACGGCATGCTCGAACGCCGTGCGCAGCGAGTCGCCGGACAGGCGCCGCGCAACGAACGCCGCGCTCGTGAGCTCACCCACCCCGACGGGCTGGCGCGCGAACGGATAGCGCGGATGCTGGGTCATCCATGCTTCGCGCTCGGTGACCACGAGCAGATTGACACGATCGGCCGGGCTGTGGCGATCGATCAACTGCTTGACGAGGATGACCTGCGGGCCGCTGCGGATGATCTCGCGGCAAGCGGACACGGCGTCGTCCACCGTTTCGATCGTCCGCCCGACGAGCTTTTGCAACGTGTCGTGCGTCGGCGAAAGGCCATCGGCCACCGCAGGCATGGTCGCGAGCAAGTATTCGTCGACGCTCGCACCCGCGCCCGCGCCGATCACCGGCGTGCAAAAGTGCCATGCCTCGGGGTTCGTCGCCTTGACGGCGCGGACGATGTCCTGCACGGCTTGCGCGTGCGCCTTGGAGCCCAGATAGCCCGAGACGATCGCGTCGCAGCGCCTGAGCATGCCGATTGCGCCGATGCCTTCGACGAGATCGGTCATTTGCGGCGGGTCGATCGCACTGCCGGCCCAGTGGCCGTATTGCATGTGGTTCGAAAACTGCATCGTGTCGAGCGACCAGACGTTCACGCCCAGCCGCTGCATCGGAAAGACGGCTGCGCTGTTGCCCGCATGGCCGAAAACGACGTGCGGTTGAATGCTCAAGACGTTTTTCATGATGAGTGTGCTCGCGTGAGGCGCTCGGTGCGCTCGATCCGGCTGCGCAACCGGGCTGTCGATTCGATGCCGCGCCGCACGCCGCCCCTCCGTCAGTCCGGTATTTGCAAGATACATGAGTTGTTGCGTCGCGTCATCGGGCGCCGCGAGCATGCGGAGTGCCTGCTCGCTCGCCGCCCTGGGCGGGCGTCGCCGGAATTGCCCCCGAACTCGCTGCGGGACGGCTCGGCGTTGCTTGCAGCCGACGAATCGGCGCGGCCCAGTGCCCGCCGCTCAGCGTTTTCCCGCACGCACTGCTACAATTGCGCGTTTCCAAAGTTTACAAAGCGTGCTGGGCGTTGCTCGGTAGCCGGTCGTATTGTGTCCGGCGTGTCCGGCCCGGCCCGGCGGTCTCAGTGCGCTTCGTGCGCAGGCCGAGGCTGGCGCACGCACGCGAAAAAGAGCCAAGGAGTAGCCAACGTGCCAGCAAGCGTGTCATTGAACCGGTCGTCCGCGCTACGGCAGCGCGCGGCCGGCAAAGGCGGCGTGCGATGACGGTATCGCCCGTGACCCTCTGGGATTGGGTGCTCGTCGCGCTCTGCTGCATCGCGACCGCTTACGTCGTCGTTGCCGCGCTCGCGTTGCCGTCGGCGCGTGGGCTCGCTCGGTGCTTCCCGCACAAAGGCAAAGGCGCGCTCGATCGTCGGCCGTACCGGCCATCGGAGCCCGTGAGCGTGCTCAAGCCGCTGTGCGGTGCCGAGCCGCGTCTTTACGAGAACCTTTCGACCTTCTGCCGGCAGACGCATCCGTGCTATCAGTTGCTGTTCGGCGTGTCGTCGTCGGCCGATCCGGCGATCGCCGTCGTACGGCGGCTGCAAGCCTCGTTTCCCGAGCGGGATATCGCGCTCGTCGTCGATTCCCGGGTGCACGGCCACAACCTGAAGGTCAGCAATCTGATCAACCTGGCGGCGCGCGCGAAGTATCCGCTGATCGTGCTGGCCGACAGCGATATCGCCGTCGCGCCCGATTACCTCGAAGCGGTCACCGCGCCGCTCGCCGATCCGCAGGTGGGCATCGTCACGTGCCTGTATCACGCGAAAAGCGTCGGCGGGTTTTGGACGCGCATCGGTGCGCAGTTCATCAACGAATGGTTCGCGCCCTCGGTGCGCATCGCGCATGCGGGGGGATCCCGCAGCTTCGGCTTCGGGGCGACGCTCGCGCTGCGGGCGAGCGTACTGGCCGATATCGGCGGGTTCGATACGCTCAAGGATTGTTTGGCCGACGATTACTGGCTCGCCGAATACACGCGCCAGCGCGGTATGACCACGGTGCTGTCGGAGGTCGTCGTCGATACCGATGTCATCGAACCCGATTTCGCGACGCTGTGGTTGCGCGAAACGCGCTGGCTGCGCACGATTCGCTCGATCAATCCGCTTGGTTTCGCGTTCCTGTTCATCACGTTTACTTCCCCCTGGCTGCTGGCCGCGGGGTTGCTCGCCGTGCATGGGGCAGCAGGATGGCGCGAAACCGTGCTGGTTGCCGCAACGGCGCTGGGTATCGTTGCGCGGGTGGGCTTGCACGCCCGTGCTTCGCGCGAGCGCGGCGAGTTTTTGCGCGATTTGCCGCTCGTTCCGCTGCGCGATGCATTGCTCGCCACGCAATGGTTCGTCGCGGCGTTCGGCTCGCACGTGGTGTGGCGCGGCGCTCGCATGCCTGTCGTCGCGCGCGTGGCCGAAGGGTCGGACGGGCCCTGAGCGCGAACCTATTCGTCTTTCGTCGGCAGCCGCCACGTAGCGGCCGCCGCCCCCATAACAACATCTGCTTCACCATAAGATTGCCGGAGCATCATCCATGAAAACGCTGTTCTTGCAGGCCCCGTCGTACGACGGCTTCGATGGCGGAGCCGGTTCGCGCTATCAAGCCAAGCGTGAAATCCGCTCGTTCTGGTATCCGACGTGGCTCGCACAGCCTGCGGCCCTCGTGCCCGGCAGCCGCGTGCTCGACGCACCGGCCGATAGCTTGTCCGTCGAAGCGACGTTGAAGATCTGCGACGATTACGACCTCATCATCATCCACACGAGCACGCCGTCGTTCCCCAGCGACGCGCTGTTCGCGCAGGACGTCAAGAAGCGCAAGCCGTCGGTGCTCGTCGGCATGGTGGGCGCGAAAGTGATGGTCGATCCGCACAATTCCCTCACGGCAACGGACGCGATTGATTTCGTCTGCCGCGAAGAGTTCGACTTCACGTGCAAGGAACTCGCCGAAGGCAAGCCGTTCGCCGAGATCAAGGGCCTGAGCTGGCGCGCGAAGGACGGCTCGATCGAGCACAACGAAGCGCGTCCGATTCTCGAGAACATGGACGAACTGCCGTTCGTCGCGCCGATCTACAAGCGCGATCTCAAGATCGACAACTACTTCATCGGCTATCTGAACTACCCGTACGTATCGATCTATACGGGCCGCGGCTGCAAGTCGCGCTGCACGTTCTGCCTGTGGCCGCAGACGGTTAGCGGGCACCGCTACCGCACGCGCTCGGTCGAGAACGTGCTCGAGGAAGCGAAGTGGATCCGCGACAACATGCCGGAAGTCAAAGAACTCATGTTCGACGACGAGACGTTTACCGACGACCTGCCGCGCGCCGAAGCGATCGCGATCGGCCTCGGCAAGCTCGGTATGACGTGGTCGTGCAACGCGAAGGCGAACGTGCCGTACAAGACGCTCAAGGTCATGAAGGAAAACGGTCTGCGTCTTCTGCTCGTCGGTTTCGAATCGGGCGACGATCAAATCCTCGTGAACATCAAGAAGGGCGTGCGGACGGATTTCGCGCGCCGCTTCAGCGCCGACTGCAAGAAGCTCGGCATCAAGATTCACGGCACGTTCATCCTCGGCTTGCCGGGCGAGACGCAAGAGACGATCAAGAAGACGATCGAGTACGCGAAGGAAATCAATCCGCACACGATCCAGGTCTCGCTCGCCGCGCCGTATCCGGGCACGACGCTCTACAAGCAGGCCGTCGACAACGGCTGGATGGAAGAGAACAAGACGATCAATCTCGTGAGCAAGGAAGGCGTGCAGCTGGCGGCGATCGGCTATCCGCATCTGTCGCGCGACGAGATCTATCACCATCTCGAGCAGTTCTACCGCCAGTTCTACTTCCGTCCGTCGAAGATCTGGGAGATCGTGCGCGAGATGCTGATGAGCTGGGACATGATGAAGCGTCGTCTGCGCGAAGGCGTCGAATTCTTCCGCTTCCTGCGCGCGCACGAGGCGTAAGCAGGTGACGCGCTCGGGCCGTCACGCGCGCCACGCGCTGATCGTCACCGCGGACGATTTTGGTCTGCATCCGCGCGTGAATGCGGGGATCGAGCGTGCGCACCGGGAGGGTGTGCTCAAGGCCGCCAGCCTCATGGTGGGTGCGCCGGCCGCGCAAGATGCGGTGGAGCGCGCGCGGCGTCTGCCGAGCTTGCGGGTGGGCTTGCATCTCGTGCTCGCCGATGGGCCGGCTACGTTGCCGGCTGCGCACATCCCCGCGCTCGTCGGTCCCGATGGCCGGTTCGGCGATGCGATGGTGCGCGACGGCTTTCGTTTTTTCTTTCTGCCGGGCGTGCGCCGCGCGCTTGCGCGCGAGATCCGCGCTCAATTCGAGGCGTTCGCGCAAACGGGCTTGCCGCTCGATCACGTGAACGCCCACAAGCACTTCCATCTGCATCCGACGGTGCTCTCGCTGGTCTTGTCGATCGGGCGCGAGTTCGGCTTGCGTGCCGTTCGGCTTCCGTTCGAAGCCAACGCGCCGTGGTGGCTGAAACCTTGGATCGGGCTCATGCGGGCGCGGCTGTCCCGCGCCGGGATCGCTTATAACGATTACGTCGTGGGCATCGAGCATACCGGCGGCATGGATGAAGCGGCCATGCTCGATGCGCTGGCACGGATGCCGGCGGATGGAGTCGGCGAAATTTACAGTCACCCGGCGGAAGCGGGCGAGGGTCCGATCACGGCCTCGATGCATGCCTATCGCCATGTCGACGAACTCAATGCGCTGCTCTCGCCGCGCGTGGCTGCAGCCATCGCCCAGGCCGGCCTGATGTGCGGGGGATTTGCCGACATCTTCGGAGGCGCTGCCGACGCAGGCGGCATGGCCGATGCTGCGAATCGTCCAAACACCGCGCGTGGAGAGGCATCGCTGTGACGAAATGGCTTAAATGGGCCGGCTGGCCCATCGGCATTGCGCTCGTCATCGCACTTGTGGCGCACCAGGGCGCGGCCGACGTCGCGCACGTCATCGGCCAGGCCGGCTTCGCGCTGCTCTGGCTCGTGCCGTTTCATGCGGTGCCGCTGTTATTGGACGCCTACGGCTGGCGCGTTCTTTTGCGCAGGCGTGCGTCGCTCGCCTTCCTTTGGTGGGTGGCCACAGTGCGTGAGGCGGTCAGCCGGTTGCTGCCCGTGCTGACGGTGGGCGGCGAGATCGTCGGCATCCGGCTCGCGCGCTGGCGTGTGCGCGATGCGAGCGCGGTTAGCGCGTCCGTGATCGTGGAAGTGTTGGTGACGATCGCCGTGCAGTATGCGTTTTCCGCGCTGGGCGTTGTGCTGATTCTTGCCGCGACGGGCGGCGTTCATGCGAAGACGATCGGGTTCGCGCTCGTGCTCTCGCTCCCCTTGCCCATTGTGATGGGGTTGCTGCTGCGGCGGGGCGGCGTTTTCCATGCGATCGAGCGGTTTGCCGCGCGCGCGCTGGGCAGCGGGCATCGGCTGCTGCAGGGTATCGACGGCGCCAAGCTCGATGCTGAAATCGATGCGTTGATGACCCGTACCGGCGTGCTCGTTCAGGCGTTCGCATGGCAGTTCACCGGCTATCTCGTCGGCGCGTTGGAGACCTACTGGGCGCTGGCGCTGCTTGGTCACCCCGTGTCGGCCGGCGGCGCCATCGCAATCGAAGCGCTGACGCAGGCCGTGCGGCATGCGGCATTCATGGTGCCCGCGGGCCTCGGCGTACAGGAAGTGGCTGTCGTGTTGCTGGCGCAGATGTTCGGCATCGATCGCGAGGTGGGGCTGTCCTTGGCACTCGTGAAGCGGATGCGGGAAGTGATTTTCGGCTGTGTCGCGCTGCTGTCCTGGCAATGGGCCGAGATCGTCGTTGCTCGGCGTAGCGTTGGCCAATCGCACTCGGCGCGCGACGCCGCGGCGTCCGTTCGGCAGCGCACCCAGCACCTCGGATAGCCGGCTCAGCGATTCCCTATGAAGGTAAACACGCTTTGCGTTCGGCCTGCGTCTCGTCCTACATTACAGGCAACCGGACACGTCAGATCGAATAAACGACACCGATTGAAGGCCAGATGACGCAGCGCAGCGCCGGCTACGGGGGTGACTGAACGCCAAGTGCTTCGCACAGGCGGACAGGCGCAAGCCAAAGACGCAGCGCAAAGGGACCACGTCATACTGCCGGTGCCCGGCATTTTGCCGACGATTTTTGCGTCGCGCGCCATGATGATTGCCGGCCGTTCACTGCGCGTGACGGCCGGTTCTGTTTTTGGGGCATCGATTCTCGCTCCGCTCAGCGGCGAGTATCCCCAAGACTCCACAGCCCCGCAGACTCCGCGCAGCCTCCCGTTCGAATATCGAAAAAGCGACGCTAAACTTGCGCAATCGCCCCGTCGCGGCCCGGGGGGCAAGCCGGTAGCGCTTCCGTCGGCGCCGCTTCAGAACGACTCCTGGCGAGCGCGCCCTGAATGTTGCGGTGCAATAACCGGCTTCCGGGCGTTTGTACAAACTAATTTCGCTTGCGACTATCCGCGCCAAGGCGAAAAACCGGACCGAAAGCGCACATGCGATGCGGCGGCCGGTGGGCCGTACCGCGCGGGCTGCGTCCGCGCATTCGCCTTTGCGTTGCGGATCCGTGCCGCGACAGCAGGCAACCCCAGACTCGAAGATGGAGACGCCCGTGTTCCTTTACGGCTTCGGCCCGATCCTTCTCGCCGGCACGATCAAGACGATCGAACTGTCGGTGCTTTCGCTTGCCGTGTCGGTGCTGCTCGGCCTGGTCGGCGCGGTCGCGAAGCTGTCGCGCAATCGCGTCGTCTCCGGCGCGGCGACGCTCTACACCACCTTGATCCGCTCCGTGCCCGATCTCGTGCTCATGCTGTTGCTGTTCTACAGCATTCAGATTGCGGTCAATCAAATGACCGATGCACTCGGGATGGAACAGATCGATATCGATCCGTTCGTGGCCGGCGTGCTGACGCTCGGATTCATCTACGGCGCTTATTTCACGGAGACGTTCCGCGGAGCGTTCCTCTCGGTGCCGCGTGGCCAGTTGGAGGCGGGTAGCGCCTACGGCATGAGCGGCATCCGCGTGTTCGCGCGCATTCTGTTTCCGCAGATGATGCGCTTCGCGTTGCCCGGCATCGGCAACAACTGGCAGGTGCTAGTGAAGGCGACGGCGCTCGTGTCGATCATCGGCTTGGCCGATGTCGTCAAAGCCGCGCAAGACGCCGGCAAGAGCACCTTCAACATGTTTTTCTTCATTCTTGTCGCGGCGTTGATCTACCTCGCCATCACCACCGTATCGAACGGCGTGCTGATCTGGCTCGACAAGCGCTATTCGATCGGCGTGCGCCACGCGGAACTTTGACGAGGAGCCCAGCCCATGATCGAAATCCTTTCGCAATACGGCCGCGCATTCCTCTATTACGACGGCCAGGGGCTCTCGGGCCTGGCCGTGACGCTTTGGCTGCTCGCGCTGTCGCTCGTCATCGGCTTTTGCATGGCCGTGCCGCTCGCGGTAGCCCGCGTCTCGAAAAATCGCTGGCTGTCCACCCCGGTGCGCTGCTACACGTATGTCTTTCGCGGTACGCCGCTCTATGTGCAGCTGTTGCTCATCTACAGTGGCGTGTACAGCCTCCAAATCGTCCATGCGCACGCGGTGTTGAACGAGTTCTTCCGCAGCGGCCTGCATTGCGCCATTCTTGCTTTCGGCTTGAATACGGGAGCCTACACCACCGAGATTTTCGCCGGCGCGATTCGCGCGACCTCGCACGGCGAGGTGGAGGCGGCAAGGGCCTACGGCATGAGCCGGTGGACGATGTATTGCCGCATCATCTTGCCCTCGGCGCTGCGCCGCGCGCTGCCGTTGTACAGTAACGAAGTCATCTTGATGCTGCACGCCACGACGGTCGCGTTCACGGCTACGGTGCCCGACGTCTTGAAGGTGGCCCGCGATGCCAATTCGGCCACGTACATGTCGTTCCAAGCGTTTGGCGTCGCCGCGCTCATTTATCTTGCGGTATCGTTCGCGCTCGTCGCGATGTTTCGGCGGGCCGAGCGGCGCTGGTTGGCTTACCTCGCCGTCCGTGGGCATTGAGCAGCAGCACGCCTTCGTTTCATCCGCCATCGGTTCAGATTCATACGGGAGAGCATGGTGCTCCAAGCGACTTCTCAATCCGCCGCCGCCAAACTTGCGGCGCTCGACATCCACAAGCGCTACGGCGATAACGAGGTGCTCAAGGGCGTGACGCTGACGGCGAAAGCAGGCGACGTCATCAGCATCATCGGCGCCAGCGGCTCGGGCAAGAGCACGTTCTTGCGTTGCATCAATTTCCTCGAGCGGCCGAACGCGGGCAGCATCGTGGTGGATGGCGAAACGGTGCGCACGAAAGCCGATCGGGCCGGTAATCTCGAAGTGGCCGATCATAAGCAGTTGCAGCGCATCCGCACGAAGCTCTCGATGGTGTTCCAGCACTTCAATCTGTGGGCGCATATGAATGTGTTGGAGAACATCGTCGAGGCGCCCGTCCATGTGCTCGGTTTGTCCAAGCGAGAAGCCGAGGAACGCGCTCGCATGTATTTGGAAAAGGTCGGGCTCGCGCCGCGCCTGGAAAAGCAGTATCCGTCGCATCTGTCGGGCGGGCAGCAGCAGCGTGTCGCAATCGCGCGCGCGCTTGCCATGAATCCCGACGTGATGCTGTTCGACGAACCGACATCGGCGCTCGATCCCGAACTCGTCGGCGAGGTGCTCAAAGTCATGCAGAAGCTGGCCGAAGAGGGCCGCACGATGATCGTCGTCACGCACGAGATGGGCTTTGCGCGCAACGTGTCGAATCACGTGATGTTTTTGCATCAAGGGCGCACCGAAGAAGAGGGCGATCCGGCGGTCGTACTGGCGCAGCCGAACAGCGAGCGCCTGAAGCAATTCCTTTCCGGCAGCTTGAAGTAACGGCATGAAAGGCAGGGCGAACCCACGGCGCGGAGGCTGAGCGATGGCGCGCGTGCAGGCCGGTCCGGGCAGGACGACGCAGGTGGCGATCGTTGCCTTGCCGCCCGTTTCGATGTCGGGCATCGCGCCGATCGTCGATGCGCTGCGGCTCGCCAACGAGATCGACGCTCGCTCGCTGTACCGCTGGCAGGTGCTCTCTTGGGACGGGCGCGCCGTACCGCTGGCCGGTGGCGCGGCGCTGCCGGCCGACGATGCGTTCGGCGACGGCGTGTCCTGCGATTGGCTGATCGTCGTCGCCGAACGATTTCAGCAGTTCGCCGATTACCGCCTGTTTCTGGCCGCGCTGGCGCGCGTCGGGCAGCGCACGCCGCTCGTGACGGGCATCCATCACGGCGTCTGGTGGCTCGCCATGGCGGGGCAGCTTTCGGGCTATCGCGTGAGCGTGAACTGGGAAACGTATCAGCAGTTCGCCGAACAGTTCGAGCGCTCGATCGTCACGCAGCAAATCTTCGAAATCGACCGTGATCGCGCGACTTGCGCGGGCGGTCTGGCCAGCGTCGACTTCATGCTGGCGATGATCGCGCGCGAGCATGGCCCCGCGCTTGCCGAGCGCATTGCCGACGCGCTCGGCGTCGGCGTGCTGCGCGCGGGCGAGGAGCGCCAGCGCATCCCCTACGTCACGGCCCCGGGCGAGCGGCATCCGCGCTTGAACGATGCGCTGCAGCTAATGGAAGCCAATATCGAAGATCCTTTGACGACCGACGATATCGCGAACCTCGTCGGCGTATCGCGGCGGCAGCTCGAACGGCTCTTTCGCCAATATCTCGGCTCGATGCCGTCGAAGTACTACCTTGGGTTGCGGCTGGCCAAAGCGCGCATGCAGGTGCAGCGTACGAGCAAGTCGATCGTGCAGGTCAGTCTCGCGTGCGGGTTTTCGTCGGCGGCGCATTTTTCGAACGCGTATCGCGAACGTTTCGGCGTGACGCCGCGCGAAGAACGCCGCAATTGGATCGCCAAGCAGCACGGAGCGGGCGTGGCTTATGCAGGCGAGCCGCGTGCGGGCGCATTGATCGAGCCGCCCGATCATGCCTGACGAACGCGATAGATTGCGTCGCCCCCAAGCAAGACGCCGTGCCGATCGTTTTCTAAACTAACGGTTATTGCCCTGGTAAGTGGAAAGTGGATCGGGCGCTGCGCCGCCGATCCGAGGGCAACCACTCATCCGAAGAGGACACGCCATGAACGATTTCGCTGTGAACCGCCAAACTTTCGACGAAGTCATGGTGCCGGTATTCTCGCCCGCGTCGTTCGTGCCCGCTCGCGGCCAGGGCTCGCGCGTCTGGGATACGGAGGGCCGCGATTACGTCGATTTCACGGGCGGTATCGCCGTGACGGGCCTGGGCCACGCCCATCCCGAACTCGTGCGCGTGCTGCGCGAACAAGGCGAGACGCTCTGGCATGTCAGCAACGCCTATACGAACGAGCCCGTGCTGCGGCTGGCCAAGCGGCTCGAATCGCTGACCTTCGCCGATCGCGCGTTCTTCGCCAATTCGGGCGCGGAAGCGAACGAAGCGGCGCTCAAGCTCGCGCGCCGCGTGGCGATCGAGCGTCACGGCCCCGACAAAATCGAAATCGTCTCGTTCAAGCAGTCGTTCCACGGCCGCACGTTGTTCACGGTCAGCGTAGGCGGCCAGCCCAAGTACGCCGAAGGTTTCGGCCCCGTGCCCGCGGGCATCGTGCATCTGCCTTACAACGATGTGGAAGCGGCACGCGCTGCCATCGGCCCGAACACGTGCGCCGTGATCGTCGAGCCGATGCAGGGCGAAGGCGGGGTGATTCCCGGCACGCCGGAATTCCTGCGCGCGCTGCGCGAAGCCTGCGACGCCCACGGCGCGCTGCTGATTTTCGACGAAGTGCAAACGGGCGTGGGCCGCACGGGCGCGTTTTACGCCTACATGGATACCGGCGTGACGCCCGATATCCTGACCACGGCCAAGGCGCTCGGCAACGGCTTTCCGATCGGCGCGATGCTCACCACGAAGGAGGTCGCCGCGCACTTCAAGGTGGGCGTGCACGGCACGACGTACGGCGGCAATCCGCTCGGCGCGGCCGTGGCAGACAAAGTGGTCGAACTCGTCAGCGAGCCGGCGCTGCTCGAAGGTGTCAAAGCGCGCGGGGCGCAGATCGTCGCCAAGCTCGGCGAACTCAACCAACGCTTCGGCTTGTTCAAGGAAGTGCGCGGCAAGGGGCTGCTGATCGGTGCCGAATTGACCCCCGCTTACGAAGGCCGAGCGAAGGATTTCGTCAATGCGGCTGCCGCGCACGGCGTCATGTTGCTGATCGCCGGGCCGAACGTCCTGCGCTTCGCGCCTTCGCTCGTGATTCCCGAGGCCGATCTGAACGAAGGTTTCGCACGGTTGACGAAGGCGATCGAAGCCGTCGTCGGTGCGACGGCCGACGCGCAGGCTCGCTAAGCCGTTACCGCTCAACGCCGAGGAACCATGATGCTCTTCGTTCGCCCCGGAAGGCTGTCCGATCTCGACGCACTCGCGCAGATGGCGCATGCAGCTCGGCCCGTGTTGCATTCGCTGCCGCACGATCGGCATGAACTGGAAGCGCGCGTCGCGCTGTCGGAGGATTCGTTTCGCGCCGATGTCGACTTCCCGGGCGAGGAGTTCTACCTCTTCGTACTCGAGGACAGCGCCACCGGCAAGCTGCTCGGTACGGCCAGTATCGTTGCCGCAGCCGGCTATGCCGAGCCGTTCTACGTGTTCCGCAACGATGCCTTGATTCATGCGTCGCGCGAACTGCACGTCAATCGCAAGATTCACGCGTTGACGATGTCTCACGAGCTGACCGGAAGAAGCCGGCTAGCCGGCTTCTATATCGATCGATCCGCCACCGGTGCGGGCGAGGCGGCGGCGCAATTGCTCGCGCGCGCCCGCATGATGTACATCGCCGCGAATCGCCGGCGCTTCACGCCGGAAGTGTTCTCGCTGCTGCTCGGCGTAACCGACGAAGCCGGGACCTCGCCGTTCTGGGAGGCGGTCGGCCGCCGGTTCTTCGGCCGCGACTTCGCGCAGATCGAGATTGCGTCGGGCGGGCGCAGTCGCACTTTTATCGCCGAAGTCATGCCCACCTATCCGCTTTACGTTCCTCTGCTGCCTGAAGAGGCGCAGCGCGTGATCGGCGAGCCGAATGCGAAGGCGCTGCTCTCTTACGACATTCACCTCGAAGAGGGCTTCGAACCCGATCGTTTCGTCGACATCTTCGATGCGGGCCCGGTATTGACCGCGCAGGTCGATCGCAGCGCTTGCGTTGTCTTCAACGAAACGCGCACGGTGCGAGAAGCGAGCGGCAAGCCCGCGGACGATGCGCGCGCTTACCTCGTATCCAGCCATCGGGAAGGCGATTTCCGCTGCGTGCTGGCCGAATTGCCGAGCGGGACGGGCGCCGACGTGCCGCTGAGCGGGCCGGTACGCGCGGCACTCGATGTCGTGCACGGCGATTCGGTGCGTTGCGTGCCGCTGCACCGCGGCGCGGCCGATGCGCGTCAAGGGGAGGCGGACGATACCGCTGCGGCTCGAACCATGAATCAAACGGGAGATCGGCGATGATCGTCGTGCGTGCCGTCAAGACAGACGACCTCGATGCGCTCGTGTCGCTCGCGCACGAGACGGGCCCGGGCCTGACGACCTTCAAGCCCGATCGCGACGCGCTCGCCAGCCGCATCGCGCGTGCGCAGCGGACGATGCAAGGGCACGCCGCGCCGCACGAAGCGGGCTTCTTGTTCGTAATGGAGGACACGGCCACGCATGACGTGGCCGGCGTCTGCGGCATCGAAGTGCAAGTTGGGCTCGAGCAGCCGTTCTACAACTATCGCGTGAGCACGGTCGTGCATGCCAGCCAAGAACTCGGCGTGTGGACGAAGATGTCGCTGCTCAATATCTCGCACGATCTCACGGGCTATGCGGAAGCCTGTTCGCTGTTCTTGTCGCCGCGTTATCGCGCGCATGGCGTCGGTGGCTTGTTGTCGCGTTCGCGCTTCATGTTCATGGCGCAGTTTCGCGAGCATTTTCCTGAGCGGTTATGCGCCGAACTGCGCGGGCACTTCGATGCGGACGGCACGTCGCCGTTCTGGCGCGCCGTCGGTTTGCATTTCTATCAGATCGATTTCAATGCGGCCGATTACCTCAGCGCGCACGGGCGTAAATCGTTTCTCGCGGAGTTGATGCCGCGCTATCCCGTCTACGCCGATCTGCTGCCGAGCGAGGCACAAGCGGTGATCGGGCTTACGCATCGCGATACGGCGCCAGCGCGCAAGATGCTCGAAGCCGAAGGGCTGCGCTATCAGAATCACGTCGATATCTTCGATGCGGGCCCCGTGCTCGAATGCCATATCAACGATCTGCGCACCGTGCGCGAGAGCGTGCTGGTGCCGGTTGTCATCGGCGATACGGGCGCTCACGGCGACGAACGCGGCGACGGTGCCCGCTCGCTCGTCTCCAATACGTCGATGGCGGGATTTCGCGTCGGAGTGGCACCGGGCATCGTCGCCGACGGTGCGATGCGCCTGTCGGCCGACGATGCCGCGGCGCTCGAGGTGAACGAGGGCGATCTCGTGCGCGTGTTGGCGTTGAGCAAGAAGCATCAGTGAGGATAGAGAGAACATGAGCGAGCTTTTCATCGACGGGCAGTGGTGCGAGGGCAACGGCCCGGGATTCGTTTCGCGCAACCCCGGGACGGGGGCGGTGGTATGGGAGGGCAAGAGCGCGTCGAGCCTCGATGTCGATCGCGCGGTGGCGAGCGCGCGGCAAGCGTTCGGTGCGTGGTCCGCGTTGCCGGTCGAGGCGCGGATCGAGATCGCGCAGCGCTTCGCGGCGCTGCTTAACGAACGCAAGGAAGCGCTCGCCCACGCGATCGGGCGCGAAACGGGCAAGCCGCTCTGGGAAGCGCGCACCGAAGTCGCGGCCATGGCGGCGAAGGTGGGGATTTCGATCGCGGCTTATCACGAGCGCACGGGCGAGAAGCGCATCGCGATGGCGGACGGCACGGCCGTGCTGCGTCATCGTCCGCATGGCGTCGTGGCCGTGTTCGGGCCGTACAACTTCCCGGGCCATTTGCCGAACGGGCATATCGTGCCGGCGCTCATCGCTGGCAACACGGTGGTGTTCAAGCCGTCGGAGTTGGCGCCCGGTGTGGCGCGCGTCACCGTCGACGTCTGGCGCGCAGCCGGCTTGCCGGCGGGCGTGCTCAATCTCGTGCAAGGCGAGAAGGATACGGGCGTGGCGCTCGCGAACCACCGCCAGATAGACGGGCTCTTCTTCACGGGCAGCTCCGATACCGGCACGTTGTTGCATAAGCAGTTCGGCGGCCGGCCGGAGATCGTCCTCGCGCTCGAAATGGGCGGCAACAATCCGCTCATCGTGGCTGAAGTCGAGGACATCGACGCGGCCGTGCACCACACGATCCAGTCGGCGTTTCTATCGGCGGGCCAGCGCTGCACGTGCGCGCGCCGTATCTTCGTGCCGCGCGGTGCGTTCGGCGATCGCTTCCTGACGCGCTTGACGGATGTCACCTCGCGCATCGCCTACGGGCTTTACGATGCGGACCCGCAGCCGTTCATGGGCGCGGTCGTTTCGGCGCGGGCGGCCGGTCGGCTCGTGGCCGCGCAGGAGCGGCTCGTTGCCGCGGGCGCGCATGCCTTGCTGACGATGGAGCAGCGCGACGCCAACCTCGGCTTCGTGAGCCCCGCGATCCTCGATGTCACCCACGTGCGCGATGTGCCCGACGAGGAGCACTTCGGCCCGCTCGCGCAGATCGTTCGTTACGACGATTTCGACGAAGCGATTGCGCGTGCGAACGACACCGTCTACGGGTTGTCGGCGGGGCTGCTTGCCGACGACGAAGCGCGCTGGACGCACTTTCACCGCATGATTCGAGCCGGTATCGTCAACTGGAATCGTCCGACGAACGGGGCGTCGTCGGCGGCGCCGTTCGGCGGCACGGGCCGCTCGGGCAATCATCGGCCCAGTGCCTACTACGCGGCCGACTATTGCGCTTATCCGATGGCCTCGGTGGAGAGCGCGCAACTCACGATGCCCGCGAGCGTTTCGCCGGGTCTTCAGTTTTAAGAATCGAGCAAGGGATCGACGATGCAAGCACGGGAAGCCAACTTCGACGGACTCGTAGGTCCGACGCACAACTACGCGGGGCTGTCGTTCGGCAACGTGGCGTCGCAGACGAACGAGAAATCGGTCGCCAATCCGCTCGCCGCCGCCAAACAAGGTCTGCGCAAGATGAAGCAGCTTGCCGATTTGGGCTTCTTGCAAGGGGTGCTTCCCCCGCAAGAGCGGCCGTCGCTGCGCTTGTTGCGCGAGCTCGGTTTTTCGGGAAACGAGCAGAGGGTGATCGAGCGCGCGGCGAAAGAAGCGCCCGAGTTGCTGGCTGCTGCGAGTTCCGCCTCGGCGATGTGGACTGCCAACGCGGCAACGGTGAGTCCGTCGTTCGACACGCAAGACGGCCGCGTTCATTTCACGCCGGCGAACCTCACGAGCAAGCTGCACCGCGCGATCGAACACGAGGCAACGCGTCGCACGCTGTCGGCGATCTTCGCCGATCCCGCGCGCTTCGCCGTGCATGAGGCATTGCCCGGCACGCCCGCGCTGGGCGACGAAGGCGCGGCGAATCACACGCGGTTTTGCGCGCAGTACGGCGAGCGTGGCGTCGAGTTCTTCGTCTATGGGCGTAGCGAATATCGCCGTGGCCCGGAGCCTGAGCGGTACCCGGCGCGTCAAACGTTCGAAGCGAGCCGCGCCGTCGCGCAGCGGCACGGCCTGACGGAAGAGGGTACCGTCTATGCACAGCAACGCCCCGATGTGATCGATGCGGGCGTGTTCCATAACGATGTCATCGCAGTGGGCAACCGGCAGACGTTGTTTTGCCATGAACGTGCGTTCGTCGAGCAAGGCGCCGTACTCGATCAGTTGCGCACACAACTATCGAGAGTCGGTGCGCAGTTCAACGTTATCGAAGTACCGGATGCACGCGTGAGCGTGGCCGATGCCGTCACGTCGTATATGTTCAACAGTCAGTTGCTGACGCGTCCCGACGGCCGCGACGTGCTCGTCGTCCCGCAGGAATGCCGCGAGAATCCGCATGTGGCCGCTTACCTCGACGATCTGGCAAGCGGCTCGGGGCCGATCGACGACGTGCTGGTATTCGATTTGCGCGAAAGCATGAAGAACGGCGGCGGCCCCGCTTGCTTGCGGCTGCGCGTGGTGTTGAGCGAAGCCGAGCGGCAAGCGGTGGCGCCGGGCGTGTGGATCGACGACGCGCTGTTCGGGCGGCTCGACGCATGGATCGGCAAACATTATCGCGACCGCCTCGCTCCGAGCGATCTCGCCGATCCCCGTCTACTCGTCGAATCGCGCACGGCGCTTGACGAGTTGACGCAAATCCTCGGCCTCGGCTCGCTGTATGACTTCCAGCGCTGACGCGGCGAAGGCGACGCCGGCGCTGCTCGCCGATTTCCTGGCGTTCACGCTTGCGGGTGCGCGTCCGCGCGCACAGGATGCACGGGGCGAATGTGCGCGCGGCGTCGTACGCTACCAGTGGCTCGGCGAGGGCGTGATCGAACTCGCGCCGGCCGCGTTGCCCGACGGGCGGCCGCTGAATAGCGTGCTCGTTTCGGCGGGTGTCCACGGCGATGAGACGGCGCCGATCGAGCTACTGTCGCGGATGCTGGCGGACATTGCCGGTGGGCGGGTGCCCTTGGCGTGTCGGCTATGCATCGTCCTTGGCAACGTGGCCGCGATGCAAGCCGGCTGCCGCTATCTGGACGACGACCTGAACCGGCTCTTTTGCGGCCGACATGCGCAGTTGCCGCACAGCCGGGAGACGCCGCGCGCGCAGGCACTCGAGGAAGCGGCTAAGCGCTTTTTCGCCGGTGCCGCGGCCGATACTCGATTGCGCTGGCACATCGACATGCACACGGCGATTCGGGCTTCGGTATTCGAGCGTTTCGCGCTGGTGCCGCATACGGGTAAGCCGCCGGCGCGTGCGATGTTCGAATGGCTTGCGAACGCGCGTATCGAGGCCGTGTTGTTGCATACCGCCAAAGGCAACACATACACGCATTTCACGGCCGAATCGTTCGGCGCGAACGCCTGTACGCTCGAACTCGGGAAAGTGCGGCCGTTCGGCGAGAACGATCTGACGCGTTTTGCGGGCGCCGACGATGCGGTGCGTGCGCTCGTGTCCGGTTCGAACAAAATGGGCGCGGGGCCGATGCCGCGCGTGTTTACCGTGATCGGTCAAATCACGAAGCATAGCGACGCATTCGAGCTGTTGATGGCTGACGATGTCGCGAACTTCACGGCGTTCGAGAAGGGTGCGTTGCTCGCGCGCGATGGCGACTACCGTTATACGGTATCGCACGACGAGGAACGGATCGTGTTCCCGAACCGCACAGTGAAGCCCGGTTTGCGGGCCGGGCTGACCGTCATCGAGACGACGCGCGAGACGCTGGCAGAGTTGGCGCCCTAGCTTTTGCCGCGGCGATCGACACCTGGTTGTTTGCAAGGCATCACGACCGCAGCGTTCGAGCGCGGAAAGTCATGCCGCTCGGGCCCCGTCGGCCATCGCCGGTCGTCGGCGTCGGCGAAGATCGCTCACTGATCGGGCACGACCGCTTGCCAGCCTTCGGGGCAGAACGTCACGTACGGATAATATTGGCCAGCGGATTCGCAGTAGTACCAGTACGGGCCGCTGTCGCCGGATTCATCGGCCACGGTGCCGGGCACGAATGGATCGGGATACGGATAGACAGGCTGCGGATAGAAGTACCAGAGACCGCCGACGACCCACCACCAGCCGGAACGGCCATCGTGGTGCGCGTGATGCCAGCGGCCGCCGCGCCACACGCGCGCATCCCTATCGACGAACCGATGAATGTTGCCGCGATACGGGGCCGGAACCGCACCATATGCGCGCGGCGCGTGATCGATTGGGCCGCGCGGCGCCATCCGGGGCGCGCTTTCCGGCGCGCGGCCCTCCCTGAAGCTGGGAACGCCCGCTGGGCCGTTGTTGGGCCTGATCTCGGGCGCCGTGGGGGGCGTCATGGGGCGCTGGCCGAACGCGGGCCCTTGTGGGCCATGTGCGGGCCCAGGCCCAGCAGGTCCGGGCCCTGGCCCCACAGCTGAGCGCCCGTTCGCCGAGGGCGGTGCCGCGCCGGGGCCTCCCGGGTGGATGCGCTCGGGCGCTTCGCGGCCTTGTCCCATGCCACGCGGACCCTGTGTTTCGCGGCCCTCACCCATGCCGCCGGGGCCTTGCGCCTCACGGCCTTCACCCATGCCGCCGGGGCCTTGCGCGCCCGGACCGGGGCCGACGGCCGATTCGTGCCCAAGCGGCCGCTCTTGAGCCAGCGCGCCGACCCCAGCTATCGCGCCGAGGCCGGCGACAGTGAATGCGAATGCAACGAGGGTTCTTGCGTTCATGGCGCTCTCGCTAATACATCGTCGGTGCTTTCAAGCATAGGCGCTGGTGGGAAAGGGCACTGGATCGCCAGCAATCAACGCTCCCGACTAGGGCGCTTACTAATCGGAATCGCATGTAGTCCTTGTCCGACAAAAGGCGGTAACGCTTGACGCCATTCTCGGCGCCCGCTGATTTCGATCCGCGATGTCGTTGCCGATACTGTATTCAAGGGCGCGGCCGATGTGATCGAAGGTCGGGCCCGGTCAAGGACTAGGAGAAGTGCGATGGGTGCAGAAAAGATTTCGTTGCGGGCGCTGGTGGAAAAGTGGCTCGCGCCGACACTCGCTTCCCCCGCACGCGTACTTCGCACCGGTCGCATGGCTAGCGACCGCACGCGTTACGTCTGCGTCGAAATGCGTGCGCCCGAGGGTGTGCGATCGATCTTTCTGTTTCGTCACGGCGACGGTTGCTGGTGCGTCTTTCCGCCTAGCGCAACCCGCCCCGCGATGTGCTGCGTGCGCGTATAAAGCCGCCGGCTTCGAGCCGTCTCGCCTGCCACCCATTGAACGCCTGACCGTCTTTCGCCTACTTCCCATCGCTCGCGACTTGTCCGCTCGCGACATCCAATTGCGTCTTCGCGTGAGCGCGCCTGTGCATGCTTGAGCGTGCGTCGGCGCTCCGGGCACCGCGACCGATCCGCGCAACCTGGCGCGTCGCGGCCGTCGATACCCGTCGATACCCTTACAATTCCCGTCCCAACTGCCTTGTGCGCCGCATCATGCGCGGCGCGGGCATTTGAACGGCTTTTTTGGCGCCGCCACGATGCGCGCCAGATATCCACTTGATATCCCTTTGTCTAGGATCGACTTGATGAAACTGAACTTGCGGAAGAATGTGTCGCTCGCGCTGGTCGCGGCGACGGCGGTTGCAGCGGCCGGTAGCGTTTCGGCGGCGGATCTGAAGGAACTGCGTTTTGGCCTCGAGGCGTCGTACGCCCCGTTCGAATCGAAGAGCGCGTCGGGGCAACTGCAGGGGTTCGACATCGATGTCGGCAACGCTGTTTGCGCGAAGCTGAAGGTCAAGTGCGTTTGGGTGGAAAACGACTTCGACGGCCTGATCCCCGCGCTGCAAGCACGCAAGTTCGACGCGATCAATTCCGATATGACGATCACCGACCAACGTCGGCGCGCGATCGATTTCACCGATCCGATCTACACGATTCCGAACCAACTGATCGCCAAGAAGGGCAGCGGGCTGCTGCCGAGCGTCGGATCGCTAAAGAGCAAGCATATCGGCGTGCTGCAAGGCACGATCCAAGAAACGTACGCGAAGGCGAAGTGGGCGCCCGCCGGGATCGACGTCGTGTCCTACCAAACCCAGGACCAGGTCTATGCCGATCTCGCCTCGGGGCGTCTCGACGCCGCGTTCCAAGATTCGGAAGCGGCTTCGAAGGGCTTTCTCAAGCGTCCGCAAGGCGCCGGATTCGATTTCGCGGGTCCCACCGTGTCGGACCCGAAGCTGCTCGGCTCGGGTGTCGGCTATGGTGTGCGCAAGGGCGACAAGGCGCTGCTCGGTCAGCTCAACGGCGCGCTCGAAGCGCTCAAGGCCGACGGCACCATCGACAAAATCGCCGCCAAATACTTCGACGTAAAGGTTGTCCTGAAGTAGTCGGAAAGTCACCCGAAAGTAGTCCGAAAGTAGTCGAAGGGGGCCGGCGACGAACGACGTTGCGGGCCCTTCGCAGGGCGTGAAACCCGTGCCGCGCACGGTGCCGTCCCTCGGTTTTCGGACAGGACTTTACGGTTATAATCGCCCCCAACCTGCGCGAAGAAAAACACGGAAAGACCAGCGTCGCGCCGCGAACCGCAAGAAAAATAAGGAGGGGCGATGGGGACCATGACCGACTCGGCGTTGAGCCCGGCCGAATGCCAACCGGATGTGGCCGGCGCCGGCCATGTGCGCTATCCCGCCAGGGCACCGATCGTCGATGCGGACGGCCTGCTGCGCGGCTTCGTGCTGCATCTGCGCGAGCTTCCCGTCGCCAGCGGCGAAGACCCGGATAGCCAGAAAGCAACCGATGCCGCGGCGGCGCATCTGCTCGACGCGCTCGGCGCGAGCGAGGTGCGTACGGCGCTTGCCGGTCATCACGGATATCTGAACGTCAGTCGTCCGCTGCTGTTTTCGGATGCCATTGCTCGGCTCGCAGCCGATCGCTTTTACCTAGAAATATCGCCGCGGCTTACGATCGACCCGGCGCTCGTTGCGCGTCTCATGACGCTGCATGCGCGGCGCTATCGCTTCGTGATCGACGACGTACGCCAGGCCGACGAAGCGTTCGCAAAACTGCTGCCGTACGCGTATGCGATCAAGATCGACCCGGCGCGTTTCGATCCCGAGCTGCTGCAGCGGCTCACGAAGGCGCTCAAATCGGCCGGCAAGCTGATGATCGCACTCAACATCGAGACGCATGAAGCCTTCGAGCAAGCGAAGGCACTGCACTTCGATCTGTTCCAGGGGTACTTTTTCGCCCGCGGCAGCAAGCTGAGCGCCCGCCGGATCAACGCGCCGCGCCAAGCGCTGCTGAATTTGCTGCGTTTGCTCTCGTCGGATCCGAGCGTCGCGCAGTTGGAATCCGAACTGAAGCTCAACCCCGTGCTCGTCATGCACCTAATGCGTCTTGCCAATTCGGGCGAGGCCAGCATCGGTCGCAAAGTCGCGACGTTGCGCGACGCGATCAACGCCACGGGTACGAATCGAATCGCGCGCTGGACTCAGCTCCTGCTCTACGCGGATGGCCGCAAGGTCCGCCTCGAAGAAGATCCGCTCGTGCAACTGGCCGCGACGCGCGCGCGTTTCATGGAACTCGCGTCCACGCGGCTCGCGGCCGCCAATCGTAAGGTGATCGACGGAGCCTTCTTGACCGGCGTGTTTTCGCTGGTCGACGCCGTGTTTGGCGGCACGCTCGAAGATACGCTCGACGCCCTGACAATGGCCTCGCACATTCGGGCGGCCATCTTGCGGCGCGAGGGGCAACTCGGCACGCTGCTCGGCGCGATGGAAGCGCTGGAGCGCGGCGATTGGGAAGCACTCGATCGAGCGAGCGCCGCGCTGGCACCGCTGACATCGGGCGAACTCGCGCAAATCGCCATTACGGCGGCTGCATGGGCCAGCACGGCCGATCAAAGCAAGGAAAACGTAGGGCTCGAGCGGATCGAAGAATAAGGCCGACGCGTCAAAGCGTCTCGAGCTCCCGTGCGGGCGCGTGGGCGAAGAACCGCCCCAGCTCGCGCGCCAGCTCGTTCAGTGCGCTCATCTGCGTTTGCGACACTTTGCGCTGTTCCTGCGCGAGCGACCAATCGCCGTAAAGCAACGCGACCGTCGATTGATGCGCAATGACGGGCAACAGGACGAACGAGCGGGCATCGTCGAATGCGTTGCGATACCACACCGGCAAGCGCGCCAGCATCTTCGCATCGCGCGCGTTTTCGATAAAGATCCCCACCGAATTGGCGATCGCGAGATGGAAAACGTCCGGCTCGAACGCCTCCTTGAAGAACAGCGAGGGGAGGGCCCGTTCGACCTCTCGGCCGAATCCCAGGCGTGCCTTGTAAAAGCCCGACCCCTGGCGCACGAACACGATCGTGCGCGTGAAGTTCAACCCCGCCAGCACGGTTTCCGACGCGAGCGCGAGCACCGGGGCCAGCGCGTTCTCGGACGGCAGCGCGCGCAAATCCTCCAAGCCGGCCGCGATGCGCGCTTCGGCGTTGACGCTCGCGCGCGCGATGGCATCCGCATTGGCGCGCAACTCGTCGATTTCCCGCATGAATCCTTCGCCGGCTTCCTCGCGTGCGAGCGCGACCGTCATTTGGGCGAGCGTGTCCGGCTCGGTCCCGAGGGCGGGGCTGTAGCGGCTGGCCAAATCTGCGATCCGGGCTTCGCGGGTGCGATCGTTCACGTCCGCCGCACTGAGCACGCCGGCCACTTCGGTCGAGAAGTTGGTGACCGCACGCAGCCATTGCACCTGCGGCGCTTCTTTGGCTTCCGGCTCGAACGTGCCCATGCCGGCCCGGATCGCATCGGGCAGGCGCCAGCGCGTGGCGGCTTCCTGCCCGAGTTCCTCGAAGCTGACGCCGAGGACGTCGGCGCAGGCATCGCCTTCATCGACCTGGTCCGCGATCGCTTTCTGCCGAATCTGCTCCCATTCGGTTTCGAGGTAGAAGACGACAAGCAGCTTGCCCACTTGGCGCATCAGCGTGCAGACGACGGCTTCCTCGCCCGCGCGCAGATCGCCGTACTCCGTGAGCTTGCGGGCCACGCAGCCCGAGAGCATCGTGCGGTTCAGTTCCAGCTTCGCATCGATCCGGTGCGGTGCACTGTGATGGAAGTGGTCGACGAGCTTCAAGCCGACCACGAGATGGCCGACGGCATCCATGCCGAGCACCATGAGGGCCCGCGTCACCGTCGTAATGTTGCCGCCGAAGGCCATGTACATGGCCGAATTCGCGAGCCGCAGCACCTTTTGGGTGAGGGCGAAATCCGATAAGACGACTTGCACGAGCCCCGTGAAATCGAGGTCGTCGTTCGTCATGGCGGCCATCGTGGTGCGTAGCGATTGCGACAGCAGCGGGAAGTCGCCGCGTTCGCTCATGCGCGCCCACAGCTTATCGAGCAGCGCCGCCTTTACCATGTGAATCCCGTTCGAACCATACGCCTATGTGTTTGTGGTTGCCATGCTCGGGGGGTGAAAGCCGCCTTACGCTGCCTTACGCCGCCTCATGCAAGCGGAGCACGCGATCCTCGAAGCACTTTGCGAGTTCGTCGGACGGCAATGCTTTACAAACCAGCCAACCCTGAATGTGATCGCAGCCCATCGCCATCAGCAACTCGCGCTGCGCTTCCGTCTCGACGCCTTCGGCGACGAGTTCGAGTTCGAGCGTTTGCGCAAGGCCGACCACAGCGGACACAATCGCTTGATCGTTGCGAGAGGTTAGCAGGTTCTCGACGAAACTGCGGTCGATCTTTAGTTTAGCTAGCGGAAAACGTTGCAGATATGCCAGCGACGAGTAGCCCGTGCCGAAATCGTCCACGGCGAAGCGGATGCCGATCGTCGTCAGATCCTCCAGCAGCACCTTCGCGTGGGCCGGGTCTTGCATCAGCAGCGATTCCGTGATTTCGAAGACGAGCCGGCTCGGGTCCACGCCTGTCAGCGCCAGCGCGTCGCGCACGTTTTGGGTGAAGCGCGGATCCCGGAACTGCTGCGGCGAGACGTTGACGGCCACATACTGCAGGACGATCCCCTGCGCATCCCATTGCATGAGTTGCATGCACGCGATCTTCAGCACCCAGTTGCCCAGGTAGTTGATGAGACCGATCGATTCGGCGAGGGGAATGAATGTCGACGGCGGCACGAAACCGTGGACGGGGTGATGCCAACGGATCAGTGCCTCCACGCCGACGACCCCGCCGGTCTGGCTGCTCGTGATGGGCTGGAAATGGAGCGAGAACTCGCCGTTACGCACGCCGTCGTAGAGATCGGCTTCCAGCTTGAGGCGCTCCGCATCGGCCGGATCGGCGTGCGCGCGATGAAAGGCGAGCGTGTTGCTACCCGATGCCTTGGCTTGCGCGAGCGCCTGATCGGCGCGGCGCAGCAGTTGATCGAAGTAGCCGGATGCGTCGCGATCGTGCGCCGGGTCCGGATACAGTGCCACGCCCACGCTAGCCGAAAGGTGCACGGGCTGGCCGTCCACCGTATAGGGCTGCTGCACCGCGGTCATGAAGCGCCGGCCCAGCGCCTCGGCCTCTTGAGCGGCCAGCTCGCGTGTGCCCGCGCGCACGAGGACGGCGAACTCGTCGCTCGTGACGCGCGCGAGCGTTTCGTCGGCCGTGACGAGCGCTTCCAGCCGCCGCGCCGTTTCACGCAAGAGCGTGTCGCCGGCGTCATAGCCGAGCGCACGGTTCACGCGCTGGTAGTCGTCGAGATCGACAAGCAGCAAGGCGGCGGCCGTGCCGCGTGCGTCGGCGTCCTCTTGAGCGTGCTTGACCGCGGCCGTGAGCGCGAGCGCGTTCGGCAGGCCCGTCATCCGGTCGCTGTGCAGCTCGTAGGTCAGACGCTCTTCATTGGCGCGCCAGTCCGAGACGTCGAACGCGCTGATGGCGAAGCCGGGGGTGCCGGCATGGGCGCTGGCGACCACGCGCAGCTCGACCGCGATCGGGTACGTCAGCGATTTCATCAAATGCAACGTGGCCCGTTCCACCCGCCCACTGTCCGCAGCCCGCGCGAGGAGGGCGTCGAGCACGGCCGTCTCGCCGCTGGGCACCAGCTCGTGCAGCGTCACCGTCTGCAAGTACTCGCTGCGGTAGCCGATGAAACGCAAGCTCGCATCGGACACATAGCGAAAGCGCAGTTGGTTGTCGACGTGCGCCAGGAAATCGACCGCGCCTAGTGTTTTTTCGAGTTGCTGCGTGAGCGCATTGCGCTCGCCGTCGCCATCGAGGGCGAGCGCGTGCGGGCTGCCTGTGCGGCCGCGTAAGAGGTCGAGCGCCGCGCGCCAGGCGCTGCGGCGCGATGCGCCGATTGATTTTGCTTGCATTCGTTCTCGCGGGCGACGGATGTCGATGCGGTGGCAGGCTTCGCAGCGGACGCGCGAACGGGCGCGCGACCTAGCGGTGGAATGTCGCCATACCTCCTATCAGGACGGAATATCGGCACAGCGTAAGAATTCTTTAGGGAGTGGACGGGCAATTCGAGCAAAACTTGACTCCGGATTGGCCCTGACATGCGTTTTCCCCGGTTTTTGTGGACAATGGCCCCACGCTGTGTGGGGAATCGTGCAAAGTATGGGACGAGCCCCCTCGGCGCCATCGCGGTCGCACGGGGCGCTCGCGGTACACGGGGCCGGTCTTGCTCGCTGCGCGCCGCGCCCGGCCTTTGCCGGGCAGGCGCTCGTTCGTTCTACAACAAGCTGGATCAGTCATGGCCGAAACATCGATCGTATGCACGGACGCGTTGCCGGATTGCGACGCGCGCGCTCACTGCGAAATCGACAGTCTCTATCTCGGGCGTCAGCCTATTTTGACGCGCGACGGAGCCCTCGACGGCTACGAGTTGCTATTTCGCGAAAGCGCGACGAATCGCGCCTTCATTTCGAACGATGCGCAGGCGACAGCCCGCGTGGTAGTCAATGCGATGTGCAGCATCGGGGTATCGGCGACGCTTGGGCGGCACTACGGCTACGTCAACGTCTGCCGCGAGATGTTGTTCGACGACGCGGTTATGCTGCTTCCCCCCGAACGGTTCGTGCTCGAGGTGCTCGAAACGGTCCGCATCGACGCGCCGCTGATCCATCGAATCGACAAGCTGCGCCGCACCGGTTTCCGGGTGGCGCTCGACGACATCTGCGAGCTGTCCGACGAACTCGTCGCGTTATTGCCGCACGTCGACATCGTCAAAGTCGATTTCTTATGTGTGGACCGAGAGCGGCTGCCGGCGCTCGCCCAAGCGGTAAAAGCGCACGGCAAAACGCTCGTCGCGGAGAAAATCGAAACGCGCGACGATTTCGCACTCGCCCGCGAACTGGGTTTCGAACTCTTCCAAGGGTACTTTTTCGCTCGCCCGCAGGTGCTGTCGGCTCGGCGCGGCGACCCGTCGCGGCAGTCGCTGCTGCGCATGATGGCGCTGATCGCGTCGGAGGCGCCGCTGGGCGAACTCGAACACGAACTCAAGCGCAGCCCGGATGTCGTCATGCAACTGCTGCGGCTCGTCAATTCGAGTGCCTATGGGCTTGACCGCCGGATTGCCTCGGTGCGCGAAGCGATTCTCGCGGCCGGAACGCGTCAAATCGCCCGTTGGGCGCAACTTTTGCTCTACGCGTCGAGCGGCAACTTGTCGTGGCGCTCGGATCCGCTGGCGCAGCTTGTCGGGACGCGCTCGCGCTTCATGGAGCTGGCGGCGGCCCGGGTCCGGCCGGACAGCGATCGGTTCGGCGATTCCGCTTTTATGACGGGCGTCTTTTCGCTCGTGCACGTGCTGCTCGGCGATGCCGCACCGGCCGATTCGATCGCCCATATTGGGCTCGTTCGGGAGATTGGCGATGCGATCACCGAGCGGACGGGGTTGCTCGGCGCGCTGCTGACGATCGCGGAAGCGGCCGAGACCGGGCATCACGGTGAAGTGGTCGACGCGATGAAGCATGCCTATCCCGAGTTGGCATCGCTGACGCCCTCCGCTTTCGCCGAACTCAACCTCGAGGCGGCGATGTGGTCTCGCACGCACGAGATGGCCTAGGCCATCCGCCATCGGGGCGGTCGGCCGACGGCGGTCGTCGCCGTTCTGCGGTTGCCGCTTGGCAGCTTTCCACATCGTCACATCGCCACATCGCCTGCGCTTAGCTCGCTACCGTGGTTCAATACGTTTTTGCGGGTTGCGGGCCCCGTATCGACGCCCGCGGCGGGGGTGCTTTTGCGCGCCCGCTTCGACCGAGAAATGACGATGAACCGAAGCATGAGCCGCGTCTTGCGCGCGGCGGCCGTCAGCGCGGCCTTATCCGTTTGTTCGCTCGACGCGTCGGCTGTCCTGAAGGTGGGGGATAAGGCGCCCGATTTCACGACCGAGGCATCGTTGGGCGGTCACGCCTATCCGTATTCCCTCGCCGATGCGCTAAAGAAAGGACCCGTCGTACTGTATTTCTACCCGGCTGCCTTCACGAAAGGATGCACGATCGAGGCGCACGAATTCGCCGATGCGGTCGACGAATACAAACGCTACGGCGCAACTGTGATCGGCGTGTCGCACGACGACATCGCTACACTGAAGAAATTTTCGGTTAGCGAGTGCCGCAGTAAGTTCCCGGTCGCGGCCGATCCGAAGCGGCACATCATCGACGCCTACGATGCCGCGATGCCGCTCGTGCGAACGATGGCCAACCGCGTGTCGTACGTCATCGCGCCGGACGGCACGATCATTTACGAATACACGAGCTTATCGCCAGACAAGCATGTGGAGAACACGATGAACGCCGTCAGGGAGTGGGCGAAGCGGCATCCGCAGCGGTAGGGATGCCTCGGCGCGTGCCGTTCGATCGCGATACGGCTACTGCGCCGCATCGCACCGGCCCGTGCGGATGCGGCCGCGCGGATGCGCGCGCGGATCGGCCGCGCGATGCGGTCCGACGAGACAAGAGACGCTAGACCCCGTTGTCGACGCCGATCAATAACCGGGCGGCGGCGGGGGCGGCGGCGTGTAGTACCGACGCGGCGCGTTGCCGTTGTCGTAGCCCGCCGGCATCGGCACCCGTTCGCCCGCCGCGTACATGCACTGCACGTACGCATAGTCGTAACGCCGCTGGATGTCGTAAGCCGACCCTTGGGCGTTGCCCATACCGATTGCGCCGCCCGTCAGCAAGCCGGCGCCCGCGCCGATAGCGGCACCCTGGCCGCCGCCGAACGCGGCGCCCGCAGCAGCGCCCACTGCGGTCCCGAGCGCCGCGCTACCCACGCCGGCCGCCGTCGCCGCTTGGTTCGTGCTGACACCGCCCACTTGCCCGAACGCATACTGCCGGCAGTTGTAATCGTCGGCGCGGAATTGGTCGAAGGTCTTGCCGGTGCCGGGCAGTGCCATCACGCTCGGCCCGCTGGGCATGACGGTACAAGCGCCGAGGCCGGCGAGCGCCGCTAACGGTAGCCATTTGGCGCGCCGCTTGGCGCGTGTCAGAGTGGAATCGTCCATAGTGTCACCGGTTCGGTGCAGGCGGGGTGGCCGGCACTTCGCGCCAGCCGCTCGCGCATTGTTTGACATACGGATAGTAGGACTTCGTCTGGTCGCAATACCACCACGTACCTTGTTGCGGGCCGTCTTCCCCCTGGTCGTCCTGTCCCGGTTGCGGGCGTTCGACATAAGTGGTGCCCGGCTGGTCGGGCGTGACGACGACGGGCGGTGCGTAGGGCGCGTAATAGTAGGGCGCCGGCACGACCGGGGCGCCGTAGGGGTAGTAATACGGCCCGGGCGCGCCCATGTAGACGCCGACGCGCCAATGCGCCGCCTGAGCGGCGCCGGCAAAGCCGAAGCAGGCTACGGCCGTCAGTGCGAATGAAGCGAGGAACCGCCGCACGATGGACTCCTTGTGTCGGTTGAGTGCGCCGCTGGCTGAGCGGCGCGGCACCTATTAGGCTAGGCCATCGGCTCTTCGAACGCCATAACGGGCCCGTTCACAATTGTTGCATTCCCTTACCTAACGGACCTTCTCTAACCTTGGCTGACCTTCGCTAACCTTGGCCGACGTCAGCTCACCCTCAGGTAGCGTCGGTTGCCTGGCATCACGTCGCCTGCGGCGCTTGCCGCCCGCGGCGCCGGTCGCGCCAGAGCCGAACGCGGTCCATGTAGAGATAGACGACGGGCGTCGTATAAAGCGTCAGGACCTGACTGACAAGCAGCCCGCCGACGATCGAAATACCGAGCGGCGAGCGCAGCTCCGCTCCTTCGCCGTTGCCGAACGCGAGCGGGAGCGCCCCGAGCATCGCGGCGCACGTCGTCATCATGATCGGCCGGAAGCGCAGCACACAGGCGCGATGAATCGCATCGAACGACGACATCCCTTGCCGCGACGCCTCGATCGCAAAGTCGACCATCATGATCGCGTTCTTTTTGACGATGCCGATCAGCAAGATGACGCCGATGAGCGCGATGATGCTGAACTCCGAATGGAACAGCAGCAGGGCGAGCAGCGCACCGACGCCGGCCGAGGGCAACGTCGAGAGAATCGTGACGGGATGGATATAGCTCTCGTAGAGCATGCCCAGCACGATATAGACCGCGGCCAGTGCGGCGAGCACCAAGAGCGGCATGTCGCGAGTCGACTGCTGAAACGCTTGCGCCGTTCCCGAGAAGGTGCCGTGAACCGTCGAGGGCATGCCGATCGCGGCTGCCGTTTCGTCGATTGCGCGCGTCGCGTCCGATAGCGATTTGCCAGGCGGCAGGTTGAACGCGATTGTCGAGGCGACGAACGGGCCCTGGTGGCTGACGGAGATCGGCGTGCTGCCGGGGCCGAACGAGGCGATGGCCGATAGCGGGATCATCGTCTCCTTCGAGGTCGAGACCGCTGCGCCTGTCGATGCGCTCGATTTGCCGCTCGCGGCGATCGAGTTGTTCGCCAAATTGCGTGCGGCGTCGGCCGCGATCGTCGCGGCGCTCGCGTTGGCGCTGGCGGCGCCCGTGCCGCTCGTCGGCGCGGTGAAGGTGCCGGCCACCGCGTTGGTCGACTGCGAGCCGCTTGCGCTGCCGCCCGACGTACTGATGTAGACCTGATTGAGCATGGCCGGATCCTGCCAATAGCGCGGCGCCACCTCCATGACGACGTGGTACTGATTCAACGGGTTGTAGATCGTCGATACTTGCCGCTGTCCGAACGCGTCATAGAGCGTGTTGTCGATCTGCGACGGCGTGATCTTGAGCCGCGCGGCACTCTGGCGATTGATCGTCACGAACGATTCGAGGCCGCCTTGCTGCTGATCGGAATTGACATCGGCCAACTCCGGGCGATGCTTGAGCGCTTCGGTCAGAAGCGGCGCCCACTTGTAGACATCGGCACTCGAATCGCCCAGCAGCGTGTACTGGTACTGCGCGTTCGACTGCCGCCCGCCCACGCGGATGTCTTGCACGGCTTGTAGGAAGGTTTGTGCGCCGGCGACGTGCCCAAGCGGCTTGCGCAGCTCCGCGATGATCTGGTCGGCCGATGCCTTGCGTTCGGTTTTCGGTTTGAGCGTGACGAACATGAAGCCCGAGTTCGTCTGGCGTCCGCCCGTGAAGCCGATGACGTTCGACACGTTCGGGTCGCGCTGCACGATCGCCATCATTTCCGAAAACTTGACCTTCATCGCCTGGAACGACGTGGACTGATCGGCTTGAATGCCGCCGACGAGCCGCCCCGTATCCTGCTGCGGGAAGAACCCCTTCGGCACGACGACGTACAAGTAGCCGTTCAGTGCGATCGTCGCGACGAGCGTCGTCAGGATCAGCCGCGGATGCGACAGCGCCCAGCCGAGCGTGCGTGCATACCCGCCCTGCAGCCGCGCGAATGCACGCTCGAGCCGCTGAGCGACCGGCCCGTCCTTGGGCCGATGCTCGGCGTCGACCAGCAAGCGCGAGCACATCATCGGCGTAACGGTGAGCGAGACGGCGAGCGAAACGGCAATCGCGAGCGAGAGGGTGACGGCGAATTCGCGGAAGAGCCGCCCGACGATCCCGCCCATGAGCAGAATCGGCAAGAACACGGCGACGAGCGAGAGGCTGATCGAGGTGACGGTGAAGCCGACTTCGCGCGCGCCGAGGTAAGCGGCCCGCATGCGCGGCACGCCTTCTTCGATATGGCGCGAGATGTTTTCCAGCACGACGATCGCATCGTCGACGACGAACCCCGTCGCGACGATCAGCGCCATCAGCGACAGGTTATCGATCGAGTAGTGCAGCAGATACATCGCCGCGAAGGTGCCGATGATCGAGATCGGCACGGCCACGCTCGGGATCAGCGTCGCACGCCAGTTGCGCAGAAACAGGAAGACGACCGTGATGACGAGCAGCACGGCGACAATCAGCGTGCGCTCGGTATCCTTGAGCGAGGCGCGGATCGTCGTCGAACGATCGGCCACGGCAGCGATATCGATCGCCGCCGGCACCGACGCCTGCAGTTGCGGCAGCATCGTCATGACGCGATCGATCGTCGAGACGATGTTGGCGCCCGGCTGCCGGTACAAGATGACGAGCACCGAACGCTGCCCGTTCATGAGGCCGAGGTTGCGCAGGTCTTCGACCGAATCCTGAACCTGCGCGACGTCGGACAGCTTGACGCCCGAGCCGTTGCGATAGGCGATGACGAGATCCTTGTACTGCGCTGCGTTTCTCGCCTGATCGTTCGTATAGAGCTGAACGCGGTTCTCGCCGAAATCGATCGAGCCCTTCGGGCTGTTCGCGTTCGCCGCAGCCAGAGCGGCGCGCACATCCTCGAGCCCGATGCCGTAATGGAACAGCGCTTGCGGCTCCAGTTCGACCCGCACGGCCGGATTCGCCGAGCCGCTGACGTCGACTTCGCCGATGCCGTCCACCTGCGAGAGCGCTTGCTGCAAGACCGTCGAGGCGGCGTCGTAGAGCTGTCCGGGCGGCACCGTCTTCGAGGTCAGCGAAAGGATCAGGATCGGCGCGTCGGCCGGGTTGACCTTGTGATACGTCGGGTTGCTGCGCAGGCTCGTCGGCAGATCGGCGCGCGCGGCGTTGATGGCGGCTTGCACGTCGCGCGCGGCGCCGTCGATATCGCGGTTCAGGCCGAACTGGAGCGTGATGCGCGTTTGGCCGACGCCGCTCATCGACGTCATTTCGGTCACATCCGCGATCTGCCCCAAATGGCGTTCGAGCGGGCTCGCGACGCTCGTCGCGACGGTTTCCGGGCTGGCGCCGGGCAGTTGCGCTTGAACCGAAATCGTCGGGAAATCCACCTGCGGCAGCGGTGCGACCGGCAGCTTGGCGAAGGCGAAGATGCCGGCGAGCGCGACGCCGATCGCGAGCAGCGTCGTGGCCACCGGGCGCGAGATGAATGGGCGGGAGAGGTTCATGCCGCTCCCCCTCGCTTGAAGGCGTTCAAATCAAGCTCCCGCATCGCCGGCTCCCGTCTCGGGATGACCGTGTCCGAAGCGCGCACGCACCCGGCGTGCGAGCGAGTCGAAGCCGAGATAGATGACGGGCGTCGTAAACAGCGTCAGCAACTGGCTCACCACCAGCCCGCCGGCGATCGCGATACCGAGCGGATGGCGCAGCTCGGAACCCACGCCCGTGCCGAGCATCAGCGGCAAGGCGCCGAGCAGCGCCGCCATCGTCGTCATCAAGATCGGCCGGAAGCGCAGCAGACACGCCTGATAGATCGCCTCATACGCGCTCTTGCCTTGCTCGCGCTCGGCCTCGAGCGCAAAGTCGATCATCATGATCGCGTTCTTCTTCACGATGCCGATCAAGAGCACGATGCCGATGATGCCGACGATGTCGAGGTCGTGCCCCGAGACGATCAGCGCGAGCAGGGCGCCGACCCCGGCCGAAGGCAGCGTCGACAGAATCGTGATCGGGTGGATGAAGCTTTCGTAAAGCACGCCGAGCACGATATACATCGTGACGATCGCCGCGAGGATCAGGAACAGCTCGTTCGACAGCGACGCTTGGAACGCGAGGGCCGAACCTTGGAAGCGCGTTTGGAACGAAGCGGGCAACCCGATATCGCGTTCGGCCTGCTGGATCGCCTTGACCGCCGCGCCGAGCGAGGCGCCCGGTGCGAGGTTGAACGATACCGTCGTGGACGGGAATTGGCCGAGGTGCGAGACGAGCAGCGGCGCCGGTCGCTCCGTGAACTTGGCGATCGCGCTGAGCGGGACCTGCTGACCGGTGCCTTGGGAGGAGGGCAGGTAGATCGACTTCAGCGCATCGATGGATTGCTGCATGCTCGGGTCGGTCCCGAGGATGACGCGGTACTGGTTCGACTGCGTGAAGATCGTCGAAATGATGCGCTGCCCGAATGCGTCGTACAGCGCGTTGTCGACGGTGGCCGGCGTAATCCCGAAGCGTGCGGCGGTGGCCCGATCGATTTCCACGTAGAGAGATCGGCCGCTTTGCTGCAGGTCGGTTGCGATGTCGGCGAGTTCCGGCGCTTGCTTGAGCCGATCGACGAGCTTCGGCACCCAACTCGCGAATTCGTCGGGGTTCGCGTCCGTCAGCATGAACTGATATTGCGTGGCGCTGACGGTCGAGTTGATCGTCAGATCCTGCACCGGCTGTAGATAAAGCGTGATGCCGGCCACGTTCGCCGTTTCGTTTGCGAGGTCGCGGATAATTTCCGTGGCGTTTTCCGAGCGATCGCTGTGCGGCTTCAGATTGATCAGCATGCGACCGCTGTTGAGCGTGATGTTCGTGCCGTCCACGCCGATGAACGAGGTCAGGCTGTCGACGTTCGGATCTTTGAGGATCGCACTGGCCAGCGCTGCTTGGCGCTCGGCCATCGCGCCGTACGAGATCGACTGCGGCGCTTGCGTGATCGCCTGAACGACGCCCGTGTCCTGCACGGGAAAGAAGCCCTTCGGAATCAGCACGTAGAGCAGCGCCGTCAGCACGAGTGTGAGGACGGCCACGACGAGCGTCGCGCTCTGGCGTGTGAGAACCCAGCGCAACGCGACGGCATAGCGCGCGATGATCGCGTCGATCACGGCATGCGCCTTGGCTTCGAAACGATGGCTCTCGAGCGGCGGCGTATGCCGCAGCAGCTTCGCGCACATCATCGGCACGAGCGTGAGCGAGACGACGGCGGAAATCACGATGGTCACGGCCAGCGTGATCGCGAATTCGTGAAAGAGCCGGCCTACCACATCGCCCATGAACAGCAGCGGAATCAGCACGGCGATCAGCGAAACCGTCAGCGAAATGATCGTGAAGCCGATCTGCTTCGAGCCCTTGAGGGCAGCCTCGATCGCGGTATCGCCTTGCTCCACGTAGCGCGCGATGTTTTCGATCATGACGATCGCATCGTCGACGACAAAGCCGGTGGCGATCGTCAACGCCATCAACGAGAGGTTGTCGAGCGAGAAGCCGCACAGATACATGACCGCGAGCGTGCCGATCAGCGAGAGCGGCACCGACAAGCTCGGGATGATCGTCGCGTAGATGTTCGCCAAGAACAAATACATGACCAGCACGACGAGCACGACCGACATCGCGAGTTCGAGCTGCACGTCGCGCACCGAGGCGCGGATCGTCGTGGTGCGATCGGTGATGACGGCCACGTTGACCGCCGCGGGCAGCGAAGCCTGCAACTGCGGCAGCAGCGCCTTCACGCTATCGACGACCTGAATCACGTTGGCGCCCGGCTGCCGCTGGACGTTGAGCAGGATTGCCGGCGTGACCGTGCCGCCCGTTCCTACCCATGCGCCGAGTTTCGTATTCTCCGCGCCGTCGACGATCTTGGCGACGTCGGTGAGCATCACGGGGCGGCCGTTCTTGTACGCGACGATGGCAGCGTTGTAAGCACTGGCATCGGTCAGCTGATCGTTAGCGTTGATCGTGAAGTTGCGGGTCGGGCCGTCGAAGTTGCCCTTCGGCGTATTGACGTTCAGATTAGCGATGCTGGTGCGCAGATCGTCGAGATTCAAGCCGTACGAAGCCAGCGCGAGCGGGTTCGCCTGGATCCGCACCGCGGGCCGCTGGCCGCCGCTGAGGCTGACGAGGCCGACGCCGGCCACTTGCGAGATTTTCTCGGCTAGCCGCGTATCGGATAGATCCTCGATGTCGGTAAGCGGCGTCGTTTTCGACGTGATCGCGAGCGTGAGAATCGGCGCGTCGGCCGGATTGACCTTGGCGTAGATCGGCGGCGCGGGCAGATCGGCCGGCAACAGGTTCCCCGCCGCGTTGATGGCGGCCTGCACCTCTTGCTCGGCGATATCGAGCGGCAGATCGAGGCTGAATTGCAGCGTGATGACCGAAGCGCCCGCCGAGCTTTGCGAGGACATCTGATTGAGCGAGGGCATCTGGCCGAACTGTCGCTCGAGCGGCGCGGTGACCGACGAGGTCATGACCTCCGGGCTGGCGCCGGGGTAGAAGGTTTGGACTTGGATCGTCGGGTAGTCGACTTCGGGCAGCGCCGAGATCGGCAAGAAGCGAAGCGCGACGAGGCCGACGAGCATGATGGCCGCCATCAGCAAAGCCGTGCCGACGGGGCGCAGAATGAAGGCGCGAGACGGATTCATGCGTATGTGGGCCTGCCGTTACTGTGCGCCATCGCTGCTCGACGCGGCCTTGTGACGATGGCCATGCGAACCCGATGCACCGGCCGCGGCCGATGCGCTCCATGCACCCGCTGCACCGAAGCGTGATGCGCGCCGGCTGCCTTCGCGCCCGAGGAGGCCGTCAACACCGCGGCGGCGTCCGTGGCGACGGTGATCTTCGCGCCTTCGCGCAAGCGGTCCGAGCCGTCGATGACGACGCGCTCGCCGATCGCCAGCCCCGATGCGATGCTCGTGCGCTCGCCGTCGACGGGGCCGACCTTGAGCGGGCGGACCGTCACGGTGCTGTCCGGCTTCACGACATAAGCGAACGGCCCGTTGGTGCCGTTGAGTACGGCCGAACTCGGCACGATCACCGCGTCGTGCAGCGTATCGATCAGCAAGCGGGCATTGACGAACTGATTCGGAAACAGCATCTGCTCCGTGTTCGGGAACATGGCCCGCAGTTTGACGGTGCCGGTGGACGTGTCGATTTGGTTATCGGTCGTCTCGAGATAGCCCGTTTCGAGGGCGACCGTGTCGTTGCGGTCGTAGGCTGTCGTCGACAGCTTCGCGCCGGCGTGCATTTGTTTGAGGATGGCCGGGAGGTTGTCTTCCGGCGTGGTGAAGATGACGCTGATCGGCTGCAACTGCGTGATGACGACGATGCCGTTCGCATCCGACGGCGTGACGTAGTTGCCGGGATCGACTTGTCGCAGGCCGACGCGGCCCGAAACCGGCGCCGTGATGCGGGCGTAGACGAGATCGAGCTTGTAGGTGTCGATGTTCGCGCGATCCGATTGCACTTGGCCCTCGTACTGCTTGACGAGCGACGCTTGCGTATCCACTTGTTGGGCCGCGATCGAGTCTTGCGCGAGCAGTGTACGGTAGCGCTTCAGATCGAGACGCGCCGTCTGCAGCAGCGCCGTGTCTTTCGCCAATGCGCCTTCGGCGTTTTCGAGCGAGATTTGATAGGGCCTCGGGTCGATCTGCGCGAGCAGGTCGCCGGCCTTGACGAGTTGGCCTTCCCTGAACGCGACGCTTTGGAGCGTGCCCGAGAGCTGTGTCTTGACCGTTACGGTCGCCAGCGGCGTGACGGTGCCCAGCGCGGTCAAGACAATCGGAATATCGCCGGCGGTCGCCGCAGCGACGTGCACCGGCTGCGGTTGCCCGGCGAACCCGCCGCGGCCCCCGTGGCCGCCAGGGCCGCTCGTCGCGGCCGGACCCGTGCCGCCGCCGCTCGTGCGGCTCCACGGGCGCCACCAGATCAGCGCGACGACGATGACGATCGCAATGGCGATCGCGGCGCGACGGCCCCGACGCGCAGGGCGGGCCGAGCCGGTCGCCAGATCGCGTTGCGGGCCGTTAGGGGGCGAGGAGGGGCGATTTTCTTGTTCGGCCATCGAAGTGTTTGTTAGCGGCGGTGTCTATACGGCGTGGGGTGGGCGCAGCAGTTGTGCCCAGGCGGCAGCCGGCGCGGACGGGGGCGGTTGTGCCCACTCGCGGCCGGCATGGTGCAGGCGGCCGAGCGGGTCGCCCGCCTGCGCGACGATGCATGATGCTACGTCGCGCCGCCTTGGCCAGTCCAGTCACGCATTTTTCTGTTTCTTACGGGCGTTACATACGCCTGTTCGTTACATACTGGTGTGGTACGGCAAGTAAGGAGCCGTTCGCGACTGCGACAGCGGCGTGCGGGGTGCGCAATTCAATTTGCCGGCGCGAGCGTTGGACGCGGGCGGTTAGTGCCGCGTCAATCGACGAGCCGCTGGTGGGGCGCCCCGCCGATTTCGCGAACGATACGTTCGATGCATTCCATGAGGACCGGCGCTGCGCGTTCGACCAGCCATTCCCTGGAGCACAAATGTGCCGCGCCGCCGCAGTTCACGGCATAGCGTTCCCCCGACGGGCCCACGAAGCCGGCCGCGATCGCATTCAATTCCGTATACCACTCCCCCGTGGCGATCGCGAAGCCGAAGGCGCGCGTTTCTTCGAACGATGCGGCGAGGCGGGCATGGATGTGCGGCCAGTCGTCGCCCGACGCGGCTTGCAGCCCGGCCATCAGGGATTCGCGCTCGGTATCGGCGAGGGCGGCCAGATACGCGCGGCCCACGGCGGTGCGTGCGAGATTGACGCGCGAGCCCACCTCGAGCCGGGACACGAGGATGGCCGAGCGGGGCCGGATGGCATCGATGACGACCATATCGAGCCGGTCGCGCGCGGCGAGATGGACCGATAGCGACGTCCTTTCGGCCAACTCGATCAGGAACGGCCTCGCGCGCGCTCGGATGTCGAAGTTGCGCAAGAAACCGTTGCTCAATTCGAGTACCGACGCCGTCAACACGAAACGCTCGCTGTCGGGTAATTGCAAGAGAAAACCGGCGCCGACCAGGGTCGCCGTGATGCGGGAGACGGTAGGTTTCGGGATGCCGGTGAGTTCGGCGAGTTCGCCGTTGCTGATAGGCGCGGCGGCTGCTGCGACGCGCCGCAGCAGCGTCAGCCCGCGCGACAACGCAATGATCTCGTCGCCGGCACCTTCTCTGGGCGCTGCCGACGGTGTTCGTGAGCGGGAGGGAGTGCTTGAAGGGGATGTCGCCACTATGTTCCTGTGACAGTTTTTTGAAATGGAATTTCAGGTCAGACGTTTGGGTCCAGTTTACGCTAGCTGGGTCGGCACGTGAAGACGGTAAGTTTTACTGCTTTCGTGGGGTGAAATCGATACCGATTCCACAGTACCTGTCACATATTCGGAAAAAATTATCTTGACTTCGTCAGCCGAAAGCGCAAGAATGGAATCTCATTTCGGAGCGAGCCCAGGAAGCGGTCTGGGAATCGAGTGAAGTCAGCTCTCGATTCGCGTGCGCCACTCTGAAATACCGTCTCTCAGGTTCTAGCACGGCCCTCGGAATGGCTAGAACTTCTTTAAGGCGCCACGGCAACGTGGCGCCTTTTTTTTTCGCGCGCCCGGCAGGGCGCACGCATTGCGTTTTTCGCCCATCGGCCCGCGCAGCTTGAGCTGGGCGGGCACGCAGCGCTCCACGTCCGATTGCCCAGCCTGCGCGCCGCTATGCGTTTCGTGGCGGTCGGCGGCAAGGCCCGCGCGGTTCTGCTATCGTCTGCGTCGATCGAGAAGCGGGTGCGCATCACCGGCTTCCATCCCACGGACAGCAGAGCATGCACACCATTCTTACCATTACGAACCTATCGAAGACGTACGCGTCGGGGTTTCAGGCGCTCAAGGGCGTGAACCTCGAGATCCGGCGCGGCGAAATCTTCGCGCTCCTCGGCCCCAACGGCGCGGGCAAAACGACGCTGATCGGCACCGTCTGCGGCCTCGTCAATCCCACCGAGGGCACCGTGCTTGTCGACGGCCACGACATCATCAAGGACTACCGGCGCGCCCGGGCGATGATCGGCCTGGTGCCGCAGGAATTGACGACGAACGCATTCGAAACCGTCTGGGCGACCGTTTCGTTCACCCGGGGCCTATTTGGCAAATCGGCCGACCCGGCGCACTTGGAGAAGGTGCTGCGGGCGCTTTCTCTCTGGGATAAACGCAACAACGCGATCATGACGCTTTCGGGCGGCATGAAGCGGCGGGTGCTGATCGCCAAGGCGCTCGCGCACGAACCGCAAGTGCTGTTCTTGGACGAGCCCACGGCCGGTGTCGACGTCGAGCTGCGGCGCGACATGTGGCAATTGATGCGCACGCTCAAGGACACCGGCGTGACCATCATCCTGACGACGCACTACATCGACGAAGCCGAGGAAATGGCCGATCGAATCGGCATCATCAACCGGGGCGAGATCGTGCTCGTGGAAGAAAAGACGCACCTGCTGCGCAAGCTCGGCAAGAAGCAACTGACGCTCCAGCTCGCGGAGCCGATCGACGAAGTGCCGGCCCAACTGGCCGGCTACGGCCTCGAACTGTCGGCGGGCGGCGCTGCGCTCACCTACACCTACGACGACACGCAATCGGAGCGTGCCGGCATCGCCAAGCTGCTTAAAGATCTTGACGACGCACGCGTGCGCTTCAAGGATTTGCAGACGACACAAAGTTCGCTCGAAGATATCTTCGTCGATCTCGTCAAGGAGCGTTCATGAACACCCATGCAATGCGCGCGATCTACCGCTTCGAGATGGCGCGCACGTGGCGCACGCTCATGCAAAGCGTTATCTCGCCCGTGATTTCCACCTCGCTTTACTTCATCGTGTTCGGTGCGGCGATCGGTTCGCGCATCCGCGAGATCGACGGTATCAGCTACGGGGCGTTCATCGTGCCGGGGCTTGTGATGCTGTCGTTGCTGACGCAAAGCATCAGCAACGCCTCATTCGCGATTTATTTTCCGAAATTCACCGGCACGATCTATGAACTGCTGGCGGCGCCGGTGTCCTACTTCGAACTCGTCTTGAGTTTCGTGGGCGCGGCGGCGACCAAATCCATCGCGCTCGGGCTCATTATCATGGCCACGGCCGCGTTCTTCGTGCCGCTGCGCATCGAGCACCCATTTTGGATGATCTTGTTCCTCGTGCTGACGTCCGTGACGTTCAGCCTGTTCGGATTCGTGATCGGAATCTGGGCCGACGGTTTCGAAAAGCTCCAGGTGATTCCGTTGTTGATCATCACGCCGCTGACGTTCCTGGGCGGAAGTTTCTATTCCATCGATATCTTGCCGCCCGTTTGGCGCACGATCGCGCTCGCGAACCCCGTCGTCTACCTGATCAGCGGTTTCCGATGGAGCTTTTATGGGATCGCCGATGTGCACGTGGGGGTCAGCCTGGGCATGACGGCGGTGTTTCTCGCGATTTTCACAGGCATCGTGGCATGGATTTTTAAAACCGGCTACCGCCTCAAAAATTAACGACAGCTTTGTCATTCGCTAAAAACGCCGACATAATGCGTCAATCGCTGGCGCTCGACGGGCCCGGCTCCCGAACCCCTTTGACCGCGCATGAGACTGACGACCAAAGGCTTGTTGCTCATCGCTATTCCGACGGCGGTCGAGCTTGCGTTGCTCTCCGGGCTCGTGAGAGCGCAGAACGACTCCGAGCAGGCGGAGCAATGGGCGCTGCATAGCAAGGACGTGCTGCGCCAGACGAGCGCGATTCTCGAACCCGTTCTGATCGAATCGGTTCGAATGCGCGGTGCCGTCTTCAAGAACGACCGGGGATCGACCACGCCCGTCACGCTCTGGATCGACCTCGATCGGCGGATCGATCACCTCGTCGATCTGGTAGCAGACAACCCTGTACAGGTCGAGCGCGCCGCGCAGATTCGCCAGACGGTGCAAGCGTATCGGCAGTGGTCCGATCGCGTGCAGGATCTACTGCGTACCGGCCGGCGCAACGATGTGCTCGATCGGTTTCGCAACCAGGCGAGCGTGGATGTCGTCGATCGCTTTCGCTCCCAGCTTGCCTCGTTCCAAAACGAAGAGCTGCGGACGGACGCGATTCGTTCCGCGCAGGCGGCTCAGGCGCTCGCTCAGCAGCAGCAGCTGACGGCCGCGGTTGTCCTCGGCTCGCTCGCCATGACGGCGCTTGCCGTCTTCTTGTTCACGCGCGGCTTGCGCGGCCGGCTCGCGTTGCTGTCCGATAACGCCGCACGCCTGGCCGAGAGCGCCCCGCTCGGGCCACCGTCGTCGGGCAACGACGAAATCGCGGAACTCGACCAAATCTTGCACGAGACGAGCCGGCGCCTGCTCGAATCCGAGCGTCTTCAAGCGCGGTTTCAAAGCGATTTGGCGCGCCGTGCGGACGAACTCGCGCGCACCAATGAAACGCTGCATCAGCAGACGCAAGAAAACGAGATGTTCATTTACAGCGTGTCGCACGATCTGCGCGCGCCGCTCGTCAATCTGCAAGGTTTTTCGAAAGAACTCACGCATGCCTGCGACGACTTGCGCCAGGCGGTGCGCAAGTCGTCGTTCGAGCCCGCCGAGCGGGAGCGGATCGAGCGGTTGATCGACGAAGATATCGGCGAGGCGCTGCGCTACCTGCAAAGCGCCGTCCTGCGCGCCGCGCATATCATCGATTCGCTGCTGCGCCTGTCGCGCGTCGGGCGAGTGGAGTACCGGCGGCAGGAGGTCGACGTCGGATCGGTCGTGCGCCACGTGCTCGATGCGATGCAGGCGTCGATTCGCGCGTGCCGCGCCGAGATTGTCGTCGAAGAACTGCCGCCCGTGTGGGGCGATCCGACGGCGCTCGAGCAAATCTTCGCCAACTTGATCGGTAATGCGGTTAACTACCTCGATCCGGACCGTCCCGGCCGTATCGAGGTTGGCGCATTGCCGGCGCCGCCCGGCGGCGTGCGCTCGCTGCGTATCTTCTACGTCAAAGACAACGGCCTGGGCATACCGGCCGGGGCGATGCCACGCCTTTTCAACGCCTTTCAGCGGCTGCACGGGAACATCGCCACCGGGGAGGGAATCGGTCTCGCGCTCGTGCGCCGGATGGTCGAACGCCACGGCGGGCGCGTGTGGGCCGAGTCGACGGAAGGCGAGGGCACTACGTTCTATCTATCGCTACCGGAGGCGACCAAACAGGTCGTCGCTGCCTAACGAATCGAGGAAGCAACAATGCATAACCAGACAGCGCCCGGTACCAGCGCACCCTTGGCGGGGCAATCGGTCAGCATCATTTTGATCGAGGACGACGACGGCCACGCCACGCTGATCGAGCGCAATTTACGGCGGGCGGGGCTGACGAACGGCTTCACGCGTTTCGCGGACGGGCAAATGGCGCTCGATTACTTCTTCAACGAGCCGCCGCAGTTTCATCGAGAAGAGCTGGCGCCGTCGGTGATTCTGCTCGACTTGAAAATGCCCCGCATCGACGGCCTGGAAGTGCTGCGGCGCCTCAAGGCCGACCGGCGCACGGCGTCGCTGCCCGTGATCGTCCTCACGACGACCGACGATCCGCGCGAAATCGAGCGCTGCTACGAATTGGGTTGCAATGTGTACGTCACCAAGCCGGTGGAGTACGACGCGTTCATCGAAGCGGTGCGCCGCCTCGGCTTCTTCCTGCAAGTGGTGAAGCTGCCCGCAGGCGCTCGATGAGCGCGCACGCGCTATTCATCGACGACGATGAAGGACTGCTGCGGCTTGCGGCGCGTTCGCTGACGCGCGCCGGCTACCGGGTCGGTACCGCCGCCAGTACGGCCGCGGCGCGCGAGGCGCTCGAAGCGGAGCTGCCCGACGTGATCGTCGTCGATTATTCGCTCGGTAGCGCCGAGACCGGGCTCGATTTCTTGCGGGCGCTGCGCGTTCAAGGGCTCGTGCTCCCGGCCATTTTGTGCACGGGATTCGCCGACGAAGCCCGTGTGATCGAAGCGCTGCGCTCGGGGGTGGCGGATGTCGTTCCTAAGAGCGAGGGCTATCTGGAGTACTTGCCGGAAGCGATCGAGCGCGTCTTGCGCGAACGGCGCATCGAACGAGAGCTGGCGCTGGCGCAGCGTTCGCAGGAACGTGAAGCGCATTTCCGGGCGTTGGCGGAAGAGCGCGAAGCGTTGCTTGCCGCCGAACGTGCGGCCCGCGCCGAAGCCGAGCGAGCATCGCGGATGAAGGATGAATTCGTCGCCACGCTGTCGCACGAGCTGCGCACACCGCTCAACGCGATCGTCGGTTGGACCCAATTTCTGTTGCGCGATGCCACGGTCTCGGAATCGCTGCGCAAGGGGCTCGACGTCATCGATCGCAATGCGCGCGCGCAAGCTCGCATGGTCGACGATCTGCTCGATTTTTCGCGCATTCTTGCGGGCAAGCTGCGGCTCGAGGCCGAGCGAGTCGATCTAGTCGATGTCGTCGAGTACGTGATTCGCTCCGTGAGCCCAGCCGCGCAGGCGAAGGACATCCATTTCGTCACGGCGCTCGAAGCGACGGGCGCCGTGCTGGGCGATCCGTCGCGCCTCCAACAGATTGTCTGGAATCTGCTGTCGAACGCGGTGAAGTTCACGGGCAAGGGCGGGTGTGTCGAGGTGACGCTGCAACGGCGCGACGGTGAAGTCGAACTGATCGTCTCCGACAACGGGCAGGGCATCAAGCCGGAGTTCTTGCCTCACGTCTTCGAACGCTTTTGCCAGGAAGACGCCGGCATCGCGCGTCAGCACGGCGGCTTGGGGCTCGGGCTGTCGATCGCGCGGCAACTGGTGGAGATGCACGGCGGACAGATCGTCGCGCGCAGCGACGGCCCCGGCTGCGGGGCGACGTTCGGCGTCACGCTGCCCGCGACCGCCGCCGAGCAGCCACGCGAGATCGCCGCTGCCGCGGTCGAGATGCATGCGCCGCCCGCGCTGGCGGGTTTGCGCGTGCTGGTGCTGGAAGACGAGCCGGATGCGCGCGAGTTGGTCGAACGGGTGCTGCAAGAGCGCGGGGCGACTACGCTGGCGTTCGCCTCGGCGTCGGAGGCGTTGGACGCTTGCGCCTTGCAAGCGCCCGACGTCATCGTGAGCGATATCGGCTTGCCCGGGGTGGACGGCTATGAGTTCATCCGTCGGCTGCGGATGTCGGAAGGGCAGCGCGGGCGCAACACGCCGGCAGCGGCGCTGACGGCGTTCGCGCGTAGCGAAGACCGGCGCCGCGCGCTGCTCGCCGGGTTTCAGACGCATGTGGCCAAGCCGGTCGACCCGCTGGAGTTGGTCGTCGTCGTGGCCGCGCTGGCGGGGCGCACGACGTCGTTCGTGGGCGACGCTTAAAGCTCGATGCGCGTACCGAGCAAAACGAGGAATTGGCGCAGCCACTCGGGATGCGCGGGCCAAGCGGGCGCCGTCACGAACGGCGCATCGGTCACGGCGGCATCGACTGGAATGTCGGCGTAGTCGGCGCCCGCGAGCCGCACTTCGGGTGCGCACGCCGGATAAGCCGAAATGCGTTTGCCGCGGATCACGTCCGCCGCCGCGAGCAATTGCGCGGCGTGGCAAATCGCGGCGATCGGCTTGCCTTGCCGGGCGAAGTCGCGCACGAGTTCGATCACTTTGGCGTCGAGCCGCAGATACTCGGGCGCGCGGCCGCCCGCGATGGCGAGCGCGTCATACTGGCCCACATCGATTTCGTCGAAGCTCGCGTTCAGCGTGAAGTAATGGCCGGGCTTCTCCGTGTAGGTTTGGTCGCCCTCGAAATCGTGAATGGCCGTTTTTATCTTTTGGCCTGCGCGCTTGCCGGGACACACGGCGTCTACCGTGTGGCCGATCGCCTGCAGTGCCTGGAACGGCACCATCGTCTCGTAGTCTTCAGCGAAATCACCCGTCAGAAACAGAATCTTCTTCGCGGCCATGGCGTGCTCCTTCTCGATTGAGGGGATAGACGACAACAGATCTGCACTTGCTAAGCGAAGCGGGCAGTGTACTCCTTGCGCGCGACGGCGATGCGAACGGCAAGCGCGCGGAACGGATTGCATACTCTTGCGTTCCCCCGGTGCGGGGCCATAAGAGGGGGCTTGCATCGTCTTTTAAATGTAATTATGATGGTTACAGTTTTTGGAGCACCGACTTTCCGCAATGAATACGAGCAGCCGCTTCGCCTATGCCGTCCATATCTTGGCGCTGCTGTCGCTGCAGCAAGGTGAGCCGTTGTCATCGGAAATCATCGCGGGCAGCGTCAACACCAATCCGGCGCTCATCCGCCGGCTGCTGTCGATGATGGCACAGGCGGGGCTCACGACTTCTCAGCTCGGCGCCGGCGGCGGTGCGTTGCTGGCGCGTGCGCCTGGCGCGATTCGGCTCGTCGATGTCTATCGCGCCGTTGACGAGGCGCGTTTGTTCGGGCTGCACCGCGAAGCCCCGAACCCGGCGTGCTTGGTAGGGCGGCACATTCAGCAGGTGCTGGTGGGCATTGTCGACGACGCTCAGCAGGCCATGGAGGCATCGCTCGGGGCGCGCACGCTGGCGGATGTGACCGCGGGCGTGATCGAAGCCGAACGCGCGGCGGGTACGCCGCAAGCAGGGCAAGCGTAGCGTAGAGCAGGGGCGGCTCGTCTTCTTTACGCAGGCGGCGGGCGTCGCCGGCACAGGAAGGCGGTCGATATCGGCGAGAGGCATGGCCTCTCTTTTTTCGATCTTTAAATGTAACTGCTTAAGTTACATATTTCTCGATTGGAGTCTTATATGCAACGTCGTCTAAAAATCGCACTGTTTGGTGCCACGGGCATGATTGGATCGCGTATCGCGGCCGAAGCACTCGCACGGGGGCATGAAGTCACCGCGATCGCTCGCAAGCCGGGGCCCGTGGAAGGGCTGCCGCAATTGAAGGTCATTGCGGGCGATGTGTTCGATGCCGCGCGCAGTGCTACGGAGATCGCCGGCTTCGACGCGATCGCAAGTGCGTACGGTCCGGCGCAAGACGATCCGTCGAAAGTCGTTGAAGCGACGCGCTCGCTCGTCGCGCTGGCGCAGGCATCGGGCGTCAAGCGGCTCGTGGCCGTCGGCGGCGCGGGTTCGCTGCAGGTTGCACCTGGCAAGCAGCTCGTCGATACCGAAGGATTCCCGGATGCCTATAAAGCCGTCGCGCTCGCTCATCGCGCGGCGCTCGAGGTCTATCGGACGCATACCGACATCGATTGGACGTTCTTCGCCCCTGCGGCCATGATCGCGCCGGGTACGAAGACGGGCACCTTCCGCACGGGCGCCGACACGCTCATCGTCGATGCTAACGGCAACAGCAAGATCTCCGCCGAGGACTACGCTGCGGCGTTCGTCGACGAACTCGAGCAGGGACGCTTCGTGCGACAGATCGCGACCGTGGCTTACTGATTGCTGGGATCGCCCGGATTGTCCTGATCGGCCCGATCGACGATTGGATGGCCGCGTTTAGCAGCGCGCTGCCGTGAATGATTGATCGGCGCCGATGGTGGGATTTTTGGTCCGTCGCCGGATAGGATCAATGTCCTATTTATATCGGTTTATGCCTAAAGAGACTTTCCCTATAATTCCCCCATCTCACAGTAACTTAGAAAAAAATTCTATCGAGGGAAGAAAATGGGAATGGATGCTATCGACCGAAAGCTGGTCGAGCTGCTTCAGATCGATGCGACGCTGCCGATCGCCGAACTCGCGAGCCGGGTCAATCTCTCGCAGACGCCTTGCTGGAAGCGAGTGCAGCGGCTCAAGGAAGAGGGCGTGATTCGCGCGCAGGTGGCGTTGTGCGATGCGCGCAAGCTTGGCGTCGGTACGACGGTTTTCGTTGGTGTACGGACGAACCAGCATACGGAGGAGTGGGCGAAGCAGTTTGTGCAGGTGGTGCGCGATATCCCGGAGGTGGTCGAAGCCTATCGGATGAGCGGCGAGACCGACTATCTGTTGCGCATCGTGGTGGCCGACATCGACGACTTCGATCGCGTATATAAGCAATTGATCCGAGCGGTGCCGCTGTTCGACGTCAGTTCGAGCTTCGCGATGGAGCAGATCAAGTACTCGACGGCGCTGCCGGTGCGATTCTAGGTGCATTATCATGCCGGTCCTGGCCGCTAACGGGCCGCCAGCGACGAACAGCGGCGTGCGTTGGGCACGCCCGCCCTTTTGAGCGGGAGCTTCCTCACGTGCGTCTTGTCACCCTCAAACTGCAAAACTTCCGAGGCTACGAGGAACGCAAGTTCAATCTGCATCCGCAATTCAACTTGATTGTGGGCGTGAATGGGAGCGGAAAAACGTCGTTCTTGGAGGCCGCTGCGGTCGCGATCGGTTCTTGGTTTTTGGGAATCCGCGGCTACGACTCGCGCCATATTCGTCCCGGGGACGTTCGTATCGTGCGTGAGTCGATCGAAAAGCGGTACCGGGAGTTGCCTCAGTTTCCCGTGAGAGTCGAAGCCGAAGGCATCGTGACCTTCGAACGAGCGGAGCGGGGTGCTTCGGGTGAGGTGGAAGTAGTCGAGCCTGCGGAGGAGCACTACATCGCTTGGGGCCGTTCCGTCGACAGCGCTAGCGGGCGCACGAAGCAGGGCGACGCAAAAAAGTTGAGGGCAGCGGCGGAAGCCATCGCGCAATCTGTTTGGGACGGACAAGCCAAGATTCTTCCGTTGATTCGCTATTTCGGCGCGGGCCGGCTGTGGAAATCGGTTCGAGATTCCGACGGGAAGACGCTGAGCAAGTACAAAGATAAACAACCCGCCGACCTTAAAGACGCCGATTTCCTCGATCAGTTGCTCGCGGAGAGTACCGCGTTGGCGCAGCCGTTTTATGGCTATCGTCTGAGTGTCGATAAACGCTGCAATCCTGACGATCTGATTCGCTGGATGGCGTATGAACGCCGCAACGAGTTGGACGAAGAGGAGCGATCGCCTGCATTGCAACTCGTTTATCGCGCGATTGTATCGATGCTGCCGGATGCCGTTTCGGCCCGGTATAGCATCAAGCTGCGAACATTGATCGTCGAACTAAAGAATAAGCGTTTCCTTGCTTTCGAGGAACTTAGCGACGGCTACCGAAACGTCGTCGCGATTGCGGCCGACCTTGCGATCAAAGCCGCGATGTTAAACCCGAGCTTGGCAGAAAAGGCGCTCGAGTGGACACCTGGAGTCGTGCTGATCGACGAACTCGATCTTCACTTGCACCCGATTTGGCAGCGCGACGTCATAGAGGCGCTGCGTCGGACGTTCCCAAAGGTCCAATTCATTTGCACCAGTCACTCGCCGTTTTTGATCCAGTCGTTGCGCTCGGGCGAGGAACTCATCGTTCTTGACGGCCAGCCAACGGCAGACGTGGCGAACATGTCGCTGGAGGATATTGCTCGTGGGCTCATGGGCGTAGAAGATGCCGACGTCAGCAAGCGCTATCGCGAGATGAAGGGCGTTGCACGGCAGTACCTCGAAACACTCGAGAATGCGGCGAAAGCCCCTGAGGAAAAGTTGGTCGACTTCAAAAAACGTTTGGCTGATGCGATCGGCTGCGCCGATGAGGTTCGGGCGGAGTGATTGGTAATAGTTGCCGAAACGATTAAAAAACAGGTAGCAATTACTTTATAAACGAGCGACGCGCCCCGAGAATGTCTGGGGTTTTGACTTAAACAAAACCTGTGTAAAATCGCCCGCCTCTGAATGCCGGCTTCTTCTGTCAGGCTTGCCAATGAATACAAACTTGTCTGTCCAAGATCTCAGAAAGATCGCCGCGGGGATGCAGCGCAATCGGCTATTGACGCTGTCGTTCCCGGACGACAACGCCCCGTACCACATCCTATTGGTGAACCGCCTTGAAGGCGAGGAATCCCTCTCGCGCGATTTTCGATTCGTGATCGAGATCCTGTCCGATAACGCGAAGCTCGATCCCAATGACTTCGTCGGCAAGCTTATCGCCGTCAAACTGCTGCGCGACGACGGCAGCTACCGGTATTTCAACGGCCATATCTTCTCGTTCCGGCTCGTGCGGACCGATGGCGGCATCGTGTTTTACGAAGCCGAGATGGGCCCGTGGACAAGGTATCTGACGCTACGCAAGAACAACCGGCTGTTCTTGGATCAGGATATCCACGGCCAAACCGCCACGATCTTCTCCGATTACGGCACGCTGGCGGTCTGGCAGTGGAAGGTCTACCAAAATGACCGATCGATGTCGATGGCATGCCAGTTCGACGAGCACGACCATAACTACGTTCATCGGCGCTGGGAATATTTGGGGCTGGTGCTACTGGTTCGAGCACACGGAAACGCAGCACAAGCTGATCATCTCCGATCCGGGGCGCCAGGAACCGGTCATCGATGGTGAAAGCCCCGAGATTCCTTACCAGGACAAAGCAGGTTCACAGGAGGCGGACGGGATCCGATCATGGTCGGTCATGCAACAGGCCACGTCCACGCACATTGGGGAATCGACGACCGACTTCAAGGCCATGCCTCATCTGAATGCGCGTACCGGCGGGTTCGTCAATGCGCGCACCGATGCATGGGCGAAGGATCGCGGGCAAAAGCTTGAGTGGTACGACTATGCGGGCGCGTATGCGCACCCAGGGCAGGAAGATGGCGAGTGGCAAACCAGCCGCCGCATCGAAGCCATCGAGGCCATTGCACGGCAGTGGGAGGCGACCGGCAACAACCGCTTTGTGATGCCGGGACGGTGGTTTCAGCTGACCGACCACTTCGGGCATTCGATCAGCAAGAGTTCTTTCGACGATGAATATCTGATTACCTTCGCGCATCATGTCGCCGGGAACAACTACCTTCAAGGTGTTGGTGCGAAGGCGACATACAGCAACCGGTTTACGTGCGTGAGCAAACGCACGCCGTGGCGGCCGATGCGCGGATTCAATAGCGTCGATACGCGCATTCTGGCGCCGCAGACCGCGATCGTGGTCGGCCCCGAGGCCGAGAGCTTATATACCGACGAGTACGGGCGTGTACTGCTGCAATTTCATTGGGATCGAGAAGGCAATGGCACGACGTGGGTGCGGGTATCGAGCGGCTGGGCGGGCGGCAGTCAAGGCATGAGCGCGCTGCCCCGGATCGGCTCCGAGGTCATCGTTCAATGGCTGGATGGGAACCCCGATCACCCGATAGTCACGGGTCGCGTGGGGGGCGCGATGAACCCGCCGGCATGGCGGTTACCGCATCAGCGCGCATTGACGGGTATTCGCAGCCGTGAACTCGTGGGCAATACCGGCAATCGGGGCGGCGGGCGCAGCAATCACTTGGTGTTCGATGATACCGCGAACGCTATTCAAACTCAATTGCGCAGCGACCATGCTGTTAGTCAGTTATCGCTCGGGAGCATTACGCGCATCGAGGATTGGCAGGGCCGGCAAGATGCGCGCGGGGAAGGGTTCGAGTTGCGTACCGATGCGGTGGGCGCGATTCGGTCGGGTAAGGGGATGTTGGTCAGTACCGAGGCTCGTTCAAAGGGCAATTCGCATATATCGGATGTGAGTGAGCCCGCGTCGCGGCTGGCGCAAGCGCAGGCACTCCAAGATACGCTCGGTAAGCTAGCGCAACAGCATCAGGCGCAGGATCGCGGCAGCGATCAAAGCAGCGTGGCCGACACCCTACAGAAGCAGGTCGACGGCATCCGAGGCCGGACGGCTCGCGGTGGCGACGGGTCGTTTCCCGAGTTGAGCGAACCGCATCTATTGCTTGCCGGTGCGGCAGGCGTACAAGCGACGACGCCTGCGACGGTACATGTCAGCGGCGGCGAGCATGTCGCCCTCACGGCGGCACATAACGTGTCGGTGACTGCCGGCAAATCGCTGTTTGCGAGTGTGGCGGAGAAGATCAGTCTCTTCGTACAGAACGCGGGGATGAAGCTGTTTGCTGCCAAAGGCAAGGTTGAGATTCAGGCGCAGTCGGACGCAATCGAATTGACAGCGCAGAAGACGGTGAAAGTATTGTCGACGACGGAGAACATCGAGATCGCGTCAGCGAAGGAAATATTGTTAACGTCGGGCGGAGCCTACATCCGTATTTCGAACGGCAACACGAAATTCATGCACCGGGCAAGATTGACGTCAAAGGGGCGCAGCATTCGTTTGCAGGTCCGACACAATTGTCCAGCACCCTTCCTTCGATGCCTGGTTCGGACGGCAACTACGATCAAGCGTTTGTTGCGCATTGGGCTGGCACGGACATCCCGGCAGCCAACACGAAATTCCAAATGTTCTCAGATGGCAAGCTGATTGCACAGGGTATTACGAACGAAGTGGGAGAGACCGGGCTGACACAGAGTCACGTGCCTAAGGACGTCGTCGTTAAATTTTTGGAGAACTATTGATGACTGATAAGCAGGACACTGTCTTGGGTACGGGAGCGTCGTTGCTGACGCCGAGCGGGTACCAGGTCCGCCCCAAGGTAGAGTTAAAGATCTGCAATCCGCAAGTGCCGCCAGCCGCGCCCTCGATGATCGGGAAATGCCCATACTACTATCAGCCGCTGCATGGCGAGTACCTCGAAACGGTGGAAAAGGTCAGCGTTTCAAGCGCATGGGAAACGGTAAAGGCTTTCGCTACCTCGTGGGACCCATGGAAGGACAAGGAGGTCGCACGCCGCCTGCTGCATCGGCGCGAGCAGCTGATTGCACCGGAAAGCACCGATAGCGATTGGTCGCGTCACGGTAGCTTCATGATGCGGCACATCGGGTGCGGGCATAAACCGCCGTCGTATTACGTCAGCTACGGCTACTACTACTGCTCAACCTACGGAGCAAAGCTCTATCCGACATTGAGCGCACAAGGGCAAGCGTGGCTAAACAGCGCTAGGTGGTATCTTCAGGCAAACATGGAAGACGGCCTTAGCCAGAATATGCGCGGCGATCAAATTCAAATGAGTGGCAAGAAACCTGGGAACGGTAGATTCAAGATGATGGTGCAGAAGTATGCACTAGAACTTGACGGCGATACGTTCAAATCCTTTGCGTTCAAAACACACCCAATGGCTTATCTCGATGGCGGACTCGCAGATCTTCCAATTTCAGATTTGATGAAAATCGCTGCGCAGCCAAATATCCAGGAGTGGGGCGACATGCGAACGTGGGACCAGGCTGCCGATAGCGGCAAGGTTGTTTTGCCGAACAAGGCCAACTTTTACATGGATGTAGTCGGCAAGGCGCTCAGCCGTCTATTGGCAAAGTAGCATGCAAAAATTGAAACGCGGAAAGATACTTTTAGCCGGCCTCGCTTTGCTGGCTGCTTTAATTTATGGGTACCAGACCATGACGACAGATTGGGAAACGATTTCGACAACATTCGTGAAGAGTGATAAGCCATACGGTGGTGGGGAATTTCGTATTCGTCCCTGGCGGTATGGCAGTGGAAGGTCTGTCAGAAGGACCGGCCGATGACGATGGCCTGCCAGTTCGGCAAACATCTGCTTCGATGGATTAAGGCGGACCAACTCGTGATCAAGCCGTGATGGAGCTCAACATTTGAACCCACGTGGCGCGCGACACCGGATGCCTCGAGGATGGGGAACGACGCGTCCTGTGGCCGCCGCCCGGGGTATGCAATCGATGGCCGCTCCACTGCCCCCCGCCGATGCGCGTAGAATGCCGGCTTTCGTCTCACTCTTTTTCAGTCGACGGCGTCCTTGCCGACACCGCGACCCTCCCCATCCATGAACGACCCGCGCCAATCGAATAAATCGAACCCCACGACTCGCGTCGCCGTGTTCGTCGTCGTCGTCGTCCTGCTCGTCATCGCCACCTTCGTTTTCAACGCGATGAAGGGCAAGCGGGAGTACGACGAACAGAACGCCGCCGCGACAGCACCGGCGTCCGTGACGAGCAGCGCGACCGCCGCCAGCGCGTCGGGCGCTTCGCAGTAAGCGCACCCCGAGGCCGTCAAGCCTCGGGCAGACGGATCGCGCCCGCGTCCTTCCGAATGAGAAACGACGCGGCGAGCATTTGCTTGCACTGCAGCGCAAGCAGCTTGATCTCGCCGACGAATTCGGCCGGCTGCGTGCCCGCGCGTTCGATCTCCACCACCATCGTATCGAGTTCACGCGTGAGCTGTTTCGTCGTCTCTGCTTGATCGACTGGCGGCGCTTCTCCCGTTTGCGCGCGCGAGAGATTCTCGCGCACCGACGACAACACGCGTTGCAGCGCCGGCGAGCCCTCGGGCTCGTTCTGCGCGACGCTGCGCAACAGCGGCGCGGCGGCCGTAATATGCGCGGCCAGCACATGGCTTTGCACGAGCAAATCGTTCAACTCGGCCACGAACCGCTGCTGTGCCTTCGGCTCGAGCATCATGCGCCGGAACGCTTGCGCCAAATTCGCAAAGGCGATGTGCACGTTCTTGCGCGCAAGCCGGTAACGGAAGTCGCGCTCGTCGTCGCCGGCCGGCTCGGGCGGCAGCCCCACGGCTTGGCCGTCGGGGGTGGCCGGCTGGGGCGCGGCGGGACGCTGCACGTTACCCCACCACCAAGCGCTCTCCAAGTATTGACGCGTCGCGGCCAGCATCTCCGAAACGAGCTTGCCCATCAGCCGATATTCCCAGTAAGGGAACAGATGGCTAGCCGCGATGGCAAGTGCGCAGCCGATGGCGGTGTCGATAGCCCGCTCGCCGATGATGCGCATGCTGCCCGGCGCCAGCAAATGAAACAGCAGCAGCACATAGGAGGACGTGAATACGACGCTCGCCGCGTAGTTGAACAGCAGCAAGCTGTAGCTCATGACCATCGATGCGAACATGAACACGAGCAGAACGGGCGGCGCTTTGACGAACCAGATCAGCGCGAGGCTGGCCGAGCAACCGATCGCCGTGCCGACGATACGCTGGGTATTGCGCTGCTTCGTGAGCGAGTAGCCCGGCTTCATGATGATGAGCGTCGTCATCACGATCCAATAGGCGTTCGTCAGCGGCAGCAAGCGCCCCAGCCAAAACCCGGCGGCCACGCCGATCGTCACGCGCAGCGCATGGCGAAAGCTCGGGGACGCCATCGTCAGATTCGAAAAGATCTGCGGCAGCGGAACGCGCCGGCTCGACAGGAATCGCATGAGCGTATGGTCGATCCGCATTTCGGTCCGCACGTTCGGCGTTTCGCTGCCGACGCTTTTCTTCATTTTGTCGATGAGGCGCACCGCGCTCCACAAGCGCCGGAACGTGGCCGAGGCGGCCGAGTAGGCTTCAGGGTTGCGCTCCGGCATCGCTTGCTTGCGCATGAGTTCGATCTCGTACTCGATCGCGCGCATTTCCGCTTTGACATGCGCGCGCGAATCGGGCCGCCGGTTCTGCAGCACGGCGAGACCAATCTCTTCTAAATCGCTCGCCGCTTTGCGAATCAGATCGCGGAAGAACAACATCAAATCGGCATTGCCGAACGTGCTGCGCATGAGCGGGTAATCGGTGTGCGCACCGACGAAAAGCTCGTGCAAATCCACCGTGTTGATGAACAAGTTGAACAGCGTGACGCGGCGGGGATCGAGCTTGCCCCGGCGCAGTTTCGGCAGATTGCGCAAGACGATGGCGCGCGCGGCATCCTGCATCTCGACGGCGCTCGTCTGCTTTTCCACGAGACGGGTATAGCATTCGTCGAGGTTCGCGTCGATGTCGTAGAAATCGGCGCGCGCAAGCAGGTAGTCGGCGCACGCGAAGACGTTTTCCGCCAGTGCTTGCTTTTCGATCCGGTGCGCCTGCCACCGCGAAATGAACGTGGCCCAGTACGTGTACCACAGGCCGCCCAGCAAGATCCAACTGGCATTGGTCAACGCTTTGAGCGGCGTGAAGTGCTCCTCGAGCGTCATGACCATCATGAACAGTGTCGCGAAGCTAATTTGCGGCCAGCGATTGCCGTACACGACGGTCAACGACAGCGCGAACGTCATCGCAACGATGGTCGCCCATAGCGCGAAGACGTTGAACGTCGCGAGCCCCGTCGCCAATGCCGCCACGAAGCCCAGTACGCTGCAGACAAGCATTTCGTTGTGCTTGTACTTGAGCGGCCCGGGCATGTCGACCACGCATGCGCCGAGCGCACCCGTGGAGATCGTGAAGCCCAGGTCGGCCTGATGGAAGACCACGAGGCACAGTACAGCCGGAAGCGATACGCCGATGGCGGCGCGCAGGCCACCGAAAAAATATTGGCTGTATAGAAATTTTTCGATTTCTTTGGAATAGCGCATCGATCTCGAAGCGGGCAGCGGGAACGGGGCGGGCAGGGGGCTGGCGTGGAGTCTAACGTATTTCATGGGCGGCGGGCATGGCCGCGCGGGCGTGTGCCTTGCCTCCTCGGGTCGACTCGTGCGCCCGCAGGCATCCGCGCGCGGCCGCCGCATGCCGAGGCCCCGGCGCCTTTGCTATCCTGACGCTTTTCGCCCCCCGGCTTGCGCTCGCTCGTTGGGTCCCAGCCCCCATCGGGCGAAGCGCCAACCCCACAGGTTAATGCTCCAACTTTTCTACTCGAACCGGTACGAAACGCTCGTTCAAGCGCTCGTCGAAGATCTCGCTGCGATGCCCACCGATCCGTGGACGAGCGAGGAAATCGTCGTGCCCAGCGCGGCGGTGCGGCGCCGGCTCGAACTGGAACTCGCGTCGCGCCGCGGGATCTGCGCGAACGTGAATTTCAGCTATCTCGCGCAGTGGCTGTGGACGCAAATCGGTGGCATCGTCGACGTGCCCGCGCATTCGCCGCTCGGCGCCGAGCGGCTGGCCTGGCGTTGCTATCGCTTGTTCGGGGAAGGCGCGCAGCGGTTCGGCACCGAGGATGAAGATACGGAGGCCGATCCCGCCGCGTGGCTCGATTCGCCGCGCTTGCGCAGTTACCTAGTGGCGGCGGATGCGCCGATGCGCTACGAGTTGGCACGGCGCGTGGCGACGGTCTTCGATCACTATCTGACCTACCGCCCCGAATGGCTCGCATGCTGGCAGCGGGGGCAGTCTATCTTCGAGGCGGGCCCTGGCGGCGCGGCGCCGTCGCGCATGTCGGGCGCGAGTGCCGCCGCCCGTGAGGACGAGCGTTGGCAGGCCGGGCTCTGGCGAGCCGTGTTAGCCGAGCTTGCAGAGGCGAACGCGGTGGACGAGGCGAACGGGTCGAACGGTGCGGACCCGACGCGCGATCGGGGTGGCGCAGCCGATGCCACTCCGCCCGCGCATCGCTTCCTCGAGCTTGTCCGGACGCTCGATCTCGATGCGGTCATGCGCGCGGGATGGCCGCAGGCCGTCAGCGTCTTCGCGTTGCCGACGATCGCGCCGCTTCACATCGCGCTGTTGCGCGAGCTTTCGCGCTGGATCGACGTGCGCTTGTATGTGCTCAATCCTTGTCGGCAATTCTGGTTCGACATCGTGACCGAGAAGCGCGCCCTCTCGCTCGAAGCCGCCGATGCGCTGGATTTCCACGAAGTCGGTCATCCGCTGCTGGCCGAGTGGGGCCGCCAAACACAGGCGCACTTGCATCTGTTGCATGAATTGACGGAGGGCGCGGCGTCGAGCGAGGCAACCCGCTTCGCCGAGAACGAGGCCCCGAACTGGCTCGCCCGCGTGCAGAACGCCATTCTCGATTTGGTGCCCGAGGTGGTGGCGGCGCCCGAGGTGCCGGACGTACTCGATAAGGATGCCGACGCGCATGCAAGCACGCGCGGGATCGAGGTCCATGTCTGTCATAGCCTGTCGCGCCAGTTGGAGGTGCTGCACGACCGGCTGCTCGGTTGGTTCGACGATGCGGGCGCGGCCGCCGGCGATGCCTTGCCGGGGCTGCGGCCGGCCGATGTGCTTGTCGTCTGCCCCGATCTGGCGGCCGCCGCGCCGCTGATCGACGCCGTCTTCGGCACCACGTCGAGCGACGAGCGCGGGCGCATTCCCTATCGCATCACCGGCTTGCCGCCGTCCCAGGCCAACCCGATCGCACGTGTGCTGCTCGATTGGCTAGCGTTGGCCGAGCGTGGCGTGGCCGCGCCGGAACTTGTCGAATGGCTCCGCATCGATGCCGTCGCGGCGCGTTACGGCATCGATGCGATCGCGCTCGATACGGTGCAAGGCTGGCTGGCGGCGGCGGGTGCGCGGCGCGGGCTCGCGAACGAAGCGCCGGCCGCCGAGGGCGAGGCCGCGGCCCACGCCATGAGCGGTGCGCGCCACACTTTCGCCGATGCGCTGACGCGGCTCTTCCTCGGTTATGCGATGCCGGACGACGGCGAGCCCGTCGATGCGTGGCTGCCGGTTCCCGGTGCACGCGGTGCCGACGCGCAATTGCTGGGGCGTCTGGCGCGCTTCGTCGACGATCTATACGGCTTCGTGCGCCGCTCGCGCGAGCCCATGACCTGCGACGATTGGAGCGCGCTGCTGGCCGATGTGCTGGCGCGATCGTTCGATCCCTCGCCGCCGTTCGCCGACGCGTTGGCGAGCGTGCGCGACGCCGTCGAAAAAGCGCTCGAGGCCATGCGCGACGGTGCGCGGGACGCATTGGCGCCAGCCGCGGTCCTGCGCTCGGCGCTGACGGTCGCGCTCGATGACGCAACCCACGGCGGGGTGCCTTGGGGCGGGGTGACGTTTTCGTCGCTAACGAGCTTGCGCGCTCTGCCGTATCGGGCGATCTGCGTGATCGGGATGGACGACGGCGTCTTGCCGAGTCTCGCGCGGGCCGACGAGTTCGACCTGATGGCCGTGCTGCCGCAACTGGGCGACCGCCAACGGCGCGCCGACGAACGCAATCTGTTCCTCGATCTGCTGCTCGCCGCGCGCGAGCGCTTGTTCATCAGCTACACCGGGCGCAGCATTCGCGACAACGCGCCGCTGCCGCCGGCCGCGCTCGTCGACGAACTGCTCGATCATCTGGCGCGCGCGAAGGCGGGCGAAGATGCCCCGCCCGCCGCCCTGGAAGCGGCGCGCCGCGCGTTTATCGTCGATCATCCGCTGCAGCCGTTCTCCGCGGCGTATTTCGACGGCCACCACGGTGCGCTGTTTACCTACGACGCCGAGCGCGCGCGTCTCGCGACGCAGCTTGCTGCCGATGCCGAACCTGTCGCGGTGCCGTTTTTCGCAGGCCCGCTGCCGCCCGAGTCACGCGAGCCGCGCGAGCCCGTTGCGTTCGCCGATTTCCAGCGCTTTTGGCAGCATCCGGCGCGTGCGTTGTTGCGCGAGCGGCTCGGCGTCGTGCTCGACAAGACGAAAGGGGAGTTGCTCGAAGTCGAACCGTTCGAACTGGATTACACGGGCCGCGATGCGCTCGCCGAGCGATTGCTGCCGCGGCTGATCGAGCGCGACGACGAGGCTTCGCGTACACGTGCGTGGCGCGTGGCGCAAACGAGCCCCGAGTTGCCCGCGGGCGCCACGGGCGATGTCCTTAAACGGCGCGAGCTTGGTGCGCTGGTTCGCTTGGCGGGCAACGTACGCGCGGCGCTCGCAGGTGGCTCGGCGCGATTGCCGTTCACCTTGCATGTGGCGCCGCGCTGGCCGGAAACGGAAGGCGTGGCGCTGTTCGGCGAACACGATGCGCTGTTGCGCGAAGCATTGCACGATGCGGCGCCGTTGCACCTCCACGGCACGCTCAATCGCGTGACCGACGCGGGCCAAGTGCTCTACCGCTATGCGAGCCCGAACGCGCGCGAATATCTGAACGCCTGGCTCGCGCATCTCGCCTACTGCGCGGCGCAGCCTGAAGGGCCGTGCCGGACGGTGTGGTACGGTGCGACCGATCGCTTCGCCTTCTCGCCCGTGAAGGCGCCGCTCGATTATCTGTCGCCGCTTGTCGCGTTGTTCGTCACCGGACGGCGGATGCCGCTGCGTTTCTTTCCGAAAAGCGCATGGGCCAAGGCGAATAGCGGCGATTCCGAGGCGCTCGGCGTGTGGATCAGCGACCGCGTGCGCGGCGAATCCGACGATCCCGTGCTGACGATCGCCTGGCGCGGGCAGGACCTCACGCTCGACGCGCCGTTCGGCGCGCTCTCGCGCATCGTCTTCGAACCGATGAAAGCGCATTTGACCGGAGCCGATGCATGAGCGAGCGCGACCGTTTCACCGCCGTGCCGTCGCTGCCGGAGCCGCTCGATGTATTCCGATGCGAGCTGGCCGGTGTCAACCAAATCGAAGCGTCGGCCGGGACCGGCAAGACCTGGAATATCTGCGCACTGTATGTGCGGCTCTTGCTCGAACGGGATCTGAACGCCGATCAAATCCTCGTCGTCACCTTCACGAAGGCGGCGACGGCCGAGCTGCACGAGCGGATCCGTGGCCGTCTTGCGGAGCTGGCTCGCGCGATCGAGATGGCCGACGATGTCGACGTTCCGTCCTCCGATCCTTTCGTCGCGCAGTTGCTCGCGACGACGCTCGGCGCCGGCGGGCTCGATCGTGCGCAGGCCGGCAAGCGCATTCGCCGCGCGTTGTCGACCTTCGATCAAGCGGCGATTCATACCATCCATGCGTTTTGTCAGCGAGCGTTGCAAGAGGCGCCGTTCGCGGCCGCGATGCCGTTCGCGTTCGAGATGGAGGCCGACGACGCATCGCTGCGGTTCGAACTGGCCTTCGATTTTTGGCGCGAGCGCGTCGAGCCGGTGGCGGCCGCCTATCCCGCTTTCGCCGCATGGCTCGTCGCGCGTGGGGCCACGCCGTTGGAACTCGATGCGCAGCTCGCGCGTCGCCTAAAAAAGCCGCTTGCGCAGTTGCGCTGGGGCGCCACGGGTACCACGGCGCCCTCGCTCGAACCGCCGGGCGACGACGATGCGCGGGCGCGCTTCGATGCGGCGTGCGCACTGTGGCATGCGGAGCGCGAATCGATCGAGCGATTGTTGGCCGACGCGCAGGCGGTGCTGAAGCAAACGTCGCACAAGCCGGAAGCCGTACGGGCAGCGCTCGATGCATGGGGCCGGTACTTCGCGGAAGGCGATTGCCACGCGCCGCCCGCACGCGAGGCGTTGAAGCTGACCGCGACGGCGCTCGCGAAGGCAACGAAGGTGAAATTCGCGCCGCCCGACCATCCGTTCTTCGCGCTGGCCGATACGCTCGCTGCCGCGGCCGAAGCTGCGGACGCGGCACATCGCAGGCGCTGGCTCGCCTTGCTCGCGGTATGGCTCGATGAGGCGCCGCGCTTGCTCGCATCGATGAAGCGTACGCGCCGGCTCGCTTCGTTCGACGATTTGCTCGCGAATCTGCACGGTGCGCTGAGTGAACATCCGTGGTTGGCGCAGACGCTGCGCGCGCGCTATCCGGCCGCGCTGATCGACGAGTTCCAAGATACCGATCCGCTCCAATTCGCGATTTTCGAGCGCATCTTCGCGGGGCCGGGCGGCGATGGGCAGGCGGGACCGCTCTTTCTCGTCGGCGATCCGAAACAAGCGATCTACAGCTTTCGCGCCGCCGATCTCCACACCTACTTGGCGGCACGCCTGGCTGCCACGGCGCGCTATACGCTCGCCGTCAACCAGCGTTCGACGGCACCGCTCGTCGCCGCGTGCAACCGGATCTTCGGCGCCAACCCGCGCGCGTTCGTGCTGGAAGGGCTCGACTACGCGCCGGTGCAGGCTGCCGCGCGCGCGCGGCCCCCGCTGATCGACGACGCAGATCCCGCGCGTGAGCAAGATGCCGACGGTGCGCTGCGCGTTTGGATGCTGCCCTCGGGCGAGGCGACGCTGCTCAAGCGCGACGCACAGCGATCGGCCGCCGAAGCCTGTGCGCAAGAAATCGTGCGTTTGCTGCGCGGTGCGCGCGACGGTAGCGTCGCGCTTGGCGCGGCGCCGTTGGCCCCGGCCGACATTGCCATCCTCGTGCGGACGCACAAGCAGGGCAGCTTGATGAAACGCGTCCTCGCCGCATGGGGCGTGGGCAGCGTCGAACTCGCGCAGTCGTCCGTATTCGCGACGCTCGATGCCGAGCAACTGGAACGCGTGCTCGCGGCTGTGGATGCGCCCGGCGACTTGCGTCGGTTGCGGGCGGCACTCGCAGCCGATTGGTTCGGGCTCGATGCGCAGGCGCTGGCGCGTTTGGCGCAGCTTGCCGATGCGCCGGCGCAGGCGCACGCCGACGAGGCCACCGCTTGGGTCGAGCGATTTTCGCGTTACCGATCGCTATGGCTCGAGCGTGGCTTCGCGACGATGTGGCGAACGATGACGCGCGAGCTTGGCATCGGCGAGCGGCTGATCGCGGGCCGCGAAGGCGAACGGCGTCTGACGGATGTCAACCACCTGGCCGAGTTGGCTGCCTCGCGGGCGGCCCTGCGTCCCGGCATCACGCCGACGTTGCGCTGGCTGGCGGCCGAGCGCGCGCGCGGGGGCGGCGAAGAAGCGCAATTGCGGCTCGAATCGGATCGCGATCTCGTGCAGATCGTGACGGTCCACAAGTCGAAAGGGCTCGAGTATGCCGTCGTCTTTTGTCCGTTTCTCGGCGACGGTGCGCGCATGGCTGGATCGAGTACCGGCTTGCCCGATGCGAGCGAGTATCACGACGAAGCGCCGACGGGTGCGCGTGCCGTCCTCCATTACGGCTGCGAAGGCGCCGAGGCGGAGCGCGCCGACGCCGAAGCCGCACGCGAGGAAGCGGCCGAGCGCGCCCGGCTTGTGTATGTTGCGTTGACGCGAGCGGTTCACCGTTGCTACGTCGTCGCCGGGGCGTATTTGTCCTCGCGTTCGACGAAGGAGTCGCGCCGCAGTGTGCTCAATTGGCTCGTGGCAGGCGATGGCCGCTCGTTCGAAGTCTGGTTGGACGATCCTCCCGACGACAGTGCAATCGAAGTGGCCTGGAGCGCGCTGGGCGACGCTACGATCACGCTCGCGCCGTTGCCGACGCCCGCTAGGCGCACGCCGCTCACGAGAGAAACCGCGTCGAGCAGGCGGTTGACGGCACGCAGGCCGCGCCGGCCGCTGAGCGAGAGTTGGCGCATCGCGAGCTTTAGCTCGTTGGCGGCGGCCGGCGCTCGGCATGCGAACGAAACGATCGACGACGAACCCAGGCCCGATCACGATGCGCTCGCCGCCGCCCAGCAAGCGGCCGGCGCGACGGTAACGGCAGAGCCGGCCTGGGCGCCATCGAACGCGCAGCCTGCGCCGACAGCGGCCGAACTGCTGGAGGCTAACGATATCCTGGCCTTTCCGCGCGGCGCAGCGGCCGGCGAATGTCTGCACCGGATGTTCGAATTGGCGGATTTCTCCAAGCCGTCCACGTGGCCGGCTGCGATCGAGCGCGCATTGCTCGAGCGGCCCGTCGCCGCGGATGCTGAAATGACGGCGCGGCTGCCGGCGATGATGGCGCGGCTGATCGCCGACGTGACGGCCACCGAGGTCGCGCCCGGCATGACGCTCGCGGCGCTCGACCCCGTGCGGCGGCTGACTGAATGGCCCTTTTTGTTCGCGTCGCCCTCACTCGAATTGTCGGCGTTGCGCGGCTTGCTCGCGCGTCACGGCTATCCCGACGTAGCGCTGGAGGCCGGCATGCTCGCGGGCTACGTGAAAGGGTTCATCGATTTGGTGGTCGAGCACGAGGGCCGGTTTTGGATCATCGATTGGAAGTCGAATCACTTGGGCGCGAGCGCTCCGAGCTATGGTGCGGCCGCGCTCGAAGCCGCGATGGCGCACCATGCTTACCACCTGCAAGCGCTGCTTTATACGGTAGCGGTCCATCGCTACTTGAGGGCGCGCCGTCCTGGCTACGACTACGACGCGCATATCGGCGGCTACAGCTATTTATTTATACGGGGCGTGCGGCCCGCGTGGCGCGACGGGGCGTTGCCGGCCGGCGTGTATGTGCGCAAGCCCGCGCGCGAATTGATCGAAGCGCTCGATGCGCTGATGAGTGCGGGGCGCGTGTCATGAACATCGTTCGCCCGTGGAGGTTGTCATGAGTTCGCCCGCAGCTTCGTTGCGGCCCGCGTTCGCGGGCGAGGGCGGGGAGTTCGGCGCGGCGCTGGCCGAAGGGTTCGCGCGCCGGCTCGGTGCACTCGCTCGGCGATTGGGCGCCGCTCCGTCTGCCGTGACGTGGGCGCGTCGCGCCGCGTTCGCGGCCAGTCGCGCGACCGCTGCCGGACACGTCTGCGTCTCGCTCGCGCGCCTGGCCGAGCGCTATGGGGATACCGTCGATGCTGCTACCGCTGCGCTGCGCGCGAGCGGTGTCGTCTCGGACGGTTCTGAAGATACGGCGGCGCTGCGGCCGCTCGTCGTCGATGGCGACGGGCGGCTTTATCTTGCGCGCTATTACGACGATGAGCGGCGGCTAGCGGCTGCCGTCGTCGCGCATGCGGCGGCGCTGGCCGATCCCGATGGGCGGAATGCTCCGCTGGTGCCGGAAGACGATCCGGCCCAACTGGAGGCACGGCTCCGACGGTTTTTCGGGCCGCCCGATGCCGCTGAAGTCGATTGGCAACGCGCGGCGGCGGCCTTGTCGTTATCGGGCCGGCTGACTGTCGTCAGCGGCGGGCCGGGCACGGGCAAGACCACGACCGTCGTCGGCATGCTCGCTTGTCTGCTCGACGCGCATCCCACGCTGACGATCGCGTTGGCCGCGCCCACCGGCAAGGCTGCGCAACGGATGCAAGAGGCGCTGCTTGCGCGTGCGACGAGCTTGCCCGACGAGATCGCGGCGCGCTTGCCGCGCACCTCGCAGACGCTGCATCGGCTGCTCGGCCTCGGGCAAGGGACGCGGGCGCGCTACGGTCGCGACAATCCGCTGCCGTACGACGTGCTCGTGATTGACGAAGCGTCGATGATCGATGTGACGCTGGCCGCGCAACTCTTCGATGCGCTGGCACCCGAGACGCGCCTCGTCCTGCTTGGCGACAAGGATCAGCTTGCGGCGGTCGAAGCGGGCGCCGTCTTCGCCGAACTGAGTGCCAGCCCGTCGTTCAGCGAGGCCGGCATCGCGCGGATCGCTCGGGCCACGAGCGTCGATGCGGCGCGTGTGCAAGCGGCGTTGCCGCGCCCCGAATTTGAGGCGGGCCTGCGCGACACGGCGGCTTTGCCGCTCGACACCGTGTCGAACGACGACGAAGCCTACGCGCTGTTCGACGGGCTAGAGTCGGCGTCCGAGCCGATCGACGAGGCGTGGGCTTGGACGGGGCTAGCGGAGGCCGACGTTCCCTTTGCTGGCGATGGCGTCATGGCCGAGCGCGACGAACCGACCTCGATCGACCGCAGCGCGGAACCGGACAGTGCATCTTCGAGCCGTGCGGCGCATCCCAAGGGCGACAACGCGCTTTTGTCGGCATCCGCTCCGCCTCGGCCTCCGCGCCGCTCGTCGATTGCGTCGTATGGCTCGAGCGTAACTATCGCTTCGGGCTCGATTCCGCCATCGGCCGGCTGTCGCTGGCGATTCGGCGCGGCGACATCGAAGCCGCGCTCGATTCGCTTGGGGTGAAGAAGGCCCCACACGAGCCCGACTTATTCAGCGGATACGATGAACAAGCCGATCAGGTCTCGCGCCACGACGCGCCAGCCGTAATCGATGAAGACGTCGGCCCATCGTTGGCGCCTAACACGCTTGCCCGTCTAGCGCAGGGCTTCGCGCCCTATGTGAAGGCTTTGACGGCAGCGCTCGCGCAGCCGGAGCCCGATTGCACGCCGCTGTTCGACGCATTGAACGCATTTCGCATCCTCTGTGCCACGCGGCTCGGCGCCCGCGGCGTCGAAGCGCTGAACGCGCAGATGGCCGATTCAGTGCGGCGCTCGGCGCGCGTACCGCTGCTCGTCGGCACGAATTGGTTCGCCGGGCGACCGGTGATGGTGTCGCGCAACGATTACGCGTTGGGATTATTCAACGGCGACATCGGCATTGCGTTGCCCACGCGCGAGGGACAACTGCGCGTCTACTTCCGCGCGGCCGACGGCGGCGTGCGCGCCGTGACGCCCGCTGCGCTGCCGCCGCACGATACGGCGTTCGCGCTGACCGTTCATAAATCGCAGGGCTCCGAGTTCGATCACGCGGCGCTGATATTGCCCGCGATGAAGAGCCGCGTGCTGACGCGCGAACTCGTCTACACGGCGATTACGCGCGCGCGCAAAACGATACGAATCGTGGGCGGGCAGGACGTGCTCGCCGCCGCCATCGCCACCCCGACGCGGCGCGATTCGGGATTGTTCGCCCGTATGCAGGAGGCGCAATGACCTTGCGGTATCACGTCTTACCCCACGAAGTCGAACTGACGGCCGTCCGTGCCCAAGGCGCCGGCGGGCAAAACGTCAATAAAGTATCGAGTGCGATTCATCTGCGCTTCGACATTCGCGCGTCGTCCCTTCCCGATGCATTGAAGATGCGGCTGCTCGCGCTCGACGATCGTCGCATCACGCGCGAGGGCGTCGTCGTACTCAAGGCACAGGAATATCGGACCCAGGAGATGAACCGGACGGCGGCGCTCGCGCGGCTCGAAGAGTTGATCGCAAGCGTCAGCGTGACGCGTCGCGCAAGGATTCCGACGCGGCCGACACGCGCCTCCACGGTCCGGCGTCTCGAGAGCAAGACGCATCGTTCGAGCGTGAAAGCGGGGCGCGGCCGCATCGACGAATGAGGTCGGCGATGCACCGAGTGCGAGGCCCGCTCGATCAGTCCGCGCTGGTCGACGGTGTCTGGACGCTCGCGACGAAATCGACGCAAAACACTTCCACTTCGCCGCCTCGCTCGATCGTGACAGCGGCGGTATAGCAATCCTTGCCTTCGGTCAGCGAGTAGTGCGGCCCCATGACGGCGACGCGCCCGGGGGCAGCCAGCGCGCGTTTGAAGTAGGCGCGCCGCGACCAGTTGCTTGCAGTGTCGGGAAAGAGCGGCGCCATGCGTGCCGCTGCGGCGTGCGGCGACGAGGCGATCGACGATTGATGTTGATCGCCGTGCCGATCCACGACGAACACGCGGCGCGCCCAGGGGCTGCGAAACGTGTGCTGCGCGGCGAGCGTGAGGTCGTCGGTGGCCTTGTAGGCACGCGCACCGCCGAGCACGGCCTCCTCGACACTGCCGAATTCGACGGGCATCCCCGGCAGGGCGGCCGAACGCGCATGAAAGCGCTGCCACATCGATTCGATGCGGCCGGGCGCGGTGCGGCAGGCGTCCGCGATCGACATGTCGGGCATGCCGAGCCAGAACCCTTGAACGAAATCGATGTCGGCTTCCATCAGCGTCATCAGCTCGTCCTCGGATTCGATGCCTTCGCCAAGCACCATGGTGCCGGCCCGGTGCAACATCGTCACGAGCTGCGTGGCGAATTGTGGATCGGCACCCGGCGCCGCGATGCGCGAGACGAGAGAGCGGTCGAGCTTGACGATATCGGGGCGCATGCGCCAAATCCGATCGAAGTTCGAAAAGCCGGTGCCGAAATCGTCGATGGCGATCAACATATCGCGGTCGCGCATCGCCTCGACGATCCGCTCGAAGTTCGGTTCGTCCGTACTCGGCTGCTCGACCAATTCCACCACCAGCCGATGATGCGGAATGCCGAAGTGATCGCATAATTCGTCGGTGAACGCCCGGTGATTCGGTGTCACGCGCAGCAACTGGGGCAGGGCGTTGATGAACAGCCAGCCCGTTTCGACGTTTTGCTCGGCGAAATTCGCGAAGTGCACGCAGCGGGCGAGCCGTTCGAGCGCGAGCGCGGGGCCCGTGGCTTTGGCGCGGGCGAACAATTGATCGGGCGCGATCGCTTGTCCGTTCGCATCGCTGGCGCGCAGCAACGCCTCATAACCCACGACACGCTTATGCGTGATCGAGACGACGCTCTGGAAGGCGCTGCGCAGCGTCACGCCTTGATAGACGATGTGCCACCCGCGGCTGTCGCGCGCGAGGTGCGGCAAGATGCCGGCGAACGTCAGGTTGCGCTTCGAGGACATGACGAGCGACGCCCTTCCCCGCGCGGTGGCGGCGCGCGGCGGGCGCCGTGCCAGACGCGGAAAGAGATCGTGCCGTTCGCGCACGACGAGCCGTTCGACCGGTAGCGAACGAAAAGATCTGGCATGGCGGACGTAGTCCATATGACGAAAGGGCAGTGTAACAAGTGTGGGCCGAAGAAACGAGCCCAGCGTAAAACCGCGCCAGGTCGGACGAACGTGCGGAGACAGACCGATGAGAGAAGAAGAACGGAGCGCGCACGCGTCGAGCGTTAAGCGCCGTACTTTCGGCGGGGAGAAAAGGCCGGGGAGGAGGGTTTCCCGGGGGCGGGGGCGGTGGCGCGGCGGCTAGGCCGGTAGCTGCAAGGGTAACTACGAGGGCCGCTACGAGCTACGAGCTACGAGGATGGCCCACGCGCCCCGGGAAGCAGGAGGGCTACGCTCGCCGTTGCCGCATGCCGGGGATCCGCTTGATGACGCCGGTGGCCAGCGCGGTACCGACGAGGACGATGGCACAGCCCTCGATCATGCCCGCATTGACCTGCTCGTTGAGAAACAGCGCGCCCCAAAGAATGCCGAAGACGGGAATCACGAACGTGACGGTGATCGCGCGCGCCGGCCCGGCGACATTGATCAGATGGAAGAAGATGAGGTAGGCGATGCCGGTGCACGCCACGCCCAGGCTCAGGACAGCCCCCCAGGCATGCAACGAGACGGGGCCGGCTGGCCAGGTGGCGATCGCGAACGGAATCAGCGCGAGGCTGCCGCCGATCATGCTGCCGGTGGCCATCGTCAGCGAATCGACCCCGGCCAAGTTGCGCTTCGTATAGTTGGCCGCGATGCCGTAGAGCAATGCCGCGCAGGTGGCGGCGAGCGCAGCGAGGGCCGTGGTTGTGGGCGAAGGTGCCAGGGCGCCGTGCGGGGCGGCGATTTGGCCCCAGACGAGCGAGACTACCCCGGAAAATCCGATGAGCATGCCGAGCGTGCGCAGCGGCGTGAGCCGATCCTTGAGCCAGACGAAGGCGACGAGCGCGCCCCAAAGCGGCGTGGTCGCATTGATGACCGACGTCAAGCCCGCGGATAGCGTCAATTCCGCGAATGCGAACAAGCAGAATGGCGCGGCCGAATTAAGCACGCCGACGACGAATAGCGGCACGGCCTTCTCGCGTAGCGTCGTGAATGAGGCGCGCGGCGTACCGCGCATGGCGAGCATCAACACCAGTACCAAGGCGCCGATCGCCACGCGCAGGGCCATGAGCGGCGCAACGCCGAATTCGGCAACCCCTACGCGAATGAATAGGAACGATGCGCCCCACAATGCGGCGAGCACGAGCAATTGGACGATATGGCTAGGTTTCATGGGAGTCTCGAGTGACAGGCGTGTCTATGTTTTTATCGAGGCGGTTTCGGAGAAGCGGATAACCGAAACGCATCTTATCACCGCGCTTTCGTCGATATTTCACGGCGAGATGAAACGGCAAGAAACGCGAGACGAATGGCAGAAATTGACCGGCGACCTATCAGGCAGCAGGCAACGGCGGCCCCCCATAACAGGCCCAGCGAAGCCCACCGGCAGGGCATCAACGAAAACGGGGCGCCGTCAGCGCCCCGATCGTTTTGCTCAGCGCACGGCGAGCGAGGGAATGCCTGCCACTCGCTGCGCGCCATTGCTACGTTATGTGCTGCATTATTGCAGCGGTTTTACAGCATTACTGCAGCGTTATTCCCGCATTAATGACGCGGTTATTGCCACGCTTATTGCCGCTGATAAATCTGCGCACCGCTCTTGACGAACTCGACGGCCTTTTCCTCCATGCCTTTCGCGAGCGCGGTTTCGTCCGAAAGACCTTGTGCTGCGGCGAAGTCGCGTACGTCCTGCGTAATCTTCATCGAGCAGAAGTGGGGCCCGCACATCGAGCAGAAATGCGCGACTTTCGCCGAATCCTTCGGCAGCGTCTCGTCGTGGAATTCGCGCGCCTTGTCGGGATCGAGGCCGAGGTTGAACTGATCCTCCCAGCGGAACTCGAAACGCGCCTTCGACAGCGCGTTGTCGCGCACCTGCGCGCCCGGATGGCCCTTGGCCAGATCGGCCGCGTGCGCCGCGAGCTTGTAGGTGATGATGCCTTCCTTGACGTCGTCCTTGTTCGGCAGCCCGAGGTGCTCCTTCGGCGTGACGTAGCAGAGCATCGCCGTGCCGAACCAGCCGATCATCGCGGCGCCGATACCCGAGGTGATGTGATCGTAGCCGGGTGCGATGTCGGTCGTCAGCGGCCCGAGCGTATAGAACGGCGCCTCGTCGCACCATTGCAGCTGCAAGTCCATGTTCTCTTTGATGAGCTGCATGGGCACGTGGCCGGGGCCCTCGATCATGACCTGCACATCATGCTTCCACGCCGTTTGCGTGAGTTCGCCGAGCGTCTTCAGTTCGCCGAGCTGCGCTTCGTCGTTGGCATCGTAGATCGAGCCCGGACGCAGCCCGTCGCCGAGCGAGAAGCTGACGTCATAGGCTTTCATGATTTCGCAGATCTCTTCGAAGTGCTCGTACAGGAAGCTCTCTTTGTGGTGTGCGAGGCACCACTTCGCCATGATCGAACCCCCGCGCGAGACGATGCCCGTCATCCGGTTCGCCGTGAGCGGCACATAGCGCAGCAGCACGCCGGCGTGGATCGTGAAGTAGTCGACGCCTTGCTCGGCTTGTTCGATCAGCGTGTCGCGGAAGATTTCCCACGTGAGGTCTTCGGCCTTGCCGTTCACCTTTTCCAGTGCCTGGTAGATCGGCACCGTGCCGATCGGCACCGGGCTGTTGCGGATGATCCACTCGCGCGTTTCGTGAATGTGCTTGCCCGTCGACAAATCCATCACCGTGTCGCCGCCCCAGCGGATCGCCCACGTCATCTTGTCGACTTCCTCGCCGATCGACGACGTCACGGCGGAATTGCCGATGTTCGCATTGATCTTGACGAGGAAGTTGCGCCCGATGATCATCGGCTCGCTTTCCGGGTGGTTGATGTTCGCCGGAATGATCGCGCGGCCGCGCGCGACTTCTTCACGAACGAAATCGGGCGTGATTTCGCGCGCGGCATCGGCGCCGAACGCGGCCGCACCGAAAGCTTGGCCCGGATGCTGGCGGGCCATCATCTGAGCGAGTTTGGCGCCGTTCGGGCCGCTCGCACGCAGGCTTTCGAGGTATTCGGCGCGACGCTGATTCTCGCGGATCGCGATGAACTCCATCTCGGGCGTGATGATGCCGCGACGGGCGTAATGCATCTGCGTGACGTTCGCGCCCGCTTTGGCGCGGCGCGGGGTGCGGTGCAAGCCAGGAAAGCGCAGCGACGACGTGGCGGAATCGGCGGCGCGCTCGCGGCCGAATTGGCTCGTGAGGCCCGGCAGCGCTTCCGTATCGCCGCGTTCTTCGATCCAGCCCTGGCGCAGCGCGGGCAGGCCCGCGCGGATGTCGATCTTCGCTTGGCTGTCGGTGTACGGACCCGACGTATCGTAGACGTAGATCGGCGGATTTTTTTCGCCGCCGAAGCCCGACGGGGTATCGGCCTGCGTGATTTCGCGCATCGGCACGCGGATATCCGGGCGCGAACCGGTGACGTAGATCTTCTGCGAATTGGGCAGCGGGGCGACAGCGGCTGCGTCGACGTGCGCTTCGGACGAAATGAACTTCGGGTTGGCACTCATGGGAATCTCCTGAATTAGGGCGCTAATGCAGGAGACGACAGGAAGGTCGAGCGGATGAGAAAGATGCGTCGAGCAGGTTAGCTCGTACGCTTCCCTGCGCTGGCATTATCCAGATCAGGTTCAAAGGGTATTTCTCACCCGCGCGTACCGAGTGCGACGGCACGACGCAGGACCCCCGCGTTAGCACGCAGAAGATACACCGTGCGGCCCGCCTTTGGCAACCGGCGCGAAGCGGGCCGGCCGTCCGGCTCGGGCGCGTTCGCCTCACGCCGTGGACGACGTTGCCCTGTCGTATGGCGCGCAGGGAGCGATGCGCGCCGGCCGCTCCTGTCGCCGACCGTTGCATAATGGCGACGTGTGCGCGAAATAATCTAACGGCGCTTGCGCCATCCCCGAAGCCCGCCGTCCGACATGCCGCCTCGTCTCGCACGTTTCGCCCGTACGGTGCCGCTCGGCATGCTGAAGCGGCTTCGCTTGCCGCGAACGCACGGCGGGCGCATCGCGCTCGCACTTGCCATCGTGTATCTCGCGTGGGGTTCGGCTTACCTGGCCGTGCACGTCGCGCTCGAGTCGTTTCCACCGCTGCTGCTCTCGGGGTTGCGCAACTTGATTGCGGGCATGGGGCTGTTCGCGCTCGCGACGCGCCGTGCGATGGTCTGGCCGACACTCGTCGAAGTCCGTAATGCCGGGATCGTCGGGACCTTGCTCGTCGGTTTTTCGAGCGGCTTGCTCGCGTTCGGCATGCGCAGCGTCGGCACGGGCACCGCCGCGGTCATGGTCGCGACGGTGCCGCTGTTCGCGACGGTCATTTCCGCCATCGCCGGCCGGCCGATCGCGAAAGGGGAGTGGGTGGCCGTCGGGCTCGGCCTGCTTGGCATCTTCATCCTCAATCGCGGCGACACGTCGAACTCGTCGACGGGCGGCGCCATCGTCATCCTGTGCGCCGCGCTGTTCTGGGCCGCGGGTGCGCATCTTGCGAGCCGCCTCGCGTTGCCCGCCGATTTATTCTTGTCGACGGCGTTGCAAATCGGCCTGGGCGGCGCGATTTCGACGCTGATCGCGGTGGCGGCCGGCGACCGCGTCGGGCCGCTCGGCTTCGGCCCGTTGTTCGCGTTCTTATACCTGATGTTCGTGGCGACGATGGCCGCTTACGTTGCCTATGGCTTTTTGATCCGCCATACGAGCCCGATCGTCGCGAGCAGCTGCATGTATGTGAACCCGATCGTGGCCGTTGCGCTCGGGGCGCTCACGCTCGGCGAGCCTGTGACCGGCGCCACGCTCGTGTCGACCTGCGTCATCCTCGCGAGCGTGGCGCTTTCGTTTTGGTTCGATCGGCGGCGGGCGGATTAACCGGGTTTAACCCACGCAGATCGACGAATCTCGCTGCTTGGTGCGATTCGCCATCGGCTCGCTCACATCGGCTTACATGGGCCGCATCGGCTCAATCGATCAGCGTGCCGTCCGTCTCGTAGAACGGAAAGGGCCCTTCGCCTTCGTCGACATAAGCGTGATGCGTGACGACGCCGGTTTCGGGCGCATATTGATGCAGCGCGAAGGCGGGCGGCTCGAGCCGGAACGCGGACGGCGCGTTTTCCCGCAGATCGAGCGCCACTTGATGCGCCGGGGCCGGCACGGCGGACGCGATCGTTCCGGCGAAGCGCGTGAAGATGGGGCGATGCACGTGACCGCAAACGACACGCTCGACGTTCGGGTAACGGCTGACGATCGCGGCCAAGCGCTCGGTCGAGTCCGAATCGAGCCGTTGGCGATCCATGTGCTCGATGCCGGACACGAACGGCGGATGATGCAGCGCCAGCACGACGGGTTTGCCGCGGGCCAGGGCCAGTTGAGCGTCGAGCCACGCCAGGCGCGCCTCGCACAGGTGACCGTTGCTTTGCTGCGGCATGAGCGAATCGAGCGCGATCAGCCTTAGCGGGCCGACATCGACGGTGTAATGGACGAATTCGCCGCCGGCGCGCAGGTAGGCGTGATCGTCGAACACCTCACGCAACGCGGCGCGCTCGTCGTGATTGCCGACCATCAGGTACACGGGCATCGTGAGCGGCGCGAGCAGCTTCTTGAGTGCCTCATACTCGACGAGACTGCCCGAATCGACGAGATCGCCGGTGACGACCACGGCATCCGGTTTGGGCTCGAGCGCAACCAGCCGCGCGACGCAGCGCTCGAGGTAGGCGGCCGTGTCAACGCGCCGATACGCGAGCGCGCCCGGGCGCTTGATGTGCAGATCGCTGATTTGGGCCAATAGCATGGGGGGATCCTATAGCGGTGTTTATCTTTCTCGGCGGTGCGTGCTCAAGGTAGCGCGATCAACCCTTCGGGCGCAATTTCGATACCGACCGTTGCCCCGGGCGCCCATTCGCTGCGCCCCGCGACATCGATGACGAGCGTATCGGCTGCGGCACCCGTTACGGTGACACGCGTCCGTTCGCCGAGAAACGAGACCGTCTCGACGATCCCGCGCAGCGACGCGTTTGTCGGATCCACGAGCCGGCCATCTTCGGGACGGAAGAACAGTTCGGCCTGCGGATCGCTCGGCCGGTGCCCCGCGAGCCGGTTGATCGTGCCGACGAACTGCGCGACGGCGCGGTTCGCCGGACGATAGTAGATCTCGCGTGGGGTGCCGATCTGTTCTATGCGGCCCGCGCTCATGACGACGATGCGATCGCCGAGCTCCATGGCTTCGGCCTGATCGTGCGTCACATACACGGTGGTGACGCCGAGCCCGCGCAATAGCGTATTCATCTCGCGCCGCAGCGCATCGCGCAGACGGGCATCGAGGGCGGTCAGCGGCTCGTCGAGCAGCAGCACGCGCGGCTCGCGAGCCAACGCGCGGGCCAACGCGACCCGTTGGCGCTGGCCGCCCGAGAGCTGCTGAATGGGTTTGTCGGCGTGGGCTTCGAGCCGCATCATCGCAAGCAATTCGTCCACCCTTCGGCGGGCGAGCGCCGCTTCCGTTTTGGCGATCTTCAGCCCGTAGCCCACGTTGCCGCGGACGGTCAGATTCGGAAATAGCGCGTAGCTTTGAAACACCATACCGACGTGCCGCCGCTCGATCGGCAGCCGCGTGACGTCGTCGTCGCCGAAGCGCACGGTGCCGCCCGCATCGGGCGTTTCGAGGCCGGCGACGATACGCAGCGTTGTGGTTTTGCCGCAACCCGACGGGCCGAGCAGAACCAGTGTCTCGCCCGCGTCGATCGAGAGATCGAGCGGTTCGAGCACACGCGTGCCGTGGAATGTCTTCGCGCACTGCGTGAGGACGATGGGGACCGGAATGAATTTCATCTGGGCGAGTAGAGCGAAAATTAGTCCGTCTTGGCCGCGACACGCTTGGCGGCATCGGCGCGCTGCATGAGCTCGACCTGTCCGCCGCCCAGCCGCTGCATGGCGACGAGCAACGGCATCGTCATTGCGAAAAACAGAATCGTGTAGGCGCTGCCCACTTCGATGCGCAGCGAAGCGTAGGTATCGGCCAGACCGACGGGCAGCGTTTTCATTTGCGGCGTATGCAGCATCCACGTCAAATTGAATTCGCCGATCGACAACGTCACGACCGCGAGCGCGCCCGCGACGATGCCCGGCTTCAGATTCGGCAGCACGATCGTGAAAAAGCGCTGCGCGAACGTGGCACCGAGGCTGGCCGCGCCTTCTTCGAGCGTGCGCAGGTCCGCGCTTGCCGCGACGGCTGCCACGGCGCGCACCATGAACGGCAGCGTGAAAACGACGTGGCCGACGACGATGAACGCGATGCTCATGCGAAAGGCTGTGAAGCCGCCGTAGACGACGATGAGCGCGAGCGCGGAGGCGAGCCCGGGGAGCGCGATCGGCAGCACGAGCAGTTCTTCGACGAGGCGGGCCCAACGCGTTTTGCTGCGCGCGAGCGCGTAGGCGGCGGGCACGCCGGTTGCGAGCGTGACCGCCAGCGTGGCCGCGGCAACTTCGAGCGAAAGGAAGACGGAGCCGTGGTATTGCGCCCAGACTTCGGCAAGCCAGCGCAGCGTGAGCCCGCTCGATAGCCCGCGAAAATAGTTGACCGTGAGGCCCGCCAGGATCGACATGACGACCGGCACGACAAGAAACGCGCACAGGCCGAATGTGACGAGCCACTGGCCGAGTGCAAGCCATTTGCGCGGGGCCAGCCGCTCGGCCAGCCAGGATGGCTGGCGATCGAAGCCGACGGTATGGGTGAGCTGATTCATCGGGGCCTCATGCGGTGGCGGCGACGGCGGAGCCGGTCGCGCTGCGGGCGATGGCGAGCACCAGCCAGGTGACGATGCCGAGAATGACCGACAGCCCGGCCGCGGTGATCATGTTCGCGTTCAACGTGAACTCGGTGTAGATCGTCATCGGTAATACGTCGATGTCGGTGGCCAGTGTGAAGGCGGTGCCGAACGCACCCATGGCGGTGGCGAAGCAAATGGCGCCTGCCGCGACGAGCCCCGGCGCGAGGCCCGGCAAGACGACATCGCGCATGATCTGCCAGGGCGAGGCGCCGAGCGAGCGCGCCGCTTCTTCGAGTGAAGGATCGAGCTTGGTAGCCGACGCCATGACGGTGACGATCACGCGTGGAATCGAAAAGTACAGATAGCCGAGAAAGAGCCCGCTCATCGAATAGGCGAACACCCACCGATCGCCGGTGAGCTTCTGCGAGAGCATGCCGATGAGCCCTTGGCGACCGGCGAGCATGATGACCATGAAGCCGACGACCACGCCGGGGAACGCGAGCGGAAACGTGAGCAGGGCCACGAGCGAGCGCTTGCCGGGGAACTCCCGGCGGGCGAGCAGCAGGCCCGAAATCACCGACAGCACGAGCGTGGCTAACGTGACCGCCGCCGAGAGGACGACCGTGGCGATGAGGCTATGCATGTAGCGCGCATTGGTGAGTAGTGCGCGATAGGTGGCGATTGCATGGCCGTTGCCGCTGACGTCGACGAGCACGGCCATCGGCAGCAGCCAGAACGCGATGAAGACGGCAAGCGCCGGCGCGAGCAACGCGATGCGCCAGCGAAGTGGAAAGGTGATGTCGTACATGGTGATGACCGCTCGTCGAGAGGCCGTATCGGTAGGACGAGGTGCGCGCGCGTGCTGGGAGCGAGAAGCGCCGCGCGCGCGACGGGGTAGTGCCGATCGATCGTGCCGCTTGTCAGCCCGTAAGCCGGTAAGCCCTAGTGCATGACCTTCAGATATTGCTCGCCGAATGCGTGCTGCCGATCGGCCATCTTTGCGAAATCCACCGTTTTCGCCCGCGCGTAATCGCTGGCTGGCAAGAATTTGGCGGCTGCTTCCTTGCTCATCGCACTCGCACGCACGGGACGCAGGAACGCGTCGGCCCAAATCTTCTGGCCTTCGTCCGACAGCACGAAATCGAGCACCTTCTTGCCATTGGCCTCATGGGGCGCGCCCTTCACGAGACTCATGACGTACGGAACCGAGATCGTGCCTTCGGAGGGGATCACGAACGCGACGTTCGCATGATCCTTGTACATGGCGCGATAGGCGTCGAAGTCGTAATCGAGCAAGATCGGAATTTCACCCGAGAGCACGCGCGCGTAGGAAGTTTGCTTCGGGACGATGGGTTGATTGGCCTTGAGCTTGGCGAACCAGTTCAGAGCCGGCTCGAAATTGTCGAACGAGCCGCCGAGCGCCTGGTTCACGGCGACAGCGCCTGCATAGCCGACGAACGCGCTGGACGGATCGAGGTAGCCGACCATCCCCTTGTACTCGGGCTTGAGCAAATCGGCCCAGGAGCGCGGAACGGGCTTGCCTTCGAGCGCGTCTTTGTTGACGAAGAAACCGAGCGTGCCGGAGTGGATCGCGAACCAATACCCTTGCGGATCTTTCAGCCCCGCGGGGATGTCGTCCCAGTGCGCAGGCTTATACGGTTGGATCACGCCCTTGTCCTTCGCTTGAAACGCTGAGGACACGCCCAGGTAGACGACGTCGGCCACCGGGCTCTTTTGTTCCGCGATCAGCTGAGCGATCGCTTGGCCCGAGTTCTTGTTATCGGACGGCACGCGGATGCCCGTCTTGTCTTGCAGCGCCTTCAGTTCGCTGGCCCAGTCTGCCCACTCGGGCGGGCAGTTGTAACAGATGGCCGTTTGTTGCGCATGCGCTGCCGGGGCGAATGCGCCGGCGAATGCAAGCAGCACGCCTGCCGCGCCGGCGAGGCGGATGAGACGGGCGTGAAGGCTGGATGTGCGACGTATCACTTAAGGTCTCCTTACGGGACGAGAAAGAGAGGGATTTGGACGTCGTGGGGACACAGCACCGGCCCCTCTTCGAGGGCCGGGCGCACAAACAGAAGCCGCTGCTTCCTGCCGCTTACGCGGCGGGATGGGCCGGCAGGGCGACGCCCGCTGCGCTGGAAAGGGCAGCGATGGTCGCGCCTTTGCGCAACATATGCGGCAGCGTGAGGGACAAAGATTCGCCGTCGTCGGCACCCTCGATGCGGGCCATCAAGCGACGCCACGCGCCACAGCCGATTTCGCGATTGGGCGTGCCGATGCTCGAGAGCGGCGGCGAAAGCAGCTCGCCCATGGCGAGCCCGTCGAAGCCGAGGATCGACATATCTTCGGGCACGCTGTAACGCGCGCGGCGCAGACCGCGCATGACGACCATCGCGAGCAGATCGTTGCTGCAAAAGAGCGCGGTGGGCCGAGCGGGGCCTGAAGTGAGATGCGCCAGCACCGAGGGGGCGAGCTCGTCGGCGTTGAAATCCACCTCGAGCGCGGGCATGGGCGTCAGCCCCGCCTGGGTCATGGCTTCCGAGTAGCCGCGATAGCGTAGGCGGGCGCGATCGGACTCGGCCAGCGTACCGGCCAGCATGATGACGCGCTGGTGGCCGTGCTCGATCAGCATGCGCACGCCGTCATAGGCCGCGCGGCGATTGTCGACCGATACCGACGGGCGCCGCACCGTATCGTTGTGCATGAGCACGTAGAGCTTGCCGTCTCGGTCGAGTTCGTCGAGCAGCGGGTGCGTATCGGCATCGGCTACCGTCAAGATCAACCCCTCGACGCGTTGTGCGAGCAGCGTCTCGATCGCATGACGCTCGCGCGCGGCATCGTATTGGGTGGTCATCAGCATCAGCCGATAGCCCTGGGCCGCAGCGAGTTCGTCGATGCCTTGGAGGCATTCGGCGAAGACCGGATTGGCGAGCGTGGGCAGCACGACGCCGATGAGGCGCGTGCGTTCGCCGCGCAGTTGCCGCCCGAGCGGACTCGGGCTGAACTGCAGGGCCTCGATCGCCTCGCGAATCTTCGCGAGCGTGACCCGGTTCACCGTATGAGGTGCGTTGATCGCGCGAGAGACGGTAGCGATGGAAAAGCCTGCGTACGCGGCTACATCTTTGATTGTATGTTTCATTGCTGTCTGTACAGTCCGGTAGTGCTGGGCCTGAAAACGTTTACGCCGCAACGATTATCCTGCTGAATTATGACTGAGCCATGACGTTTTTGCGCGGTATTTGGGCTGAAAAAAATGTTTTCTTCGCTTGGCTCATTTCTCCTCGCTAGGCATAATCGGTCGCGATCGGATGGCTGCCGGGTGGCGGACGGCCGAAATTTTCCTCATTTTCCCCCAACTTGTAGAAAGAAAGGATCGACGCGTGAGCCTTTGGTTTTTGTTTTTTCTAAGCGTCCTGCAGGGCGTCACGGAACTGTTCCCGGTCAGCAGCCTTGGGCATACGCTGCTTGCGCCGGCGCTGCTTGGCATCCATATCGACAAGCATGCGCCGCAGTTGATTCCTTTCCTGGTTGCGTTGCATCTTGGTACGGCGTTTGCGTTGCTGTGGTACTTCCGCAAGCGCTGGGTGGCGCTCGTGGCCGGCTGGTTCGGGACCTTGGCTGGGCGACGCAGCGAAGAGGGCCATATGATGTGGGCGCTCATCATCGGCACGATTCCGGCAGGGCTCGTCGGCCTGCTGCTGGAAAAGCGGCTTGAGCGGCTCTTTCATGACTTGCGGATTGTCGCGCTGGCCCTGGTGGTGAACGGCGTCCTGCTTTGGCTGGGGGATCGGCTGCAGCGCTCGCGCGCTCATCGTCCGCCCGAGGACTTGACGTTCAAGCAGGCGTTCCTGATCGGCTTGGCGCAAATCGGCGCACTGATTCCGGGCTTCTCGCGAAGCGGCCTGACCATGATTGCCGGCAACGCGGCGGGATTGACGGCGGAGCGCGCGGCCGAGTTCGCGTTCTTGCTCGGCACGCCGATTATTTTCGCGGCGGGGCTGCTCGAAGTTCCGAAACTTTTTCATGCTCCCGGCCAATTGGGCAACGCGCTGGTGGGCGGCGTGCTGACTGCGATCGCCGCCTATTTAAGCGTGCGCTTCCTGATGCGTTATTTCGAAGGGCGGGGCCGGTTGGCGTCGTTCGGCGTGTATTGCGTATTGGCGGGCCTCGGTTGCTTTGCCTGGTTCATGGTGCACGGCCAACCGGTTTGACGCCTGCGTTCCGGCGCGCGGGGGATCGGGTATAATTCCGGCCCCCGGCTCGGTGTGGCCGGTACGTCGTACAATCACGCCTTCGCCTCCCCATAGTTCAACGGATAGAACACGGGTCTTCTAAACCTGAAATCGAGGTTCGATTCCTCGTGGGGGGGCCAACTATCCGGGTCACGCTGCCCATCGTCTACTAATACGCAGGCCGGGGTGGGGCCAGTGTTAGTTCCGTTCCATCGACGGCAAGGCTTTGCCATCGATTCGCGAGCCGCGGGGTGCTTTTCGAGGCACTTCTTGACGAATCGGTTATCGAGATACCCCGCTTTCCCGATGTCCCTGACTGACGGCCGCGATGCGCGCCGCCAATGCGCGCGTGACGGCCAAGGCATGTATCTTCTCGCGTCGCCCGAGCGGCGCCAAATACTGGCACTTGAAGTACCGCGTCGACGGCAAGGAACGGGTACATGTCATCGGCATCTACCCGACCGTGTCGCTGCTAGCTGCGCGCAAAGCACGTGATGCCATCAAAGACCAAATCCGTGGCGGACTGGACCCCTCCCAGGAGAAGCGCCGTGTGCAGCTCGAGGCTGGGCTGCGCCGAACGAACTCGTTCGAGGCGACCGCGCGCGAGTGGCACGAGTCCAAATGTCAGACGTGGAAGTCGAGCTATGCCGACGGCGTGATCGCACTCATCGAGAAAGAACTGTTCCCCGCCCTGGGTGCGCGCCCGATCGCGGAGATTACGCCCCCCGAACTGCTGGCCGTGCTGCGGAAGATCGAGGCCCGCGGTGCGCTGGAAATGTCCAAGAAGTCGATGCAGCTTGCCGGCCAGGTGTTCCGCTTTGGGGTAGCGACCGGCCGCTGTGAGCGAGATCCGACGCCGGACCTGAAGGGCGCGCTCAAGACGCGCAAAGCGAAGAATATGGCGAGCATTTCCGAGGTCGAAGCTGCCCGAGCTGATGCGCAAGATCGCAACGTACGACGGCGAGTTCCAGACGCGCCTGGCGCTGCAGTTCATGGCGCTGACGTTCGTGCGCACCGGCGAAATACGGTTCGCCGAATGGTCTGAGATCGACGAGGCGAAGGCCGAATGGCGGATCCCGGCCGCACGGATGAAAATGTCGAGCCCCACATCGTGCCGCTGTCGACCCAGGCGCTCAGACGTCATTCGTCAGCTCAAGCTCAACGGCCGGTGGAAGTGGGTCTTCCCGAGCCAGTCGAACACGCAGAAGCCCATCAGCGAAAACACTGTCCTGTTCGCCCTCTACCGGATGGGCTACCCCTCGGGATGACCGGCCACGGCTTCCGCGGGCTGGCGTCGACGATCCTCAACGAGCATGGTTTCGAGAGCGACTGGATTGAGGGCAGCCTTTAGCGCACAGTGCAGCGAACGATGTCCGCGCGGCGTACAACCATGCGCAGTACCTGCCGGAGCGCCGACGGATGATGCAGTGGTGGGGTGACTACTTGGCCAGGTTCTCGGCGGCTCCCGCGACCAACCGGGTATGTAATGTGTCTCCGATCCCAGGGCTAAAGATCTGCCTTGAAACGCTGGTGAAACTGTAATTATATACTGCGTGATATAGTGTGGCCCCGGAACTAGTCGATGGCGAACACCTGAAAGCTGACCTCGATGCAATCAGTCGCTCGAGAGGGATCAACGCGGACGGCAGACACTGCTGGAAGCGTTCTTGGACCAGATTGACGAAAGTGAGGAAGCGATTTGGAAGCTCACGCGCGACTACGCGGAGCAGAACTATCCCGCCCCTGTCTTCAACTGTGGCCTGGTGCGGTCCTTTCAGGATGCTGGTATTTCGTTTATCGGCTCCGTCCGCTGAAGGCGTTGGGGCAATTCCGAATCCTCTACGCATATGATGGTCGAACCGAGGAAATTCACCTTCTCGCCGTGGTACGTAAGCGGCCGGAAGGCCCTGAATTCGAGGGGGACGATAGTTACTATGAATACGAGCGCGAGCATCCAATCTCAGTACGTGTCCGAACAGAATATGACAAGCTCGGGCTTCCCCGCTTTCATTGATGTGCCTGTGACCGCCTGCTCGGGGACGGTCGCCGTCAGTATTCTGGTCGTTGGTTATGGCAGCGGGCCGTTGGACGTTGCGACTCCGCGTCCGTAGGAGCGCTATTTCAGCAAAAAGAGAGGCCGAGGATCCAGCATACCGAGAGCGTAAGCGTGCCGCGAGAGCTGCGCTCATGGATGAGATGTGCCAGGGACGTGCGCTTCGACTCTGGCAGAAGCCCGAATGGCGAGGGGGGTGTCTCAGCATGATTTGGCGGCTCTTACCGGGCTGACGCAACCACACATCGCGAAGATCGAGGCGCGCAAGCTTGCGATCCAGCTAGCTACCGCTCGCAAGATTGCGGCTGCCCTTTCAATGTCCATAGACGAGGTAGCCCCGCTGGTGCTGCCGCTGGAAGGTACGGATCAGACTCCAAAAGTGATAATGGAGCCGCGATGAGCCGACATGCTTACTGTAGCTTTTGCGACGACGTCCGGCTGGAGGTTGGCAATAAGCTGTCGATCATGGGCATCTATGGCGGAGAACTTGTTGTTCCCGACGCACCATTTGTCCTTGCAAGGTTATGCTGCGTCGTGGGGTTTCTCACTCCAGCGGAGAACCCGGTTTCGTCACTTTCCCTTGTTTTGAGGGCGAACGGTGCCGACATTGCCCGCGGGGAAATTCCTCCGCAGCAGTTGCTTGAAATGAGGCGCCGATCTGAAGCGCTATCTTCCACAGACGATCCTATTTCGCGCTACTCGCTCTCGTTTCCCCTCGTCGTGAACCCATACCTGGTTTCTGAACCTCACGTCATCAAAGCGTTTGCGATCGCCGATGGCGAAGAGTTACCGGCCGGGCGTTTACGTGTCCGTAGGTAAGCCTCGACCGTAGAGTGTCGGTCTCTGACAATCAACAGCCCGGCGCGGCCCCTCTGAGTTCTGTACGGCCGTCTGTCTCCCGTGGGCATCGACCCGGGTGGGCCTTTCACACGTGCAGCGCCGGACACCGCACCGTCGCGATCGGCACCCCAATCTCCTCCTCGACCCACAGCACCGGCCAGTTCGACGACCCGTCGAAGCCGAGGAAATTCCACAGCATCTCGCCCGCGGCGTTCCTGCCGTTGAACCGTGTTGGCTGCATCTCGTCTTGCCATTCGAGACCCGGCTCGCATAGGTCTCGATCCTCGGCGTCTCGATTTACCTCGGGGATGACCCAGTAAAACGCGCCGACGATCAGTTGCTTGTCGTTGACCATGCTCTCTCCGCTGAGATCTGTCGATCGACAGGGCAGCTGCGGCGGCGACGTCGTGGGAGAGGACCGCGCACGACGAGCGCTGAACGGCGCGGGGAACCCACTATGTGGGGTTGCGTCCCCGTGAGTTAACTTCCCAAGCTCGCCCACGTTGCTATGGGATCTTGCTTGTCGGAGTTCTCGGCGCGGTCCTGTCCGGTTGACGTCACGCGAATAACGTTGGCCTGAATAAATTCGATGAGCCCTATGTCATCCAATAGGCGAAGGTGATACAGAACCGCGGATTCCGACGCCTTGTCTTTCAGCTTATTGACCAGCATCGGGATACCCATCGTCCAGCCATCGTCGAGCACAAGCGTCCGCAGAATTTCTTCTGCCAGTTTTCTGTCGCGGCGCATGAAATGGTCTCCGTAGGTTAGAGACATACACGATAGCAGCATTTCTGCTCGATGCGGTCGGGCAAATATCGGACATCACGCCACCACTGCCGGGACGGAAGCAAAAATCGACCATCCGCTGTCTCTCGTAGGGAGAGGCGTGTCAGTCGCCCGCGAGGTCGAGTTCTTGCTGACCGCCGAATCGATCGACGACCTTCGCCTCGTACTCCTCCTTTGTTTTTGACGATTCTGCCATTTCAAGCACGCGACCCATATGCATCCGCAGTGCGCGTGTTCCTACATCGTTAAGAAACTGGAACAATTTCTTCTGCCTGTCTCCGTCTTGAGCTTTCAGCGCGCGAATCAGGTCGAGGATCTTCCCGTTGCTCTTGGCGAGGGGATAGTAGACATGCTTGACCGTGAGGTGACGAAGCTGCCAAGGCTTGCCGCGAACAGGAACCGGTATGCGATAGAGGCGGTGCCACTGCATGTAAAGTTCGTTCGGGAACTCCTGCTCATACTTCCGCGCTTCCTCCTGCACGAATGCCTTGAAGGCGGATATCACCTCTTCGACTTCGGGGCGATACCCCGCTAGGGCGTAGACGAGTCCTGTAATCCCGGCGTTTGCCGATGCTCCGAGAATGATGTGCGCTTGTTTGCCAAACCCCTCTTGACTCTTCAGCAGCTTGCCATCGGCCTCCGCCGCAATAATCACCTTGCACAGATCGATCAGGATAGTGACATCATAGCCATGCACCTGGCTGAGGGTTTCCGGCCCACCCACTTGTGCTTGAAAAATAACGGGTTTCTCTAGTTTTTCTCTAAGTTCTGGCCCGACGTAATTGGATATTATTTTTCCGGACACAAACCGAGGTAACGTCCGCCGCCATCTCCAAGACCAAGTGCTGCTCCCATTCCTCGTTGGCTGATGACGGCCGATTTGCGTTCATCATTCAGCACGTAGCATTCAACGTTGAGACCGAACTCTTCCTTGAAATTACCTTTGTGCGTTGCTAGCAATGGTTTCTCGCCCCAGCGGGCAACCGCGGCCTTTTTTGCTATGAGCCTGCGCTCTTCGCTCGAAAGTGACTTTGCGCGTGCGACACCGCCATTCGCCTTGGCTGCGGAGGAATTTTTGGCAGTAGGTCTTGTTTTCTTTTCCATGCAAGCATCCAGGTGATAGTGATGCTTGCACTCTACAGGCGTGAGATGCTTCCATGCAAGCATTTTGCTTTTATATGCTTGCATAAATTTGGCCGTACTGACAGCTGGCGCATCGACCGCCGGCCAACCATCACATCATCGTCGCGACGAACTTAGCAGCCCCCCGTCATCCGGCCGCACAAGAGAACGTCAACTCCGCTTCCTGCGGAGTCCATCCCCGAACCCCGTGCGTTTGCATGTCGACCGGATGCGTTTGCTTGCCTTGCTGTTGGCAATATTCGTCCGCGCGCTTCAGGCTCGATGCCTTAATTTCGCCCCATGGCGTCATGCCACCACGGACTTGTGTCGTCACCGTGTAGTGGCCGTCCCCGGCCGGCGTGACGTCGGAGATCGTCGTGCACCCCGCGACGACAGCGACGATCGCGACTGCGTATAGCGCTCGCATGTGGTTCCCCGTTGTTTGTTTGCGGCATGGTAGCAGTCGACGCTCGCGACGCGTCAGCGATCACCGTTGGGTCTCGAGCGCTTGATCGACTTCCTCAGCGGGTATGAGGCCAGATCGACTAAGCTTGATCGTCCCAGCGCGCACCACGCGTGACACGGTTGTCCTGCTCACATTGAGCATTTCTGCTGCTTGGGCATGTTGACCTGTCGGGGCCGCGGATGGCGCACGCTGTAGAGCGTGAGTGCGCGTTCGACGATCCCCATAACATCCTCCTCGGTGAATGCGGAGGCACCCCCGTTCTTGCTTGTGTCGCGAGGTGTTTGGCTGAGTGGATCGTCGTCAATCGTCATCTCGCCTTCGATTCGGCATCGCATCCTTTTCCTCCATCGTGTCCATGCGCAGCGCGTCGGGGCTCCAACATAAAAGGGTCATCTCTGCGAGCTGCCCAGTATCGGAGGAGCGGGGCGTTCGGTCGCGCACGATTATCATAGTTTCCAACGACGTACTATCTTCCGCTAAAATAGTCTCAGTCGTTAGTAACGGACTGGCCCTCAACTTCGCGGGATTCTGCCGTCAAAGCATGTGACAGTTGCGGCGGGATAGCCACGCAGTCCCGCAACTTATTGACCGGAGGCCCCATGAACCCGAAAGACCGCACCACCACGCTGTACGGCGTCGAGTTGAAGCCGCGTGTGATCGTTCGTCCGAAGGCTTCGGTCAGCGTTGCGACGCCTGCTCAAAAGTCAGAAGTCCTGAAATCGATCCACGAGGTTATTTCGGAACATCGCGAGGTAATGGTTGCCCTGAAGGATCGCTGAGTGCTGGATCTTGATTACGTCATCACGACGCATGACGAGATCCTTTTGGAGCTTGGCGGTCTGGCAGATTTTGCTAGTGGCGGTCGAGGGGCATAGAGTCCGCACTCGCGGCGCGTTGACAACCTTGCTAACTACAATGGCATCGACGATGTTTTCGGTATCGCTGCGATGTACGCAGTGGCGATTGCTAGCGGGCACGTCTTCAACGATGCGAACAAGCGGACAGGGCTTGCTCGCACCGGCCAGTTCGACGATCCGTCGAATCGCACGAAATTCCACAGCATTTTGCCCTCGGCATTCCAGCCGTTGAACCGTGCCGGTTGCATCCCCCCAACCTCCGGCAACGCCGGCATATCGCTTACCTCCAGCGACGTTTACCTGGCCCTACGGCAAGCGCCGCCGCCTCGACGACACATCGTAGAGATAGTCGGCGATGCGGTTCCCTGCCAGCACAGCCACCATGACGACCAACGAAATCTTGAAGATGGGTTTCATCGTCGCTCCTCATCGTTATCTAGTGCGACGGCAGCTTGCCAGCCATCGCGCAGCGCTCGCGTAGTCGATACGGGTCATCCCCGCTCTGGCCATTAGGCCTACTATCCGCCTCGTTCGCGACGCGCGATGATGCTCATCCGGTCGCCGTCCCCGGCACCCGAAGCACGCGGCAAGAGAGCGTGCCGCTCGTCGGCGGCGCTCGGGCGATGTGATGCCGCGCCGATCCCACCATTCCCGAGCGAGACACCGTCATGATGCCGAATGCGCGCGATCTGCGTCGTCCCCAGCAATCTGTCCGATTTCCCAGGCACATCGTCCCCTTCGATGCCATCTCCAGCGATCATTCGTCATTTCACGCACGCCTAACCGAGCTTGAACAAATGACGACTGATATCCGCGAGCGCATGGCCCATGTCGAAGCCGGCTTTCTCCACCTGGCAACGAAAAACGACGTCACCACCCTCGAATCCACGTTGCTAAAGTGGTTTATCGGCACGGCGATCGCCCTGACTGGCTTCGCGTTCGCTGCAGCCAGGCTATTCACCTGAGCGGCGCTCGCCGCCGTCCCGCAGCGCATCCAAGCAGCGGCTGGCCGTATTCCTTCGGCCCTGGGTCCGCACGCCGCTAGCTCAAGGTGCGGGCGGCGTGTGTGGCTGTCGAACGTCGGGTGTATCTCGCACGGGCGCCTGATCCGGTTGCAAGTCCGTATCGGGGAGCCGCTCCGGCGTACGAGCGGGGGGTGTGCCTCGCGCTATTTCGGACTGCGCTGGGTCGGCCTTTCCGGGGCCGGTGGCTTCAGTCATTGCTTCCGCTCCTTTCATCTATTCGTCAACGATGCAGAACCAGCAACGGGCATGCCGAGGGGTGTCGCGGGATGTCGCTGTCTGGTCGTTAATCGGTGGGCCAAGACGCAGCAGACGCTTTTTATTAAAGCGGCTTAATCTCGTTGTGGCCTAACACGGGTGATGTTGTCGAAGTCAGTTTTAATAAATTTTAGGACTAAGAGAAGTCTTATTTTTATGGTTCCGTTTATTTGAGATAAAAATGCGTGTAACCGACCGTTGTTGGTGCGCACGGCTTGGGCTAGAATCGAGTGCAACGAAAAGTTCGTCTGGGCGAACAGGTCAGCGGTGTTGCCGGTCAAGCGGCCACGGCGCAGGTTTTTCGAATCAATTCGAACTGATTGAGAATTTTCCCGAGGGCTCATCTCGAAATATAAGGCACGCGACCGGTATCGCGTGGCGGCCTAATTGGCATTTTCAATTCGCGTATTACTTCGTCGCCGCACAATGAGGGTTATTACATGACAGCGGCGCTCCTTTCATGTCGCAATGGCAATAGCGAGGATGAAAAACGCATGACTCCCCGGCAAGTTCTATTGTTGTCCCGCCCGCGGCACCGAATCCGTATCGCGGTGCTTGACGACCATCCGATCGTCTCATTAGGGGTCGCCACTTATCTACGCGATCACGCGGATTTCGAACTCGTGGCGAACGTCGCGACGATCGACGATTTGTTCACCGTACTCGAGCGCGGCGGATGCGATGTCGCGCTGGTCGATTTTTACCTACCGGCCGATCGCCTCGACGGCGCAACGTTCGTCAAGCGCTTGCGGGTGGAGGCGCCGCCGCTCGGCATCGTCGTCCTATCGGCGGCGCGAGCGATCGACGCGGAGTGCGTCTGTCATCGCGCGGGCGCCAACGCGTTTCTCGAGAAATCGACACCCTTGGCGCTCATTGCCGAGGCGATCCGCCAGGTCGTCGCCGCGCCGCGCAAATTTTTCGCGTTGCGAGACGGCAACGTGCAAGCAGTCGTTCCTTTCGCACGGGAAGATCTATTGTCTGCCGCCGAAGTCGAGATACTGCGGCATATCTCAGAAGGACTATCGGTCACGCAAACCGCCGCACGGCTACGGCGCAGCAAGAAGACGGTCAGTACGCACAAGCGCAGTGCCATGCGCAAATTGAGCGTGTCCGACGATCTCGGTCTGGCGCTGTTCCTCAAAGAGAAGTTCAGGTATTGAACGGGAGGAGGAAGGGAATGAGCGTAGGTTGGCGACCTTTCATGCGATACGGGTATCGGTCCTTCGGCTTCGCTCGGCTGCTCGTCTGCTTCATTGCGGGCGCGTGGCTGGCGGCGGCGTCCGATGCGCGAGCGAGCGAGCCGCCTTCGCTGCACGACGGTCGTCACGTTGCGCAAAAGTCCGCGCTAGCTCACGCGCCCGCTGCGGCCGCAATCGCCGGCGGCGAGAAGGCCATCGCTTCATCCACATCCGGTGAGACCAACATCGAGCGATCGCCGGGGCCGATCCCGCGGGCGCGCGAAGCCGGGCTCTGGCGTATGACCGACGCCGAGCGGGAGTGGGCGAGCGCGCATCCGGTGCTCCGTATCGGCGTTCAGCGGCTTGGCCGCCCCTATGACTTCATCGACGACAACGGTCAATGGCAGGGGTTCGGCGCGACGCTGTTCGAGCAATTCGCGCAAGCGGCGGGGCTCCGCTTCGAACCCGTGCTGCTCGATGCCGGCCATGAGCCGGCGCAGGCGTTGCGCGATGGCCTCGTGGATCTCGTCTCGTCGTTTCCGCTCGGTCCCGGCACTTCGATGATGGGACTGGCCACCACGCGTGCGTATGACAGCTTTCCCTGGTCGTTCGTGCGGCGCGAGCCGACCGATGCGGGATCGAACCGGATTGCAGCTACCCCTTGGCGGATGCATCGCGTGGTGCCTGACGCGGTGCTGGCCGACATCGAACTCGTGCCGACATCCACCGCGGCCGAGGCGCTGCGCGCCGTCATGGCTGGTCACGCCGATGCGGCGCTCATCAATGCCATCGCCGCGGAAGATTTCGGCGACCGCTACGCGTATGTCCGGCTCTCGATCGACCCGGCAACGGCCGGTGTCGAGCGTATCGGGTTCGCGGTCCCGCGGGCCAATCGTCCGCTGGCGACGATGCTCGATCGTTATCTGGCGTCGTACAGCCCGCGCGAACTGGCGCGGCTCGCCAGTCGAGCGCGACCGCTCACGATCGTGCTCGGCTATGAGAAGCGTGCCGTCATTGGCCTGGCGTCGGGCGCCGCGGCCATTGCCTTGGCGGTCATCGCTGCGCTCGCATGGGCATATCGGCGCACCCAAGCGGCGCGCGCTGCTGCCGTGGCTGCCCGAACGGAGGCTATCGCGGCGCGCGAGCAAGCGCTGGCCGCCGATCGCGCGAAATCGGCGTTCGTCGCCATGATGAGCCATGAAATCCGTACGCCGATGAACGGAGTGGTGGGTGTGCTCGATCTGCTCGACACGATGGCGTTGGCGGCCGAGCCGCGTCGCTACCTCGGCATCGCGCAACATTCGGCGCGGCTCATGCTGCGCGTGGTCGACGATACGCTCGATTACCTGAAAATCGAGCAGGGCGCATTGAGCCTCGATACGGCGCCGTTCGATATCGGAGCGCTGGCGGCGTCGGCTGCCGAATTGCACGCACCGCTTGCCGCACGCAAAGGGCTTGCACTGTATTTGGCCGCGATGCCGCATTTCGATCGTCACGTCGTAGGCGACGAAGTTCGCGTCAATCAGATCGTGACCAATCTGCTCAGCAATGCGATTCGGTTCACCGAGCGTGGCCACGTTTTGCTCGAAGTGCGGCGCAAGATGGTGCGCTCGCGCCCGTGGCTCGTGCTGTCCGTCGTCGATACGGGCGCCGGCATCTCGGAAGCGTATCGCGCGCGGCTTTTCGCTCCGTTCACGCAGCAAGACAGCACGACAACGCGACGCTACGGCGGAACAGGACTCGGATTGTCGATCGTCAAGCGCCTGGTCGATCTAATGGGCGGCACGATCGACATCGAAAGCCGAGTGGGCGAAGGCACGCGCGTGCGGGTGAGATTGCCGATCCGCTGGGGCGGGGAATTGCGGAGATGGTCGAGCTTCGCGCCGGCGCGGGCGACGCTCGATATGCCGTTGCCGGAGCTGCACGTCGCCGTTCGCGCGAGTTTGGCGAAGATGGGCGTTCGCTGTGTCTCGCGTGGCCGTCAAGCCGATATCGAGGTTTCGGCCGACGCCAAAGGAGCCGTGGTTGTCACTGGGAGAGACGGTCCGACGCGCGCGGTGCGTTGCCTCGACGATCTGGCCGAAGCGGTGGCCACCGCGCTGAAACGCCCAGCCTTACCGAGCGATCGAGCGCAAAGCGGTACCGAAGCGCGCGGTTGTCCGTCGCTCCCCGAGAAAGGCTACGCGAGCGGTGCCTTTGCACTAGGCGGGGGCGGGAGCGGGAGCGGTGCGCTGCGCGGGGCCGATGCGAAGGCGCGTGGCCGCGGGGGCGTGCTCCTGATCGAAGACAACGACGTCAATCGCGACATCATGATGCGGCAGCTCCAAGCGCTTGGCGTCGAGGCTAGTGAGGCAGCCGACGGCGTCCGAGGCTATGCAAGTTGGCAACGCATCCGGCCGGCGTTGGTACTGCTCGACTGCCATATGCCGGGGATAGACGGGTACACGCTGGCGCGCACCATCCGCCGCGACGAAGCCGACGGCATGCCGCGCACGACGATCGTCGCGATCAGCGCCAATGCGACGCATGACGACGTGCGAGCCTGTCGCGAGGCCGGCATGGACGATTACCTCGCCAAACCGATTACGCGGCTCAAGCTTGCCGCGTTACTTGAGAAATGGGCGGAGACGACCGATGCCGACGCAGAACCGGCGCGCGGATGAAGCGCACGACACAAACGTAACGCAAGCGACGGGAGATACGGGTGACACGGCGATACCGGCAAACGATGTTCGTTCGACTTAGCTGAGCTATCGGCGTTATACGGGGAGGCGGGCTTGAGCACGTTGCTGGCTGTCGCGCTCGACGAGTTCGATTGCCAGCGTCTCGCATTCGACAACGCTTTTCAGTGCGCAAAGTGGGCGCCGGCCGCGCACGCACTCCATCGGTTGGCGGGCACTGCCGCTTTTTTTGTGAGAGAGGAACGGATGCTCGAACCGCTCAATCGGGCCGAGCGCGCGTTGCGGCTAGCCGATGCGCCATTGATCGGGCACACCATCCCAGCCGCCCGCTCCGCGCTTGTCGTGCTTAGAGCCGCCTTCGCTCACGAACTCGCCCACACGAAAAAAACGCGATAACGGCCCGCGTCCATCGCGCCCGGTCGGCACACGGTCGGCGCACCGTGGTATGCGGCCGCGCATGTAACCTTGTCTGGGATTCGCCATCGTAAGGCGTCTGTCCTGCGCTTTTGAAAGATCGTCGGATTCCGCACGATTTTTGAAAACGGAGGACATTCATGGCGATACCGCGTATTCCGATCACCAACGCCGCAACTCGATACGAGGCGATCGAGCCCCAGATGGGGAGGGAGATCGTCTCAGCGACGCAAACGGATGCCAGTCATTCGGCCGATGAACGAACGACGCCGACGTTGACACCGGCACCGAGCGGCGATCTTCAAGTGCCGCTCCACGCCTCGACGCAGGGCGGGGCACTCGCCATCGAGCGCCGCTTGCGCCGTGCGCTCGCCCCAGCGCCGCGCGACGAAAAAAATGCGGCTCTCGTATCGACCTCATCCACGATGTCGACGGCAGACGCATCCGCCACGGAAACGGGCCTGTCTCACTCTCCTATGGCCGACGCCGCAGTGATCGAGCGGTTGAACGTCGCGTTGACGCAGTGGGTAGACGAAGCCAGGGCTCGGCCTTACGCGGCCAGTCCGAGTGCGTTGCTGCAAGCCGTGGCAAGGCACCGTCGGCGCGATATTCCGGAGGCGTTCGCCACAACCCTCAGCCCCTCGCTATTGGCTGATGTCGCGGTGCTCGACGAAGCGGCGCTTTTATACGATCGTCTGGGCCGCCCCCCATCTGCCGACGGTACACCGTTGGCAGCTTCGCCAGCCGTGAGCCTGTCGACATTGCGGGCGACCTTCCTAGCTGCGCTGCGCACCGACTACTCGAAGCGCCGTGCGCTCGATACCTTGTTCTTGCCGAGTGCGTCGTTTGCGCCAACGGCACCGTCCTTCGACGGTTTTTCGTTGCGCCATGCAGAAGGCAAATCGTTCGATGAACTCGTTCAGATGCCGGCTGTGTGGGCCGATCCGGTCCTCGCCGCGCTGACGCTCCCCGAACGGCGAGCCCTGCTCGAGCAAAAATTCGACGAGATGGGCGAGTCGACACGATTCCCGATTGGCTCGATTTTGCATTCCATGGCAACCGCCTTGTTGCGAATCGAGCGTTACCGCGGAAAGCAGCCGGCCGAAGGCCGTCATGAACCCGAGCTCGTCGAAGCATTCATGCAATGCGACCGGTCGTGGAAAGCGGGCGACACGTACCCCTACCACCCGCGGCTGCTGTTCGCTGCCCACTTGGCCCGATCGAGCGGCATCGAGGTGCTGTCGTTCGAACAACTGAATTTGCTGTACGAAAACCAAGTGAACGACCGCGTGCTCGATGCGATGGCGGGCGGCAACGCCGCGCCTGCCGAATGGCTGGCGCACTATCTTTCGGAACGCGCCGCGCCGGGCGTCGGCTGGAAGAACGCCGAACCGGCGCTCAAGGCCCAAGCGCTGCTTGCGCTCTTCGACACCTTGCGCGACGCCGCGGATCGGAATAGCCCGATCTCGCCGATCTCGCCGATCGCGCGGGAGCTCAAGGACGCGGGCATCGTGGCGCCGAACCGCATCGTCGGCGCGGATTTCGATGCCTGTGCCGCGGCGGTGATCGAATATGCCAACGAGCGTCTGGTCGTCGCCTATGGCGAGCCGCCGTCGTTCGATCGACGAGACGCGGCGATCGCCGTCCTGCGCCGTTCCGGCGTCGACGAATCCGATCTCTCCGATCCGCGGCATTATGCGATCGTCGGCGACAACCCGAACCTGACGAAGAACGCATTCGGGGATCTCATCGACGAATTCCTGGATCGAGCGGATTGGGTGGGCTTGACCGGGGCATCGATGGCGTTGCCCGGTGGGCATCGTCTGCGGCCGCGCGATGAACTGCAACGCGAGGAGGAAGCGTTCAACGCGCGGTTGGCATTGGACCCGTGGGTGGTGGCGTTGGCGAAGGAGCGCCTGCGAACGCGATCGAAAGCGGTAACGCCCGAAGCCGTGGCAGGCGTCGCCAATGAGATCGCGGGAAACTTGGTGGCGGAAACGGAATCGCATCGCGCGTTGGTCCGGGGGCTCGAAACATGGATCAATACCGTTCCGGTCGCCGGCCCCCTCTACAACATCGAGGAGGGTATTCGCCATCGCGATGCCGCCCGTGCCGCGTTTGGGCTGCTGTTTCTCGGCGTCGACGCATTCGATGTGACGACCGGGGGCGGAGGCGGAGCCCGTGCTCAGACGGTGCATCCGATCGTGCCGAAGCTGCGACGTGCGATGGGACGCATCGACGCCTCGCAGGTCAACGTTGCCGGTCATCCCGAGATGATCGAAATGAGCGTCGATCCCGTCCACCTCACGTTGCCCGATGCGAATGTGCCGCCGGAGCTGCGTGCATTGGCGCAGACAAGCGCGAGAAAACCGCGCCGTACGGTGGCGCGATTACGACATCGTCCATCTCGATATCGAGGATCGCATCGTACCGGTCGGCCGCGAGGGCGACGTCTATTTCGAAGTCGACTGGCACACGAGGCACCGGTTGCGTGACGCTCCCGCGATCGAGCTCGACGCGCCGACGAACAAGGCCCGCTTCCGCGAGATCTATCCGTCGTCCGGCAAACCGCCGGCGCCTGCCGCCGACGTGCAAGAACGGATGACGGTGCAAGGGGTGACGGCTTTGCTCAAGCGCGCCGACGATACGACGTTGCGCGACTTCGACGCGCTGTTTGTCGACGCCTTCTCGCATCGCGCGCCCGCTGCGAACGTGTCGAGATTCGACGCTCAAGCGTTTTACCGGAAACTGTACGAATCGAGCGCGACGTTCCGGCGGGTATTCAACCGCCATGCCCAAGTCGATGCCCGCGCGCGCAACGGGACGACGCTCGCGTGGAAGAAGTGGGAGTTCGTGATCGGCGAGGCCGGGCCGCTCGGCGCTCCGACCAAGGCTTACACCGATTTCGAGCACAAGCGCATTTATATGCCGGGCGACGCTGCGATTCAGGCGATGCCGTACATGACAGCTGCCGGCGCGCGCACCATGGGCAGCGAGCAAGCTTACCTGCACGAAATGATTCATGCGTTGACGGGCGGGCGCGACCCCGAGCGGGCGTTCGATTTGCGCAATCGTGGGCCCGTCGTCTACTTGACCGACAAAATCTTGAGCGAGGCGGGGTATGACATCGCCGAGCAAGTCATGTATCGCCGCGGCAATTCGACATCCGACATGCCGGTCGACCAGACGATCGAATACAACGCGGCGGAGGCCGCGCGCGCAGCCGGCAATGAAAATCGCTACCTCGATGCGATGCTGGACGTAAAGCGCGGACGCGTGACCGCGGACACCGTCGTCGAGGGGGAACCCGTTGCCACCCGAATGACGGTGACCGGTGCTCGGGCCGCGCTCGACGAAATCGAAGGCATCGAGGACGAAGCATTCTTAGCGTGGAGCGACTTCAAAACGAAGTTCGACCAAAACTTCGGCTTTTACGTACAGAACCGGATCCTGACAACCGAGCTCGCATCCGATGCGATGGTCGTCATCGATTTCTACGGCCGCTTGTATCAGCGCAGCGTGACCTTTCGTCGAATGTTCGACAAGATGCCGGTGACCGACGCGTCGCAGGCGGCGCCGTGGAAGTTCGTGCTCGAAGGCGACATCGATTTTCAGGCGCTGTCGCCGGGCGGCCGTGCGCATGGCGTCGCCGAACCGACGAAAAAAATCTATGTACTCGACGACGGCCTAATGTACTTAGCCGATACCGGCCTGCGAGAAGTCGAAATCGAACGAAAACTCGCCTACCAGATGATCTGTGCAGTGACCCGCATCGGCAAGGTGCCGGCACCGCAAGCCTTCGCAAACCGTGGCGCCGCCGTCTACCTGACCGACCGGATCTTGAAGGAGGCCGGGTTCAACTATCCGCGTCAGCTTGTTGCCGCATTCGCGGGGCCTCAGGAGCTTGCCGCGCAAGCGCAGTTGCTGGCGCGCCAGACCGCGGCGATGCGTAGCGTTTGGGTCGAAGACCGATACCTGAACCTCGGGTAGCGGGCGGGAGCGCGAACGCGAGAGGAGTCGCGAAAAGGGTTATGCAGTCTGAGAATTTTCAGGCGGAGTGCCGGCTCAAAAGCGCGAACAATCGAGTCATTGTTCGACGCATCGCATTCCGCCCGCTTCGAGCGCTTCACCGCACTGACTCGACATGACTTTCATCGATGTCCCCGCCCTGCTTCTGCCGCTTCCGTCCGGGTCCCCGTCTGGGTCCCCGGCCGGGTCCCTCGGGGGGCCGGAACTCGAATATTCGCCGCGCTATCTCGAGGCGGCCCGTGCACTCGAAGGTAGCCCCGAGGTGCAATACGGCGAAACGCACATCGCGGCGGTCGAGCCCGACTGGAAGCGTGTGAAGGCGGTCACGCTCGAATTGCTGGCCGGCAGCCGCGATTTGCGTTTGGCGGTATGGCTGACCCGAGCGCTCGTCGCGCTACATGGCGTAGCGGCTGTCGCCGATGGGCTTGCGCTGATCGAGGGCCTGCTCACGCGGTGCTGGGACGAACTGCATCCGCAACTGGATGCCGACGACGAATTCGATCCGACCGCACGCATCAATATCTTGCTTTCGCTCGACGACAAAGCCGCTTTCGTGCGCGACCTTCGATGGGCGCCGCTCATGGTGTCCGAGCGCCACGGCCGAGTTCGCATGCACGACATCGAACATGCGGCGGACGAGCGCGATGCCAGCGGCGCAAATGGCGCAAATGGCCCAAATAGCGCAAGCGGCCCGAGCGGAGTAAGCGGCCCGACGCTCGAAGCCGCTGCGATCGACGCCGCGTTCGCCGATGCATCGCTCGACGATGTCTCCGCGCTGGACGATGCAATCGCGCGTGCCGTGGTGTCGCTCGCGCAGATCGACGCGCGGATGTTCGAGCGAATCGGAGCGAGGCGATGGGGATCTTTGTCGGCGCTCGAGCAAGTGCTTCAGCGCGCGCGCCGTGCCGTGAGCGCCCAGCTCGCGCGACATCCGGCTTCGATCGAGCGCACGGCTGCGGCCGCCGAGGCTGTCGCGCCGCACGACGTCGAGGCTTCGGGCGGCTCCGGTCGAATTGCCGGACGCGACGATGTCGTCCGCACGCTCGAGCGCTTGTGCGCGTATTACGCGGCGGCGGAACCCTCGAGCCCCGTGCCGATCCTGCTACAGCGCGCCCGCAGGCTCGTGGGGATGGATTTCGCGGCGCTCGTCGCGGATATGACGCCGGCCGGCGTCGACGAGGTCAAGCACTGGGCAGGTTCGCGCGAGTCGTGAGCATGCCGCCATTTTTTGTTTCAGCGAACCCTGAGGGAGGACGTTTGCATGACTAGCGAAAGCAGCCAAAAATTCTTGGGCCGCACGCGTGCGCCGCGCGTGCAGATCGAATATGACGTCGAAGTGTACGGCGCGCAAAAGAAGGTGAGCATTCCCTTCGTGATGGGGGTCATGGCCGAGCTGTCGGGGCAATCGACGCAGCCGCAAGTAACCGTCAGCGAGCGGCAATTCCTGGAAATAGATAGCGACAACTTCGATGAACGACTGAAGGCGATGAAGCCGCGCGTCGCCGCGATGGTGCCCAATACGTTGACGGGCGACGGGCAGCTCGGGATCGATTTGACGTTCGAATCGATGGAGGACTTCGAGCCGGCCGCGCTCGCGCGGCGCGTCGAGCCGCTCCAGCGGTTACTCGAAGCACGCGGCCATCTCGCGAATTTGCTGACCTACATGGACGGCAAAGTGGACGCCGAAGCATTGGTCGCCCAGGTGCTTGCCGATCCCGCGTTGATGAAGACGCTGTCTTGCGCGCCGAACGCGCAGGCGCCCGTTGCCGACGAACCAGCCCCAAGCGAGGCGGCTTCCGACGCCGATGCCGGCACCGACGGCAGCACCGGCACGCCGCCCGCCGCTTAAACCATCGCGATCAGGAAACCCAACCATGTCAGAGCTTAGCCCTGCCACGCAGCTTGACGCGCAGACACCAACGGAGCTGGACGACCGTGCCGATTCGATCGAGCCGATCCGCGCGGACGATTTCGGCAGTCTGCTGCAAAAGGCATTCAAGCCCAAGACGGAGAAAGCGCAAGAGGCCGTCGAACATGCGGTGCGCACGCTCGCCGAGCAAGCGCTATTGGACGCCGCCTGCATTTCTTCGGATGTGATCGGCACGGTCGAAGCGCTTGTTGCCGCAATCGACCGAAAGCTGACCGAGCAGATCAACGAAATCTTGCATTGCAGTGCGTTCCAGCGCGTCGAAAGCGCGTGGCGCGGCTTGCATTATCTCGTCAGCAATACGGAAACGGACGAACAGCTCAAGCTGCGCGTCATGAATATTTCAAAGGCCGAACTGTACAAGACCCTCAAGAAGTACAAGGGTTCGGCATGGGACCAGAGCCCCTTGTTCAAGAAGCTCTACGAGGAGGAGTACGGCCAGTTCGGCGGGCACCCGTTCGGTGCGCTCGTCGCCGATTACTACTTCGACAATAGCGGGCCCGATGTCGATCTGCTGACGCAGATGGCCAAGATCTGCGCGGCCGCGCATGCGCCGTTCATCGCGGGCGCCTCGCCGGCCGTGATGCTGATGGAGTCATGGCAAGAGCTGGCCAACCCGCGCGATATCGCAAAGCTGTTTCAAACACCGGAACATGCGGCATGGCGCGCGCTGCGCGAAGCGGAAGACTCGCGCTATATCGGCCTCGCGTTGCCCCGCTTTTTGGCGCGAACGCCATACGGCGCCAAAAGCAACCCGGTCGACGCTTTCGCGTTCGAGGAAGATACGGGCGAGGGCGACAGCCGTCGCTATACCTGGGCCAACGCCGCGTACGCAATGGCCGCGAACATCAACCGCTCGTTCAAGGCATACGGCTGGTGTTCGCGTATTCGGGGCGTCGAATCGGGCGGCGCGGTACAGGGGTTGCCGGTGCACGTCTTTCCGAACGACGACGGCGGGCTGGATGCGAAATGTCCGACCGAAATCGGCATCAGCGATCGACGCGAAGCGGAGCTTTCGAAAGCGGGCTTCCTGCCCCTCGTTCATATGAAGCACTCGGGGATGGCCGCGTTCATCGGCGCGCAGTCGTTGCATAAGAGCGCCGAGTACGACGATCCCGAAGCGACGGCGAATGCGGCATTGGCCGCTCGGTTGCCCTATCTGTTCGCCTGCAGCCGTTTCGCGCACTACTTGAAGTGCATCGCGCGCGACAAGATCGGTTCGTTCAAGAGCCGGGAGGAGATGCAGCGGTGGCTCTATCAATGGGTCATGACCTACGTCGACGGCATGCCGAGCCATTCGTCCGAAGCGACGAAAGCGGCCAAACCCCTGGCCGACGCATCGGTCGTCGTCGAGGAGGTGGAGGGAATGCCCGGCTACTACACCTCGCGCTTCTATTTGAAGCCGCATTACCAACTCGAAGGTTTGACCGTGTCGCTTCGATTGGTGAGCAAGCTGCCGGCGATCGGCGGCGAATAACGCACACCGATCGATTTCGTACCCGTTGCCTGGTTGCATCGCGGCGAGCGCAACGGAAATTTGTGAAACATAGATAGGAGTCCTTAATGGGTTACGACAATATCGTCAAGACAATGAAGATGACCGGCATCGCCGGCGATTCTCAGGTGTCCGGCGCAACAGGCGAAATGGACGTGCTCAGCTTTTCGTTCGACGCCGCAATCCCGATGGAAGGGCGCGGCCCCGGCTTGTCCGGCAGCGGTGCCGCCTACGTCTCTCCCGTGAGCGTCTCCAAGATCGTCTGCAGTTCGACGCCGAAACTCGAGGCGCAGTTCTATAGCGGCAAGCCGATCGCGACGGTCACGTTGAAGGACTACAAGGCCGACGGCGAGAACGTGCCCAAGCCGTTCGTCGTCGTGACGCTGACGAATGCACGTATTCACACGTACCACGCCGAAGGCACCAATGAGCATTTGGAGCTTGTCTTCGAAAAAATCGAGCGCGAATACTTCTCGCAGGACACCGCGACGGGTGCGCTGGTCTCGAAGGGCAAGACGGCGTTCGACGTCATGACGAAGAAGGTGTCATAAGCCAACACCCAGCGGCGGCGCCGGGGGAGCCCCGGCGGCGCCGCTCTGGTTCGCGATCGCAACAACCGAATCGATCTCCCCATTCCATGACAGAACTTACGAGCCGAGACCGCCTGCAGCCTGCGCTGTTCGATCGCTTGACGGACGATGCGCCGCATGAGCGGGTCGAGCCGCGCGAGCGGCGCGTGATGTCGACGGCCGAGTTGCGCGCGAGCGTCTTGCGCGACCTGTCTAACCTACTGAACGCCCATGCGTTGTACGGGTGCGCATCGCTGCAAGCGCACCCGCTGGTTGCGGCGTCCGTCCTGAATTACGGCTTGCGCGACGTGACGGGCACGGCGCGCTCCAGCCTGGATCTGGCGGCGCTCGCGCGAGAAATCGAATCTGCCATCAAACGCTTCGAGCCGCGCATCATGGCCGGCACGTTGCGCGTCAAGCCGCTCGTGACCGACGAAGACGCGGGCTGTACGGCCGTTGCGTTTCTCGTGGCAGGCGATCTGTGGGCGCAGCCTTACCCCGAACGTCTGTACTTCAAGACGGAACTCGATTTGGAATCGGGACAAGCGCGGATTATCGAGGGGTCCGAATTCGCGCCGGAGGAGGGCATTCGATGAACGAGACGCTGCTGGCCTATTACGAGGAAGAGCTGCGGCATCTGCGCGAGGTGGGCGGGGAATTCGCGCAAGCGTTTCCGAAGGTCGCCGCGCGCTTGGGGCTGGACACATTCGAATGTGCCGATCCGTACGTCGAGCGGCTGCTCGAGGGATTCAGCTTTCTCGCGGCACGCGTGCGGATGCGAATCGATGCGCAGTTTCCGCGCTTTACGCATCATCTCGCGGAGATGATTTATCCGGGGCTGCTGGGGCCGACACCATCGATGGCCGTCGTGCGGATCGAGCCGGACCGCACTCATCCGGCGCTCGCCCGCGGCGTGGCGGTACCGCGCGGCACGGCCCTGTCGAGCCAGCTCGACCGCGACGGTACGACGCGCTGCGAATACCGGACCGCTCATGCGGTCACGCTGCTGCCGGTGCGCCTAGCGCATGCGGGATACCGCGCGTTCGATTGTCTGCCGCCGGGTTGGACGCCGTCGATCGAGCGCGCGCCGAAAGCCGTGCTCACGCTTCGGTTCGAATGGGGTCCTGCCGAGCACTCCACGATCGATGCGCTCGACCGGTTGCCGCTGTATCTGCGAGGCAGCGAAGGTTTGCCCGAGTTGCTTCACATGCGAATGACGGGGCATTGTTTGGCGGCTTGCGTTCGCGTATCGGTCGGGCAAGAAGCGCGCTATGTGCCGTTGCCGGCGCACTGTATCGAAGCGAAAGGTTTCGACGATGCGCAAGCGTTGCTTCCGACATCGAGTTCGACGTATCGCGGCGTTCGCTTGCTGCGCGAATATTTCGCCTTTGCGGAGCGCTATTCGTTCGTCGAAGTGGCAGGGCTGAGAGAGGCCGCGGCGATGATCGGCGTGGGTAAGGCCACGTTCGAACTCGTGCTGTTGCTCGATACGTACGATGCGATGCTGCAGACGGGCGTCGATACATCGAGTTTCGCGCTCCATTGCACCCCCGTCGTCAACCTGTTCGATCGTCGAGCCGACCGCATCGCCCTCGACGATCGCCGCTTCGAGCATCACGTGGTGGTCGATCGTACCCGGCCGCTCGACTTCGAAGTGTTTGCCATCGACGGCGTCGATGGCTACACGTCGGCGGATGCGAGCCCGCAGCGCTTTGCGCCGTTCTATCGTGCCCGGGATCCGGGCGTGGGCAATACGGAGCAGGGCTACTTCCAGATGCGCCGCTCGCCACGGTTGCTGTCGGCGCGCGAGCGCGCCAATGGCCCACGGTCGCGCTATGCGGGCACGGAAGTGTTCGTGGCGCTCGTGGCGCCGGACGAAGCGCCGTATTCGGGCGATCTACGGCAGCTCGGTGTCGATGTGCTCTGCACCAATCGAGATCTGCCGTTGTCGATGCCGGTCGGGGCCGGTTCGACGGACTTCACCGGGAGCGCACAACTACAAGCCGTCGAGCATATTCGAGTACTGGCCGGGCCCACGGCACCGCGGCCCGCGCACGCGGAACAAGCGAACGTGTGGTGCCTGCTCGACATGCTGTCGACAAGCCGCCTGCCGCTTCTCACGCGCGCCGCCGGCGAGACCGGAAGCCGGCCGGGTGGGGGGGCCGACGATGCACGGGCGTTGCGCCAGTGGCTCTCGGCGCTTTGCGCCGCCGACGATGTGGCCGGACGGCATCAAATCTCGCAGTTGCGGCAGGCGAGTGCGAGGGCGATCACGCGTCGGCTGCCGTTGCCGGGGCCCGTCTGTTTCGGCCGCGGGTTGGAAATTTCGCTGACGTTCGACGAGACGGCCCAGGGCGGCGCACGGGTTTCGCGGTTCGGCGCCGTGCTGGCGGCAGCGTTCGCCGATTACATGCCGATCAACCAATTTGCCGAAACGATCGTACGGACGCCCGCGCGCGGCATCGTGACACGTTATCCGGCAAAGGCGGGGCGATGCGAGATCCTGTGAAATTGGCCATGCAATTGTGCGCAAGCGCACGGCAATTTCAGGCGTTCCAAGCGTTGCGCCTAATCGAATCGGCGCACCCGCAGCATGCGCACCTCGGCGCGGCCGCGCGGGCGGCTCACGAGCCCATTCGCCTCGGCCATGACGCGGAGCTATGTTTCTCGGCCGCACAGGTGTCCTCTTATGGGCAGGCGAGCGCAAGCGGGCGAGCGCGGCTCGCGCTCGATTTCGGGCTTCTCGGCCCGGATGGGGCGATGCCGTTGCATGTGACGGAGTACGTGCGGGCGCGTTCGCGTCATCGGGACGATCGCACGATCGAGTCCTTTCTCGACGTGTTTCATCACCGGATGTCTAGTTTGCTGTACCGGGCATGGGCGGAAAGCCAACCTGTGGTCGGCTTGGACCGGCCGGGGGAGGACCGCTTTGCCGCATTCGTCGGCAGCCTGTGCGGTCTTGCACATGAACGCCACCAGGGACACAAAGGGCACGGAAGGACGCGAAGGCTCGGATGCGCAAGCGCCAATTTGCGATCACGCGCGACTAGGCGCGGCGGCTGCGCTGGGAGACCGCCGGCGCCACGCGAACGGGCTCGCCGCGCTGCTGTCGCGTGAGCTTGACGTACCCGTGCGGATCGAGCCGTTCGTTGGGCAATGGTTGCCCTTGCCTGAAACGGCCAGGGTTCGACTCGGCAAGCGCAATCGAACGACGCTCGGCACGGGCTACGTACTAGGCCGTCGGATCTGGGATCGGCAGCACAAGTTTCGGATCGCCGTCGGCCCGTTGAATGCGGCGCAAAGCGAGCGATTGCAGCCCGGCACGACGGGATTTCGACGTATCGCGGGATGGGTGCGTCTTTATGTCGGTCCCACGCTCGAGTTCGAAGTCGAGCTGCGGATCGCACGCGATGCGGCTCCGGCCATGCACCTCGGCGCCAAAACGCGGCTTGCTCGCAACACGTGGATCGGATCGACGCGAAAGACCGTGCGGGAGCCGGTCCTGCGCTTTTACGGCGATAGCCGGACCGTTAGCACTACTTAGTAAGGACGAAGCATCATGGCAGAACTGAGTCGGGCCGCGCTGTTCGGCAGATTGGGATCGCTCGCCTATCGGGCGGTTGAAAGCGGCACCACCCTCGGAAAGGTGCGCGGGCACGCACGCATCGAGTTGTCGCACTGGTTGCTTCAGATTCTGCAATACGCGGATTCGGATGTGCACCGGATCGCCGCCTACGCCGAACTCGATACGGCCGCGATTGCCCGCGAACTCGCCGCGGCGCTCGAACGATTGCCGTGCCGCCAAGGGCAGATGCTCGATTTGTCTACCGATGTGCTCGACGCGGCGGAGCGCGGGTGGATGTACGCATCGCTGATGTACGGCGCGGCGCAGGTCCGTACGGGGCATTTGCTGATCGGCATCGTTGCGAGCCCTTCTCTGCGTCGAGCGCTGACGGCCTGCTCGCCCACGCTCAGCCGTCTCGGCGAGCGTGCGTGCGTCTGCTCGTTTGGTGCGATCGAGGCAACGTCCCCCGAGGCGAAGGCGGTGGAGTCACACGTAGAGCGGGATGCCGCCGCGGACGATGCGTCCGTCGGTGAGTTGGGCGCCTCGGCGTCGGACGCGCTGGCTCGCTACACCGTCGATCTCACGGCGCGCGCACGAGCGGGCAAGCTCGATGCGGTCGTGGGACGACACCAGGAGATTCGGCAAGTCATCGATATTCTGTTGCGCCGGCGGCAGAACAATCCGCTGTTGACGGGCGATGCGGGGGTGGGGAAGACGGCTGTGGTCGAAGGGCTTGCGCAACGCATCGTCGCGGGCGAGGTACCGCTCGCGCTACGCGACGTCTCCCTGCTATCGCTGGATATCGGACTGCTGCAGGCGGGAGCCGGCGCGAAGGGAGAATTCGAGGCGCGCTTGCGGCAAGTCGTCGAGCAAGTGCAGGCGGCGCAACCGCCGGCTGTTCTTTTTATCGACGAAGCGCACACGTTGGTCGGCGCAGGCGGAGCGGCCGGGACCGGCGATGCGGCGAATTTGCTCAAGCCGGCTTTGGCCCGAGGCTCGCTGCGCACGATCGCCGCCACGACATGGGACGAATACAAGCGGCACATCGAAAAGGATCCGGCGCTCGCTCGGCGGTTCCAGCCTGTCGCGATCGCGGAGCCCGATGAAGCACGGACGCTTGCCATGCTGCGCGCGGTGGCGCCGGCAATGGAAGCGCACCACGGCGTGCAAGTGCTCGAGGAGGCGTTGCAGGCCGCGGTTTCGCTCAGCCATCGGTACATCTCCGATCGGCAACTGCCTGACAAGGCCGTGAGCCTGCTGGATACCGTTTGTGCGCGCGTTTGTGCGAGCCGCGATGCCGTGCCGCCGCCATTGGAACGTGTGCGCGAGCGAATCTCGACGCTGGCAGCCGAACACGGCACCGCGGCGCGTGAGCACGCGTTGGGCCGTTGCACGCCCGAATCCGTCGATCGACTCGCACAGGCGCTGGCGCGGGAACGCGAGCAGGCGTGCGTGCTGGAGCGGCGCTGGCGCGAACAGGCGCGCAGTGTCGAGGAGGTGCTTTCGCTGCGGGCGGCGCTGTGCCGCGAGCTGCAGGACAAAGCCACGACGCATGCGGTCGAAGCTGCGGTCGAAGGAGCGGTCGAAGCTGCGGCCGAAGCAGTAGAAGCAGCGGCCGACCAAGGCGATGCCGGACCGAACCGGCTCGCGCAGCTCGAACGCGAGCTGCGCGAGCAGCAAGGCGAGGCGCCGCTCGTCGTCGCGAACGTCGATCGGCAAGCGGTTGCCTCGGTGGTGCAGGATTGGACCGGCATCCCGGTGCGGCGGATGCTGCGCGACGAACTCGATACCGTCCTCTCTCTGGCGCAGCGCCTCGATGCGCGCATCGTCGGGCAAAGCCATGCCACGCGACGCATCGCACGCCGCATCCGCGTCGCTCGAGCGGGCCTGCAACGCCCCGGGCGGCCGCTGGGCGTCTTTTTGCTCGCGGGGCCTTCGGGCGTGGGCAAAACGGAAACGGCGCAGGTGTTGGCCGACGCGCTGTACGGAGGCGAGCGCAACTTGGTCACGTTCAACATGAGCGAGTATCAGGAGTCGCATACCGTCTCGACGCTCAAGGGCGCGCCGCCCGGTTATGTCGGCTATGGCGAGGGCGGCGCATTGACCGAGGCCGTCCGCCGCAAGCCCTACTGCGTCGTGCTGCTCGACGAAATCGAAAAGGCCCACCGCGATGTGCATGCGCTCTTCTACCAAGTGTTCGACAAGGGCTGGATGGAGGACGGGCAAGGGCGCATCGTCGATTTCCGCAACACGCTGATCTTGTTGACGACGAATCTCGGCGACGACGAGATTTTGAATACGTGGCAAGACTGCCGCGGGGAGCCCGCGGCGACGCTCGATGCGCTGCGCGCGCCGCTGCGGCAAGCGCTTTCGACCGTGTTTCCGGCGGCGTTGCTGGCGCGCATGACGACGGTTCCGTATCTGCCTTTGTCCGACGAATCCATGCGCTCGATCGTGCGCGCGCAGCTGGAACACGTTGGGGCACAGGTGCAGGCGCACCATCGGGCGACGCTCGCCTACGACGATACGGTGGTGGCCGCGATCGTCGATCGATGCGCCGAACGCGAGAGCGGCGCGCGGCTCATTGACGCCGTCGTTGCCGAAGCGATCTTGCCTGAACTCGGGCAAGCGTTGCTCGGTGAACGAGAGCAAGCGGGAGCCGCGAGCCCGATGCGCCTTGCGTTGAGCGTGGACGGCGCTGGGTTCGCCTGCCAGGTGCAACGGTAATCGGAGCGGAGGAGGGAGCCTCGTATGCCTCAACCTGTCGTGGCCGGAGCGCAGTTGACGTGCTCGTTCGGCATGGCGCCCACAACGCTTGTGGTGCTGCCTAGCGCGCGCGTGCTCATCGAAGGGCGGCCCGCCGCCAACGTGATGGACCATGCGCCGCTCGTCAACATCCCGACTTTCGGCATGTGCACGTCGCCGGCGAACCCAGCCGTCGCGGCAGCGACGGCCGCTGCGATGGGCGTCCCGACGCCAGCGCCTTGTCTTCCCCAAACCGAGGCGCCGTGGGTGCCCGGTGCCCCGACGGTGCTGATCGGCGGTTTGCCTGCGTTGAACAACGGCAGCGTTTGCCTGTGCGCGTTCGGCGGCAGTGTCACCGTGGCGTTCGCGGGCACGCTCAGGACGATGGTGCCGTAACGCGGCAAGAAACCAGATCGAGACGAAACCGAGACCGCCCTTGACCACTTTGCTCCAAGCCAATCGTGCCGCGCGTGTGGCAACCGTGCTGCCCGACGACACCCTCGTACTATCGGCGATGCACGGTACCGAAGCGATCTCTCGCCTATTCGAGATGCGCACTGTGTTGCTCAGTACCCGTGCCGATCTCACCGCGAAAGATCTGCTCGGCACGCGTCTATCGATTTCGCTCGATACCGATACGCGCGTGCGCCAATTCAACGGCATCGTCGCGCGCTTGGCGATCGCCGAGCACCTTGGCGCGGGCGATGCGCACGGTGCGCTGTTTCGCTACGAAGCCGTCGTTCGCCCGAGCCTGTGGTTGCTCACACGCGCCAAGCATTGCCGATTCTTTCACGATCGCACCGTACTCGAGATCGTCGCGGCCGTGCTGGCCGACTACGACGTCGACTACAGAAACGCCTGCACCGCGCGCTATCCGGCGCTTGAGCACTGCGCCCAGTACGACGAGAGCGATTTCGATTTCGTGAGCCGATTGCTCGAGCGCGACGGTATCTATTACTACTTCGAGCATGAAAGCGGCAAAGACCGGCTCGTCTTGGCCGATTCGCCGAGTACGCCCCCACACGCCGGTGCGATTGCATTTGCGGATGCGCTGATGGATGGTCAACCGCTCGGCGAATCGGTCTACCGTTGGCGGTTCGAGGAAGAACTGACGGCGGGGATGGCGGAGTTGACGGCGTTCGATTTTGCCAACGCCAAGGCGAGCGCGCAGCAGCAGGCGCTGGTTGCGCGTGCGTCGGGCGATGCCGGCGAGCGGCGCTATCGCGCGGCCGAATACGGCGCCCACTACGTGACGCAAGCCGATGGACGTCGACTGGCGCAGGCGCGGATCGATGCGCTGCAGGCCACCGGCGCGCGGGCGTCGGGTGCCGCGACGGCACGGGTGATGTGCCCGGGCACGCTGTTCACGCTGACAGAACACCCGCGAGCCGATCAGAACGGGGACTATCTGGTGACGCAGGCATCGTACCGGCTGCGCGTCGGCGATTACACGCCGGGCGCCGGTGCGGCCGCGCGCAGCGAGCCGGTGTTCGCCTGTACCTTCGAAGCACTGCCGCGCAGCCGGCCGTTTCGACCGGCGCGTGTCACGCGTCGGCCCCACGCCGGCATACAGACCGCGCTCGTCGTCGCGCCCGCGGGCGAAGAGATGGCGACGCAGCAACCCGGCTGCGTCAAAGTGCAGTTCCACTGGGAACAATTCGCGCCGCCCGCCGCAAGCGAGCGCATGAATCGCTGCTGGGTACGCGTGGCGCAAGGGTGGGCCGGACGCAACTGGGGCATGGTGTTCATGCCGCGCGCGGGGCAGGAGGTCATCGTGGCTTTTATCGATGGCGATCCCGATTGCCCCCTAATAGTCGGTTGTCTCTATAACAGTGCGAATCCGCCGCCCTATGCCTTGCCTGCCCACGAGTCGATTTCGTCGATTCGCACCGCATCGCTTGCGGGCGATGGCGAGCACAACGAACTGCGGTTCGACGATAAGAACTTGCAGGTGCTGCTCTACGCGGGCGGGCGTGCCGACAGCTACGTCAAACGCAGTGCGCTGGCCTGGGTAGGGGAGGATTCGCATGCGATCGTCGAGGGCAAGCGGCTCGTCAAGGTAGGGGCGCACGATTTGACGATCGACGGCGGCCAACGCGTGAAGGTGGGCGCGAGTGCGTCGCTGTCGGCGGGGATCGATGTGCTGCATAAGGCGGGGGCGAGCTATTCGATCCAGGGCGAAATCGTCCACGTCAAAGGTGGCGCGAGCGTCGTGCTCGAGGCGGCTGCGATGTTGACGCTGAAAAGCGGCGGCAGCTTCGTCACGATCACGCCGGCGGGGGTACAGATCAGCGGCCCGCTTGTCGGCCTGAACAGCGGGGGGGCAGCCGGTTCGGCACCCGGTGGCGCTCCGCAAGCGCCGAGCGCGCCCAAGAAGGCCGACGACGGCTCGGGTGCGAAGTGATACGCGAACGCATCATCTTAGCGATTGCCGCGACGCTCCTGCTGGCGTCGTGCGGACATGCACCGGCCGGCCCGGCGCAGACGCGGTGGACGCTGACGGCGTCCCCGTCGGTCAACGCCGATGCACACGGACGGCCGGCGCCGCTCGTCGTGCGCCTGTACGCGTTGAGCGCCAGGGACGCATTCGATCGCGCGACATTCTTCGAACTGTACGACCGCGATCGCACCGTCCTCGAGCAAACGGCCGTCGAGCGCCGGGTGCTCGTGCTGAAGCCCGGCGAGCACCTTCGATTGGCCGTGCCGCTCGACGCTCGAACGCGCGCGTTCGCGGTCGTTGCCGCGTATCAACGTATCGATTCGGCCACGTGGCGCGCAGTGGTCGACTTCGATCCGACAGCGTCATCGCGCGACGGGGTGCTTGCGGCTTGCTTCGGCGCATCGGTCGCGACGCTAGAGCTTAAGCACCCACCCCAGCACCCGCGCAAGCGTGCGGGGAGCGGCGCTCAAAGTGCGATAGGGAGATGGATCGAACCGATTTGGAAAAAGCTTGCGGGATCGATGAACGCCGGATGAAGGCGCAGACGGCGCGACGAATCGATCGATAGGAACCCAGATGAGAGCGGGCACTGCCCCGGGGAGAACGCATGGTTTGCAACGATAGGGTTGTATGGTCGGAGGGGATGCTGCTGCAGCAACAGCACTTGCAGCAGCACGACCGATACCTGCATTGGTTGATCGATGCGCGCGGTGCGTCGCGGCGGCGGCACGATTGGGGCTTCTCGGCGCTGGCGATCGATTCGGCTCAGTTGGCGCTCGGCAAGCTCGCCTTGCGCGCCTGTGAAGGCGTGATGCCGGACGGGACGCCGTTTTCGCTGCCCGAGCATGGCGATCTGCCGCTGCCGATCGACGTGCCGGAAAACCGGCGCGATGCAACCGTCGTGCTGGCGCTGGCGCTCGCGCGGCCCGGGGTGCCCGAAGTCGAAGACGATGTCGGCGTTGAGCATACCCATACGGATACCGAGAACGATGACCACACACGGTATCGGTATGGGCCCTCATAGCCATACCGGTGCCGAGCCCGCCGCGCAGTCGTACGCGAGGTACCGTCGTCTGGAATACGTCGTCGACGATTGCCATACGCGAGCGGGGGAAAGCGCGCTCGTGCAAGTCGCGCGGGTACGGATGCGTCTTGCCTTCGCCGACGATGTCGGCGATGCGTTCACCTGCATCGGGGTGGGGCGCGTGGTCGAGCGCCGCGCGGATCATCGGCTTGTCCTCGATGCCGCCTATATGCCGCCGTGTCTCGACTATCGCGTCGCGTCATCGCTCTCCGCGTTCGTCGACGAACTCGTCGGCTTGCTGCGTCAGCGCGCGCAAACGCTATCGACGCGTCTCGCTCAGCCGGGTATCGGCGCGGTCGCCGAACTGGCCGACTTCCTCTTGCTGCAGCTCGTCAATCGCTGCGAGCCGCTGCTCTCGCACTGGGCGCGCAGCGATGGAGTGCATCCCGAAACGATCTATTGCGCGTTGCTGCAGTTGGCAGGCGAGCTACCGGGGCTGACGCGTGGGCCGACACGGCAGCTGCAGCATGGGCGCTATCGGCACGACGCGCTGGCGTCGACGTTCGAGCCTCTTATCGCGAACGTGCGCGACGCGCTCAGCTATGCCATGAGCCCGCAAGCGGTCGCCATCGCGCTCGATGCGCGACCGTTCGGCGTGCATGTCGCGCGGGTCGCCGATTCGTCCTTGTTTGCCAGCGCCGGCTTCGTGTTGACCGCCCGTGCCGATATGGCGGCGGATCTGCTCGCCAGCGCGTTGCCGCAGCAACTGAAGATCGGGCCGCTCGAAGCGATCGACGATCTCGTGAACTTGCAGTTGCCGGGTATCGGGCTGCGTCTGCTGCCGGCGGCGCCGCGCCAGTTGCCGTTCCACGCGCAACGATGCTATTTCGCCCTCGACGCGAACGATCCGTTGTGGCCGCAACTCGCATCGTCCGGCGCGCTTGCGATGCATGTGGCCGGTACCTTGACCGGCCTGGAGTTGCAACTTTGGGCAATCAGACAATGAACGTCGCACGGTTGGATCCGGAGCCGGCAACGCCAGCGCGCCTACCGCGCGAGGGCAACCGCCTGCTCGAGGCGGCGCATGCACTGCTCGAACTGGCGTGCAGGCTGCGCGCGCGTCAATTCGAGGAGCCGTTGGAGCTATTGCGCGATCGGCTGCGCACGATGGTCCATACCTTCGACGCCGCTGCGCGGCATGCGGGCGTCGACGAGACCGACTGCACAACCGCACGCTATTGCTTGTGTACGTTCGTCGATGAGATCGTCGCCGCCACGCCCTCGGGAGGGGCCGGCGCGTGGGCGAGCCACAGCTTGCTGATCCTGTTTCACGGCGAGACGTCGGGCGGCGAACGCTTCTTTTCGCTTCTACATGACCTGGCCCGCGACCCAGGCGCCCATCTCGAAGCGCTGGAGTTGATCTACGTCATGCTCGCGCTCGGCATGGAGGGGCGTTATCGGTTGCTGGAGGAGGGCGCGTTGCAGCTCGAATCGGTTCGCACCGGGCTGCGGCGGCTCATCGTCGCCGAACGCGGGATGCCGCCCGTGTGGCCCGGCACCGCGGCGGCAACCGAGCATCTGTGGCAACCCGGCGGGCAATGGAAGCTGAACGGTGCGATCGTTGCCGCCTCGCTGAGCGCGTTCGTCTCGCTCGTCGTGATCCTCGAGGGGCACCTGCACGCGCAAGCCGAACCGGTCATCGACACATTGGCACAGGTTCGGGTTCAGGTTCAGGCTGACGCCGCGTTGACGCCGCACGCAACGGCGCTTGCCGCTGTCCCCAACGCATTGGCCGATGGCCTGGCCGAGCGGCTGGCGGACGATCTATCGGCCGGGCAAATCGCGCTCCAGAGTGCCCCGGATCGAGCCGTGCTTACGCTCGGTAGCGACGCGCTGTTCGCCTCGGGTAGCGCGATCGTCTTGCGCAGCCGGCTCGCGTTGCTGCGGCGTGTGGGCGTGGCGCTGCGCGGGCTGGACGCGCGCATCGTCGTCGTCGGTCACACGGACGACGAATCGCCTTCGCCCGGTAAGCGATCCAACTGGCAACTGTCTGTTGCGCGTGCAGGCGAGGTCGCGAACCTGCTGCGCGAAGAGGCGGGTGCCCCGGAGCGCTTTCTTGTCCGAGGCGACGGCGCGTCGGCCCCCGTCGCGCCGAACGATTCGCCCGAGAATCGCGCCCGCAACCGGCGTGTCGTCATTACGATCGTTGCCCGCGGGGCACCGCTGTGATCGCGTTGCCGTCGGTCCTTTATCCATGCCGTCGTGAGCTGGAAATATGTTAGGAAAGCTAAAGAATCGCCCGCGCATACGCACCGCGCTGGCGTTGACGCTCGTGGCTGCCGTGGCGGCCGTCATTTGGTTTCAGGCACCACGCTTGGGATTCGACGAGCAGCGGCCGTTCGCAGCCGCTTGGGCGCGCCTGGCTCTGATCGGGGCCTGTGCGCTGGTTGCGGTGCTGTGGATCGCGCTGAGGCGGCTCGCGTATTCGTTGCGCGATATCCGGATCGTTCGGTGCCGCCGAGATGCGCCAGCGCCGGGGGCCCCCGCCGCCGACTACGCGCACGAACCGTCCGTTGTTTCGTCCTCTCCCTCGCCCTCGCCCTCGCCCTCGCACCGCAGGCGGCAACGCAAGGTGGCGAGCGATCTCGTCGCGGCGGCACTGCGTTGGACTCGCGCCGGTGGCCCGGCGTGGCGCCTCGGTCGACACAGCGTACACCGCCTTCCGTGGTATCTCGTGATCGGCGAGACCGGCGCGGGGAAATCGTCGATGTTGCGTGTATTCGGCCGACGCGTCGAGACGGGGACGTTGCTTGCCGCGGGCGCATCCGACGACGCCTCCCTATGCGGATGGTTCGGCAAGCAGGCGGTGTTGTTCGAGGCTTCGGTAGGCGAGGCCGCGCAAGCGGGAATATGGCGAACGTTGATCCAGCGTTTGCGATGTGCGCGTCGCCGCTGCCCGGTCAACGGCATCGTCGTCGCGATCTCGGCGCGGCGGATCCTGGAAGGCGATGATGTGTGGCTCGCCCGTCATGGCGACGCGCTGCGCGCGTGCATCGACGAATCCTCTCGGCTCTGGAAGCGGCGTGTGCCCGTCTATATCGTTGTCACGCAATGCGACCGGCTGACAGGCTTCGACAGCTTCGTGCGCGCTTCGACGGACGAGCTGCTGGCCGGTCCGTTGGGCGTGATCTTGCCGCTTAGCCCTGCATCGAGAGAGGACGCGTGGGACGCGCGCTTGGCGCAGGCGTTGGGCTCGTTGACATCCGAAGCCCAAGCGCAGGTGATCGCACGGATGCCGGTGCGGGCGGATGCGCGGCGCGCCGCGATGACGTTTCAATTTCCGGCAGCATTGGCGGCCTTGACCGCGCCGCTGAGCGGCTTCTTGCACGATGCGTTCGGCGCGTTGCTCGAGCGGGCGCAGACCCCGTTGTTGCGCAGCGTGCATTTTGCAGCGGTCCTGAGGCCAGCGCCCACGCTCGACCCGCACATGCCCGCGCCGCTGTCGTTCGCGCCCGCCGGCAAGCGAGCCTGTTTCGTCGACGGATTCTTTCGGGACGTGGTCTTTCGCGAGCGTGGGCTCGTGCGTTCACGCGACGCGATGCCACATCGGCGCGTGGTCGTCGCACGCATTGCCACCGCGCTGTGCGCCGTATTGGTTGCATGCGCGGCGGCGGGCCTGGTGACGGCGTACCGCCGCGGCAGCGCCGCGGTCGCCGCGACGGCGCCGGTGGCCGCCGCGCTAGTGCAAACAGCCCGAGCCGGCGTCGATCTTCAATCGCCGCGCGCGATGTTGGCGTTGCTCGATCAGGCACATGCCCTGCCTTGCGGCCAGGCATGGCTGGATCCGGAAGCGTCGTGGCTGATCGGTCTTGGGCTCGTGCGGGAGATGCACCTGGAAGCCGCTTGCAGACGGGCCTATCGAACGGTGCTGCGCGAAACGGTGCAGCCGTATGTCGTTGCGCGGATGACGCAATCGTTGCGCGAGGCCGACGGCACGCCGTCCGCGCAATTCGATACGCTGCGCGCGTATCTGATGCTCGGCGAAAAGGCGCATTACGAACAGGCTGTCGTCGCGGCGTGGATCGAGGCCGACGCGTCGCGCGCCGATCTCTCTCCATCCGACCGGGCGGCATGGCTCGCGCACTGCGCCGCGTGGACCGACCCGGCCTCGTTCGAATCGGATATCGCGTTGGATACCAAGCTGATCGCCGACGTGCGCGCGCGGCTACTCGCTCAACCGCTGGCGCAGCGCGTGCTCGACACCGTCATGGAGCCGCTGCACGCGTCGATGCCGGAGCCGCTGTCGGTGGCGGAGATGGCAGGCCGCACGGCGGCGCTCGCGCTCTACCGCAAGAGCGGGGCGCGCATGAGCGAGGGGGTGCCGGGGGCGTATACCTTGGCGGGCCTGAATCGTTACCTCGCGCTACGCGATGCCGCACTCGTCAAGGTGCGAGAGGACAACTGGGTGCTCGACCGCAAGGAGGCCGACCCTGACCGACAGCGCGCGCTGGCCGATGACGTGGATCGTCTTTATCTGGACGGCTACGTGAAGGCATGGGACGCCTTGATCGACGACGTCGGATTGCAGCCGCTGCCTCGCTCGGACGACGGCGCCGCACTGGTGACACTGCTGGCCGGTCACGAGTCGCCGCTGCGCGCGTTTTTGCTGCGGGCGGCGAAGGAGACGACGACATCGGGCGCGGACGTCGCACCGGCGCCCGTGCAAGGCGCATCCGCGGCATGGGGCCTCGTCGGACGAAAGCTCCGCCAGTGGTTCGAGACGGATGAATCGATTGCGCCGACGCACATCGCGTTACGACCCGAGACGGCAGCGCTCGTCGATCGGCATTTCGAATCCCTGCATCGCTTCGTGAGCGGGACGGGCGCGGGCGGCGAGAGTCCCCTCGATGCGGTGCAAGCGCAACTGAAAGAGGTGGCCGTGTATTTGCATGCGGCCGACGCGGCACGCGCCAGCGGCTTGCCGGCACCGTCCGACGATGCACTCGCGCAGCTTGCGCAGAGTACCGCCGCCATGCCGGAGCCGCTCGACGACATGCTCGGCTCGCTGGCTGAGGAGGGTACGACGACGGCGCGCTCCGCCCAGCGCGCGCGCATCAACGACCATTGGCGCGCCGACGCGGATGCATTTTGTCATGCAGCGATCGACGGACGATATCCGTTCGACCGAACCGGCGTCGACGACGTGACGCCCGACGATTTCACGCGGTTGTTTGCGGCGGGCGGGTTGCTCGACACGTTCTTCCAGACGTATTTGAAGCCGTTCGTCGATACGGCCGCTGTCCCGTGGACGTGGCGGGCGCGCGTGGCGCCGCCCGGGATGTCGAGCGCCGCCTTACGCCAATTCGAGCGCGCGGCGAGCATCCGCGAAGCGTTCTTCGGCGGACCGAGCAAGGCGATGGACGTGCGTTTCACGCTGACGCCGCGCAGCATGGATGAGGGATTGACGCGCTTCGTCTTGACCGCGGGCGGTGCGACGTTGGACTACGCGCACGATCCGGCACGCCCGACGACGTTCGACTGGCCCGATCGGACGGCCGAACGCATGGCGCGAATCGATGTCGCGCCCGCGAGCGCGGATGGCCCGCACGGCTTCGAGGCGCGCGGGGCGTGGGCGGTGTTTCGGCTGCTCGATCAGGCCCGCCTCCAGGAACTGGCGGCCGATCGCTTTCTCGTGACGTTCGGCTTGGACGGACGAGACATCGCGCTGGACCTGACAGCATCCAGTGTCGCGAACCCATTCGCCTTGCCCGCACTGCACGCGTTTCGCTGCCCGACGAGTTTCTAGCTCCTAGCGGCTGTTCGCGCATCGGAGATGCGCGCGGTTACCGGTAGACGGAACCTTCCTCGCCCCGTTCGTTACTCAGAGCATTCCATCGTTTTCGGCGGGGCTTATGAAGGTATTGTCATCCGTGGCTTCGTTCGAGCCGGTTCGGCGGTTGCGCGAAGCGTGCGGCAGCCGCCCCGCGCAATGGTTCGCGCAATGGCTTGCACAGCTCGCCGCGCGGGGCGATGCGGTGGCGGCGGTGTTGATCGCACTCGTCATGGCGATGATGATCTTGCCGCTGCCGACCTTCGTCATCGATACGCTGATCGCATTCAATATCGCGGCGGCGGTATTGCTGATCGCGCTGGCGCTGTACTTGCCGAGCGCCGTGTCGTTTTCCAGTTTTCCGGTCGTGCTGCTGCTGACGACGCTCCTGCGGCTCGGCATCGAAGTCAGCACGAGCCGGTCGATCTTGCTGCATGCCGATGCGGGCGGCATCGTCGATACGTTCGGCCGTTTTGCGGCAGGCGACGATCTTACGGTCGGCCTGATCGTCTTCTCGATCATCGCAATCGTCCAGTTCCTAGTCGTGACGAAGGGCGCGGAGCGCGTTGCGGAGGTGGCGGCACGCTTCACGCTCGATGCGATACCGGGACGCCAAATGGCGATCGATGCCGATCTGCGCGCCGGCTTCACGCGTCCCGAGATGGCGCAATCCCTGCGCGAAGATCTCGCCCGGGAAAGCCGGATGCACGGCGCGATGGACGGCGCAATGCGCTTCGTCAAAGGCGATGCGATCGCCGGCCTCGTCATCGTGGTGGTCAATTTGACGGCCGGCGTCGCGATCGGCGTTGCCGGGCGCGGGCTGTCGTTCGATGAAGCGCTCGAGCGCTATTCGATCTTGACGATCGGCAATGCGCTGATCGCGCAGATTCCGGCGTTGCTGATCGCAATCGCGGCTGCGGTCCTGATCACACGCGGCGGCGACGATTCGAGTGCATCGGGCTCGACCGTGGGCGGCCATATCGCGCGGCAACTAATTGCGGCGCCGGCCGCTTGGTTGATGACGGCCTTGGTGATGGTGGTGTTCGCGCTGGTACCCGGCATGCCTTGGCTTGTCTTCCTATCGTTGGCGGGCGTGACATGCGCGATCGGGATCGCGCGGCGGCAGCGGGATGCTCAAGCGCGCACGCGCGCTCGGTCGCCGGTGCAGCCGCCCGATCCCGCCGCCGTGCCCGATGATGTCGACGTGCGTCAGATCATCCCGATTCGCCCGATCGTCGTTTCGCTGCCGTCGCGTGCTGCGGTTGCGGCCGGCGCGGCCGGCGCGGCGGAGAGCGTGGCCGCCGAACGCGAGGGCTTGCTGATACGTGCGGTTCGGCGTGTACGAAACGAACTCGTGTTGCGCTACGGCATGACCGTGCCTGTGATTGAAGTCGTTCATACGGAGCGGCTTGACGCCGATACTTACGAGGTCGCCATTCATGAGGTTGTGGCGGCATCGGGGTGCCTTCATTGGGACCGAGTCTGCGTGCCCTTCAGCGAAGAAAGGGCAGCCGTCCTAAGCACGTATGGCGTCGCGCAGTCGTTCCCGTTGATCGAAGGCGCGGTGTGGATCGAGCCGTCCCGATTAGCGGAGCCGAGCGAAGAGGGGCGTATGGTGCTCGATCCCATCGAGTATTTTTCGCTTCTATTGCGTCGGTTGCTGCAACGCCACGCGGGGCGGTTTGTCGGCATTCACGAAGCGCAATTGGTTTTCAATTGGCTACAGCGCGAAATGCCGGCCACCGCGAAAGAGTTGGCGCAAGCGTTGACGCTGCCGCGCTTCGCGGAGGTCATGAAGCTGCTTATCGTCGAGCGCGTGTCGTTGAGAAATGTCAGAGAGATCGCGGAGACGCTGGTGCTCTGGGCGCCGCGCGAGAAGGAAGCGGTCGCGCTGGCCGAACACGTGCGCATGGCACTGGGCGCGCAAATTTGCGACGAATTCGCTCATGCGGGCGCGCTTTACGCCTGCTTGCTCGAACGCGCGCTCGAGACGCGGCTGCAGGAATCGTTGCAGCAGACGCCGCTAGGCATGGTGTTGGCGATCGATCATGACTTGGCCCAAGCGCTGGTCGGTCAGATCCGCGCGCTGAATGCGACGCGGCCCGGCCTGCCCATTGCGCCCGTGCTACTGACCACACAGGTGCTGCGGCGCCCGTTGCGTCAATGGCTTGCCGATGAACTGTTCGAGACGCACGTGCTTTCCTATTCCGAGGTGGGACCGACGCAGCGCGTGCAAGTGCTCGGCAGCGTATCGCTGAACGTCGCGGCGCAGCCGGAGCCCTAAGCTGTCGCTCATCCGCGGCTTGTCAGCGTTCCGTAGCGGCGCGAGCGCAGGCTCGCGTCTTGCCACCGGTCGTGCGGCTCGCTACGAATCGAAGGCGACGTCGTCGATTTCGATCGGTGTGTTGGGTCGCTCGCTGATCGCTTCGATCTCCTCGACGATGCGATACACGATGGCAACCGCTCGATAGCAATCGGCCGGGATGTCCGCCTCCAATTCGCCGTGACGATAGAGGTGGCGCGCGAGCCGGCGGAAGCGGAAGACGACGACGCGATCGAGCAACGCGTCGTTCATCATCCGTAATGCATCGTCGTCGGCCGCTTTTGCGACGACGATCGGCGGATCGGATTCGTCGCCGCTGTAATCCAAGAGCACCGCGAAGTGTTCGGGGTTCATGACGAGCGCGCGTTTGCTGCTTGCGCGGGCGACCGGTTGCACGGTGAGCGCGGCTTCGGCGAGTACGGCGCGCTGGCGGGCGCGCGTGCTCGGGTTGCCGGTGGTTTGTTTCAGTTCGTCCCGAAGTTCGCGGTGCGTCATTCGTAGCGCGCCACGATGCTGACGTTTGGCGATGACGATCGACGCGATGGCCGGAACGAACAGCGCGGCCAATAGGCTTCGAACGAAGTCGTGCAAGGTGGTGATCCCCGCCCTAAGATCGAACGGGAGCGATTGCCATTCGATCATGGCATCGACGAGCGGGAGGCGGTCCCGTAGTAGCACATAGGCTGTCGTCCCGACGATGGCCGCGCTCGTCAGCGCGAGGGCAACGGCAGCGAGACTCTTCCGTCCGAACAGTGCCTTGACGTGCCGGGCCGCATCGAGGCGTTTCAGCGACGGTTTGATCGCCTTGGGCGCGACAGAAAGCCCGCCGCATGCCCATGCGCTGCAAGCAGCGGCGATGACGGCGATCGAAGCAATGATGCCGACCATCGCAACGACCGAGCCGACGTAAAGCCGTATCGGACGTAGGATGACGTGAACGCGATCGGCTTGTCCGACGGCAGCGGCAATCTCCCCTTGCAATGCGAGCCAACGATCGATACTGGCATCCACGAGGGCGAATGCGGCTTCCGTCGTCAGTACGGCGGCAATGAAGCCGGTAAAGAAGTCGCTGCGTGCGCTGTTGCCTTCGGCGCGTGCGTCGCGCAGGCGCTTATCGGTCGGCGGTAGCGGTTTGTCGCTCATCGATTGGGCGCGTGCGCTGGAACGCCGAGCGGGGCGGGATCGTGGCGCGTTGGCCGCGTGGTCTGCGCATCGCGCAGAGCGCGTCCCACTGCCAGGCTATGTTCATCGACGAGATCGCCCGTGGCCGTCAGCAGGCGGGGCAGGGTTAGCGCGAACAGCATGATCACCACCACACTTTTGAACGGCAAGGCGGCAACGTAGGCGGGAAACTTCGGAGACACACGCGAGAGCAACGCGAAGCAAGCCTCGATGCAAGCAAGCGCGAGCAGATAGGGGGCCGCGAGCGTGAGTGCGAATCTCGTCGTCGCGGCGAGCAGCGAGCCGAACGGTTCCCAGGCATGCGGGCCGAGGGGCGGGAGGCCGGCGAGCACGGGCCATAGGGCGTAGCTCGTTGCAACGATGTCGAAGAGCGTGTGCAGCGCGCCGCTGTGAATGAGAAAAACGATCAACGCTTGTTGCAAGAGGATCGCCAGCACGGAGGTATCCACCGACATCGCCGGATCGAGCGCTTGCGGATTGCCGCCGCGTTGGAAGTCGACGTACGTTCCCGCGGCCTCCAACGCCCAAAACGGAACGGCGATGAGCGCGGCGAGGAGAACGCCGAGCGCAGCCTCCTTGGCCGACAAAGCGAACCACTGGCCGAGCGGAAGCGGGGCGTGCGCGAGTGCCGCGGCCACGCCGGGAGCGGTGGGTAACGCGAGCGCGAGCATGACAGCCCCTCGCGCGATTCCACTCAACGCGCGGCCGGCGAAAATCGGTACGAGCAAGATTGTCGGCAGCCATCGCATCGTGCAGAGCGCCAGCGCCGCGACGAAAGGTGAGGCCGATTCCAACGCGCCGCTCATAAGCGAGCACTCATGTGCGTCGAACGCTGGCGAGTTCGAACGCGTGGTCGATCAAGCGCATCAGTTCGGCACCGACCGAATGTCCAGTGATTGCAATCGCCGTGCCGACGACCACGAGTTTGACGGCGAACGGCAGGGTTTGATCCTGAATTTGAAACACCGACAAGACGAGCGAGATCGCAATGCCGGCGGCCGCCGCGGCGAGCGAGACGGCGACCGACACTTTGAAGGCGAAGAGCAGAGCTTGCTGAAGCAGCATGAGGGATTCGGGCATGACGTCGTTCTTTCGCCGTTTTATCCTCGATCATCCTTGATACGACAGGACCAGCGCATGCAGGAGCTTGCCCCACCCGTCGGCGAGCACGAACAGCAACAGCTTGATTGGAAGCGCGACGATCATCGGCGGGACCATTTGCATCCCCATAGCGAGCAGCACGTTCGATACGAGGAGGTCGATCGCGACGAACGGTACGAACAGCAGTAAGCCGATTTCGAAGGCCGATTGCAACTCCGATACGACGAATGCGGGGACGGCGATACTCCAATCGTCGGCGCGGGCCGCGCTGCGCGCCGCCTCGGGCCAGCTCTGTTTGGCGATATCGAGGAAGCGCTCGCGCTCGCCGGCGCGCCCATTGCGAATCACGAATTGCTTCAGCGGCGCAACGATTGCGAGCGCGGCTTCGATCTGAGATTCACCCGAAGCCGGCGCGACGGTCGCTTCACGGGCCTGGGCCATGCAGGCCGACAGCGTCGGCGCCATGATGAACATCGTCCCGACGAGCGCGATTGCGTTCAAGGCGAGCGTCGTCGGCGCTTGCTGGACCCCGAGTGCGTTGCGGACCAACACGAGAACGACCGACAGCTTCAGGTATGACGTGGTGGCGATCGCGATGAGCGGTAACAGCGAGAGCAGGCCGAGCAGCGCGATCAAGGCCAGCGGGTTGTGGTCGAGAATCACGAGGCCGGGCTCGGTGCGCTAGGCTGTGGCCATCGCGTGATTTCGACCGCGAGCCGGCCGTCCAAATCGACGAGTTCGCCGCTGCCGATCGTCGAACCGTTCGCTTCGATGGTGACCTGCGGCGGCATGCCGCGCTTCAATTCGAGTAGCGAGCCGGGGCGTAACGCGGCGAGTTCGCTCACCGTGGCGTCGAGTGCGCCGAGCGTGAACGATAGGCGGATGGGAATGCTGCCCGGATCGATCGAAGCGGCGCCGTTTACGGGGCGGGTGCCGTGGGCGGTTACAGGATCTTGGGGCGAGGTGGAAGGAGCGTGGGTCATGTCTTCGATTTCGAAACAACGGTGGGTATCTAGCCAGCGAAGCTGTAGCGCGCATGGGCCGACGCGCACGATTGCCCCGCCTGTGACATCGGACATGCTGGCCGTGAGACGAACGACGTCGCCGCATGAAAGCGTGTTGTATTCGGCGAGCGGCAGGATCGCTTCGCCGACGTCGACCGTCATGGCGGTAGGGAGCGTCATCAACCACGGCGGTGGGGATGGGGGCTCGTCGGTCGGATGCCAGGGATCGCTGTCGAGTAACGCGTGCACGCCTGCGGCCGTCATGACCCAACGCATCGTGAGCCGAATCGACGGCAGATGCACCGACAGGTAAACAGGGACGGCCGTTATGTCTTGGCGGGACTCGGCTGCGGTATCGCTGACGTCGGGTTCGCCAAGCGCCTGCTGGAGGGGCGGTGCGAGCGCCGCAAACGCATAACGCGCGAGGGCGATCCGAGCGGGCGGCTTTCTGGGCCGACTCAGATCGATGCCGGTACACGCGAGCAGCAGCGAAGCGTAGTCGTATGCGATGACTGGACCGAATCGCGTGGAGAGCGGCAGACCCTGGCCCTCGCCTTCGCCGTTCGCAGGGCAAACATCTGCTCGCACGAATACATCCGCTTCGCCGCCGCCTGTCAACGCGCAGTGCGCACGGTGCGCCCGGGTTAGACGATGTCTCGCTTTTGCCGTGGCATCGATGCGCCGCAGGGCGATCCGAATCGGTCCAACATGAGTTTCGTGCGTGGCATCGAGCGTCGGCGGGCGCGCAGTGGGAGCCGAGTGCGTCGGCATTATTCGTTACCGCCGATATCGAGGCGCTGCTTGAGGGCACGCAATAGCTCTTCTTTACGCGCCTGCCTGCTGTGCCGTTCTCGCGCCTGCTTGAAGACGCGACGGGTTTCAGCGCTGTCTCGCGCGAGCATGAGCGCGTGTTCCGCTTGCTGTTTGGCCAGTGCGTCGCGTTGTGCAATTGCGGCCCGAGCGCGATGGAACTCGAGGCCCAGTGTGTCGCGCCCGCGCTGCACGCTATGCCATTCGCGTTCGATTGCCCGCGAAGCATCGAGCAGCCGAGCGGCTTCGTGCTCGGCTTCTTCTTGCCGGGCGCGCGCGCATCGAACCTGGCGTTCGGCCAGCAGGAGCGCATGGGCGGCGCGCTTTCGGCGTCTATCCCATACCGCCTCGAGCACGGCGCAGGCGGGCGGTAGGCGTGACGGCGTTGGTTCGTCGGCGGCCGGTCGGCGCCGGTCGCGCAACGGTTTATCGTCCATGGACGGCAGCATGGAGTTGTTCAAGCGTGTGCTCCCAAAGGACGGGCGTGCGAAGATCTTGGCGCAGTAGCGCCGCGAGTGGTGGGTGGCGGGCCATCGCCTCGTCGGCCGCGGCATCGTGGCCGGGTTCGTATTCGCCAAGTGAAACGAGCCATTCCATATCTCTGTGGCGTGCTAACAGCATGCGGGCGCGCTCGGCGTCTTCTCGATGCGAATCGCTGGCCACGACGGGCATCAACCGACTCAGGCTCGCGGTGATGTCGATAGCGGGAAAGTGCGCGCGCTCGGCGAGTTTCGGCGAAAGAACGATATGCGCATCGAGCAACGACTTCGCTTCATCGGCGATCGGATCGGCGTGTTCGGTTTCCGTCAACACCGTGTAGACGGCGGTGACCGCCCCCGTCTCTCGATTGCCCGCGCGTTCGATCAGGCGGGGCAGCGCGGCGTAGACCGAAGGCGGGTATCCGAGCCGGCCGGGAGGCTCGTTCGAGGCGAGCCCGATTTCGCGTTGGGCACGGGCGAAGCGCGTCACGGAATCGACGAGCAGCAGAACATGCTTGCCGTCACGGCAGAACCCCTCGGCGATGGCGCTCGCCGTGAACGCGGCACGGGCCCGCTCCATCGGCGACGCGTCGGATGTCGCACATACCACGACGGTACGGCGCGCCCGTTCCGGGCCGACTTCCCGCGCTAGGAACTCGTTCAACTCGCGCCCGCGCTCGCCGACCAGCCCGAGGACGATGACGTCGGCCTCGATGCCGCGTGCCATCGCACCGAGTAGGGTTGTTTTGCCGCACCCCGGGCCGGCGAATATCCCGATCCGTTGACCGCGTGCGAGCGTCAGTAAGGCATCGATCGCGCGCACGCCCGTTACGAGGCGGCGATCTATGGGCGGCCGTGTGGTGGCGCACGGCGCGGCCGCCAGTACGCGTACTGTGATGGAGTCGGGCCCGCATCCCGCCGCACGGGCGCGCAGCGGACGGCCGAAGCCGTCGAGCCGCTCACCCAGTAGATGCCGGCCGACACTGACGCGGTGAGGTGTGCCGAGGTGGCGGACCCGCGCACCGGATCCGATGCCTTCGGTAGCGCCGAGCGGCGCGAGCCATGCGCGGTTGCCGTCGAACCCGATCACCTCGGCGAGCGCAGGCGCGGCGAGCCCATCGCGCGAGTAGAGTTCGCAGAGATCGCCTATGGCGCAGTGCGGCAGCCGCGCGACGACGAGCATCGCATTGACTTGTTCGACGCGCCCGTAACACCGAACGGCGCGCGCGCGAGCGAGGCGCTCGTTTGCACTGCGTATCCATGCCGCCAGACGGATGGAAGTATCGGTGCTCGCGGCAATATTCGTCGTGTCTGGTGCGGCCATCACCATGTCAGCTCCGCGGGATGCGGCCCGGTGAACACGGCGCGCCCTGGTTCGATGCGAACGAGCGTAAATGCGCCCCGGCGGCTGCCGGGAATCAACACTTGATCGTCGCGGGTGACGACGAAGCCGTAAGGCCCCATGCTTGCGCTGCGTATCTCGAACGGCGGGCGATGGACGGCTTGACTCGGATAGACAGTGCTTTGGACGACGCGCACCGGCGCGCTAGCCGCATCAAGCGCGGGTTCCGTAGACGAAGCCGAGACGGCCGAGGGGGCGACGGTGGGGCGGCTGCGCAACACCACCAGCGCCGCGACGATGCACGCGAGCCCGATTGCCGCGGCGAGTGCGAACCTGAGCCTGGTGTTGAAGGATCGGGACGCATCTGACGGAATGGGCCGGGCATCGCTCGCGTCCCACTGCGGAACTCCCGGTTGCGGTTGCCCGGTAGGCCAGGGCGACCCTTCTTCATCGCAGCCGATCAAGACAGGGCCGGCGAACCAACGCGCGCCCGCGATAAGCGGTGTGTCGCCGGATGCCTCCGCCTTGCTATTCGATGGCATTGCAGCGCACGAGCGGTACCGCCAACCCGATTGCGCGGATCGGTAGAGCGCGCCGGCCACGGGTGGCATACCGGGATCGATCAAGACGATATCGTTTTCGGGCCCGCTTCCGATGCGAATAGCATCGCCATCGAGTGGCAATGTCGCGCCGCGGTGGAGGCCAGTTAGGATGCGGAGTTCGAGCATGGCGGCGTGGCGCGTATCGTTCTACAACGCCTTGGCGCCGATAAAAATGGCGCGTTGCTGGGCGCGGGCCGTCGCAACGGGGTAGCTTGCGATCAAACGCGGCGGTGCACCGCTTTCGAGTGTGACCGCGGTATCCAATTTGACGCTGCTCGTATTCGCCCACGGTTGCCCCGGCAGGCCCGTGGGCTGCGCCATGAGCAAATCGATATCCACGGCGATCGACGTAGTGGCGGCGCGATCCGACGGTACGATGCGCGCGGCAAGATCGAGTCGATCGCCTCGATTGCCGCTGCGTCCGTTGACCGGCTCGGCGCCCGCCTGACCGGGCGGGCTTCCCGTATGCGCCGCCTCGCCGCCGATCGCGAGCGTGGTGTGCGCGTTCAGGCGGCCAACGAGCGTTTGACGATTGAGAAGCTGAACGCGGTGCTCGGCAATGGCCGCCTCGATTTGCTCGTCGAACGCCGATCGATCGGGGGCGGTTTGCATGTGCGCGCGTTCGCTCGTGGCATCGAGTGCTGCCACGGTGGCGACATCCGTTTCGATGACTAGCACGTCCATGGCCACGAGCGACGACGGCCGATCGAGCGCGTCGATGAGCGGCTGAATTCGGCTGCGCCAGCGGCGATCGGCCCAAACGATCACCGAGTTGGTTCGCTCGTCGGCGGCGATGCCGAGGTCTGCCGCATCCCAATGCGCGCTTTTCGTGGCGCGCGGCCGGGGTGTGACGAGCGACGGTGCGGACGGCGCGCCGGTCAACCCGGCCCATTGTGCAAGCGACGGCGTAGCGGTGGGCAACGGGGGAACATCGGCTAGCGCGGGCAAAGCGAACGAGGGCGGCGAGGCCGGCACTTCACGCGTCAGCAATTGCCGCAGCAGGGCGGCGACGCCGGGGCGAGCGGCGGCCTGCTCCCCGGCTACGGCGCCCGCCGCGGGGACGTCCGCGGCGGGTGCGAATCGCAGCGGAAATATCATCGGCCCGGGATCGGCGTCGCTGTCGTTTGCGCGCGCATCGCCGGCAAGAAAGCGCCGCACGAGCGCGCGATAGGCGCGCGGCCCTGCGACCAGGACCGCATCTTGACCGGAGAGCTCTCCCCAACCGAAGCGGGCGTCATAGAGCCCGACCGATTCGAGGGCGGCCCGGGCCGCGTCGGCCCGCACGCCGCCCAATGCGATGCGCTCGACGGCGGTATCGCGCGCCGCGCTGACGTACAGCGTGCGTTCGGCGATAAACCACGAAAAATGGTGCGCTGACGCGAGTTGCTCGAGAAACGCGCGGCCGGTCGGCGCTCGCACCCAACCGTCGAGCTCGACCGTTTGCCACGTGCTGGTTGCACGGTTGCCGGCATGCAGGATCAAGCCATGATCGGTAGCGAACCGATCGAGGACATCGATCAAGGGTTGTTGCGATGCTTCCGATGCATACGGCGTGGCGAGGCTGGTGCTGGCCTCCGCGGCGGCGCACACGCGGTCCGTCATGCCGAGGAACGAAAGCCAGGCCAGTAACGAAAGGCGTAAATAAGCGTGCTCGAACATACCGATCACCGGATTTCGTTGATGACCGTGCGCAGCAATCCGAACTTCATTTGGAGGTCCGTGGTGGCGCTCCAGTTGGCGAGCGATACGCCGCGCAGCGCCTCGACATAGTCGCGCCACTGCGCCGGTTGATCGGGAGACATCGTTCGACGTATCCGTTCGGCATGCCGCAAGGCATCGAGCAACGGCGTTTCGGCGGGTTCGAGCGTCATGGAGGAATTCGGGTGATTCGATCAGTCAATGCGCAATGGAAGCCGCGCGGGACGGCCGTCTACCACCGGCCACGAACCCGACGCAGCGATCGGGAGCAAGCGGAATAACGGAACAATCGAACCGAAAACTAAGGGCCGCCGATACGCTCGAAGTGCCGATCCAACCTCGAGCGCAAACGGGACAAGCGCGAACGAACGGTCCCGACGGGAATGCCGAGCGTGGCCGCGACTTGCACGTAGCTGACGTTGTCGATGAACAGCAGCTCTAACATGCGCTGCTGTTCTGGGGGTAGTGCCTGCGCGAACTCGAGAAAATGCGAGAAGGTTTGCTTGACGGAGAGGCATCGATCGGGGGCCCGCGTATCGACGAGTTCGCTTTCGTGATCGCCGATCGGCTCGATCACGAAGCGATAATCGGACGCGCGGCTGACGTGATTGCGCACGACGTTCAAAGCGATCGCCGTCAACCATGTTTTGGGCTGCGCCGTTCCGCGATATGACGCGCGGTTCTCCCAGGCGCCGAGGTAAGTGGTTTGCAAGAGGTCGGCGGCGTCCTCCGCGCTGCGGACCCGGCGTGAGATGAAACGGTAGATGGCGCAGGCATGCGCGCGGTACCAGTCGTCGAAATCGATCGACTGATCGGCCGCGGCAGGCGTCGAGGCCGGATTCGTGAGCGTCGTGATCATGTGCGGATCGAATGACTCGTGGCGTAGCGATCCGCACATGATTCGCGCTGCGGCCGACCATCGCACCTCGAAACGCAAAAAATCGGACGATATAACCCCGAGAGTCCACGGATTCCACGTGTCCGGTGCGCAATGCGGCCGTCGCATCGGGAACCGTATCGCGGCCCTTTGTTACTAAGCTCCCAATTCCGGCGCGCGGCGGATCGATCCCGGAAGAGTGGCAGTTCGAACCTCAGTCAAGGAGCCGCAATCATGACCATAGCAGCCGTAGTTCCCGCGATTCATGCCGTGGGTGCGCTCGCCACGCTCGCCACGTCCGTTGTCTCGGCACTGACCGGGCCGTCCGACGCGCAAGCGTCCGACGCGTTGGGCTCAGCGAGCGGCATGGGTTCGAATCAGATGGAACGTGTCCTGAAAAGGCAGGAAGCGATGCAGTTGAAGGCGATGGAAATGCAGACCGAGGCCAGCATCCAAAAGATGATGGTCGACACGGCCAACAGCATCGCAAGCGGCCATCTCGATTCTGGAGCAAAAGCGCAGAACGCCAGCATCAAGGCGGCGCAGGGTATTCACTTTTAACGTGTCCGTATAGGGAGGCAGGTGCGGCGCGGCTGCGCCGCACCTCGCGCCCTGCGGCGAGTGTCGAGGTTCGAAGCATGAACGAGGGATTGGGAGGCGTCGCCGCGCGCGCGGCAAGCCAAGGACAGATGGGAGAATGGGCGGCACGCGCCGGCATTGCGTTCGCGCTCGAGAAGCGGCAGCTCGACGCGGAGCAGGCGCTGAACTATATCGAGGGGCATGCGAAGACAGAACTCATCAATGCGCTGCGCACGCTCGGCCAGCAACTGCGTCCATGAACGTCGCGGTGGCGGAAAGGGCGGCCGAGCCCATTACGTCGTTGTGGCCCACGGCGCGCGCTGGCGCTGCCGAGATCGACGGCGATTCGTTCGCGCGGGCCGTTGCGGGCGTCGATGTCAGGCAAGCGTTGTCCCGCGCATCGCTGCCTGGCGCCATCGCGCCGCAACCGGTCCCGCCCGAATCGGCGCTGGGCGTGCTGGCGCGACAGCTCGATGCAGTCGGGCGCAGTCGAGTGGAAGCGCAAATGCTGTCCGCCGAGTTGGCGGGCGCGTGGGCCACGGGTATGGATGCCCCGACGTTGGCCGTATCGATGCATCGCCACGCGCGCGCCATGGCGTCGTACAACATGAGCGTCATGTGGGGTGCCAAGCTTGTCGGCGTGACGGCGGGTGCGCTGCGGCAATTGGTTGCGGCGACGTGATCGTATCGGCATGACGATCGAAGCGGGGGCAATGGCGCGGCGCGCGGTGCAAGTTGGCTTGCCCTTGATGGCTGCCGCTTTGGTGCTGTCGGGGTGCGAGCGGCGGGTCGAACTCCAGTTGGCCCCCGACGCTCGCCGGGCAAGCGAGATCGCGGCGGCGCTCGCCGGCCAAGGGATCGGTGTCGAACGCAAGCGCGAGAAGTCGGGCGTCATGCTTTCCATCGCGGAATCGGATCTCCCGCAGGCGATGAGCGCAATGCGCGAGGCGGGTCTATTGCGCACGGCACGACCGAGCATCGACGAAGCGCTGGGCGAGCGGGGCATCGCGAGCACGCCGCTCGAGGCCCGTGCTCGGCTTATCCATGCGATCGAGCGCGAGTTGGAAGCGACGCTCATGGAGATCGACGGTGTGGTGGGGGCGCGCGTGAGCGCAGTGCCCCCCGAACGTCCGGCGCCCGGTGCGCCGCTCGCGCCGGCGTCCGCGTCCGTCCTCGTCAAGCATCGAGCCGATATCGACTTGTCGGGGCTGCTTCCCGGCATTGCGCGTCTCGTCAAGAACGGGGTGCCGGGGCTTGCCGCCGAGGACGACAGATACGTCACCGTCATGCTCTTGGCCGAACCGCGGGGGCCGGCCGAGCGGGTGCCCCCGGTCGCGGCACCGAGCGCATACGCTACCGTGCGAACGATCGCGCTGGTCTGCGGGGCAGCGGCGGCCGGCTATTTTGCCGATCGGTTGCTGCGCTTGTTTCGGCGGCGAAGCGCGAGCGAGCGTGTCAAGGGAAACGCCGATGGCGCCATTGCCGGCTGATGACGTTCCCGCATTCTGGACCGAGCCGTGGCGATGGGCGGCACCGGCGTGGCGTGCCCGGTATGGCGTGCCGCCGCGCGATTTCGATCGGCACGCCGAGCGGCTGATCTACGGCGGGTGGACCGAATGTTTCGGGCTATGTCGGCGATGGCGTGCGCCCGTCGATCGGCGGTGGCTGATGGTCGTCCATACCTCGCCGGACGTTCTTCAAGGTGTCGCCTCGGTACTCGGGTATCTTGCGTCACTGCGCGCAGGGGCGTCTGTTGCGCTTGCATATCGCTCACCGACCGATCGATGGCACGCATTCGCGCTGCAGTACCGCGACATCAATTGCATGCGCTCGGGAACCGGTTTCGGCGCTGGCCGAATCGTTGTCGCCCTATGCGCGCGGTGTTCAGGTACTCCGTGGCATGGCTCGTCGGGATTGGCCGGATGCCGATTCGCGGCTTGCGATGCTGATCTCGCCGAATGAGCGTTGCGGCTGCGAGGGTTCCGATGAAGCCGATGACGCCGATGAAGCCCTGCCCGAGCCAACCCCGGCCGTCGATTGGATCGACGTGGGCCGGTGCCTATCGCTATGCTGCGCCGTCGTGCGGCACGCGACGGCGCCCGCAATCCTACGAGGTGGACAATGAGCTTTACGGCTCGCCGTATTTCGATGAACGACGGCCCGAATTCGAACGCCGGCACGCGGGTGTTCCGGCGCGAGCAGGTTGCGCAAGTGCGCGATGCCGCGGCGATCGTCGAGCGCGCGAGAGGCTCGGCTTTCTCGATCGTCAGACAGGCGCGTGTAACGGCGAAGCGCCTCCGTATGCGAGCGACGGCGGCTCGGCTCGCGCGTCAGGCGCAGGCAGATCGCGAATTCGTCGCGCGGGCGGCGGTACTCGAAGCGGCCTATCGGCAAGCGCAACGATCGCTGACGGCTCAATTGGAGCAGACGCTCGATCGCGCGCTGGCCGCGGCACTGGCGCACGCCGGCGCGGCGATACCGGCCGCACAGCGCTTAAGGATCGTATGCGAGCAATTGTCCAAGGCGGCCGGGCTCGCCCCCGGCGCACTGCTTTATCTGTGCCCCGCAGACGCTGCCATTTTCCGCAGCGCTGACATCGGCGCGCCGTGGCCCACGCAAATCGACACGAGCCTGGAGCCGGGGCGCTGCCGGCTGGCCGTCGAACACGGCGAATGGGTGCTCGACTTCGATGCGCTCATGGCCTCGCTCGCCGGTGAGCCGCCCCCGCTCGCGGCCGCCGGCAAAAATCCCCACTCGGCGCCCGCGGCGCAAGGATCGCCGAGTGACGATTGCTCTGTAGCGGCTCGCTAAGCGAGCACCGAGCGCGTTCCAAGCGAACGCTGCCATTCGAGAAATCGCTCACTATTGAAGAATTTTCTTGCCTGCCGATCGGCATGACATCCCTAGAATTTCATTCTCGTCGGTCCTGACTAGAATCTCTCAATGAGCGCCGAGGCGGCAGTCTCGTCCGGTCTGCCGCGGAGCAGCGAGTGCGCGGCATTCCATTGGCGAACAAGGAAGACGGAATGCCCGGAAACGATCGCTCTGCGTGGACGCGTCAGCCGGCGTGGCCGCGCCGTCGCGCGGTCCGCGTCGACAAGCAATAAAGGCAAAAAAGCGTCGTGAACAAACCCCTGCATATCCTATTGGCGGAAGACCACGGCATCGTGCGCCACGGCATTCGATTAGCCGTCGAGGCGGCCCACGTGGCGCATGTCGTGGCGGAGGCGACGAATTCGGACGAGCTGATCGCGGCCGTTAACGAGCGGGATTACGATGCCATCGTGACGGACTTGTCGATGCCGGGCACGCGCACGCGCGACGGCATCCCGTTGATCGACCGCCTGCAACGCATGCGGCCGAACGTGCCGATCATCGTCGTGACCGCCATGCGCAACGCCGCGATCCTGAACAAGCTGATCGCCAAAGGTGTGCACGGCATGGTCGAAAAGGCCGGCGGTATCGGCGAACTGCACAGCGCACTGGTTGCGGTGGCGCAAGGGCGCACGTATGTGAGCCCGGGCATCGAAGCGTTGCTGGAGCGCATGAGTTTGGTCGGTACACGCGTCGGAAAAGAGGCAACGCTGACCGCGGCGGAGCTCGACGTCGTGCGGCTGTTCGCTCATGAAAAGCTGACCGCGGGGCAGATCGCTCAGCGGCTCAACCGGAGCGTCAAGACGATCAGCGCCCACAAGATGCGGGCGCAGCACAAGCTCGGTCTTGCGAGCAGCCAGGAACTGCTCGAGTACTGGCAGACGCACGATCAATCGTCCTCGTGAGGGCCGTGTTGCGTCCGGCCGTTTCCCGCGTCGGACGTCTCGTGACTTGCGCGGTCTTGGCGGCCGTGCTGTGCGCGTGCCCTCGAGAAGAACATAGCGCCGCGGCGCCCAATCTGGCATGGCACCCCCAGGTCCCTTTGTCGTCGGCGGAGAAGTCGTATCTGCAATCGCTGCCGCCGTTGCGCGTAGGCGTGGATCCGAAGTGGGCGCCGATTGCATTTGTCGATGCGCAAGGACGGATAGACGGCATCTCGGCCGATTACCTGGATCTTCTAAGCGCTGCACTGCATTTTCGCCTCAAGCTGGTGCCCACGCGCTCGTGGGCCGAGACGATACGGTTGGCCAACGCGGGCCGTATCGATATCGTCGTGGCGGCTTCGGCGTTCGACGGTCTAGCACCGGGCTTTGCCTTGTCCACCCCGTACGTCCGATATCCGCTCGTGATCGTCACGCGCGAGACGGCGCCGTTCATCGGTGGGCTCGAGGACCTCGAAGGCGCGGAGGTGGCGATTGTCGGCGACGTGCAAACCGCACGCGTGCGGCTGCCGGCACTGCCGAAGGTCCACGCGTTCACGGTCGGCTCCGCGGAGGACGGGTTGAAGGCCGTCGCGCAGGGCCGCGCGTTCGCGTACATCGGCAATTTGGGCGTGATCGATCGAATCGTTCGCGAGCGCTATGCGGGCATGCTGCGAGTCGCCGCGCCGGCCGACCGGGTGCAAGACCTATCGTTCGGCGTCGCGCCACGGCTCGCCCCGTTGCTGCCGCTCGTCGATCGCGTGCTGGCTGCCGTTCCGGAAACGGAGCGCGAGTACATTCAAAACAGCTGGCTGTCGACGCGCTTCACGTTCGGCGTCGCGCCGCGCACGCTGTGGCTCATCCTCGCGCCCGTCGCTACCCTGACGCTGCTGTTCTTGGCTGTCTTATGGTTGAACCTCACGCGCTTGCGCGAAGAGGTGCGCCAGCGCCGCCGTACGGAACGCGAGCTTCTTTCGGAGACGCGCTTCAAGACGCTGCTGATGGACACGGTGCCGATTCCCGTATGCGTCGAAGACGGGCACGAGCGCATCGTGGCCGTTAATCCCGCCTACGAGGAGGCCGTCGGCGCTCGGGCGCACGATTTGATCGGCAAGGCCAGGGCGCCTTCGGACCGCGCGCGCGACGCCGAGGGGCAGACGCTCGCGCGCGTGACGCGCACCGTCATCGAAACGGGCAATCCGGCGCGAGGCGAGGTTCGCTATCGCGGCCCGGATGCCCGAGTGCATGAAGCCGTGTATTGGGCGCGGCCGTGCACGATCGACGACGATCGGCCCGCGGTGCTCTACGCATTTGTCGACGTGTCCGACTTGCGGCGGATGGAGCGCCGCGAATTGGAGTTGCAACGGCGCCTGGTCGAATTGACTCGAGCGTTGCCGTCCGTGGTCTTTCAATTAAGTTTTATACGTGAGCGGCACCCCAAGTTCGAACTGCTGTTCGCGAATCGCAGAGCGGACGAGCTCGTCAGGGCGCGTCAAGGCGAGCCGGTCGACGCGTTCGGCGTTTTCGTGCGCACGCTCGATCCGCTCCAGCGGCACCGGCTGACCCGCCTGTTTCTACGTTCGGCGCGTGCCAACGAGCCGGTGCGCGCGGAATTCCCGCTGCACCGAACCGGTGTCGGAAAGGCGTGGTTTCACATCGAGGCCGCCCCTCGCCCAGACGACGACGGCGGCACCCAGTGGAGCGGCTATCTGCATGATGTGACGCAAGCCAAGCAAGCGCAGGCGGCGCTGATGGCGGCCAAGCATGTGGCGGAGGACGAAGCGCGCGCGCGTGAGTTGTTGATCGCGACCGTCAGCCACGAGATTCGGCTACCGATGAGCGGGATCGTCGGCATCTTGCAACTGCTCGACCACGACGGTTTGTTGCCCGACGATCGAAACCTGGTCGGCATGGCCAGCAATGCTGCGGAATCGTTATTGCTGATCCTCAACGATATCTTGGACTTCGCCAAGAGCGAGCACGGCGAGCTTGCGCTCGAGCACGCGTCGATGAGCCTTGAAGACATCGTTGGACACGCGGCCGCTCTCGTCGGTCCGGAGGTAGAGCGCAAGCGATTGACGTTGCATGTCGATGTTTCTCCCGCGGTGGCCTCGCGCCATCTGGGTGACGCGCGGCGGCTCGGCCAAGTATTGCTCAACGTGCTCGGCAATGCGGTGAAGTTTACCGACCGCGGTTCCGTTTCGCTGTTCGTCGATGTTGTCGATGTTGTCGATGGCATCGACCGGTTGTCCGATCGTCAATTGCTGTCGATGCGAGTGGTCGATACGGGCATCGGAATCAGCGCGGAGGATCAGGCTCGCTTGTTTTCGCCGTTCTCGCAGGCGCAGGCCACTTCAGGCAGCGGCTACGGCGGCACGGGGTTAGGGCTTGTCATCTGCAAGCGGTTGATCGAACAGATGGGCGGCACGATCGCATTGGAAAGCACGCTCGGATACGGAACGACGCTCACCATTATGCTGAGCCTGCCCATCGATCAAGAACCGGTTCGGCCAGGCGCTGCCGACGGCGGAACGGGTTTGGCCGTCGCTGCGGCTGCGGAGGCGGCCGCAAGCCGGACACCGCGGATCTTGCTCGTCGAGGATCGGCCCATCAATCGCGAAGTGTTGCGGCGCCAACTCGCGCGCTTGTGCATCGGCGATTGCGACTTAGCCGAGAATGGTGCCGATGCATTGAGCGCCTGCGAACGCCGCGATTATGCAATGGTCATCACCGATTGCGCGATGCCGGTCCTAGGCGGCGCGGAACTCATCGCCCGCCTGCGCGCGCGCGAACGGGGCCGCGGGCATCGGACCGTGCTCATTGCATTGACGGCCGATGCGACGTCGCACCAGCGCGCCGCATGTCTTGCGGCCGGCGCCGACGAAGTCTTCGTGAAGCCGTTGTCGCTCGAGCGATTGCGTGAGTTGCTCGAGCGATACGGTCTACCGGTCGTTACATTGCGCGCCTTCGAGAACGCTGGCGTGCCGATCGCGCAGCAGGAGGATCTATGGCGGCAACTGCGCCGGACGCTGGCGGCGGACATGGACAGCTTGCTGGGCTTGTCGTTGGACAAGCAGCGCGATCGGGTTCGTGAAATCGCTCATTCGATCGCCGGTACCGCGGCGTGGTTTGAATTGCGGGACGTGTCCGAGGCTGCGGCGCGGCTCGAGGAAACGCTCACCCAGGACGGTGCGGCGCAGGAGCCGTTACGTGAGCTGCAAGTGTCGATCGAGCGTGCGATCGGCGCGACGCGCGGCAGCTAAGCGGAAGTCATAAGAACGCACTTTGCGATAGTGCCGCTCATTCTCAAATCGTGGGAGCGTTAAAGGCGAACGTGTTGCAGGGCCGATTAAATCGCTTTGCATCGATCGAGTCTGCTTGAGTTGGAAGGGCGGCCTGCCTATTATTCCCAGCCATTGGCAGTCAGTTTGTAGGACGTTCGTCCGCTCCCGGGTGTCAATCATCGTCGATCGATTCGTTGCGCCTTCAATGCAGGTGGCTTGGCCTGTTTTTTCGTTTTTCTTAGTGTGGATTGCGACATCGCTTGCGTTGGCCGTAGCGTGTTTGCGCGCGCGATATTCGGATCGTGGATAAGGGATTGTAGATTGTCTGTCTTTTTCTCAAATTGAGAGAACAAAATGAATGACGAACAAATTCCGAAAGTGCGTGATGCTGATCCCGTTTTTGCACCGCCGTCTGGTAGCCAAATCAGCGTTGGGAGCACCACGCATTGCAGAATCACCTTTCCCGATGACAGCATTACGTCCGTGGATTTGCAGCAAGCGCCGGCGCAAGGCGAAGTGCCCGATCCCAATTTGAGAATCAACGGGAAGATGGCGACGTCGATCGACATCGTGAACGGCGTCGGGAAATTCAACCTGCTGTACAACTATCCGATGAACACGGCCCCGCAGCCGGACGTCACGCGCATCATCGCGGCGAAGCAGGGCCCGACCGAGATTCCCGGTGGCACCGTGACGTACCGCTTCGCCGTGCGCGATGCGTTCGCTAACGTGACGCCAGGCACGCCCGAATTTGCGGTGTTCGGGGGCGACGACGCTTCCGTGCTGCTCCACGTCGTCAACGGTGAGGACGATTCGGTCGGCGGGGCGACCGTCAAAGTCAGTTGCGCGGACGGCAACGTTCGCTTCAAGGATGCAGCCGGCGACGACAAGACCCAGCAAATGATCGTGAACGGTTCGATGGTCTATTACGCCGATTTCACGACCGACAATACGGTGGGCACACCCGGCTACGGCATTGCGAAGGTCGGCTTTACTGCGCAGAACACGGGTATCTTCGACATCCAGGTCGCCTTGCCCGGTTACAACCAAACGCGCCAGTTTACGTTGGTCGTGGCCGATGACCAAATCGTGGGGGGCGGGCTCCCCCCGCCTCGGTTTTCGTTCGCGGGCACGCTGAACCTCGATGGGCCGGCCACGACCTTCGTACGGCTGGCTTCGGCGCCGTCGGGCGTCCCGAGCAGCGCGAAAGTGGTGCTCGTCGTCAACGGCATTCCCGTTGCGCCGTTCGATCTCACGGTGCAACAGTTCACGACGGTCGGCTATGAGTTGCCCAAGCGGTGGTTCACGCAAAAGACGATCGACGGCACCGATCCGAACGGTAAGGCGATGGTGTACTACATGGTGCAGTCGCTCGACGACGATCCGAACGACACCCGCAGCTACATCACGAAGTTCCAGACGATCGGGACGGTGATGAACAGGCCGGATCCGACCGTCGGCAAACGTACGTTGCCGATACCGACCGTCTCGGATGCGGTCGTCGTCAATCAATCGGTGATCGAACCGGGCCACTTGCCGGTGGAGATCGACTTCACGAATAGCGGGGTGGCGGCGGGACTCAGCGGCTACATGACCGTTTATGCGAACGGCTATAGCTCGTCCACGAGCACGTCCATCGACAATGTACAAACCATCCCTCAGCAGTTTACGACGAAGGCCGGGAAGATGATCGTCAAGGTCGACGCTTCGTTGTTGTGGGGATTCCACTCGTCGGGCGGCCAACAGAGCAAGATCCTGATCGATTACTACGTCATGCTCGCGCAGCCGTCTCATCGGCGTGAAGATCCAGCCGCGAACGAAATCGAGGATCCACAAGAGCGGGACGCGGGCAAGGCGTACTCCCAGTACCTTGCGAATGGATGGACGGTGGCAACCCCCGGTCCGTCGGACTGACCGTTCTTCTTGGAGACGCCATGTTTCGCTTACTGACCGTATTCGCGTTATGTGTTTGGCTGGCGACAGCGTCGCATCTTGCCAGCGCCGCGCCGGCCGGCTCGCAGCGCCTGAGCGCGCAGGAGCAGTCGGATATCGCGTATTTGGTCCAGCGCATCGGCGATCGGGGACGAGGGAGTGTGCAACTCTCCGATCCGAGAAGCCGGGCGGCGTACCTCGCGCTGTTGGCGAGACATGGCATTACGCCCGAAACTCGCCCCTATTTCTTCAAGACGCTGACGAGCGTGGCCGCGACGGATCCTGAACAGCAATGCGACTTTCCGACCAGCGAGGACCGCCCACGGAATTTCAGAATCATCCTGGACGCGAGGGGTAACGCCGATTTCAGCGAAGTGCAGGCCGAGGCGCTCGATTCGCTCGTATTGCATCCCGAGGCGACGCCTACCGACAGCGCGCCGCAATTCGTGCTCGATACGTTGGACGTCTACGACAGCGGCTTCGAAGACCTCCTGACGTCCAAGCAAGCCGAGGGGTACGTCGGGGTCGACGGTACGTCGATCGACCCGCGTCACACCGTCCTGCTGACACCGCTGGGCGCCAATCCGTCCAAGGGGCCCGTCACGGCGGTGGCGTCGTTCTACTACCGGACGGCAAGCGGGGCGCATTTGCCGTGCCTCGTCGTGAATTCCGGTTTGGATCACTTTGTCCCGAAGAGCATGCACTTGGTGGATCCGACCAATCAAAAGACGGCGCCAGGCAGCCCCATTGTGATTTGCCTCAATCGCGAGAATCAAACCGAGGCCTACAACGATTGCGATTACGGGCCGTTGATGAAAGGCGTGGGTAATCCGCAGGCACACGTGAGAGCGATCGTGAGCGGGACCGTGACCTATAACGATCCGCTCGCGCCGTTCGTGCAGGAAGGCCCGGGCACCGCACCCAACCCGGACGGCTACCTGGCGGTCATGCCCAAAAACACGGGGGGAGCGTGCGTGCTTTCCGCTATCCAGGGCGCTGCGTTCTTGAACCACCTCAGCGCGCTGGACGCGTACACGCTCGGTTTCGATTGGGGGCGCGCTCCGGACGGGACGATCGTCCCTGACCAAGCCGCGGATTTCGGACTGCTATGTTGGCAGGCTGTGCCGAACGACAGCGAATGGAGTTTGGTGCTGACGCTGACGACGAAGACGATGAATCGCTCGAACAAACCGATCTATACGGTGCGTTCCTCGTTCGTCACCGAAGATCCCTCGATTCCGCAAGGCATGCCGAACGTGGCACTGCTTCCTACGCTCATCATGAAATACGGCTGCATCGAAAAAGGTGCGACGGTCAAGTTGGAGAACGGAGTCGAGCAGCGTATCGAAGATGTCCAGATCGGGCAGCGGGTGATCGGCGCCAGCGGTGCCGTGTTCAAGGTAATCGACAAAACGACGGGGACCGACAACCATTTCGTCGTAGTCAGCGTGGACTCACCGCCTCGCACGCTGTCGGTCACGCCGATGCATCCGATCGCGATCGTACCCAAGGGCCCGGCGGGGCCGACCCCGCCAACAACGTTCGTCGCCGCCAAGCGTCTCGCCGTCGGCGATCGAATCTGGGAGGCGGGTGCATCGGCCCCCGTGTCGGTATCCAAGGTGCAGATCAAGACGTCGGCCCAAGCGCTGCAAGTCTTCAACTTGGTACTCGAGCCGGTGAAGCAGGGCGGGGCCGCCTCGGCTTCGACCGATGGCTCTTTTTATGCCAACGACATTCTTGTGGGCGACAACCTCATGCAGGCGCACCTCGTGGCTGAAGCACAGGCGGCTGCGGCCAAGTTGCCCAAGCGGGAAATCGCCGACGGGGAGCGCGTCGACTACGAGAACTGGCTGCAATCGCGCGAGCAAGCGGCAGGCAAATTCCCGAAGCAATCCAACGCCCATTGAGAACGACGATGACGATGGCACCTCGCACGACAGTGTTGACAGCGCGGTACCACCTCGAGGGCTACATCAGCGCGTCGTGGGACACCTCTGCGCCGCTGGCGCTCGCGGCGTTCGCCTTGACGATCACCTATGTAGGGCAGGGGAGTTCGGGGCAGGACACATGGGCCGTCGAGGACGGGATGGCAGGGGCCGCGGGCCTGCCCTACCAATTCCAACCGGGCGTGCAATACGAACTGATCGTCACACCGTTCGACGGCGCAGGTTTTGTGGCGCCGTCGCGGCCGTTTCCGATCGCCAACCCGCTGCACCATGTCACCGACGATCCATCTACCGAATCGGCCTCGGGCGGGGCGCTTGCCGGCGGCCCCGCGAGTAACTATCGGCTCGAGTTTATCGAGCGGCTGCCCTACACGCCGCTTTTTATCGATTCCGGTTGGAACGTCGTCAAGGTGAAGCTGGTCGGTGCCGATGGCCGGCCGCTGGACAAGCAATCGATCCACTGGCGGGTGCCGCCCGACTACAAGGGCGTGCGCTTGGAGAAGGCCAACCCCACCACCACGGGCCATGATGGCGTGGCGGCCAACCGCATTCGTATCGACCGCGGTGCGCAGGTGCCCGACCTCTTGACGGTGTCGGCCTGGTACGTACCGCCCGGCGCGCCAACCGAGGAACCGGAACACCACGTGACCGCATTGTTCGAATCGGTGCAAGCGCGCGTGTTCTGCAGCTTCGCTAAAGACTCGGCCCACCCGTGGACAACCGGCGGTACCCCGGAGCCCGACGAACTCGTCACCGCCACGGCCACCGTGCTCGACGATCGAAGCCGGCCCGTGCGCGGGCTGCGCATGGCTTGGCGCATGCATCCGAACGCGGCATCGGCCGCGTACGAGCCTACCGTCTACGGCGGGCTGCGCAAGCTGGAATGGACGGACACGCCCGCGTACGAGCGAGGCTTCGGCGTCAACACGAACGAGCTGGGTCGAACGACGATCAAGTTCGCCAACTACGCGCCGCAGATCATGGGCGTTGCCCCGACCGTCAATTCGGAAGAGTACCCCGACCATGTGATGTTTTCCGCGGTCGATCTCGGCACGGGCAGCGGCATCGCAGTGGGGTTGCCGCTGGAGGGGGGCGTCTTGAACCTCGATCGCTACCCCGACACCGTGCCGGTGACGGTGTCGACGGACGTCGGGGTCACATGCGACGCGTCGATCTGGCTCGTCGACGGTTTCGTCGCGACGGTCTACATCGGCACCGCTACGCAGCCCGGGCTCGTCAAGGTCCCGAGCGAGTATTTCGTGCCCGGCGAGCAGGCCAACCGAATCGGCTACATCAAGAGCGGCATCTTCGGCAACGGCACGGATTCGGTGCTCTCGAAGTTCCGCGTACGCGGCGCGCCACGGCTGCCTCAACCAACGCCCGGCGGCACGCTGGCAGAGCCGCGCTTCGAGGCGAGCGGCGTCGAGGTCGTCAACGATTCGGTTGTCGCGGGCGGCTTGGCGTTGCGGATTCCCGCTTATACCGCCATCGCGGCGGGCGACGAAGTCGACCTTCGGATCTATCTCGAAGGGTATTACGCCAACACCGAATTCAAGCGGCACGGTTTCCATGAAATGACGCATGGCGTACAGACGAGCGACACCGCGGACGGCTTCGTTCTCATCGTCGACGAAGCCGAGCTGCGCGGTTTCGCGGCGTCGTTGAAGAACGAGCGGGGGCGCTTCGTTGCGCAGTATGTCGTGTCGGCGGCCTCGGGCACGAAGCGCTATTCCAAGCCGCTATCCAAGGACATGGTGACGACCGTTGCCGACCAACCATCCGATTGGGCGGCGTTCGATCGCGAGCCCTGAGTATTCGAGCGACATCGACGCCCGCGCATCGACGCCCGGATATCGACGACGGGCGTTGGTTGCCGGCGTTTATTCGGGCATCCACGACGGCGACGGTTCCCTTCCGACGACAAATCAGAATTTTCGCGTCGTATGCGATGCGCCGATTGCCGACCATAGCGGATGTTCTGAGCTACGGAAGCGCATTGCTTCACGAGGAAAAATCATGTTTCGAAGATTTGCATGCTTGTTAGCGCTGCTGGCGGTCGGCTTGCTGGCAGGATGTCATGGCGGCGGGGGCGGGGGCATCGGCAGCGGCGGATCCGCCGGGCCCAATCGCGGCCCGGGCCCGGTTGTGCCGAGCGGCTTGCAGTACCAGCAGCCCGTCGTCGTGTACACCGTCGGCACCGCGATCGCGGCGAACCACCCTAGCAGCACCGGGGCCCCGATCAACCACTACAGCGTCTCGCCTGCGCTGCCCGCGGGGCTCACGCTAGACGCGGATACGGGCGTGATCTCCGGGACGCCGACATCCGACAGCCTCGAGACCGACTACACGGTCACGGGTTCGAACGGGCTGGGCGCGGCGACGGCGATCGTGACGATCACGGTGACCGGCACATCGCAGCCGCCCGTCAGCCTAAATTACGAAGTTCAGTCGGGCATCTATACGGCTGGCGTACCCATCCCGCCGAATACGCCTCATCCGGTGGGCGGCGCGGTGGCCAACTATTCGGCCAACGCCCCGTTGCCGGTTGGGCTCACGCTGTCGTCGACAACCGGTGTCATCAGCGGCACGCCTTTGCTCGTCACCGGCGATGTCGCGCGCAGTTACGACGTGGTGGTGACCGGCTCGAACGAGGCGGGCTCGGCGAAGGAAAATCTGACGCTTACCATCGAGCCCGCGACCGCGCCGCCCGCTGCACCCACGAATCTGCATTACGGCGCGTCTTGGGCGGTGTACGCCGCGGGGGAAACGATTGCGACCAATGTCGCGTATCACGACGGCGGCGAGATCGTCCACTACTCGGTCTCGCCGGCACTGCCCGCGGGCTTGATCCTCGATCCGAACACCGGCGATATTTCCGGGGTGCCGACGGCGCTCAGCGCGCCGGCGACCTATGTCGTGACGGGCGCGGGCGCTGCCGGCAGCGGCGATGCGGTCACTTCGATCACGTTGCAGGTCGTGCAGCCGGCCAGCTGGGTGCCGACGCGCGGGAGCATGCACCATGCGCGCTACGGCGCGGTGCAAATGACGCTGCCGGACGGCCGCGTACTCGTCGCGGGCGGGATAGACGGGACGCTGAAGACAACGCTTGCGAGTGCCGAACTTTACGATCCGAGTACCGGCGAATGGAGCGACACAGGCTCGATGGCGACGCCGCGCTTCAATGCCATGAGCGTGTTGCTGCCCAGCGGCAAAGTGTTCGTGGCGGGCGGCAGCAATGAAACCGGCGTGCTGAACTCGGCGGAAATCTTCGATCCGGCCAATCCCAGCGCCCCCTGGCAGAGCGCCGGATCGATGGCAACCGCGCGCATCGGTGCAGCGATAGCGGTGCTGGCGAACGGCAACGTCGTCGTAGCCGGCGGTGACTCGAACGGAGCGGGAAATATCGTTCGGACCACCGAAATCTATAGTGTCGCCTCAGGCACGTGGACTTCCGGGATCGGGCTCAACCAAGCGGTGACCAACATGTCCGCACTGGCGATGAAAGGCGGCGCGCAGATCGTCGTTCCGGGCGGTACGGACAGTCTCGGACGGGCTGTCACCCGCGTGCAGGTATCGTCCGATCCGGCCTCTTCTTCCTGGACGACCACGACGTTGGCCGGCCCGGCGCGTTCGCGTTACAGCACCGTAGTGATGAACGAGAATTTCGCCTTGATCTTTGGCGGGCTGAACGGCTTGTCGCAGTCGGCGGTCGATTTATACGACGCGCAAACGCAGACATTGAGCAACGCGCTACCGCTCTCGTCGCCACGCACCGCGGCGCTCGTCGCACCGCTCGGTTCGACGCAGGTGCTCGTTGCGGGCGGCCTGGCCGGCTCTGCCGGTGGCCAAGGCATCCGGACGGCCGAAGTCTATACCTTCGTTCCGGGCGGGCGGCTGCCGGCGGAGGACACGCCCGTTGCACCGATGAGCGTCGTTCGGGCTTCAGGCGGGATTTCCTCGCTGCAAGACGGTCATGTCCTCGTCTCCGGCGGATGGGATAACAACAACGGCACCAGCACTTACTGGAACACTTCCGAGTTGTACGTCCCGTAATCGGCTTACGTCCAAGGCGCCGCGCTTGCCCGGTATCATCCGTTATCGGAATGACTGGGAGATTCGAGCGTGCGATTGGAAGCCACCCAATACGGCCCGAGGGGCGGCGCGGGCCGCAGGCCGCGCTCATGAGCGAGCGCACCGTTTCGTGCGGCGTGATTTTGCTCGATCGCCGCGGCCACGTGTTTCTCGCGCACGCGACCGAGACGTCCCATTGGGATATCCCCAAGGGGCAGGGCGACGAGGGGGAAGCGCCGATCGATTGCGCGCTGCGCGAATTGCGCGAAGAGACGGGCATCGTGCTGGCACCCGAACGGCTGACGGAACTCGGCCGTTTTGCCTATCGCCGCGACAAAGACCTGCATTTATTCGCAGTGCGCGTCGACGAAGGGGAGGTCGATCTCGCTCGGTGCGAATGCACCTCGATGTTCCCTAGCCGCAGAGACGGTAGGCCGATCCCCGAGATGGATGCGTTTGTCTGGGTAGCGCCGTCCGATGTACGGCGCTATGCGAGCCGCAGCCTCGCGCGCCTATTCGAAACGACGCTGTCGCTGGCCGAGTTGCATCGAACGCTTTAAGGCAACGCCTCGGGTCGAACGGCTTAGCTCAACGGCTTAGGTCGACGCATCCGCCAACGCCTAAGGCAGTGCCTAGGGCCAACTTCCTCCGTCAACGCTTCAGCGTCGAACCTTTCCGGTCCTTTCACGCTAATTCCAGGCTGGCGAACGTGCCTATGCTCGAATCGGATCGGCCGCGGTCGGCGCCACGGACGGGCGCCGGAAGCCGCGGCACTTGTCCGCTGGCCGGGACGGCCTTACTTGCCCCAGCTGTCGCGCAGGCCGACGATCCGGTTGAATACGGGCTGGCCCGGCTTCGAATCGTAGCGATCGGCGACGAAGTAGCCGTGGCGCTCGAACTGGCAGCGCGCTTCCGGTTGCAGCGCCTCGGCGCCCGGTTCCAAATACGCTTGCACGACGCGCTTCGAACCGGGATTGAGCGCTTCGAGGAAATTGCGGCCGCCCGCGTCGGGCTGCGCTTCCTTGAACAGGCGATCGTATAGGCGCACTTCGGCCGCGACGGCGTGCTTGGCGCTGACCCAGTGAATGTTGCCCTTCACCTTGTAGTTGTTGGCGCCGTCCGTACCCGATTTGCTGTCGGGGAAGTAGTTGCAATGGACGGCGACGACATTCCCGTGTTCGTCCTTGTCCGCGCCCGTGCATTCGATCACGTAGCCGTAGCGCAGCCGCACCTTGTTGCCCGGGAACAGCCGGAAGTAGCCTTTGGACGGCGTTTCCATGAAGTCGTCGCGCTCGATCCACAATTCACGCGTGATCGGAAAGTCGCGCTGGCCGCGCTCGGGATGATGCGGGTGGACCGGCGCCGAGCAGGGCTCCGCGAGATCGGCCGGGAAGTTGTCGATGATGAGCTTGAGCGGATCGAGCACGGCCGCCGTGCGCGGCGCCTTGTCGTCGAGATCGTCGCGCAGCGCGCCTTCGAACACGCTCATATCGATCCACGAATCCACTTTCGTCACGCCGATGCGGTCGCAAAAGAGCCTGATCGCTTCGGGCGTAAAGCCGCGCCGGCGCACGCCGACGATCGTCGGCATGCGCGGATCGTCCCAGCCCTCGACATGGCCTTCCGTCACGAGCTGCAGCAGCTTGCGCTTGCTCGTGATCGCGTAGGTGAGGTTCAGCCGCGAAAATTCGATTTGCTGCGGCAGCGGCCGCGTGAAAATCGCCGGCCTCGGCCAATTCGTTCAAGACCCAGTCGTAAAGCGGCCGATGATCCTCGAATTCCAGCGTGCACAGCGAATGCGTGATGTTTTCGATCGCATCCGAGATGCAGTGCGCGTAGTCGTACATCGGGTAGACGCACCAAGCGTCGCCCGTGCGGTAGTGATGCGCGAAACGGATCCGATAAATGACCGGGTCGCGCATGTTCATATTCGGCGAGGCCATGTCGATCTTCGCGCGCAGCACATGCTCGCCTTCCTTGAATTCGCCCGCCTTCATGCGGCGGAACAAATCGAGGTTTTCTTGCGGCGTGCGCGTCGCGGTAGGGCGAGTTCGTGCCCGGCTCGGTCAGCGAGCCGCGGTTCGTGCGCATTTCGTCCGCGCTTTGGCTGTCGACGTAAGCCTTGCCGCGCTCGATCAGCAGCTCGGCGTATTGGTAGAGCTTGTCGTAGTAGTCGCTCGCGAAGTATTGGTGCGACGTGCCGTCCTTCTCCCAATCGAAGCCGAGCCAGCGCACGGCGTCGATGATCGAATCGGCGTACTCCATGCTTTCCTTTTCGGGGTTCGTATCGTCGAAGCGTAGGTGGCAGACGCCGCCGTAATCGCGCGCGACGCCGAAGTTCAGGCAAATGCTCTTCGCGTGGCCGATGTGCAGATAGCCGTTCGGCTCGGGCGGGAAGCGCGTTTCGACGCGGCTGGCCCATTTACCCGTGCGGTTGTCCTCATCGATGATATTTCGAATGAAATTGGACGGCGTAGCCGTCGCAGCGTCGTTGCGTTCGTGGTTCATGCGAGGGTCGAAAATCGGCGGAAGTTACACGGGGTGAGCCCGCGGCAATTCGATCATTCTACCTAAAGCACGCGCCGCCTGGCCCGCGGCGGCAGCGAAGCGGTGCGCCACCGGGCGAGCGTGCGCGTCATTGCCGCGGTGTGACAGGCGGTATTGCGCAGGTATTGCGCCGGTGTTGCCTGGGTGTTGCTGGGGTGTTGCTGGGGTGTTGCGCGCTGTAACAGCAGGTAAAACGCTTTGCTCCCGTTCCGGCGTCCTTTTACGATGCGACCCGCTACAGCGCCGAAAAAGGTTTTCGGCCGCTCCGTTTCCCTTTGTTTCACGCGTGTCTCCTATGAAGATTTCGTCGCTCGCCAAGCTTTCCGTCGTCGCGCTCGTCGTCATGAACTTTGCCGCCTGCTCGTCGATGTCGCGCTCGCAAAAGCACGCCGCCATCGGTGCGACGGCCGGCGGCGCCATCGGCTACGTCCTTACGGGCGGCCCCATCGGGACGATCGCCGGCGCGGCTGTCGGCGGGCTAGTGGGCGCAGGGCACTGACCGGCTTCGGACAGGTCGGAAACGCGGCCGACGGGAAGCGCTAGCGGGGATCGATGTTGCAGCATGGCGCTCGCCAACATCGCGCGGCGATCAGATCGTGGTCGTGCGCTGGGTCTTCCGGTCCGGCCTTGCCTTTCTCGCCTCCTTACTTTAAAGTAAGGAGGTCGGGAGGGCACTATGACGGCAGCAACCATCACATCGAAGGGCCAGGTCACGATCCCGGTGGACGTGCGCAACCACCTTGGCTTGGAGTCCGGCGATCGGATCGAATTCAGCTTCAACGAGGCAACGGGCCGGTATGAGGTCTATCCGGCGACGCGCTCGCTCGCGTCGCTCAAGGGCATCGTGAAGAAGCCCGCTAAACCGGTGTCGATCGAGGACATGAATCGGGCTATCGCCGAACAAGGGTCATCCGCGCGATGATCGGACTAGATACGAACGTGCTGGTCCGCTACTTCGCCCAAGACGACGTCGTGCAGTCGAAGAAGGCGACGGCGCTGATGGAGTCCCTGTCGGCCGAGCGGCCGGGGTACGTTTCGCAGGTCGCACTGGTCGAAGTGGTATGGGTGCTCGGGCGCTGCTACGGCGTCGAGGGCGAGCAAATGAAGGCCATCATCGATTCGATGATCGGCACGAAGGAGCTCGTCGTTGAAGGTGCAGACACCGTGCGAAAGGCACTCCGTGTTTTCGTGGCATCTGCGAAGGCGGATTTTGCGGACTGCTTGATCGAGCGGTCCGGGCACGTTGCCGAGTGCGAGTACACGGCAACGTTCGACGTGAAGGCGTCGAAGGTCGTCGGGATGCGGTTGATCAAGTAGCCACGGTGCAAGCCGGCCGAGAATTGGGTGGTGCTCGAGCCGCCGCCCTTAAAACTCCAGCGGCCACCGGAACGCGCATCTCAAGCCCGGGCCGAATTTCCGCCCTAGCACACAAGCGCGGGGGGCGTGGCTCGAGCGTTTGCGCGCACGGACGACCGCTTATACTACGCACCAACTTTCGAAGCGCATGCTCCCGTGCGCAAGCGCCGTCATTCGCGATCTTCCCCATGAATCAAACAAAAACTTACGTGCTGCCCGGATACGCCAACTCGGGCCCGAGCCATTGGCAAACACGTTGGGAAGCGCTCGATCCTTCGTTCGTGCGCGTTGCGATGCCCGATTGGGATCGTCCGGTGCGCGAGGCATGGTGCGAAACGCTTGATACGATCGTCGCCGCGGAACCGCGCCGGCCGCTTCGCTTCGCGGCGCATAGCCTCGGTTGTTTAACCGTCGCCCATTGGGCGCTGCGTTGTGCCGATGCGGTGCAGGTCGACAAAATCGCCGGCGCGCTGCTCGTGGCGCCGCCCGATCCGGCCGGGCCGGAATTTCCCCGCGATGCGCTCGGCTTCGAGGACATCGTGCTCGCGCCGCTGCCGTTTCCGTCCGTCGTCGTCGCGAGCAGCGACGATCCCTACGGCACGCTAGCTTTCGCCGAGCGCTGCGCGCGCGCATGGGGCAGCCGCCTGATCGAAATCGGGCCGCGCGGGCATATCAATGGCGACAGCGGGCTCGGGGATTGGGAGGAAGGGCGGCGATATCTCGCCTTCTAGCCCGGCTTATCACCGGGCCTCATAACCGGCCTCTAACCGGCCTCATAACCCGATCTGCTAGCCCGGAAGTGTCACTATGCACGGCGACGGACGCAAACAATTGTCACCGTGCGTTGCAAGACCTGCAAAACGGGGCGCTACCAGATAGACTGCACGGGCGGTCCCGCGCTCGTCGAGGCGGGACCGCCCGGTTGCCGTATACGGCACTGGTGTCGAGAAGAAGTTTCAGATCCATCGGAGAAATCAAAAATGCACCATGGGATCATTGTCTGGTTGATCATCGGGGCCCTGGCAGGTTGGCTCGCAGGGGTGGTCGTGAAAGGGGGCGGTTTCGGCGTCATCGTCGATATCATCGTCGGGATTGTCGGCGCGTTCGTGGGCGGGTGGTTAGCCTCCGTTTTGCACATCGATATCGGCGGTGGCTTCGTAAGCTCGTTGATCGTTGCCGTTGTCGGTGCTGTCGTCTTGCTCTTCGTTATTCGTCTCGTTCGACGAGCGGTCTGATCGGCCGGGGCCGGGCCCGTTTTGCGGGCCCGCCCGTGCCGTGCGCGGCGAGCGCGCCGCTCCCAAGGGGCGGCGTCCGACATTTCCGTATAATGAGCCGTTTAGGGGAAAACGGCCCGGCGCCATGAGCCAGAAGGCGCGGCCGGTTTCCAGTCGAGACCGTCCCCCCTCAGTTTTCTATGAAAGCCGCCGAAATCCGCGAGAAATTCCTCAAGTTCTTCGAATCGAAGGGCCATACGATCGTCCGTTCGTCGAGCCTCGTGCCCGGCAACGACCCGACGCTGCTCTTCACCAATTCGGGCATGGTGCAGTTCAAGGACGTGTTCCTCGGCGCCGAATCGCGTCCGTACTCGCGCGCCACGACGGCGCAGCGCAGCGTGCGCGCCGGCGGCAAGCACAACGATCTCGAGAACGTCGGCTACACGGCGCGGCACCACACGTTCTTCGAGATGCTCGGCAACTTCTCGTTCGGCGATTACTTCAAGCGCGACGCGATTCACTACGCGTGGGAACTGCTGACGAAGGTCTATCAGCTGCCGAAGGACAAGCTCTGGGTCACCGTCTATCAGGAAGACGACGAAGCCTACGACATCTGGGCCAAGGAAATCGGCGTGCCGGCCGAGCGCATCATTCGCATCGGCGACAACAAGGGCGCGCGCTACGCGTCGGACAATTTCTGGCAGATGGCCGATACCGGCCCCTGCGGCCCGTGCTCGGAAATCTTCTACGATCACGGCCCGGATATCTGGGGCGGCCCGCCCGGTTCGCCCGAGGAAGACGGCGATCGCTACATCGAGATCTGGAATCTCGTGTTCATGCAGTTCAACCGCGATGCTCAGGGCAACATGACGCCGCTGCCCAAGCCGTGCGTCGATACCGGCATGGGCCTGGAGCGCATCGCGGCGGTGCTGCAGCACGTGCACAGCAACTACGAGATCGACCTGTTCCAGGCGCTGATCGAGGCGGCGGCGCGCGAAACGGACGTGGCCGATCTTGCGAACAACTCGCTGAAGGTCATCGCCGACCACATCCGCGCCTGCTCGTTCCTGATCGTCGACGGCGTGATCCCCGGCAACGAAGGCCGCGGCTACGTGCTGCGCCGGATCGTGCGCCGCGCGATCCGCCACGGCTACAAGCTCGGCTGCAAGCAGCCGTTCTTCCACAAGCTCGTGGCCGATCTCGTCGCGCAGATGGGCGACGCCTATCCCGAGCTGGCCGACGCGCAAGCGCGCGTCACCGACGTGCTGCGGCAGGAAGAAGAGCGCTTTTTCGAGACGATCGAGCACGGCATGTCGATTCTCGATGCGGCGCTCGCCGAACTCGACGCGAAAGGCGGCAAGATCGCTGTCGGGCGACTTCGCGTTCAAGCTGCACGACACCTACGGCTTCCCGCTCGATCTGACGGCCGACGTCTGCCGCGAGCGCGGCATGACGGTCGACGAGCCGGCCTTCGACGAAGCCATGGCGCGTCAGCGCGAGCAAGCGCGCGCGGCGGGCAAGTTCAAGACGGCGCAAGGGCTCGAATACTCGGGCGCGAAAACGACGTTCCACGGCTACGAGGAATCGATTTTCGACGATGCCAAGATCGTTGCGCTGTATGTCGAGGGCACGGCCGTCGATGAAGTGAAGCACGGGCAAGGTGCCGTCGTCGTGCTCGATCACACGCCGTTCTATGCGGAATCGGGCGGCCAGGTGGGCGATCACGGGCGTGCTCGCGAACGCGAGCGTGCGTTTCGCCGTGGCCGATACGCTGAAGGTCCAGGCCGACGTGTTCGGCCATCACGGCACGCTCGAGCAGGGCACGCTGAAGGTCGGCGATGTCGTCAAGGCGGAAATCGACGCAGTTCGGCGTGCCCGCACGGCGCGCAACCACTCGGCGACTCACCTGATGCACAAGGCGCTGCGCGAAGTGCTGGGCGGCCACGTGCAGCAAAAGGGCTCGCTCGTCGACGACGAAAAGACGCGTTTCGACTTCGCCCACAATGCGCCGATGACCGACGAGCAAATCCGGCGCGTGGAAGACATCGTCAACGCCGAAGTGCTCGCCAACGCGCCCGGGATCGTGCGGGTCATGCCGTATGACGAGGCCGTGAAGGGCGGCGCGATGGCTGCTGTTCGGCGAGAAGTACGGCGACGAAGTGCGCGTGCTCGATCTCGGCTTCTCGCGCGAGTTGTGCGGCGGCACGCACGTGCATCGCACGGGCGACATCGGCTTGTTCAAGATCGTCGGAGAAACGGGCGTGGCCGCCGGCATTCGCCGCGTCGAGGCGATCACGGGCGATAACGCCGTGCGCTACGTGCAAGGGCTCGAAAGCCGCGTCAACGCGGTGGCGGCGGCGCTGAAGGCCCAGCCGTCGGAACTCACCCAGCGTGTCGCGCAAGTACAGGATCAGGTCAAGTCGCTCGAGAAGGAGTTGGCTGCGCTGAAGTCGCGGCTCGCGTCGAGCCAGGGCGACGAACTCGCGGCGCAAGCCGTCGATGTCGAGGGCGTGCAAGTGCTCGCCGCAACGCTCGAAGGCGCCGATGCCAAGACGCTGCGCGAGACCGTCGACAAGCTCAAGGACAAGCTCAAGCACGCGGCGATCGTGCTCGCCGCTGTGGATGGCGGCAAGATCAGCCTTATCGCCGGTGTGACGGCCGATGCGAGCAAGAAGGTCAAAGCGGGCGAACTCGTCAACTTCGTCGCCCAGCAAGTGGGCGGCAAGGGCGGCGGCCGGCCCGACATGGCGCAGGCCGGCGGCACGGAGCCCGAGAAGCTGGCCGGTGCGCTCGCTGGCGTGACCGCGTGGGTGCAGGCGCAGCTTTGATGCCTTGATGCCTTGATGTTTCGATGCGCGCGAGGTGCCGAGCGATACTGACGCTCGGCACCTCGCGCGCGCTGGCTTCGGCCGATCTCGTTTCGGAAGTGAAGCACGTTCAACTCGCGACGATGACGCTCGTCTACGCGCCCGATGCGAACATGGTCTCGCAGGCGCAAGCGCAGTTGAAGACGAAGGAGGTCGCGCTGCGCGAGGCACTCGAGGTACAGGCGAAGGCCGCCGCGAGTCATGCGCAAAAGGGCCTCGTCACGCAGGCACGCGAAAGCCTCGCGAATTACTTCTCGGCCATCGACCAAACCGAACAGATGAAGGCGTCGGGAAGGGCTGGATCGTGAAGCCCTTCAAGGGCGAAGCCGGGCTGGAAACGTTTCGCAACCTGGCGGGTTGAGCGAGGAGGCCCGAGCGGCGGCGGCGTGCGTTCGGCCGGCCGAGCCGCCGGCCGCATTGCAACGTATTGTGCTCGTCGATCAACCGGGGACGGCCGGGGCGTCTCGGGTTTGCTCGGCGCTCATGCTCGGCCCCTGTGCGTTGAGTGCCTTCGCGCCGCGTCCTTCGGTCAGCAGGGCATCGCGCAGCGCATCGAGGGCGGCCGAGCTGTGCCCGCGGCGCCAGATCAGAAGCGTCGGGACGGCGCTGAGCGGCCCGAGCGGGTGGATCGCGACTTCCTGCGCGCCCGCGGGCAGCAGATCGAGCACCGAACGCGGTGCCACGGCCACGCCCGCACCGGCCGCGACGCAGGCGATGATGGCGTGGTACGAGCCGAGTTCGAGCGTATGCGCCGGGCGCAGGCCGTGCTCGGCATACCACCGCTCGACATACTGGCGGTAGGCGCAGCCGCGCTCGAAGGCGATCAGCGTCGACAGCGCAATATCGTTCGCCTCGCGAATCGCCCGATGGCCGCGCGGTGTCACCATCACCAACTCTTCATCGAAAACCGACACCGATTCGAACTCGCCGGTGAGCACCGATGCGTCGGGGGGCGTGGCTACGAGCGCCGCATCGATCTCGAATTCGCGCACGCGCTCGATAAGACAGCCCGTGGTGCCGGTGGCCAGTTCGAGCGCAACTTCGGGCCAACGCCGGTGATAGGCGGCAAGCACGCGCGGCAAGCGGCTCGCGGCGGTGCTCTCCATCGCGCCGAGCACAAGCCGGCCACGCGGGCGGTCCTCGCGCAGCGCGTGACGCGCTTCGTCGGCCAAGGCAAGCAGGCGTTCCGCATACGGCAGCAAGGTGCGGCCCGCAGGCGTTAGGACGAGCCGACGCCCTTCGCGGGCGAAGAGTTCGGCGCCCAACTGCTGTTCGAGCTGCTGGATGCGCGTCGTCACATTCGATTGGACGCGATTGAGCTTGGCGGCGGCGCGCGTCACGCCGTTTTCGCGCACCACGGCCCGAAAAATCGTCAGGGCTGTCAGATCCACGGTTCTCTCCGAGGGATGGATTTCGACTATTTTATTCATTTTTCATGATTGAAGCAGGGCGCGGCGACATCGAAAGCCCCGGCCTCGGCGCGTCGATCGCCGGCGCGGCAGGGCTCGTGGTGCGGGCCGAGCAGTCGCGTCGCTCGGTGCAAAGCCGCTAAAATGAGCGCGTTTCGCACCACCGGGCGCCATCGGGCGCCGCTAGCCCGCATCCTTTTCACGACTTATGAGCGACTACCGATTCTGTCCGCGCTGTGCGAGCACGCTCGCGCTCCGCGCCGATTCCGCCGCGGAGGGCGGCCGTCTGCGCCGCGCTTGCCCGGACGATGCATGCGGCTATGTCCATTGGAACAATCCGCTGCCCGTGGTGGCGGCTATCGTCGAATACGAGGGAAAGATTCTGCTTGCGCGCAACGCCGCCTGGGCCGAAGGCGTGTTCGCGCTGATCACGGGTTTCCTCGAGCAAGGCGAGACCCCCGAAGCAGGCGTCGCGCGCGAGGTGCTGGAAGAAACGTCGCTGCACGTGCGCCGGACGGAGCTCGTCGGCGTGTATGAATTCATCCGCAAGAACGAACTCATCATCGCCTATCACGTGAAGGCCGAAGGAACTGTCGCGCTCTCGCCGGAGCTGCTCGAATATCGGCTCGTCGAGCCCGCGAAGCTGCGGCCCTGGCGGTCCGGCACGGGGCAGGCGCTCGGCGAATGGATGCGCCGCAAGGGGCTGCCGTTCGAGTTCGTCGAGAAGGCGGGGCAGTGAGGCCGCGCCGAGCGCTCGCGCCGCGCGTGGCTGGGGCGGACGATTCGAGCGACCGCACCGGTCCCGGCGCGGAGCGCGAATAACGTGCAGGCATTCGCTGTCGCGACGCTGAACGGTGTCAGCTACGGGCTGCTGCTCTTCATGCTGTCGGCCGGGCTCACGCTGATCTTCAGCATGCTCGGCGTGCTGAACTTCGCGCATGCGAGCTTTTATATGCTCGGCGCTTATCTGGGCTACAGCATTGCCGCTCACGAAGGGTTTGGCGCGGCGCTCGTGCTTGCGCCGCTCGTCATCGGCCTTGCGGGGGCCGCGGTCGAACGGACGCTGCTGCGCCGTGCTCGGGCTAACGGGCCGCTGCACGAATTGCTGCTCACGTTCGGGCTCGCCTACCTGCTGGCCGAATTCGTGAAGCTCGTGTGGGGTCTCGGCAGCGTGTCGATCGCATTGCCGTCGCTGCTCGATGGCCCGTTGGTCGAGTTCGACGGCGCGACGTTCTCGCGTTATCGCGCGTTCATGATGGCCGTCTCGGTGGGCACGTTGGCGGCGGTGTATCTGTTCCTGCAGATGTCGCGCACGGGCCTCGTGCTTCGCGCGGCGCTCACGCACGCACGAGCCGTCGAAGCGCTCGGGCACGATGTCGCGCGTATCGGCACGCTCGTCTTCGCGGTCGGGACGGCGCTCGCGGCGCTCGCCGGCGTCATCGGCGCGCCGCTTGCCGTCGTCGAACCGGGGATGGCGGAGGCCGTCGGCTCGATCGTGTTCGTCGTCGTGATCGTCGGCGGGCTCGGCTCGCTCGGTGGGGCGTTCGCGGCTTCGCTGCTGATCGGTTGCGTGCAGACGTGGGCGGTGGGCAGCACGGCATCGCTCGGCACGCTCGTCCGATGGGCCGGAATTCGGCTGCCGCCCGAATGGGCCGCGCTGGCGATCGCCCAAATTGCGCCGCTCATACCGTACGTGCTGCTCGTCGGCATGCTGGCTTGCCGGCCGCGCGGGCTGCTCGGGAGCCGCGACGACGATGCGTAAAGGGTTCGCCGAGCCGGCGCAAACGCCGCATGAAAAGCGTGTCTCGTGCGTGCGTCGGTTGACGCACTGCGTACCGTGGATCGCCATGGCGATATGGCTCGTCTCGCCGCTCTTCGTTGCGCACGAGCGCTGGCTCTTGGCCTACTTCGCCCAAGCGGCCGCGATGATCGTGTTCGCGCTCTCGTACAACCTGCTGCTCGGCGAAACGGGGCTGCTCTCGTTCGGCCACGCGGCGTATGCGGGGCTCGGCGCGTTCGTCGCCGCGCATCTGTTCAATCGCGGGGTGCTCGCGCTCCCCTTGCTGCCGTTCGCGGGCGGCGTCGCCGGTGCGGCGTTCGGTGCGGTGTTCGGGCTGATCGCCACGCGCCGCGCCGGTACGGCGTTCGCGATGATCACGCTCGGCATCGGCGAACTCATTGCCGCCGCGGTATGGACGCTCCCCGATGGTTTCGGCGGGGCGGCTGGCGTCGCGATCGATCGCACGAGCGGCCCCGCATGGGGTGCCCTCACCTTTGCGGCGCAGCGGCACGCCTATGCGCTCATCGCGGCGTGGGCGGCGCTTTCGATCATCGCGATGTTCGCGCTCACGCGCACGCCGCTCGCAAAGGCGGCGAACGCCGTGCGCGACAACGCCGTGCGCGTGGCGACGCTCGGTATCGAGCCGCGCCAGGTTCGCTGGGCGATGTTCGTCTTCTCAGCTTTCTTTGCCGGCGTGGCCGGTACGCTCACGTTGATCGACGTCGAACTGGCTTCGTCGGAGAGCGTATCGATGACTCGCTCGGGGGCGGTGCTGATCGCCACCGTGATCGGCGGCGCGTCGACATTCTGGGGGCCCGCAATCGGGGCACTCGTCTTGACTGGGCTCAGTGTTGCGCTGGCAAGCGTCACGCCGGCGTGGCCTGTCTATGTGGGCCTGCTGTTCGTCGGCGTGGTGTTGCGTTGTCCCGAAGGGATCGCACCATGGTGGCGGCGGCATCTCGCCCGCGGCAAGCAGGTCGGCGTCTGGCGGCAGGCGTCGAGCGATCTGTTGGGAGCCTTCGGCGGTGCAGTCTCGTTGTGCGTGCTCGTCATTGTCGTCGAATCGCTCTATGCGCGGCGCCTTGCCGCCGATGCGGGCGGCATGTGGCGGATTGGACCATTCGCGTTCGATCTGCGCTCGGCATCGACATGGGCGATTCTGGCCGCGCTTGTCGTGCTCGGCGCGGCCTCGTATTGCGCGAGACGCCGCGTGCTGCGCGGGGCCGTGCAAGCGAAGGCCGATGTAACAGGCGAGGGGGCGCGATGACGACCGCGCATGCCCTACGGTTGCAGTGCATCGCCCGCCGGTTCGGTGCTACGGCGGTATTGGACGGCGTCGATCTCGCGGTTGCGAGCGGCGAATGCCACGCCTTGATCGGGCCCAACGGCGCAGGCAAGTCGACGTTATTTAACGTGATCGGCGGCACGCTGCGCGCCGATGCGGGCGGCGTGTGGCTCGACGGCATCGAGGTGACCGGGCGCAGCCCGTCCGCGCTCGCTCGCGCGGGGCTCGGACGAAGCTTTCAGACGACGCGTGTGTTCTCGCGCTCGAGCGTGTTCGAGAACCTCCGTTACGCGGTATGGTGCGGCTTCGTCGCGGCGCGCACGGCCGACCATTCGCTGAGGGGCTATCCGCTTAGGCGTTTGCCGAACTGGGCGCTTTGGTGGCGCCGTTCGAACGAGATCGACGAGCGCGCTTGGCAGATGCTCGCGGAACTCGATCTCGTTCCCGCGGCCCGGACACCGGCCGGCGCGCTAGAGTACGGCGCGCAGCGCCGGCTCGATCTCGGCATCGCCTGGGCGTGCGGTGCGCGGATGCTGCTGCTCGACGAGCCGACGGCCGGCATGAATCGCGACGAAGCGGCGCGCGTTATCGCATGGCTGCAACGTGTCCGTGCCGGCAAGACGCTGCTGGTGATCGAGCACGACATGGATGCGGTGTTCGCGCTTGCCGATCGCGTATCCGTCCTCGTTCGAGGCCGCATCGTCGCGACGGGCACACCGGCGCAAATCCGCGACGATGCGCGCGTGCGCGAAGCCTATCTCGGCACGGCGCCGGACCGGGAGGCGCCATGAGTGCATTGCTCGATGCGCGTTCGATTCGCGCTTGGTATGGCGATGCACAAGTGCTGCGTGGCGTGGATTTGCGCATCGAACGCGGCGAGATCGTCCTGCTGTGCGGGCGCAACGGCTCGGGTCGCTCGACGTTGGCGAAGGCGCTCGTCGGGCTCGTGCGCCGCTCGGGTTCTATTCGCTTCGACGGCGAGGAGTGGATCGATCGGCCCACCTTCGATATCGCGCGCCGCGGCATCGGTTATGTCGCCGAACAGCGCGAGGTTTTTCCGACGCTGTCGGTCGAAGAGAACTTGCGGCTCGGGATCAAGCCGGGGCGGGGACGCGCGGCGAAGGCGCAAGTCGCCGGGGCGTTCGCGCGGTTTCCGATGCTCGCGCAGCGCCGCACGACGCCGGCGGGCGCGCTATCGGGTGGCGAGCAGCAAATGCTGGTGCTGGCGCGCGCACTGCTCGGCGAGCCGAGCTTGCTCATCGTCGACGAACCCACCGAGGGCCTGGCGCCGCAAGCTGTCGAAGCGGTACGCCAGTGTTTGATGGGCCTGCGCGAGCAGGGCGCCGCCGTGCTGTTGATCGAGCAGCGCTTGACGATGGCCCGTGCGCTGGCCGATCGCGTCGCCGTCATGGGGCACGGACGCATCGTCTACGATGGCGCCGTCGATCGGCTCGATGCGCGGATCGTCGATGAATGGATCGCGCTCGGCAGTGCAGGGTGAAGCGACTACGCTTTCGCGTCGCGTTGCGCGATCCAATCGTGCGCGGGATCGTTCTTGAAATGCCACACGCGTTGCGGGCCGGCCATGACGTTCAGATAGTACGAGTCGTAGCCGTAAGGAACGACGACAGGGTGATAGCCGCGCGGCACCATGACGACGTCGTGATCCTCTACAGCCAGCGATTCGTCGATGTCGCGCGAATCGGTATAGACCCGCTGAAACGCGAAGCCCTGCGCAGGATCGAGCCGATGGTAATACGTCTCTTCGAGCGCGCTTTCGAGCGGGATGTTGTCGGCGTCGTGCTTGTGCGGCGGGTAGCTCGACGAATGGCCGCTCGGCGTGCGTACCTCGACGACCAGCAGCGATTCGGCCGGCTCGGCCTGCGGAAGAATATCGCAGACATAGCGGGTATTCGCGCCTTTGCCGCGCACGGAACGCTTCATCTGCGACGGCTCGATGAGGCGCGCCGGATAGCGGCCTTGCGCGGGCGCGCTGGCCACGCCAAGTTCCGCATCGCGCTCCGCGCGCACGGTCGCTTGCACCTTGGGCGGGAGGTAGAACGCATACGGGGCGGCATCTTCGAATACGCTGTCGCGTGCGCCGAGGCTCGCGTAGCGCGCACCGTCCACCTCGATCGTGACCGCCCCCGACAACACGACGATGCAAGACTCCCGGGCGTCTTCATGGACATACAGCACCTCCTCTCGGGCGAGGCGATACGCCGCGAAGCCGACATAGCGCCACACGGCTGTTTCCGGCGTCACGCGCGCGATCGTCATGCCTTCGCGCTGGGCTTTCACGAGCAGGCTCATGCGGGCTCCTTTTCGGGGGCGATGGCTGCATCCACGAGCGAGCGCAGCGTTCGATATCCGAGCTGCGCGTACTCGAAACTGGGGGCAACGGTAGGATCCTGCTCGGCTTCGACGACAAGCCAACCTCGGTAGCCATGCCGTTTCAGGCCGGCAATCACGGCGGCGAAATCGACTGCGCCGTCGCCGGGCACGGTGAAGGCACCGTTGATGACGGATTCGAGAAAGCTCCAATCGCGATTGCGGGCGAGCTTGACGACCTCGGGACGCACGTCCTTGCAATGCACATGGCAGATGCGCGGGGCGTACGCTTCGAGCGTGGCGAGCGGATCGCCGCCCGCGAACGTGATATGGCCGGTATCGAACAGCAGGCCCACCGCGTCGCTCGTACGTTTCATCAGGTTCTCGACATCGGCCGGCGTTTCGACGTATGCACCCATGTGATGGTGATAGGCCACGCGCACGCCATGCGCAAGCGTGTATTGCGCGAAGCGATCGAGGCGCTGCGCGTAGGTATCCCATTGAGCCTCGGTGAAGAACCGCGGACGCTGATAGAGCGGCACGCGGCGCGCCCTGGATCGTATTCGGCGACTTCGCCGTACACCATGACGTTCGCGCCGTTTTTCGCCAGCAGTTCCAGGTGCGGGCCGACTGCTGCGATCTCCTGCTCGGCGCTGCGTTCGCGCCAGTCGTCCCGAATACCAGCCGGACACGAGCGACAGGTCGTATTGCGCGAGCAGCGCCTTCAGCGCCGCCGGTTCGCGCGGAAATTTGTTGCCGAGTTCGAAGCCCTTGTAGCCGATCGCTCGGCCTTCGGTCAGCGCGACGTCGAGCGGCGTTTCGCCGCCGAGCGAGGGCAGGTCGTCGTTCATCCACGAAAGCGGGTTGATGCCGATGCGCACTTGAAAATCGGTCATGCTTCGTTCCTTTGTTCCTTGATGCCTCGGTTGCTGTGTTCGCATGGATTGCGAGGTCGATATCGGCGTTGACTCAGCCGGCGCCGCCTTCGTTGCCTGCGTCATCGCCACCGCCACGGCCGCGTTCGGCGAGCCGCGCTTCGTAGGCCGCCCGCGCCTCGCGCACGGCCTCGCGCGTCGATACTTCGGGCACGGCGACTTCCCACCACCAGCCGCCGTCGTCGGTCGTGCGGGCCGGATCGGTATCGATGACGATCACGTACGTGCGATCGGCCGCACGCGCACGCACGAGCGCTGCCTCGAGTGCGCCGATGTCGGCCGCATGCTCGGCGAGCGCGCCGAGCGACCGGGCATGCGCGGCGAAATCGATCCGCGGTGCGCCGAGCGGCCCTTGCAGGCAATCGTCGAACAGGTTGTTGAACGGCGCGCCGCCGCAGGCCTGCTGCAGCCGGTTGATGCAGCCGTAGCCGCGGTTGTCGAGCACGACGACGATAAGCTTGGCGCCCAGCATGACCGATGTGGCGATCTCGCTGTTCATCATCAGATAGCTGCCGTCGCCGACGAAGACGATCACTTCGCGCTCGGGCCGCGCGAGCTTCGCGCCGAGGCCGCCCGCGATCTCGTAGCCCATGCACGAATAGCCGTACTCCACGTGATAGCCGCCGGGCCGGCCCGCGCGCCATAGCTTGTGCAGCTCGGCCGGCAGCGTGCCCGCCGCGCATACGACGATGTCGTTTTCGGCGGAGTGTGCGCTCGAACGCTGCACGGCGCCGATCACGTCGCGCTTCGTAGGGCAGGGCGCTCGGCTGCGGCGCCGCGTTCGTGCGCGTCGTGACGGTGTCGCGCCAGGCCGCGCATAGCGTGCGGGCCCGTGCGCTCCAGGCGGGGCTCGCCTGCCAGTCGCCGAGCCGTTCGCCGAGCGCGTCGAGGGCGGCCCGGGCGTCGGCGAGGACTGTCGTCGCGCCATGCTTGAGCGCGTCGAACGCATTGGCGTTGATGCCGATCACATGCGCTTGCGCGAACAACGTATTCGATCCGGTCGTGAAATCCTGCAAGCGGGTGCCGACCGCGAGCACGCAATCGGCCTCATGCGCGAGTGCATTCGCCGCGCTCGAGCCCGTCACGCCGATCGCGCCGGCGTTCAGCGGATCGTCCCAGGCGAGCGCGCCCTTGCCCGCCTGCGTTTCGCCGACCGGCAATCCCGTGCCGCCGTGCGAAGGCGCGCAGCGCGTCGGTGCCGCCGCGGCTATACAGCACGCCGCCGCCGGCGACGATGACAGGCCGCGACGCTTGCCGCAGCACAGCGAGCGCGGCTTCGAGTTCATCGACGCTCGGCGTCGGAGCATGAAAGCGCACCACGCGCGGCTCGAAAAACGCGCGGGATAATCGTAGGCCATCGCTTGCACGTCCTGCGGCAGCGCGAGCGTGACGGGGCCGGCACTGCGCGGCGTCGGTCAGCACGCGCACGGCGCGCGGCAATGCGCTGAGCAACTGCGCCGGATGCACGATGCGGTCGAAGTAGCGCGAAACGGGTTTGAGCGTATCGTTCGCGGACACGCCGCCGTCCTGGACAGTCCTCGACTTGCTGCAGCACCGGATCGGGCGCGCGCGAGACGAAGATGTCGCCGGGCAACAGCAGCACCGGCAAGCGATTGACGTGCGCGAGCGCCGCGGCCGTCACGAGGTTGGTCGCGCCGGGGCCGATGGAAGTCGTCACCGCCATCATGCGGCGGCGGAAATGCGCCTTCGCGTAGGCGATCGCACTGTGCGCCATCGCCTGCTCGTTGTGCGCGCGATAGGTGGGCAGCGCGTCGCGATGCTGATAAAGCGCTTCGCCCATGCCCGGCGACGTTGCCGTGGCCGAAGATCGCGAACACGCCGCCGAACAGCGGGACGGTGGATACGCCGTCTTCGTCGACGACGCGTAGCGCGGCCAAGATAGCGCACGAGCGCTTGCGCGGCCGTCAGCCGGATCGTCGATCGCTGCGGCCTCGGTTGTCTCGATGGTGCCGCTGCGGTTGTCGGCGTTTGCGCATGTCTCACGTTCATTACGCTGCCTCCCGCCGCGTTGTCCCATGCGCCGTGACGGCGCCGGCCACGCCCGCGCGCATTGCGCCACGCGTCGATCAGCGTTTCGAATGTCGCGCCTGCACGCTGCGCTATGAGCGCGGCATCGTCGATCTCGCCGGCCAGCCACGCGCGGCTTGGCTTCGTGAAAGATCGTCCGGCCGACGGTGAAGCCTCTGCACGTGCGACGAGCGAGCCGCCGCGCGGAAGCCTTCGCTGAGCGTATCGACGCCGGCCGACAGGCCGAGCAGCACGACGCCGCGGCAATACGGGTCGCGCTCGGCGATCAGCGCATCGATCGCTTGCCATTGCTCTGCGGCGAGGGGGGCCGAGCTTCCACCACTCCGGATAGATGCCGAGGTTATAGAGCCGCTTCAGTGCGCGAAACACGGTATCGGGCGCCGCGGGCAAGGTATCGCGCTTGCGGCGGGATCACTTCGAGCAGCAACTCGTGCCCGCTCGCCTGCACGGCATCGTAGAGCGCGCGCAGTTGCGCTTCCTGCTCGAGGCGTTCTTCGATCGGCGCGTCGGGATGATATTGCACGAGGCATTTGACGACGTGCTCGTGCGGCCATGCGATGAGCGCCGTGCCGACCGAGCGGCCGTGCTGGAATACCAGCGGTAGCGAACCGGGCAGTTCCACCGGCCGGCCGATCCACCAGCCGCGTCCCGTCGCCGAGTTGAGCGCGTCTTGGCCGTAACGATCGTCGATCAGTACGCCGATGCGCCCTTGCAGCGCATAGCGTTTGCTCGGTCTCGCGCGACGGCTTCGACGAACAACTGCTTCAGCGCGGCAATGCGCGTTTCGCTCGCGCCCGTTTGTTGAACGAGTTCGAAGAACTGGTTGCGATGATCGAACGCAAACCCCAGCACTTCGTCGTGCACCGGCCGTTTGATGCTGACGCGATGCAGCCGCGCCAACCGCGTGTCGAGATCGGGGCGGCGCATCGAGACCGGATCGCGCGCGAGCGCTCGGCGCACGTAGTCGAGTTCGGCCGGCGTGGGCATGGCCGGGGCGCAGCCGTGCCGCGATACGACGAGCGCACCGCACAGGTTAGCGGTTTGCGCGCATTGCGCGAGCGGCGCATCGCGCAGCCATTCGGAGAGAAAGCCGGAAGCGAACGCATCGCCGGCACCGAGCACGTTCAGCACTTCCACTTCGATGCCGTGCTCGGTGGGCGCATCGTCGATCGCGGCCGGCACTTTGCCTTCGATGATCGTGCAGCCGAGCGGGCCGCGCTTGACGACGAGCGTAGCCGACGTGACGGCGCGTACCATGGCGAGGGCGTCGATCAGCTCGTGCTTGCCGCCGGCGATGCGAAACTCTTCCTCGGTGCCGATGACGAGATCGAACAGCGGCAAAATGCGTTGTAAATGCGCGGTGACGCTTTCATCGGCGATGAAGCGGGTTTCGCCGTCGGCCTTGCCGGTGAGGCCCCAAAGCACGGGCCGATAGTCGATATCGAGCACGGTGCGGACTTGGTTGCGCCGCGCGTATTCGAGGGCGCGGCGGCTCGCGCGGTTCACGCGTTCGGTCGAAAAGTGGGTGCCGGTGATGAGCAGCGCCTTGCTCGATGCGATGAAGGCTTCGTCGAAGTCGTTTTCATCGATCGCCATGTCGGCGCAGTTTTCGCGATGGAAGATCAGCGGGAAGGTATCGCGATCTTTGATGCCGAGCAGCACGAGTGCGGTAAGCCGATCCGCGTCGGTCCGCGCGTGGCTCACGTCGCAGCCTTCGCGTGCGAGCGTTTCGGTCAGGAAGCGGCCCATGTGGTCGTTGCCGACGCGCGAGAGCATGGCCGATGCGAGCCCGAGCCGGGCGCAGCCGAACGCGATATTGGCCGAGGAGCCGCCGAGATACTTGGCGAAGCTCGATACGTCCTCCAAGCGGGCGCCGATTTGCTGGGCATAGAGATCGACGGCGAGACGGCCGAGGCAGATGATGTCATGCGTGCGGCCCGGCGCGAAGCGGCTCGCGGCCATATTTGAAGTAGGAGAGGCAGCCATGAAGGAAATCCTGAGTGAGCGGTGAGCGTCGTGAATCGCGTTAGATCGTTGCGCCGTCGAGCTCGGCAATCATCTTCTGCATTTCCGCCCCGCCGGCCATCATGTCGAGTACTGCTTCCTTGCTGATCGTGTCCTTCGTGAACGTACCCATCGAACGACCGCGATTGAGTAGCGTGAACGAATCGCCGATCGGGTAGGCGTGGTGCACGTTGTGCGTGATGAAGATGACGGAAATACCGCGCTCGCGCGCCTTGTGGATGAGCCTGAGCACGTTGAAGCTTTGCTTGACGCCGAGCGCGGCCGTGGGCTCGTCGAGGATCAGCACGCGGGCGCCGAAATGAATCGCGCGTGCGATCGCCAGACACTGCCGCTCGCCGCCCGACATCGTGCCGATCGGCTGGTGCGGATCGCGCACGTGAATGCCCATTTCCGCGAGCTTTTCTCGTGCCGTCGTGGCCGCCGTCTCGATGTCGAGTACGTTGACCAAGCCGAACCATTTCTTGATCGGCTCGCGGCCCATGAAGAAGTTGCGGGCGACCGACAGCAGCGGCACGAGCGCGAGATCCTGATACACGGTGGCGATCCCGATATCGAGCGCATCCTTGGGCGAGCCGAATTGCACGGGCTGGCCGTCGACAAGATATTGGCCTTCGCTCGGCTGATGCACGCCGGCGAGCGTTTTGATCAGCGTCGATTTACCGGCGCCGTTATCGCCGAGCAGGCAATGCACTTCACCGCGCCGCAGGCGCAGCGTGACGTCTTTCAATGCAATCACGCTGCCGAAGTAGCGGCTGACGCCTTCAAGCGCGAGGATGCAGTCGGCGCCTTGATCTTGCTTGGGGGTAATCGTAGTCATCGTTTCCTCCGTCGATCAACGCGATTGCGCGACGCGGCTGCGCACGTAGTGATTGAAGAGCACGGCGAACAGCAGCATGAGCCCGAGGAACACGCGGAACCAGTCGGAATCGATGCTCGTATAGGTGATGCCGATCTGCACGACGCCGAAGATCAGGGAGCCGAAGCAGGCGCCGACGACGGAGCCGTAGCCGCCCGTGAGCAGGGTGCCGCCGATAACGGCCGCGATGATGGCTTCGAATTCCTTTTGCAGACCACGGTCGGCGGCGGCCGAGCCGATGTCGCACACTTGCAGCACCGCGAACAGGCACGCGCAGAACGCGGTGAGCACGAACAGACGAATCTTCACGCGGCGCACGGGCACGCCGACGTTCTTGGCCGCATTCGCATCGCCGCCGACGGCAAAGATCCAATTGCCGAAGCGGGTCTTGGCAAGCGTAAAGGCACAGACGACCGCCAGTGCGATCCACCAGACGATGACTTTCGGCACGCCGGGCACAAGCGGTTCGCCCGAATCGAGCAGCTTCACGAGGCCGAGATGGCCGAACCAACGGAACAGGCCGTGGAACGCCACGCCTTGGAACAAGGCATGCGCCAGGCCGCTTTGCGCCGCGACGTCGCCCACGCCGGAGATGATCGTACGATCGGCGAACATGACCGACAGCGCGAGCGTCAAGCCGCGCAGGATGAACATGAAGGCGAGCGTGACGATGAACGAGGGCAGCCGCGTGCGCATGACGAGGTAGCCGTTGAGCGCGCCGAGCAGCATCGAGCCCACGAATGCGAAGGCGATCGCCAATTCGATGGGCCAGTGGAAGTACATCGTCGGCAGCGCGACCATCATGCCCGCGAAGCCGATCATCGAACCGATCGAGAGATCGAACTCGCCGGCGATCATCAGTAAGCAGGCGCCGACGGAAATCAAGCCCAGATAGGCCGCGATTTGCGACCAATTCATGATGCCGTCGAGATTGAACATGCCGGAATTGCCGGCACCGATTGCAAAGACGAGGAACACCATGACGGTGCCCGCGAGCGAAGCGAACTCGGGGCGGGACAGGAATTGCTTGAGCCGCGATTCGCGGCGCACGCGCTCGTCGAGCGAGCCGCCGGTCCCGGGCTGACCTGGCTGCTCCTGTTTGCGTACATTGGCGTGGAAGTGATCGGCGACGCCCATCGAATGTCTCCTTCGGTCGCGCGGTTCGAACCGGGAGGGAATACGGCTCGGACCGCGCTGACAGGCTAAATGACTGGATTGCAAAAGCCGCTGCGCGATATCGCTAAGCGCTTGTCGCTACATAGCTAGGCGAGCGATGAGTACCCGAGAAGCCTCAGCGGTACTGCCCCGCGTACTTCACGACTTTCTCGACATTGGCCTTGGTGATGAAGCCCGGACCGGAGAGGATCGTGTCGGGCTGATACACCGGTTGAAGCCCGTAGGTTTCCAGACGCTTTTGGAACTTCGGGTTGGTTTGCAGCGCCTTTTCGATCTTCAGCGGATCGGTCGTGTGGTCGTGTTTCACGATGGCCAGCACGGCGACGGCCAAATAGCCTTGCAGGTAGGGCTGCTGATCGATTGCGAACTGGATCGTGCCGTCCTTGATCGCGCCGGCGATATCGTTGTCGAAATCGAACGTCGCGAACCAGAGCTTTCCGGCCAGACCCATGTCCTTCAGCGCGCGGATCGTCGGATCGGCGGAGAGCGGCCCGAGCGCGAGCACGCCACCCGTGTTCGGATGATTGCGCAGATAGGCTTCGACCTTCGATTTCACGCCGTTCGGATCTTGGCCGGCATCGAGCGTCGACGCTTTGAAATCGACGCCGAGCGCCTCGGCAAAACCGCGGCAGCGTTCGAACGAGGCCGGATTCGTCGCATAGTGATTCACGCACAGGAACGATTTGACGCCCGCCGCCTTGGCTTTCTCGCCGGCCGCGTGGCCCGCGACGTATTCAGGCTGGCCGATGTGCATGATCGCGCCGAGCTGCTTGCTCTGCTCGAGCGAGCCCGAATTGATCGTCACGAGCGGAATTTTCTTGTCGGTGACTTTCTGGATCGAACTCTTGAGTACGTCGAAATCGGCGATCGTCGTCGCCACGCCGTCGTAGTTGTGCGCCGCCGCCTGCTCGATGAGCCGCGCCATGTCTGACAAATCGCCGTTCGGCGGGTTGCGGTAGTCGGTCTCGACGTTGAAATCCTCGTCCGCCTGCTTGATCGCGTTCTTGATCGTGTTCCACCAGGAGTCGGAATCGGGCGCGTGGCTGATCAGCACGAAGTGAGCGTCGGCCGCATGCGCCGACGAGACGGCGAACGGACCAAAAGCGAGTGCCAGCGCGGAAGTGAAGGTCGCGGCGAACGTCCTCAAAGCGGCCTTGCGGGTGCCAAGTCTCATTTGTCTCCACCTATTCGAAGTTATGTCGTTGGGAGCGACGACGGGACCGACCTGCGCCGCTCACGAAACAGAGTAGGCGAACTTTCCTGCGATTGCAAAGAAAATTTCATCGCAGTTCAGAAATGGAAAATCCGTTCCATTTTGATTCGAGCCTGCCTATAATCTGCATCGTCGGGTCGACCGACGCGTCGCCCTCGGACCGGCTGTAGCGGGGGCTGGCCGCGGGTATCCGCTAAGAAAAGGACAAGAGCCATGCAGGAAAACACCACCGACGCGCTGCCGAGCGTCGACGAGCTCATGCAGCGCGTCGCCGAAGCGTACGACTCGCTCCCGCGGCAATTGAAGAGCGTGGCTTCGTATCTCGAACAGCACCGTTCTAGCGTGATGGTGGATCGGACCAGCGATATCGCCACGAGCTGCGGCGTGCATCCGTCGGCGGTCGTGCGGTTCGCCCAGCGCTTCGGGTTTTCCGGCTTTTCGGATCTGCAGGAAGTGTTCAAACAGGCGTATGCCGGGCAAAGCCCGTCTGGGCAGACATACAAACAGCGCATCCGGAAATTGATCGACGAAAAGCCGGGGCGCTTATCGGGCGGCAACGTGGCGCGCGAGTTCATCGCCGCCTGCCGCAACGGCCTGGACGAATTGGAGGCGACGCTCGACGACGAGCAATTCGAAGCGGCCGTCTCGATGCTCCAACACGCCGAGAACATCTACGTGATCGGCGTGCGGCGCTCGTTCGCGGTGGCGAGTTACATCGTCTATGCGCTGCAGCACACGGCCAAACGCGTTCATCTGATTTCCGGCTTCGGCGGCATGTTCCGCGAGCAGATTCGCAGCGTGAAGAAGGGCGATGTCGTCATCGCCATCAGCTTCGAGCCGTACGGGCGCGAGACCCAGTATTGCCTGCGCATCGCCCATCATCATCAGGCTCAGACGCTCGTCATTACCGACAGCCGCTTGTCGCCGCTCTCGCGCTACGCGAGCGCGCAATTGTTCGTGAAAGAAGGCAGCGCGTTCGCGTTTCGCGCGCTGACGAGCACGATTTGCTTGTGCCAGGCGCTGTTCGTTGCGCTTGCGTACCGGCTCGAGTTGAACGTTGAAGAATCCAAAGACACCGGAGGATACGATGACTAACAGCAGTACCGGCGGCGCAATCGACGTCGCAGTGTTCGGCGCGGGCCGCATCGGCCGCATCCATGCGGGCAACCTCGCACGCCATCCCGGCGCGCGGCTCAAGTACGTCGTCGACGTCAATCGCGTCGCGGCGGCCGAGCTGGCCAAGCAATACGGGGCGATGGTGGTCGACGCCGATGTGGCGCTGGCCGACGCATCGGTGGGCGCGAGCGTGATTTGCTCGAGCACGGATACGCACGCCGATCTGATCGAACGCTCGGCCGCGCGCGGCAAACATATCTTCTGCGAAAAGCCTGTCGATCTCGAACTCGAACGTGCGCGGGCCTGTGCGCGGGCCGTCGAAGCGGCGGGCGTCGTCTGCATGATCGGCTTTCAGCGGCGCTTCGATCCGACGTTTGCCGCCGTTAAGGCACGCATCGAGGCAGGGGAGATCGGCACGCCCGAAATGCTCGTCGTCACGAGCCGCGATCCGGGCGCGCCGCCCGTCGATTACATCCGTCGCTCGGGGGGCATCTTCAAGGACATGCTGATCCACGACTTCGATATCTTCCGCTGGATTCTGGACGACGAAGCGCTGACGGTGCACGCGAACGGCACTTGCCTGACGGATCCCGCGATTGCCGATGCCGGGGATGTCGATTCGACGGCCGTGACGATCCGCACCAAGCGGGGCCGTCTTTGCCAGATCAATACGACGCGTCGCGCCGCCTACGGCTACGATCAGCGGTTCGAAGTGCTCGGCAGCGCCGGCATGCTGCAAGCGGGCAACGTGCGGCCGACGGAAGTCGTCGCGTACACGGCCAATGCGGTGTCGAGCGATGTGCCCGAGGCGTTTTTCCTCGAGCGCTATCGCGCGGCGTATGCGAACGAGATCGCGCATTTCTTCGATGCGGTGACGCAAGGCGCACCCGTGCGCACGACGATCGCGGACGGCGTCAAGGCGCTCGAACTCGCGGAAGCGGCGACCCGTTCGTGGCGTGAAGGGCGCGTGATCGATCTAGGCGAGTAGGGCGTTCGAAAACGACAGCGGCAAGGAGCGAGACAGTGACGACGATGGCAAAGCGCACGCCGGTGAGGATCGGCATCGCCGGATTGGGCCGCCTTGGCAAGCGGCATGCGACGAACTTGGCGTACCGGGTGCCGGGCGCCGTGTTGGCGGCGGCGTGCAGTCCCGTCGACGAAGAACTCGATTGGGCGCGCACAGCGCTGCCGGAGCCCCGACTTTATTCGGACTACGAAGCGTTGCTCGCCGATCGCGAACTCGATGCCGTGTGGCTCGTCACGCCATCGTCGTTGCATGCCGAGCAGATTGTCGCGGCCCTGCGTGCGGGCAAGCACGTATTCTGCGAGAAGCCGCTCTCGCTCGACGTGGATGAGTGCCAGCGGGTGCTCGATGTGGCGCGCGAGTACCCGCATCTAGAGGCGACGATCGGCTTTATGCGCCGGTTCGATCCGAGCTACCGCGATGCCTATGAGAAGGCGGTAGCGGGTGTGATCGGGCGACCCTTCATGGTGCGCTCGCAAACGACGGATCAAAACGATCCCGAAGGTTTTTTCGTGCGCTTCGCACCGACTTCGGGCGGTATCTTCCTCGATTGCAGCGTGCATGACATCGATGTGGCGCGCTGGTTCTTCGGCGGTGCGCGCGCGACGCGCGCATTCGCTACCGGTACGATTGCCTTGCATGAAGGGCTGCGCGCGAGCGGCGATGTCGACAACGGCGTAGGCGTCGTCGAGTTCGAAGGCGGGCGGCTGGCGGTGTTCTATGCCTCGCGCACGATGGCGCACGGCAACGATACGCAAAGCGAGGTGATCGGCACGACCGGCGCACTCGCGATCGGCCATAATCCGCGCAAGAATCGCGTGGAGATCTACGATGCTGGCGGCGTGCGCAGCGAAAGCACGCCGACGTTCTTCGATCGTTTCGAAGACGCCTTCCTGCACGAGGCGGTGGCGTTCGTGCAGGCGGTGACGGCACGGATGACGGGCGGCGCGCCTGCGCTGGGAGCCGGGGCCACGCTGGCCGATGCGCTGGAAGCGACGCGCATCGGCAAGGCGCTGCGCGAAGCGTGTGCGAGCGGGAGCCCCGTGTCGCTGTAGAGCAGGGCGCCGTCTCGCTCGCCAGCGCGGCGGCGCGCGCTCATTGCTTCACGCGCTACGAGTTTGCCTACGCCGCCTCGGCGCGTAGATCTCCCGCCCGTGCCTACGCTGCCGAGGGTGCGGAGGCTGCCGACTGTGCCTAAGCAGCCCGTGAGGTAAAATTCGTTTTTTGCGTCTCGGTGGCTGGGCGCGGCGCGCTTCGAGGAGCGTACCGCTTAAGCGTCCGCGGGGCGCTTTACGGGAAGGCCGATTGCCGATGGAAATTCATAAAGAAGTCGATGCGCGCGGATTGAATTGTCCGCTGCCGATTCTGCGCGCGAAGAAGGCGCTGGCCGATATGCAAAGCGGCCAGATTCTGAAGGTGCTGGCCACGGATCCGGGGTCGCAGCGGGACTTCGCCGCATTCGCCAAGCAAACGGGCAACGAAATCGTCGAAAGTTCGACGCAGGATAAGACGTTCGTCTTTTTGATGCGCCGTCGCTAGGCGCACGCTTTACTCCCTGCCGCTTTACCCCTGCCGCTTTACCCCCTGCTTTACCTGCTCCTCAAGAACGCGCGCGGTGCTACGGCAGTGCGCGTGCTCCTCTCACCATGTAGGAAGCGGATCGCCTCGCTCGCCGATTGAATTTTGACGAGGCCGATCAACGCTCCTACGATCCCGACTGAAGCGCGAGTCGTTAGGCGATTACCGGGGCAGCCGCCCAGCCGCCGTCGCCGGTCAAGACAGATAGCAGATAGCAGATAGCAAACGCGAGGATCGTTGTTGAGTACCCGTAGCGAGCGTTTTCCGTTAAACGACGTTGTCCTTCTTCCGATGGTGTCCCGGATGGAGCGAGCGGCGATCGGAAGATCGAATCCATTGGCGGCGCAGGTGGGCCTAAACCGGCTGCAAACGCTTGCAACCGATGCCAAGCACGCTTACGGCGGATTAGATCGGCTTAAAACACTACTGAGTGGACGCTATGATCAATTTCGGGCCCAACTGGCCGAGATAGGAGACCTTCAACGAAGGGTGAACGGGATTTCCACGGAAGCCTTGCGCGCATCGAACACGATTGACTACCGAGATGGAGGCGGCCAGAGCCTCTGCGTTCGACTTCGACGAGAACCTGAACGCCAACTGAATGCCGCCCTTCCTCAACGGCCGACCGAACGATTCGATCCGGCTCGCAGTCATGAAAAAGGGGCATTCGCACAAAGCGGAAGGGCTACATCGCACCAGCGCTGTAGCCCCTTTGTCTCATCCACCTGCCAGGCTTGATCGGCCCGGCTGGACAGCGTATCAGCTATCCATCACCGGCGAACGCGTGCGCAGATAGTACTCGAACTCTTCGGCCACTTCGGGGTGGCGCAGCGCGAATTCCACCGTCGCTTTCAGATAGCCGAGCTTGCTGCCGCAGTCGAAGCGCGTGCCGTGATACTTGTACGCGAGCACTTGCTCGTCGCCGAGCAGCGATTGAATGCCGTCGGTGAGTTGAATCTCGCCGCCCGCACCGGGCTTTAACGCGCGCAGATGATCGAAGATGCGCGGCTTGAGCACGTACCGGCCCACGACGCCGAGATTCGACGGCGCAACTTCAGGCGCCGGCTTTTCGACGATGCCCGACATCTTGATGATGGCGTCTTCCCATTCCTTGCCGTCGACAATCCCGTACGAACGCGTCTCTTGCTGCGGAATCTCTTCGACCCCGATCACCGAGCTGTGATAGTGATCGAAGACGTCGATCATCTGCTTCATGACGGGCGGCTCGGCATAGAGCAGATCGTCGGCGAGGATGACGGCGAACGGGTTGTCGCCGACCAGCTTTTCGGCGCACAGCACCGCGTGCCCCAGGCCGAGCGCTTCCGGCTGGCGCACGTAAAAGCAGTCGACATGGCTCGGCTTGATGCTGCGGACGAGTTCGAGCAGCTTTTCCTTGCCGCGTGCCTCGAGCTCGGCTTCGATTTCATACGACTTGTCGAAGTGATCTTCGATCGCGCGCTTGCTGCGGCCGGTGACGAAGATCATCTCGGTGATGCCGGCGGCCATCGCTTCTTCGACGGCGTACTGAATCAGCGGCTTGTCGACGATCGGCAGCATTTCCTTCGGGCTGGCCTTCGTAGCGGGAAGAAAACGCGTGCCGAGACCCGCAACGGGAAAGACGGCCTTGGTGACTTTTAGCATGGCAATACCCTAGTTGTACTGGTGGGACCACGTGCCCAATCGACGCGAACGGTCAAGCCGGCAGGCGCGCGAGTTGCGCGCTGAGCTTCGCAATGGTGTCCCGGTATTGTGACAGCCTTTTCTGCTCTTGCTCTACGACGGCAGCCGGTGCTTTTGCGACAAAAGCCTCGTTTCCGAGCTTTGCCGAGCACTTGACGATCTCGGCGTCCAGCCGAGCAATTTCTTTGCCAAGCCGCTCGCGCTCGGCAGCCACGTCGATCTCCACCAGCAGCGCGAGCTTGTCGCTCCCCACGATCGAGACCGGCGCGCCTTGGGACTGCGCGTCGAGTGCGGCTTCGTCGGCCATGATGCTGCACCTCGGACAAGCGCGCCAGCGCTTGTGCGTACGGTGCGAACGTCTGCCATTGACCTGCGTCGCCGTGCACAAGCAAAGGGACCTTCGTTGCGGGCGATAGGTTCATTTCGCCGCGTAAGTTTCTGCAACAATCGATTGCGGCTTTCAGGTTCGCTGCCCAGCGCTCGGCATTTTCGTCGATTTTTTTCGACTCGGCGCGCGGGTAAGGTTGCACCATGATCGACGCCTCGCCGCTTGCTACGCCTTGCGGGTACGCATCGGTCAACGGCGCGACCTTTTGCCACAGCGCTTCGGTGATGAACGGAATGACCGGATGCGCGAGGCGCAGCACCGTCTCGAGCACGCGCAGCAGCGTGCGGCGCGTGGCGCGCTGCTGCTCGGGCGTGCCGTTCTGGATCTGCACCTTCGCGAGTTCGAGGTACCAGTCGCAGTACTCGTCCCAGACGAACTTGTAGATCGCGTTCGCGACGTTGTCGAAGCGGTAGTCGGCGAAGCCCTTCTCGACCTCGGCTTCGACGCGCTGCAGCAGCGAGACGATCCAGCGGTCGGCCGGCGAGAAATCCGTATAGCCGCCGGGGCCGCAATCGCCGGGTGCGCAAGCGCCGGGCTTCGAAAAGCCGCAGTCGTGGCCTTCGCAGTTCATCAGCACGAAGCGGGTCGCGTTCCACAGCTTGTTGCAGAAGTTGCGATAGCCCTCGCAGCGCGCCGAGATCGAAGTTGACGTTGCGGCCGAGCGTGGCGAGCGACGCCATGGTGAAGCGCAGCGCGTCGGTGCCGAACGCGGGAATGCCGTCCGGGAATTCCTTGCGCGTTTTCTTCTCGATCGACGCGGCTTGCTTCGGGTTCATGCAGGCCGGTGGTGCGCTTGCCGACCAGCGGTTCGAGGTCGATGCCGTCGATCGATGTCGATCGGATCGAGCGTGTTGCCCTTGCTCTTCGACATCTTCTGGCCTTCGCGCGTCGCGCACCAGGCCGTGGATGTAGACGTCTTGAACGGCACCTTGCCGGTGAAGTGCGTGGTCATCATGATCATCCGGGCGACCCAGAAGAAGATGATGTCGAAGCCGGTGACCAGCACGGAGGAGGGCAGGAAAGGCTGCCAGCTCCTTCGTCTCGTTCGGCCAGCCGAGCGACGAGAACGGCACGAGCGCCGACGAGAACCAGGTGTCGAGCACGTCGTCGTCGCGTCGGAGCGCGCCCGTATAGCCGCGTGCTTGCGCTTGTGCGCTGCGCTTCCGCTTCGCGTGCGCGCGACGAAGATTTCGCCGTTCTCGCCGTACCACGCCGGGATCTGGTGGCCCCACCAGAGCTGGCGCGAGATGCACCAGTCCTGGATGTTTTCGAGCCACTGGTTGTAGGTGGTGGTCCAGTTCTCGGGCACGAACCTGATCTCGCCGTTGCGCACGACCTCGAGCGCGACTTCGGCGATCGACTTGCCCGGATGGAACGTGCCTTCCGGCGCCGGCTTGCTCATCGCGACGAACCACTGGTCGGTGAGCATCGGCTCGATGCACGACGCCGGTGCGGTCGCCGCGCGGCACCATCAGCTTGTGCGGCTTGACCGATTCGAGCAGGCCTTGCGCTTCGAGGTCGGCGACGACCTGCTTGCGCGCCTCGAAGCGGTCGAGGCCGCGATAGGCTGCCGGCGCGTTGTCGTTGATCTTCGCGTCGAGCGTGAAGATCTCGATCAGCGGCAGGCTCGTGGCGCTGGCCGACCTGCATAGTCGTTGAAGTCGTGCGCGGGCGTGACCTTCACGACGCCGGTGCCGAACTCGCGATCGACGTAGTCGTCGGCGATGATCGGGATCTCGCGGTCGCTCAGCGGCAGCTTGACCTTCTTGCCGATCAGGTGCGCGTAGCGCTCGTCTTCCGGGTGCACCATCACGGCGACGTCGCCGAGCATGGTTTCCGGACGCGTCGTCGCGACCGTCAGATGGCCCGCTGCCGTCGGCCAGCGGATAGCGGATGTGCCAGAGATGGCCGTCTTCTTCCTCGCTCTCGACTTCGAGGTCGGAGACGGCGGTCATCAGCACCGGGTCCCAGTTGACGAGGCGCTTGCCGCGGTAGATCAGGCCTTGCTCGTACAGACGCACGAATACCTCGCTGACGACGGTCGACATCTTCTCGTCCATCGTGAAGTATTCGCGCGACCAGTCGATCGACGCGCCCAGGCGGCGCATCTGGCTCGTGATGGTCGAGCCGGACTTCTGCTTCCACTCCCAGACGCGTTCGACGAACTTCTCGCGGCCCAGGTCGTGGCGCGAGACGCCTTGCTGCATCGAGCTGGCGCTCGACGACGATCTGCGTGGCGATGCCCGCGTGGTCGGTGCCCGGCAGCCACAGCGTGTTGTCGCCGCGCATGCGGTGGTAGCGCGTCAGGCTGTCCATGATCGTCTGGTTGAACGCGTGGCCCATGTGCAGCGTGCCGGTGACGTTCGGCGGCGGCAGCTGGATCGAGAAATTCGCGCGCGGGGCGCCGGCCGCGTCGGGCGCGAAGACCGGTTGCGCGTATCCGCGTTTTTCCCATTCGGGGCCCCATTGGGCCTCGATCGTCTGGGGCTCGAAGCTCTTGGCCAGCGTGGTGTCGGTCATGGTTGGAATCCGCCGAAAAATGCTTGAAATGAGATGGAGTATCCGGTCAGGAACCTGTGGCAAGCCGCAGCCGGCTCGGGTTTGCAGGTCCGAAACCGTCAATTATAAAGGGACGGCCGATGCGCACGGCTGCCGGCCTTATAATGATGGGCTCGCAACGCGTTGCCGCATGCGGCATTGCGCGCTCCTTCCGCACGCTGAAGAACGCTTCCTCCATGCCAGAACTGCTCGCCAATCTCAACCCCGAACAACATGCCGCCGTCACGCTGCCGAACGAACCGGCGCTGATCCTCGCGGGCGCGGGCAGCGGCAAGACGCGCGTGCTCATCACGCGCATCGCGTGGCTGATCCAGCAAGGATTCGCATCGCCGCCTACCGTGCTGGCCGTCACCTTCACGAACAAGGCGGCGCGCGAAATGATGAGCCGCGCTTGTCGGCGCTATTGCCGATCAACACGCGCGGCATGTGGATCGGCACGTTCCACGGCCTGTGCAACCGGATGCTGCGCGCGCACCATCGCGATGCGGGCCTGCCGCGACGTTCCAGATCCTCGACACCGCCGACCAGCTCTCGGCGATCAAGCGGCTGATGAAGGGCCTGAACGTCGACGACGAAAAATATCCGCCGAAGAACCTGCAGTACTTCATCAACAACGCGAAGGAGCAAGGGCTGCGGCCGGACGAAGTCGATGCGAGCGACAGCTTCAACCTGAAGTTCGTCGAGCTGTACGCGCGTACGACCAGCAATGCCAGCGCGAGGGCGTGGTCGATTTCGCCGAGCTGCTGCTGCGCTGCTACGAACTGCTGGCGCACAATGCACCGCTGCGCGCGCATTACCAGGCGCGCTTCAAGCACATCCTCGTCGACGAGTTCCAGGACACGAACAAGCTGCAGTACGCTTGGCTCAAGCTGCTCGCGGGGCAGAGCAATGCGATTTTCGCCGTCGGCGACGACGACCAATCGATCTATGCGTTCCGCGGCGCGAACGTCGGCAACATGCGCGACTTCGAGCGCGAGTTCAACGTGCGCAACCTGATCAAGCTCGAGCAGAACTACCGCTCGCACGGCCACATCCTCGATGCGGCCAACGCACTGATCGCGCACAATTCGCGCCGCCTCGGCAAGAACCTGCGCACGGACGCGGGGCACGGCGAGCCGGTGCGCGTCTATGAAGCCGCCACCGATACCGCAGGAAGCGGGGTGGATCGTCGAGGAAATCCGCGCGCTGATCAACCACAGGCCTGGCGCGCGGCGAGATCGCCGTGCTCTACCGCAGCAACGCGCAGTCGCGCATGATCGAGCATGCGCTCGTCAATGCGGGCATCGCTTATCGCGTCTACGGCGGCCTGCGCTTCTTCGAGCGCCAAGAAGTCAAGCATGCGCTCGCCTACCTGCGTCTGATCGACAACCCGACCGACGACACCGCGTTCCCGCGCGTCGTCAACTTCCCGACGCGCGGCATCGGCGCGCGGTCGATCGAGCAATTGGCCGACGCGGCGCGGCTTTACGGCTGCTCGATGGCGGCGGCGATTCCCTACGTCACCGGCAAGGCCGGCACGAGCCTCGGCGCGTTTGCCAATCTCGTGGCGAAGATGCGCGCGGAAACGGAGCGGATGAGTCTGCCCGAGACGGTCGAATACGTGGTGCGCGCGAGCGGCCTGGCGGAGTTCTATCAGAACGAGCGCGAAGGGCAGGACCGCCTCGAGAACTTGCAGGAACTCGTCAACGCCGCGACGGCGTTCGTCGGCGAAGAAGGTTACGGGCTCGATACGCCCGCGCGCTCGATCCGGCTCGCGCCGGGCGCCACCGCGGCGCCGGAGTTGGCTGTCGGGTCGATCGACGACGAAACCGTCGTACTCGATGCGGCCAGCTTTTCCGACCCTGCGCAAAACCCCGATACGATGACCCCGCTCGCCGGCTTCTTGTCGCATGCGTCGCTCGAGGCCGGTGAGAGCCAGGCGCAAGCGGGGCAGGATGCCGTGCAACTGATGACGGTGCACGCGGCGAAGGGGCTCGAATTCACGGCCGTGTTTATCACGGGGCTCGAAGAGGGCTTGTTCCCGCACGAGAACAGCGCGAAGGAAGCCGATGGCCTCGAGGAAGAGCGCCGGCTCATGTACGTCGCGATTACGCGCGCGAAGGAGCGGCTGTATCTGTCGTTGGCGCAAAGCCGGATGCTGCACGGGCAGACGCGGTACAACGTGCGTTCGCGGTTCTTCGACGAGTTGCCCGAGACGACGCTGAAGTGGTTGACGCCGAAGGCGGAGGCGGGATCGCGCTGGGGCGGGCGCACCGAGAACGCCGGTTGGGGCCGCGATTGGTTTGCGCGGCCCGATCGCGGCGGCCCCTCGGCACACTTCGAGGCGGCGCCGCTACCGGCGTTCGCGAACGAACAGCGGGCGGCCGAGACGGGCTTTCGCGTCGGCCAGCAAGTTTTTCATACGAAGTTCGGCGAAGGTGCCATCACGGCACTCGAAGGCCGGGGTGCCGATGCACGCGCGCAGGTTCGATTCAAGCGGCATGGCGAGAAGTGGCTTGCATTGGCCGTCGCCAAGCTGCAAGTGGTCGAATGACGCTACGCTTAGCGCGCTTTGACGGGACCGCGAGGATCGCGGATTTCCAGGATATCGAGCATTTCAAGCAAAGTTAGATGAGTCCAAACAACTGGAACGATGATGGCGCGGTGCGCCGACTAGGCGTGTTGGCCGCGTTGCCGCAAGAGCTCGGCGATCTCGTGGAAGCGATGCGCGCCGAGGGCGAGCTGCGCACCGTTGCGCTTGGGCGGCGCGATTATCACATTGGCGTCGCGTACGGCGTGCCGTGCGTCGTCACGCTGGCGCGCGTCGGCAAGGTTGCCGCCGCGGCGACGGCCAGCGCGTTGATCCATGTTTTCAACGTCGACGCGATGGTTTTCACGGGCGTGGCCGGTGGGGTGGGCAGCGGCGTTCGCGTGGGCGATATCGTCGTGGCCGATTCGCTGATGCAGCACGATATGGACGCCTCGCCGCTGTTCCCGCGCTACGAGATACCGCTACTCGGCCAGGCGCGCTTTCCCACGCATACATCGTTGGCCGATCGGCTGGCCGCTGCTTGCGAGCGGTTCGTGGCCGATGCGGGCGCCGCCTTGGTCGAGCGCTTCGGGTTCGAGGCGCCGCGCGTGCACCGCGGCTTGATTATCAGCGGCGATCGGTTCGTGTCGAGTGCGAGCGAGGTACATGCGCTGGCGAGCGCACTGCCTGACGCGATGGCGGTGGAAATGGAAGGGGCGGCCATGGCGCAGGTGTGCTACGAGCACGACGTGCCGTGCGCGATCGTACGCACGATCTCGGATACGGCGGACGATCATGCAACCGCATCGTTCACCACGTTCTTGACCGATATCGCCGGCACGTATTCGTCGGGTGTGCTTGGCCAATTTTTGCGTCATTACGCTGCGGCCGAGGGCGCCGGGGTATAGCGATATTCCGAGCGCCCGCGCGGGGCGTTCCGTGCTTCGTTATTGATCGGGCGGGAAGCGGCAGCCGGCGATGGTGATGGCGATGCCGATGCCGCCGGTTGATTGATCAGCCTACGGCGCCAATCGCGTGCAGCCCAGCTTCGTATATTCGGCTTCGAGCCTCGCCTGCTTATCGGAGAACCGTCCATCGTTGAGCCCTGGCGCCGCATTCGCGGATCCCGAATATCGGCGAGTGTTGAGATCAGGGGCCCGGGCTTGGCTACCGTTCTTATCCATCACTGCCTGACTGATTGCCGCATTGAGTGCGGCGCACCGTTGCCGTGGCGGCGATAACGCGTCCGACATCGCGCGTTCGATATTGCGCTCGGGCGAGCGTCGATCCACCTCCATGATCCAGTTCGGCTGCGCGTATTTGACGAGGCCGCTTTCGAACAGCGCGTTCGCTAGACCGAGCGCTTGCTCGCCGGCGACGGCGCTCACCTTGAAGGCCGCGCCGCTTGCGACCGGTTCGGCGCGCAAGCCGCGTGCGGCTAGCCACGTTTGGACGCGCTCGGCGCTCCCGCCGTCCGTCAGCGCGAAAATAATGCCCGGGCCCTGCCTGACGAGTCGCGCACCCCGTGGTTCGGGGCCGGTCGCGTACACGGCTGCGCCCGCGCCAGCGGCACCGCCGCTCGCGGTTGCACGCGGCTGAAGCGCCACCGCATCGCGTCCAGCGCGGGGCGCCGCGCTGCGTGCGCTCGACGGCCGGTCGCGCGGCGGCGGGCGATAGAGCGGCATCTTGGTCGTGCCGTCGTACCAATAGAGCGTCGGTGGCTCGGCTGGCGCCGCGAGGGCGGCGGACGCGTTTGGGTTGAGTAGGGCGGCGGTCAATGCCGCGAACAAACCGTGTTTGAGCATGGCCATTCTTCGCGTTGACTAGGTGATCTGAACGGTGGCGCTGCGTAAGCGGACCGGTACGCCGGTATCGAGCGCATCCTCGACGCGCAGCGTCCAGTGGCCGCTGGCCGGCTCGTCCAATGCCGTAACGGCGTGCGTGCGATAGCGATGACCGATGCTCGCCGTGTTGCACGCCTCGGCGGGTTCGTCGCGATACGCCGCGGACGCCGCGCAGCGCGCATATTCGCGGCTGAGGATGATCTTCGTGCCGCGCGGGGATTCGAGCGTGACGCGCAGCGCCCGGAAATTCGGGTGTTCGAGCGTGATGTCGGCTTCGAGAAATTCGATGGGGCGATCGCCGCAATTCATCGAAAGCGTTTGTTCGACCGTCGCCGCCGCTGCGTCGCCGCTGTTATGCGCGCCAGGGTGTCGGTACGATGCGTGGCACGAGGCCGCCCAAAAGCTTCGCGACGAGCGTCCCACCGATATAAAGCGCTGCGCGTACGAAACGGCGGCCTGCGCATCCACCAGGCCGAAGCCATAGCGCGTGCTGTATCGATAGGGACGGTCGGTGTACGGGTTGAAGCCGGCGGTCTCGATCCATTCGGCGCCGGGATCGCGCTCCATCGACGGGAGGATGCGTGCCGTGCGAGCCAAAATGAGCCGCACATCGCGCCACGTCAGCTTCGGGTTGGCTTGCAACATGAGGGCAACGACGCCGGATACGGCAGGTGCCGCAGCGGAGGTGCCCCCGAAATCGTGACGGTAGCGGCCGAAGGTATCGGTGGTCGTGATGCCCGGCGCGGACATCGAACCCTCGGTGGGTTGCGCGTCGTTGCTGGGCGCGCAGACGAGCAGATTCGAGCCGCTGGCCGAATACGCGGATGCCAGACCGTGCGCGTTCAGCGCACAGACGACTAACGTCTGTTTCGTCCGGTAACCGTAGAAATTGGCCGGCATGAAATGCGGCGTGCGGCGACCCGACCACACGAATTGCGCATCGTCGTAATGATGATTGCCCGCCGCGAAGACATAAACGATGCCTTTGCCGGCGCGGCCCTCGTCTACGCCTTTGCGGATGATCTCCGCCATCATCGTCTCGACGGGGGTGGGCATGCCCGTGCTGCCGGGCCCCCAGCTATTGTTCGATACGGCAATGCTGTTGTCGCCGATGCCGCGGCCGAGCGCATCGACGGCGTCGGAAAGATACTGCGTGCTGAGGAGGTTGAAGCCGGCCAAGCGGGCGCCGGGCGCCACTCCCACGGTGCCCAGCGCGTTGCGGGCCGCCGCGATGACGCCGCCAACCGACGTGCCGTGAGATAAGCGCGCTTCCGCCGGCGTTGGATCGCTGCCGCCGGTTCCGTAATTGACGCTAAGCCCCGGTGCGATATTCGGGCGCAAATCCTCGTGCCCGATCTCCAGACCGTCGTCGAGCACGGCCACGGTCACACCCTTGCCGTCGATTCCGCGCTGCCATACCGGCAGGACGTTGAGATCGACGCCGCTCGTGCCGCGCAGCCCGCTAGTTGGATCGCCGATTTGGCCGACGTTGCCCAGATGCCACTGAAAGGGCTGTAGAGCATCCGACGGTACGCCCGCCGCAAGCGGCGATGCCACGCTCGCCTCGCCGCTTGCGCCACCACCGCCACCACCGCCGCCTCCGCAAGCGGCCAAGGCAGCCGCTAACGTGGCTGACAGTGCGACGGCAATGGGTTGGGATGCGGTGCGAAGGCGAGCGCAGCGCCCGGAAACGGTCATCAACGACTCCTTTGCGATGACGAGGTGAACTCGGATGTCGCAAGGTAATCGTTTTCAAACGCAGATCCGCCCGCAAGGCGGATGTTTCAGACGAAGTGAACCCCGCGCGAGCGCGGGGCCATCGATACCGCTTACGCGTGCGCGGGGCGTTTTTGGTCGAGATTCGGCAGCAGGATCGTCAGAATGCCGATCAGCGGCAGGAACGAACAGACTTTGTAGACGAAGCCGATGCTGGTTGCGTCGGCCAGATCGCCGAGTACGGCCGCTCCGACGCCGCCCAGGCCGAACGCGAAGCCGAAGAACAACCCCGCCACCATGCCGACCTTGCCGGGGATGAGTTCCTGTGCGTAGACGAGAATGGCCGAGAATGCGGATGCGAGCACGAGGCCGATGACAACCGTCAGCACGCCGGTCCAGAACAGATTGGCGTAGGGCAGCATCAGTGTAAACGGCGCCACGCCGAGGATCGAAACCCAGATCACGTACTTGCGGCCGATGCGGTCGCCGACCGGGCCGCCGATGATCGTGCCCGCGGCGACGGCGGCCAGGAACACGAACAGATGAATCTGAGCGGCTTGAACCGACAGGTGAAATTTGTCGATCAGATAGAACGTGAAGTAGCTGTTCAGGCTCGCGAGGTAGAAGTACTTCGAGAATACGAGCAGCACGAGCACACCGATGGCAAACGCCACGCGCGACTTCGACAGCGACGGGTGCAACGCACGGGCGGTGGCTTTTTTCTTCGTCGACGGGTGCCGGCTATACCAGCGGCCGATGGTGGCCAGCACGACCATGGCGACCAGCGCGGCCACGGAGAACCAAGCGATGCTGCGTTGGCCATGCGGGATGACGATCAGCGCGGCCAACAGCGGCCCGAGCGACGAACCGGCGTTGCCGCCTACTTGGAACACCGATTGCGCGAGCCCGTAGCGCCCGCCGGAGGCCATGCGCGCGACGCGCGACGATTCCGGGTGAAACACCGACGAACCGCAGCCGACGAGCGCGGCCGCGACCAGCAGCACGCCGAAGTTCGGCGCGACCGACATGAGCAAGAGGCCCGCCAACGTGAAACCCATCCCGACGGGCAGCGAGTACGGCTGCGGCCGTTTGTCGGTGTAAAGGCCGACCAGCGGTTGCAATAGCGAGGCCGTGATCTGATAGGTCAACGTGATGAGGCCGATCTGCGCGAACGACAACGAAAAGTTCTGCTTCAGCAACGGGTAGATGGCGAGGATCAGCGACTGAATCATGTCGTTCAGCAGATGCGAGAAGCTGATCGCGCCGAGCACCGAGTAGGCGGTGCGAGAGCCGGCGCTGGGCGCCGCCGGTATCGGTGCGGCCGGTTCCCCGGCAAGGGTATTTTTCTGGACACTCGTTTGCATCGTGGGCACTTTGAGAAAGATAAAAACAGCGCATGCGGCATGAGCGGCCAGCACGCTGGATTCAATCATTGACACTGAGTACGGGGTTGAGTGTAGTGTGTCTCGAAAAGGCAAATCGGACAAAAGTTGTCGCGAATGAGACATGTCACTCCGAGATAGCTCCAACCGGCGCGCTCGACCGACCTTGTCGCAAGCAAAGGTCCCTGGCCCGGCAGCTGCACGCCGGTACGACCGCCGATGGCCGCGGGGTGGCCGCTTTTCGTCGCAGTGTCTTTTTGTCGGGTTATAAAGCCATCGTCGTTCCGCAGCAGGCGCGCCACGAGCCGCCGCTATCGGGTTTACCTAGGTACCTGTGCACTAAAGAAGGGCGCGGAAGATGCCGTTGACCCGAGCAGGTCATTCCAGAATTGCGTCGCCCTACCCACGGCGGCGAGCGATCGAAAAGAAGGGGTTGATATGAAGGCAGTTTCGCTGGGCAGACGTTCGGGGGCAGGTTTCGTTCCGGACGGCGCGGGAGCCGGCGGCAGGCCGCGCAAGAGCGCGGTAAGTTCGAGGCTCAACACGTTGTCGGTCAAGGCGTCGTTGCGCCTGGCGTTTGCCATCGTCCTCGTCGGCACATTGGCGATCGGGGTGTTTTCGCTGACGCAGATCCAGCGCTTGAACGGATCGACTCGGTCGATCTACGAACAGGGCCACGTCGCGAGCCGCGCGGCGGAAGAGGTACGGGCCAATGTGCTGCGTGCGAGCCGTGCGCAGAAGATGCTGCTGACGGCGACGACCGCCAAGGAGCGCGACGAACTCGGCCAGGACGTCGAGAAAGGGCTGACCAGCATCAACGGCGAGTTGCAGACGCTGCAGCAATACACCGACGCGTCCGACGCCGACGGCATCGCCGAGCAAAAGAAATTCGCGGCGGCAGTGAATGCCTGGTCCGACCACCTGCGCACATTCGTGACGCTCGTGAAGGCCCAGTCGCTCGATCTGTCGCAAATGAACTGGCAAGTCGGCATGCAGGACGTCTCGCTGCTCGTCGAGACAGGCAAGCTCGAAAAAGTCGTCGATGACCTGGTGCAGCGTCGTGGAACGGCCGCCAAGGCCACGATCGAAACGTCGGCGTTCATCTTCAAGTCGTCGTTCGTGATGATCGCGGCGATGACGGCCGGCTTGATCGTGCTGGCGTTCGTCGTCAGCGAGTGGGTGGTGCGGCGTCTCACGCGCCAGCTCGGCGGCGAACCGGGCTACGCCAAGGAGATCGCGAGCCATATCGCAGCGGGCGATCTGTCGAACCGTATCCGGCTGGGCAAGAAGGACAACTCGAGCATGCTGTACGCGCTGACGGAAATGCAAACGGGGTTGGCGGCGACTGTCGGCGAAATCGCCGCGAGCGCCGAAGCGATTTCCTCGGCGGCGAGTGAAATTTCGATGGGCAATCTCGATCTGTCGCAGCGCACGGAACAGCAAGCCGTCTCGCTCGAACGCACGGCGACCAGCATGGAACAGCTGACTTCGACCGTGAAGCAGAACGCCGACAACGCGAAGCAGGCGAGCACGCTGGCCAACAATGCATCGGACATCGCCTCGACTTGCGGCGATGTGGTATCGCGCGTCGTGACGACGATGGGCGAGATCAACGACAGCGCCAAGAGTATCGGCGACATCATCGGCGTGATCGACGGCATCGCGTTCCAGACCAACATTTTGGCGCTGAACGCGGCTGTGGAAGCGGCGCGCGCGGGCGAGCAGGGCCGCGGCTTCGCGGTCGTGGCAGGCGAAGTGCGCTCGCTCGCGCAGCGCAGCGCGGCGGCGGCCAAGGAGATCAAGACGCTGATCAATACGTCGCTCGAGCGCGTCGCGAACGGCTCGAATCTAGCAACCGACGCGGGCCAGACGATGGACGCGGTGGTCAAGGCCGTCAAGCGTGTGACCGACATCATGGGCGAGATCTCGGCCGCTTCGTCCGAGCAAAGCGCGGGCATCGAGGAAGTGAACCGCGCGGTCACGCAGATGGATGCCGGCACGCAGCAAAACGCCGCGCTCGTCGAAGAGGCGACCGCTGCCGCTCGCTCGCTGGACGATCAAGCGCAGGCGCTCAAACGCCTTGTCGGTCAGTTCAAGCTGCACGCGGAACGTTGAGCTCGATGGCGAACTAACTGAAGACTAAAGAACGGGTCGTACGTCGCAGTGCGGCCCGTCTCGTCTCAGCTAATGATAGAGCCCTAGCTTAGCCTAGGGCTTTGTCATTTGAGGGAGCGGTATGGATTTTATGACGAGGCGAGCCGACGCGGGCGCACGGCTGCGTCCCTGCCAGGCCGCAAACGCGAATTGGCAATTATTGCCATAAATACGAAAAGCATGGGGAATATTTTCCGACATCCATCGGATTATGCTCGAAATGGTTAGACTCGTCTTGCGTTGAAGAAAACTCTGTGTAAAATCGCCCGATTCTGAATATTGGCGTTTCTGTCGGGCTTGCCAATGAATGCGAACCTGTCTGTCCAAGATCTCCGCAAAATCGCCACCGGCATGCAGAACAGGCGGCTATTGACGCTGTCGTTCCCGGAGGGCGATGCCCCGTACGACATCCTGTTGGCCAACCGTCTGGAAGGCGAGGAGTCCCTGTCGCGCGACTTCCAGTTCGTTGTCGAGATACTTTCGGATAAAGCGACGCTCGATCCAAAGGATTTCGTCGGCAAGCAGATCTGCGTGAAATTGCTACGCGACGACGGCAGCTTTCGGTATTTCAATGGCTATATCTTTACATTCCGTCTAGTTAAGACCGACGGCGGGATTGCGTTTTACGAGGCCGATATGGGCCTGTGGATGCGGTGCCTGAGGCTGCGCAAAAACAATCGCTTGTTTCTCGAGCTGGCGACCCGCGGCCAGAGCGCCACCATCTTCGAAGACTACGGCACGCTGCCGGTGACAAATGACACAACTGAAGGGCCCCGTCATTCACTGGTGCTACGTGAACCGTTTCGGGGGGGAGCGCGAGTTCGGCGGCGGGCTGCCGGCGGATCTGCATCGCCATGCCACGATCGTGCTGTCGGACAGGCAGAGTGTAGGGTTACTCGAGCAGCAGTTAGCTGCGTCTTTAGCTGACGAACTGACTGCAGGCAGTGGCGATGCGCTGCAGCTCCCTCTCGATGCTGGACAGTATCTACACGTTGAGGCAACAGCCGCGTTCGTGCTTCGGCATGGTGTCGAGCCGCTCGACGTGCAGCGGCACATCGCGGCGGTCTCCGTCGAGACACGTGGCGCGGGGTTGAGTGATACACGATTTATGGCATTGATGGAGTCCTCGCGCGCGTCGGGGCAATGGCCCGAATTGATGAAGTGGCGCACCTGTTCCGATAGTTTGAATAAGGACAGACGATGACAAACCGAACATGCCGCATATGGCTCGCAGCGCTGGGCTTTGCGTTGATAGGGGCATTGACTGCCTGCCAATCGTTTGGCAAGGAGCAGACTTTCGGCTATTCCATGGGCGGTATCGACCATCTCGCCGACAACTTGAGCGTGACGGATTTTTGGGTCAATGGCGCAGCGGGCTTCCAGGCGGGTAGCGGCAACGCCGGTGTTTCCGCGCCGCTATTGCCGACCAAGTGGCATTCTGGCCTGACGGTGCACGTCGTATGGAAAGTGAGGGACTGGGAACACGACAAGTGGAGCACGCACGAGGCTAATGTGCCGGTCGATCCGTACACCGAAGACGGTGGCAACCTGTGGGTGCACTTCCTCAATAGCGGCGCCGTTCGAGTGGTGGTATCCAATATCGGGCCGCTTGCGGCCAACTATCCGGGCCCCCATGATCGGATCCCGAGAAAGAACCCGGCGGACATGTATCCGCCTCGAGTCGATTGGCGTGGAATGAGTGAGCAACTGCTGGATGACCGTCTCATCAGGCAGCGCTGTAGCAATGAACTCGATCCGAACGGCTGTGAGAAGCGGGGCGACGAGAAACTTCTCGATGAGCAGCAAACGGATGCCCGGCGCTATCTACCGCGATGTGCTCCGATGACCGGAGAAAGCTATGTGGCTTGTACTAGGCAAGCAGAACAGAGCATGCGCGCCGCACGCCTTGTCCGGCGCTGCCAGGTCGCACCGGATTTGGCCGAGTGCGCTGCAGGGAAAACTGAACACGACACCTCGAAGTCGACCGGAACCGCGGGGACGTCCGAGCAATGAGCGACCAGATCAGCCTGTTGCGCGCCGCCGCACACCCGGGCAACACGGAAGGGGTGACCGCCACGTCACCGACCATGAGATATCGCCCTGAGAAATGCGAGTTTCCGATTCATATCGGGATGTTCGTCGACGGCATCCGGAACAAGAACCGGCACGATCGGGCGCTGAGGTATGGAGGCGCCCTCGCCGCGGCGGGGCGAATTATCAGTGGTCGCATGTCAATGACAGGGGCTGATGAAGTGACGCACCTGTTCCGATAGTTTGAATAAGGATAGACGATGACAAACCGAACATGCCGCATATGGCTCGCAGCGCTGGGCTTTGCGTTGATAGGGGCATTGACCGCCTGCCAATCGTTTGGCAAGGAGCAGACTTTCGGCTATTCCATGGGCGGTATCGACCATCTCGCCGACAACTTGAGCGTGACGGATTTTTGGGTCAATGGCGCAGCGGGCTTCCAGGCGGGTAGCGGCAACGCCGGTGTTTCCGCGCCGCTATTGCCGACCAAGTGGCATCCTGGCCTGACGGTGCACGTCGTATGGAAAGTGAGGGACTGGGAACACGACAAGTGGAGCACGCACGAGGCTAATGTGCCGGTCGATCCGTACACCGAAGACGGTGGCAACCTGTGGGTGCACTTCCTCAATAGCGGCACCGTTCGAGTGGTGGTATCCAATATCGGGCCGCTTGCGGCCAACTATCCGGGCCCCCATGATCGCATCCCGAGAAAGAACCCGTCGGACATGTATCCGCCTCGAGTCGATTGGCGCGATATGAACGAGCGCCGCGCGGATATTGCCGTCAACAAGCGGCATTGTGCCGCATCGCCCGACGCTGACACGTGCGCCAAGCAGGCCCGGGAGAACCTCCTCGATGAGCAGCAAGCAGATGCCCGGCGCTATCTACCGCGATGTGCTCCGATGACCGGAGAAAGCTATGTGGCTTGTACTAGGCAAGCAGAACAGAGCATGCGCGTCGCACGCCTTGTCCGGCGCTGCCAGGTCGCACCGGATTTGGCCGAGTGCGCTGCAGGGAAAACTGAACACGACACCTCGAAGTCGACCGGAACCGCGGGGACGTCCGAGCAATGAGCGACCAGATCAGCCTGTTGCGCGCCGCCGCACACCCGGGCAACACGGAAGGGGTGACCGCCACGTCACCGACCATGAGATATCGCCCTGAGAAATGCGAGTTTCCGATTCATATCGGCATTTTCTTCGATGGCACGCGCAACAACCAGGACTGGGGCGATCCGACGCTGGACGGCGCGACGCAACTTGCTCGTAAGAAGGATAGCAACGTCGCGCGCTTATATCGCGCTTACCCCGACCAGCCGCTGGAGGGGCACTACCCGGTCTACGTCCCGGGAGTCGGCACACCGTTTTCCCAAATTGGCGAAACTGCTGCAAGTACCCTGGGAATGGGCTTTGGCGCAGGCGGCGATGCACGTATTGTCTACGGCCTGCTGCACGTTTTGAACGCGATGCACCGTTCCATAGACAGCGGTGGCGCGCCGATGATCGACCCACATAACGGTGAAAGCGCTATGCGGTAACGGATGGCTGCCGATGCAGACCGGAACCGAAGGCAACCGAAATCTATTGTCCCTGGCGGATCAGCGCGCGCTGGACAAGGTTGGCATGAAAGACCAAGGTGGGCTCCTAACAGTCAACGGCATCTCTAACCGGACGATGTTCCTGAAGCAGCAGTTCGCAAAGCTCGCACAGAAGATCGACGAGACGCGGCACCCGAAACTGGTCGAAGTGTTCATCGACATATTCGGCTTTAGTCGAGGCGCGGCCGAGGCACGCGTGTTTTGCAACTGGCTGGACGAGTGCTTCGACGGCGAGGTGCTCGCGGGCGTCAAGACGCACATTCGCTTTCTAGGTATTTTCGATACCGTGGCTGCCGTCGGCTTGGGCCCTGCCGCGAGCCGTTGGACCAATGGCCATGAGGCGTGGGGCGAGACGAAGAACTTGCGGATATCACCGCGTGTTCGCCACTGCGAACACTATGTGGCGATGCATGAACAGCGCGAGTCGTTCCCGCTAGAAGATGTCCAACTGCCCGGGGACGCCATGCCGCCGCGCTGCCGTCAGTTTCGCTTCCCGGGGATGCACTCGGATATCGGGGGCGGCTACTTGCCCGAAGAGCAGGGCAAGAATGGCGCGGACGATGCAAACAAGCTAGCGCGCATACCGCTGAACATGATGTACGAGGCAGCCATCGCAGCAAAAGTGCCGCTGAAAACAATCGCAATCATTGCGCGTGAGGAAGGCTGGGATCCGTTCACGGTCAGCGACGAGCTTCAGTCAGACTACGACGCCTTCATGGCGGCCAACGGCATCGGCGAACGCGCAATTACCGACTGTCTGGTCGACATCCTCGCGTGGCGCTACGCTTATCGCCATCTCTATGCGACGCTACCGTTCGTGCAAAAGTCCGGAGACGGCGACAAACAAGACTTGCTCGGCGCTCACGGGATATTTCTAAAGGACATCGGCGAGATCGCTGATGCAGCAGCGCTTGTTGGCAATGCGAAGGACGGAAGCAGAGCGGGGAAACCATCGCTGCGCAGCCGAATTTTTAGGCTCAATGGCCCCGATCCAAAGATCGCGCAAGCCTCACCCGAGAAATCCGATATCCCTAAGGCGAGGCTCGACATTCTCAAGCAGGTCATAGAGCGCCAACCCAGCGACGTGGAACTGGCGTTTTTCAGCGAGTATTGCCACGATTCGTATGCGGGCTTCAAGCCGTTCGACGTGCTCGTTGCGGGCCACATAGTCTCTCGCAATATGCCGTGGGAAGACGGCGGCTATCTGCAATACCGTACGCGGTACGCTGGCAAAAGCCTGCGGCTCGCGATGCTCGAAACCTGTCCGCCGGACTCTGAAAACGCTGCTGCGGCGTGATTTGCATAGCATCCGTTGAAAGCCTGGAACGGCCGGGGCGGCAGCGCAACGACTGATCCGACTAGCGTCCGTCGCTGCCTTCATGCGTTTGCTCAGGGTACGCGGGCGCCGGGCCTTGCCCCGGCGACACCACCACCGTGCAAGTCGTGCCGGCCGAAAGAACGAGCCCGTCGGGGATTCGATCGATGTGAATCCGCACCGGCACGCGCTGCGCGAGCCGCACCCAATTGAAGGTAGGGTTGACGTCGGCCACGAGCTCTCGGCTTTGCGGGTTGTCCCGATCGTAGATCCCGCGCGAGATGCTTTCGACGTGACCTTGCAAAACCCCGCCGCTCATCAGGCGGATTTCCGCCTTGTCGCCGATCCGCACGCGTGGCAGCTTCGTCTCCTCGAAGTAGCCGTAAACCCAGAACGAATGGCTGTCGACGATGGCGAGTTTAGGCGTGCCGGCGGTCGCGTAGTCGCCTTGGAACACCGATAGGTTCGTCACGTAACCGTCCACGGGCGAGACGACGGTCGTGCGCGAGAGGTTCAGCTTGGCCGCATCCAGTGCCGCTAACGCCTGTTGATACAGCGCTTGCGCACTGGCCGCCGCGCTCGACGCGTTTTCCCGGTTTTCCTTCGACACCACGAGGCTGTCCATGTCGGCGCGGCGCGCGGCATCGGCACGCCGCATCTGCCACTCCGCACGGCGCGCGGCCACGGCTGCCTCGGCTTGCTCGACGGCCACGCGATAGTGCGCCGGGTCGATCTGCATCAGCACTTGGCCTTTCTTCACGAACATGTTGTCGGTGACGGGCAGTTCGACCACGGCACCCGAGACGTCGGGCGCCACGCCTACGATTTGCGCGCGCACGCGGCCGTCGCGCGTCCAAGGCTCATCCATGTAATGGACCCAAAGCCGGTGGCCGATTGCCAGCGCGAGCACCAGCAGCAGCGCCGTGGCGATGAATCCGATGAGTTGTCGAAGCGTCATGATTGCGGTCGAAAAAAAGAGCGATCGGCGAAAAAGGATCGGCGAAAAAAGAATCAGCGATAAACGGCGAGGCCGAGCACGCCGCAGATGCACACGAGCAGACTCGCCCGAAAGAGCGCGGGGTGCCACACCCAGCGGTAGAGTCCGCCCTGTGCCAGCAGGCGATCCGCGAGCCAAGTCAGGGCTGCGCCGCCGATGCAAAGCGGAATGAGCGTGGGAATGTAAGCGCCGAGAACGGCGATCTCGCGGTGCATGGACAGTTCTCCTTCAGGCCGGTGCCGCGCGATCGCGACGTGCCGCGCGTGCATAGCGCGCAAGCGGCGATTGAGGATCGATCAGCGCCGTGCGCACGAAGTGCAGATAGCTCAGGGTGCGTTGCAGCCGGTGCCGGTCCTCGCGCGCCGGCGCGAATGCTGCCAGTGCTTGCTGGGTGGCGGCGATCGCATCGACGTTCGCGGCGAGGGCCGCGTCGAGGCGGGCATGGCTCGGGCGCGCGAACAGGTGAGTCAGCGCGCTCGCCGAGCGCGCGATGCTGCGCCGCCACGGCATCGTGGGCGCATACCGTGCATCGCTCGGCAAGGCGCCCAGCTCGCGGCGCAAATCGATCACGGCGTGCCCGATCTCGAGCACGGCGATCAGCCAAGCTAGCGCGTCGCGCTGTTCGTTCGGCTCATGTTCCATCAACGCATGAGCTTGGAACGCGAGATCGCGCGCGCGGCTCTCGAAGCGCGAACGCACGCGCGCGAGCGGGGCTCTGCAGGCCAGCACCACTTGCCGCCGCAGATCGGCGAGCAGATGTCGGCGCAGCCAAGGCGTCGACGGCGGCAGCAGCACGGCGAACGCCATGGCGCTCACCACCATCGACAGCACGAGCGCAATCGCATCGTTCGCGTAGCCGGCCGGATCGTAATGCACGAGGTTGTCCGGGCCTGCCAGCACGCAGAAGAAGATGCAGTAGCCGGCGCCATAGCCCGCGAGCCGGGGCCGCGTCGTCATGACAATGCCCAGTGCAAGTGCGGGCGCCAGCACGGCACACAGCAGCGGGAAACCCTCGATGTGCGGATAGGCGCCGAACACGACGATAAATCCGACTACCGTGGCGAGCCCTGTCCCGAGCGCCATCTGATAGGCCATGCGCGTCGGGCGCGGCGAGGACGACGCAAGCGCGCAGACGGCCGCGGCGTTGAGCACCAGCATCGAGCCGTTCGGCCAAGCGGACAGGATCCAAAACGCGCTGAGCGCCGCCATCACGATGGCCCCGCGCACGCCCGCGACGAGCGTGAGCACGCCGTTGGTCTTCGGCTCGTAGCGTTCGGGCGTGCGTTCTCTCTCGTGTGTCGACGCCGCCAGCGACGCATAGGTCAGCGCATAGGCATGCATATCGTCGACGAATCGGTAGAGCAGTTCCGAGGCGGTGTCGAAATCGAGCAGGGCAAAGCCGGGCCGGGCGGCCAGCGCTGCACGCGCTTCGCGCACCCGGCGCGGCAGGGCGGCTTTGAACGTTTCGAGCTTGCGCGCCGAACCGGCGGCGTCGCGGGCCGTCAGCACCGGCTCGCCGGGGCTGTGCAGCAGCGGCGCAAGCTCCTGGAAGTACGGCTCGAGCGCGGCCACGGTGTCCTGCGCGCCGGCTTCCCGCAGCCGATTCATCAACTGATGCAAGGCGTGAAAGCGTGTCGAAGCGGTCATGAACTCGCTGTTCAAGCGCGCGAGCCGCCCGCTGCGGCCGCGCGATTCGGGGCCTTCGAACACGGCGACGCTGCGCATCGCTTCGAAGCCGACGATCTCCGCAAGAAAGCGCGCATTCTGGCGTTCGATCTGCTCGCGATCGACGCGTCCCGAGAGGGCGGCCGCCACGTATTCGACGAAGGCCGAGAAGCGTGCGCGGACGGTCGTGCGCATTTGCGTGCTGGCGTGCTGCGGCAGCACTAACGCGCCGACGAAGCCCGCGCACAGTACGCCGAGCGTGACCTCCGCCGCGCGCGTCAACGCCGAGAGAAATGCTCCGTCCGGATGCTGGGCGGCGGGGATGCCGATGAGGGCGGCGGTGTAGCCGGCGAGCAGAAAGCCGTAGGAGCGAAAATTGCGGTTACGCGCGGCACCGGCGGTGCAAATCCCGGTCCATAGCGCGAGCGCGCCGAGAAAGAGATCGCGTTGCGGCGCGAACACGGCAATCAAGATGAGCGTTGCGACCAGGCCGACCAACGTGCCGCCGATCCGGTAAAAGCTTTTCGCGAGGATGGCGCCGCTTTGCGGCTGCATGACGATGAATACGGTCGTCATCGCGGTACGCGGCTGCGGCAGGTCGAGCCGCATCGCAATGCCGAGCGCGAGGAACGCGGCGGTGAGCGCCTTGAGAAGATAGATCCAGGTGAGGCCATCCGTGCGCGCCCAATCCAGCACGGCGGCTTGGAGGGCGCCCGGTGGGCGTGGGGGACGGAAAGCAGGATCGGCCATCACGTTCGTCCTAGCGCGCTGCGCCGGGCGCCCCGGCGGCCTGGCGGGCACTCGTCCATGCCGATGCGCCTGGTGCCAGGTTCGCCGGCGCTTCGCCCGCCGAGGATTTCCGACCCACCATGCTGCCCGCGAACGCGCCGTGCTGCGCGGGTTGCAGGGCGTCGGCGTGCGGCCCGTCGCTGGGCACCGCGAGCCCGCCGCCCAATGCGCCCATCAGCGAAGCATAAGCGGCCAGCCGCGCCGCGTGAATCTGCGCCACGCCCTGACGCGCGGCGAGCCACTGTGTTTCGCTGACGACGACATTGACGTAGTCGTTCAGGCCGCGCTTGTAGCCGACTTCGGCGAGCTGAAGGCTGCGTTGGGCCACGCTGGCGGAGCGCTCGGCATCGCCTTGCTGGAGCGCGAGCGAATGCAATTGGACGATCTGATCGGCGATCTGCTTGAGCGCCGCGATGACGGTGGCGTTGTAATGATCGACGGCCTCGTCGTAGCCCGCTGCCGCCACGCCGAGCCGGCTGCGCAGCGCACCGCCTTCGAAGATCGGCAGCGACAGCGCCGGCCCCGCGGTCCAGGCACCGTTCGCCGCATGCAGAAATTGGAACAGAGGCCCACCGGCCGCGAAGCCGCCTAGCGAGGCCATCAGGTCGATATTTGGGTAGAAGGCGGCGTGGGCGACATCGATGCCTCGCGCGGCGCCTGCCACCGCCCAGCGCGCGGCGACGACATCCGGCCGATGCCCGATCAACTCGGCGGGCAGCGCCGAGGGCAACGCGACGGACGTATCGAGCGCCACCATCGGCCGCGCTAGCGTCGCGCCCGCGCCGGGGCCTTTGCCAGTGAGCGCCGCGAGTTGATTGCGATCGAGTTCGATCGCTTCGCGCAGGGCCTCGATCCGCCGCTCGTATTCGGGCAGCGGCGCATCGGCCTGGCTGACCTCCAACTGCGTGCCGATGCCGCCGGCTAGACGCCGCCGCGCCAGCGCCGACAATTGTTGCTGGCGCGCGAGGGTATCGATGGCGATGTCGAGCAGGGCGTACTGTTTGGAAAAGTCGACATAGGCGCGCACGAGATTGACTTCGAGTTCGAGCCGCGCGGCACGTTCGTCGGCCGCACGCTCATGCGCCGCGTCGAGGGACCGCTCATGCGCACGCTCGTCGCCGCCCCAAAGATCCAAGTGGTACGAGAATCCAAGCGTGCCGGTGTTGTTCCAAGTGTTTTGATTGGCGAGTTCGCCGGGGCCGTAGTAAAGGGGATTGTCGGCCCAGTGCTGGCGCGTGATCGACAGATTGCCCGTCACGCGCGGCTCCAGCGCCGCGGCGGTCACGCCGGCGAGCGACTGCGCTTCGCGCACACGTGCATCCGCGGCCGCGAGCGAGGGGTTGCCGGCGATGGCGGCATCGAGGAGCGAATCGAGTTGCGGATCGCCGTACCGGCGCCACCAGTCGGTATCGGGCCATTGGGCGCTGCGATCGGCGGCGCGCACCGCCGCGCCCACGTCGATCGAGGCCGGATCCAGCGCGGCTTGCTGCGGCGCGATGCCGCGCGTGCTGGCGCAGCCTGCCATTATTATCGACAGCGTAAAAAAGCCGGCTGCCGCAAGCAGTTTGCCGATCGGCAATCGCACGATTCTCTCCCAACGGCCACGTTATTGAACGCTGTCGATTATATTTTTTGGGAGATTGTCGAATAAGCCGCAAGGATGTAAGGCATTGTTACCTCTTTTGAGATAATCGACGTTGCCGAATATGCAACAATCGCCGTGCGAAAGGAAAGAAGGGGTTGGGTATGGATACGCTTCAAAACATGCGCGTTTTCGCGCGCGTGGTCGAGTCGGGCAGCTTCACCGCGGCGGCGCAGCATCTGAACACGACGACCGCCTATGCGTCGCGCGCCGTCTCCGATCTCGAAGCCCACTTGCATACGCGCCTGCTGAACCGCACCACGCGGCGCATCGCACTGACCGAAGCGGGCGAGCGCTATCTGCAGCGCTGTCAGCAAATCCTCGCGTACGTCGAACAAGCCGAGGCCGAGGCGAGCGATGCGCACGCGCACCCCTCGGGCAAGCTGCGCCTGCACGCGATGGCCAGTTTCGGCACGCATTACATCGTGCCTGCGGTGGGGCGCTACCAACAGCGTTATCCCGACGTATCGGTCGACATGACGCTCGCGCAGCGAATTCCGGACCTGCTCGACGAAGGCTACGATGTTTCGGTCGTGGTGGGCTACGACCTTCCCGATTCCGGATTGATTTCGCAGCGGCTCGGCAGCGTGTTCAGCATTGCCTGCGCTGCGCCGTCGTATCTCGAGCGTCGTGGCGTGCCGCGCACGCCGGCCGATCTCGCCGATCATGCTTGTTTGCGGATCGTCACCCCGGCTTCGGTCTTCGATAAATGGAATTTCGATGGCCCGGACGGCACGGAAACCTATACGGTGTCGGCGCCCGCGTTCCAGGTGAATGGCGCGGATTCGATGGCCATTGCCGTCCGCGAAGGGATGGGGATTGCCGTCTTGCCGACCTACGCCGCCATGCGCTGGCTCGAGTCCGGCGAATTAGTATGGATATTGCCCGAGTACACGTCGATGCCGCTGAATATCTACGCGCTCTATCCGTCGCGGCAATATCTCGACGCGAAAATTCGCACGTGGGTCGATTTCTTGCACGACGAACTGCCGGCGACGCTTGAGGCCGAGCAGGCGGCGCTGCGTAGATTCGCGCGCACGTAACCCCGCATGCGGGTGCGGGGCACGCGCACGGATCCGCCGGAGCAGGGCGCCGGCTCGTTGTCGCGCGAGCCGCGCGTCAGTGTTTCGGGCGATGCCAGCCGAGCATATGGTGCTCCGCCAGCCAGTGATGAATCATCCCTTCGCCGTTGTGCTCACGCTTATACGAGCGCGACTCGAAAATCGTCAGCGCAAGCAGCACGAGCAGGCCGACGCCTAGTCCCACCAGGCCGGCAATCGATTCAGCGTCCATGGCAGCCTCCTTTCGCGACTTTGAGATCGCGTAGCTACATACTAGGACACGCTAGGCCGGATGGGGCGAAATCAGCGCGTCAGCCGCGCTCTTGTACGCATACCCAAGGCGAAACCACGACGGCCCACAATTCGGGATCGCGCGCGGCGAAATCGGCGGCGGTTTCCGCTTGCATTCGTTGGACAAGGCCGGAGGCGAGCCACTGCGTGACTTGCCCGGCGTCGTCCTGCGCAATGGCGGCGGCGACGGTGACGAGGTCCAGATCGCGTGCGACCTGCAGCAGCATGCCGCGCGCGAAAAAACGTTCGAGTTCGGTCCAGGCGATCTTCGCCGTCTCGGCGAGGAGCTTCTGATAAATGGGATTGTGGCCGGCGGTGTCGGCGGCTTCGTCGGGGCGCGCGGGGGAAGTCATGGCGATGGCTGGTTCTTGCTCGAAGGTCGTCACTATAATTCATCTCTTCGCCTATCCACGAGGTGACCATGTTCGGTGCGCCCGCCGCTCCCAAGTACGACTCGTTCGCTCGCCTGCTGCATTGGCTCGTGGTCTTGCTGCTCACCGCCCAATACATCGTCGCGTGGACGATGCCGGGCATTCATCGCGGCACGCGGCCCGTAGGGCTTATCGTGGTGCACCTCGATCTGGGCGCCGTCATCATTGCGGTCATGCTCGTTCGCGTCGTGTGGCGCCTCGTGCGCAAGGAGCCGGAGGTGGTCGAAGGAACGCCCTTCACCCGGAGCATCGCTTATCTGACGCACGGGCTGCTGTATTTGCTGCTGATCGTGCAACCGGTGATGGGCTGGGTCAATGCGTCGTCGCGCGGATGGCAGGTGACGCTGTTCGGCGTCACCTTGCCTTCTCTCGCGCCGACGGGCTCGGCGCTCGGCCATACGCTCGGCGACGTGCATCGTCTGCTCGCTTGGGTCATGCTCGCGCTGATCGGCCTGCATGTCGCGGCCGGGCTGTATCACCATTTCTTGTTGCGCGACCGCGTCTTGCGCCGGATGGTGTAGCCGCAAAACGCTAGGTCTAGCGGTCTAGCGCGCGGTTTTCGGTTCTAGGCTGTCGGCGGTGAGCCCTCAGAGCCCCTCGGCCCCTCAGCCGAGGGCGCGTAGTTCGCGGCGGACGATTTTGCCCGTCGCCGTCATCGGCAAGCTATCGACGAACGCGATCGAGCGCGGGTATTCGTGTGCCGCCAAGCGCGTGCGCACATGCGTTTGAATCTCGCGTATCAGCGCATCGCTGGGTTCGAAGCCCGCATTCAGAACGATGAATGCTTTGACAATTTCGGTGCGTGTCGCGTCGGGCACGCCGATGACGGCCGCCATGCGCACGGCCGGGTGGCCGAGCAGACAGTCCTCGATCGGGCCGGGGCCGATGCGGTAGCCTGCGCTCGTGATGACATCGTCGTTGCGGCCGACGAAGCGGATGAAGCCGTCGGTGTCCATGACGCCGATGTCGCCCGTCACGAGATACGCCCCGGCGAACTTCTCGCGCGTGGCCTCGGGGTTGCGCCAATAGCCGAGGAACATGACGGGATCGGGTGCGAGGATGCCGATATTGCCCTCGGTACCGGCGGGCAGCACGTGGCCGGTATCGTCGACGATCTCGACGCGATGTCCCGGCACCGCTTTGCCAATCGAGCCGATGCGCGGCTCGAACAGTGCGCTGCAAGAACTGACCACGACGTTGCATTCCGTTTGGCCGTAGAACTCGTTGAGCGTCACTCCGAGCGCCGTGCGGCCCCATTCGATCAGTTCCTCGCCAAGCGATTCCCCGCCGCTCGACACGGCGGCAAGCGGCAGCGCGTACCGCTCGCGGGGTTGGTCGACGGTGCGCAGCATCTTGAGTGCCGTCGGCGGCAGGAATGCATGCGAGACCTGATGGCGCGCCATGAGATCGAAGGCCGCTTGCGCATCGAATTTCTCGAACCGGCGGGCCAGCACGGGTACGCCGTGGTGCCAAGCCGGCAGGAGGACATCGAGCAAGCCGCCGATCCAAGCCCAGTCGGCCGGCGTCCACATGAGCCGCGCGTGTTCGGGGAAGAACGCTTGCGGCATCTCGACGCCCGGTAGATGGCCGAGCAGCACGCGGTGAGCGTGCAGTGCGCCTTTCGGCTTGCCGGTGGTGCCCGAGGTATAGATGATGATGGCCGGATCGTCTGCGCGCGTGTCGACCGGATCGAACACCCGGACTTCGTGTTCGAGCGACGACCAGAAAGGCAGCGCGCGGGCTGCTTGCACGGCCTGTTCGTCCGCGTCGATGCAATAGATCGTCTTCAGCTCGGGTAGCGAATCGCGAATCTGTTCGATCTTTTGCAATCCGGCCATGTCGGTGACGAGCGCGACGGCGCCGCTGTTGGACAAACGGTACTGCAGGGCTTCGACGCCGAACAGCGCGAACAGCGGCACGGCGATGGCGCCGAGCTTGTACGCGGCGAGATGGGCCAGCGCCGTTTCTGGCGCTTGCGGCAGGAAGATGCCGACGCGTTCGCCGCGGGTTACGCCGTGCCGCGCGAAGCTATGTGCGAGCTGATTGGACAGATCCTTGAGTTCGTCGAAGCCGTAGCGCACGATGCTGCCGTCGCGGTGTTCGTAGACGAGCGCGAGGCGGTTGCTGCCGTCGGCCCATTTGTCGCACACGTCGACGCCGATGTTGTAGTGCTCGGGAATGCGCCACTCAAAGCCGGCGTGGAGGGTTTCATAGCTGCTGGTTCGGGTAAGCATGCTGCGTCTCCTTCAATCCTCTTATCTTCGGTCCTTGGATCGGCTGCCAATTAGCCGATAAAAAATCGTCAAAAATTCAGAACAATTGCTGGTGGACGATTATGTCAGTTGATTATGGCTGAATGGCGCAATAATCGGAAATCGGCGGCGGAGGATGCCGCACAGCCGCTCTGTAGCTGTCTGGCGGGCACTACGCGGTTCCGTTGATGGACTGGGCGCGCGTTTTGCCGGTTGCTTCGCTTTTCTATGACATTATCTCGGCGCTATGTGCCAATTCCCTCTCTTTTCTCACTAAACTGATTGTGAATGTATTGCTGGGCCGTTAGATTACTAATCGGCGCATGGCGAACCGGTCCTTTGCCTCACTGCGCCGAACCCCCGTTGGCCCGGCTCGTCCGGGCCTCTTTTTCTGCAAAGCTCGATCCGGAGTTCAACGCGGCGGCAGATAGCGTGACGGGTCGATCGATTTTCCTCCATAGCGTAGCTCGAAGTGCAAGGCAACGCGATCGTTGTCGGTATCGCCCATCTCCGCGATCTTTTGGCCTTGCGCCACGCGATCGCCTTCCTTCACGAGCAGCGTTCGATTGTGCGCATAGGCCGTGAGGAAATCGGCATCGTGCTTGATGATCAGTAAGTTGCCGTAACCGCGCAGGCCATTGCCGGCGTAGACGATCGTGCCTGGCGCGGCCGCGACGATCGGCGTACCCGCCGCGTTGGCGATATCGATGCCCTTGAACGTCACACCGTCGAAACCGTGAACGACGTTGCCGGCGGTAGGCCAGATAAGCGCAATGCCGCGTGCCGGTGGCGCATCGGGCACCGCTCGCGAAGGGGCGGTGCTACCGGTGGCAGGTGCCGCCGCGCTCGGGCTCGTGCGGACGGGCGCGCCGGACGTTGCTTGCGTGCCGGGCGGGACGACGCGCAGGACTTGCCCGACTTCGATCGAATCGGGTTTCGCCAGATTGTTCCAGCGAACGATGCTTTGAACCGACTCGCGGTGACTGCGCGCGATTTTCGTGACGGTATCGCCGCGTTCGACTCGGTAGTACCCAGGGGCGACCGGCGCCGACCCACACGCGGCGAGCGCCGCCGCCAGCGGCACACAGGCGAGCCGCATTATCTTTTTCCGCAACATTGAACCTCGCTTGACCCTTCGATACGCTCCGCCGCACCGATGTTGCGGCGCGGCGGACAAACGCTCGATTGTAACGGGGTTGGCGGCTACGAATGCGCGTAGCGGAGTTAAACCAGACGTGCGGATGCCCGGGCGAACCGGTTCAAGCGAGATCGGTGACGCGGATGCGCAGCGATGCTGTCTCTGTGCGGCCCGGTTCCAGCCAGCGCAACCCGAGGCCGTTGTGGATCGCATCGGGCAATCCGAGCCACGGTTCGACGCAATAGAAATCGGAGGTGTCGGTTTCGGTCCAGGTCGTCACCGCATACCAAGGCACGGAGCCGGGGCGGTCAAGTTCGATGTCCACGCGTCGACCGAGCGCGGCGCATTCCAGCCGCACCGGCGCCGTGGGCGTTTCCTGCAGGCAGTGGAAGCGGTCGTAGATGAGCGGATCGTCGAGCGTGTAGCGCGGGGCGCCCGGTTCCGGGGCGCTGATCGATCCGTCTTCGAGTTGACGGCGGCGCGCCGTCGGCGGCAGTGAGAGCGTCGTCTCGCGGCGCAGCGCGTGGGGCAGAGCGAAATAAAAATGGTGGCCGGCGTAGTAGGGCAGCGGCGCATCGCCGCGGTTCGAGGTGGTCAGCGTGACCTCGAGTTCGTGCGTGTCCACCAGCCGGTAACCCGCATCGAAACGGAACGCGAACGGATACTGAGCCCGTGTGGCTTCGGTATCGGCGAGCGTCATCCGGACGCCGGATCCGTCGCCGTCGACCTCATGAGAGAACGGCAGATCGCGTGCGAAGCCGTGCATCGGCAACGGGCGGACGACGCCTTGCGCGTCGCGCCATTCGCCGATGCGGCCGTCGACGCGATGTCGCCCGAGGAACGGGAACAGCAGCGGATTGCCGCCGCGCACGCGCGGGACGTTGTTCCAGTCGGCCTGCTCGGGCCAAAAGATGATGGTTTCGTCGCCGATACGCCAACTGAGCAGCCGTCCGCCCAAGTGCGGGGCCAGTTGAAGGCGCGAGGCGCCATGGGCGATGTCGACGAGAGGCTGCTGTGGAGTATCGGTCATGATGGGCGGTGCTCGATGATGGAGTTCGCAGGATAGCTTGATGCCGGAACGAGCCGGGTCAGTCGCGCGGCGAATGCGATTGTGCCTCGGGTTGGTCTCGGGAAAAACCCTGCTCGGGAAATCGCGGCTTTCGGCGGTGCGCGGCCGAAGTCATAATGGCGTCGCCTGCGGATACTTTGTCTTTTTGAACCGTAGCGCGGCCGGGTGCTTGCTGCCCGTCGTCGCTCGGGCGTTCGCCATCCGCTGAAGCGTCAACCGCTAACTGTTCCGGAGCCAGCATGGATCTCGCTATGGCAATGGGCCTTTCGCTGTTCGGCATCTTCGCCGGCAGCACGGTCTTTTTCTTCTACCGCCTCCCGCGCTGAACGGCGCGCGGCCGCCGCCGCCGCCGCCGCCTTTTGCGCCCGGTTAGCGGTTCGACCTTCTCGGGGCGTGCTTGCGCGCTCAGGGCCCGCGAGCCTTTCATCGAACCAACCTTCGCAGCCACCTGCGCCGCCGAAACGGTCGTCCGTTTCGCGGACGTTGCTCTATCCGGCGAAGCATATGACGCGCCGTGCATTGCTCTTGACGATTCGTTCGTTCCCCATGAGGAAACGTATTGCTACATTCGCTGCTCGCTGCAGTGAATCGAGCGCCCACGCGGCGCGCACGGCAAAGCAAAAACTCAAACAGGGATTCGTACCGTGAAAATCAAGTACCTTGGCGCAGCAGTCATGGGGTTGCTGCTCGCCGTATCCGGCGTGGCACATGCGGACCGTCTAGACGACATCAAAAAGGCGGGCGTCTTGCGCGTCGCGACCTTCGACAGCAATCCGCCGTTCGGTTTTGTCGATCCCAAGAACAACCGAATCGTCGGTCTCGATGTCGATTACGCCACGGCAGTCGCGAACAAGCTCGGCGTGAAACTCGAAATCCAGCCGACGAACCCCGCGAATCGCATCGCATTTCTGAAGTCGGGGAAGGTGGACTTGGTCTTCGCGAACTTCACGATTACGGACGAACGCAAGAAAGAGGTCGATTTCAGCACGCCGTATTTCGCCTCGGGCACGCAGTTCATCGCCAAAAAGAACGTCTTGAAGTCGCCGGAGCAACTGAACAGCCTGCGCATCGGTGCCGATAAGGGCACAACCAACGAGCAGCAGGTGCGCGCACAATTCCCGAGCGCGACGATCGTCGCATACGACGACACACCGTTCGCATTCGCCGCGCTGCGCGCGGGCAATGTGCAAGCCATTACGCAAGACGGTCCCAAACTCGTTGCGCTACTGGCGAACGTGCCCGACAAAGCGAACTACGAAATTTCTCCGTTCACGATCTCGAACGACTATGAAGGCGTAGGCGTGCCGAAGGGCGAAACGCGGCTGCTCGCCGTCGTCGACGACACCCTCAAGGGGCTCGAGGCCAATGGCACGGCAGGCCAGATCTACGACCGTTGGTTCGGTCCGAAAAGCCGTGCGCCGCTGCCGCGCCTGTTCAAGATCGGCGATCCGCAAAAGAGCTGATCGCACTGAGCGGGAAGGCGCGTAGCCGTGAATGCAGGTGCGCTGCGCGAGACGATAACCTATGTCGATAGAACAAACGAATGAATGGTTGGCTCGCGCCGAAGTATGTCGCTTGGCTAGCGCATGGTTTCCTGATGACGCTTGCGCTTGCCGCCTGCACGATCGTGGCGGCGAGTTTGGCCGGCTTCGGATTGGCCCTGGCGCGCGGGGCGCGCAATCGGTTTGCGGCGCGGGCGGCCGCGTCGTACGTGCTGGCGTTTAGGAATTCGCCGCTGCTCGTACAACTGCTGTTTTGGTACTTTGGTGCCGCCACGCTGCTGCCGCCGCGCTGGATGGATTGGCTCAATGCGCCGCATTGGCTCGCGTGGGGGCCATTGCGATGCGCATGGCCTCCGTTCGAGTTCGTGGCGGGGTGGGTCGGCTTGACCTGCTATGCGACCACGTTTATCGGCGAGGAATTGAGCGCCGGCATACGTGGCGTCAAGCAGACGCAATATCAGGCGGGGCTGGCGCTCGGGCTGACGCCTTTCGCCACGTTTCGTCATGTGATCCTCCCGCAAGCGGTGCGCATCGCGACGCCGCCGCTTGCCGGGCAGTACATGAACATCGTCAAGAACTCGTCGCTGACGATGGCGATCGGTCTAGCGGAACTCTCTTACGCCTCGCGTCAAGTCGATACCGAAACGTTCAAGACGTTCCAGGCATTCGGGGCGGCCACCGTGCTCTACATCGCCACGATCGCCATGATCGAGGCCGCGTTGCTGATGCACCGGCGCCGCAGCGAATCCCGTTGGCACGGGGGGCGTGCATGAGCCTGTTCGAGTGGTGGCCCACCTTGCGCTATTTGCTGCTCGGTGCATTTCCCGACGGCCCGCTTGGCGGCGCTGCCTTGACCATCGTGTTGGCACTGGTCTCCGCGTCGTTGTCGGCGCTCATCGGCCTTGTCGTCGGCATTGCGTTGTCCATGACGCGCGGCGCAGCGCAGCTCGCGCTCACGGCAGTGGTGGGCTTCTTTAGGGCGATCCCGATCCTGATGCTGATCTTTTGGACGTTCTTTTTGATCCCGATGCTCTTGCATGTGGATGTGCCTGGGCTCGTGACCGTGATATGCGCGCTCGCGCTGATCGGCGGGGCTTACATGTCGCACTCGGTTCACGCCGGCATTGCCGCCGTCGGCCGGGCGCAGGAACATGCTGCGCTCTCGCTCGGCATGACAAGGTGGCAGGCCCTGCGTTACGTCGTACTACCGCAGGCCGTTCGAATCATGACGCCCTCGTTCGTCAACCAGTGGGTGTCGTTGACGAAGGATACGTCGCTCGCCTATATCGTCGGCGTGCCCGAATTCACGTTCCTCGCCAATCAGGTGAATAACCGGCTCATGGTGTACCCCGCGCAGATCTTTCTATTCGTCGGGTTGATCTATCTGCTGCTCTGCTCGGCGCTGCAATGGAGCGCGACACGCTTGATGAATCGGCGGACGAAGCGGATGCACGCGTTCTAGCACGTGCTTCGCACTCCGACGCCGCATGCAGGTCAAGCACCATTGACGGCCGCCGAAGCGACGGCGCGTCGCTCCGATGTGCAGGCCGCATCCGCCCGCTACGAGAGAAACAGGCTGTACGCGCGATTGTCCGTTTCGTCCCGGTGAGGATAGCCGAGCGAGGCGAGAAACCGGGCAAGGGCATCGCATTCGCCGGGCGGCGCTTGAATGCCTACGAGGATCGAGCTGTAGTCGGCGCCTTGATTGCGATAGTGAAAGAGGCTGATATTCCAATGCGGCGCCATCGCCGACAGAAACTTCATCAGCGCGCCGGGCCGCTCGGGAAACTCGAAGCGAAACAGCCGCTCCTGTCTCGCTAGCGGCGAGCGTCCGCCCACCATGTAGCGGACGTGTTGTTTGGCGAGTTCGTCGCCCGTCAAATCGACCGTCGGGAACCCCCCGGCTTCGAATGCGCCGGCGAGCAGCGTCGACTCCCCTCGGTGGGCGGTCTGCACACCGACGAACAGATGTGCGCGATCCGCATCCGCGATTCGATAGTTGAACTCGGTGACGTGGCGATCGCCGACGAGTTCGCAAAAACGCTTGAAGCTGCCGTGCCGTTCGGGCAGCGTGACGGCGAACAGTGCCTCGCGCGCTTCGCCCACATCGGCCCGCTCAGCGACAAAACGCATGCGGTCGAAGTTCATGTTGGCGCCCGAGGTCACGGCGACCAACGTCTCGCCGGCGATACCGGTGCGTTCGGCATAGCGTTTTGCCCCCGCGACGGCCATGGCGCCGGCGGGCTCCAAGAGGCTGCGCGTGTCTTGGAACACATCCTTGATCGCGGCGCACAGGGCATCGGTATCGACCGTGACGACTTCGTCGACATAGGCGCTGCACAGCCGAAACGTTTCCTCGCCGACGAGTTTGACCGCCGTGCCGTCGGAGAACAGGCCCACTTCGTCGAGTTCGATGCGACGGCCCGCGGCGAGCGATTGCGCCATCGCACACGAATCGTCCGTTTGCACGCCGATGACGCGTACTTCCGGCCGCACGGCCTTCGTATAGGCGGCGATGCCCGCCGCGAGGCTGCCGCCGCCGATCGGCACGAAGATCGCGTGAAGCGGCCCTTGGTGCTGCCGCAAGATCTCCATGGCAACCGTGCCTTGGCCGGCGATCACGTAGGGATCGTCGAATGCCGGGATGAAGGTGAGATCGTGTCGATGTTGCAGTTGACGCGCGTGCGCATAGGCTTCGTTGTACGACTCGCCCATGAGAACGACTTCGACGGTGGGGCCGCCATGCGCGCGCACGGCGTCGACCTTCACGCGCGGGGCCGTTTGAGGCACGACGATCACGGCACGCACGCCGAGTTTGGCCGCCGACAGCGCCACGCCCTGGGCATGATTGCCGGCCGACGCCGTGACGACCCCCCGCTCGAGTGCTTCACGCGAGAGATGCGCCATCTTGTTGTAAGCGCCGCGCAGCTTGAAGGAGAAGACGCTTTGCTGATCTTCGCGTTTGAGCAGGACGCGATTGCCCAGCCGCGCCGATAGTTGCGGGGCAGGGTGCAAATCCGTTTGCCGCGCGACGTCGTACACCCGGGCGGTTAGGATTTTTTGAAGGTAGTCGGCTAACGCACCTTGGCCTTCGGTGTCGGCGGCCGGGAGTGGGGCGAACGAGGTCTGCATTGGGCGATTCCTTGTCAGGCGATGCATTGCAAGGGCGCCCAGCAGGCGGAAATAAAAAAACCCGCCTAGTGGGCGGGTTTCGTGTCTGCTGCTTATGCGCGGCTAACCCACCATTCTCGGAATGGCGGGAATAATGACGGCGATGGGCAATGAGCGGCAGTTCATGCGGCTTAGGATGGCGTATCGCCGCACGCTTGTCAATCGCCGCTTGCCGCGATGCCCTACCGATCGCTTGCGAGGGCGGCCGATTGCGCGGGCTGGGCGACATCGTCGTCGGATACCACCAGCGGATAAATCACGGCGGCAACGATCGCGCCGACGAGCGGTGCGAGCCAAAACAGCCAAAGTTGGTTGATCGCGGCCGACCCGGCGACGAGCGCGGGGCCGAACGAGCGCGCGGGATTGACCGACGTGCCCGTGACGGGAATCGTCACCAGATGGATCAGCGTGAGACACAGGCCGATGACTAAGCCCGCGAAGCCGGCCGGGGCGCGTTTGTCCGTGGCACCAAGAATGACGAAGATGAAAAAGGCGGTCATGACCGCTTCGCAAACGAATGCGGCCTGCATTGAATAATGGCCGGGCGAAAGGGCGCCATAGCCATTCGATGCGAAGGCGCTCGTGGCGGCATCGAATCCCGGCGCGCCGCTGACGATGACCTTCAAAACATAGGCTGCCGCAGTCGCACCGATCACTTGCGCGACGACGTAGGGCACGACGTGTTTCGAATCGAAGCGCCCGGCGACGGTCAGACCGATCGTGACGGCCGGGTTCATATGACCGCCCGAGATCGGTCCGATCGCGTAGATCATCGTCAAGACCGACAGCCCGAACGCGAGCGAAACACCAACCAGACCGATGCCGCTCGCATCGGGGGAGGCGTGAAAGTTGGCGGCGATGAGTGCGCTGCCGCAGCCGCACAGCACCAGCCAGAAAGTGCCGATTAATTCCGCGATATAAGTTCGCAATGCCTTCATAGTAAGTGCTCCAAATCAAACCGATTAAGAGGAAAGGAGACGATGCGCATCGGCCGCCCCCGCGGTGGTGTGAATCTTATGGGCCGGCGTGTCGCCACGATCAAAACTATTGTGAAGAGCTTAGTGTATTGGGCTGACGCGCGAGGCAGCAGCCCGTTTTGAGTTGAGTAACGACTCTTGGAATATGGGATTACAGGCGACGGCGCGTGGCGTATGCACCGATTCGAGCGTTCGACAACCCGCACCCAGCCCAGCGTGGGCTTCCCGGGAACGTAAGCGCTCGCCGCGCCCCCATCGCCCGGCGCATCTCCCTAAATTTAGTAATGATATTGAGAATGATTCGCGTTTACGATAAAGTCGCGTCACTCGAACGATGACCGTTGGAGGGAATCGATGCCAGCAGTCGCCTGGGCCCTGGGCCCTTGGGCATCGAGATTTTTCGCCACCAGAGAAAGAACGGAAACAGTGCGATGCGACGGACGACGAAGGCGGATCGGTTGGGGAAATTGAAAAGGGAAAGGGAAAGGGCGGGCAGCGTCGCGCGGGCGCCGATGTTTCGTCCCGACGAATTCATTGTGGCGTGCGCGCTAGCATTCGCGTCGTGGGGCGCACACGCGCAAGAGGCGGCCGGCAGTGCCGCGCCGTCCGTCGAGGTCAAGGGCAAGCAAAAGGCTGCCGTCGTTGCCGCGCACGACGCTGCTGCGCCCGCGGCGCCGGTGCTCGATGCGATTTCGGTTCGAGCCGCGCGTCCGTCTTTGTACGCGGTGCCGGACGTCAATGTCGGTGCGCTGGGCGCGAAGGATCCGAAGGATCTGCCGATGTCGGTGGCATCGTATTCGAGCGAACTCATCGAGGCACAGCGCGCGCGCACGCTGATGGACGTGCTTGAGAACGACCCGTCTGTCCAAAACAGCGCGGTCGGCGGCGCAATGGACAACATCGGAATCCGTGGCTTTCCCGTCGATTGGGCGAACACCATGCGCCGCGACGGAATGCCGGTGGCGCCGTATTACGATCTGCCGCTTGAGAACGTCGAGCGAGTCGACGTCTTGAAGGGGCCTTCGGGCTTCCTCTATGGGGTGAATTCGCCGGGCGGCACGGTGGACTATGTGCTCAAGCGCCCAACGCGGGACCGCTTCGCTACCGTCACCAGCGAAGTCCGCAGCCATGACGGCTATTACACCGCGCTCGACGCGGGCGGCCCGCTTGGCGATGGCCGGCAGCTCGGCTATCGCTTCGACTTGGCGGGGGAGAAGGTTGGCGATTTCGGCCATGCCGGCGACTTGCGCCGGACGTTCGCGAGCGGGGCACTCGATTGGGCCGTGACGCCGCGCGCGCTGCTGCGCTTCGATTTCGACTACCAGAACAAGCGGCTCGCGGCGCAGCCCGTGATCGGCACGCAACCCGACGGCTCATTGCCCCCTCAGTTCGACCCGCGAACGCTGCTTGGGCAGCCGTGGCTGCAATACCGAACGAACACGTTCAACGTTGGCGGCCGGTTCGATTTCAAACTGACCGATACCTGGACGTTTACGACGCAGGTCGCACAGTCGTACAACAACCGCGATGCAGCGTTTCCGGACATCTACTCGGTCGCTGCTAACGGCGATATTTTAAGCGGCGACATTTACCTATCGCCCGATCAGAGCTTCCGCGTGCTGTCGACGAATACGTTCGTCAGCGGCAAGTTCGATACGGGGCCGCTCGCGCATCAACTCGTCGCGGGGGTGTCGACGCGCAACTACGAGGCGCGTCAAGGCGGCTTCGGCGTCATGCCGATCACGGTGGGCAATCTGTTCGCGCCGGCTTACTCGCCCGCGCAGTCCACCGCGTTTCCCGCGAAGACGGTCGAGAAGAATTTCCAGCCTAGTGTATTCGTCAGCGATTTGATCGGCATCGGCTCGCACTGGAGCGTGATGCTCGGCGTGCGCCACGTGAACTACCGCGACGATTCCTATGCGCCGTCGGGGAGCGACACGCACTACAACGCGAGCGTGAACGTGCCGTCCGCCGGGGTGATCTTCAAGCCGCTGCCGTCGCTGTCGACTTATGCCAGCTATTCGGAGGGCTTCGAACAAGGCGGCGTTGCGCCCTTTAACGCCCTCAACGCCGGACAAAGTTTGGCGCCGGTCAAGAGCAAGCAATACGAAGCGGGCGTCAAGGCCGACATCGCCAGCCGCTTGACTGTCGATGCTGCCGTGTTTCGCATCGAGAAGACGCTGCAGTATGTGAACACTGCCAACTACTACGTGCAGGCGGGCACGCAGCGCCACACGGGCATCGAGCTGACGGCGAACGGACGCCTGACGCCCAGGTTGTCGATCGTCGCGGGCGCCGCTTATCTGCACACCGCGCAAGAGGATACGGGCGATCCGGCGACCAACGGCAAACGTGCCGCTAACGTGCCCGCGTTCCAGGCGAGCGCGTTTCTCGACTACCGAATCGCCGCCATACACGGGCTCAACGTCGACGCGGGCATCTACTACGTCGGCGCGCGGCCGCTCGATGCGTCGAACTCGGTGTCGCTGCCGGGCTACGTCCGGTTCGACGCCGGTGCGCGTTACCAAACCCGCATCGGCGGCCACACCACGATCTTTCGCGCCGGCGTTCAGAACGTGACGGACAAACGTTATTGGGCCGCGGCGAACTACAACGCCGTATGGCCAGGACAGCCACGTACGTTCTTCCTTTCCGCGCAGGTCGACCTGTGACGCGCGGCCCGCAAAGCTAAGCCGCGACCGGTGCCGGATATGACGCAGAACATGCCGGCCCAATCCCCACGAAAGCAGCTTGATCGCAAGGCATGAGCCGCACCGCCGGTGTGGCACCGCCCGTTTTCATACGAGGGAAACGCATGAATCTTTCCGAAGGCATCGATCCGTCCGGGTTGCAGCCGGTTTCGAAGTCGCTGGCGATCTACGAGCTCCGCGACGACGAAATCGCCGGGCTCACGGAAGTGGCGCAGGAATTGATTGCGCATCACGACAGCGTCGAAAGCGCCCGGTTCGCGCATGACTGCACGCTCGCTTCGCAAGAATTGCCACGTTCGCTGCGTGCGCTTGCGTATCGCTATCGCCAGCTCGAACTGCCGTGCAGCGTACTGCTGCTGCGCGGGGTACCCGTCGACGACACCCGCATCGGGCCATCGCCCTCGCACTGGGATGCGCCGTGGCGCGATCCCGCATCGCTGCTGGAAGAAGCGATGCAGTGCGTGATGACGTCGCTGCTCGGGGATATGTTCGGCTGGCGTACGCAGGAGAACGGCCGTTTCCTACGCCACATCGTCCCGATCGAGAAAGACCACGCGGAGCAACTCGGCGGCGGCAGCAGCGTGACGCTGGTCTGGCACAACGAAGAAGCGTTTCACGAACATCGCGCCGATTTCCTATCGATCTTGTGCTACCGCAACGACGAGTGCGCGCAGACGATCTTTTGCGGAGTCGACGAAATCGAGATCCCGGACGACATGTGGCGCGTATTGAGCGCGCCCCGCTTCACGATCCTGCCGGACAAATCGCATCTGCCCGAGCAGAACGTCAGCGCGCAATGGCGGCTCGACGATCACGTGTTCGAGCACATCCGAAAAATGTACGAAAACCCCGAGCCGGTACCGGCGTTGTCGGGCTTGCGCGCGAACCCGTGGCTGCGCGTGGACGAGGCGTTCATGGCGGCACTGCCCGGCGACGAGGCAGCACAACGAGCGTTGCGCTGGCTGATCGATTCCTGCTACGCCCACCAGACGAGCGTCGTGATGCAGCCCGGCGATATGGTTTGGATCGACAACAAGCGCGCGGTGCACGGGCGCACCGTCTATCGGCCGAGCTATGGGCCGCGCCAGCGCTGGCTGCGGCGCGTCAATGTCCACGTCAATTTGCGCGAGACGCTGCCGTTCCGGCAGATGCCCTCGACGCGCGAAATCTTGTGAGGCGCCGATGAGTACGATAAACGCCGATATCAATATCGATGCGGCGAGCGACGCCGATGTGAACGACCGATCGCGGCTCGCGGCGCAGCCCCCGCGATTGCGCGTGCTCGCCAAGCGCGCGATCGATCGACTCGAGTACGACCCGGCGATGGTGCTCCGCGCCGTCGAGCGCGCCTACCTGGGCCTCGGCAGCGGCGAGTCCGACAATCCGCGCAAGCTGATGACGCAGCCTCCCGGAAAACACTCCGTCGCCTATTCGATGCTGGGCCGCGACGGCGGCCGCCGAACGGTCGGCTTCAAGACATCGTACAAGCACGATCCCGACCATAGCCGAGAACGGCAGAAGTACTACACGACGCTACTTCTATTCGATGACGAAACCGGGTTGCCGGTGGCATTGATGGATGGCAGCCTCGTCGGATCGCTGCGCACGCCGGCCGTGTCGGCGTTAATTGCCCGCGCTTGCGCGCCGCGCGCGCGCTCGGTGCTCGTCGTGGGCACCGGCACGCAGGGCCGGATGGCGCTGCCGTTGCTGTTGAGCGCGCTGCCGGACCTTGATCGATTGATGGTTCACGGCCATTACGGCGAGGGCATCGAGGCGGTTCGCCAGACGCTGAAACGCTTTTATCCGCAGCGCGATATCGAGGTATCGGCCGATCTCGATGCATCCGCGAGGCAAGCGGACATCGTGCTCGGCGTGGCGGGCGCGGGCGTGTCCGAGGCCGTGCACCACGCGTCCCTCAAGCGAGGCGCGCTGGCGATCCTGGTCGGGTACGGCATCCATGCCGATGCACTGCATCGCGCCGATTACCGGATCGCAACGAGTCAAGCGCAGATGTTGGTGACGGGAGTCGATCTCGTCGACCAGAAGGGACAACTGCCCCTCGTCGATGCCGAATTGCCGGACATCTTGTTGGGCCGCAAGCCTGCGCGTCGTTCGAACGACCAGATCGTATTTGCATTTAACAGCGGCATGATCGTCACGGATATCGCGCTCGGGCGCGTGCTGGCGGAAGCGGCGTGTGCCAAAGGGCTTGGCGAGGAGATGGAGCTATGGTGAAGGATGCCCCTCGGTTGCCTGCTGTATGGGATCCCGCGTTGCGCGATTTTGTCGATCGGCATCCGGCGATGCTCTACGAACTCGCGAACGGCTTCGACGCGCCGATCCACCTGCTGTTTCCGGAGCGATTCGCGTGCAATGTCATGGCGTTTCAACGCATGCTCGCTGAACACGGCGTCACGGGCCGCGTGTACTACGCGAAGAAGGCGAACAAAGCGCGCTGCTTCGTGCGCGCTGCTGCCGATTTGGATATCGGCGTCGATGTCGCAAGTGCGGGCGAGTTTGCGGAGGCGTTGGCGGCCGGTGTGCGCGGCGCGGATCTCGGCGTCTCGGGGCCGGCGAAAGCGAACGACTTGCTGCGGCTCTCGGTGCGTCACGACGCGTTGATCGCGATCGACAGCCTCGACGAGCTGGCGCGTCTCGTCGGCATCGCGCAGCACTGCGGCCGCATGGCGCGCGTGCTGTTGCGCATGGAGCCAGCGGAACCGAGCGCTAGCCGATTCGGTTTGAATGCCGCGTCGCTCGATGCCGCACTGTCGCTGTGCGTCGAGCATCGAGCGGCGATCGTGCTCGAAGGCTTCTCGTTTCACTTGTCCGGTTACAGCGCGCGAGCGCGAAGCGAACAGGCGGCGATCGCGGTGCGGGCCTGCGTATCGGCACGCTCGCGTGCGCTTGTGCCACGCACCGTCAACATCGGCGGCGGGTTCGCGATGTCGTACGCGAGCGATCGCGATTGGGCGCAGTTTCAGGCGACGCACGGCCCGGCGGATTACCACGCGAGCAAGACCTTCGTTGGGTTCTATCCGTATCACGCGCCGTGCGAAGGGGCGCCGATGCTGGGCGCCGTCCTCGCGGCGGTTCCTGAGGGCGAATCGAAGCCGCTAGCTGCACTGCTCTCCGAGCACGGGCTGCAACTCATGCTGGAGCCGGGACGCGCGCTGCTCGATCAAGCGGGATTCACGCTGTTCGCCGTACAAGGCGTGAAAGATCGCGGCGATTACGGCATCGCGACAGTCAACGGGACGAGTTTCAGCCTCTCGGAGCAATGGTTCGCGAGTGAATTCCTGCCCGATCCCGAATTGCTGACGGCGCCCCGTGCACCGAATGAGCGTCCCCGCGAGCAGCGCCTATACCGCGCCTGCGTCGGCGGCGCGAGCTGCCTCGATTCCGACCTGCTCACCTGGCGCAAGGTCGCATTCAGGCAGCGTCCCCAGCCGGGCGATCTGCTGCTGTACCCCAATACGGCGGGATATCAGATGGATTCGAACGAATCGCCGTTTCATGAATTGCCGCTGCCCCCGAAGCTCGTTGTGACGCTAGACGGCCCACAGCCGCGTTGGCATGTCGATCGCCTTTCCACGCTTTCCGGAGCTTAACCATGAACATGAGCATGCGTTTTCTGAGCGAACAACCGATGATCGCCGTTCCGGCCATCGTGACGAAGGTATCGGATCTCATCGGCCGCACGCCGCTCTTCGAGCTGATCCGCAAGCCAAACGGCGCACGTGTCCTGCTCAAACTCGAGTCGACGAATCCGACAGGCAGCGCCAAGATCCGGATGGCGCGACAAATGCTCGACGAAGCGGAGCAGGGCGGCAGCCTGCGGCCCGCGGGGCGCGTGATCGAGTCGACATCGGGCAACACCGGCATGGGCCTCGCGCTGCTTGCGGCCGAACGCGGCTACCGGTTCACCGCGGTCGTCGACCGCCATGCGTCGAAGGACAAGCTGCGTGCCATGCAGGCGTTCGGCGCCGAGCTTGTCTACGTGAGCGAGGGCGATTCCCTCGCGACGGCGGACCGCGAGGCGCTCGCCGAGCGGCTGGCCGCCGACGACCCGAACGGCATCTGGACCGAACAGCACAACAACCCCGCGAACGGCAACGGTTATCGGGCGCTCGCGCGCGAGTTGCGCGACGCATTGGGCGAGCGCATCGACTACCTGGTTGGCTCGGTGGGCACAGGCGGTTCGTTGTTCGGGACCGCGCGCGAACTGCGCGCCACGGGGCCGGCCCCGCGCGTGATTGGAGTTGAGCCGGTGGGCTCGATCGCGTTCGGCGGCGAAGGCGGTTCGTACTATCAGTCCGGCACCGGTACGCCGCCTGGCGCTGAGATCGGCGCCCTCGTCGATTATGCGTTGCTCGACGAGGGCGTGAAGGTAACGGACACGGCGGCGTTCAATACCGCACGGTACGTTGCTCGCAAGAAGTCGCTTCTCGTCGGAGGTTCGGCCGGCGGCGTGATCTGGCACGCGCTGAAGATGCTCGATCACGTGCCGCCCGACGCGACGCTCGTCGTGCTCGTGTGCGACGGTGGCGAGAAGTACCTCGATTCGGTGTTTGACGACGATTGGATGCGAGCGCGCGATCTACTCGACGATTCCGTCGCCCGTGAACTCGATTCGCTCTTTGGCGTCGTCGCATGAAGTTTCATCGACTGTTCTGGTCCGACGCTCGATGCATCGGCGCGCTGGCCGCGCCGCTCATTCTGACGCAGCTCGCACAAGTGGCGCTGACGACCACCGACATCGTCATGATGGGTCGGCTCGGGCCGCGCGAAATCGCCGCGGGCGGTCTTGCGTTGACGATATTCAATCAGTTGCGGACGATGGGCACGGGGCTCGTCACGGGCACCGGCAATCTCATCGCGTTCGCGAACGGACAGCACGACCGAGCGCAGATCATGCGTCTCGTCCGCGCGAGCTTTGCGCTATCGACGTTGGCGGCCCTCGCGTTCTCGGTGCTGATGCTGTTTGTCGAAAAGCCCTTGATTTGGCTCGGTCAGGAACCGGCTGTGGCAGAGCAAGCCGCTTTATACCTGATGGCCGCGGCACCGGGCATGCTGCCGTGCCTTTGGTTCCAATCGCTTCGGCAATACACGGTGGGCTTGCGCACGCCGGGCCCGTTACTGGCGATCGCGGTCGTTGCGGTGGCTGCGAACGCTGTCCTCGACTATGCGTTGATGTTCGGGCGCTTCGGTCTTCCTGCGCTTGGATTGACGGGGATCGCCTACGCGACGAGCGGCGTGTATTTCCTCTCGTTCGTCGCCATGCTCATCGTCGCGAAGCGTCGGCCCGAACTGGCCGAAACCTTATCGCTTGCCGCTTGGCGGGCGGATGCGCAAGCGCTCGCGCGGACGTGGAAGATGGGCCTGCCGATCGCGGCGACGTACGGTTCGGAGGCAGCGTTCTTCACCGTGCTGACGCTCGTGATCGGCACGCTGGGCACGAACGCGCTTGCTGCGCAGACGATCGTCAACCAGGTGATTTATATCGTCTTCATGATCTCGGTCGGCTTGTCGCATGCGTCGTCGATCAGTATCAGCCACGCTTGCGCGCAGCACGATTACCGCGCTGCGAGGCGGCTCGGTTATACGGGGCTCGCATTGGGCGCCGGTGCGATGCTGATCGTCGCGCTGCCGTATCTCGTTGCACCGATAGCCGTGCTTTCTTTATTCCTCGATCGAGCTGCGGCCTCGAACGCCGATGTGCTGCGACTGGCGACGGGCCTGCTGACGATCGCCGCGCTGTTGCAACTGTTCGACTGCGGTCAGAACATCGGTGTCGGGATTTTGCGCGGTTTGGGCGACGTGAAGAGCGCGTTGCGCATTTCGATCGTCGGCTACTGGATGATCGGGTTGCCGGTTGCATGGTCCGCGGGTGTGTGGCTCGGCTACGGGATCTACGGCATCTGGATCGGGCTGGCGATCGGCCTGGCCGCGACGGCGGCCATGCTGCTGCGCCAGTTCGAAAGCCGCCTCAGCGAACGGGCCACTCGCACGCTGGAAACCCACGCGCGGATGGGGCAATCATGAACAAGCGCGATGTGCGGGCGAGCGGGGGGCTTGGCGCCGCGGTGCGATCGATCTCGCCCGATCGCGAGCCTTCGCGGCGGTCCGAATCGCCGGATCGAAGGCGAGGACGCGTCGGCACGATGGCGGGTGCTCCCAAACTCACACTCACGCTCATGCTCATGATGGCGCTTTGCGCGGTCGCACTCGCGAGCCTGTGCGCAGGCGGTCTGCGACTCACCCCGGCCGCGGTTTTCGATGCGCTGCGACACGGCGGCGATACGGCCGCTGCGCTGATCGTTCGCGAGTTGCGCCTGCCGCGGCTGTGCGCGGCGCTGATGGTGGGCGCCGGCCTGGCGGTGGCCGGGGCGTTGATGCAAGCCATCACGCGCAATCCGCTGGCCGATCCAACGCTCACCGGCGTCGTCAACGGCGCGGCGCTCGCCGTCGTGTCGGTGACCGTGCTCGCGCCCGCGATCCCGGCCGGTGCGCTGCCGTTTGTCGGACTCGCAGGCGGCGGCGCGGCGGCCATGCTCGCGTTTGCCTTGGCCTGGCGAGCAAGGCTGTCGCCGCTGCGCTTATTGCTGGCGGGAACGACGATCGCCGCGCTCGGCGGTGCGGGTGTCGTCTCGTTGATGATCGCGGCAGGCCCGCGCGCCGGCCCCTTGTTCTATTGGCTCGCGGGCAGCCTGGCGGCCGTCGGCTGGCGTCAGGCTGCGATGCTGGCGCCGTGGTCCGCGCTAGGATTGACCGCTGCGTTCGCCGGGGCGCGCGTGCTCGATACGCTCGCGCTCGGCGACGAAGCGGCCCAAAGTATCGGCCTCGACCTGTTGCGTTGGCGCCTGGTTTTCGGGGGCTTGGCGGTCGCGCTATCGGCGTCGGTGGTGGCGATCGCCGGGCCCGTCGGGTTCGTCGGGCTGTGCGCGCCTCATTTCGCGCGTCTGTTGTTCGGCGGCGGGTATCGCCGGACCATGCTTCCCACGGCGTTGCTCGGCGCGCTGCTGGTCGCGGTGGCCGATCTGATCGCGCGGACAGTCGCGGCGCCGCGCGAGTTGCCGGTCGGCTTCCTCACCGCGCTCGTCGCGACGCCTGTGCTGATCGCGTTGATCCGTCGCGACGAAGGAGCGGGCGCATGAGCGGCGAATCGAAGCGCTTGTCGCGCGCGACGGCGCATTGGCTCTTCTCCATCGCGGGCGGGGCGCTGGCGCTGGCTATGGCCATCGTGCTAGCGGTCCGCTTCGGCGCGGCCGAGTTTCCGTTGGCGACGATGAGGCAGGCGCTGGCTTCTCGCGGTAGCGCGCACGCTGCCGCGTTCGTGGTGTGGGAGCTGCGCCTGCCTCGCGTCCTGCTGGCGCTGATGATCGGCGCGCACCTTGCCGCGAGCGGGCTCGTCCTGCAGGCCGTCCTGCGCAATCCACTGGCGGAGCCCGGTGTCATCGGCGTGTCGTCGGGCGCGACGCTCGGCGTGATGGTGCTCTTGCTGGTTGCGAATTTCGCGGGCGCGACCGACAGCAGCCGGCTCGATGCGTACGACTCGACCTGGACACCGCTCGTCGCTCAGATCGGCGGGGTGGGGGCGGCGCTCGGCGTCTATGCGCTTGCATGGCGCAACGGCACCACGCCGCTGCGGTTGATGCTGATGGGCGTGGCGGTCAGCGCCGCGCTCTATGCCGTCGCGATGACGATTCTCGCGGGGTGGGGCTCGAGCCGGATCGAAGTGCTGCTGACGTGGATGAGCGGCAACCTGTATGCGCGCGGCTGGGGGGAGCTCGCGCGGCTCGCGCCGTGGACGGTCGCGACGATCGCACTGCTACCGCCGATCTTGCGCGCCGCGCAGGTGCTCTCGCTCGGGGACGACGCCGCCGCAAGCGTCGGGCTCGATGTCGAGCGCTGGCGTCTCGTCGCGATCGCCTATGCGGGATCGGCGGCCGCCTGCGCCGTGGCGATCGCCGGTCCCATCGCATTCGTCGGCTTGGTCTCGCCGCACCTTGCACGGCTCGCGGTGGGTGGCCCGCTTGCGCGGCAAGCGCCATGCGCGCTCCTGTGCGGCGCATTGATCGCGGCGCTCGCCGATCTGGCGGGGCGCGTCCTCGTCGCCCCGGCGGAGATTCCGGTCGGGGCGGTCACCGCGCTCGTCGGCGCGCCGCTCTTTCTTTATCTGCTCTCGCGATCCCTCCGATGACACTCATTGCCCATGATCTTTCGCTCGGGTACGGTGCGCGCCGTATCGTCGAGAACCTCTCGCTGTCGATCGAGCCGGGCCAAACCACCGTCCTGCTCGGCCCGAACGGCTCGGGCAAGAGCACGTTGCTGCGCGCGCTGGCCGGCCTGCTCGCACCGCGCGAGGGCCGCGTGCTGCTCGACAGCGTGCCGCTACATCGCTGGCCGCGCCGCAAGCTCGCGCGGCGTATCGCCTTTCTATCGCAGGCGCAGGACGTGCCAGCCGGTCTCACGGCACAGGAACTCGTTCGTCATGGGCGATTCGCCCATCGCACGTGGCTGAGCGGCGAGACCGACGACGATCGCGACGCGGTGGAGTGGGCGCTGGCTACGACCGGCCTCGACGCAATGCGCGATCGTCCGCTTCTCGCGCTGTCGGGCGGCGAACGGCAGCGCGTCTGGATTGCGATGGCGCTTGCCCAGCGCGCGGACATCGTGCTGCTCGACGAGCCGACGACCTATCTCGACCTCGGCCACCAGCTCGATGTCATGCAGACGCTGCGGCATCTGAACACGACGCTGGGCTTGACGCTCGTGATGTCGTTGCACGACATCAATCAGGCCATGCGCTTCGCCGATCGAACGGTCGTGATGAAGGGGGGCCGGCTCGTCGCCGACGGTGCACCTGTGGAGGTGTTGACGCCGGGGTTCGTCGCGGACGTATTCCATGTGCACAGCGAGCGCCTGCACGGCGCCAGCGACGGCATACCGGTGTGTCATCCGCTTGCTACGGCGGCGCCGGCAGGCGTGAAGCGCGAAGCACCGCAATGCGGCCGCAACATCGTGCCGCTTTTTGCAAGGACATCGAATGATCGATCGTAAGCGCCGAGCGCTCGCCTGTGCGTTGCCGGCATCGCTCGCGAGCCTGCTGTCACGCAAGGTATACGCAGCGCCGCAAATCCGGGTGGGGCCCTATAGCGTGCTCGACGATCGCGGCGCGACCCTGCGCTTCGATGTCGCGCCGAGCCGGCTCGCGACGGTCTCGTATTTCGGCGCGGATACCGCGCTCGCGCTCGGGGTGCAGCCGGTCGCTTCGACGTTTCTCGTGCGCAGCCGTCGGCCAGGCTACCTCCTCGATCGCATGGATCGCGTAGTCGATCTCGGCCAGCGCGCGAGCCCAAGTCTCGAACTGCTGGCGAGCGCGCACCCGGATTTGATCGTTGCGATGCGGCGCTACACGGAAGCGAATGCGGCGCGGCTCCAACAGATCGCCCCGTATCTCGCGCTCGATCTCGAAGTGCGGGACGACAGCGAGCGCGGCATCGAGCGCGTCGGGGCGGCACTCGGCCGTGCCGACGCGGCGGCGGCACTGAATCGGCGCTTTGCCGACGTGCTGACGGCGTTCCGTGCGCGCTCGGCGTCGCGCAGCCGCGCACCGCGTTACTTGTTCGTCTGGGGCACGGGCGTCGCACCGTGGGCGTTCTACGACGAGAACATGACGTGCTCGTTGCTAAGCGCAATAGGCGGCGTGAACGTCGCCGGACGCAATCCGCTGCCGGCTCGACGGGACAACACCGCGTTTCAAATGAGCCTCGAGACGCTGTTGATCGCCAAGCCGGAGATCGTCTTTGTCTACGACGACGGCGGCCCGCGCGCCTTCGACGCCAATCCGGTATGGCGATATCTGATCAACGTGCGTCGCGTGCGCATCGTTCGGGTGGGCGATCATTGGATCGAATCGTTCGGCCCGATCGCGCGTCACGCAGTACTGGCAGAGGCCGCCGCGTACTTGCATCCCGGCCGATTTGCCGCCGCCGACTTGCACCGAATCGCATCGTCGTATCTGACGCGTGCGGCTTAGTGTTCGCTCGATTTCATAGGACGATGTCATGCACACGCAGCGCGGAACCTGGGTTGTCGAACTGATCGCGACGGAGCGCATCTTGCCGAACGAAGCGCACGACGAGGCGCGTTTGTTGGAGGTCCTCGACAGTATCGAGCGCGCCGGCTGCTGGACGGCGCCGATTGCGCTGGAGCGCACGAGCCTCGCGGTGATGGACGGTCATCATAGGCTGGCCGCCGCGAAGCGTTTGTCGCTGCCGAGGGTCCCGTGCGTGCTGCTCGATTACGGAGAGGTCGGCGTGCAGACCCGACGCCCCGAATTTGACGTCGATGCGACGCGGATCGTGGCGCGTTCCCTCGCCCGTGTGCTGTATCCACCGAAGACAACCCGACACGTTTTCCCGGGCCCGCTACCGACGTGCCGCATCGAGCTGACGATGCTTGCGGCGCCCGCGGTGCCTCATGTGTCTGCAGTGCCTGCTCGGTTTGAACGAACGTCTATGTCCGATCGGCAGGACACGCCGGACCAACTCGCCGACCGAGGGTAGCCTTGCCGGCCCCGGCCCGGTGCAACCGTATCAATCCCCGATCCGCCCCGGCGATTGATCGGGCTCCGGCTCCGGCGTCCCGATGTCGGGCACGTCGTCGGGTGTGCCGGGGCTCGGGGCATCGGGGATCGTCGGCTGATCCGGGATCGGCGGTTCGGTAGGATCGCTGGCGTGGAGATGAATGAACATGGTGTACTCCTTGATTGCTCTACGTCGGGCTGTTACGCGCCGCCCCACTGCATGCTGAGGCCGCCGTCGATGGTCCAGGTCTGGCCGGTGACGTAGTCGCCATCGTCCGACGCTAGAAAGAGGGCGACGCGCGCGATTTCGCGCGGCTGTCCCGCGCGATGCCAGGGGATGACCTCGAACGACTGCGCGCGTTTGTCGGGATCTTCGAGCCGGCCTTGCGTCATCGGCGTTTCGATCAACCCGGGCGCGATGTTGTTGACGTTGATTTTATGGTCCGCCACTTCGCGCGAGAGGCTGCGCGTGAGCGAACCGACGCCCGCTTTGGCCATGCCGTACGGGGCGCTGGTCGGCGTCGGCAGATGCTGCGCGACCGACGAGACCGTGACGATGCGCCCGCCGCCGCCGGCTTGCTTGCGCAGTTTGACGAACGCGCGGCAGCAGTAGAGCGGGCCCATCAAATCGGTGCGCAGCACGCGTTCGAGTTCGGCATCCTCGATCTCGTCCACCGGCGCGGCGTTGGTGCCGACGCCCGCATTGTTGACGAGAATCTCCAGGCCGCCGAGTGTGCGGACCGTTTCGTCGAATAGACGCTGGACGCTGGCGGGATCGCCTACGTCGCCTTGCATGACGAGGGCCCGGCGCCCTGCGGCTTCGATGCGTTGGCGCGTCTCTTCGGCGCCGTCCCGATCGGAGTGGTAGACGATCGCGACGTCGGCCCCTTCCTGCGCGAAGATTTCTGCGATCGCTTGGCCGATTCCGGAATCGGCGCCGGTCACGAGTGCGCGTTTGTCTTTCAGTTTCATCGTGGCTCCTACTGAAAAAGGTTCGGATAGTGCGACGTAGGCGCGCAAACCGCGTACCGCGGCTGGGGCACAATGCCTGCTGGTACGGTTGCGTCGGCCCGTGCCATCCGCGCAATAAAGGGCTGACGCATTGCACCGCGCTCATCGCGGAAGGGCAGTCATGACGGAAGACAACGGGTATGCGAAGACGGCGCCCACGCGCGCCGAGGTCGATGCGCTTTCGGGCGCGACGGTGCTCGAATTCGGCACCGATTGGTGCGGTTATTGCCAGGGTGCGAAGCGCCATATCGCGGCGTCGCTAGCGCAAGCACCGCAGGTGCGGCATCTGAAGATCGAGGATGGGCCCGGACGTCCGCTCGGGCGCTCGTTCAGGGTCAAGCTGTGGCCGACACTGATCTTCCTACGCGACGGCGTGGAGGTCGCGCGGGTGGTGCGGCCGATCGATGCGCGCGCCGTCGATCAAGGCGTGGCGGCGCTCGCGTGAGCGGCCGGTGGGCCGCCCCGCTAACGTGGAGCGCCGCCCCGTTCGCGCGGAGCGCTCGCATTGCATGCCGCTGACCTACAACGGTTTGGGCCGATTGCCGGACTGATCCGGGCGGGTTGATCGGTATCGATATGCCTGGATGCCGCAAGCCGCGTGCCGCTCGATGTCGGCACTCCTCCGATGGCTTCTTTTTCCGCATTGCAATCGACTGATGTCTTCCGTCTTCCGTCTTCCGAATTGATCGCCATCTTCGGTTGATAAACGGATAGAACGATCTTTATGTTTTAAATTGACGTTTGCCTTGCGGATTCAATGACAGTGCAATCGATGAATAAAAATGAGATTTCCGCGCGTGTTCGTAGGGCCGGCTACGCAGGCCCGATCCGGGTGGGAGCCTATCGTCGCGGTGTCTTGACAACGGATTTATTGAAGCCTAGTTTCTTATCGCCGATGTCATCGGCATATCGGCAGAAGCATCTGCAATACAGCAATACCCTCCGAAGTCCTGAAGTAAAAAGCTCCAAAGGCATTCCGTATTTATCGGTAATTATTTCGTGCGGTTCGATAGCAAGCTCTTGGTCGTGATCGAGAAGAGGGCTGAGTGTCGACCGGCGTCGGGCAATGCGTGCTGCAAAACGGCTCGCGATGCGCGCCACGGTCATCGAGAAACGGCAACTCAACTACCAAGGACAAAAATGAAGAAGCAAGACAGGAGTGGTACTCCGAGCCCCGCCCGCGGCGGGTTCTGGCTCAGTGCGATCGCGGCGGCGGCCCTTGCGTTGGCCGGTTGCGGCGGTGGCGACGGCGGCTCGTCGGTGGGTGCCGGTGCGAGCGCGAATGCGCAGCAGATCGCCGCTGCGGCGCAAACGCCGGCTGCGAATGCGCAAGCGCAAGCCTGCTCGACCGATCAGCCCTACACCGATCCCGTTGCCTATTCGTCCAACGCGGGCGATAGCTTGGTGCCGACGCAGGTGTCGGAGAAAGCTGCCGTCATGCATCACACGTGGACGTCGGGCAAGAAGACGATCAACTACACGACCACGACGGGTCACCTGACAGCGTCCGATCTGGGCGGCAGCCCGGAAGCGACCATGTCGTATGTCGCCTACACGGCGCCGAGCACGAACGGCAAACCGCGGCCCGTGACGTTCTTCTATAACGGCGGCCCCGGTTCTTCGTCGATCTGGCTGCGCCTAGGCTCATTCGCGCCGACGCGTGTGGCGACGCCTGACCCATTGATGACGAACTGGCCGAATTTCCCGCTCGTGAACAACGTGCAGAGCTTGATCGATACGACCGACATGGTGTTCATCGATCCGCCGGGCACCGGGCTGTCCGAAGCCATCGCGCCGAACACAAACCAGAAATTCTGGGGCAGCGATCCGGACGTGGGTGTCATGCGCGATTTCATCCGTCGCTACATATCCGTCAACAATCGCACCACTGCGCCGCTCTACCTGTACGGCGAATCGTACGGGACGCCGCGCACGGATATGCTTGCGCTTTCGCTGGAATCGGCGGGCGTGCATCTGACGGGGATCATGCTGCAATCGTCGATCCTGAACTACTTCGCCGATGCCATCGAAGCCGTCGCGATTCTAAGCGGCAACACCATCGACATGGACGCGCTCAAGCTCGATACCGATACGTTGAGCGGCTACTACCCGGGCTACGCCGCGGTATCGGCCTACTTCGATCAAGTCACGATGCCGGGGGTCCAGGTCGATCCAGCCCTCTTTGCCTTCCAATCGGAGCTGTTCGCAGCGACGCACTATTCGGCGTTCAAGCAATACGCGCAATCGTGGGTGCTGAGCCAACTGGGCGTGCCGGATTTCCTTGGGCCGCCGGTATTCCCGAGCGCGCCGACGCTGGCGTCGTGGACTTGGGCGTCGGGCCTGTCGATGCAGGCGCTGAGCGGTTACTTCAACGTCAATCCGTTCAACAACGCACTGTTGCCGGGCACGACGATCGGCCGCTACGACGGACGCGTGTCGCTGCCCAATTCGGATCCGCGCTTGCAAACGGACGGCGACCCGTCGGACATCCTGATTTCGCAGCCGTTCACGACGGCGCTCGCGACGCAGATGCCCACGTACCTCGGCTACACGGCACCGAATGCAACGTACATGCCGCTGAACGACAACATCATCAACGTCTGGGATTTCTCGCACGACGGCCAGCCGCTGCCCGACACGATTCCCGACTTGTTGGCGGCGATCGAGTTGAACCCGCAGTTGAAGGTGCTTGCGTTGAACGGGTATCACGATCTCGCGACGCCGTTCTTCAATACCGAGAAGCAGCTCGCTCGGTTGCAAACGGTGCAGGGCTTCAATCCGAACTTGCAAGTGACGTTCTATCCCGGCGGCCATATGATCTATCTCGACGATCGTGCACGCCCGAAGATGAAGTCCGATCTGCGCGATTTCTATGCTGGGCAGCAGGCGCCCGAAGCGCTTGGTTTGTGGATGCTGCCACCGCCGTGGAACGACGAAAGCCCCGCAGGCACGCCGACATTGGCGGCGGCGCAGGCCACGCGTCAATAGCGTGCGAGGCCCGCACTGGCGATGGCGCGTTACTTCGGCTACCTTTTTACTTGTGAGCGGATCATGTCACCAATCGATATGCTGCGACGACTAACCCCCTTGATCGTGTTCGGCCTGCTGGCCGGCGCGGCGCATGCGGCGACACTGCAAGCCGTCGCCCCCGTCCATCTCCCGCACCGCGGCAGCGGCGTGGACGGCCCGTACTTTCCCGCCAAGCGCGCGCAGGCCGTGATGCCGTCCACCGGTAGCGATCTGCAAGCGCAAGCGCAGCAACGGCTCGATGCTCGCCTCGGCGCGAACACCGTTCTGAGCAACGGCGCGGCGATTACCCAATCCCAGGCGCAAGCCAACGGGCTTGGCTATATCGCCAAGCACTTCGACGAAATCGATACGACGCATAGCGGGCGCGTCACGATGAGCGACGTCAAGCAGTATTTGCAGCAGCGTCAGCGTCAGCAGTAACGGCGCACGTTCGCCCGCTCTTTCGCCGCCGATTGCGGCGTCGGTTGCGGTGTCATACGTCATGCGGCCCGCGCGCGTTCATTCGCGCACGGGCCGTTTCATTTGGCCAGCCGTCGCCTATCCATCCGATGATTACACCGGCGCGTCGGCGCGTCGATGCGCGTTTACCTGATCCAAAAAAATCCCGCAATCTGGTGTCCGAATCTAAAGAAAAGAAAACGACAGGTCGTTAACGCACGCATGGGTCGAACGAAAACGGCTCCGTGTCTCGCCAGTTCCGTCAGGCCGGCCGAGAGCACACAAGAATTCGCTACGGGGAAAGTATCTTGAATCAGCAACGAACGTCTTGGACGCGCACGGCCGCGCCCGGCGAAGTGATTTATTCGGAAGGGTTCGCCGGGGAGGCCGTCCTCTACGTCATTACCGAGGGCAAGGTCGAACTCTCGACGCGCTGCGACGACAAGAAAGTCGTGCTGGCCACGGTGGCCAAGGGCGAATTCTTCGGCGAGGCGGTGCTGTTGCAAGCCGAACCGCGAGCCCATACGGCGAAGGCGCTCACGTTCTGCCAACTCACGGTCGTGCACGCGAGCATGGTGGAGGAAGAACTCGAGCGCGCGTCGCCCCTGCTGCGTCACATCGTGCGAACGACGATCCGCCGCGGCCGGAAAAAAGACGATCTGCTCGCCACCTATACTCACGCCGATTTCTTGCCGGGCGTCGTGTCGTATGCACACGTCCTCGCGCTCATGGCGAACGTGGACAACGTCGATTCGATGGATGGCCGCACGCGTCGGGGACAGAGCGACGAAGTGGCGGTGCCGCTGCCCGAAGTCATCAAGAAATGCCGTGCAATAGCGGGGCATTCGCGGCCGCACGTGATGACGATGCTCGGGCGCATGGAAAAGCTCAACCTCGTTTCGCTGGGCACGGGCCGCGCCGAACACCTGAGCGGCAATTCGCGCTTTGGGGGCGATGCCGCATCGAACCGCCAAGTGGTGACGTTCGATCCGGCCCGCATTACCGAGCGCGCTCAGCAAGTGGCCGATCAAGATCTCGACATTGCCATCAACAGCGAGCTTGAACTGATCGAGCTGGCCGATTTGGAAGCGCTGATCGGCGTCGAGCGCAAGATGCTGCTCAACAAGCTGTCGCACGACGAAATCGCCGAAGACGTATTCGCCTTCCGCAAGACGAAGGTGCTTCACTACGTCGAAGAAAAGGGCGTGAGCTACTTCGCGAAACGCACGCGTGGCAGCGGCGATGTCAAATCGCTCGAGGACATCGAGTTCGTCGACCATCGGACGCTATTCGACGCGGTCAGCGCGACCGATACGTACGACTTGGCCAAGCTGGCGGCGTCGGCTGGCGATCAAGGCGTCGTCGATAAGTTGTTTTCCGTGATGACCGAGGCGCGCAAGAAGGAAGTGTCGTGGGTCATGCGGCGCGACCTGAAGCTCGACCAAGCCGAAGTGGAAGACATCGAGCAACGTTTCCTTCAAACCATTCGCGAACTCAAGGCCGCGAGCGGCCACGCGCCGGTCGGCATGAGCCGGGAAGCGTGACGGGCGGTGCCGAGGGGGGGCGCGACACGCATCCCGTCGGCGCTGTCGATGAGTTAGGGCGGCAAAGCAAAAGAATCGGTGGGGGGACGTATGGATCTGCTAACAGTCATCGGCGCGCTGTTCGGCGCGGCGGCTATCGGCGTGGGTTTCTGGCTCGAAGGCGGGCACTTCACGACGCTGATACAGGGCGAAGCGTTTGTCATCGTACTCGGCGGTACGCTGGGCGCGGTCATGATTCAGAACACATGGGCGCGGTTCTTCGACGGCATCAAACAACTTCATCTCGCTTTCATGAAGGCGCGCCAAGTCGATCGAGACAGCTTGTCGACGCTGCTCGAATGGGGCGATCAAGCCAAGCTGAACGGCATGCTGGCTTTCGAATCGATCGATGCAACCGGCATTAGCGCGTTTGCGAAGCGCGGCTTGGAACTGCTGGCCAACGGTGTGTCGACGTCCGTGCTCGAGGATGCGTTGCATCGTGAAATCGCGGCCTACGAGCGTAACCGGATGGCCGCGGCGCGCATTTGGCAGCAGGCGGGCGGCTATGCGCCGACATTTGGCATCTTAGGCGCCGTGCTCGGTCTGATTCACGTGACGGGCCATGTACTGGAGCCGGCGCAGCTCGGCAGCGGCATCGCGACGGCGTTCACTGCAACGTTGTACGGCCTCGCGCTCGCCAACCTGGTGTTCCTGCCGCTGTACGGCAAGATCAAGGCGCAGGTGGACAGCGAATTGCGTTTTCGCCGGCTTTACATGGATGGCCTGCTCGCGATTTCCCGCAAGGAATCGCCACAGACGATCGAGACGCGGTTGGCAGCCGAAGTGCGCGAGCGCGCGGCGGAATCGCTCGCTTGATCGGCGCGAGCTATCCCATCGGACACAATCGAATCGAACGGAGCGAATGCTAGATGAGCACGTTGGCGGACGGCAAGCGTCTCGTCTCGAGCGAGGCGGGGTATGACGCGCACGATCAGGCGGAAGAGCAGGCGGAGCGTTGGCTCATTTCATATGCGGATCTCATCACGACGCTGATGGTATTTTTCCTGGCGCTTTACGTGCTCGAGCTCGCGAAAGACCGCGACTTGCAGACGAAGACGCTGGAGGCGCAGGTGGCCAGCACGCGGGTGCAGGCCGCGACGCATGCGACGCAGGCTGCCGATGCGCGCAAGGCAGCGGCGCGGGCCGCGCTCATTGCATTGCTCAAGCCGCTTAGCGATGCGCACGCGATCACGACGGCCGATTCACCGCAAGGCGTGGAGATCGCCATCAACGCGAAGATCCTCTTCATGTCGGGCGACGCCCGTCTTCTGCCCGATTCGATCGACGTGCTGAACCGCGTCGCGCAAGTCCTGCAGACGCATTCGGCGCAGAACATTCTCGTCGAAGGACACAGCGACAGCGTCCCGATCTCCACCGCGCAATATGCGTCGAATTGGGAATTGTCGGCCGCGCGGGCGGGGGCCGTCGTTCGATTCTTCGTGGAGAAGGGCATCGAGCCGCACCGACTGTCCGCGATCGGCCGTGCGGACAATGTACCGCTCGTACTCGGCGACGATGCGGCCGCTCGCGCCGCCAATCGGCGAGTCACAATTCTCGTTCAGGAGTGAGTGATTTTCGCGCGGGGCGGCACGAAGCGGGGCGATACGCCGCTTTGATCTTTGCCGCGGGGTTGCCGCGGCGGCGGTGCCGAAGCGCTGGCTAGTCCCCCGCGATTTCGCCTGATCGGCCGCTTAACGCTTACTTCTTACTGCTTACCGTTTATTCAGTGAGCCGGGCGAGCCGTCGCCGCCGAACAGGTGATTCAAATACGTTTTGCTGTTGCCGATCGACGTCAGTAACCGATTGAGCGCGGTGAATTGCGCGTTGTACTGCGCTGTGAGCGTTTGCTGGTACGTCGCCAGATCGCTTTGCTGCTTCGTGAGCGACGACAATTCCGCATTGATGGACGCGGTGCGCTTGTCCACCTGCCCGACGCTCGAGAGCGTGTACTCATTGAGCAGCGTATCCAACCGCTGGCCGAGCCCGTTCGTTCCATTGAACACCGACGAGGCGATCGCAGGATTCGCGTTGAGCGTCGATTGCAGCTTGGACGCGGAAAAATCGAGCGTGCCGTCGTGCTTCAGGTCGAGACCGATCTGCGCGAGGCTGTACGTCTTGCCGCCGACCGCGACGCCGCTCGACATGATCCCGGAAATGCCATTGACCGCCGCGTTGAGCATCGAATCGCCGAGCAGCGGCGCGGCGGCTTTGCTCGACGGATCATAGGCCGATAGCGCCCGCTGCGCGGAAGCCCACGCGTTATAAGCGTCGGCAAAGCCCTGCACGGCTTTGCCGATTGCTGTCGTATCGGCCTCGACACTGACTGTTTGCGTGGTGCCCACGGCGGCCGACGTCAACGCCAATGTGACGCCGGTGAGCGCGTCCTTGACGATATTGCTCGCGCTCGTGACCGCATTGCCGCTGACTGTCAGCTTGGCATCTTGCGCCGCCGTGACTTGTTTGAAGTTCGCCGTCGCCAAGCCGGCATCCACGCCGGCATCGGCCGAGACCGATAGCGTATTGGCGGCGCCCGTTTCCTTCGATGTGAGCACCAGGTGCTCGCCGTCGCTGCCCTTGACCACCGCAGCCGTCACGCCGGGATTGTTCGACGAGCCGTTGATCGCAGCGGCGACGCCGGCCAGCGTGTTGTTCTTCGAATCGAGTGCGATCGACATCGACGCGTCGCCGGCGCCGATCGTGAGCGTGCCTGTGCCGAGGCTCGCGTCGCGTGCGTACGCCTTCGACGAAATTTGGTTCGCCGTGGCGAGCTGCTCGACGTTGACCGAATACGAGCCGGCAGCCGCACCGGCCGAGATCGTCGCCGCGATGCCCTTGCCGCTGGCGGTGGCGGCGAATTGCGAAAACAGGCTGCCGTCCGCGAGGCCCGCGAGCGACCCTTTGAGCGTGGACAACGCGGATTTGATGGTGCCGAGCGCCGACAGCATTGCATTGCTGCTTTGTTGCTGATGCGTGAGCACCGCGGCGCGTCCGGCGGTCTTGCCGGTGACAAGCGCTTGGACGAGCGTATTGACGTCGAGCGACGAGCCGGTAGCGCCGCTGAGGATCGACTGCGCCGCCTGCTGGATCGGCGTGGGTTGCGTATTCGAATTGCCCGGCGGCGAAGAGACCGAACTCATGCAAGGCTCCGTGCGTGACTACATTAGTCTTAAGTTTTCATTTCGAAGGCGAATTGTAATATGAGTCCGTAATATTTGGAAATACTTGTAATGCTATCGAAATAGAGCGGTGCGCCGGCGCCGCGGTTGGGGTTACCGCGGCAGGCCCAATTGACTGCGCCCGAGCGGCGTCAAATCGTCGGCCGTTGCACGCCCGACGAAATCCACCTCGAAATCGTCGGCGGCGAAATCGGGCGGGCTCTTGCCTTCCACGAAGCTCGGCCACTGCCGGGCGAGATAGGCATCGTTTTTCGGGCAAGCCGGCGCCGAGGCGATATACATCACGTTGCTGTAGCCGCTGCCGCGGTGCGCGTCCTCCACGGCGTGGATGACGTCGCTGTGCCAGAAGACGGTATCGCCTGGCTGCATCGGCGCAATAGAAGACAGCGCGCGAAAGAGGGGCGCGTGATATTCGGGCTTGATCGACAAGGCGCGGCCGGGCATCGCGCCGCACAGATCGTCGTCGGCCACATCGTCCTGTAGGGCTCGCAGCAGGATATAGACCATCGCGTTCGCGATCGGCACGAGTTGCAGCGTGCCGTCGCCGGGGCCCTGCGAGGTCAGTGCGGTCCACCCCTGGAAGGTACGGAACATCGAGCAGACGGCGGGCGAGGGAAGCTCTCGCACTTCGGTCCGCCAAGCCGCGTCGAAGGGATCGTAGTCGCGCCAGTTTCCGGAAAACACGTGTCGATAGACCTGCCGGAAGTTCGGTTCGATCCACCGCTCGATCGAACCCCCGTCGCAGTGTGCGGAAAGGCCCAACGATTCGGAACCCGGGGGGCGCCGGCGCAGGCGGTCGGCATAGGCCGGAACGCGATCGGGATCGAAGTGCACCCGGCCTTCGCTTTCGGCGCGCCAAAGCCGGTTGAGGAATTGGCGCGCCCGCGTCAGTTCCGGCGACTGCCGGGCCAGCACTTGCGGTTTCGACCAATACACGCCGTAGATTTGCGGCTTACTCGATGCCAAGTGCCCAAAGTAGGGGTCTTCCGCACGGTGGGCCAGCTTCGCATCCAGATCGTTGCGCTCGACATAGTCGGCAATTTCGCCGTCCCATTGTTCGACGATCGATCGATCGAATACTTGGCGGATGACGCACGCGCCGCGCGCTTTGACGAGGGCGATCCGTTCGGCGTCCACCCGCTCGGCGGCGATGTCCGCGAAGGGAATCTCGGGGATGACGGCCTGGCCACGCTCGCGCAGATCGGCGATCTGGCGTGCTTGTTCGTTCATCTGCGCTTCCACTTCGGCGAATTGCGCCCGGTACTGCGGCAGGCGTTCGCGCAATTCGCGTTTCGCGGCCCGGATCGCCGCTGGAATGTCATCGATTTGCCACGTCATCGCATCGTCTCCGTTTGGTGTTTGAACGGATTGAAGCGTACGCTGCCGACGGGTCCGCCGGTGATACTATCGAGCCAATTGTTTTGCGGATACGGACATGAAAGCGGCGTTCGAACACGTGGATTTCGGCGAGGGCTGTTCGGTGAGGGTCTACCACCGACGGTTGCCGCGTATTCCCTTCGAATGGCACCACCATCCCGAGTATGAATTGACGCTGACGATGAATAGCCAGGGCAAGCGTTACATCGGCGATTCGGTGGCCGCCTACGGCGCCGACGATCTCGTGCTCGTGCCGCCGAACTTGCCGCACACGTGGGCCTCGAACCGCTCGATCGTCGCGGGCGAAGCGCAAGTGGCGATCGTCGTCTGGTTCGACGGCGCGTGGGTGCGCAGGCTCGCCGATGTCTGCCCGGAATATCGGGGCTTGCTCGATCTGTTGCGGCGGGCCGCCTGCGGGCTCGCATTCGAACCGGCGGCGGGGGCTTACATGCGTGCGCAACGCGAGCGGCTGCTCGCCACGGATGCACGCGAGCGCTTGGCGGCGGTGCTGGACGTGCTCGGCACGATAGCGTCGGTACCGGCCGCGCCGGTGGCGTCGCCCAGCGCGTTCAATGGGCAGGCCGGCAACTCGTCGGGGCACGAGCCCGACCCGATCAATCGCGTGCTTGCCTTGATCGAAACGCAATTCTCCCGGCCGCTATGCCTGGCGATGCTCGCAAAAGCCGCGGGCCTCTCGGCGCGCTCGCTGAGCCGGCACTTCAGCCGGCATTTGGGGGAGAGCGTCGGGCGCTACATCGGCCGAGTCCGGATCGGGCATGCCTGCCGGTTATTGACGGAGACGCCGATGCCGATCTCCGTCGTGGCGGCTCGATCGGGATTTGCGAACGCGGCCCATTTCAATCGCCAGTTCAAAGCGGCGAAGCAATTGACGCCTGCCGCCTATCGGCAACGGTTCACCGGCGCCCAGCGTGCCGAGGGCGACACCGCTCAGCGGCTCATGCAGCGTTCGCCATCGCTTGAAGCCACGAGCGTCGCGAGAAATGCAACAGCGGCATCCTGGGGAGATCTTCGATCGTGAAGTTCGGATAGCGCGCGAGCAACGAAGGGCTGCACACGGCGATGACTTGATCGTCGAGCAGCTTGCGAATCTGGAAGCCCGGCTCGTCGACACGGCGATGCCAAATTCCGATATCGACCGAATACGGATCGGGCGGAGCGACATTCGCATGCATGTGCAGCGAGAGGTCGATCAGCGGGTGCGTGTCGTAGAAATCGCCAAGCCGCGGGATCAGCCAAAAATCTTGAGTTGCGATATGTGGAAACGCCGATGACCTTCACTCAGTTGCGTCTGCTCGCCGTGTTTTCGGTAGGGTATTTCGTCTCGTATCTTTTTCGCGGCGTGAATCTCGGATTTGCGCCGTTCCTCATCCATGATCTCGGTTTGTCGCCTACGGATCTGGGCATGCTGACGAGCCTGTATTTTCTCGGCTTCGCGGGCGCGCAGATGCCCGTCGGCGTGATGCTCGATCGCTTCGGCGCCCGCCGCGTCACCGCTTGCGTGATGTCGATCGCCGCCGTCGGCGCATGGACGTTCAGTTGCGCCACCGGCCTGGGGGCGATGATGATCGGGCGCTTTCTGATCGGGGTGGGGGTGTCGGCTTGCCTCGGCGGTGCGTTCAAGGCGACCGCGCAGCATTTCCAAGTCGGCCAGTTGACGCTCGTCAACGGCATCGTGATGGCCGCTGGCGGGCTCGGCGGCGTCGTGGTGGGGGCACCGCTCACGTGGATGTTGTCGATCGCCCACTGGCGATCCGTCGGCATAGGGCTGGGCGTGCTCACGGCGGTGGCCGCGATGTCGATTTGGATCGGCGCACCGGCGGAGCGAGAGGCGCATCCGCGCGCTAGCGTCGTCGAGCAGTTCAAAGGCACATGGCACGTGCTGAGCAGCCGCGCGTTTTGGAAATTAGCCGCCTTTTCCGGGCTGACGCAAAGCGTCTTTTACGCCATGCAGTCGCTCTGGGTGGGGGCGTTTCTGCGCGATGTGGCGTTAGCGGGCGCCGACCATGCCGCGGCGCGTGCCGCCACGCTCGTCTCCGTGCTGGGCGCGGCGTTCATCGTGGGTAACCTCGGCTTCGGTGCCTTGGCGCGAGTATTGGAGCGGCGGGGCGTCAGCGTCTATCTTTCCTCGGGCGTGACAATGTTGCTGTTCGTCGTGGTTCAGGGGATGATCGCCGCACGCGTGCCGCTTCCGCAAGGCGTGCTATGGGCGGCATACGGCGCGTTGGGCGGCACCGGTATTTTGACGTATGCCGTGTTGGCCGAGCACTTTCCGGCGCGGCTGCTCGGGCGGGTGAATACCACCTTCACGCTCGTGATTTTTCTGGCGATTTTTGCGCTGCAAGTTGCGATCGGAGCGGCGCTGGGCCGCTGGCCGGTGCATGACGGCCATTATTCGGCCGCGGCGCATCGGACGGTGTGGGCGTGGTTGGTGGTGATGCAGGTCGTGGCTGCGGTGTGGTACTTCATGCCAGCGGGGCGTGTACAGGCCGGGGTGGCAGCGAATATAAAGGCGTAAGCGACTCACGGTGGGCTGACCGAATGCTAGGCCGGCCGAGCTTTTGCCAGCGGGCCGGGGCGACGATCCGGATCGAAGCTGCGATCCGATATTGCCCGGATAGCGGCGATAGCGGCGAGCGTTTGCGCTCGCTTTCCTTTACGCTGGCTGGGATGGCGAGGCGTACCCGTGGCAGGGCATTCGGCCATTCCTTAAGTGTGGCTTAAGCGGCCTGGGCGACATTGCAAAGTACGTAGAGTACGCAAAGTACGCGGTGTCCGCCTGATCCGCCGAAGCATCCGACACGAGAATCGAAGAACGCCTATGCCTTACTTTTTTGGAATCGGCCTGCACGTCATCATCGCGATTTACTTCGCGGTGCATGCGGTGCGTCATCAGCAGAACGTCTATTGGCTGTTCGCGCTTTTTGCGTTCCCGATGCTCGGCAGCGTCGTTTACTTCTTTGCCGTCTATCTGCCCAGTCTGCGCCAGTCGCGCGGCGCCTATGTCGCCGCACGGGCAATCACGCAATTCGTCGATCCGAATCGCGTGCTGCGCGAGAGCCGGGCGCAATTCGATCGTGCGCCTACCGTGGCCAGCCGGATGCGGTTGGGCGCTGCATTGTTGGACGCGGGCCAGGCGCAAGAGGCCATCGAACATTACGAAGCGGCAGCAAACGGCCCGTTTGCCGACGATCCGGCATTGCTGCTCGGCATGGCGCGCGCTCAGTTCGCGTTGAATCGTTACGCGGCGGCCGAGATTACGTTGGCTCGCCTGTTTGCTGCCGATCCGCAGCAGCGCAATCAAGCGGAACCGGCTTTGCTTCATGCGCGTACCTTGGCGGCCCTCGGTTCGCCGGACGCGCGGGCGGCGTTCGAAGCCGCCTTGGCGTGTGCTAGCGATGCCGCGCCGCGGTGTTTGTTCGCGGATTGGCTCGCGGCGCAGCCGGACGCGGCAGATCGTCGGCGCGCTCAGTCGCTGTTCCAAGAGATCGTGCAGGACGGCAAACATTGGCCGCGATATGCGCGCGAACACAACCGCGAGTGGCTGCGTCTGGCCGAGTCGGCGCTTGCGTCGGTGCAGGCGCATTGAACGAAGCAGCGTGGCCGGCGTATGCCTGCCGCCTGCAAACCCAACCAAACCCCACCCAACTCTGTTGAACAAGGCAGCAGCCATGACGGCACAACCGCTCCAGATCGATTTTGTCTCCGACGTCACTTGTCCATGGTGTGCGATCGGGCTTTCCTCGCTTCGGCAGGCGCTCGATCGTTTGGGCGATACCGTCGATGCTCGGATCGCCGTGCACCCCTTCGAATTGAATCCGGAAATGGCGGCCGGAGGAGAGGACATCGTCGACTATCTCGGGAAAAAATACGGGCGTACGCCGGAGCAAATCGCCGAGACGCAGGCGATGATCCGTGATCGAGGTGCCGCGGTGGGCTTCGAGTTCGGATCGCGGCCGCGCGTGTACAACACCTTCGATGCTCACAGGCTGCTGCATTGGGCCGGGATCGAGGGCAGACAGGTGCCGCTCAAGCTGGCATTGCTGAAGGCTTACCATACCGACGGCAAGGATCCGAGCCAGCACGGCACCTTGATCGATGCGGCGCAGTCCGTCGGGCTTGACGCCGCACAGGCGCGCGAAATACTCGAGAGCGGCCGGTTCGCCGACGAAGTGCGTGCCGAACAGCAGGAATATCGGGCGATGGGCATTCAGTCGGTGCCCGCGGTGATTCTCAACGGGCGCTACTTGGTAAGCGGGGGGCAGCCGGTAGAGGTGTTCGAGCGGGCGATCGGGGAGGTGTTGGCTGCGGCGAGTTCGTCGTGAGCCATGGCGAGGGTACGAACGCTACCAGGCCGATGCCGCTCGCCTGGTAGGTGTTGGAATGCGACGCAAGCGATTGCTTCGCGCGACCGCTAGCCGGCCCTTGTGCGGATTGGCCTTATTGGGGCAAATCGCCATGTCCGCCGCCGCCCTCTTGGCTCGGAGCGGATCCCGTCGCACCAGTGTCCAAGGGGGCTGGACTCGGCGCTGAGGCCGCTGTGTAAGGCGGCGCAGACGGCGCCGTGGCCGAAGCAGCGGAAGCCGCTGGGGCGGGCATCGAGGCGGTGCCGGCGCCAGGACCCCAGGGGGCAGCCGCGGTCGAAGGTTCGGGCGAAGCGGCGGCGGCATCCGATGCGGCAGGGGCGGGCGGTTCGTCGCTGTTCTTGCCGCATGCGGCCAGGGCCATCGCTGCGAGCATGGATGCCACGAGGCGTGTTTTTTTCACGATTGCGTCCTTTTGTCGTCGACAATGACAGCCACACAGCATGCCGCTGTGATACCGACCGGCGCCAATCTCCAGGTTAGTCAACGCGGCCGTTCGCTGCTAGGCGCCTGCAGGATGGGATCGTTTTATGGCCGCTTCGCTCGTTTCGTACGCTTCATTCGTTTCGTTTCAACTGCGGCGGTGCGATTCTCATGCCTGCGTCAGCATATCTGCGAGCCGCGCGCGATCTCTGCTTGCTATTGGCGGACGCCAGCCGAACTAGTCCCTGCGTGGGGTCAATTAAGCGCCGTGCTCCACATCGGCACGCGACGTCAAGATAGCGAGGCCGGCCGCGATCAGCAGTAGGGCGGCGCTTGCGACGAAGGTGTATCGATAGCCGCTATGGTCGAACAACAGGCCCCCTACTGCGGAGCCCATGGCGATGGCCAGTTGGACGACAGCGACCATGAGCCCGCCGCCGGTCTCGGCGTTTTTCGGGAAGGTCTTCGCTACCCAACTCCACCAGCCCACGGGTGCGGCGGTGGCGACCAAACCCCAGAGCCCCAGCAGCACGGCGACGGCGCCCGTCCATGTGCCGACGGCAATTAATGCGACCGCGATCGCCGCCATCGAGACCGGGATGGCCGCCACTGTCGGATAGAGGCCCTGCTTCAGCACGGTGCCGATGAGGGCAGTGCCGAGGAAACCTGTCACGCCGATCACCAGCAAAATGAGCGAAAGCATCGAGACATCCACCCGCGTGACCGTCTCCAGGAAAGGTCGTACATAGGTGTACAGCGCGAACTGCCCCATGAAAAAGACGCCCACACCGAGCATGCCCAGCGTCACCACCGGACGTCGAAACTGCATGAAGGCGCTGCTCGCGCCGGGACCGCGATGCTCGCCGGGCAGGGACGGCAGGGCGATCCACTGCCAGCCCAGTGCCGCTAGCGCGACGGGGACCAGACAGAAAAACGCGCCGCGCCAACCGACGATCGACCCGAGGTAGCTGCCTAACGGCGCGGCCACCACGGTGGCCAACGCGTTGCCGCTGTTGAGGACAGCCAGGGCGCGCGGCACATCTCGCGACGGCACGAGCCGCATCGCGGTGGCGGCGGACATCGACCAGAATCCACCCACGACCACGCCGATCAGCGCCCGGCCCACCATGTAGATGAAATAGTTCGGAGCGAGCGCGATGATTGCCCCCGATAGGGCCATCAAACCGGTCAACGCGAGCAGCAGCGTCTTCCGATTTATGTTGCCGGCACGCGCGGAGATGAAGAGGCTCGTCGCGACAGCGAACGCGCCGGAAATTGCGATGCCACGCCCGGCCATTCCCTCGGTAACGTGCAGATCGGCGGCCATTGGCGTCAGCAGGCTGACAGGCATGAACTCAGAGGCGATCAGTGCGAAGACGCACAACGACATCGCAAGGACGCCGCTCCAATACGCGGGTTGCGTGGCGACATTCTGTCGGGGGGAGGAATGCACCATTGGGTCGTCGCAGGTTCGAGTCGTCATGAAAGGGCTTATGCCGTCTGAAAAGCGTTGGAAACGCTGGGGCTTTCCGTACAGCGGGCGATCCCACAACCGAACTGACACCCAGGACCGCAGGCGCGGACCTTTAGCGTGGATCGACTGTTCCATGCCTCGTATTTTCGCGGGCGGAAGCCGCGCCGACTAGCTAATGGATCTTGAAAGCGGATATAAGCTGGGCTAATTGATCTTCTTTGGAGGCTGGATCCGTGGCTGAGCTGCCCGGCTTCCGTAGTACACGTGCAAACCGATATGCGCGCGTAGATGCCGCACGAGGACTGGCTCGAGTCGGCCAGAGGGGATATGCGTCACCGTCTAGAAGCTGGTGATAGATCGCGACGAATGCTTGTTCCCCATGTCTTCTATTCCGCGTCGGAGCCCAGTTCGGCTTCAATTTGCTCGATCGACGGAAGGTCGGAAACAAGCGGAGCGGGGACTTCGCGTAGGAGCTGGTACTCGGCCACCCCGATCGGGTTAGCCATGCCTCGAAGTGCATACTCGGCAACAAGGCGGTTCTTTTCCCGACATAGAAGCAGGCCGATGGTCGGCTGATCTTCGGTTTGCTTGACCTGCGCGTCGACGGCAGACAAGTAGAAATTGAGCTGGCCCGCGTATTCCGGTTTAAACGGTGTGGTCTTCAGTTCGACCACGACGTAGCAGCGTAGTTTGAGGTGATAGAACAGCAAGTCGATGAAGAACTCGTCGCCGCCGACTTCCAACCGGTATTGGCGACCCACGAACGCAAAACCGGCGCCGAGTTCGATCAGGAAGCGGGTGATGTGCTCAGTCAGCGCCCCGTCGATGTCGCGCTCCTGCGCGTCGTCGGACAAACCGAGGAAATCGAAAATGTACGGGTCCTTGAGCGTTTCGCGCGCTAAATCCGACTGCGGTGGCGCCAAGCGGTCCCGAAAGTTGGTGACCGCGCTGCCTTGCCGTTCATGTAGGCGCGTTTCGATCTGCATGGCCAGGATGTTGCGCGACCAGCCGTGCTCAACGGCTTTTGTCGCGTACCATTCGCGTCCAGCGTTGTCCTTCAGTTTGTCGAGCAGCGTGCATAGGTGGAACCACGGCAATTGTGCAGCAGCCTGCTGCACGAATTTATCGTCCGGCCACGCCTCGGCGAAAGCCCTCATGTATTTGAGGTTGCGCGGAGAGAAACCCCGCATGTCGGGAAATTCGGCTTTCAGGTCCCGGGCCAGTTGGTCGATCACCTTCGCGCCCCACCCCTGACGCTGTTGGCGCTCAAGGATGCCGTGGCCAATTTGCCAGTAAAGCTCGATCAACTCACGGTTGACCGAGAGTGCCGCTCGTTGTCGTGCTTGTTCGACACGTAGTTTTAGGTCGGCTAACCATGACCTGTAATCGAGCGAGTTGGCACGCAGATCTGTCATTCGGATGAGGCCGGGCGCCCCGGCAAAAAACAGCAGGTAGTAGGATTATCGGCGGCCAGGTGATTGCTAGGCAACGGGCCATGCATGGGCACATCGCTCGCGTGAGCCTGAGAAGGGCGCCCCAGTGACCACCAAAGATACCACTGAATACCACCGGCTTTCGAAGGACAAAGCCGGTCCAAAAAGAAACAAAAAACCCCGCAAGACCTTGATCTAGCGGGGTTCTTCGAAACACATCGGCAGAAGCCGGAACATATCTATGGTGCCCGGGACACGGCACGCATAAGGTTGTGCGTGCGTGCGTGCGGTCGCGTCGCGCGTCGACTTGCATGTCTTGATCGACTAGATCCGGCGATATCGCGCCGTTCCCGCGAGCCAGGTGTGGCTAGCCGGATGCTCTGAGCCGAGGTGTTTCGAGCACGGCGGCCTTCGCGCTCAGTAGTGCTTCATGTGAGACGTCGAAACGTCGAAGCCATGCGTCGCTGCTTGCTTTGGAGTTATACACGGGCGCGTCGCCATTCACGGTACCCGACTGAAGAATTGAAATCGTGTCGGCGACAACATCCCGCAGTGCGGCGTTGAGCACGACGTATGCCGGTGGCGGGGTAGGGGCTGCGTTTGTTTGCGGTACCCCAGCTTCGGGAGTCACGCCTGCGCGAATCATCGTACCTTGCGCGCATGGCGCCAGCGTATACCAATCCCTCGGCAGTTCCGACTGCAATCTCTCAATGCCCCCGACACGCTGGAGCATTGTTTTGTCGATCAAGGTCAACCAGTCGACTGTCTTTATACGGTCGGCGAGATCCCGAACTTCCATTGCGATCGGGTTACCGACATCAACGCCGGGGCCGAGGCGTTGTGCCAGGTAATATTCGCTGCTTTCGTTTTCCGTGCGCCCGCTCGGGGACAAATTGATAGCGAGGCCGGCATGTCCATGTACAGCGTCAAGCATTGCCGCGGCCTCACGGAACAGCTTGATGAACGCGTCGGGGTTCGCCTGAACGAAGGGGCGAGGGATGGTAAACACAGCGACGTCCAACCCGCGCGTTCCTAGGTCGGCCTGGAACTTCTCAAGGCAAAAGGTCGTGAATTCGAAATAAGATGCGTCGCGGGCCGATTCACCGCCGACATAGCACGCGTCGAAGCCTTCGTTTTCATCGGTTCGTTTTTCCAGGTCCCAGAGGGTCGGGGCTTTCTCAAATTGCAGCGCTCTTTTGCCGTTGAACCATAGCCACTTGATCGGCCCGTCATCGGTGCCGGCTGCTTGACGCGCGAACGCCAAATACGCGTCAAAAGCGGATGCGATCGCTTGTCGCTTGGTGCTCGTGTAGCCGCCTTTGAAGTACAGGGCGGCGCGCACTGTGAGCGCCGCCCCGACGCCCTCGTGCGGATATCGAGGCTCGAGCAAGGCATAGGGCAACATGCCTACTTTCGATAGTTCCTGCGCTCGCATAAGGAGGTCGTTTGTCATAGTTATATCTTTGCCAGTCACGGCAGTAGGCCCTGCGCGGGGCTCGGGATCGGCGGTGATAGCGGTGACGCTCCGTGCATATAACTGCCGAATCCCGTGTCGATCAGATCGTCGAGATCAGACGACGTAACGCGATTCGCCGACGGTGCCGTCTGTTCATTTCCGCTATCCGTGCAACCACAATCCGAAGGCTGCATCAGCGCGACCTTGCTCGAGTCGCCTGCAATTCTCGCATAGGCTTCCTGCTGCTTTACGTCCCGACGGTCCGGGGGAAACTTTATCTCGACCACGCTCTTGATGTTGTCCTGCGTCGGTGGCAACGATGGGTCGTTGACGATTACGACGTCGGGACGTCGGATGTTCCCGACGCCCGGCGTATATCCGTCCAATCCACCAGGCCAGTATTTCTGAATCCATCCCGGCAGGTAGTCATGCGCCTTCGTCGCCATCGCCGAATTCATGATTGGCGCCGGCGGATCGCGCGACATGTCGTAGTTAATCTCTGCCTTGTATGGACTCTGGTTGCCGCTGATGGCGTCGGCAGACCTGAGCCGACTGCTTACGCATTGCTGTCGCAGCTTCTGTCCGCCGGTGCCGATGGCCGGCATTGAGTTGCATTTGCAGATTACGGTGCATAGGGCTTGCCTATCTGATGCGTCGAGCGCGTTGCGGCGTGAGCGGACAATATTCGTTCGCCCGCCCCCAGGCGCAGTTGACCCGTATCCGGGGCCTTGCGCATAGTCGGTCATGCGTCATCGGTCCCGGAGCGCTCGAACGTTAGCGACGCGGCATGAGTAGACTCGAGCCAATCGGTAAAGCCATTTTCGTCCGTATTTCCCGCGATGGTCTGGCCGTTGCTGCTTGTTAGGGAGTAAGGGTGGTTGGCGACCGGCGTGCCCGTGTCGTCGTCCAACACTTGAAAGCGCCCGCGATGCACGTCGTCGGAGCCGCTTATGCGTTGCGGAATCACGCTGCGGCCACCACCAATTGAGCCTCCAGCGCCGCTTGTGGGTGACGCTTTTGTGCCGTTACTCGATGCGATGAGCGTTGCCCCGCATGCAGTCATGTCGCCGTCGGACGCCACGGGCCGGCCATTGAATCGGACGTTCAAGTCGGTCTTGACCTTGACTATGGGAAATATCCCACCGCACTGTGGGCATGACACCATATCGCCGAGTAGTGCCAGTGCTTTGCCGTCGGAAGTATTGGACGGATTACACGCGAGCACGGTTCCGCCATGTGACGTGGCGTCGCCTTCCCGGATAAATGCGAATGACATATTTGGTCGCCTGAAAAATTGAGCGGCGAATCTAGCACGGGATCCGGGGCGATGGTCCTGTCAGAGTTGGCAGGGAGGAGCAGCGGCATCCGTCTCGTAAAGACGGTGGCTCGGCTGCTGTTCTCGGCGGTGCCGAGGCACGCCGTTAGTGTTTGTCTATGACCGTGTGCAACAACGCATCTCGGGCCTCTTGCAGCGCTGCTTCGAAGGTCCCAAATATTGCAGCTTGTTCAGGCGCGGAAAGGTTCGCAAATGCCGAAGCCACCTCTTCAGTGGCAAGCAATGTCGCGAGCGCATTGCAGCGATCGATGCGGATCATCGCGACATCGACGAGGGACTGTTGACGCTCGGGTTCAGTGAGGCGGTGGCGCATGGCACAGGGCTCCTTTTGCGGGTTTATCAGCCCGGATCCCAATGCCGCGTAATTTAAGGCGGCCGGGCACGAGACAAGGTTGGCGTACCGGCACAGAAGAAGCCGGCGAGCCCGAAGGCTCCCCTGTCAAGGCCCGACCATAGGCACATGACGCGCAGGCGATAGGGCGAACTCCGGCCTATCGCCTGCCTTCTGTGTTCCGGACGCCAATCCGGGTGTTCGATGCTTTGAACACGCCGCAATGATAGGGAGGCCGGGGCCGGCGCTCAAGCAATGACCACTCTTATCAGACTTTTCTGGGCTCGTCCGCGAGGCGGGGGCGTGCTTATCCATTCTCTGGGGCGGCCTCCGAAAAATGGTAACTGGGGTGACGATGCTCCGGGGCGTCCGCCAAGTCGCTGAATTTGCGCTCATTTTTCTGTTACCTCAATCCCGTCACGAGCGGTAACGAAAAAGGTAAACCCGTGGCTAAGCCGCTGATTTGCAAGGGAGGGGGCGCTTCAGAGCGGTTACCTGATTCAAAGGTAACGAGTGACTGAGATGTTACAAATTTGTGACGGGCTCAAGGATGGGGCCAGGCCGTTGATTCATCAACGTTCGCGCTGAGTCGTCAGATGCTGTTACCTGCGTTACCGTCCTCCGACGGTGCCTCGCAATCTTAAAGCGGACAGTGATTGAGGGTCTCTCTGATTGCCCACGTGTCATGGTTGCTAGGAGCAAACGCAGTTGCCCTAACATCGCATTACGCCAAATTTACGCCATACGAATTGGAAATCGTATAAAAATCAACGTGTTAACGACAAGTTATGGTGCCCGGGACCGGACTCGAACCGGCAAGCCGCGAGGCGGCGGATTTTCGTCACACTGCATCTTTCGATGCCGGCGATGAGGGACGACTCTCGCCGTTCGTGCGCTGGACTATGCCTTCGCCATCTCGACATCACACGAAGCTCGTTCGTGCGTGCCGAATTAGGCGCCCCCCGTCTAGTCTCTACACCTTCCGCGAAACGGCCGTGCGGCCATGTTTTCGGGCTTGGCTCGGCGTTGCCTCGGCGCCACCGCGCTTTTACGCGCAACAGGCCAGGGGGTTCACCGAATTTGAAGGGTTCTGCACCGGCCGTTTCCAACCGGGCACTCAATTGCTTAAGTCCGCTATGTTTACCAATTTCATCACCCGGGCAGGGCGGACGCGATTCTACCACCGGTCGCGCCGAATTCGGCTAGAGCGACAGTACCGAGTCGGGATTGGCGCATGCCCGAACGCATCCTCGGCTAAAATGGCGCCCCTTTGCGCAACTTGGATCGCCAATGAACAAGCCCCCGCTCTCACTGCTCGCGCTCGCGCTGATCGCGCCGCTGTTGGCCGGCGGCTGCACGCTCTATGCCAATCCGAGCGCTTGCAAGGCGCAAATGCGCCAAGCGGCTGCCGGCGCCACGCCGCCCAAAACACTGTCGATTTCGAATGTCGCCGTCGGCATCGACGGTTCGCGCGTCGTGGTCGAGGGTACCGTCGAAACCGCCGCGGCACCGGCGGATGCTTCGGATGCGAGCGCGTCGGATCGCGCGAGCAATTCCAGCGCTGAACCCACCGGTAAGCAGGCCGCGAAACCGGCCGCCAAACCGATTGTCAAACCGGCCGCGGCCGAATGCACCTTCGATGGCAACAAGCTGACGGCCCTGCGTTGGCTCGCCCCGCCCGAACTCGCCGATGCCGCATCGGCACCCGCGGCGAACAACTGATACAACTGCTAGCACCGCGCGAACCAAGCGTCGCGCAGTGCTAGCATGGTCGAGTTTATCCGTTCCACACGAGCGAGGAGGCGGCCATGGATGGCTTCGTACGGCATCAATTGGAAGGCGTCTCGGTTGATATCGAGATCGTGCCCGCGAAGCCAAGCGGCTATGCGGCTCGCTTTAGGGTTTCCGGCGAGCCGGGTGGCGAGGCAGATTGGCCCGTGGTGCACGTGGCTCACGGCCCCTTCGGCACCACTCAGCAAGCCGAGGAGGCGGCGAAGTCGGCCGCACTCGAGCACATCCTCGAACAAGGCGGTTCGCCCGCCCATTGAGAGGGTACGCCAGCGAAAATCTCCCGCGCGAACTCGGGACGAGGTGTGTTTTTACACATGCCTCGCTGGGCCCGGTAAAATGCTCGGCTGATTCATTCACATACTGGCGGCGAAAGCGCAAGGATTTCCCGAACATGACCGATCTACGTTTTACCTCGCGGTTCGCCGCTTTAGTTTTGGCCGGCGGCCTCGTTGCCGGTTGTAGCACCCCGTCTCCCAGCAAGGTCGATTACAAGAGCGATTCGAAGTCGAAGCAGGCTTCGCTCGCCGTTCCGCCCAATCTGCTCGACGAGGCGGCCGATCAACGATCGTTGCCGCCCCAAGGCGGCGAGACGTCGGCTTTGGCGCTCGCACAAGTGCAGAAGACCGCACCGCCCGACAACGCTGTCATGCCCCCCGTCAACGGCATGCACATTCAGCGCGACGGCACGGAGAGCTGGCTCATTATCGATAACCGCTCGCCGGACGAGGTCTGGCCGCGTATCCGTCGGTTCTGGCAAGAGCAGGGCTTCCTGCTCGTCGTCGATCAGCGCGACAAGCACGTGCTCGAAACGGACTGGAACGAAACGCGCCCGCAGATCAATTTGGGCTTGATCCGCAATACGCTCTCGAAGGCGATGGGCAATGCCTACGTGGCCGCCGAGCGCAACAAGTTCCGCACGCGTCTGGAAGCGGCGCCGAACGGCGGTACATACGTGTTCATCAGCCAAAAGGGAATGCGCGAAGCGCTGACCAGCCCCAACAGCGATACGACGAAATGGGAATCGAAGCCGAACGATCCCGCGCTCGAACTCGAGTATCTGAAGCGGTTGATGGCAGGTCTGGCACTGGCCGATGCGCGTGGCGACAAGGCCGGCCCGGTGGCAGGTGACATCGCCGCAAACCCGGCCAGCGATGCTGCCGCGGCCAAGGCTGGCAAGCCCGATGCCGCCGCAGCCGCGATCGCGGCGCGTAACGCGGAGCTGGCCGGGCAATCGCCCACGCCGCAAAGCGCGGCCACCAACGCGCAATACACGCCGACGGAGCTGACGTTGGACGAGTCGTACGATCACGCATGGGCGCGCGTAGGCATCGCTCTCGATCGCTCGAGCTTTACGATCGACGATCGCGATCGCGCGAACGGTCTCTATCAAATCCGCTACGTCGACCCGGACGATAAGAGTTCCGAGCAGCAGGGATTCTGGAGCCAGGTCTTCCACGGCCGCAAGGAGAAGGTGGCGAAGCAGTACCGCGTCAACGTGAAGGCTGTGACCGAAAACCAGACGCGCGTCGCTGTCGTGGACGATAAAGGCAACGTCGACAATTCGCGACCGGCAAAGGAAATCATGTCGTTGCTCGTCGATCAGCTGCGGTAATCGACACGACGCAAACCCTTCGCTAGTTTCAATACGAACCCGCCGCTTCGGCGGGTTTTCTTCGTGTGCGGCCGGATCGCGCCGTATTCCGCCGTATTCCCGACGGTGGCCCCGTCCCATCCTCGTAGAGCAGACGGTTTAACCCGCGTTTCATGGAACGCGTGCGTTAAGCCGGCGGCCCGAAGCGAACTGTTAGGACAACGAACAAACGGCAGGCGGCTAGCCTCAGTGATTCGTTTGCGGCAAGTCGAGGATCAAGATGATGGTCCAGTCGGCGTCGCCGTCATGATGGTATTGACGCTCGACGACGATGAACGGCTGCTGCTTGCCCGCCGGGCCGAGGAACAGAACGTCGCCTTCCATCGGCAAGCATTCGACGGGCGGCAAAGCGAGAAACGCTTCTTGCGAACCGCGTGGCATCAGCTTCTCGATCTTGAGCGATGCCGCTTCGGTCCATTCGATGTCCAACTGGATATTGCTCATGCTGTCCTCTCCGCACCTTGGTGCACGCGGGGTTGCGAAATATTCGGGTGCGCGACTTTAGCATACCGGTTGAGCCGCCTGGCCAAACGAAAAAGCCGAAGCCGGCAGGACCGGCTTCGGCTCGTCTTGCACCCGCGGCGGCTCGCCGCTGGCATCGATAGGCTTATTGGCTCGCGCCGCTTGGCGCTTCTGCCTTTTCCGCCTTCGCCTTACCCTTTGCCGCATGTTTATGCATCGGCTTGTGGTGCATCGATTTATGCTTCATCTGCATGTCGTCGTGCATCGGCATCTCTTGCTGCTGCTGCTGAAGCGCTTGCGCGCGTTGCTCGACGTCGGCCGCCTGGGCCGGGTCGGTGCTCATCGTCACGCCGCCCTCATCGGTTTGGGCGTAAGCGGCGCCGGCCAGCAGCGAAAGGGAAAACAAGACAGTCAGGGACGCTTTCTTCATTATTGCCTCCGTTGCGAAAAATGGATGGATGGTGATCCAGGTGCTGCCCGTCCGGCTGGACATTGCAAATTCTAGCCAGCATAAGCCCAAGCGCGCGATCGGTGTGGAGCAAATGCGACGTTCCGTTACGTCTCGTTACATGTCGGGACTCGGTCGTCAAAACCAGCCTAACGCGCGATAAACATGGAACTGTGCCATACCGATCAGTTCATGCAGCGCGATATTGGCTGCGACGAGATTCGCCCGGCGCGGCAGTAGGCCGCGGCGGACCGTCCGGCCGCTCGACGCTACCGGCTCGGGCGCGAGTCCGAACCGCTGAAAATCCATCAGTGCACGCGGCATGTGATAGGACGACGTCACGAGCATCAACGAATCGTAACGTTCGGTGTGCAAAATACGTGCGACGTACTCGGCGTTCTCGTAGGTGGTCAGGCTTTTGTTCTCGAGGATGAGATCGTCGCGCGCGACATGGGCCTGCAGCAAATAGGGGGCGTAGGTGTCGGCTTCGGAGGCGGGGTGCCGCTGCGGATTGCCGCCGCTCATGATCACTCGGCACTGACGCGCTTGCTGCTTGCACTGCGCGTACAGCGATGCGGCGGTGGCGATGCGCGGCAATGCATCGCGCTGCGGTACGAGCGTGTCCTGCCGATCGAATCGCGTGCCGCTGCCGAGTATGACAATGACCGTGCGCGGCCCGAACCGCGGGGGCGGGGCATGCAAGGCGCCATCTTGCAGGTAGGCCAGCAGCGGGGCGGTCAACCAGCCGGCCGAAAGGAGCCAAAACAGGGCGAGGCCCGCGACGGCGATCACCTTCCTCGCGCGGCGCCATAGCACGAAAACCGCTGAAAAAAGCGCGAATAAAGTGAATATGATCAATTGAGATAGGGTAACGTATGGGTTCGGGGAATCATGCCGCACGCGGCGACGATAGTTCGAATGGACCATGGGTGCGCTCGCATTCCGGTGCGAGACGAAGCGCCCGATTATAGGCAAACAGCATGACGGAACCGGCACATCCGGTTACCGCCCCGGCTCGACGGCTGGCGCTCACCGTACCGGTCGCCGTAAGGCATACGTCGTCACGCGTGACGGCGGTCGCACTTTAAGAAAGAGTCGAGATGACCACGTATTCCAACGAAGCGGTGCTCGAAGCGCTTAGGCGAGTGCAATATCGTCAGGTTCCATGGGCCAGACGTCCTGGCGTGTTCGAATATCTGCGGGGCCTCGGTTTGATGGAGACGGTCCGCCAGCGCACGGTTGCACCGGGAGCGGGCTTTCATGCACCTGTCGATATCGCCGTGCTGACGGAGAAAGGGCGCGCCGAATTCAACCGCCTGGCTCGCGAGGAGCGCGCACTCAATTGGGCGGGCGCGAAAGCCTATGAATACGTGCCGGCTGAAGCGGCCGCTGCCGTCGAATTACGGTCCTAGCCCGCGCGCATCCCGTCGCTCCCGGCACGTTATCTCCTTGGCCGCGGACACTTCAAAAAAAACCCGTATCACGAGGATACGGGTACCGGATATTTCTGCTGCCACGCTGTGCTCATGGCATTCACTCCGACTAGCCGAACGGCGAGTGGTTCCCGTCATTTCGATTCGAATTGAGTGAATCGCCTATTGGACGCTGCCGATTAGTGCCGCGGGGGTGGGCGACGGCGCGCGGTGTCTTCGTTCCAGCGAGCGTTGTTTTCGATATCGCCGCGTAAATTGCCGCGTGGAGCAGACGCTCCAGCGGGCGCGTTCGGAGGCGGCGCTTGCCAATCGGCCGACATCTCCGGTGGCCGCGGCTTGGGGGCATGGGTGGGCTGTCCGCGGGCAAGCGAGGCATGCGCGAGTGCGATGCCGACGCTGCAAACCAGCACGCCGGCTGCGTGAATTGCTGCCTTCATTCGGAATGTCCGGGCGAAATGCCGGCGACGTGTCCGCATAAAGACACAATAAGCGTGGCCGCGAAAGGACGCTGTAAATATTAGTAAATGGATGTTTCGGATTCGGCCTATTGGGCGCGGCCGATGGGAGCGTACCGCCCTGGTGGTATTCGATTCGGGCTGCCGTCGATACCGAGGCAACCGAGAGGCAGGCGCTTGGCCAACACGCGGTGCGTGCGGCCAAATGCGCGTGGTTGTCCCGCGCGAGTCGCGCGGGCGTCCTCCCAATCGATAGTGGCGATCAGGCCATTGTCAGGCCATCTTGACGGGCGCGCGCCATGACTCCGGATTAGTCCAGAACGCGCCGCGCAAGCGGTCCGGGCTTCGCGGCGCAGGAGGCTTGACGGCGGTTGCCCCAATCCGTCCGCGCAGCGAGACTTGACGGCCGCAGGTATCGAGGCGCTTGACGATTTCGACGAGCGTGCCGTCCGCCTGCCACTCGTCGAAACGGCGCCGGCACGTCGGCGGTGACGGATAGCGCCCCGGCAGCTTCGACCAGCCTTCGCCGGTGGACAATACCCAAAGCACCGCGTTCACCACGGCGCGCGCTTCGACGCGTGGGCGTCCGCGTCGCTCGCTTCGTGCCGGCTCGCCGCAGAACAGCGCTTCGACCAGCGCCCACTCGTTATCTCTCAAATCGTCGAACACCATATGTCCTCACCTCAGCGAAACTGACCCCGGTGCACTGCCCCGTGCCGCGCACCCTTGAGACACCCTTTTGGGATGTCGAGCGAGCCGGTGGGGCGCCGAGAACGATGTCGATCATCGAGCGGCGCGCCGCCTGCAGCGTGCCGAGCAATGCATGAAGCATGCCATGTCGCTGGCGAATGCTTGGAAGCCCCGTCGCCACGGCCTTGCGGGGACTTCAGCTAGGGGCGTATAAGACGCCAAAATGACCCGCCCGGAAATCAGGGCAATCACCAATCTAGTGCAGGGCGGCGCCCCCCGGGTGCGCCTACGCCCCTATATTGCGATGCGAGAATTCTGCCGTCGCTCGTACCGTTTGGACGGCCTGGTGTCGCTTGTGGCGGGCACATGCGAGATACGCGTGTTGATTTGCGGTCGCAGCAAGACTCGCGCTGCAGCCAATATTTGCCGAGCGAAGAAATTGTTCAATATTTGGGCTGCTGTGCGCTTTATGCGGTGATACGCGCCTTCGATTCGCTGTTTACGCCCCGGGTGTTTTTGCGTAAGATGGCGTTCAGTCACGCGGCGTCTTCTCCGGAAAACCGCTGCTTCGTCCGGCTGGGTTGGCCCGAGCGCTGCTCGATTCGCCGCCCCCCGGTCCGTGCTCCCATCAATATGACCGATCAAAATCGGGCGAGCGCGTCTTCAGTTCCATATCGTCTGTTTGATCCGGTTCGATGACCACAGGGTCCGACTTAGCTGCATGAATACCCAAGAGGCGAAGATCGTCCTCGAGACTGCTTTGATTTGCGCGCAGGAGCCGCTCAAGGTCGGCGATTTGCGCAAGCTTTTCGCCGACGCCGTGTCGGCGGATACAGTCCGTGCGTTACTTGAGGATCTGAGAAGCGAATGGTCCGGGCGAGGTGTCGAACTCGTCGGGCTCGCAACCGGCTGGCGCTTTCAAAGCAAGCCGGCGATGCGCAGTTATCTCGACCGTCTGCACCCGGAAAAGCCGCCGAAGTACTCGCGCGCAGTTCTCGAAACGCTGGCGATCATCGCGTATCGGCAACCGGTTACGCGCGGCGACATCGAAGAGATTCGCGGCGTCACGGTCAATACGCAGGTGATCAAGCAGCTCGAGGATCGCAGTTGGGTGGAAGTGATCGGACACCGCGATGTTCCCGGTCGTCCCGCGCTGTACGCGACCACCAAGCAATTTCTCGACGATCTCGGGCTGAAAGCGCTTGATGAGTTGCCCCCGCTCGAGGATCTGACAAGACAGAACACGGCCGAACTGTTCGCGCAGCACGCGATCGAGTTCCCGGAAGATGCGGCGCTTGTCGAAGCCGCGGCGCTCGAAGGTGATGCCGTGGCGCAGGCGTCGGATGCGGCCATCGAGGACGCTGAAGGCGAAGCGGCTGCCGAAGCGCGCGACAGCGCGAACCGCTCGTCGGACGAAGAGCAGGCCGGCGGCTTGCTTCATGCCGACGGGGCGGCCGATGCGAGCGGCTTCACGGCTATCGAGGCGGACCCGGTCCATGGCTCGGCAGTCTCGGAAGCCGTGCCTGCGAGTGCTTCTGTCGAGCATGAGAAAAACGGTGATGCCGGGCCGCACGATGGGCTGGCAAACGTTGCACCGTCCGCCGCGGGCGAGACCGATGTCGCGCGCGGCAGTGACAGTCGCGAGGAGTCTCGTTCGATGGATCGGGACGCATCGAACGAAACCGATATCGAACCGCAATCGCATCCGCGAGGACACGCGTCGCCGGCCCAAGAGGCCGAGGCGCCGGACACGTTGGACGAACACGCCCCGGATCGCGGGGAACTCGGCGAGACGGATACCTATACCGACGACGAACCCGCGTCGCGAAGAGCTTGACGTAATCGAACGTACGCAGCGCCTGCAACGGGCGCGCGCAATTGACACTTGAGGTTGTTTTGACGAATACCCACGACACCGATCTGTCCGCATCCGGGCATGCCGTAGACGCCGCGGGCCGCGATGACGCGCAAAGCGCGCAAGCCGGCGAATCCGAGCATGGCGCCCACATCGCGGAAGCGGGCGATCAAGATCGTCCTCGTCGCGGTTTGCGACGCGGCCCGCGCAGCTTGATTGCGCGGCGCCGTGCCGCAGCCAAGACCAAGGGCGAAGCCGGCGCCCAAGTACCGGGCTCGGATACGCCCGAGAACGACGACGCTGGGGCGCCGGACGCAGCGCCTGCCGCCGAGAGCGGTTCGGCTGCGCCGGCTCGCGGGCCGCGCAAGAGCGCGCCGAAGGGTGGCCGCAAGCCAGCCGGCGGGCGCCGCGACGAAGCGGCCGCTCAGACGAGCGGTCAAGCGGCCGGTCACGACAAGGAAAAGGGCGGGCCGGCGAAGCGCGGCGAGGGCAGCGCAACCGGGCAGGACGATTTGTTCTCCTACGTCACCTCGCCGGCGTTCGATGCCGATAACGGCAGCTCGGGCGGCGTCCGCGCGCCGATGCTGCGGCGTGGTCGTCCAGAACCGCAAAAGCGGGTGCTCGCGCCGGACGACGACGCGCCCAAGCTGCACAAAGTATTGGCCGAGGCCGGGATGGGCTCGCGTCGCGAGATGGAAGAGCTGATCGTGGCGGGCCGCGTGTCCGTCAACGGCGAGCCGGCGCATATCGGCCAGCGCATCATGCCGACCGATCAGGTGCGGATCAACGGCAAGCCCGTGAAGCGCCGCATTCAAACGAAGCCGCCGCGCGTGCTGCTGTATCACAAGCCGACAGGCGAAATCGTCAGCCATGCGGATCCGGAAGGGCGGCCGTCGGTGTTCGACAAGTTGCCTCCTATGAAAACGGCCAAGTGGTTGGCCGTCGGCCGGCTCGACTTCAATACCGAAGGGTTGTTGATGTTGACGACGTCTGGGGATTTGGCCAATCGATTCATGCACCCGCGCTACAGCGTCGAGCGCGAGTATGCGGTGCGCGTGGTCGGTGAATTGTCGGAAGCGTCGCGGCAAAAGCTGTTGCACGGCATCGAACTCGACGACGGCCCGGCGAACTTTTTGCGCATTCGCGACGGCGGCGGCGAGGGCACCAATCATTGGTATCACGTCGCGCTGGCCGAAGGCCGCAATCGCGAAGTGCGGCGCATGTTCGAGGCCGTGGGCCTCATGGTCAGCCGGCTGATTCGTACGCGCCACGGCCCGATCTCCCTGCCGCGCGGTTTGCGCCGCGGCCGCTGGGAGGAGCTCGACGATGTCCAAGTGCGTAATCTGTTGGCGGCCGTCGGTCTGAAGGCGCCGACCGAAGATAAGGGTGCGGGCCGTCAGAGCGCGGAGCGGCGCCAGCCCGATCCGATGCAGACATCGATGGGTTTTATCAACCGCGAGCCGGTACTGACGGCGCATGGTCGTTTCGAGCAACCTGGGCGTGGCCCGGGGCGTCGCGGCCCCGGCGGATTCGGTGCGGGGACGGGTGGCTTCGGCGACACGCTGGGCGGCGGCTATGGCAACCGCGGCCGTAGCGGTGGCGGTGGCGGTGGGGGTGTCGGCGGCGGTGGCGGTGGCGGTGGTGGCCAAAAAGGGCGGCCGGCGCGCGACGTGGACGGCAATCGCGCGCCGTCGGGTGCGGCCGGTGGCAATCGTGCGCCGGCGGGCGCTGGCGGCGGCAAGCGCACGTTCGGGGGCGGCAATGCGGACGGCAATCGTGCACCGGGCGGGAATCGGCCGGGTGGCGGCAATCGCACTGGCGGCGGTAACCGAACCGGCGGCGGTAATCGCGGCGGCAACGGCCAGGGGCCCGCACCGCGCGGTCGCTCGCGCGGCCGCTGAGGCGGCGCACGCGGGGGCGGGCGGGCCAGATTGGCTCCGATTGGCCCAGGCGCGCTTGCGGTTGTTGCGCTGCGACGCGAAAAGCCCGCTCAGGTTCGAGCGGGCTTGTACGTAGCGCATACGTAGCTATCATCGTGGCGTTGATACGGGTGTTGCTTTGCAACGCGCCGTTAAAAATGCTAGACTCGCGAAGTCGCTGGGCGTGCGGCTTTCTGCGCGGCTCAGGTGCGACCACCGGTAAGAAGATGATGGGCGTTTCGCCCATTTTTTTTTGGCGGTAACGGTTCGGCATCTTGGCCAGCAGCACCATTTCGCGCGCCGGCATGGCGTGGCGCGCGGCCCGTGGGTGAAACGCGCGAGCGCGAACACCTTAGAGGGCAATGTGCAACTGACGGAACTGATAGAAACCACGGTCTCGAGCATGGGCTACGAGCTCGTGGACCTCGAGCGCACCGGGCGCGGCATGCTGTGTATTTATATCGACCAGCCCGCCGGCATCGCGATCGAGGATTGCGAAAAAGTCACGCGTCAGCTCCAGCACGTTCTGACGGTTGAGAACATCGACTACGAACGGCTCGAAGTGTCGTCGCCGGGGCTCGATCGTCCGCTCAAGAAATTGGCGGATTTCTCGCGCTTCGCCGGCAGCGAGGTGGTCGTGACTTTGAAAAAGCCGTTGGACGGGCGCAAGACGTACCGGGGCATCCTGCATGCGCCGAACGGCGAAACGATCGGTTTGGAATTTGAAGGGAAGGAAGGCGCCGCGATGCTCGATTTTACGCTCGCGGACATGGACCGCGCACGCCTGGTCCCGCACGTAGACTTTAGGAGCCGTAAACAATGAGTCGCGAAGTACTGATGCTGGTCGATGCGCTGGCGCGCGAAAAAAACGTCAATAAAGATGTGGTGTTCGCTGCGCTCGAAGCCGCACTTGCTTCGGCCACCAAGAAGCTCTTCGAAGAAGACGTGGACATTCGCGTGCATATCGATCGGGAATCGGGCGAACACGAAACGTATCGCCGTTGGCGCGTCGTGCCGGACGAAGCGGGCCTGCAAGAGCCGGATCAGGAAATCTTGCTGTTCGAGGCCCGCGAGCAAGAGCCCGAGATCGAAATCGACCAATACATCGAAGAGCCGATTCCGTCGATCGAATTCGGCCGCATCGGCGCGCAGGCCGCCAAGCAAGTCATTTTGCAAAAGGTGCGCGATGCCGAGCGCGAGCAAATCTTGAACGATTTTCTCGAGCGCGGCGAAAAGATCATGACCGGTTCGGTCAAGCGTCTGGATAAAGGTAACTTCATCGTCGAATCGGGCCGTGTAGAGGCGCTGCTGCGCCGCGACCAGCTCATTCCGAAGGAAAACCTGCGCGTGGGCGATCGTGTGCGCGCCTATATCGCCAAGGTCGATCGCACGGCCCGTGGCCCGCAGATCGAACTCTCGCGTACGGCGCCCGAGTTCCTGATGAAGCTGTTCGAAATGGAAGTGCCCGAAATCGAACAGGGCCTGCTCGAAATCAAGGCGGCGGCGCGCGATCCCGGCGTACGCGCGAAAATCGGCGTCGTGGCTTACGATAAGCGTATCGACCCGATCGGCACCTGCGTGGGCATTCGCGGCTCGCGCGTGCAGGCGGTTCGCAACGAGCTCGGCGGCGAGAACGTCGACATCGTGCTGTGGTCGGAAGATCCGGCCCAGTTCGTGATCGGCGCATTGGCGCCGGCCGCGGTGCAATCGATCGTCGTCGATGAAGAAAAACACGCGATGGATGTCGTCGTCGATGAAAGCGAATTGGCGGTCGCCATCGGCCGCAGCGGCCAGAATGTGCGTCTCGCCAGCGAATTGACGGGCTGGCAGATCAACATCATGACGCCCGACGAGTCGGCGCAGAAGCAGGATCAGGAGCGCGGCGTGTTGCGCGGCTTGTTCATGGCGCGGCTCGACGTGGATGAGGAAGTCGCCGACATCCTCATCGACGAAGGCTTCACGAGCCTCGAAGAGATTGCCTACGTGCCGCTCAACGAGATGCTCGAAATCGAGGCGTTCGACGAAGATACCGTCCACGAGTTGCGCAATCGCTCGCGCGATGCGTTGCTGACGTTGGCGATCGCGAACGAGGAAAAGGTCGAGGGCGTTGCGCTCGATCTGAAGAGCCTCGACGGAATGGATGCCGACTTGCTGGCCAAGCTCGCCGAGCATCAGATTCAAACGCGCGACGAGTTGGCCGAGCTAGCCGTCGACGAATTGGTCGATATGACCGGAATGGAAGAGGAAGCCGCGAAGGCGTTAATCATGAAAGCACGTGAACACTGGTTCCAGTGAGTGAATGACCATGGCGCACTGATTTAATAGCGATCGCTAGATCGCATGACCCGATGCTAACCGCAAGGAATCGGTCCTTGCATTAAGAGGAATGAATGGCGAGTAACAACGTAGCCCAATTTGCCGCGGAACTGAAAATGCCGGCCGGAGTGCTCCTCGAGCAGCTCCAGGCGGCGGGTGTCCAGAAAGCGAGCGAGGATGATGCTTTGTCCGAAGCGGACAAAGCGCGTCTGCTCGATCATTTGCGCAAGTCGCACGGCTCGGCCGATACCGACAAGCGCAAGATCACGCTGACACGCCGGCACACGTCGGAGATTAAACAATCCGACGCGACGGGTAAGGCTCGCACCATTCAGGTCGAAGTGCGCAAGAAACGTGTGTTCGTGAAGCGAGACGAAGCGGGTGACGGTACGGCCGACGCCGCTGCCGCCGCCGAGCAGGAAACGGTAGCCGTCGACGATAGCGCGGAATTGCAGCGTCGCGAGGAAGAAGCGCGTCGCGAAGCGGAGTTGCTCGAGAAGCAAGCGCAGGAACTGCGTGAGCGCCAGGAACGCCTCGAGCGCGAGGAAGCCGAGCGCCAAGCACGCGAGAGTGCGGCTGAAGCCGAGCGTCGGCGCGCCGAGGAAGAGGCTGCGAAGAAGCATGCCGAGGCTGCGGCGCAACAGCACGCCGAGGCTGCCGCCCGCGAGCAGGAAGAGCGCTCGGCCGCCGACGACGAGCGCGCCGCCGCCGAACGCGCGGCGCAGCGCGAAGCGGCCAAGAAGGCCGAGGACGCAGCACGCGAGGCCGCCGAAAAAGCGCGTGCCGAACAGGAAGAAATTCGCAAGCGTCGTGAAAAGGCCGAGGCCGAGGCACGCGCGATTCGCGAAATGATGAACACGCCGCGCAAGGCCCAGGTGAAGGCGCCCGAACCGGCGCCGGCCCCGAAGCCGGTCGAGCCTGCCAAGCCGGCGGAAGCGAAGGGTACGCTGCACAAACCGGTACGTCCGGCTGGCGAAACCCCGCGTCCGGCCGCGCGCAAGCCGGCCACGAGCACGGCTGCACCTTCGACAACCCAGCCTTCGTCAGCGCCCGGCGCGGCCGACAAGAAGAAGCAAGGCGGCAAGGGCGGCTGGCAAGACGACGCTGCGAAGCGTCGCGGGATCAAGACCCGTGGCGATTCGAGCGGCGGTGTCGATCGCGGCTGGCGCGGTGGCCCGAAGGGCCGCGGCAAGCATCAAGATTCGGCTACGTCGTTCCAAGCGCCGACCGAACCGATCGTGCGTGAAGTGCACGTGCCCGAGACCATCACCGTGGCCGATCTCGCCCACAAGATGTCCGTGAAGGCGTCGGAAGTCATCAAGGTGATGATGAAACTCGGCCAGATGGTCACGATCAACCAGATGCTCGATCAGGAAACGGCGATGATCATCGTCGAAGAGCTCGGCCATCGTGCGGTCGCGGCCAAGCTCGACGATCCGGAAGCACTGCTCGTCGAGGGCGAAGCGCCCGATGCGGAGCAACTGCCGCGTCCGCCGGTCGTGACGGTCATGGGCCACGTCGACCACGGCAAGACGTCGCTGCTCGATTACATCCGTCGTGCGAAAGTGGCGGCGGGCGAAGCGGGCGGCATTACGCAGCACATCGGCGCCTATCACGTCGAAACGCCGCGCGGCGTCATCACGTTCCTCGATACGCCGGGTCACGAAGCCTTTACGGCGATGCGTGCGCGCGGTGCGAAGGCAACCGATATCGTCATTCTGGTGGTGGCAGCCGACGACGGCGTCATGCCGCAGACGAAGGAAGCCATCGCGCATGCGAAGGCGGGTGGCGTGCCGATCGTCGTGGCGATCAACAAGATCGACAAGCCCGAGGCAAACCTCGACCGCGTGAAGCAGGAACTCGTCACGGAAGGCGTCGTGCCGGAAGAGTACGGCGGCGATTCGCCGTTCGTGCCGGTTTCGGCGAAGACGGGCGCGGGCATCGACGATCTGCTCGAAAACGTGCTGCTGCAAGCCGAAGTGCTCGAACTCAAGGCGCCGGTGACGGCACCGGCCAAGGGGCTCGTCATCGAAGCGAAGCTCGATAAGGGTAAGGGCCCGGTGGCGACGATTCTCGTGCAGTCGGGTACGCTCTCGCGCGGCGATGTCGTGCTGGCGGGTAGCGCCTACGGCCGCGTGCGTGCGATGCTCGACGAAACGGGCAAGCCAACGAAGGAAGCTGGGCCGTCGATTCCGGTCGAGATCCAAGGTTTGTCGGAAGTGCCGGCCGCGGGCGAAGAAGTCATGGTCTTGCCGGACGAGCGCAAGGCGCGCGAAATCGCGCTGTTCCGTCAAGGCAAGTTCCGCGACGTCAAGCTGGCGAAGCAGCAAGCCGCCAAGCTCGAAAGCATGCTCGAACAAATGGGCGAGGGCGAAGTGCAGATGTTGCCGCTCATCGTCAAGGCCGACGTGCAGGGTTCGCAAGAAGCGCTCGTCCAATCGCTGCTGAAGTTGTCGACCGACGAAGTGCGCGTGCAGATCGTGCACGGTGCCGTCGGCGGCATCAGCGAGTCGGACGTCAATTTGGCGACGGCATCGAAGGCCGTCATCATCGGCTTCAATACGCGCGCCGATGCACAGGCACGCAAGCTGGCCGAGGCGAACGGCGTCGATATCCGCTACTACAACATCATCTATGACGCAGTGGATGAGGTGAAGGCGGCCATGTCGGGCATGCTCGCGCCGGAAAAACGCGAGGTCGTCACGGGTACGGTCGAAGTGCGCCAAGTCTTCAAGGTGCCGAAGATCGGCGCGGTGGCGGGCTGTATGGTCACGGACGGTGTGGTCAAGCGTTCGTCGTCGGTACGCGTACTGCGCAACAACGTCGTCATCTTCACGGGCGAACTCGATTCGCTCAAGCGCTTCAAGGACGACGTGAAGGAAGTGAAGCAAGGCTTCGAGTGCGGGATGTCGGTCAAGAACTTCAACGATATCGTTGAAGGCGATCAATTCGAGGTGTTCGAGGTCACGGAAGTCGCGCGCACGCTCTGATCGCAAGCGCGCGGCTCGGGGCGGAGGAGGCGGCAAGCCTTCTCCGCCCCGTTGTTTTTTGCGCCCTCACCGCTAGGCGGATTTATCATGTCTAAGAAACGCACATCACCCAATCGCAACGTTCAGATCGCCGATCAAATTCAGCGCGATCTGTCCGAGCTCATCATGCGCGAGGTGAAAGACCCGCGCATCGGTCTCGTCACGATCCAAAGCGTCGAGCTAACGCCCGATTATGCGCATGCGAAGGTCTATTTCACGACGCTGACGGGCGACGCCCAGTCCACCCAAGTCGCGCTCAATCATGCCGCCGGGCATTTGCACAATCTGTTGTTCAAGCGCTTGCACATCCATACCGTGCCCACGCTGCACTTCCACTACGACAAAACGATCGAGAAGGCGGTGGAGATGTCGCGCTTGATCGACGAAGCGAATGCCACGCGCGCGAAAGACGCAAGCGACGATTGAACGCAAAGCGCAGGTGCAGCGTGCCGCGCCTGCGCTTTGCATGTGAAGCTATCCAATGAAACAACCTCAACGTCCGCGCGTGCCGCGGCGCGCGCTCGACGGCGTCTTGCTGCTCGATAAGGGCATCGGGCTGTCGAGCAATGACGCTCTCATCCGGGCCAAGCGCCTGTTCCTCGCTCAGAAAGCCGGTCATACAGGTACGCTCGATCCGCTCGCATCGGGCTTGCTGCCGCTGTGTTTCGGCGAGGCGACGAAATTCTCGCAGGACTTGCTCGAAGCCGACAAGACGTACGAGGCCACGATGCGCCTCGGCATTCGTACGAGCACGGGCGATGCCGAAGGGGAAATCCTCGAAACCCGTCCTGTCGAAGTCGGCATGCCCGAGATCGAGGCCGCGCTGGCGCGTTTTCGTGGGCCGATCGCGCAAGTTCCGCCGATGTATTCGGCCCTCAAGCGTGACGGCAAGCCGCTGTACGAATATGCGCGGGCCGGCCAGGTCGTCGAACGCGTCGCGCGCGAGGTCACCATTCATCTGCTCGAATCGATCGGTGCCGCGTTGCCCGATGTGGCGTTTCGCGTCACGTGCAGCAAGGGCACTTATGTGCGCACGCTCGCCGAGGACATCGGGGCGGTGCTCGGGTGCGGTGCCCACCTCGTGGCGCTAAGGCGAACGGGTGTCGGTGCGCTGACGCTCGACCATGCCGTGACGCTCGAGGCGCTCGAGGCAATGGAAGGCGCCGAGCGCGATGCGTGCCTACGTCCTGTCGATGCGCTGCTCACGACCTTTCCGAGCGTCGCGCTCGGTCTTGTGGAAACGAAGCGTTTCCTACAGGGCCAACGGCTGCGCTTGGCGGAACTGCCGCCGGCTATCGGCGCGGCGTTGTCGGGCCGGCCTGAAGGGGCCGATTCGCGCGTCCGTGTCTATCGAGAGGAAGATGGTGCGCTGCTTGGCGTGGCCCGCGCCGAAAACGGGGTGCTGGCCCCGGACCGTTTGATCGCAACGGCGGCGACGCCGGCTTGACCCGCTAGGCTAGATGGGGCGGCGTCATCGAATCCATGCAAGAACGCCCGGCGAGCCGGGCGTTTCTCATCATGCGGTAGCGGTAGCGGCCGCGGGGCTGCGTTCCTCGTTTGCGCCTTAGTGCGCCGCCGATGCCGCGGCGCTTGAATCGCCGCCGCCGGAGCGCTCGGGTTTCGTGATCCAAATCAGCGCGATCAGCAAAATGAAAATGACCGACGAAATATAGAACAGGTCGTTCACCCCGAGCTGCGCTGCTTGTTGCGTCACGAGCCGATCGAACAGGCTATAGCCCTGCGAGGTATCGAGGCCCATCGAACCGAGCTGCGTCATCGACGCACCGAAGGTCGGATCGAACGCGCTGGCGCGCTCGGTCAACTGCGCGTGGTGAAAACTCGTGCGGTGATCCCATGCCGTGGTGAAGATCGACGTGCCGATACCGCCGCACATGATCCGCACGAAGTTCGACAGCCCCGACGCCGCGGCGATCCGGTTGCCCGGCAGGCCCGACAGCGTGATCGACACGAGCGGAATGAAGAAGCCGGCCATGGCAATGCCCTGGACGAGCGTCGGCAGCGCGAGCGACCATGTATCCACGCCGGTGGTATAGCGCGAACGCATCCAGAAGCACAACGCGAACACGACGAACGCCGCCGTGGCGATCTTGCGCGGATCCGTGCGGGGCAAGAACTTGCCCGTGACCGGGGACAGCAGAATCGCGAACACGCCGACGGGCGCCATGACGAGGCCGGCATCGGTGGCCGTGTAGCCGATATCGGTTTGCAGCCAGAGCGGCAGCAGCACGAGGTTGCCGAAGTACAGCCCATAGCCGATCGATAGTGCGATCGTCCCGCCCGTGAAATTACGCTTCTTGAAGAGCGATAAATCGACGACAGGGTGCTCCGCCGTCAATTCCCAAATGACGAAGAACGCGAACCCGATCAGGGCCGTGAGCGCGAGCACCACCACCGTCGTCGACGAAAACCAATCGAGATCCTTGCCCTTGTCGAGCATGACTTGCAGCGAGCCGACCCAGATCACGAGCAAGGCGAGGCCGACCGAATCGATCGGCGCTTTCTTGATGACGGAATCGCGCGTGCGGAAGATGGCCCAGGTGGCGATCGCCGCCACAATGCCGACGGGGATGTTGACGTAGAAGATCCAGGGCCAGGAAATGTTGTCCGAGATCCAGCCGCCGAGAATCGGCCCAGCCACGGGCGCGATCAGTGTGGTCATCGACCACATCGACAGCGCGAGCGGCGCCTTCGCGCGCGGATAGCTCGCGAGCAGCAGTGTTTGCGACAGCGGAATCATCGGGCCGGCCACGGCGCCTTGAATCACGCGCGACATCAACAAAAAGGGCAGCGAAGGCGCAAGGCCGCACATCCAAGACGAGATCACGAACAGCACGATCGACGCCAAAAATAGCCGCACCTGTCCGAGCCGTTCGGTCAGCCAGCCTGTCAGCGGCACGGAAATCGCATTGGCGACCGCGAACGAGGTGATGACCCACGTGCCCTGATCGGAGGACACGCCGAGGTCACCCGAGATGGTCGGGATCGACACGTTCGCGATCGACGTGTCGAGCACGTTCATGAACACCGCCAGCGAGACGGCGATCGTGCCGACTACCAGCGATGCACCGGTGAGCGGCGGGTGAGGAGCTTGGGGCTGAGCCATTCTTCAGGTGACCTCGAATCCTTCGTCGTTTCGTGGAGGGGCGTGTTTTTACGTCGGTGTGTGAGTTCAGCTGCGCGCGCCGTTGCTCGCGACCTTGGCGGCGTGGCCGTGCCCAACGTGGGCGACGTGTTGTGCGACGTGTCCATCGGCGCTCGGTTGCTTTTGCTGCGCTAGACCGCCGTTGGAGCCCGCGTTCTCGGCGATGATGCGCGCGATTTCGGCATTGGCTTCGTCGCCGTACTTGTCGAACACGTTCGTCTGATAGACCGTGTTTTGCGCGTTGCCCAACTGATCGCCGGATTCGTTCTTGATGTCGACGTCGGCTTGCATCGACAGGCCGATCCGCAGCGGATGCGCGCGCAGTTCGGCCGGGTCGATGGCGATGCGCACCGGCAGACGTTGCACGACCTTGATCCAGTTGCCGGTTGCGTTTTGCGCGGGGAGCAGCGAGAACGCCGAACCGGTGCCGGCCGAGAAGCCGACCACCTTGCCGTGATAGACGACGGACGAACCGTAGATGTCGGCCGTCAACTCGACAGGCTGGCCGATACGCATATGCGTGAGCTGCACTTCCTTGAAGTTGGCGTCGACCCACACTGATCCGAGCGGCACGATCGCCATCAACGGCGTGCCCGGCGAGACGCGCTGGCCGACTTGTACGGAGCGCTTCGCGACGTATCCCGTCACGGGGGCGGGCAGCACGTCGCGCGCGTTGTTCAGATAGGCGTCGCGCACCTTCGCCGCGGCGGCGAGGACGTTCGGATGCGTGGCGATGGTCGTGTTCGACGTCAGCGCACGGTTCGAAGCCAATTGCTGCTGCGCGGCGTCGAGTGCGGCTTGCGCGGACTTGACCGTATCGCGGGCGTGCGAGATTTCTTCTTGCGACACCGCGCCCGTTTGAGCGACGGCCATGCGCCGGCGCAGGTCGTCTTGCGCGCGCGAAAGGTCGGCTTCGCGTTGGGCGATCTGCGCTTGGTACTGATCGTTATTGACGAACAGCCCGCGCACTTGGCGCACCGTTTGGGCAAGGTTGGCTTCGGCTTGCGCAAGGGCCACGCGCGCGTCCGCGCCGTCGAGCACGACGAGCGGATCGCCGGCCTTGACCGTTTGCGTATCGTCGGCGTTCACGGAGATAACGGTGCCTGTCACTTGCGGCGTGATTTGCACGACGTTGCCGTTCACGTAGGCGTCGTCGGTATCCTGGTGGAAGCGCGCATCGAGGAAATAGTAGAAGCCGTATGCGACGGCCGCGACGAGGATGACGCCGATAAGCAGCGCCATCAAGCGCTTGCGCTTGGTGTTGTTCTGCGACTGCACGCTCGCGGCGGTTTGTTGAGTGTCGCTCATGGAAATGCTCTCCGTTTTTCGAGTCTCGATCGTCTCGAAGCTCTATCGTTGAATCTAGCTTGGTTTATGGATTGAGAGGGCGATGCGCCGTATCGGTCAACCTGCCGAAGACGATGTGGCCGCGAGGGCGCCCGACGCCGGTACGGCCACACCCGCGGCTTGCGCGTCGAAGCCGCCGCCGAGCGCCCGAATCAGCGCGAGCTGCAGATCGCGGCGCTTCATCTTGAGGTTGGTCACGGTCTGCTCCGCCGCCAGCCGGTTGTTGTCGGCCGTGAGCACTTGCAGCTGTGGCGATAAGCCCGCCTTGTAGCGGATCACAGCCAACCGGTACGCCTCGGCCGATGCATCGAGCGCGCGCTGAGCGTCCGCCATTTCGTTGTCGATCGCGCGGATCGACGCTACTTGCGTCGCCACATCGGACATTGCATTGATGAGCGCCTGGTTGTAATTCGCCACGTCGAGTTCGAAATCGGCATAGCGGCCCTTCAGTTGGGCGCGCAGCGCGCCGGCATCGAAGATCGGGATGTGAATGGCCGGTCCCGCTTGGATCTGCCGGCTGGCCGCGAGCAGGAAGTGGCTCCACCCGAACGCGTCGAAACCGATTCCGGCCGCGAGGTTGATGTCGGGGAAAAACTCCGCCTTCGCTTCCTTCACGTTCGCGAGCGCGGCTTCGATTTCCCAACGGGCCGCGACAATGTCGGGGCGGCGCGAGATCAGATCGGCTGGCACGTTCGACGGCAGCGTCACGGCCCCGCCGGGTGCGAGCACGGGGTCGGCGATGGCCAGCCCCCGATCCGGGCCCTGGCCGAGTAGCGCGGCCAATTGGAAGCGGACCGATTTGATTTGCCCGTCGAGGTCGGCCAGGTTGGTCTGGCTGGTTGCCACATTGCCGCGCGCCGTTTCCTTTTCGACGTTCGTGTCGAGCCCGGCCGCCACCCGCCCGTTCGTGATCGTGCCGACTTCCTGGCGGTTGCGGATCTCGCGCGCGGAGATGTCCCGCAGGGCATAGAGCTGCGCGAGCTGGTTATAGGTGCGCGCAACCGACGACGCCAACGTCACACGCGCTTCTTGCATGTCCGCTTCGGCCGCTTTCTCCTGCGACAAGGACGCATTCACGCGAGCGCGGTTCTTGCCCCACAGATCGAGGTCCCACGAGGCGCTGGCGAGCGCGTTGTGTTCCGTGAACCAATTGCCGCCGAACGGGGGCGGGTACAGGCCGTTGGCGGACAGGCGCTCGCGCGTGATCGAGTAGCTGCCGTTCACGCTCGGCAACAGGCCGGCGCGCGCGCTTTCGATGTACGACTGCGCCTTGGCCAGGCGCGCCTGGGCTTGCGCGATCGACGGATTGCCTTGCAGGGCTTCATCGATGAGCTTGGGCAGTTGCGGATCGCCGAACTGGCTCGCCCAATCGAGCGTAGGCCACTGACCGCCCTCGTCGGGCAGGCTTTGTGCCGCTTGTAGCGTGCCTGCCGACGCAATGTGCTTGTCGCTGTGGATCCCCGCGTAATTGGCGCATCCGGCCATGACCAGTGCTGCAACGGCGGTTGCGACCGCCGCCCGGACCGTGCGGACACGGGGCGAGGCGGGAGGGGGAGTGATCGCACGGCCTTTCGAAGTAGATGTAATCATGGACTTTGCAACTTGTTTTTTACAATTGAAGGACGAAACTCGTTGCCGTGTCAGCCAAGCGAGGCCGACGGGAACGGGTACCGCCGTTATTCCGCGGCGGGATCGCCCGTATTGGCCAGGATCCGCCGCAGCATGCTCTTCAAGAATCCCACTTCCTCCGGCGTGAACCCGGCGAGCGCCTTGTCCAGCACGCCGCCGAAGATGTTCGGCATCCGCGCGGCGAGCTCGCGTCCTTCGTCCGTCACCGCGAGACGAACGGCGCGGCGATCCTCTGAACTGCGCACTCGCGACAGCAGATTACGCTTTTCCAGCCGATCGATCAGCCGAGTCACCGCACTTGCGTCAATCCCGTAGTCGCGCGCGAGTTCCGCCGCCAGCGAGCAGCGGCCGCTAGCGATCATGAACAGCATGCTCGCTTGCGTGCTCGTGATACCTAGGTCGTCCAGCGTCCGCTGCGTGACCAGGTTCGACAGGCTCGATTTCACCCGGGCGATGAGGTAGCCCACGCTTTCGTCCAACTGGTAGCTGCTGACTTCAGGCGGCAGCGACGAGGGCGGTTTCGTCATAGCGATTTCCGTGCGATTGCAATAGTTGACTAGGCATGATTATAGGCGTGGCAACCCTCCCGGGCAAGCGTCGGCGCTATATGAGCCGCACTTTCTTAAGTGTTTCCTTAATGAAGGCCGCTATTATGACGCGTTCGGCGCGAACTTGCTTGCGAGTGAGATTGCGAGTGGATTGCGGGTGGACGGTGAGTCGAGCGGCTGGGCGAATGCAATATCGATAGGATGCGGCAGGCAGCGGTCACAACGGCGTGGTAGACTTTCAAGTTACCCAGAAAGTGCGCGCACCCGTTTTTGGCTTCCGTCGCATCCTGTTTCGCGCACGCAACCGCCCCTTATTTCTATGACTCGCGCTATCCGCAACATTGCCATCATTGCCCACGTCGACCACGGCAAGACCACGCTCGTCGACCAGCTGCTTCGCCAGTCGGGCACGTTCCGAGAAAACCAGCAGATCGCGGAACGCGTGATGGACTCGAACGACATCGAAAAAGAGCGTGGCATCACGATCTTGGCGAAAAACTGCGCGGTCGAATATGAGGGCACGCACGTCAACATCGTCGATACCCCGGGCCACGCCGATTTCGGCGGCGAAGTGGAGCGCGTGCTGTCGATGGTCGATTCGGTGCTGTTGCTCGTCGACGCCGTCGAAGGCCCGATGCCGCAAACGCGTTTCGTCACGAAAAAGGCGCTCGCGTTGGGCCTGAAGCCGATCGTCGTCGTCAACAAGGTCGACCGCCCGGGTGCTCGCATCGATTGGGTCATCAATCAAACGTTCGACCTGTTCGACAAGCTGGGCGCGACCGAAGAACAACTGGATTTCCCGATCGTCTACGCGTCGGGCCTGAACGGCTACGCGTCGCTCGATGCCGGCGCGCGCGAAGGCGATATGCGTCCGCTGTTCGACGCGATCCTCGAACACGTTCCCGTGCGCGATGCCGATCCGGAAGGTCCGCTGCAATTGCAGATCACCTCGCTCGATTACTCGACCTACGTCGGCCGCATCGGCGTGGGCCGCGTTGCGCGCGGTCGCATCAAGCCCGGCCAGTCGGTTGCGCTGCGCTTCGGGCCCGAGGGCGAAGTGTTCAATCGCAAGATCAACCAAGTGTTGTCGTTCCACGGTCTCGATCGCGTTCAGGTGGAAGAGGCGCAAGCGGGCGACATCGTGCTCATCAACGGGATCGAAGACATCGGGATCGGCGCGACGATCTGCTCGCCCGATAAGCCCGAAGCCCTGCCGATGATCACGGTGGACGAGCCGACGCTGACGATGAACTTCCTCGTGAACTCGTCGCCGCTGGCGGGCAAGGAAGGCAAGTTCGTGACGAGCCGCCAAATCCGCGATCGCCTGACGCGCGAGCTCAATCACAACGTGGCGCTGCGCGTGCGCGACACCGGCGATGAGACGGTGTTCGAAGTGTCGGGCCGCGGCGAATTGCACCTGACGATCCTGATCGAAAACATGCGTCGCGAAGGCTACGAGCTGGCCGTGTCGCGTCCGCGCGTCGTGTTGCACGAAATCGACGGCGTGAAGCACGAGCCGTACGAGCAATTGACGGTCGACCTCGAAGACGGCCATCAAGGCGGCGTCATGGAAGAACTCGGCCGCCGCAAGGGCGAACTGCTCGATATGGCGTCCGACGGCCGTGGCCGCACGCGCCTCGAGTACAAGATCCCGGCGCGCGGGCTAATTGGCTTCCAGGGCGAATTCATGACGCTTACGCGCGGCACCGGCCTCGATGAGCCACGTGTTCGACGAATACGCGCCTGTGAAGGAAGGTACGCTCGGCGAGCGCCGCAACGGCGTGCTGATCTCGCAAGACGACGGCGCCGCCGTGGCCTATGCATTGTGGAAGCTGCAGGATCGCGGCCGTATGTTCGTAAAGCCGGGCGATGCGCTGTACGAAGGGATGATCATCGGCATCCATAGCCGCGACAACGATCTCGTCGTGAACCCGATCAAGGGCAAGCAGCTCACGAACGTCCGCGCATCGGGCACCGATGAAGCGGTTCGCCTCGTGCCGCCGATCCAAATGTCGCTCGAATACGCGGTCGAATTCATCGACGACGACGAACTCGTGGAAGTCACGCCGCAGTCGATCCGCCTGCGCAAGCGCCATTTGAAGGAGCACGAGCGCCGTCGTGCGAGCCGCGAAGGGTCGGCCGACTAAGACCGAACTCGAATTGCGCGTGGTGTAGAGCCCCTCGTCCGGCACGGCTGGACGAGGGGCTTGTTTTTTCGGGGATGGCAGTCGAACCCAGCATGCCGCCGCCGCATGCGAAATCGAAGTTGGCCGGCGTGTGCGCTCCGCTCTGGGTGGCCAATTAGCCCTAAAAAAAGCTGAAAACGGCATTTGGATCTGGCCGAACGGACAATCGCAGCGATTCCGGCCAATCTCAAATATTCGTTCTGTGATATGCTGCGCGATGCTGCTAGTTTTAGGTCCTTCCAAGCAAGACTTGATTCGCGCAATCCGCTAAACGGTCAGGCCGTGTCGCGGAAGGTTGAGTAACCCGCTATTTCTCGAGAAGCTCGAAGAAAGGTGAGCGTAAACATGATGAAGCAATTCCAGCTGAACTCGTATTTGTTCGGCGGCAACGCTCCGTACGTCGAAGAATTGTACGAGCAATATCTAGATAACCCGGCGTCCGTGCCCGAAAACTGGCGCGAATATTTCGACGCGTTGCAGAACGTGCCTGCCTCGGACGGCAGCGCGGCAAGCGACGTGGCTCATGGCCCTATCGTCGAATCGTTCGCCCAGCGCGCGAAGGCCAATGCCTTCATCCCGCGCGAGGCCGCAGCAGGCGGGAATCTCGCCACCGCGCGAAAGCAAGTCCACGTCCAATCGCTGATCAGCGCTTATCGATTCCTTGGCTCGCAGTGGGCCAACCTCGACCCGTTGAAGCGCCGTGAGCGGCCCGCCATCCCCGAGCTCGAACCTGCGTTCTACGACTTCACCGAAGCCGATATGGACCAGACGTTCAGCGCGAGCAATCTCTACTTCGGGTTCGAGCAAGCATCGCTGCGCGACATCGTCAAAGGCTTGCGCGATACGTATTGCGGCACCATCGGCGCCGAGTTCATGTACATCAGCGATCCGGAACAGAAGCGCTGGTGGCAAGAAAAGCTCGAATCGATCCGCGCTACGCCGGTGTTTTCTGCAGACAAAAAGAAGCACATCCTCAATCGCCTGACGGCAGCCGAAGGGCTCGAGCGCTATCTGCACACGAAGTACGTCGGTCAGAAGCGTTTCTCGCTCGAGGGCGGTGAAAGCTTCATCGCCTCGATGGACGAAGTCGTTCGTCACGCAGGCGCGAAGGGCGTGCAGGAAATCGTCATCGGCATGGCCCACCGCGGCCGTCTGAACGTACTCGTGAATACCCTCGGCAAGATGCCGGCCGATCTGTTCGCCGAATTCGAAGGCAAGCACGTCGACGATCTGCCGGCCGGCGATGTCAAGTACCACAAGGGGTTCTCGTCGGACGTCGCCACCGACGGCGGCCCCGTGCACCTGTCGCTCGCGTTCAACCCGTCGCACCTCGAAATCGTCAACCCGGTGGTCGAAGGCTCGGCCAAGGCCCGGATGGATCGCCGCGGCGACGAGAACGGCTTGCAAGTGCTGCCCGTGCAGATTCACGGCGATGCGGCCTTCGCGGGGCAGGGCGTCGTCATGGAAACGCTGAACCTCGCGCAAACGCGCGGTTACGGCACGCACGGCACGCTGCATATCGTCATCAACAATCAGATCGGCTTTACCACGTCCGATCCGCGCGATGCGCGCTCGACGCTGTACTGCTCGGACGTCGTCAAGATGATCGAAGCGCCGGTGCTGCACGTGAACGGCGACGATCCCGAAGCCGTCGTGCTGGCTACGCAGATCGCGATCGATTTCCGGATGCAGTTCCACAAGGATGTCGTGCTCGACATCGTCTGCTTCCGCAAGCTCGGCCACAACGAGCAAGATACGCCGGCTGTGACGCAGCCGCTGATGTACAAGAAGATCGCCCAACACCCGGGCACGCGCGCCTTGTATGCCGAGAAACTCGTGCAGCAAGGGGTGATCGCGGCCGAAGACGTCGAAAGCTTCGTCAAGGCGTTCCGTCAAGCGATGGACGAAGGCCACCATACGATCGATCCGGTGCTCTCGAACTACAAGAGCAAATACGCCGTCGATTGGATGCCGTTCCTGAACCGCAAGTGGACCGATGCGGCCGATACGGCCGTGCCGCTGGCCGAGCTGAAGCGTTTGGCCGAGCGCATCACGACGGTGCCGGAGAACTTCAAGGTGCACCCGCTCGTCGAGCGTGTCGTGAACGACCGCCGCGCGATGGGCCGTGGCGAGGCGCCGCTCGATTGGGGCATGGGCGAACACCTGGCCTACGCGTCGCTCGTCGCGTCGGGTTATGCCGTGCGTCTGACGGGTCAAGATTCGGGCCGCGGCACGTTCACGCACCGTCACGCGGTGTTGCACGATCAAAACCGCGAGCGCTGGAACGACGGCACGTACATCCCGCTGCAAAACGTCGCCGATGGCCAAGCCAAGTTCACGGTGATCGATTCGGTGCTGTCCGAAGAAGCCGTGCTCGGCTTCGAATACGGCTACTCGACGGCCGAGCCGAACACGCTCGTGGCGTGGGAAGCGCAGTTCGGCGATTTCGTCAACGGCGCGCAAGTCGTGATCGATCAGTTCATCTCGTCGGGCGAAGTGAAGTGGGGCCGCGTTTCGGGGCTGACCATGTTGTTGCCGCACGGCTACGAGGGTCAAGGCCCCGAGCACTCGTCGGCACGCGTCGAGCGTTTCCTGCAGCTGTGCGCCGACCACAATATGCAAGTCGTGCAGCCCACGACGCCGGCGCAAATCTTCCACCTCCTGCGTCGCCAGATGATCCGCTTGTTCCGCAAGCCGCTCATCGTTTTGACGCCGAAGTCGCTGCTGCGCCACAAGGAAGCGGTATCGGATCTGTCCGAACTCGCCAACGGTTCGTTCCAGCCGGTGCTGGGCGAAGTCGACGGCACGATCGATGCGAAGAAGGTCAAGCGTGTCGTCGCGTGCTCGGGCCGCGTCTACTACGATCTCGTGGCGCATCGTCGCGAAGCGAAGGCGAACGACGTCGCGATCGTGCGGATCGAACAGCTCTATCCGTTCGCGCACAAGCAGTTCGAAGCGGAGATCAAGAAGTACGACAACGCGACGGAAGTGGTGTGGGTGCAGGACGAGCCGCAAAATCAAGGCCCGTGGTTCTACGTCGAACACCACTTGAAGGAAGGCATGAGGGAAGGGCAGAAGCTGGCATACAGCGGCCGCCCGGCTTCGGCCTCGCCCGCGGTTGGTTACTACGCGAAGCACTACGAGCAGCAGAAGGCGCTGATTGAAGGCGCGTTCGGCCGGCTCAAGAGCACGCAGATCGCCAAATAACTAGATTGAGGGTGAACCGGGAAAGCGCAAGTGCGCTTTCCCGCGTCGTATCCGGCGCGAGAAGCGCGTGTCGCGACGCAAGGCCCGGTTCGCCTCCCACACCAGATTTAAGAGTTCAGGAAAGATCAAATGGCTATTGTTGAGGTCAAGGTTCCGCAGTTTTCGGAGTCGGTTTCGGAAGGCACGATGCTTCAGTGGAAGAAGAAGCCCGGCGAAGCGGTGACGCGCGACGAAATCCTCGTCGAAATCGAAACGGACAAGGTCGTGCTCGAAGTGCCGGCACCGGATTCGGGCGTGATGGCCGAAATCCTCGTTGCCGACGGCGCGACGGTGGAATCCGAGCAACTGCTCGCGAAGATCGATACGGAAGGCAAGGCCGGAGCGGCCGCCGCTCCGGCTGCCGCGGCCGCTCCGGCTGCGACCGCCGCTGCCGCGCCTGCCGCCGCGGCAGCCGTTGCGACGGCGACGGCCGGCGCCGTGGCTTCGCCGGCCGCCGGCAAGCTGATGGCAGAGAAGAACCTCGCGGCCGATCAGGTGCCGGGTACGGGCCGCGACGGCCGCATCACGAAGGGCGACGTGTTGGGCGCGGGCGCGCCTGCCGCACGGGCACCGGCTGCTGCGCCGGCCGCTAAGCCGGCCAAACCGTCGCTGCCGGACGTGAAAGCGCCGGCGTCGGCCGAAGCGTGGCTGCAGAACCGCCCCGAACAGCGCGTGCCGATGTCGCGCCTGCGCGCGCGTATTGCCGAGCGTCTGCTCGAGTCGCAGCAAACGAATGCCATCCTCACGACGTTCAACGAAGTGAACATGGCGCCGGTCATGGACTTGCGCAACAAGTACAAGGACAAGTTCGAGAAGGAGCACGGCGTCAAGCTCGGCTTCATGTCGTTCTTCGTGAAGGCGGCCGTCCATGCGCTGAAGAAGTTCCCGCTCGTGAACGCGTCGATCGACGGTAACGACATCGTCTATCACGGCTATTTCGATATCGGTATCGCCGTCGGTTCGCCGCGCGGCCTCGTGGTGCCGATCCTGCGCAACGCCGATCAGACTGTCGCTCGCCGACATCGAGAAGAAGATCGCCGAATTCGGCCAGAAGGCGAAGGACGGCAAGCTGTCGATCGAAGAAATGACGGGCGGCACGTTCTCGATCTCCAACGGCGGCGTGTTCGGCTCGATGTTGTCGACGCCGATCATCAACCCGCCGCAGTCGGCGATCCTCGGGCGTGCACGCGACGAAGGAGCGCGCCGTCGTCGAAAACGGCCAGATCGTCATCCGTCCGATGAACTATCTCGCGCTGTCGTACGACCACCGCATCATCGACGGCCGCGAAGCCGTGCTGTCGCTCGTGGCCATGAAAGACGCGCTGGAAGATCCGGCTCGCCTGCTGCTCGACCTGTAATGCCGGTGCAAGTGCTCGCGTTCGCGTGCGTGCACTTCAAATGCAATGAATGAAACCGTGGCGTGGCGCGACGTTTCGCGCCGCGCCACGCAATCGAAAGGATTGTCATGTCCCAAGAATTTGACGTCGTCGTGATCGGCGCGGGCCCGGGCGGCTACATTGCCGCGATGCGTGCCGCGCAGCTCGGCAAGAGCGTCGCCTGTATCGAAAAGTGGAAGAACCCGGCCGGCGCGCTCAAGCTCGGCGGCACCTGCCTGAATGTCGGCTGCATTCCGTCGAAGGCGCTGCTTGCTTCGTCGGAAGAGTTCGAAAACGCGTCGCATCATCTCGCCGACCACGGCATCGCCGTCGGCGACGTGAAGATCGACATCGCGAAGATGATGGCCCGCAAGGATGGCATCGTCGAAAAGATGACGGGCGGCATCGAATACCTGTTCAAGAAGAACAAGATCACGTGGCTCAAGGGCCACGGCAAGTTCGTCGGCAAGAACGACGGCGGCGTGCAGATCGAGGTGAGCGGCGAAGGTGCGGCGGAAGTCGTCACGGCCAAGAACGTCATCATCGCGACGGGCTCGAAGGCGCGCGCACCTGCCGAACGTGCCGGTCGACAACAAGATCGTGGCCGACAACGAAGGCGCGCTCGCGTTCGACGCCGTGCCGAAGAAGCTCGCCGTCATCGGTGCCGGCGTGATCGGCCTCGAACTGGGTTCGGTCTGGCGCCGTCTGGGCGCCGACGTCACGGTGCTCGAAGCGCTGCCGGCATTCCTCGGCGCGGCCGACGAAGCGCTCGCCAAGGAAGCGGCGAAGCTCTTCAAGAAGCAAGGGCTCGACATTCAGCTCGGCGTCAAGATCGGCGAAGTGAAGGCGTCGAACGACGGCGTGACGATCGCCTACACGGACAAAGACGGCAACGCACAGACGCTCGAGGCCGACCGCCTGATCGTCTCGATCGGCCGCGTGCCGAACACGGATAACCTCGGTCTCGAAGTCGATCGGCCTGAAGCTCGAACGAGCGCGGCTTCATCGACGTCGACGACCACTGCCGCACCAGCGTCCCGAACGTGTAGGCGATCGGCGACGTCGTGCGCGGGCCGATGCTGGCGCACAAGGCCGAGGACGAAGGCGTCGCTGGTGGCCGAAGTGCATCGCCGGCCAAAAGCCGCACGTCGACTTACAACACCATTCCGTGGGTCATCTACACCGAGCCGGAAATCGCTTGGGTCGGCAAGACCGAGCAGCAACTGAAGGCCGAAGGCCGCGAGATCAAGACGGGCCAATTCCCGTTCATGGCCAACGGCCGTGCGCGCGGCATCGGCGAAGTCCGATGGCTTCGTCAAGATGATCGCCGATGCGAAGACCGACGAATTGCTGGGCGTGCACATCATCTCGGCCGATCGCGTCGGATCTGATCGCCGAGGCGGTCGTGGCGATGGAGTTCAAGGCTGCGTCGGAAGACATCGGCCGCATTTGCCATGCGCACCCGTCGTTGTCGGAAGTGATGCGCGAAGCGGCGCTCGCCGTCGATAAGCGCGCGCTGAACAAGTAACGTCTTCGGCTAGGTTTTCGCGCCGGGCCGCCCCGAGCTTGGCTTGCCTCCCCCCGAGGCGGGCGCGAAGCGCACGCTAAGCGCTGGATAAGCGCTGGCTTGGCCGGCAAGCGAGGGGCCACGATGAAGGCGGGCAGGGCAGCGCTCTCCCGCCTTTGTCTTTTTGTATTTGCACGATGAACGTCATCGAATATTACGAGCACGAGCTCACAGACGCGGGGCTACGCGTCCGACGCGGCGCAACGAGCGGCTGTCGATCGTCTGCAGCGCTGCTATAACGGAGTGGGTCGCACTACAAGGCGCGTCGCTCTTCGGCGCTGCGCAAGCTCGTCGTTCACCCGCCGATTGCCGCGCGGCGTCTACATGTGGGGCGGCGTCGGGCGCGGCAAGAGCTTCCTGATGGACTGCTTCTTATGCCGTCGTGCCGCTGCAGCGCAAGACGCGCCTGCACTTCCACGAGTTCATGCGCGAGGTGCACCGCGAGCTCGAGGACCTCAAAGGCCAGGCCGATCCGCTCGACGAACTCGCGCGCAGCGCATCGCGCAAGCGCTATCGCCTGATCTGCTTCGACGAGTTCCACGTCTCCGACATCGCCGACGCGATGATCCTGCTACCGCCTGCTCGATCGGCTCTTCGACGAACGGCGTGCAGTTCGTGATGACGTCCAACTACGATCCCGACACGCTCTATCCCGACGGCCTGCATCGCGACCGCATCCTGCCGGCGATCGAGCTGCATCAAGCGAACGCTCGACGTGATCAACGTCGACGCCGGCATCGACTACCGGCAGCGCACGCTGGCGCAGGTCGAGGTCTATCACACGCCGCTGGGCGCCGCAGGCCGACGCGGCGACTGCGCGACAGCGTATCGCGCGACTGGCCGCGGTGCCGCGACGAAAGCCCGCTGCTGCACATCGAAAGCACGCGAGACTCAAGGCGCTGCGCCGCGCCGGCGGCGTCGTCTGGTTCGATTTCGCGACGCTGTGCGGCGGCCCGCGCTCGCAGAACGACTATCTCGAATTCGCGACGCGCTTCCACACGGTGATGCTGTCGGACGTGCCGCAGATGTCGCCGCGCATGGCATCGGAGGCGCGCCGCTTCACGTGGCTCGTCGACGTCTTCTACGACCACAAGGTCAAGCTGTTGATGTCGGCGGCGGTGCGCGCCGAAGAGCTGTATGTCGAAGGGCCGATGGCCAACGAGTTCAGCCGGACGGTATCGCGCCTCGTCGAAATGCAGTCGAAGGAATACTTGGAAACGCCGCGTCGGATCGTCGATGCATCGCTGACTTAGCGCTTATTCGAAAGCGCGGCATCAGCACGGGATAAGCACGGCATAAGCGTGGCAAAGGCGTGAGGGGGACCTCGTCCTATCTTCATGCCTTGCGCTGCACTTTCAGACTATTCCGATAGGCACCGCGAGCTACGCGGCATATCGTGCCTCTTCCTTATTTTGAGAAGGAGGCGCGGATGACTCCCTATAGCGATATCACGGACGAACAATGGGCGCGCATCGTGCCGCTCTTTCCCGAACTGGGCCCTCGTGGGCGAGTCCGGGGGCGTCCCCTAACCGATACGCGTGCCGTGCTCAACGGCGTGCTATGGGTGATCTACAGCAACGCGGCTTGGGCATCGATTCCCAAGCGCTATCCTGCCTATCAAACGTGTCATCGTCGCTTTACCGCTTGGTATTCGGCGGGCATCTTTAAGCGCGTGTTGACGCGGTTATACGGCGAAGCCGGTGTGACGCTGTGCGAGACCATCAAAGCGCGCATGCGAGAAAAACGTCCTGCGCAACCGCGTCCGGCGCCTTCGCCCGCGTTCGTCACGGTTGATTTACCAAGATTGACCTACTTGGCTTCGCTGCGCCGTGCCGCATAACGGGCACGGGCGAACGGGTTTGTCGCGTGAGGGGCGGCTGCTCAGGCCGCTCAGGCCGCGCAGACGGGGACACACAGGCGGGCATAGGCGAGGGCAACCTCGCCGGGCCTGCGCGGCCGCTTTACCGCTTTACCGCGTTAGTTCTTCGCTTGGGCGGCCGAGTCTTCTCGGATCCACGTTTGCGAGCGGCCGAGCAGCGAAATACCGATGAAGCCGCGCACGACGAGCTTCTGTCCGCCGTCCTCTAGGTGCATGTTGCACTTATAGATCTTCCCGTTCTCGGGATCGAGGATGTTGCCGCCGTCCCACTTGTCGCCGTCCTGCTTCATGTTTTTAATAATGGTCATACCGAGGATCGGCTGATCCTTGCGATCGTCAGTACAGGCCGTGCATTGTTTGCCCGGGTTGTCGTGCGGATTGAGTCCCTTAATCACCTTGCCGCTCAGCGTTCCGTCCGCGCTTTCCGTGATCTGAACCAGTGCTTTCGGTTGATGCGTGTTGTCGTCGATCGTTCGCCAAACGCCGACGGGCGTATCGGTGCCTTGCGCAAACGCGGCGGCGGCCGCTGCCAGCAGCGCACCCGCTGCCGTGGCGCGTTTGATCGCGTTCCAAGCCCTGTTTTTGGCTCGATGCGAGAAATGCGTCATGTCTTCCTCCTGTTGATCAATCGGCTGTGTGTCCATGCACAGCGGCGAGTCGCTTCGTGTTGCGTCTTCTATGAATTTTCCGAGGATACGCGTGAAAATCGGCGCTCGATTGATAGTGGTAGCTCTAGTCGGCAGGGGGGCGGACGCGTGTAACGGCAAGCGGGCAATGTGGGTTCGGCCGCGTCTCGATAGTGTTGAAGGAAGTACGGCGGGTTGACCGTCTCGAACTGACGGAAGCGAGCGCCGATCGCAGCAATGGGACATGGGCGAACGCGCGTGCTCGCCGCGCTAGCTTCGCACGCATTGCGGTGGCAAGACCCAGCACGATACCTCGGGTTCAGTCTAAAAGTCTTGTGGGAAAAAAGCGGATGTCTCCGACTCTCGATGACAAGCCCGGAACGTGGGAAAGTGAGGGATAATGACGCGCTTAAGACGAGCTGTCTCATAAGTAGAACTATTCGTGCAGGAAACCACACATGAGCCATTATTCGCGTATGCGGGGGACCGCGCTTGCAGCGCTTATCGCAATCGGGGGATTGGGTATAAACGGCTGTGCCACGGCCCAATCGGCCGCGGACACCGCCGCAAACGTTGCACCAACGGCCGCCGCGCCGGCGGCACCTGTAGTCGCCGCGGCGCCTGTTGCATCAACGCAGCTGTCGGCTCCCGTGACGTCCGCGGACGAGTCGGCGTCGGCATCGCCGGCTGACGACACGTCGGAAGCTCAGGGGAACGTTGCTGAATTGCAACGGCTGATGCACGGTAACGAGCTTTCGGAATTGCGCACGGCCTACAACGGCACGTACGGCGCGAGCTTGCTTCTTAATGGAAAGGACATGACGTATTACGTCGCGCTCTTTCAGCAGAAGAATTACTGGCGCGTAATCAAGACGACGAAACAGGACTATGCCGAAGCCGTCTATGCGGATTTCGTGCGTCGCAGCGCCCAACTCGCCGATGTCGAAATCCAGCGTACGGTACTGGCGGCACAGAAGACCTATACCGAAGCGCTGATCGCGCAGGCGCAAGCTCGAGCCGATCGTCTGCAAGCGGACCTTGACGTCGCGCGCAAGCAACAGGAATTGGTTGCGACCCGCCAGAAACAGGCACGCGAGGAAGCCGTTGCGTTGCAGACGCAAAAGGCGGCCGCGCAAGACCAACTGAGCGCGGTGCGGCAACACATTCATTTGTTGCAGCGCCAGACCGAGCAGGGCTTGCCGCATTCGCATACGCGCTCGCGTTACCACAAGCGTTAAAGCGCCCGGGGCGGGGCGCGTGCGATTTGCCCTGTCTACCGTCGATGTCTTAGCGTTCTCTCCCGTGCGCGGCCTAGCAGGCTAAGCCACGCATCGGGGGAGGCTTTGGCCTCACCGTTTGCGACGCGCGCGGGCGGGGGAGTGGACGTCCTGTGGTGCGGCGACGGTTTGCGCGACCACCTGTAGCGCGATGCGTTTCGCGCTCGCTAGATGCTCGACTGTCATGGCGCGTGCGCTGCGGGCGTCGCGCTCCCGGCAGGCTTGCAAAATGGCGGCGTGCTCGTCTTGGAACGCGGCCGTATCGGCGAGCAGTGTGCTTTGCAATCGTTCGTAACGTTCCACCTGCCCTCGCAACTCGCCGATTGCCTTCAATTGCCGCGCATTACCGCACGGCGCATACAGGAGTTCGTGGAACTCGCGGTTCAACTCGCCTTGCTTGTCAGGCGTTTTGGCCTTGCCTAAGAGACGATGCACGAGGTCGGCGCGCACAAGCGTTTCCTCATCCATTTGCTTCACGGAACGGAAGATCGCATCGCCTTCCAGTAGCGTTCGCATGGCGTAGATTTCGTCGATATCGCTACGCGTCAACGTGCTGACGACGGCGCCACGATTCGGATAGATCTCGATCAGGCCTTCGGCTTCGAGCTTCTTCAGCGCTTCACGTAATGGAATTCGGCTGACGCCGAAGCGCGCGGCAAGCTCACGTTCGACGAGCCGCGTGCCGTCGCATAGCTCGCCTCGCGAGATGGCGTCGCGCAGCGATTGCGCGAGTGCATCGGCGGTGGAATCGATTTTCGGTGGCATATCCTTGGGGTTGAATGCGGCATACAGGTATACCAAGCCTTCAACGCATTGACGAAAAATCGTACGAACAATAGGTCGCGCGCATCTACAACGTGCCGCGCGATGACATCTTCAAGCGCGACCGGGTGAAATGCATTGCGCCGTTGCGGCTGATTTGGCCGCAACGGCGCAAGATGAGGGACCTTCGGTTATGCCCGCGCGTGCTTATTCGTCGCGGTGGGCCGACCCGTTGGTTTCGTTGTTGCTCTCGCTATTGGTGGTTTCGCTGGACGGGCCGCTTTGCAGCGTACTGAACGGCCGGCGTCGGCGCGTGACCACGACCGGTCCATCCGATGAACGGTGCTCAGGAGCCGACGGCGCCCCGTAGCTTTCCCTCGGTTCGCGCGGTTCTCGGGGTTCTCGCGGTTCGCGCCCTTCACGAGCGTCGCGGTGCTCGCGCGGGCCAGATCCTTCGCGCGGCCCATGGCGGTCGCCGTAACCGCCGGTGCGCGGACCACGCGGGCCCGGCCGCGTGCCGGTATCGATTTGAATCGTCGAGATGGCACGCTTGTAGATGCCTTGCAAGCCGACGGGCGTGCGCAGCATGACGAGATATTGATCGAACGACTCGATGCACCCCGTCAGGCGAATGCCGTTGACGAGATAGATTTCGACGCGCTTGCGCTCCTTGCGCGCGGCGTTCATGAAGTCGTTCTGCGGATGCGATTCGGACGGGTTCGGCATTGCTAGTACAGCAGCGAGGGCTGCTCCACGGTTGGTTGGCGGCTGCGCGACGATGCGCGCACGATTCACAGTTGGCGGGGATTTTACCCCGGGCGCGAGAAGCGCGTATCGATTTGGCCAAGATCGACTAGATCCACGCGCGACTAAGTCGTTTTTCGACGATGTTTTGCACCGCCTCGGCGCATCGCGCGTCCCGGTGGGGGCACAAGCGCACGCCGACGCGCTAGAAAAACGGTATCTCACACGCACCTTTTGTCGATGTCGTGGCAGCCGTGCCTATCATGAACGAACAATATCTCAATGGCACTGTGGGCAGCGGACGCAATAAGCGATTTGCTCTTTCCCGCAGACGGGTGAAATGCTCGCGGCGCTGCGTTGCAGTGCGCCGCGAACTCATCGGCGGCGAGCGACCACGGTATTTAGGCTCAGGTAGCGTTGCGCGACATCCCGAGCTTGGCGAGTTCCTCGTCGCGCAACGTGCGACGCAGGATCTTGCCGACGTTCGTTTGCGGCAGCTCATCGCGGAACTCGATCAGCTTCGGCACCTTATAGCCGGTCAAATGTTGGCGGCAGTGCTGCAGGATGTCGTCGCGCGTGAGACTCGGTGTGCGCGGGACGATGAACACCTTCACGCGTTCGCCTTGCGCATCGTCGGGTATGCCGATCGCCGCGACTTCGCGCACATCCGGGTGCATCGCGATGACATCCTCGATTTCGCTCGGATAAACGTTGAAGCCCGAGACCAAAATCATGTCCTTCTTTCGATCGATGAGCTTGATGAAGCCATTCGGATCCATCACGCCGATGTCGCCGGTCGCGAGCCAGCCGTCTGCATCGAGGACTTTCGCCGTCTCCTCGGGCCGCATCCAATAGCCTTTCATGACCTGCGGACCTTTCACGCAAAGCTCGCCGGCCTCGCCGACAGAGGCCCAGGTGCCGTCGTCCTTGCGAAAGCGCACGATCGTCGATGGCGCGGGCAGCCCGACCGAGCCGTCGAATTCCCGTAAGTGCTGCAAATCGACGGGGCTAAGCGCCACGATCGGCGAGCATTCCGTCAGCCCGTATCCTTCCACGATCGGTTTGCCGGTCACGGCTTTGAAACGATCTGCGACAGCGCGCTGCGTCGCCATCCCGCCGGCCATCGCGAGCTTCAGGTTGGAGAAGTCGCGTTTGCAGAATTCTTCGTTATCGAGAAAGGCTTTGTAGAGCGTGTTGATGGCGAGGATCCCCGTGAACGTTTGATTGCGCAAGATCTGCATGACGCGCTTCATGTCGCGAGGATTGGCGATCAGGATGTTGCGCCCGCCCAGGCCGAGGAAAATCAGGCCGTTCACCGTCAGCGAAAGAATGTGATAAAGCGGTAGCGGGGTGAGCACGGTTTCGATATCGGCCGTCAACTGGCGCTCGGCCCACGCTTTCGCTTGGAGCAGGTTGGCGACGATGTTCCGGTGCGTGAGCATTGCCCCTTTCGCTACGCCCGTGGTGCCCCCCGTGTACTGAAGAAACGCGAGTTCATCGGGCGTGAGGATCGTCGGCGCGAGGGGCGAGCGCGCCCCCAAAGCCAGCGCGGCACGCAGTCGCACCGCATGGGGCAGGTGGTAGGGCGGCACCATCTTTTGCACATGCTTGACGACGAAGTTCAGCACTCGGCCCTTCGCATTGATCCCGTCGCCCAGCAGATCGCCCAGCGCGGTGACGACGATGTGCTCGACAGCCGTACCGGGTAGCGCTTGCTCGAGCGTCTTCGCAAAATTCTCGAACACGACGATCGCCTTCGCGCCGCTGTCTTTCAACTGATGCGCGAGTTCTCGCGGCGTATACAGCGGATTGACGTTGACGACGACGGCCCCCGCCTTTAGGACTCCGAATAAACAGACCGGATATTGAAACGTATTGGGCAGCATGATGGCGACTCGGTCGCCGCGCTGGATGCCGATACGCTGCAAATAGGCCGCGAATGCCTTCGCTTTGCGGGCCAGGGTGTCGTACGACATCTCGGAGCCGATGCTCACGAAGGCCGTCCGGCCGCGAAAGCGCGACGTGCAGTCGTCGAAGAAATGGACGACGGATTGGTACTGCGTGACGTCGATCTCGTGCGGCACGCCTGGCGGATACGAGGCGTACCAGACGCCGTCCGTATTGGGCGCGTCGGCTTGCGGTGGGCTCGCTGAGCCCGTGCTAGGCGAAGGCGCGGCAGCGCCCGAGGCGTTCAAGGCGTTCAGGGGGGCGAAGGCAGCGGCGGGGCCTAATGTATCGGAAGCGGCTAATGTTTCGGAGGGGCCTGGATGACCTGCGGCACTGGATGCCGCCTGCGGGGCCATGCGTTGATCCAATTCGTTGTCTCCCTGAGTTGTCGTCGCCGCTGCGACCGAGGCGGCGCGCCTACGCATGCCGCGGCAATCGATATCGATCCATGTGGATCAATGTGGACCGGCGTTGCTCGGAAAAGCGGCCGGCAGCGTGGGCTCGGTTGCTCCATCGGCATCGCGTGCCGCCGTTCCCGGTGCGGCATGGCCGGGAGCGTCCGCCCGGTTTTCCGCGCGGCCGAAATCGGTTGGAAAATCGTCTACTCGTATGAATGCCTCGCCATCTCGCGCGTAGCGAATCAAGACATCGCGCTCGGTCCCGTCGATCCAACCGAACGCTTCGGCGGTCTGCGCCCACTGCGGCAACTGAGCCAGACTTTGCGGCATCGGTTGGGCACGGCCCGAGCGCACGCCGTCCCGCAACTTCGTTTCGATCTCGGCCACCTGCAGACATAGTTCCAGCAAACGCTCGCCGCAGGCGATCGGATCGTCGGAATCGGCCTGGGCCGGCACATGCGAATCGGCCAATAGCCGATCGCGCGCACCGCACGGCGTTTGAATCAAGAGCGCGATGGTGCTCACGAGCGCGTCGGACGGCGGGCGGCGACGCAAGCCCCACGGAAACGCTAGCGCGCGAATGATCGCGGCGGCGAATCGATTCGGATAATTCGCGAAGAGTCCTTCGAATGCCTGATCGGCGGCGAGCAGCGCATCCTTGATCGCCCAACGGACGAACGGCAGATCTTCGGCGTGCGCGCCTTCGTCCTCGAAGCGTTTGAGGGTCGCGGACATCAGCACGAGCTGCGACAGGACGTCGCCCAATCGCGCCGAGAGCCGCTCGCGCCGCTTCAACGCGCCGCCCAGCAACAGCATCGACGCATCGGCTACGAAGGCGAATGCGATGCAAAGGCGGTTGACCGCGCGATAGTAGTTAGCCAGAGCCGCGCTCGCGCCGCGCGGCCGTTTCAACCCTGCGCCGCACGTGATGCCGTGGACCAAACTGCGCAGCGCATTCGAGGCAAGAAACGCGGCGTGGCGGAACAGCGCGTGATCGAACGCGATCGAGGCGCGTTGTCGATCGTCGTCGCGCGCTGCCGTCATTTCCTTGAGCAGATACGGATGGCAACGTATCGAACCCTGGCCGAAGACGATCAGCGAGCGCGTGAGGATATTGGCGCCCTCGACGGTGATCGAAATCGGCAATTGCTGATAGGCCCGCGCGAGGAAATTCGAGGGCCCCAGGCAAATGCCTTTGCCACCGGCGATGTCCATCGCGTCGTTGATGACGCGCCGGGCGCGCTCCGTCACGTGGTATTTCGCGATCGCAGACAAGACCGCCGGTTTCTCGCCGAGATCGACAGCTTGTGCGCAAAGCCGCCGCATGGCATCCATGACATAGAGATTGCCGCCCATGCGGCCGAGCGCTTCGTGAATGCCTTCGAACTTGCCGATCGGCGTTTTGAACTGACGGCGCAGTGCGGCGTAGGCGCTCGTTCCGCGTACAGCGAGTTTTGCCGTGCCGACGCCGGCCGAAGGCAACGAGATCGCACGGCCCGCCGCGAGGCATTCCATGAGCATGCGCCAGCCGTTGCCGACTTGCGCGGGGCCGCCGATTACCCAATCGATCGGAATAAACACATCGTTGCCCGAGGTCGGGCCGTTTTGGAAGACGGCGTTAAGCGGCCAATGGCGACGCCCGATCGCGACGCCCGGATGCGAGGTGGGGATCAGCGCACAGGTGATGCCAGGCTCGTCGTCGCTACCGAGCAGATGCTCGGGATCGAGCACGCGAAACGCGAGGCCGAGCACGGTGGCGATCGGGGCCAGCGTGATATAGCGCTTATCCCACGTCACCTTAAAGCCCAGCGTTTCGCGGCCCTCGTGCACGCCCTTGCAGACAATGCCGACATCGGGAATGGCGGCGGCGTCGGAACCGGCGTAGGGGCTCGTCAACGCAAAGCAAGGAATCTCCTCGCCGCGTGCGAGACGAGGCAAGTAGTGGGCTTTCTGGGCGTCGGTGCCGTAATGAAGCAGCAATTCGGCGGGGCCCAGCGAGTTCGGCACCATGACCGATACCGTGGCCGCCGAACAGCGCGACGCGAGCTTCATGACCACTTGCGAATGCGCGTAGGCACTAAACCCTTTGCCCCCGTGCTGCTTGTCGATGATCATGCCGAGAAAGCCCCGGGTTTTGATATACGCCCAGGCTTGTGGCGAAAGGTCCTGCCAGCGTGCGGTCGTCTCCCAATCGTTGGCGAGATCGGCGAGCCTCGCGCACTCGTCGTCGACGAACGCGCGTTCCTCGTCCGATAGCACCGGTGGGCCGTGCGCGAGCAACGTATCCCAATCTGGCCGGCCCGTAAAAAGTTCGGCGTCCCACCAGACTGTGCCCGCTTCGATCGCGTCGCGCTCGGTCCGCGACATCTCGGGTAACGCGCGGCGAAACAGCGCTAGCACGTGCCGGCTGATAAGCGTGCGTCGCAACGGCGCGAGCGCAAGAATGAACGCCGGCACGATGAGGACGACGCCCAGTGCGACGCAAGCGACGACGCCTACCGCGTGGGTCAGCACCACGGTCGCGAGCCACACGCAGAGGACGGCGAGCCACCAGAGTGCGGCCGCTTCGTTGAAGATCAGGATCGCGCCCGCGACGGCGAGCGCCACGACGAGCCATGCCATGAGCCGTTCCCCTCGGCGGCGCGTGCGGACGCGCCGCGCTCGTTAGCGTGCCGGACGCGCGCCTTCTTGCTGCGCTGCGGGAGATGCGGCCGCTTGCAGCGCCGATGCGGCGACGAGCGGCGATGTTTCCCCCTCGACGGGACGGTGGATGCCGGGCGGGGGCGAGTCGTCGCCGTCGCCGCTGGCATTGCTGCCGGCGGCGTGCAAGGCGGGGGCGTCGAGGGGCCCGCACGCGGTGATGCCGGCCGCGCTGTCGTGTCCGTCATCCGCATCGCCGAGGACGGCCGCGAACGCCGAGAGCTGCACGGAATCGGGCAGCGGCGCTTTAAGCGCGGCGACCATCAACGAGGCGAGCCTTGCGATGAGATGCAAGTCGCTGATCGTTTGGCCATTCGAGAATTCGGCGATAAGACTCTCGGTATCGGCGCCCGCGAGCACACCCGAGAGTGCGCCGATCGCGAAGTGCAGGCGCCAGCCGAGTTCTTCACGCGGCAGATGCGGCAACGCACGCTGGAACGCATCGAAGAAGCGTTCGGCAACGTCGGCGTAATGCCCATTGAGAAAGTCGTGAATAAAGGAGGAGGGATCGGTATAAGCCCGTCCGAGCAAGCGCAAAAAGGCGGGGCCCCCCGTGCGGGTATCGCGCGACAGACGCAGCGCCGGAATGAACATGGCGCCGAGTACGTGCTCGCACGTCAGGCGATCCCCCAGCTGATCGTTGAAGCGCTCGAGCAGCTTTAACCGCTCGACGTTGAGCTTATCGAGGCGCCGCGCGAGCATCGCATGAATCAGCGCTTCTTTGCTGCCGAAGTGATAGTTGACGGCGGCGAGGTTGACTTCCGCTCGCGACGTGATTTGGCGCAGCGACATCGCCTCGTAACCGCATCCGATGAAGATGTCTTCGGCTGCGTCGAGAATGCGTGCCTTGGTATCGCCGGTGCTCCGGCCTGGTGTTCGAACTGCCATGTGCCCTCCTGTCGATCCCGAGCGAGCGCCCCGGCGCTCACTCCGGTCTCATGCACAGCCACGCCGGTTGCCCGGCCGCGAACAAGCGATTCAAGTCTCTGATTGAAGTTTTTGTGATGTTTAGCACGATAAAAACGCTCGAATATCACGGCAAGCGTTGTTTATTGACGGACTCCTCTAGAAGAAGTCTCGGTGCCGTGCTGCGTTGCATTGCAGCACAACGAGGATAGCGTGGGAATGAGAAGGAAGAAAGGCGCTCCGCTTACGGGGCGCCCTTCTTCGGCGGTGCGTTCAGGCGATCAAACCGAAGACGACGAAGCCACTTCCTCGGCGGAGCGCGTCATGTCGATGCCGCGACGCTCCGGCCCGAACAAAATAAAGATGGCGATGACGACGGAGGCGATCCCCGCGACGATGGCCAGGGCGAAGGCATAGTTATTGCCCGAACTGACGGCGACGGTGGCTTGCATCGTGGCATTCACCGACGCGATCAGATTGCCGAGTTGATAGACAAGGCCCGGGAACGTGGCGCGTACCTCATCGGGAGAGATTTCGTTCAGATGGACAGGGATCACGCCCCAAGCGCCTTGGACGGAAATCTGCATCAGGAATGCGCCGACCGCGAGCAACACCGCGCCGCTCGAAAACGCCCATAAGGGCAGGACGGGCAGTGCGATTAGGGCAGCAATGCAGATCGCGCGGCGGCGCCCGATCTTTTCCGACAACGTACCGAAGAACAGACCGCCGACGATCGCGCCGATGTTCAACACGACGGTGATTAACGAGACGGTATGCGGATCGAAGTGGTGCTGCTCGCGCAGGAACGTGGGATAAAGATCCTGAGTGCCGTGCGAGAAGAAGTTGAACGCGGTCATGAGAATGATCGAGTACAGCGCGAGCGTCCAATTCTTGCGGATCGTCGAGAACAGGCCGACGCGGTTGTGCTGCTTCTTCTCCATCGCCTTCCAGGCCGGCGATTCGGGAACGTTGCCGCGAATATAGAGCACGAGCAGCGCCGGGACCACGCCGACGAAAAACATGCCGCGCCAGCCGACGTACGGGTACAGCACGCCGAACACGATGGATGCGATTAGAAAACCGCTCGGGTAGCCGGCTTGCAAAAGGCCGGAGACCATGCCGCGCGAGCGCGGCGGAATCGTCTCCATCGTAAGTGCGGAGCCGACGCCCCATTCGCCGCCCATGGCAACGCCGAACAGCGTGCGCAGAACGAGCAGGGTGGCGAGGTTCGGCGAGAAACCGGAAAGCAGTTCGAGCAGCGAGTAAATGCCGACGTTGATCATCAACGTCGGACGTCGGCCGAATTTATCGGCGAGCCGGCCGAAAATGAGCGCGCCGACAGGGCGGGCCGCGAGTGTCAACGTAATGGCGAGTGCGACTTCTGGGATCTTCGTATGGAATTCCGTCGCGATGTCCTTGAGCACGAACACCATGAGGAAGAAGTCGAACGCGTCGAGCGTCCAGCCCAGGTAGGCCGCGATCGTCACGTTTCGTTGCTCTTTTGTCCACTTCATTTGATGTGTTCTCCTTGAGTCTCCAGGTCTTGCGCGCTGGTTGCTCCACTCGCATGCTTGTGGCGCAATGCGCACAACACCCCGTGGGTAGTCGAAGTGTACGCGCTCTTTAAGCGGATGCAGGGTTGGGGACAATGCTTATACGGGCTAATCCCTAGACCTATGATGCGCAGTGCGGTCGATGGATGATGAATTGTTTGGTAATTGAAAGGTTTTGCATGGATTTTGGTTCGGCACAAGCGGGTTCGATATTGCCGGCGCTCGATACGCCGCGGCTTTTGATTCGCGGGCGCACGCTCGCCGAACTCGAGCCGTGCCTTGCCATGGATCGGGATCCCGAAGTGACTCGATTCGTTAAAGGGCCTTGGTTCGATCCGATCGAGCATCGGCGCTTCGTCGAATTTCGGATCAACCGGCCTTACCCGCCGGGGCTCGGGTATTGGTCGATATGGGAACGCTCCGCGCCCGATGTCTTCATCGGGTGGGTCATGCTGATCCCGGATCATGGCGTGGGGCCGGAGGTCGAGATCGGCTGGCGGCTGGTGAGGGCGGCTTGGGGGCGGGGGATTGGCAGCGAGGCGGCAAGGGCCCTGCTTAAGCATGCCTTCGATACGGTAAGGCTTGCTCGTGTCGTTGCGGATATCTCGGCGGGCAATGCAGCTTCGCGCGCCGTAGCCGAAAAGATCGGGATGAAGCTGGTCACGCTTGTGGACGAGGACGATGGCACGTCGTGCGCTCGGTATCGCTTGGAGCGGGGCCTTTGGGGCAACCTTCAAAGGATGCAGTAGGGCTCGAGAAAAAAGCTCTGGCGGCGGGAGACGCGAAACGCATCAGCGATGGCAGATACCATCGATAGCCGTTGCCGAGGGCGTATCCACCCGTCGCGCGGTCCAGCCATTCGCCGGTGTAGCCGAGAAGCGGATCCATGCCCATTCGATGTTCCTCACGTCGATGCCAATCATCATAAGCAATCGGCGAGCTTGGGTTTAAAGGAACTATCCGCGCTTGGTCCCTTATCTTGCCGGTTTTTCTCAATAGATGAATTTGTAGGCAACGACGGCAGATGATGGATAACGCCCTGCTATCCCCGATTCGCCATGAAGATGCATCTACTCAACCTCATGTGCTTCGATCGCCGCGAGGGGCAGCGTGGCGGTAAGCGAAAACCCTGCTCCTGGCGACGTTTGAATGCGGATGTTCCCGCCTAACAGTGCCGCGCGCTCGCGCATGCCGAGCAGGCCGAACGAGTGCCGGCCGGGCGGGGTGGTGCGCTCGGCGCCGCGGCCGTTATCGGCGATTCGCACGACACAATTCGACTCGTCGCGCGCAATATCGAGCACGACTTCCGTCGCGCCCGAATGGCGTGCAACGTTCGACAGCGCTTCCTGAACGATACGGAACACCTCGATCCGGCTCGATCGGCTAAACGATATGGTTTGCAGGTCTAGGCGGTGAATCACGCGCACTTGATGGCGCTTCGCGAATTCGGTGGTCAACCAGTCGATTGCTGGGCCCAGACCGAGATCGTCGAGCATCGCCGGTCGCAGGTCGGCCGCGATTTCTCGTACCGAGTGGATGAGCTTGTCGATCAACTCCGATGGGGCATGTGTGCTCGCTCGTCGGATCGCGGGCCTGGTTTCTTTCGGAATTCGTTGCTCCACTCGCGTGATCGCCATCTTCACCGCGGTCAGCTGTTGAGCGAAGTCGTCATGCAATTCTCGCGCGATGCGAGCCTTCTCTTCCTCGCGGACATGCACAATGTGGGCGGACAAACGCCGCAGCTCTTCCCGTGAAACATTGAGCGATTCCTCCGCGCGCTTTCGCTCGGCAATATCCGCGACCACGGAAATGAAATAATCCGGGGTGCCGGCGTCGTCGCGCACCAGTGCCACGGTGAGTCCAATCCAGACCTCGCTTCCATCCTTACGCAGATAGCGCTTTTCCATTGAGTAGGTATCGATTTGCCCGCCGAGCAGTTCGTTCAAGAGCGTGAGGTCGGCGTCCAGATCATCGGGGTGGGTGATGTCCTGGAAGGTTCGCGAGAGCAGTTCCTCGCGCGTATAGCCCACGATGTCGCACAACTTCTGGTTCATGCGCAGCCAATGGCCGTCCGGCGCGATGTGTGCGATGCCGACCGCCGCTTGCTCGAACGTGGCGCGAAAGCGCTTCTCGCTTTCGCACAAGGCTCGCTCGGTTTCGTTACGCTCCGTGATGTCGCGTAGGAAGCCGCTGAAGTATCGATGCGCACCGGTGCCGATTGCCGTGATGGCAAGTTCGATCGGAAATTCATGGCCGTCGCGGTGGACGGCGGTTGATTCGAACCGCCGATGCAACAGCTTGGTTTCGCCGGTTTCCAAGTACCGCTGCAGCCCGCGCACGTGCGCCTCCCGATCGGAGGGCGGTACGATCAGTTCGCTGAGCGGGCGCCCGATCGCCTCGTCGGCTAGCCAGCCAAAGGTGGCGGTCGCTTGTCGATTCCAGCCGATCACGCGCCCGGCGCTATCCATGGTGACCACTGCGTCGAGCGCCGTGTCGACGACCAGACGAGTCCGTGCTTCGCTGTCGCGCATCGATTGCAGCGCCAGCTCGACTTGCTCGCTCTTGCGCCGTAGCGTTTCCGCTAAATTGGAGAGTTCCGCTGTGCGTCGTGCGACGCGTTGCTCCAGGTCGCGGTTGAGCGCCTGCAATTGTTCTTCTGTGCGGCGACGTGCGGCGATCTCGCGCATTAAGTTCTCGTTGGCGGTTTCCAGTTGTTTCGGACTGGGCAAGGCCAGTGCCTTCGGTATCAACGGCCAAATGATGACAGCGGTGGCGAGCGAGGCGATGGCGGTAATCGATTTGACCCCGACATCGAGCCAATACACCGGCTGCCAGATATCCAAAATGGCAATCAAATGCGTCGTCCCACACGCGAGGATGAAGAGGGCGAACATAAGAAAGAGCCAACCGAACGGAAGGTCTACACGGCGTCGTGCGAAAGTCCACAACGCGATAGGGATGGAGTAGTACGAGAGCGCGATGACCGTGTCGGAGCCCGCGTAAGTCCAAATCAGCCCGGGCGACCAATGAAGACAATAGCCGTGCGGCATGAATCCATCCGAGCTAAACCATGCCGCGATTGCGTCCATGACCTCTCCGCCGACAGGAAATCTCCCCGTCCTTATTGAGCGAATCTCGGTCGCGCTCGTTGGTCTTCGTCGATGAAGATTCGCTTAGAAGTAACGCTCGTGCTGCAAAATGAAGCGGCAAACAGAGGGCGTGTGCCAGCCCTCTTCTGCACCGTGCGAATTCCGGAAAAATATACCGATACAATCAGTCGTATGAAGTATAGTCAAGCCCTCGTAATTTGATAGTCGACCCGGTCCGCACAGATGCGCGGACCGGGTGGGGTGAAAAACACGCTTGGTTAAAAGCTGTGCCGAATCCCTGCCATGACGCCCAGCTGGCCGGTCCCCGCTGCCGGCGTCGTACCGCCGCCGCCGGAACTCAAACTGTAGTGCGCACGTGCACTATTCCACAGGTAGGAGGTCTGCAGATAGACCGCGGTGGCCTTGGACAGCAGGTATGTACCTCTCAATGTGGTCATGGTTGCGCGAGTGTCTTGCTGGCTATCGACGACCCGGAACGCTTCGCCGTCGAGAAAGACAGCGGGTGTGACCCGATACGATGCGCCGGCGAAGAATAAGTTGGTGCGGACATCGGGCACTGCGGGCGACACGGTCTCTACGCGACGGCCTATCCAGCCGGCACCTACCTTGACGGGACCTAACGTGCCATATCCGCTCACTTGCACGCGAGCGTCCTTGTCTCCCTCGTTAGTCAGCGCAAGCGGCGCGATGCCGTTGAAGAAGTTGGCGGCGGCCCCCGAGCCGCCGCGCTGTTCGTCGTAGGCAGCGGATACGCCGAATGCCTTCGCGTCGTAGCCGATCAATGCACTCCACTGACGGCACTGGCTGGCATGCCCCGCTACCTGGCCCGCGCACGTGCCTTGGCCCGGCGAGTTGCCGGTTCCGGCCGAATCGCGACCGAACGAGTACGTTGCACCGAACGTCAACCCATGGAACGTGCCCTTGTACGCGACGGTGTTATCGCTGCGTGCATTCGAAATGTACGCGTCCAGCGACGCGCTGCCGTAAATGTCCGGGCCGAGGATGTCGGAATTCGCAAGGCCCCAGAACGTCATCGTGTACTGTCGCCCGAACGACACGGTGCCCCATGGGCCTTGCAGGCCGACCCATGCTTGCCGGCCGAACAGCCGGCTGCCTTGTCCCATGTCGCCCGCCCTGAGATTGAAGCCGCTTTCGAGCTGAAATACGGTTTTAAGACCGCCGCCAAGGTCTTCGACGCCTTTGAGTCCCCATCGCGACGGCAATTCGCCGGTGATGCCGGGCATGCGTATCACGCTGTTGCCGGCAGCGTTGGCATGAGATACGTACTCGATGCCGGTGTCGACGATGCCATACAAGGTGACACTACTTTGGGCGAACGCCGAGGCGCTGGACGCGGCAAGTCCGGCGGCGATCCATGTCGATAACTTCATTGTCTCCACACTCCGTTGTTGATGGAGCTTTTCGCTCTCATTCTATTTAGGACTACTACAGAATAAATATCGTACGCGACAGTCGGTCGATGCTTAATTCGAACGTCGTATCGTTGTTATGCGGCGACCCGTACCGAAGTTGCGCGCGACACGTTTCGTCCACACGCGAAAATGGACAGCGAGGCGACGACCGCCGGTATCGCGACGATCGAGAACAGGGCGGGGAAGCTGATGTTCGCCGAGAGCAGTGCGCCGCCAACGAGCGCGCCGATGACCGACCCGAGCCGGCCTATGCCCAGCGCCCAGCTGATGCCGGTCACGCGGCTGGAGGTCGGGTAGTACCGAGCGACGTAAGCGTTCGCGCCGATTTGCGATCCGCTGATGCAAAAGCCGACACCCATGACCATGGCGGCCAGTAACGTGCCTGTCGCCAGGCCGGTCGCCACGAGAAAGACGGCACCGCAAGCATAGGAAGACGCCAGCACCGCCGTCGGGTTTGCCTTGTCCATCAAACGGCCGATCACCAGCGCGCCGATGGTGCCGCCAACCTGATACATCACCGCCACTTCGGATGCGATCGCGAGCGGCATGCCGGAGCTGTGGACCAGTGTCGGCAACCAGTTCGTCAGTAAGTAAACAATCAGCAGGCTCATGAAGAAAACGATCCAGAGCAGCACCGTACCTGAGCGATATTCGGGCGTGAAAAGCTGTCGAACGGGCGACCCGCTTTGCACCGTTTCGTCGAGCGTGAAGTACGCCGGTGCGGGGGCCGGTAGGGGGGCAATCTTCCGCAGAATGTGCGCGATGCGTTCGGCCGGTACGTTCTTGCGCAGCACGAGATAGCGCACGGACTCGGGCAGCGCGGCGAACATAATCGGGACCAGCAGCAGCGGCAGCGCACCTCCCAGCAGCAAGATGCTGCGCCAGCCATGTGAAGGCAGGAGTTGCGCGGCGGCGACGCCGCCTAGCCCGGAGCCCAACGTGAAGCCGCAGAACATGACGGTGGTTAGAAAGGATTTCTTTCGTTCGGGGCAGTACTCCGACGTCATTGCGATCGCATTCGGCATGGCGCCGCCCAGGCCGAGACCCGTGACGAAGCGCAACGCGATGAGTGCGCCGATGTTAGGCGCATATGCGGTCGCGAGGCTTGCGAATCCAAAGAAGGCGACCGTTGCAAGGAGGGTTTTACGCCGACCGATGCGGTCGGCAAGCGGCCCGAACAAAAGCGCGCCGACCATCAGGCCGACGAGGCCCGAACCGAAGAGAACACCGAGAGTCGCGGGGGGGAGATGCCATTCCCGGCTCAGCGCCGGGGCAATGAATCCGACGCAGGCGGTGTCGAATCCGTCCACCGCGACGACGGCGAAGCACAGCAGCAAGACGGTCCATTGAAACAGGGAAAAGCGCTGGCGATCAAGCCAGGCGCGAATCTCGAGCGGACCTTCGGGTAGTCTCATGTTTCGTCTCCGTGACATCGTTGCTTTCTTGTAAGTGTCACGAAGGTTGCCGAGTTGCCGCGGGCGCGTCTATGCGAGTGCGTGAATGCGGTGCATTCACCACGGTTATTTTGCTGCGCCGCGGCCTTGGGTATATCGATCGCGGGTATCGCGGATTGGACGTGTAGGGAAAGTCCTAGATCGAGAACTCGTCGAACACCAGCTGCCGAATCCATTGATTGCCGGGCTCGCGATGGTTGCGAGCATGCCAAAGCACGTTGATCGTGATGTCGGGAATCTTCAGCGGGCAGGGCGCACTGACTAGATCGAACGGCGCGAGGGTGCGAACTGCATAGGCTTCGGGCACCACGGCAACGAGATCGGTCGTCTGCAAGATATGGCCGACCGCGACGAAGTGCGGAACGCGCAGGTGCACGTTGCGCTGGTGCCCCGCGCGTTGAATGGCGGAATCGACCATCCCATGACCCGTGCCCTCGGCAACGATCGATACGTGCTCCGATTCCAGAAACGCTTTCATCGTCATGCCGGTTTTAGCGAGTGGATGTCCCTTGCGGAACAGGCATACATACTTCTGACGAAATAGGCGCCGCTGGAAGAAGCCCGACTTCAAATCGGGCAAGAAGCCGAGCGCCAGATCGACTTGGCCGCGCTCCATTTCATCGCGCAGGGCGTCCGATTGATTGCGCACGGTGCTGATCGATACGCCTGGCGCGATCTTGGCCAGGCGCTTCATCAGGTTCGGCAGAAAGTAGATTTCGCCGATGTCGGTCATGGCGACAGTGAACGCGCGCGTGACCGACGCCGGATCGAAGCCGGCCTTCACGTTGAGCGCATCGTGAAGGGTCCCGAGCGCGTATCCGACCGATTCCGCAAGCGCTTCGGCAAACGGCGTAGGCGTCATTCCCTTCGATGTGCGCAAGAAGAGGTCATCGCCGAGCACCTTTCTGAGCCGGTTCAGCGCATTGCTGATCGCGGGCTGAGAAATGCCGAGCGTGGCGGCAACCGACGAGACGCGCCGTTGCCGCAGCAGTTCGTTGAATACGACGAGCAGGTTCAGATCGATGTCCTTAAGCTCCATGCGGTGTCTCCTCCTTTGCTTTGATTGCATTATCAATCGCAGTGATGTGGCATATCAACGTATTTCTATTTATCAATAGCGTAGCGGAGGGCATCATGCGCCCATAAGTTGAGGACTCAGGGAGACGAAGGCCTATGGAAGTGTCCGTTCTGCCGCTGCAAAGAACGCTCGATATACGATCGGGCGAGAACTTGCTGGAAGCCCTGCGGCATCATGAGGTTCCCATCTCATACAGTTGCATGGCCGGACGATGCGGTACCTGTCGATGCCGGATCGTATCGGGCAACGTTCTAGTCACCGGCGCAGCCGAGACGAACCGGCCCGCCGCCGACGGACAATCGGTGCTGGCTTGCCAGACGACGCTGGTCGAAGACTGCGTTATCGAGATTCCAGAGGTCGATGAGATCGTCGTCCACCCGTCGAAGATCATCAAGACGACGGTTGTCGGTATCGAAGGTCTGACGCATGACATCTTGCGTGTGCGGCTCGCGCTATCCAAACCCTTCGCGTTTTCTCCCGGCCAATATGCATCGGTGCAATTCGCCCCGGAGTTGATTCGTCCGTATTCGATGGCAGTCACTGCAGGCGGCGAAGCGGAATTTCACATCCGAGTGGTACCGGGCGGACGCGTCACGTCATACGTAGCGACGCAACTCAAGCTAGGCGATGCCGTTCGGTTGAGTGGACCGCTGGGCACCGCTTATCTCCGAGCGAAGACGAGCGATCCCGTCATCTGTATCGCTGGCGGAACCGGGCTCGCGCCGATCCTGTCGATCCTTCGCGGGATGGCGGATCAAGGGGCCGCCTATCCCGTGCATGTCTACTTCGGAGTGCGCTCGCCGCGAGACATCTACGGCATGGGATGGCTCGACGAACTCAAGGCGCGGCTGCCGAATTTGACGGTTCATGTGGTCGTGACCTCATCGAACGAGCCTGGGTTCTACCGAATGGGTGTCGTGACCGACGCCGTCAAGCACGACTGGGACAGCTTGAAAGGTTGGCGCGCGTACCTCGCGGGTGCCCCTGCGATGGTCGATGCTTCGACTATCTTGCTTCGTCAAAAGGGTATCCAAGCAGAACACATTTACGCCGATGCGTTCTATGCGAGCGGCGTTTGATTACCGCCGTTCACGGAGCGTTTGAAGTTTTGATATCAGGAGACGAATCATGAGTGAGGCGCCCGTTACCTTCGTGCGGCCGAGCTGGAAGGAGGAGGGTTCGAGCCGCATCCCATTCTGGACGTACACGGACGATGCAACCTATCGACGCGAACTCGATCGTTTTTTCTATTCGAATCATTGGTGCTACGTCGCACTCGAAGCCGAGATCCCGAACCCAGGCGATTTCAAGCGCACGGTGATCGGCGAGCGATCGGTGATCGTGACGCGTACGCAAGAGGGCGAGATCGCGGTCGTCGAAAACGTCTGCGCGCATCGCGGCGTACGCTTTTGCCGTGAAAAATTCGGCAACCGGAAGGATTTCACCTGCCCGTACCACCAATGGAATTACGATCTTAAAGGCAACCTCGTCGGTGTTCCCTTCCGTCGGGGCGTAAAGGCGGACGGCAAAGTGAACGGCGGCATGCCGGCGGATTTCGATCCGAAGGCGCACAGCCTGACGAAGCTGAACGTCGCCCGCCGAAACGGCGTGATTTTCGCATCGTTCGACCATGACCTGCCGTCGCTCGAGGCGTTTCTCGGGCCCACCATCCTCGGATACTTCGACCGCGTGTTCAACGGCCGCAAGCTGACGATCCTCGGCTACAACCGGCAGCGTATTCCCGGCAACTGGAAATTGATGCAGGAGAACATCAAGGATCCGTATCACCCGGGTTTGCTCCATACCTGGTTCGTCACGTTCGGTCTTTGGCGCGCGGATAACAAATCGGAGCTGAAGATGGACGACCAGTTTCGACACGCAGCAATGATTTCGACGCGAGGCACCGGCGGCAAGGGCGAAGTTACGAGCGGCGTGACCAGTTTCAAGGACCGAATGACGCTGAACGACGATCGGTTTTTGGACGTCCTGCATGAGCCGTGGTGGGGCGATCCTACCGCCGTGATGTTGACTCTCTTTCCGAGCGTGATCGTTCAGCAGCAGGTCAATTCAGTGTCGACGCGCCATATTCAGCCGAACGGGAGCGGTTCGTTCGATTTTGTCTGGACGCATTTCGGATTCGAAGATGACAGCGATGAAATGACGCGCCGTCGTTTGCGCCAGGCCAACCTATTCGGCCCGGCCGGATTCGTATCGGCCGACGACGGCGAGGTCATCGAGTTCTCGCAGGAAGGCTTCGAACAAAAGCCGTTCCATCGAACGATCGCGGAGTTGGGCGGGCGCGAGGTGGCCAATGCGGACCACATGGTGACTGAAACGCTGATACGCGGCATGTACGACTATTGGCGCCGCGTGATGGAGGTTTGACATGCTCGATTTCGAAACCTATCAGGAAGTGCTCGCCCTGTACGGCGATTACGCGTCGGTGGTCGACAGCAACGACTGGGACAACTGGCCGGAATTCTTTACGGACGTCTGCACGTACAAGGTCCAGCCTCGCGAGAATTTCGATCGCGGATTGCCGTTGGCGACGCTCGCGTTCGAGAGCAAGGGGATGTTGAAAGACCGCGTCTATGCGATCACCGAGACGATCTTTCACGACCCGTACTACCAGCGCCATGTGATAGGCGTGCCACGCATCTTGCGTGTCGACGAGGGGCGAATCGAAGCGCAGGCGAATTACGCCGTGTTCCGCACGAAGCCGGACGAACTACCCACCGTATTCAACGTTGGACGTTACCTCGACACGATTCGTCGAACGCCGGCTGGCCTGAGGTTCGAGTCGAAAGTCTGCGTCTTCGATAGCGAAATGATCGCGAACTCGATCATCTATCCGATTTAAGGTACGTCATGGAAAAGCAATGGATAAAGGTCATCGAGCTGTCCGCCGTTCCGGCGGACGACGTGACTGCCGTGAACGCGGCTGGCCGGGAGGTGGCGCTCTACGGTGTGGAAGGTGAAGTGTTTGCAACCGATAACACTTGTACGCACGGCCACGCTCGTCTGTGCGACGGATTTCTCGATGGGCACGAGATCGAGTGCCCGCTGCACCAAGGCAAATTCGACGTTCGATCGGGGAAGGCGATGTGTGAGCCGCTGACGACGGACATTCGCACGTACCCCGTGAAGATCGAGGGCGGCTTCGTCTTCGTCGCGATTTAACCATCAGGAGACACCCATGACTGCCTCGACGTTGAGCGAGCAGCGCTCCGCTTACTATCGGCAACTGGAATCGCGTGGGCTCTCGCCCCTTTGGGAATCGCTGCATAGCCTTGTCCCAAAAGCGCCGCAGCCGAAGGCCGCTGCTGCGATCTGGAAGTACGCCGACATTCGCGAGCTGGTGATGCAAGCCGGGGCGCTGATCAGCGCCGAGGAAGCGGTCCGGCGCGTTCTCGTGCTGGAAAACCCAGGACTGCCCGGAAAGTCGAGCATTACTTCTACGCTCTATGCCGGACTGCAGTTGATCTTGCCCGGCGAACTCGCACCGAGCCATCGTCATACCCAATCGGCTTTGCGGTTCATCGTGGAAGGACGCGGCGCGTGGACGGCTGTCAACGGCGAGCGAACGACGATGCATCCGGGAGATTTCATCATCACGCCATCGTGGACTTGGCACGACCACGGCAATCCGACCATCGACGACGGCGGCGAGCCCGTCGTTTGGCTGGACGGCCTAGACATTCCTTTGGTCGGCCACCTCGATGCAGGCTTTGCGCAAACGTATCCGGAGCGTGTGCAGCCCGTACTGCGCCCCGAAGGCGATAGCTTCGCGCGGTTCGGACATAACATGGCGCCGGTTCGCCATCGTGTCACCGATCCCACTTCACCGATTTTCAGCTATCCGTATGCGCGTAGCCGAGAGGCGCTCGATGTCCTTTATCGGAACGGCGATCTCGACGCGTACGACGGCGTGAAGCTTCGCTACGTCAATCCGACGACGGGCGGATGGCCGATGCCGACTATCGGCACGTTCATGCAGTTTCTACCGGCCGGCTTCGTGGGTAAGCCGTACCGCAGCACCGATGCGACGGTCTACTGCGTTGTCGAAGGGAACGGTGTGGCGCGGATCGGCGAGAAAGCGTTCAACTTCGATGCACACGACGTGTTTGTCGTGCCGTCTTGGCAACCGGTCAGTCTTAGTGCAAGCAACGACTGCGTACTCTTCAGCTACTCCGACCGGCCCGTATTGTCGGCATTGAATTTATTGCGCGAGGAACGGCTGTAACCGGTCCCGGACGTCCCGCGCTCGGTCGTCCGTCGAATGCGGGTCATCTTAAGCCACTCAACCCATCGATTAAATTAGGAACCTTTCGCCATGACGTTTGTATTTCCTCCTGATGCGCCGGTCGCCATGACAGTTGCAGGAAGCGACGCGCAGGTTGCGGTGCGCCGCGTGTATTGCGTGGGCCGGAATTATGCGGCGCACGCGCGCGAGATGGGATTCGATCCCGACCGCGAACCGCCGTTTTTTTTCTGCAAGCCCACGGATGCGGTCGTGCCGGTAGCGGACGGGCAAACGCTCGAGCTTGCGTACCCGCAGCAGACATCGAACTACCACTACGAAGCGGAACTCGTTGTCGTGATCGGCCGATCGGGATCCGACATTCCGGTAGAGGAGGCCCTCGACTATGTATACGGTTATGCCGTTGGCCTTGACATGACACGTCGCGATTTGCAGATGAAGATGCGCGAGATGGGTCGCCCCTGGGAAATCGGCAAGGCATTCGATTACTCGGCACCGATCGGCCCCGTTCATCGCGCGAGCGACGTCGGGCATTTCAAAAGCGCGCCGATCGCACTGACTGTCAACGGAGAAACGAAACAGAAAAGCGACGTCTCGCATCTCATCTGGAGCGTGGCTGAGACAATCGCCGATCTATCGAAATTTTTCCGTCTCGAACCCGGCGATGTCATTTATACGGGTACGCCCGAAGGCGTGGGTCCCGTCAAGGCCGGCGATCTCATGATCGTGAGCATCGAACGGCTGGGCGAGTTGCGTGTGCGGATCGTATGATCGGTAGGGCCGACTATGCAACTCTATAACTTCTTCAACAGCTCGACGTCCTACCGCACGCGAATTGCGCTGGCGCTCAAAGGATTGCCGTTCGATTACGTGCCGGTGAACATCCGCGTCGGCGCGCATCGCGACGCGGGCTATGTCGGCCCGGTCAATTCATTCGCGGCCGTACCTGCACTGGTGGATGGCGATTTTCGCCTCGGGCAGTCGCTCGCAATCATCGATTGGCTCGACACGCGCTTTCCCAGCCCGAGGCTGGTGCCGACGGATCTCGAGCTTCGCGCTCGCGTCCTCGAGCTGTCGTACCTGATTTCGTGCGACATGCATCCGATCAACAATCTTCGCGTTCTTCGGTACCTAGAGAATGTGTTGAGCGTCACGCCGGAACAGAAGAACGCTTGGTATCGGCATTGGATCGCAGAGGGGATGGCTGCGGTGGAGCGGCTGCTCGCTCGCTATGGAAGCGGGCCGTGGTGCTTCGGCGATGCACCGACACTCGCGGATTGTTGCCTCGTGCCGCAGATGGCGAACGCGCTCAGAATGGGCTGCGATTTGGACGCCTATCCGTTGAGCGGGGCCGTATATCGGCATGCGAACGAGCACCCCGCCTTTGAGGAGGCTCAACCGAGTTTGCAGCCGGACTTCGTCGCGTCGTAGCGGCGTTGACGGCCTACTACTTGTGGGGCGCGTCTAAGAACTGACGGGCGCTGCTGTGGAGCCGCGAATAATGAGTTTGGGCGGCGAGGTTCGGACGACCGTCGTATCCGTGGCTTCGCCGTTCATGAGTGCGATGAGCAGGTCGATGCCTTTCTCTGCCAGTTCGGCGGTGGGAATCGCCACCGTCGTCAAGCCCGGCCGGGACTGGCTGGCGGGAACGATGTCGGTGATGCTGACGATCGACAGGTCGCGAGGAACGGCGTAGCCGAGATCCGAAGCAGCGTTCAGCACGCTAACACGGATTCGTGATGCAACTGAGCATCAATGCGAGCGTCGGCGCTTTGCGCTCCACCAGCGCGCTTGCGGTCAAACTCGGGCGATACCCCTGTCGCTCCACCGCATCGAGCACGCGCCGCCGCGGCGCTTTGCCGGCGGCAGCCTCGAACTCGAGCCCGGTGGCGTCGAAATACTCGTAGAGGGAGGTGTTGCGTAAACGTTGTGCGTCGGCGCTGTGCGTCAGCGCCCGCGGCAGGACTTTCAAACGAACCGGAAAACGCCCGCGGGGATGACGCCGTGGGCGTTTGTTATTCGCGCGAGGTGCGATGGCTTACATTGGTGGCTTCACGCCATCTTTTTCAACGATGATGCGTTGCGCCGCGTAGCCCGAGCCTGCTGGCGCCGCGATGACGAACACTTGCTTGCCAGGTTTCAGATCGTCGTGCGTCGCGGCGGCGAACGTGACGATGGGCGCATTCTCCGGTACCGTGACCGCGTTCGAGCCACCCTTGTAGGAAAGCTTTAAATCACGGCCGCTGGTGCCCTGTACCACTTGGTCCACGTTCGCATTCGTCATGGTGCTGTTCGAGCCCATGTCCCACGCATAGTGGCCCTCGCCGGTGCCGCGCGCGGATTCCGGGAACACGAGCACCTCGGTAGCGGTAAGCTTGCCGTCGACGCCGGTCATCGCAGCCGTACCCACGAACGAGCCCGGTTTGATGTCCTGAAGTTTGATGTTCTTTAGCGCAGTGACGGGCGTGTCGGCCTTCATCGAGATCATGACCGTATCGCCGCTGCGCCGATGCACGGTGAGCGTATCGCCGGCCAGAGAAACGATCTCCCCGCGGATGCGCGCCGGCTTCGCTGGCGTCTGAGCCAAAGCCACGGATGCAAGGGAAATCGTAAGTACACTGACGGCAAGCTTGATTTGAATCGACATGAAAGCTCCTTGTGGTGGCGAAGACGAGTGGACAAAACAGGGCGGGGGTTTATGAGCCGCCGAACCAGTTGTAGCCTTGGTTCTCCCAGTAACCGCCCGGGTATTCGTTGGTGATGGTGACCGCGACGATATGTTTGGGATTCTTATAGCCGAGCTTCGTCGGCATCCGTAGCTTCATCGGAAAGCCGTATTTCGGCGGCAGGATTTGGCCGTCGTAAGTGAGCGTGAGCAGCGTCTGGGCATGCAGCGCCGTGGCCATATCGATGCTCGTGGAGTAATTGTCCGCGCAGTGAAAGGCGACGTATTTCGCGCGGGTGTCGGCGCCGGCGCGAGCGAGAAATTGCGAGAAGCGCACGCCGCCCCATCTGCCGATCGCGCTCCAGCCTTCGATGCAGATGTGTCGCGTGATTTGGCTTTCTTGCGGCATCGCATGCAACTCGTCCAGCGTCCAGACGCGCTTTCCGTTCGCGAGGCCGCCGATCGTCAGTGTGTAAGTCGACGGATCGACATCGGGAACTTCATCGATGTCGTAGAACGCGTTGAACGGAAATGGCCGCGTGATCATCGACTCGGGGTAGGTCGGTGCTAGTTGATTCGGATCGAACAAGAGCGCCTGGGCGTCGTCGTTGAGCGAGGAAATCTTGCGCAGCATCGCGTTGACCGACGCGTCGTCGCTAATACTGCAGCCGGACAGCAGCGCGAGCCCGCCGAGCGAAAGAATGCGCCTGCCGAATAGGCGGCGTGCCGGCGCTTTCAATTCCTTTGCGGCGTCCTTGACGATGAGATCCGCGTCGGACCGGGGGCTGAAAAGTCTAAGCGACATGGTCGAATGTTCCTTGGCAAGGGCCTATCGTCCGCGAATCATCAGCACGAGCGAGCGGGGTACGAGCGCAACCATCGCCACATGCACCGCGAAGAACACCACGAGAAAGCTCATGGCGAAGAAGTGCACGACACGCGCAGTGTCGTAGCCGCCCAGCAGCGTGCGCAGCAAGGGAAATTGAACGGACTTCCATACGACGAGGCCGGAAAGAATGACGAGCAGAAGGTCCACGATGACGGCCAGGTACGCAAACTTTTGCACGGCGTTGTAGTGCGTGAGCGTGTCGTGGCCGAGCTTGCCGCGCAGCGCGGCGTACGCGTCACGGCAGATGCTCCCGACGCTGAGCGGAAACATGCGGTGGCGCAAGCGCCCGGTCGCGACGTTCAGCACCAGATAGACGATAAAGTTTGCGACTAGCAGCCACATCGCCGCGAAGTGCCACTGGATCGCGCCGCCGAGCCAGCCTCCCAGCGTGACGGAGGGCGGAAACACGATCGACTTGAAAATCGGCGATGCGTTATAGATTTGCCAGCCGCTCGTCACCATGATCACAACCGCGAACGCATTGAGCCAGTGCGTGATGCGCAGCCATAGCGGTTGAACGGGTTGAAGCGTTGAGTGTTTCACGTCTTGCCTCGCGTTCGGTGAGCCTAAACGCATCGCATGGTAGCGAGCGCGTGCTGAACGGCCGATGACCCGTCGATGACTTTTTTGTCATTTTTCGCGGGGATTCGATGCCATGGCTAAAATGTCGGCAATGCAATCCTAGCCGCGCCAGCATGACTATCCTCGTGATCGAAGACGACCGAAAGACCGGCGATTATCTGAAAAGGGGGCTCACCGAGTCCGGCTATCAGGTCGATCTCGCGCGTAGCGGTACAGACGGCCTGCATTTGGCGTTGGCCAACCCTTATGAACTAATCGTGCTCGATGTGATGCTGCCCGGCATCGACGGATGGCAAATCATGTCGGCATTGCGCGCGAAACGCGACCTGCCCGTCATTTTTCTCACTGCGCGCGACCACGTCACCGACCGTATCCGGGGCCTCGAACTGGGAGCGGACGACTACCTCGTCAAGCCGTTTTCGTTCACTGAACTGCTCCTGCGGATCCGCACGTTGCTCAGGCGGGGCGTCATGCGGGAATTGGATACGTTCAAGATTGCGGATCTACACGTCGACGTTCTTCGTCGCAAGGTATCGAGAGAGGGCTCGGACATTGCGCTGACGAACAAAGAGTTCGCGCTGCTGCACTTGTTTTGCAAGCGGCAGGGCGAAGCGCTGTCGCGCACGATGATCGCATCCGAGGTGTGGGATATGAATTTCGACAGCGATACAAACGTTGTCGATGTCGCGGTAAAGCGTCTGCGCGCGAAGATCGACAACCCGTTCGAAGTGAAGTTGATCCACACTGTGCGCAGCATCGGTTATTCGTTCGGGGAAGATCTGTGATGCGTCGCTCGCGATCGCTGGCGGTTCGTATTGCGCTCTCATTCGCGGTGATCGTCAGCGTCGTCGTCGGCATGGTGGGGGCCGCGCTATATCACGCGACCAACCGTGCGTTGTCCACCAGGGCGGACTATCAACTGATCGCGCGCGTCGAGCATTTTCGCTCCCTACTGCACGATCTTTATACGATCCAGGAAATCGAAGCGCGGCCTCGCTTGTTCGAGACGATGCTTGGCGATAGCGAAGACATCATTATTTTTCGGCGCCCCGGCTCCTCGCCGTTCATCGACGTGAACCCGCAAGCTATGGTGCCGCCGCCGTTCCATGTTGTTCCCGTCGCGCGGCGGGTTGGGCTCGACGCACTCTATGAGGGGAAGCGCCCGGACGGCGTACGCATGCGCTGGGTGGCTGCTCAAGCGCAAATTGGAAGCGGCAGCGAGGTGGTCGAGATCATCGCTGCGCACGTGATGACGCAGGAAGCGCGGGTGCTGTCTGCCTATCTCACTCGGGTATGGATCACGGTGATCGGTGCGATCTTGATCGCACTGACGCTCGGTTATTGGGTCACGAGCCGGGGGCTGATGCCTTTGCGGATAATGGCCGACAAAGCGGCGGAAATATCGCCGAATCGCATGTCGACGCGGCTGGAAGTGGCCCATGCACCGGCTGAGCTGCAGCGTCTCGCCGCGTCGTTCAATGCGATGCTCGATCGTCTCGAGCATGGTTACGAGCGGTTGGTCCAATTCTCTGCCGATCTGGCGCATGAGTTGCGCACGCCCATCGGCGTATTGATCGGCGAGACCCAAGTAGCGCTGGCGCAAGAGCGAAGCATCCCGGAGTATCGCTCGGTGCTCGAGTCGAATCTTGAGGAACTCGAGCAGCTTTCGCGGATCGCACAAAACATTCTATTTCTCGCTCAAGCCGACCATGGGCAGCAAAGCATCGATAGGGAGCGCATCGACATTCGCAATGAGTTGGACGCGATCGTCGAATACTTCGACAACATCGCGGACGAGCGGGGCATTACGTTCGAGGTCGTCGCCAGCGGTGAGATGTTCGCGAACGCGATCATGTGCCGAAGGGCGATCGGCAATGTCGTCGTCAACGCCGTGCGTTATGCGCAAGCAGGCACGGCGGTGCGGATGCGCGGCGAGACGGATGGAGCGGGCGCAAGCATCGTGATCGGCAATCGCGGGCCGCGCATCGCGCGCGACGAACTCTCGCGGTTGTTCGATCGCTTCTATCGCGGCGACGCGGCTCGTAGCGGGTTGACGGAATCGAGCGGGCTCGGGTTATCGATCGTGCAGGCCATTATGCGGCTGCACGATGGTAGCGTGGCGGCGGATTGCAAGCCGGACGGGTGGATCGAATTCACGCTATGTTTTCCGCCGAAGCCGTCCTAGAGAACGCGAGATGCGCTTCAAGCTCGCCCAACACCTCGAATAGATCGCCGACGATGCCGTAATCCGCCACCGAAAAGATCGGTGCGTCGGGGTCCTTGTTCACGGCGACAATGACTTTCGAATCCTTCATACCCGCCTCTCGTTGTCCGCGACCATACTGGCGCGGCGAACAATTCATGATCCGTTTGAATGCCGTGCTGAAGGATTTCTCGGACTCATACCCAAGCGCACGGCCGATCTTGGCAACCGGGTCGCGCGAATGCGTCAGCCTGTCTGCGGCGAGCCTCATTCGCCAGCGCGTCAGGTAGTCCATCGGCGAGAGGCCGACGAGTTCCCTGAACCGAAGCGCGAAGGTCGTGCGCGACATGGCGGCTTGCCCGGCGAGCGTCTGCAGGGTCCATTTAGCGCCGGGCGCCTCGTGCATGGCATTCATCGCCGCGCGCATGCGCCTGTCCGCCAGGGCGAACAGCCAGCCGACATCGCCATCGCTGTTCCTCGCGCAAAGCCGCATCCGCAGCGCCTGCACCAGCACCATGGTGGCCAGTTGCTGGGCGACGATGTCGGCGCCAGGTTGCGGCTCGCGCAGTTCCTGTCTCATGCGCTCGACGCACCATCGCAACGTTGACAGGCCAGGTTCGTCGCGCACGTGAACGATGGTGGGCAGCATGTTCAACAGCAGATCGGCCTGGCCATCGGCCAGCGTGAAGTATCCGCCCATGCTCAGGAACGCGCCGCCGCCGTTGTACGTGACGATGCGGCCGTCCTGGACTTGCGGGAGCAGCGTGCGGACATCGACCGGCTCGACTGCCATATCGCTCGCGATACGGAAGGGTTTTCCTCTGACGAGCAGGAAACATTCTCCCTCGTTGACCTGCACCGGTTCAGGCTCGCCTTCCACGGCGACCCAGCACTGCCCACGAAGAACCGCATGGAACTTGATCCCGTCGTGGGGACCAAATCGCACGGACCAGTCTCCGCCCGCCTCGAATCCGCCGGACACGTAGCTGCGCAGCGCCAGCAACGACAATACATCCGATAGCGGGTCCATAGCGAGTTCCGAACGAATGAATACCAAATGCGGACTAGAACGATCGAGGATCTGGACGTCCTGCGCCGGGCAGCGGCCGAAGCCGACGGCGTCATTCACACGGCTTTCTTTCATGCGCTGTCGCACGCCAGTTTGGGTGTCCGCCTGCGGATCCTGCTCGGTGGTCGCCCGGGCGGCATCGTCAGGCGCTTCGCGACCCTGGCCGTCGAGGCTGAGCGGCGCGCTATCGAGACATTCGGTAGCGCGCTCTGCATAGGCAAGGGCGCAATGGTCATTGCGTTTCCGACCATGGCGATGACAGCGGGCCGTATGGCGCTGGAAAGTGACGCTCCCGATCCGGGGGCGGTGGGTGGTCTCAGTGGCCTCAGGGCGCGATCCGAAACGGCTGCACGGGATCTGGTCAGGGCCGGGGTCAACGCCACGATCGTCCGGCTGCCGCCGTCGGTGCACGACGAACGAATGCTTGGGCTTGTCACGCGCCTGATCGAGATTGCACGGAAGAAGCGGGTCTCCGCCTATCCCGGCGAGGGGAGAAACAGGTGGGCCGCCGTGCATCGGCGCGATGCATCGCTGCTGTTCCGGCTCGCGCTCGAAAACGGCGAGCCAGGTGCCCGCTATCACGCGGTGGCCGAGGAAGGCATTCCGTTTCGCGACATCGCCGAGGCCATTGGACGCCACCTCGACGTTCCTGCGGTGCCTCTGTCGTCCAGAGAGTGTTCAAGGCATTTCGGCTGGCTCGCATCCTTTGTCGGCGTGGACAACCCCGTCTCCAGTCAGGTGACGCGGGAACGCCTGCACTGGGAGCCGCGGCATTCGCCACTGACAAACGATCTCGCGGCGGCCTTGCGCAACGCACCGCGGTAAATGTCACGGCGCTGCGTGCCGCGAACATTGATCCCGGGTACCGCACGCGTGACGGCCTGCCGGAGAAGCGGATTCGTCGCCGGTAGCGCCTCGTCTTCGGTGGCTAGGCCGCCTTCGAGTCCGCCCGCAAAGTGCGCAGGCACTTTTACAAGCTGTTCGACTAGTCGGGCAGCCGCATCGCAGTCGTACAAAAATTCCGCCGGTACGCGGGACGTGTACGCAGATAATTTTGGACACGATGAAAGGTTGCCGAGACTTGACCGACGCGAGAGAGCCGACCGTACTTGCCGGAGAACCGTAAAAACCAGGGGGCACTCGCAAGCAAATCAGAGGACTGGACAAATTACGCAAATTACGTAAAATGCGTATTATTCTGACCGGAGGTCCTCGTGACTACTGTAACCGCCACCGATCTCGCCCGCCGCACGAACCAGGTGCTCGACGCCTTGGCGCGCGGGGAATCGGTCACCATCACCCGCAATAACACCGTGCTTGGCACGATCAGCCCGCCCGAGCGGGCTGTCACACTTCGCGACGCCTTCGAGCGCATCCCAAAGATGCCGCCCGACGTTGCCGATCGGTACATGGCCGATATCCGAAATGCCGATTTCGACGACGAGGTGCGTGATCCGTGGCAGAAGTAATCGTCGATACATGTGTCTGGATCGATCTCAGTAAAGGCGCGCTCGACGCTGAAGCAATCTACAACGTCGCTGGGTCCCAATTGGTCCATGTCTCCGCGATCTCGCTTGGCGAATTGGAATTCGGCGCGCAACTTCCAAGCGACGCCCGCGAGCGAGCACAGCGCACGGCATTTCTGCGTGCCATCGAACGGATGTCGGTGCTCGCAGTGACGCGAGAGACCGCTCGTTCATTCGGGCTGCTCGCGACCATGATGAAGGCGGCGGGCCGTAGCCCGCGTCCGCGTTATAACGATCTATGGATCGCCGCTCAGGCTCATGAACATGACCTGCCGCTTCTCACTAGCAACCCAGATGATTTCCGCGCGCTAGACGTGATCGAAATAATCGAAGCCCCGAAGACGGCTCATTGAGCACGGGCGTCGCTGAATACAGGTGTCGCGAGTACGTTTTCACTAACTCGAGTCCTCATGTACTCATAAACTTACCCATTCGACGGGAGAGTCTTCCCCAACTGTTCGCGCACTGGGATTTCTGTTTCGAAGAACGGCGGACAAGAGGAGCCGTATGAATCGAGAGATTCACGTACGGATCTGTGAGAGCCTGAGGGGGCAGTTCCCTCGGGCCACTCGACCCTTGGTCCACTTCATTTGATTGTCTCTCCTTGGGTCTCCAGGTCTTGCGCCCCGGTTGCTCCACTCGCATGCTTATGGCGCACGGCAGGCAGCGTCCCGTGGACGGTCAAGCTCCCGAGAGTCATCGCCGACATCGACCCGGAGAATAAGGCTTCACGTGCCGTGGCGGAGCGGATCGGCATGCGGCTGGTGACCCTTACCCGGGACGATGGGGGCGAGGCTTGCGCTCGGTATCGATTGCAGCGCCGCGATCGGTAGGACGAGAACGGTTGAGCACTTAAAGCTGCTCGGTTGGATAGGCTTCCACCCATTGCTGACCGAACAACGTAGTGAGCAGTTCGCGCGTGACCGACGTGTCGGCCACCGCTCCGATGATCTGTGCAGCGTTCACGCGCGATCTGAGCCAATCGTATCGATTACTAGGGTACTCAAGCAATTGGGCCAATTCTTGACGTTGCGCCGGAACGAGCACTCTGTCGTCCCTGGCGAGCATCGTTGCCGTTTCCAATTCGGTCAGCCTGCGGACATCGTACGAGGCAGACATGCCCATTCGGGGGTAGCGCTTGCGCCAAAAGGCCGAGATCTCCCGACGATTATTTGTTACGCGGTCCTTCGCCTCGGAAACGTAGTCGGCGAGCGGTCGCTGCCCAGGCGGCGCGATCTCGTCGTATCTGGGTGCTTTGGCCGCGTTCTCGGGGTGAGCCGCCTTTCGTTTCCGGACGCGCGTGCTCGGACGGCTTGCGTCGGGCGCTTCGGCGTAAGTGCCCTCGGCGGGTTCGAGCGCGCCGCCTGCATCGTCGATGGCGTGGCGTTTGGCGGCCCGGCTCGCGAGTCTCGCGCCGATTGCGTCGATCATCTTGACGCCAAGCGCGTCACGAATCGCTACAAACGAGGGGACATGTCCCGACGGATCGCGCTGGTTGACGGGATCGTCGAAGCAATAGACGTAGGGATGGATGCCGCCGGCGTCGAACGGGCTCATTGAGTCGGGCGAACACAAGCGCATCAAGGATGGTAGATACACGCGATAGCCGCTGCCTAGCGAATAGCCGAGCAAGCAAAGATCTAAACGTGCGCCAGTGAAGCCGGGTATCAAAGTGCTGTTCATGGGCGTTCTTTCGGTTATTGAAACGGCGAATCACTATGCTTGGTAGTCGAATACGGGTTGCGGCGCGCATTGCTGATTTCAATAGGGTAGAGAAGTATCGAGGCGCATTTGCGCGCTTGGAGCGGATGGCCGTGGGGGCTGGTCGCTCATTCTCATGAGCGTGTCCGCCATGTCGCTTCGGATGCGGGCCGGCATGGCCAGCCGGTCTTCTTCGCTCATCCAGCTCGCGTTGGCGCCCCGCGTTCTGCGGATAAGAAACTCGAACTGCTCATGCCATAGGGTATGCCGGCCCCGGCCCTCGAGTTCGCTGTCGAACGGGCGACCGTACAACGAATGCGAACGGGGCCGGGATAGCCCAGAATCGGCGAGCTCCGTCATCCTCGCCCGCGCACTGTTCGAGACCAACTCGAGGCGCCGTTCCGACTCCGTACGGGCGACGGCTTCGTAAAGGTTAGCGGCCACTGCAGCGATGGCGGCCTGTTCGGGCACATGCGCCATTCGATTTGCCCACGCGTGCGCAGCCTGCTCATCGGCACCGCGACGTTGTTCCTCGTCGGCGTCGGCTTCATGCTCGGCACGATCCGTGGCTATCAGCGGGGCTTCATCATCGCGTATCGATCGGCTACCCCCGGATAGGCGGCTCACGCGTCGGACCATTTTGCCTAGCCAACTCCAAGGCGCATGCCCCGAAGGGTCGCTGAAGTTGATCGGATCGCCGGCGCAGTAGGCGTACGGATGGATCCCGCCGACGCCGAACGGACTCCAGTCGTCGCCCGATGTGAAGCGCATGAGCGCCGGGCTGTACCATCGAGCGCCGTCGCCCAGAATGCAATAGCGCGTGCAGGGGTCCATGTAGCTTGCTGTGTAACCGAAAACAAACGGATTTTTCATGGCTAGCTTCTTATCGTGTGTTGCTCGTATCGATTGGGTTCGAATCGCGTATTGCCGCTCGTCGCGGCTACCAGGGCCCGCGATTCGGCGGGAACGGTGCCAACCTCAGTACGGCCGGTGTCGTAGGGTGCTGCCAATCCAGGACTCCCGGTATCCACGCATTGCCGGGTATTTTTGTCCAGACACCCCGGTTCCAGCTGTAATGCACGTGAGCGAATATTTGGATGGTCCGGAGTTCGACCTTTTCCTCCCATCCGATCGTTACGGTTTCGCGATAGCCTCTTTGTGCCCAAGCGTACCGCGGGACTACCTTGAAAAACGGGCCTAGCTCGTACGGACGCGGTTTGTAGAGAAGCGCCTTAGCGGCGGCGATGTTCTCTCTGCGTTCGTGGTCTTCCTGTGACGATATTTTTCGGCGCCATTCGACGACTGAATCGACGTTGTTAGCGTCTGCCACGGACGGCATGGCCTGGGACTGCCTTGGAATCGGCGTCGAATTTGAGCGTGGCGTCGGACCCGAGGAAGAGGGCGCGGCGTTCTGGGCGGCGTGGGCGGCGCCGATGGGCTGGTCGGTGCCGGGCACAACGACATGGGGTGCGCGCACCCGCGGCGTTGCATCCTCACTTGCATCGGCGACGGCGCGCTGCAACGTTTCCAACGACGCAGGATCGAGCTCCATATGCCCGGAGGGGTCGATTCGATTGAGCGGTTCGCCGTCGCAGTAGACATACGGATTGGGACCGCCGGCGCCGAAGGGGCTCAGGCTGTCGGGTGTGTTAAAGCGCATCAACGAGGGAAGATAGGCCCGGTAGCCGTTACCGAGTTGGTAGCCCCAAATCACCGGATCGATATGGCTCCCGGCGAACCTTAATGCATCACGAGCCGGCATGGTTTGTTTCTCTTGGAACACCCCGCGTTCGACTATCGCGATCGTCCCGGATCCGATCCAGTCGTCGTTCAATAAGGGCTGCGGGTAGCAATGATCCTTTCTGCCGCGGACCCCGGTGCCGACGGCGTCACGCGCAAGAGGAAATCCCCGATCGCCGTGCCCGCTTGCACACGGATGCCTTCGAGTGCAGCTTCTCGGGCCGCCTCGCTTTCGAAGAACGTCGTCGCGGATCGCGTGCGCCCCCACATGCCGGCTAGCGCGTTGAATTGCATGCGTGTCATCAACCGTGTCATAGCGTCGATGTTTGCGGCGGATGGGGTGTAGCCGGGCATTGAATTCGACCGGCGCAGCGACGCGCCCGTGGATTGCAATTCGCTCAGCCTCCTTTGCGCGAGGTCGGCGAAAAGAGCGAATCTGGCATCCTCTGGCGCGACCGGGGCCTCGGCTTCGGCTATGTCTTCCTCGAGCAGGGCGTCCATTGCTTCCCTTCGAGCTAGTTCGAGGTGACGAGTGCTCCTGTTCTTCCTCGATGTCTTCGTCCGTCGGCGTCCAGTGGCGCTTTTCAGTGCGATAAACGGGGTGTGGCTCGGCGGGCCCGATATGACGGCCGGAGATGGTCTTGACCGATGAGCCCGGACCGGCCGTTTCCCCAGCCGCGCGAGTTGCGATCGATGCGCGGCTTTTGAATGCCGCTTTCACGCGGCGCGTGAGCGCATTAATCCAGCTCCAAGGCGAATGGCCCGATACATCGAGATGATTGATAGGATCGTCCGCACAGTAGCAGTACGGATTGATGCCGCCGATGCCGAAAGGGCTCCAGTCGTCGCTCGATGTAAACCTCATCAGAGCGGGGCTATAAAGTCGATAACCGGCGCCCAATAGATAGGCGTTGGAGCTTGGGCTCTCATAGCTAGCTGTGTAACCCACGGCAATGAGTTTGTTCATGGTGCCGCTCCATCGATCGGCAGATAAAGCAGGCGCTGCCGTGAACCACCTGCCGTGGGCTCGGCGATGCCGCGATGCTCCGGCAGTGTCCAGCGCGGTCTGCGAGGCGCGACAGCAAGGGCGGTGCGGACCTGCGCGTCACCTGGCAGGACTTGCGGGAGACCGAGTGTCGACAGACTTTGGACGGTGCCCTCGCCGTTTACACCTAAGGCTTGCTCCAACACCTTGCTCGATATAAGGACCTGTGTTCCGGATGCCGAACTAATAATGACGTGTTCGCTGAGGAGCTGATCTTTTAGCTCGGGTACGCCCATCTTGTCGAGCAACGTGGCGGTACGGACAACGTGAAAGATCGACTCCTCTCTCGGCTGGGGCAGCGGCGCGCTAGCAGACTCAGGCAGATCCCCGAAATGGGCAGACGGCCGCCTAACGGTAGCGTTTGAATGAAGCTGTTGTTCGGCTACCTGGTCGGTGCTTTCGGCGGTGCTTTCGATCGCGAGCTTCCCCGAAATAGAGCCGCTCCGTTCGCGCGCGCTCAAGCGCGTCAGAAGTCTCCTCACCGCTCTAGCCGCCACGGACCAATTCAGATGCCCGGTAGGATCCACGCGGTCGAGCGGGTCGTCGTCGCAGTAAAGATAGGCGTTGGGACCTCCGGCCTCGAACGGACTGAGTGTGTCCGGCGCGTTGAAACGCATCAAGCTGGGCATATACCACCGCGCGCCGTTTCCGAGGGGATAGGCGGCAGTGACCCTATCGCGACGGGCACCTGTGTAATTCAACGCAATTATAGGTTTCATTGGGGCCCGCTCCTATCGATGGGGGCATACGGCAAGATGAAGATGGAATGCGGTCTTTTGCACGTGTCGCCGCCCCTTCAACCCTCGAGGATGTCGTAGGTCTCGAAAAATATGTCCTGATCCACGCCCCAAGAGTTACGGGGATCACCCATGACGGTGACTCTGATGTCTCCAGCCTTCAATGAAAGCGGATCGTTTGACCAAGGAGGTGTGACCGTGAAAGGCGCGCTCATTTGTTCGGCGATGACTCTTGTCGGCGCGGCGGTGTTAGGGGTGGCGATGCCGGCGCTTCCCTCATACTGGTATCTTGCATTGAACTCCTCGAAGCGGATCGGCCATCGCTCCCCTTTGATCCCCTCGAGCACGAAGTCGCCGACGTTTGCTGTTCTGCGTCCTTCCAGCGTATCGATGAGCTCCGGTTTGTCCACGACTCTATAGAAGGGATAGCCACGCGGTTTTTTGACGGCGATCATTTTCCGTTGAACATGCGCTACGGTGCCGGCCTGAACCGATTCTTCGCGCGGGCGAATCTGGCGCGCCGCCTCGCGCCCCGTGACAGGTGCGGGGCGCGCCGCACCCCTCGCTTCTCTGGTTGCAATGGGTTCGTCGTCCGTCACATCGCGCGTGACGAACAGCCTAACGTCATTGCCGGCCGGCAGCCAACTGATATGGCCGGTTGGATCGTTGTAATTGATCGGGTCGGTGTGGCAATAGGCGTACGCGTTTGGCCCTCCCGCTCCGAATGGGCTCAAGCTATCGGTGGCATTGAAGCGCATCAATGCGGGCAGGTACCAGCGATAGCCGTTGCCGAGCGCCATACAGGCGCAGATCGAATCGCGGAAAGCGCCGGTAAAGTCGAGGATGGAGCGATGGCTCATGGGATCGGTCAGGAAGTTTCGTGATGTCTTACTCAGGCTGTGGACCGAGCTGAGGGAAATCGCTCATCGAAGTTGCGCTGGAGCTCCGTGTGCTCGCGATCGGCCAAAATCAGTCTGCGCGTTAGCTCGGGGTTCAGACTGTCGCTGTAGCTTTTGATGGTATTGATGAGATTTCGCGTCCGGTCCAACTCGTCACGTTCGTTCATCGTTTCCTCAAACGCTAGGCGCCTTATAAGCATGGGGGCGGGGCTAATCAGCACACCCCTGCGGAGCACACTGGCGGTCTCGCGATAAGCGCGAACGGCGGCAAAACCGTCCTGGACGCGGTCGAATTGCTTGCTGACTGCGACGTACATTTTTCGGAGGCGAACCGATTGTGCGGCGCTAATGTCTTGCGCACCGCCAGTACTAGCGCTTCCTGTCTGCTCTGCCGGGTGGGGGGTAACGGTTGCGCTCGCCCCCTCGTGCTCGGCGTTGAATGCGGCGATATTCTCGTTTTCGCGCAAGCCGGCGATCCAATCTTTGGCGGCTTGGCCGTATTTGTCCGCTAGCAAGGACAAACCGAGCTTTAGCGCGATGGCCGCGGACGCCACGATTGCGAGAGCGACCGGTATGAAGAAGTGCCCGGTCGGATCGCGTCGGTCGATGGGATTCGCCTCGCAATACGCATAAGGATTGTCGCCGCCTTCGTCGAAAGGGCTCGACGCATCGAGCGCGGTAAATCGCATGAGCGACGGCAAGTAGAAGCGATAGCCGTTGCCGAGCGGATATGCGTCAGTGATCGAATCCTCGTTAAGCCCCGTGTATCGGAGCGTTAACACTCTGCTCATCGATAGGCTCCGTCTGCTTTGGGCGGCGAGGTCAACTCGAACCCGCACCTGTCAGTAACCTTCTTTGCTTCTGGTTCCGGCTTTGTTTATTCGGGTTGCCGGAACCGCCGGAACCGCCGGAATCGTTGGGATCGCCGCTAGGCAATTCGGGGGAGGGCGCCTCAACATCCGGTATGACACCGGGCGGGGGCGATTGGGCCGCGAGTCGCTCCGCTATTCCAGCACCGCCCAGCGCGGGAGGCACACCTAGCTTCAAGCCGAGACCGACGGCGCGCGCGAAGAACGAACTCCGCGGCGTGACCTTCGCAGAAGAACGGAATGCTTCCGTCGCTCCCTCTTCGGTGGTGGTTCTCAGCCCTTGCTCCGCGGATAGCGCGAATGTCACGCTCGTATCGGCGGAACGTACGAACGAGCTTACGCCCTCGACGCCAATGCCTCCGGAGCCGGTCACCATGGCGCCATACGAAAGGACCTGGGTCGCTATTGCCGCGCCCCCGCTCTGAAACGAACTAGTCACATCGGCGCCGATGGCCATGGCGCCGGAGGCGAGGTCCGCCCCGGCGGCGACCAAGGCGCCGACACTGGCACCGTCGGTGAAAGGAACGGCAGCGATCGCGGCTACGGTGGTTGCAACGTCGCGTGTCACTCGCTCCACGGTCTGTGCCCATTGAGGCAACTTCACCCCGAGTGGCTTGAGGATGTACTGATTGATGTCGTGAACCGGATCGAGGAGACTGAGCAGCCCGCCCAAGAAGTCATGACCGCTAGGATCCTTGAGATTGATCGGATCAGCGGCGCAATAGCCGTATGCATGCACGCCTCCTTTGCCGAATGGGCTGTATGCGTCCTGGGCCGAGAAGCGCATCAAGGCCGGTAGATAGAATCGGTAGCCGTTTCCCAAAGGGTAGGCGCTCGTCACCGGGTCCCGGTAGGCCTCGGAAAACCCCTGCGTAAGTATCGAATTCACGGTGCGTTTCTCCTTCGACCTCGCCAAAGCGAGGCCGCCAGAATGTCAACTGCGTATCGGCTACCGACTCGGAACCTACTTGGTCGTTTCAACCGCTGCTTCACCGTAGGCCGAGTAGCTCCGCTCCTCGGTGGCCTGACCGTCACTGCCGTAGACGACGGAGCCGAGCATGTCCGCACCAAGCAACCATGCGCCGGCATTGGCGCCGGTATTGAATTGCGCCACGGGTGCGGAGGAGGTCGATCTAAAAAGCCGCTGTTGATTCTCACCCTGTATCAAATTCACCAACTGATCGAGTTTGCCGTCGTGCTTGTAGTAGAAATAAATCGGATCGTTCTGATCTGTTCGCTTTTCACTGTACAAACGATTGTGGTGATCGTATCCATAGTCTCCGCTTAAGTTCGTCAGTGTGCTCGAAGCACTGGACACACGACCTAGCTTGTCGTAGGTCAGGTGCGTTTCCATACCGTCGAACGTGATTCTGCCCGCATCGTCGTATAACACCGCTCCGCCCTTGTTGTAGGTAGGATCGCCGCTATTCGTGACGCTCGTGAGCAGGCATGGATGAACTGGGTCATAGCTGAATGTCGCGACGTTGCTCCGTGTGCCCGGATGTTCTTTTGTCGGTACGAGTCCCGTTGTCGCGGACGTGATGTTGCCGAAGCTGTCGATAACAAAGTTCTGACGCAGCATTTCGTTACCGTACCTGTCCGTCGGACGCGCAGGTCCTGCGCTGTCGAGCTTGCTGACGTCCCACGACGTCAAACGGTTCCGAGTGTCATAGACGTAGGTATAGAACGTCGCTCGACTGCTCCCCTTGGTAATGAACCGGGCCTTCAGTAGGTCATTGACATACCATTGCTGCGTCGTTGTCCAAGTGAGGTTGATACGATTGTCCGTGACGGTTCGGCTGATCTCTCGATCGAAGTCGTCGTACTGGATCGTTGTCGTCAATGTGTGGGTCGTATTTCCCCCGCTCAGCTCGCCGGCAGTCCAGCCCGTCATGCGCCCTAGTCCGTCGTAGCTCGGCCGGATGGAAACGGTATTGTCCGCAATGCTCTGGATTCGGCCTTGCGGGTCGCGTGAAATGTTTGAAATCGCGCTATCGATGTGTTGATAGCTCACTAGCGATCCGGCGACGGTGTACGTATAGAAAGTGGGTTTGGGTGCGGCAACACCGTCGTAGCTGATAGTCTCGCTTTTGAGCCGGCCGGAATCGTACAAATCGATATTCGTTTTCGTGCCCCCACTCGCCGCGGTGGACTCGGCATAGTTGAGCACGCCGCTGACCGGCTCGTATCCGTACGTCTGCTTGACCGCCTGAGCCTGAGCGACAGAGACGGTCCAAAGCGCTTCGGACAGCTCAGGGTAGTACGTATAGTTCAGCTGGTTGTTGTCCGGTGTTATTTCGTATTGCGGCCGTGTATCAGCGGGACTTTTATAGTGGTATTGCGTTTTCTTTCCAGCGACGGTTTTGCTCTGTACTCGACCAAGGCCGTCGAACACGCGTGTGCCGATTGTTTTTTGGGAGATGCTAATGTTGTTGACGAGCTTGTCCGGTGAATTATCGCTGTATTTCCTGATAACTATCGTGTTGTCGGGTAATTGAGTTTGAACCAATCGTCCCCATCCATCGTACTGATAGCGAGTCGTAAGATTCACCGTTGTTCCGTTTCCGGCGGCATCGGATTGATCGGTTTCGCTTCGCAGTAGGTGTAGGCCATCATACTGTTTGGAATGCGTGCTGTAAGGCGCGTCCACGCCGGGCGTTTTTTTAATAAGGTACCGTTCGAGCTTGATCGGTTTCTTGCTGAAGTTGTAGTCGTAAGTGGTGACGAGGGTGCCGGCTGCTGCATTGGGGCCACTTTTTGTGGTTTGGACCGTTTTCTTTGCCAAATCATGCAGTGTCGTTTCAACTGTTTGATCCGAGTAGGTCGCGGACGAAACGTTGCCCCAGTCATCATAATTCAGCGTCTTGCCTAAGCTGTATTGTTTATTGTTTGTGAGATCGTAATCGAATGATGTCGAAGTGGACAGGCGTCCCAGGCGATCGTATTGACGCGCTTCGGTCGTGTGATATTTATCGGGATCGCTGCTGTCCTGATCGTTGACGTCTATAAAGAGTATTTGCCCATGTCCATCCATGGTATAGCACACGCGGTTATGCTTTCCATCCTCTTGTATGATCTGAAATGGCCAGGTGCCGTCATGGTTGCCGGTCTGGTCTGAGGCGTCAACGCTGTTGGTGTAGTTCCATTGATTTTGATACCCTTGATTCGATCCTAAATTCAATGTTCTTGTTCTAGGTCGACCGAAGCTGTCATAAGTATACGCTGTTACGTTGTTTTGTAGATCTGTCGTGTTTAAGGTGCGTGCGGTAAAGGCCGATATGGTGTGGTAATCCGTAATGGCGTTACCGTCATAGGCAGTCAGTGTGCGAGTGGTCGTAATCGGACCGGCGCTCTGTGAGTAGCTGAACGACTCGGTCGATACGTACGAGTTTTGGCCGTTTCCGCTTGGGTAGTGCGTGGAGGTATGCGTTTTTAGACGGCCGGCGTCGGCGTCGCCAAAATAGTCGTAGCTGGCCTCCGATAGCAGCGTCCCACCGACCAGGCTGACGCCGCTAACCGATCCGCCGCTGGTATGCGACTCGTAGCTTTTGAGCACGACCCTGCCGACCAGATCGTTCTGGGCCGGAGAAAAGTTGGAAAAATGATACGCTGTCTGATGGATTGGCGCGTCGGTCAAGCCCGATAGAACGTGCGTGGGATCCACTCGCTTCCACTTCGGGAAACGTACGAAATGGTTCGGGTCCTTGGGGCAATTGGGGTCGTCGGGGAGATTGTCATCGCCCTGATCGCTTGACCTCTCGTAGTAATACTCCCACGTTGTGATGAGGTTATCCGGGTCGATTTTTTGCCGCGGGTTACCCCAGTCGTCCCACGTACTCTGCGTGGTCTCGGTATGTGTTTGGCCTAGCCCGTTGTCCCAAGTGATGGCTTTGCTGGCGGGAAGCTGATAGTAAGGAGGCTGCCCCGTCAGGTCCTTGCCATTCGTCAAGTTATAGGTGGTCACTGTGGATTGTGTGACGCTGCCGCACTTGCGTACCTCGGAGCGTTCCAAGTGGTAAGCGTTGTACGTGCGTTTGATCGTCGTATTGAGGCCTGGCGACTGTTCCGAGCGAACCTGTGTTTCCAGGCTCCAATAGTGATACTGATCGCTGAATATGCCGGCCATCAGACTGTCTTGCGTAGCGTCCCATTTCTTGCCCGACAACCGGCCCAGGAAGTTGGTATTGGAGAAGCTGTAGGTCGTTGTGATGGTCGGCTGGCCACCTCCAGGGGAGCGATCGAATTGGTTGGCATAGGGCAATATTTTGTGTGGGGCGCCTTCTGGGAATAGGTGCCCACCCGACTGCGGATAGGTCGCCAGCTCCGAGTAGCCGCCTGGGGTACTCATGCCGCAGATCCATGGACCCCACGAGCCGTCGCCCGGCAGCGTTCGCGAAAAACTCCAGTTCAAGGTAGTTCCGTCGCTTCCTGTCGATACGAGCGTGTCGAGCATCTCGTTCTTGAAATTGAAGTCGACCCGGTAACCTTCGGACGTGCTCTCCGGGAGCAAATGGAACGTAGCGCCCGTACTCGCGTATTCGGCCTTGAATAGTTGAGTGCCGCTAGCGTCTTTGATCGACTGCAGCAAAGGTTTGTCATTATTTTCGCTCCATTGCAGCTCGAGCCATTGACCGGTCGGCGTATATATCTTGTACGGCAAGCAGATGTGTTTGCCTGCCTGAAGGAACTCTAAAGCCCCGGACTTATGCGCGACGAGATAGCCCGATACATTATTGGATTGATCTCGCTGGGTGGTGAACGTGAAGCTCTTCAGCCGCTGCTGGAGCAGGATCACGTCGCCGTGGTCCTCATGCACGCCGTATTGTTCGCCGGTGGAAAGCAGCAGCGCACTGGGTTTTTTGGGGATGCTCCGTTGATACGCTGTGATGTTCAGCTTGAAACCTTTACCAAGGCCGAAATCCATGCTGTTGAGCGGGGAATACCGGAGCGCGAGCGGCAGATGCGGACCGAGCGCTCGATTGCCGACGAACGCTCCAAAATCGATATTGACGCCGTAGAGTCCCGTGCGTGGATCGACCGTGCCCGATATTGCGCTGATAAAATTCGTGGCTTGAGTGACGAAATCCGGAGATTGGGTTTGCGTGGCCATGATCTTGTACTACCTCCGAGGCTAATGACTGAAATGGGGAGGGCCACGTTCCGAACGAGCCCGTTCAATGGCGAATTCAAATTTTCTGCACGATGTATCCGGACAGCTCCGCGACGCTGAGACCGCGCAGCAACGCAAGTGGAGAAACGGGGATGCCCGTATGTTTGACTAGGTTGCGTGCCAGCTCCGCGGCCATTAGCGAATCTAGGCCCAGCTCATTGAGGCGGCTATTTGCGGTTACGCGCGCAGGGTCGCCGATTCGAAGTACGTTGCATACGGTGCGCGTGACGATGGAATACACGAGTGGCCAGCGTTGCTCGGACGGCATGCTGTCAAGGGGCGGCATGAGCGGTTCTTCGTCGTCGGCCTGTCCTGCGAATGCCGCGGCGCTCGCATCGAGCAAATGGGTTAGACGTGGGTCGTGCTGTCCATTTGAATGAGCACTTCGCCAACGCGGCCAGTCGAGGTCGAATATGCTCAGGCTCGCACGATTTTCTTCAAGTGCTCTTTCAAGCACCATCAAGCCGCTTTTGGCCGGGATGGAACGCAACCCCCGGTTGTCCAAGGCGCCTTGGAGTTCAGCGCTGCGTGCGACCATCCCTATATCTTGGATCGGGCCCCAGTGCACGTTCATGCCGCTCCGCGACTCGCTGCGTCTTGCGCGCACAAGACCTTCGAGAAACCCATTTGCCGCGGCATACGCCGCTTGTCCGGGGTTGCCGACTAATGCACTGATCGACGAGTACGTGATGAAGAAATCGAGCGCGATGTCTTTGAATTCGCTATGCAGATTCCAAGCGCCAAATGCCTTCGCTGCGAACACACGCTCGATCTTGGCGTCTTCGAGGGTATCTAAGCTCGCATCCTCGAGCGTCGCGGCCGCGTGAACCACGCCGCGTACCGGCGGCATGACCGTCTTAAGCCTCGCGAGTAGGTCTCGTAACCGCGCGGCATCGGCAACGTCGCATTTCAATATCCAGATCGCCACGCCGCCTGCTTGCAGCTTCGCTAGCGTCTCGTGTGCGAACGCATCGGTGGGACCACGCCGGCTCAAGATCGCGATATGTTTCGCACCCTCCTCGGCAAGCCACTGGGCCGTCATCAAACCGAGACCGCTGGAGCCGCCCGATACGAGGTATCCACCTTCACCGTCGAGCAGGCCGGCGCGAAAGTGGCGCCCAGCGCGATGCGAACCTGCTAGGCGCGTGCGAACGATTCGCGATACGTATCGCTCGCCGCCGCGAAACGCAACCTCGACCTCTGCCCGATCGGACCATTCCGTCAACACCGCCTGCGGTACCGTCGCGGGGTCTAGACGATCGATATCGATCGATTTGATATGCCACGTTGGGCGCTCGGCGCGCATGACATGCATTAGGCTGATAAGCGACTGTTGGCCCGGCCCGACTTGCCGCTCATTCGCGCGCACGGCTTGCGCTCGCAGGCTCAACACCGCGAGTGCCACGCGCTCGTGATGGCCGGCGTTATCGAGTTCTTGCACGACATGCACCAGGTCGAGCACGTCCGTCAGGCCCGTCATGTCGCTCAGATTGCAAGGCGTCGCGTCGGGATGGCGGTGCTCGTGCGCAACACCCCACAAGTAAACGATGCCGTCGATATGCCGAGGGCCGATCGCCTTCAGGATTTGTCGAATGTCGTCCCGCGAGCCGCGGTTGGCGGTGAATGAGAGGCGGTCGCGCGGACCCCGGTCCGGCCCGGCGTACACACCGATGCAGGTGGTGCCGTGGGCACGTGCGCGTTCGATCAGTGTTTGTCCGATACCGGAAGCGTCGCAAAAGACGATCCACGTTTGCGGTGCCTCAGTAGCACGTTCTTCCGCTACAACATCCTGTCGTTCCCATATCGTCTCGTAGGTCCACTCGTCGGCATCCGCGAACGGGATATCGCCCGGTGCATCGAGCGTGCGGATCGCAATGCCTGTCAACTCTGCGCAGACGGCCCCATCGGCCGCGTAGAGTGTCACCGCTCCAGTCGCGCCTGAATGGTGATGCTCCATGATGCTGGCGCGACACGTCGCTTTCGTGCCGGCGTTCCTAAAGAACCGAATTTGTCCGACCGAGACGGGCAAGCACATTTTCGATGCGAATGCCGGTTCTTCTAAGACAAGCGACAGCAACGTCTGTAGTGCCCCGTCCCATAGGCAAGGATGGATGAAATAATCCAGCGCCTCCGAGGCCTGTGCCGGCTCAAGTTCTATCGTGCTCGCGGCCTCGTTGCGCGCTATCGTGATTTGCCGAAGGCAGTGAAACGACGGGCCGAAATCGAAGCCGAGCTTATTCACCCGGGCATAGAAATCATCGATCTCGACTTCGGTCGCATCCGTACGCGAAGCGCACCATACTGCGCGATCGAAGGGGGCCGGCGAGACGCTCGCCGCCACGGCGCCGAACACGCCGGACGCGTATCGATTCCAGGGGGCATCCGGCGCACGAGAGCGGGTGTATATGGCAAAACCCTTGCCGTCACTGTCCACCTGCAGCCTGATGAGCGGGGAGTCATCGATGGAGACCGAATGATGCAGCGTCAATCGATCGATCGCGGGCACGGGTCGCTCCCGGCTCGGATGCGCAGCCAGCGCCATCTCTATCGCGACCGCAGCCGGTAAGACCGTTTCTGCGTCAATGACATGATCGGTCAGATACGGATATGAATGACACGCCATGTCGCCGTCCCAACTGGGTTGCGGCTCGTCCGCCCGCGAGCGCAGCAGAGGATGGCCCGGCATGTCGAGGCGATCGGCTGCCGAGAGTCCTGTTTCGCTCCAGAGCCGTTCGCGATCCCAGGGGTAGGGGGGTAAAGCGACGCGCCGCCCGGCAGGGTAGTGTGCAGGCCAGTCGAGATCCGCACCGGCGCAATAAAGTTGCGCAACGCCGTTGAGAAGGGCCTCGAGCGAATCTTGTCCGCGCCCTTGCAAAGCGAACGTCTTAGCCGGTTTTCCGGCCTGCTGCGCAACGTCGACGATCGTGCGCGCCAGGACAGGGTAAGGGCCGATCTCCACGAACGAGTTTACGCCGTCGCCAAGCATAGCCGCGAGCGTGTCGCCCCAGCGCACCGGTTCTCGCGCATTGCGCCACCAGTAGTGGCTGTCCTGCGAGGCGGAATCGATCCGTGCGGCGACGACGCTCGAGTACAACGAAGCGGTGTTCGACTGCGGGGCGTGCGAATCCAACGCCGCCTTGAACTCGCCCTCCAAGGCATCGATATGACGGCTGTGATAGGCCACGTCGGTGTTTAATCGGCGATTGAATACCCCACCGGCGCTCATCTCCTCGCTTACGCGACCTATTGCATCGGCGTCGCCGGCCAAAGTTACTGAGTGTGGTCCGTTGAATGCGGCGATTTCGATCCGATTGCCGGCATTGACGAGGTACGGCGCGAGGTCGACGGGCGAGAGGGCCGCAGCGAGCATCGCACCGCGGCCGGCCACGCGCGTCATCAATCGGCTGCGGTGGTAGACGATGCGTAGCGCGCTTTCTAGAGAGAGCGAATTGCTCGCATAGGCGGCTGCGATTTCGCCCACGCTGTGCCCGACGTAGCACGTGGGCCGCAGCCCGTACGCGGCCGCCATCTCGGTCAAGATGAGTTGCAATACAAAGTTCGCGACTTGAGCTTGCTCGGGAGCGGTAATCGGATTGCCGCTCGGGTCGGTTAGTAATGACGCGAACGGTGCGCCACCGATTTCGAGCCACGTCGCTTCACATTGATCCAGTAGGGCTTTCGCCATCGGTTCGCGGGCTAGCAGCGAGGCGCCCATGCCTCGGAACTGGATGCCCATTCCGGTGTATACGAAAGCGATCTTGGGCTGTTCGGGCCCGCGCGATTCGTTACGATCCCCAATACGATGTGACGCGAGCTGGCCGGCGCATCGCTTAAGTTGTTCACGTAGATGGTTGGCGTCACGCGCGACGAACGCCGTCCGATACGCGTAGTGGGGACGGTAGCGCGACTGTGTATAGCCGACGTCGTTCAAGTCGACTTCCGGCTTGGAGCTGAACCACTGCGCAAACTGACTAACGCGCGAGGCGAGCGCCCGAGGGGTGGCGGCGGACAGAGGAAAAACACAGGGGCGTGTTCGCTGGACGTCTATACATGGCGTCGGAGGCGCTTCGAGCAAGATGACGTGCGCGTTCGTGCCGCCGTATCCGAAACCGTTGACAGCGGCACCGGCAGGACCATCGATGCGCGGCCACGGCTCGGGCTCGAGCGGGATGCGCAGGCGCATAGATTCGAAATCGATTGCCGAATTGGGCTTGCGAAAGTTCAAATGAGGGGCAATCATGCGATGCTCTAGCGCTAGCACCGTCTTGATCACGCTCGCGACGCCTGCGGCGGCTTCGAGATGGCCGATGGATGTCTTGGCTGAGCCTATCCACAACGGCTCCGTTCCTGACCGACGGGTGGCAATGCAAGCGCCGATCGAATAGCTCTCGGCCAGGTCGCCGGCTTGCGTGCCGGTCCCGTGTGCCTCCACGTATTGAATTTCGTCGGGAACGATACCCGCATCGTGCTGCACCTGCATCATCAGGGCACACTGCGCGGCCGGATTCGGCGACGTAATAGCGTCGGTGTGTCCGTCCTGGTTCACGCCCGTTCCGGCAATGACCGCATGAATCGTATCGCCGTCGCGTAGCGCATCGGTCAGCCGCTTCAATACGAGGACGCCAGCTCCTTCACCCCTTCCGTATCCGTCGGCCGCGTCGTCAAATGCTTTGCATAAGCCGTCGCGCGACAGCAGCGCAGCTTGGCTGCCGGTGATCATGGTCTCAGGCCGCGCCATGACGTTAACCCCGCCGCACAGTGCGACGGTGCATTCGTTCGCCAGCAGCGCTCGGCAGCCGAGATGCAATGCGACCAGCGACGACGAACATGCCGTATCTACCGACAGACTAGGCCCGCGCAGGTCGAACGCGTGAGACAGCCGGTTCGACAGCATCGACATGGTGTGCGCGACCGCCGTATGCTGCGCGATGGCGTCCCGTTGCAGCACACCGTGCAACTGAAGCAAGTGATCCAACATGAAGCCGCCTATGTATACGCCGGCAAGCGAGCCGCGTATTGTTGGCGCCAACCCGCTTTCCTCAAGCGCTTCCCACGCTACCTCGAGCAAGAGGCGCTGCTGAGGATCGAGCAGCATCGCCTCGCGTGGCGAGATGCGGAAAAAGGCGGCATCGAACCGATCGAGGGGCTGGGACAGGAAAGCGGCGCGATCCACGTAGGCGCGTCCGGGCGTACCGGGCTGCGGATGAAAGAAGCGCTTTAAACTCCAGCGGTCCGAGGGGACAGTTCCGACCGCGTTCTCGCCGTCGACCAATGCTTTCCAGTAGGCCTCTATTGAGACGGCGGTGCCCGGGAATCGGCACGCCATCCCAACGATCGCAATGCGACCGTCGTCATGGATATGAAGCCGGTGCTCCGCGTGTCCTATCCCGTGCGTGCTCGGTTGCGTGTCCTGTCCAGATTGCATCTGCGTTCGCTCCCCAACGTCATGCAACGTGGTGCCTTCGAGCAGCGCCGGCCGGCGCTGGCGCCTAAGCCTGCTTTTCGCTCAATTCGAAACCGTAATATGGTGGGGTGAGGCCAGCGACCATGGTGAGCTTGTATCGCGAATTGCTGTCCGATCTAAAGGCATGTTCGGCTTCCGAAATCGCTTTGGCCATGTCGTCGCCCATAAATAAATATTGATTGATATTGGGGTTGGCTAAATAAAATCGCATAACCGCCTCGCGGGCGACGACGGGGAATTGAGTGTTTTCGCCGAGGTTCAACAAAGAATCGGCCGCGCATTTCAATGATTGTGGAATAATTTCGCGTTCCGTGTCATCAATACTCAGCACGCCTAAGAATCGATGGTCTAGTGCCGGGGTGAAAGTGGTACCGGCCGACGTCTGGAGCAACGTATTCTTATAGCTATATAGATCGATTTCGTTGCTGTAGATGAAATATCGATGAAAAGCAAAAAGAATTCTGATTCCCCCAAAGATAGCGGGGACATAGTCGCCGCGCAGATATTCGGGGATATTTTCGACAAAAATGGGGTTGCCGATCCATGGGTCGCCTGATGCACTGGCGAATACCGCATCCACTACGTCAGCTTCGATTTGGTTTGCCATGATTCCATTCCAATATGTTTGCGCGGATTGTTGCAAGGACGCTTAGGCGGACCTAGCGCGATTTAAGTACTGCTACTCCCTAAGAAGTCGACATGATCGTAGATGTCGTCGGGGGACCCGCCATCGTTCTCTGAAGATGCCGGAGAGAGCGAGTAGGTACCGTCTGCGCAATGAATGTAGAATTTATCGGTGTTGTCGCCGCTGCACGGAACTCTGAATGTGAATTGAACGTAGTACCCTAGGTCGCTCTGCTTGTCGATTTTGTAGGTGACAGTGCCACCGCAACCGTGTCCCGCATCAGAACTCGAATTAAACGAGGCGGAGTTACCTTTCGGGATATCCGCGGGCGATGTCGTCCAATGCCCATAATCGATATGCGTTCTTCCCCAATCAACCTTCAAATCCGTATCTGCGCTGTTATTATTGAGGGTCAGGCCGAATGACGTACTGGGTCTGACGTGGTAGGGCGGTTTTGCCATTATCAACCTCTTCGTGCATAGATGTGATGTTGTGTTAATTTTTAACGGCTGCGAGTGATTACTTAAGATATATTGAATCCCCTTGGCCGACTTTTTGGAGATAAAAGGTCCCGTTATTTCCAAATTCATCAAAAATGGTTATGCTGGACTGACAATCCCATCCGTCGCCGTCTCGGTTATAATTGGTGACTTTTAGTTTTGTGATGCAAATCTTGTGGGGTTTGGGTGTATATTTTACACTAATCTCGAACGGCTTGACCGTCGTCGATTTTGCTGTTCCTAAATCCCATATGTAATAGTAGAAATGCGCCGGACTATTTCTGTATACGGCGACCGCATATTCTTGTGTGTCGCCACCCGGGTTGCTTCCTGCTTTCGGCACATTAATGGTGGCGTTTTTTATATTAAATCGGGCATCGGTGATCCAGAAATAATAGTTAGCCTGATACCAATTAGCGCCGCCAGGAAGGCTTCCACTGCCTTCCTCTTCTTGGGTGAGCTTAGTACCGTTCGTGTTGGTAGCATCATATGTTTTCGGTATTACCGCAGTTACCGCGACGAATGCAGGATTGTTATTGTCAGTTCCACCATTGTCGCCCGTATTCCATACGTGTATGATGCCATTCGGATCGGTCCACTTCAGACTAGCGGCTACCTGCAATCCGTCATTGGACTGCGTGTCGTTGTATAGATAGAAATCCCGGAGAATGTAACCATTGCCATCTTTAGAGTCCCCCGGTGGCGATGATGGCGAACTCGGGGCTTCGACGCCCGCTTGCGGCGCAAAGGCGTTGACGTAGTCGCCTCCTGTTGTCTTATATTTCCACCCGGGGGGCGAGTCATCATCATTTGTGGTCGAGCCATTATTGGTTGGGTCGGCGCAGGTGATCGGGGCGCCGCTGTTATAGTTGATGAGGGTGACTATCCCTTTGTCTTGTGTTGGCACGGGTGTGGAATCCGCTCCCTGTGTCGTTACAATTTGAAATTTCACTTGAATATGAATTTCGTTCAGTCCGTTCGAATAGATCGCGTTGAAATTGGGGACGTCTAGATAAACGTACATATTGTAATTGTAAGTCGGGTCGTCAGCTGTGCTATGAACCATGCTATTGCTCCTCGCTCAGTTTTAGTGAGCCATGCTTCTCGTTGCGGATCGATTGCTCATCTATCGTAAGGCGACAGTCATGTCTCCCTTTCGTCGGGAGGTTGCGGTGGTAGCTAGAGGCGACGATTCGATTCTAGGTGAAGCTTTTATCTAAGGCCCTATGAATGTTTGCAGGTTTTATGTTCTTGTATGAATAACGCGCGGTCTCGACGGTAGGGAACATCTCTTCATCATATTTTCCTCATATTTGGGTTTGCCGCAGGTGAAGGTAGTTATTGAAAGCTTCTGCCTCTGGATAGTGGCGTATGCTGTTTGTGGCCCGGCGCATTTGAGATTTCCTGGCTAGGGTGATCCTGTGCCATGCCAAACCTTGGTGCGGGGTACGGGTGGTGGCGGAGCAAGTCGATTCAATGAGTGAAATATGCCCAAGAGATCTAAAATGCAAAAACTCAGAACTTGTTTTTATTTCATGATTTCAATGATGGTTGCAACGTGTTGGTTTCCTTTGGCTGCATCGGCCGATGAGATCGATCTTCCAGTCGTTAAGCCGACGCCGGGGACCGAAGCACCCTATGCGTTTCCAGTGAACAATGGTACAGTTGTCCCGATTTGCTACAAGGATAACAAACCAACCGCGAGCGTCGAGTGCCAAACGATTGCCATGCACAACCTCACGTATTGGCCATTGCATTATGTAGATGGTCGATCGGAGTTTTTGCTGGTTGGGCTAACGCATCAATACTATGGTGTGGGCAAACCAAAGCTCGTCCGTGTTTGCGGCGTTCGATACGTTTGGAAGGCGGAGGTCGACGGCATTTCGCGACGAATTACGTTCTATGGGCAGGGAACTTCGAAGGTGACGATTCCCTGGGCGATGTTATTTGATGATGCTCAAGATCAGAGCAACTGCGCTAGGTCCGGCTCGAACGAAGCCGCATCATCCGCCGACACGTCAAAGTAGCGAAGCGCTTGCTGGTTGGCGAACCCATACGCTACGCTCCGGCACATTCCCCTATAAAAAATCGGAGCTTGACCGAAGATGCCTTCCGCCGCTAAGCCCATCGTCTTATACACATCGCCATGCTCCGTCGTGGAGCCGCGAATAACGCGTTTCCGATCAATGACATAGCGCAGCGCTTGTAAACTGTCGGCGGATCGCGTTTACTTTCGCACTTTGCGTGAACGCCTTGGCCCTGGACACGACTTGCTGGACGGAAACGGAATTCGCCCACCTCGATCTTGGCGACACACGCCTGAACAAGCGAGCGAGGACATTGATGGAACGATTGGCGGCCAAGCCGACAGTGGGTGTGCCCCAGGCCTGCCGGGGCTGGGGCGAAACGATAGCGGCGTACCGGTTCTTCGATAACGAAGAGGTCGAATGGGCCACGATTCTCGAACCGCACTGGCAGCAGACCCAGCAGCGCATGGCAGCACATTCGGTGGTGCTGTGTCTGCAAGACACGACAGAGCTGGATTTCAACGGCCGCCATGCAGCAGGCCTTGGACCGCTGTCGTACGAGGCGCAGCGCGGCATGTATCTTCACCCGACCTACGCGGTGACGCCTGAGCGAGTGCCGCTGGGCGTACTGGACGCGTGGATGTGGGCGCGCGAGGTGAAGGACACACAAGGCAAGCGTGGTGGCCTGAAGGAAAGCCTGCGCTGGATCGAGGGCTACGAGCGAATCGCCGAAACGGCATCGAGCCTGCCGCACACGCGGCTGGTGTACGTCGCTGATCGCGAGGCGGACATGGTTGCCCTGATGGTGCGCGCGCAGCAGTTGGGCACGCCGGCGGACTGGCTGATCCGCTCGACCCATGATCGCGCACTGCCCGAAGGAGCCAAACTGTGGAGCGCCGCGAGCGAAGGTGAGCCGATCGGCGAGATTGCCTTCACGATGGGCTCGCGTCACGGCGTGAAGGCCCGCCAAGTGCGCCAGCATGTGTGGTTGCGTCGTATCGAGTTGCCGGCGGGCAAAGGCCAAAGCGTTGCGGCCACGTGTCTGGTGGCGCGCGAGTTCGATGCGCCAGCCGGCGTCAAGCCGATCGAATGGCACTTGTTGACCAATCGCGAAGCGGCGACGTTGCAGCAGGCCGTTGAACTGATCGATTGGTATCGGGCCCGCTGGGAAATCGGTGTGTCCAGGTAAGGACACGTTATCCAGTCGGTGAAAGTCCGACCGGGGCAAAAGACTCAAGCCTCGTAGCTTGGGAGGCGTCATGGCGCGAAAGCAAGATGACGGAGCCCTCCGACAGTATGCTCAGAAAGGAGTATATGCAACGCACCAGGTTGCAACGTGCAGTGAACGCAGATGTAGCCTCGTCACACGGAAACCCGGTGGCTGAGACGGTCGATAACGCGCGAAAGCAGCAAGAGTTGTCCGAAACGAGTCCGATGCGGCAACTCTCACCGGCGGGGTATCAGCGGCGACATGGTGTGAAGGATAACGTGGAAACTGGAGAAGCCCTCGGCACCCGGCGGAGAAATCCCGTCGAGGAGATGTTCGCTATAACCGTGAGTGGGAAATGTGTGCATTGTGGTGGTCAAGTAATTTCGGACAGGCAGATAGGTTCTTTTGCTGTCGATTTCGCCTCGAAGGCGGCGGGCGACAGATAGCCCAAAGTTGAGTGCAAGCGCACGGGATTGTAGAAGCCGACGATGTACTGGGTGACGTCTCGCCGAGCTTCCTCGTGATTGGCGTAGTGGCGCTGCCATACGCGTTCCATCTTCAGGTTCAGGAAGAAGCGCTCCATCACCGAATTGTCCCAACAGTTTCCTTTGCGGCTCATGCTGCAAACCACGTGATGGCGCTTGAGCAAGGCTTGATACTCGTCGCTTGCGTATTGGCCTCCACGGTCCGAATGCAAGACCAGTCCCGGCGCCGGCTGGCGCTGCTGTAGCGCCATGGTCAGTGCGGATATCACCAGAGCGGCGGGCATCGTCGGCGCCATGGACCAGCCCACGACCTTGCGCGAGTGAAGGTCAAGCACGACCGCCAGATAAAGCCAGCCCTGAGCCGTGCGAAGATACGTGATATCCGAAACCCACGCTCGATTGGGCTCACTCACGTCAAACTGTCGGTCCAGCACGTTCTCGGCCACCGGCAACGTATGCTTGCTGTTGGTGGTCGAAACGAACTTGCGCTTCCACGTCGTACGCAATTGCGCTTCACGCATCAACGTGCGCACCCGATACCGGCCTATGCGAAGCCCTTGCTCGCGTACAGCATGCATCACACGCCGGCTGCCATAGCTGGCGCCACTGGCAGCAAACGCTGCCCTGACGTGGGCCTGCTCGTGCAAACGCTTTGGGCTCGGCTTGGCACGCCGGTGCGCGTAGTAGCCCGAGCGGCTTACCTCCAATACACGGCACGCGGCACTGACCGATACGGCCTTCTCTTGCAAGTGCGCTACCACGCGGTAACTCACTTCAGTTCCCGGGCAAAGAAGGCCGACGCTTTTTTTAACAGCGTATTGTCCTCGCGCAGTTGTCGGTTCTCCGCTTCCAGTTGACGTATGCGCTGCTGCTTCGACCGCCCAACCGAAACGCTGCTCACGCAACTCGTCAATGCGGTCGCCGGACGGCTGAGCGCTCCGCTGCGCGTCATCGACTTCCGTCCGGCAGGGCGAGACATTGCGTTGGCACGCGAAGGTCAGGTCACGCTGGAGGTGAACGGTATCACCCAGCCATATACGCTTGCGGCCCGGGGCCGGCTCAAATCGCGGGAGGACGTGCGCGCTATCGCTGCCAAAGGCGCCACCTCGCACTTTCCAATTCTTCTGGTCACTCCCTATCTGACACCAGCGTTAGCGGATGAATGTGCCCAACAAGGTCTGCAGTTCATCGACCTCGCCGGTAATCTGTATGTGCATGCGCCTGGTCAGTACATCCTCGTGACAGGCCGGCCGGCGAATCCAGACGTCAAGCGTCTGCTCTCCAGATCAGGAAAGCCGGTTATCTCCGCTAGTGTCTCGGCGCTCCGGATGATTTTTGTATTGTTGTCCTCCCCGGAATTGGTTAACCGCCCTTACCGAGAGATCGCGTCATCTGCAGGTGTGGCGCTTGGTACAGTCGGCAGCGTATTCGACGACCTGCGTGAACGCGGCTTGCTGGCAGGTGCGGACGACCGGCGATTGCTCGACCCCACCGCACTGAGGGAAGAGTGGGCGATCAATTATCCGCTTCGCCTGTTGCCGAAGCTCAACGTACAACGGTTCGCAGTGGGCGATCCGTCATGGTGGCAGCATGCAGAACTTCCTGCGCGGCAAGCGTGGTGGAGCGGGGAAGTTGCTGCCGCCAAACTGACCGGGCAGCTTCGGCCGGCCTCGCAAACTCTCTATGTCGAACCGGCGGCGAGGCCGGCCGCAATCATGGCGCTGGCCAAGCGCCACCGCTTGCGCGCCGATCCCGCCGGCACGCTGGAGATCATCGACGCCTTCTGGCATCTCGACGAGACACGAATGAAACAACTGACGGCGCCACCTTTGCTCGTGTATGCAGATCTCCAGCGTACGAGGGAACCGCGCAACGTCGAGGCCGCGACGTTGATTCGCCACCAAATGGAGAAGGACGCGTGACGGCGATACAACTGAAAACGCCGCTGCCGGAAGGAAAGCGGGCTGTGCTGTAATCATGGACCGCGTTGCCCGGCTGACGAACCTGCGGTACTTTGTTGTCGGTGCGACGGCGCGAGATATTTTGATGTACCACCTTCATGGATTCCCTCTTAACCGCGCCAGTCCTGACATCGATTTCGCCATGGCCATCGAGAGTTGGTCGGCATTCGAGGCGCTTAAAGCTGCGCTTCTTCGAGAGCCGACGTTCCGACCGGACGCGAAGATCGCGCATCGGCTTCACTATTCGCCAGCAGTGGGAGACGGTTTTCCGGTCGATCTGGTGCCGTTCGGCGGTGTCGAGATTTCCCCCTCGCAGGTGGCATGGCCGCCAGACATGGCAATCGTGATGAATGTAGCGGGCTATGCCGAAGCGCTCGATAGTGCCGTGACTGTACACATCGCAGATCATTGCGATATCCCCGTTGCGTCGATACCGGGCCTCGTGATGACGAAATTGATCGCGTGGCTGGACCGCGGACAGTCCAACCCGAAGGACGCGGTGGATTTTCGGTATGTGCTGGAGAACTATGCTGCTGCGGGCAATGTCGATAGGCTTTATGGAGAAGAACTGCCGTTGCTCGCGGGATGCGACTATGCGTTCGAGCGCGCCGGCCCGAGACTGCTAGGATTGGATATAGCGTCCGTCGCTTCTGCGGAAAGCAAGCAACAGATCATCTCCATCCTGGCTAATTCCGAACTGCATGATCGGCTGGTAATGCATATGCTGCGAGGCGAATCTCGCTCCGTCGATCCGGTAGGGACGATTGAGAACCGACTCGCTGAATTCAGGATCGGACTGCTCGATTGGCCCGGACCGTGATTGCTTGACCAATGATTTACGGGGTCTTCTACTACCTTGCGGGAGGACTCGCAAAGTGCGCAGGCACTTTGCTTCCTGGGCGGAATAATGAAAAAAGGCCAGCTAACGCTGACCTTTTTAAATATGGTGCCCAGGAGAGGACTCGGTCACACGAGCGCGACCCCGGCTGCGCTTGCAAGCGCAGCCTTTCGAGTCCTCCCGCAAAGTGCGCAGGCACTTTGCTTCCTGGGCGGAATAATGAAAAAAGGCCAGCTAACGCTGACCTTTTTAAATATGGTGCCCAGGAGAGGACTCGAACCTCCACGATGTTGCCACCGCTAGGACCTGAACCTAGTGCGTCTACCAATTCCGCCACCTGGGCTCGCTCTGAAGCGAAGGCGCTATTGTAGCCATCCAGGCACCGCTGTCAACAAGCCAAGCAATAATTTTTCGCCACCCCCTCACCGGCAAGCAGCCGCCACTCAACTCCCAATCACCACCGATACCTGCGCAATCGGCGCCTTCGTTCCGCCCGGCACCACCGCCCGCAAAGGCTGCCCGTAAGTCAACCGCGCATTGACAAACCGCGACCACTGAAACCGGACCCCCAATCCCACACTCGATAACATCCCCGCCCGAACTTCGCCCGGCTGATCCCATTTGCTCCAAACATGCCCCGCGTCGACGAACGCAAACGGCTGAAACGCCGGCCCGTCGTCCCCAAAGAACGCAAACGCGGGCATGCGCAACTCGGTCTGCAGATTCCACCCACGATCGCCCTGCACACTGTACGGCTCATATCCGCGCAATGTGTCGTCGCCCCCCAAACCCATTTCCTCGCTCGGCAGCAATGTGTTCGGCGTCCACTGAAATTGCCCTCGCGCAGAAACGGCGAAGCCCGCCCCAATCGTCAAACTGCGCTCGGCCAATAGCTGTAGATACGTATAGCGCGCCGTCGCCCCATTACGCATGTCCTGGAACGCCGTATCGGTGTTGTTGCCGTCGAGATGCCCGGGGCTCGCAAACAACGAGACATTCGCATGCGTTTGACCGAGCGCATCGCTCTTGTTCGCGTCATACGCAACGAGGAACTGATGCACGTGTGAGTTCGCGTTGAACACCTGCACGCCACCGAATTCCAAATCATTGTTCGACCGCTTGAAGTCGTAGCCGAGTTGCACCTGCTGCTGCCAGCCGTCGACGAACGGCAAATGCCGGTCGTAGCGGAAGCTGAACTGCGACGATATCCCCGTTTGATTGAAGCTGGTGTCCAAGCGCGGGGTGCTTTGCGCATAGACGCCGAAGAATTCGACGCGATCGAACCATGGCAACGGCGCCGAGTAGGCGAACGAATGCGCCTGAAACCGCGGCCGATCAGGTCGTCCTTCAATCGGAGGATTGCCGCTGAACAAGTCGTTGCTGGCCGAGTACCGATAGTCGATCTGCTGATCCAGGCCGAATAGATTGCCGTAATCGATGCCCGCGAAAAAGCGGTCTCGCCCCAGCTGCGCGACACCGCTGTTGTCGTAACCCGCAGTCACGCGTAACGGCAGACGGTCCTGCGTTTGCAAGATCACGTCGGTTGCGTTGGAGCCTTGTCCCGGTGAATAGATGACGTTGACGCTCCGATAGGGATTCGCATTGAGCAGCGTCAGGCCGGTCGCCACGTCCGATTCGCGAATCGATGCGCCACGCTTCAAGGGCATTTCGCGCTCGAGCAGCGCATCGGAGAAATAACGATTGCCGCGCGCCGTCACTTGGCCCAAATGAAACTCGGTCACGGCGATGCGCACCACGCCATCGGCTACATCCTGTTCCGGGACGTAAACATCAACCAGCGGTTCGCCCGCAGCGCGAAACCGCTCGATGACCGCACGCCGTATCTGTGCGAGGCCGGCGAACGTCACAGGACGGCCGATGTCGCTCGCGAAACCGGCCAGAAACGCTTCGTCGAGTACCGGCAAACCGATCGCCGCTACTTCTTTACCCGGCGGCAACGTTTGTGAACTCACGACCGTATGGCCGTCATCCTTGACAAAGAGTAGGCCGTGCAGCATCTGGATCGCCACCTGTTGCGAATCGCTCTGTGGCCCGGGCGGCGAGGGCGGAGCTGTCGGTCGATTTGGCGCAGGCGGTGAGGGGGGGGCGACGTCCCGGTATGATTGCGCCGCCGCCGTGGCGCTAATGAGGATGAGGACCGCCCCGGTCCATTTCAGTTTGCCGCCGAGCACGCGACTCATGCACTGATTTGTTGCGTCATATCGTTATGCCCCGGCTCCCCGATGCGAGCGTTTACGCGCGATCGATATCTTTGATTTTGCGCGCCGGCACCCCGCCGACGAGCGTATAGGCCGGCACGCTCTTTGTCACCACGGCGCCGGCCGCCACCACAGCCGCCTCGTGAATCGTCACACCCGGCAAAATCGTTGCGCCGGCTCCGATCCAAACCTTGTTCTCTATGCAAATTTCCTGATGGTCGAGTCCCCGCCCGACATCCGGCGCAAAGACGATGTCGTGCGTCGCCGTTTCGAATGAAACGCGAGGCCCGATCTGGACGTCGGCACCGATCGAGATCTTGCTGTTGCGGCATGCAAGCCGCGTTTCCGCATTCAAATAGGCGCGATCGCCGATCGAAATGCCGCGGATCGTCTCTTCGTTCAAGCTCAATTCGACGCTCAACGGGCCAATAATCGTGACGTCTTTGCCGATCGCCATGCCCGCCTGGCGGAAGAATGCCGGACGCATGCGATTGAAGGGGCCGTAAGTCGGCATCGCATTGCCGAGGCTCATGAACACGTATCGTTTGAATGCCGTCAATAGCTTCATGGTGCTGCCTGGAAACCCGCGCATCGCGCTACAACTCGCAAGCGTACCGCGCTTGGCGCGTTCGGTCCCCTATGTGGCGTATTGAGCGGGAATTTTGGCGCAAATCCAGGCGTGATCAAGCTGTCGCAACGGTGACGAGCGGGCGGCGCTCCAGGACGAGCGCCGCTCAGGCATCGACCCAAATCGTCGTTTAGGCCGAATGAGACGTTCCATGCCCCGGTGGGCGACTTTTGCCGCCTAATTTGCATGGAGCGCGTGCGCCGACAGCATCCGGTCATTATTGCTGACGACACTGGGGTAAGTCCCGACGTTCCTGGAGGCCCCGTCGGTAAAGCTCGCGCCACAAGCCGTAACAATAAAATACGAAAACATACACACCGGAAATTTCACCCGATTCCGCGTTCGGTGCCAGCGATGTCGGACAAATCCTACAGGCTCTGTAGACGACCTACGCAATCTTCCTCCTACGCTGATTTCGCAGGCAAATAGGTTCGCCCATACTGCGCGTCAACGAGTGGCGGCCGCGGTTCCCCCGAGCGAGAAGCAAGTTCGGAAGGGAACGGGAGCAGAGCAGCGCAGCGCAGCACTTCCCGCTAAGCGAAACCAGGTTGCAGCTCGAACATGTCGGATGTCATTAGGAATCCTAACTAAATTTACGCTAAAAGCGCAGAGACCACGCAACATGAAACGACGTCAATTCCTCGGCTGCCTGACGGCAGCGGCAAGCAGCTACGTTCTGGTCGCCTGCGGTGGCGGCGGTAGCGGTGAAAACGACACTAGCGCGTCGACCGGGGGAAGCAACACCAATGCGCTGGCTAACGCTAGTCGGTCTGCGACTTCGACGGCGTCGCCGAACAGCACCACCGTGCCTTCGGGTACCTCTATCGTGGATAACGGCGCAAACGTTTGGACGCTGTCGAACGGCCTCATCTATAAGAACGGCGTAAAAGATCCGAACTCGTACAACGTCACGATGCTGTTGTGGTACGGCGGTTCGGTCTATCAAGAAAATACGAGCAAGGCGTTCTATCAGTACACGGGCACCACCTGGGTGCAGTGTCTCGATCCACGCCTAGGCGGCACCTCGGCGGACGGCACGGCCATTCCGCCGGCGTCCTACATCATCGATAAGCAGAACAATCAGTACACGCTCACGAACGGCTACATCTACAAGAACGGCGTACAGGATCCGTACTCGTACAACGTCGGCCTGCTGCTCTGGTACGGCGGCATGATCTACCAGGAAGGCACGGGCGGGCAGTTTTACGTGAAGACGTGGATGAACACGTGGAAGCCCTGCCGCGATCCGCGGATCAACTCGGCCGCGACGGCCGGCTCGTTCTACGGCATCAACGGCCACTACGATTACCCGTTCACGCCGACGCAAGTCGTCACCGCGCTGCAAGCGCTCGGTTGCACGACCTATCGCGTGGGCTGTGTGAATACGTCGTCGCAGATAAATTCGGTCGTTGCCTTGGCCCGAGCCTTCCAGGCGGCGAGGATGACGCTCTTTACGCTCCTCGACTACGGCCTGCGCGATTCCAACGGCACGCTGTATACGAGTGAATCGGCCGCCTATAGCGCGTCATATTCCGGTTCGGCGGCGATCGCCACCGCATTGGCTCCCTACGGTGTCACGATGTACGAATGCGGCAACGAACTCACTCGCGATCCGGCGATCATTCTCAATTCCGCAACTGCCGGCACGAGCAACGCGGATTTCAACAACGCGAACTGGCCGATCATGCGCGGTGCGATTCGCGGAATGATCGACGGCATTAAATCGGTGCAGCCCGGTGCCAAGGTGGGGGTGAACTTCTGCGTGGCCGATATCGCCGCCTCGGATATGCTTTGGGACGGCATGCAGCCGGACGGTTCGGGCGGCCATTCGACGGTGCGTTGGGACATCACCACGTGGCACAACTACCAGCCGTACGGCGATATCTTCAACGTCGGAACGGACGGCGCGGGCCCCGGTTTCAACCTGCCGTCATACTGCAAGGCGCGTTACGGCGTCCCGTTCATGATCACGGAATGGAATGCGTCTCCCGAGCAAAACGAGACGTTCCGCGCGAGCTATGTGACGCAGCAACTCGGCGAGTTCTACGCGGCACGCAAGACGCAGGGCATCCAATCGGTCATGTTCTACGAATTGACGAGCGGCGACTACACGTACGGCATCGTGCTCGACAGCCTTGCACCGATCCAGCCGACTTACGGTTCGTTCCAATCGTTCGTGAACAGCAACCCGGACACCTGATTCGCCGGTCGATCCGCCCAGCGCAAAAATGAGCAAGGCCCGGAGCCCAGACGCATCGCGTCGAGGCTCCGGGCCTTGTCGTTGGTGGGGCGCGCCGCTAGCGGCGGGAGCCGTTTCAGCGGCCGGTGTTCGGCGTCGGGGCGGCTGTGATGCGCGGGCCCCGTCCGCGCACGGGCACCGGTGTGCGCGGGGGCGTGCCGGGCATAGGCCGCCGCAGGAAAGCGGGGTAGGTCACCCTAGCACGCGATGCCAACAGCAGCGAAATGACGAGCGCGATCGGCAGCATATTGGAGGGCGTGGTCAAGCGGTGTTCCGTGGCCGACATCACGAGCAGGCAAACCGACGCCAGCTCGACGAAGCGGAAGGCGATGAAGTTGCGGCCGCCCTCGCGCATGGCCGCCCAGGCGCCTCGCTGACACCAACCGACCAGGCGCCAGTAGAACGTCAGCATCAGCATCAAGCCCACGATGCCGAGTTCGGCGAGGATGTTCAGATACGAGTTGTGCGCGTGCGAATCGGTGTGATTGGCGGTGATACCGATCGCTCGCCCGAATAGCCCGAAATAATTGACCACGAGTGAAATCTGATCGTCGAACGACCCGAAGCCCATCCCGAAGATCGGGCTCTGGCGGAAATAGGCGAGGGCGCGCGGCCACAGCCATTCGTAGCGGATATCGAGGTTGGCCACCTTTTCGTCGGCGTTTTCGATGCTGAACTGATAGCCCATGTAGTCGGTCGAGCCATGCGTGTGATAAGCCGCGATGGCGAGCGAGGCCGCAATGATGCCCGCGATCATCGTGGCGAGCATCCAGCGCTTGCGACCGAACACCACATACGGCAGGAGCACGAGAATACCCAGCATGGACCCGCGGCTATACGTCGAGAACAACATCAGCGCGTTCGCGGCCATCAGTGCAAGCATCGAACGGCTGCGCTTCATCGAATAGCAAGCCATGCCCAGGCAAAGCAAGATCGCCAGAAAGCCGCCGGCCGCATTGCGCGCGATGAAATAGCTGCCGAACGTTTCCGACGGATGACGAAGGATCGTCAGCAAGCCGGTCTGCGCGACGTACCAGAGATAAAAGGGTACGTTGATGAGAACGGCGAAGCAGTAAAAGCGGCGCAAGACCTTGTTCAGATCCCAGCGGTGCACATAGACGCAGCCTGCGAGGATCGGTGCGTACGAGATAAAAAAATTCCCGTCGTGGCGGTAAAAATCGAATTCGAGGAACGAGTCCGGATTGTAATAAAGCGTCGAAAGGAGGGCGAACGCGCCAAAGATCGCGAGCGGCGCCACGAAGGCGGGATAGCGGCGTCCGAAGAACCGCCACCCGCACAGCAGGATCGGCGCGAAGCCGATCGCGCTGATCGGAACAAAATTCGTGACGCTGAAGATCAGCGCAATCAGTGAAACGTAAGCCACGCTCGCTCGCCCTCGACTTATTTGGTCACGATCGCCGCGGTCAGACCGGCATTGATCGCCGGCAAGAGCAAGCTCAGCACGCGGTTGAACCGGACGAGCGGGCCGTTATCGACATAGACGACGTCTTTCGGCTGTAGATTGAATTGATTGGCCAGCAGCATCGAGACGGGCGAGGCCGAATCGAGGTGATACACCTGCGGCTTGCCGTTCTGCTCGCGAATCACATAGAGTTGCCGTGCATTGGCGGTGCCCTGATTGATGAACCCCGCTTGGCTCAGCGCATCGCTGAGCGTGAGCGTGCCGTCGGTCGTCGGCGTCGCGGCGATCGGCTTGTTCACTTCGCCCATGACATAGGCTTGGTTCTGGTCGCGTCCGGTGATGCGCAGCATGTCACCCGGTTTGAGCATGATGTCTTGCGGATTCTTGCCGGCCGCGATCAACTGCGTCAGGTCGATCGGATACGACGTGCCGTTACGCGTGAGCGTCAGGTGCGCTCGATCGGCGTTCCCGGTGAAACCGCCCGCACGATTGATCGCTTCGGTCAACGTCATCGGGATGTCGTTAAACGCCTGTCCGCCCGGCGCACGAACCTCTCCGTCGACATACACCTGCGCCGAGCGGTATGAGGCGACGCGCACCGTGACTTGCGGCTCGCGGAATTCCCGGCTTAGATCTTTCCGGACTTCGCGCTGAACCTCGCCGATCGTTTGCCCGGCGGCGTGGATCGGACGCGACAGATACGGGAAGCTGAGATTGCCCTGATCGTCGATTACGAAGCCCTGAGTCGGATCCGCGGGCTTGCTGTTTTGCACCTGTTGACCGAGCGCGGCGGCGAGTTCGGGGTGATCCCAAACGGTGATCTGCAGCACGTCGCCGGGGCCGAGCTTATATGGGGCGGGCTTCGAAAACAAATCGAGCTGATTGGCCTGTTCCATCTGGGCCGCGCCGGCGCGCAACTGGTTGATCAGATTCAGATCGATGGCCTGGATCGGGATCTGCTCGCTCTGTTGCACGGTCCCGTCCGGGTTCGCCGAAACGGGCAAGGACGCGGGCGTCTCCATATGCTGACCCGGAACCACCGAGCACGCGGCAAGCAGCGTCGAGAGCACGGCAAGTACTGCCGTGCGCGTCTTCGCGGTGTGTGCGCGTGTCGTACCGCCAGTCTGGGCAAGCTGTTGTAATGTCGTTTTCATTGTTGGCACTCCATGCATCAATAAGCGTTCGTGTGGCGCAGGCCCTTGAAGATCGTCGCAAGAATGATCCGCATATCGAGCCGGAACGACCAGTTGCGCAGGTAATAGAGATCGTGGGCAACGCGCTGCTCCATCTTCTCCACTCGTTCCGTTTCACCCCGGAAGCCGTTCACTTGCGCCCAGCCCGTGATGCCCGGTTTGATGCGGTATCGATGGATGTAGCCCTGAACGATCGGCTGATAAAGGTTGTCGTGCTCGATCGCATGCGGACGAGGCCCGACCACCGACATCTCGCCGCGCAGCACGTTGATGAACTGTGGCAGTTCATCTAGGCTCGTGCGGCGAAGGAATGCGCCCACGCGGGTCACGCGTGGATCGCCTCGCTTGGCCTGTTCGAGCACGCCGGCTTTCTGCTGGTGCACGCGCATCGAACGGAATTTGTAGATCGTGAAGACGCGGCCGTCCACGCCCTTGCGACGCTGCTTGAAGAAAACGGGGCCGCTGGAACTGAGTTTGACGGCGATGGCGATCGCGATCATGACGGGCGCCAACGCAAGGAGCGCCGCTGCTGCGAATAACCGATCGAACAAGTCTTTTTTGATGAGCGCGCTCGGCGGAACAGGCGACGCGATCAGATTGATCGTCGGCAGTCCTAACAAGTTCGTCACGCTGCCCTCGAACAGAGACAAGGTGCGCACGTCCGGCATGAAGCGGATATTCAAAAGATCGTTACGGAATTCATTGACGAGCTTCAGAATGGCCGCTTCCTCGGTGAGCGGCAGCGCGAGCCACACCTCGTCCAGGTCTTGCTCGCGCACGAACGCGGCGAACGATTCGTGCTCGTCGAACACGGGGATCTCCGGGTGCGCGAGCGGGGCGGCGCCGGGCTTGATGTTGTAAATGGCCGTGGCGCGAAAGCCTGTCGTCGGCGATGTTTCGATCTTGCGAATGATGTCGTCGCAGTGGCCGCCGCATCCCGCGATGGCAACCCGGTGCAGGTTCATCCCCGCGGTACGCATTCGCGCCAGCAGGGCGTGCATCCAAAGCCGGCCCGCGATCATGGCAACGCCCGACAATAGTGTCCAATAGCCGAACCACAGACGCGAGACGAGATTGACCATGTGCAAGGAAAACATCAGCGCCATCGCGCCCACTTGCACGAGGCCCCAGGCAAACACGACTTGCCGGATCAGCGCCTGTTTGGAGCGGCCGCGCCACGATTCGTAGACGCCGAACGAGGGGAACGCGAGCAGCGATAAAGTGGCGGAAAAGGCGACGTAGGCCCAATACAGGCGTCCGTCGGCCACATCTTCGAATCGCAGCCGCGATGCGATCAGCGCGCCGAGCACGATCATGCCGACATCGAATACGCGCGCCCATAGGTCTTGCAGTCCTCGCATTTCATTACTCCCAACCGTTGATCGTCCGCGATCGCCGCGGTGCCTACTGACTCAACGCATGCTTGCGATAGACAGTGGGCGAGACGCCGTAGCGCTTGCGAAACAGCCGCCCGAGGCGGTCGCCGTTGCCCATCCCGCAGCGGCGCGCGATTTTGTCGACGGGCAGCTTGGTGCCCACGAGCATCGCGCAGATCGCCTCGAACCTCAGCTGCATCAGGTATTCGAGCGGCGTGACACCGAATTCGCTTTTGAACCGGCGCAGATAGTTGCGCACGCTCATCGCCGCAACGGCGGCCGCATCGGACACTGAAATGTCGCCGCCGAAGTTCTCGCGCATCCAGCGCGTCGACTCGTGAATCTTGTCGATGGTGGTGTTCAGGCTGGGCGTTTCACTGCGGGTCTTCGCTACTTCACCCACGGAAGGCGGCAAGCTGCTCGCGATGCGCAGCGACATATCTTCGCCGTGATCGGATGCGATTTGCGTCAGCGCCATTTGTGCCGCTTTTTGATTGAGCGCCCACGCCGGCATCGAACCGGAACCGATCCAGAAGACGGGCACGCTAGGGCGCACGCGGGCGCCGATATCCACGCCCCGGAACGCCGACGCGTGGTGGCCGCCCGCGGCGTGCGCCGCCTGATTCGTGCCGGATAGCCAGCGCGCGAGTTGCACGTCGAAGCCCGATGTCACACGAACGTCGTTACTTGCGACGTATAACGCGTGGAAATCGCCGACCGAATAGGCATCGAGCCGTTGCGTCATCACGGCGATCGACGACGAACTGGTGACAGGGCCGCCAAGTTTCGAGAGCAGCGACACCCGGTAGGGGGGCTGATCGTTTGAAAAGCGCATCAGTGCGTTGGCCAGTTGAAAGACTTCGCTGATCACGCCCGTCGTAAAGAGGCAGTGACCATCGAAGATGAGGATCCCGATATGGCGCGCGTCGGCGAGGGAGGTCATCTCTCTGCGCATGACGATCGGTGAAGTAAGTACGGTAGTGGCGCGATCCACGAAGCTTTCCTCCGCATGGTGAACACACATAGGGTGTTGCGGTGCATCATTGGTAATCATCATGATGCCACGTCGATTTTTGGAGAAAAAGCTGGCCGAAATCGACGTGTATTTGGCGCCGGAAGTCGTCTCGCGAAAATATATGCGCCGAAGTATTTTTTATATTTTTGTTATAGTTTTTTACAAACTAGATTTTTTTTCGTGCACCTGCTTTGGGTGGCTGGGGTCGGTTCTGTCGGCCTTGTATGGCCGCGTTCGGTAAAAATTTGGCGGATTAATCGGAAAGATTGGCGATCTGGGTAATTGCGTGGATCTGCCATTTACCGATGTTAAGCGTTTGGGCATTCGTAATGTTTGTCCGGCTTCAACCAAATCCGCCAACACCTCGGGATTTTGCGACCATCGGAATTTGGCATCAGGTTGTCTCGCTATGCTTCAAAGCAACATGAATCGAAGCGGCTCGGCGCGCGATCGTTTGCGCAATGTCTACCGCCCGCTTCATGCTTTTGCACACACTAGGAGAGCAAGCTGATGGGTACTCCTGTTGAAACAAGGGAGAGGCCGCGTACGGCCGGTGCGGCGACGCAATTGCGCGCGCCGCATACGCTGGCCGGGCAAGCCGCGTTGCGAACGCGAGCCGTCGTGCTCGCGGGCGGCTCCGGCACACGGTTGTGGCCACTCTCGCGGAAACACTTCCCTAAGCAGCTCGTGGACGTGCTCGGGGCGGGATCGCTGCTGCAAATGACTGTGCAGCGGCTGCGCAAACTCGCCGATGTCGAGCTTGCGCTCGATGAAGCGCCGATCATCGTCTGCGGCGCCGAGCATCGCGCCATCAGCGCTCAGCAGTTGGAACAACTGGGCACGCGCGCGCGCTTCATCATCGAGCCGAGCGGGCGCAATACGGCGCCGGCGTTGTCGCTTGCGGCGCTTCATGCGCTGGAAGACGGCGGTGACACCGTACTCGTCGTGATGCCTGCCGATCACCTGATCGGCGACGTGGCGGCTTTCCAGCGCGCGGTCGCGGTCGCCACGCGGCACGCGGAGCGCGGTGCGATAGTCACGCTCGGCATTCGTCCGACGCGCGCGGAGACGGGTTACGGCTACATCGAACCCGGCGACGACGTCGATGGCACGGCCCGCAAGATTGCGCGCTTTGTCGAAAAGCCGCCGATCGACGTCGCCCGTTCTTACCTCGCATCGGGCAAACACTTCTGGAATAGCGGCATTTTCGTGCTGCGTGCGAGCGTTTGGCTTTCGACCTTGCAGCAGATGCAACCCGAGACCTACTCGGCGTGCTCGGCCGCTTACGAGGCCGGCGAGGAAAGCGCGGCGGGCTACAAGCCGCACGAGGCGCTGTTCGAGAACGTGCCGTCCGATTCGATCGACTACGCCGTGATGGAAAACCTTACGCGCGGCGGCGACGTCGAGGGCTTGGTCGTGCCGCTCGAGGCCGAGTGGTCCGATCTCGGCTCGTGGGATTCCGTGTGGGACGTTCTCGGCAAGGACGAAAGCGGCAATGTCGCGTCGGGCCGCGTGTTGATGGAAGACGCGACCGATTGCTACGTGCGTGCCGAAAGCAGGCTCGTCACTTGCGTGGGGGTGTCGGATCTCGTGGTGGTAGAGACGGCCGATGCTGTGCTCGTCGTCAATCGTTCGAGTGTGCAGGACGTCAAGCGTATCGTCGGACGAATCGCGGATCAGCAGGGCCCGGAAGTCGATGCGCACCGCAAGGTGCAGCGGCCATGGGGCTGCTACGACTCGATCGACAAGGGCGAGCGCTTTCAGGTCAAGCACATCGTCGTCGAAGCGGGCGCGCAGCTCTCGCTGCAACTGCACCATCATCGCGCCGAGCATTGGATCGTCGTTCGCGGCACGGCTCTCGTCACTAGGGGCGAAGAGCAGTTCCTGCTCGGAGAAAATCAATCGACGTACATTCCGCTCGGTGTCAAACACCGCCTCGAAAACCCGGGGAAGGTGCCCCTCGAACTGATCGAGGTCCAATCGGGCGCTTATCTCGGGGAGGACGACATCGTCCGTTTCGAGGATGTCTACGGACGCGCGAACTAGTGATGCGCGGCCGCGGGCAGTGGTTCTGCCGGCGGCCGCGGCGCGTTTGCCGGCGGAGCATACGTAGCTACCGTTTTTGAATTCGATCCATGAACGTTTACGACGCCGCGTTGGAACATGTCCGAAATTCGATTGCAACGGCGGAGGTGCTGGGGCTGAAGTCCTGCGCCATCCTCGTTTCCGATCTGAAGCTCGTGCTGGAAATGCTGGAAGACGCTCTGCGCGACCAGCAGGGCGGCACGCAACAAAAAGCGCAATAAACAGGCGGACGCGATCCTGACAACGCTACATTTTCGAGGACGACGCCAGTGAATGATTTGGCTATGAATTCCCTTTACGTGCAGACCAGTGGCGAACACAGCCAGCTGTCGGCACGCGACATGTTCAAGCTGCTGCGCGACCACATCGTGGAGGTGCTGGGCGTAGCCTTGTTCGTTACGGCGCTTGCGCTAGCCTATGTATTTCTTGCCACGCCCGTGTACGAAGCCGATGTACTCGTGCGCGTGGATCAACCCGAGCCGAATGCGCTCGGCCTTTCGTCGCTCAATGGGCAGCAAGGCCAGCAATATGCGCCGCCAGCTCCGTCGCCGTCGGCGGAGATGGCCGTGATGCAAAGCCGATCGGTACTCGAGCCGATCATCGAAAAGTATCGGTTCGACGTCACGATCACGCCGAAGACACTGCCGATCGTCGGTAGCATATTGAGCCGGTTCGCCACGCCGGGGCTGCCGTCGCGTGCGTGGTTCGGCATGAGTTCGTACGCGTGGGGCGGCGAGCAAATCCACATCGGCCAACTCGACGTGCCGCATTCGCTCGAGGAGCGCGATCTTACGCTGACCGTGCTCGATGGCGGCCGCTATGCGCTGAGCGGCCCGAACGGCGCGATTTTGACCGGCCAAGTAGGTGCGCTCGCGCATTCGGGCAACGGCGTTTCCATGCTGGTCACTCAACTGGTGGCGCGGCCCGGCACGCAATTCGCCGTGAAGCACTGGGCGATGCTCGATGCCATCAAGCGCTTCAGCCACGATTTAAAGGTCAGCGATAAGGTCAAGGATACGGGCCTCGTGCAGATCGCTTATACGGATACCCATCCGGGCATGGCAGCCGAGGTTGCCAACGCGATCTCGCAGCAGTACATGGCAACGGCCGTCGCGGCGAAGCAACGCAACGATACCGCGACGCTCGCGTTCATCACCAAGGAGCTACCGCGGTTGCATGCCGAGCTTGAAAAAGCCGAGCAAGCGCAGGCTTCTTATCAGACGAGCGCGCAGTCGATGCAGCCGACGACGGAAGCGCAAGCCTACTTGCAAGGCGGCATCGACTTCGATCGGCGCATCGCGGATTTGCAAATCCAGCGCACTCAGTTGCTCGATAAGTACACGCCCGACAGCCGCTGGGTGCGCAACATCGACCAGCAGCTGAGCCAATTGCAGGCTCAGAAAGACCAGTTCAATTCGCGCTTCAACGCGATGCCGGTCTCCGAGCGCAAGAACGCCGACTTGGCGCGCAATGCAAAGGTGGCCGAGCAGGTCTACCTCGGTATGACGCAAAAGGCCGAGGAACTGTCGGTACGCCGCGCGAGCACCACCGGCGGCGCCCACATCGTGGATGAAGCCGAGGTGCCGTTCAAGCCCGTCAAGCCCGAGCCGCTGATCATTTTGCCGGGCGGCGCCGTGCTGGGTCTGTTGCTCGGGACGATATCGGTGTTCGTGCGTCGTCACGTCATGACAGGGGTCACGGATCCGCTGTTCGTCGAAGCGCGGCTTGGCGTGCCGTTGATGGGCGAGGTGTTCTATAGCCAGCAGCAGGTGCGTTTGGATCAGGAAGTGGGCGCGCTGCAGCGGCGTTCGCTTGCGGCGCGCAGCACGCCGGCCACGAAGAGCGCACCCGTGCCTCTGCCGCAGCGCCAGGAACCGACCGACACGCGGGTGGCCGCTCCCGGCGCCGGTGTATCGAAGGTGCTCGCGGATCGCTATCCGGACGACCCGACGATCGAGGCGTTGCGCAGCGTTCGCACCGCGCTTTCGCTCGATCTCGCGCATGCGCCGAACAACATCGTCATGATGGCGGGGCCGACGCCCGCGGCCGGTAAGAGCTTCGTCGCGGCGAACATGGCCGTGCTCCATGCGGAGGTTGGGGCGCGCGTCTTGTTGATCGATGCCGACATGCGCAACGGCCATCTCGCGTACTACTTCGGCCAGCCGAATCGCGGCGGGTTGTCGGAAGTGCTCAAGGGGGCCATGCGGCCGCACGATGTGCTGCGCCGCACGAGCGTCGAAGGGCTCACGCTGATGTCGTGCGGAAGCCGAATCACGAACCCCGCGGGGCTGCTGATGCGTCGTAACTTCCGCGAGATTTTGCAGCAGTTCTCGCAAGAATACGATCTCGTCATCGTCGATACGCCCCCGTTCCTCGTTGTCACGGACGCGGCGATCATCGCGGGCGATGCGGGCGCGACGGTGTTGGTGCTGCGCTCCGGCATGCAGAGCGAAGAGGAAATCGCGGAGACGGTCCGCAAACTCGAGCGGTCCGAAGCGCGCGTGGCGGGCGCGGTGTTCAACGCCATTCCGCCCACCCGCAGCCACCGTTATTACGGCTACTACGGTACGGGCGACGACACCGAACCGATGTTCGATGCGACGGCGTGACGGCCGCGTCATGTCCCGAGGCTGCCGATCTATTTAGGAGAACTATGCGCTTGGTGGTTAACGGGAAGTTCACCGCGCAGCGCCTGACGGGTGTTCAGCGCGTGGCTTATGAACTCATGCGAGCCGTGCGGGCGGGCCAAGCAGCGGCGGATGAAATCGAGGTGGCCGTGCCGGGTAATGCAATCGAATCGGCCTCGCCGATCGACCGGCTGCGCCGCGTGCCTTGGCTCAAGGGCGATCTGTGGGAGCAGGTCGCACTGCCGGTCGCCACGCGCGGCGAGCTGTTGCTGAGCTTGTGCAATAGCGGGCCGGTCTTCAAACGTCGCCATGTCGTGATGATTCACGACATGGCTGTCTACGACACCCCCCATACGTTCTCTTGGTTGTTTCGCACGTGGTATCGCGTCAAGTTCGCGATGCTCGTGCGCAATGCGTCGTTCTTGCTGACCGTGTCGGCGTTTTCCAAAGCGCGCATTTGCGCGCTGCTCGGCGTCGACGAGGCGCGCGTGCGGGTGGTGCGGCCCGGTGCCGATCATTTCGAGCGCATCGCGTCGGAGCCGGCGGTGGTTGAGCGTCTGGGGCTGGCCGGTGTGAAGTATTGCGTCATCGTCGGCAGTCTCGATCCCCGCAAGAACCTTGCGCGCGTGCTATCGGCACTTGGGCGCCTCGCGCATCTGAAGGACGTGAAATTCGTCGTTGTGGGCGGCGCCAATACGCGGGTATTTGCGCGCTCCGGCGCGGTCGACGGTGCCGCCGATGGCGAACACGCGAACGCGCAAATCGTGCGCGCCGGCTACGTATCGGACGGCGAACTGAAGGCCCTTTACGGGCATGCGGCTTGCCTCGCGTTTCCTTCGCTCTATGAAGGATTCGGCTTGCCGCCGCTCGAAGCGATGTACTGCGGGTGTCCCGTGGTGGTATCGAGGCATGCGGCCTTGACCGAAGCCTGTGGCGATGCAGCGATGTATTGCGACGCGGAATCGGTCGAGGACATCGCACAAAAAATCGAGCGGATGCTGAGCGACGACGCGCTGCGCGCACGCTATCGGGCAGCCGGCCTGCGACATGCGGGGGCGCATGGCTGGGATCGGGCGGCGAGCGAGTTGATGAAGATCCTGAGAGGGGAAACCTATGAAGCGGGACCGGCGATGGCAGTTCGATCGCCCGCCTAGCGCGTGGATGTGCGGAGCACGGGGCATCGCATGATGAAGCCGTTCGATTTCTCGTATCGTCGCCGTGCACTGCTGGCAGCGATGGGGGCGCTCGGCGCCGCATCGAGCGTTGGGGCGTCGGCCGCGGGAGCGGTGCGCCGCGCGAGCACGTCATCCTCCGGCGAACGTCGGATCACCCAATTGATCGGCGCAAACGGTTGGCCCGTCACGTCGGCCGATATCGCGATGTGGAAGGCGATGGGTATCAGTTGGGGACGCGATTCGGTGGGGCCGGGACAGCGCCACTCACCGGACGATCCCGTCGAAGTCGACAAAACGGGCGCCGCGTTCGATCATGATCTACCGCCCCTGATCTTGCAAAACAATCGCAGCGGAATCCGCTCGCTGCTGCTGCTCGGCTATACACCGAAATGGAACGCTACGGTGCCGGGCGACGGCCTCTCGGCGCCGAAAGACGACAGCGTGTGGACGCGCTATGTCGATAAGGTGGTGCGCACTTACATTGCACCGCCTTACAACGTGCGCCATTTTCAAATCTGGAACGAGGCGGCGGGCCGCTTGTCGGGCGGCGCGGCGCAAGCGACGTTTTGGCACGGCCAAAGCACTGCGGCGCAGCACGCGCAGTCGGTCCCATACGAGCGCGCCATGCAGGACTATGTCGACCTCGTGCATCTGCCGGCGGCACGCATCGTGCGCAAGTACGGCGGCTATGTCGTCTATGGCGGTTGGCCCGATCAAGGCGGCCTCGATACTTACATGCGGTGGCTGGAATACCGGAGTCCTGCGGCGAATACGCGCATGCTCGACTGGGTCGACTATCTCGACACCCACTACCTCGGCGTCGACGCATTGACGCCGCTGTACGAGCGGTATGTGGCGAACGGCCCTGCGCGCGGCGTGTGGCAGACGGAAATTGGCGATCGGTATATGAACGATCCGCATTATCTGCCGATGTATTTTTTTAAATTCGCGGTGTGGGCGCTCGATCATGAATGGAACGATCCGAACCAATATGTATCGATGGTGTACCACTGGGACGGCTTCGAGCCGTATCGCTTGACGCATCGAGGCAACCCGCGCGCCTACAATGTCTCGGGTCGGTCGCTGGTGGTGCTGACGCAAACGGCGGGGCAGGCGCTGACGTCGTTTGGCGGACACCTGGCCTTCGGCCAAGGCGCGACCGGGCTCGCTTTGCATTCAGGCGACGATCTCGTCATCCAGACGCGCGCCAGCCCGGGGCCGAGGCAGGTCGTCGTCGGCGCGTGGCCGGGCGCGCAATCGGGCGGTCTCGCCGTGAAGATGGTCGATGCGTTGACGGGCGAAGCCGCCGACGCGAGCGCAGCCTCGGTGCGCTCGAACGGCGAGGGGCTATCGATCGATTTTCGTATTCCGCAAGAAGTGAATGGAGGCAAGAGGCAGGCACCGATGCAGCTCGCCTACCTGATCGTATCGCCGAGTTCGTGACGACGAGTGATCGCACCGGCGATCGTGTACATGAAGGGGACAGAGGTGAACAAGATGGGGCAAGGACAGCGTCAGCGTGCCACCGCTAACGACGCGGGAAACGCACGCTATACCGGTAGCTTCCTGGCATCGTCGCAGCGAGGAGGCACGGGTGCGAGCGGCGTATCAGCGGCGCCGCAAAAGCGAAAAAAATCGACACTGCGCAGTGCGATGCGAATCGCCTGGCAGGGTACGAAGCAGCTCTTTCCAGACTATGCGTTCATGCTGGTGCAGCACCGCCGGATGATCGGGCGCTGGCCGAATTTGCGCGAGCCGTCGACATTCAACGAGGCCATACTGTTGCGATGCTTGCATCCCGACATGCGATGGGCGCCGCTGACCGACAAGCTGGCCGTGCGCGACTACGTTCGCGAAAAAATCGGCGAACAGCATTTGATTCCGCTCCTCGCGGCGCCGGACGTCTTTACGCGGGAGGTGTTCGACGCGTTGCCCAGCGCATTCGTCATGAAAGCCAATCACGGATGTGCGTTCGTCAAAGTCGTGCGCGACAAGTCGACGACATCCTTCGAGGAACTGCGCGAACTGTCTAACAAATGGCTGGCGGTCGATTTCTATCGCGTATCGCGCGAGCGGCACTACAGCGTCATCAAACCGAGGATCTTTTTTGAAAAACTGCTGGTGGACAGCACCGGCATGATTCCGTCGGATCTCAAGCTTCATATATTCGGCGGCCGCCCTGAGGGCCCACGCATCCATACGATGATCATCGCCGATCGCTTCGGCGATATGCGCGGCGATATCTACGACGAGAACTGGCGGCGGATCGACGTCGCGTTCGGCGCATACCCGCGTAGCGATGCGCCGGTGCCGCGCCCCGACAACTGGAAGGAAATCGAACACCTGGGCTTGCTGCTCGGGGAAGGCTTCGCGTACGTGCGGGTCGATCTCTATTCGCTCGGTCAGCAGATCTATTTTGGCGAATTGACGTTCACGCCCGGTGCCGGCGTTTTGCGATTTACGCCGGAAAGCCACGACTATCGGTGGGGCAAGATGTTGAAAGAGTCGACGGAGGGCTTCGAGCGCATGCAGCGCGAGCGCTGATCCGTCGCTCTGCATCGAAGCGCAGTGGGTCGACACGACCAAGGAGAATCGACGTGAAGCAGGGCGAAGGGCACACGGGCTCGAATGCTGCCGAAGCCCCGGCGAACTATGCCGTAGCCGAAGGGCACGCGGCGCGCCTTGGAGGGCACGGGACATCGGGGCGCTTGCGCGAGACGGCCTTTCGTCGTGCGGCCCGAGTCGGCTGGCGTGTGGCGAAGCGGTTCCTGCCCGATTATGCAATGGCCAGACTCCAGTTTCGGCGCGAGATCGGGCGCTGGCCGAATCTACGGCATCCGACCGAGTACAGCGAATCGATCTTGCTCCGGTGCTTGCAGCCGGACATGCGCTGGGCCGCGTTAACCGACAAGCTGACGGTGCGCGAGTACGTGCGGGAGAAAATCGGCGAAGAACATTTGATTCCGCTGATCGCGGTGCCCGAAAAGCTGACGCGCGACGTCTTCGATCGTTTGCCGCGATCGTTTGTCATGAAGGCCAACCACGGGTGCGCGTTTGTCAAGATCGTGCATGACAAATCGACGACGTCGTTCGAGGAGCTGCACGCGCTCGCCGGCAAATGGCTGTCGATCGATTACTACCGTCTCTCGCGCGAGCGGCACTACCACCTCATCGAACCGAAGCTCTATTTCGAACGATTGTTGGTCGACGGCTCGGGCAAGATTCCGTCGGACCTCAAAATTCACGTCTTCGGCGGCCGCCCGCGAGGCCCGTGTCTCCAGACAATGGTCATCTCCGATCGCTTTGGCGATGCGCGCGGCGATTTGTACGACGAGCACTGGCGCCGGATGAACGTCACCTTCGGACCCTATCGGCCCAGCGACGAGCCGATCGCGCGGCCCGCGCAATGGACCGAGATCGAGCGCATCGCCAAACGCCTGGCCGAAGATTTCGATTACGTGCGAGTAGACCTCTATTCAACGGGAAACGAAGTGTTTTTCGGCGAGCTCACCTTTACGCCCGGGGCCGGGCGGATGCGCTTCACGCCCGATAGTCACGAGCAATACTGGGGCCGCATGTTGCGGGAATCGATGGAAGGCTTCGCGCGGATGCGACGCGCGGGATGCGCGTAGTCTAGGTTTTGGCGGCCAACCTAATCGGTCAAGAGTTCGGGTTTTTCAGCCCGGTTCGCTCGGCCCCCACTTGTGTCGATTATTCTGCAATGCAACAGAAAGGGGCTGCCGAATTTTCCGCTTGGGAAGGACAGGGCACGAGGCGACACGGAGACTGCCGACGAATGAATCCTTCAGTAAGTGCTTGCCAAGAGGAGTGCCGCGCCGATGAAATCCGTCACGATCGCGATTTGCAACTATAACTACGAGCGGTTTCTGGTCGATGCCATCGATTCCGCATTGGCGCAGGACTATCCGGAAACAACCGTGCTCGTCGTCGACGACGGGTCGACCGATGCCTCGCGCGAGATCATCTTGAGTTACGGCACGCGTATCCGTTCGGTGCTTAAAGAGAACGGGGGCCAAGTGTCGGCGTACAACCGTGTGTTGGATGAGATCGACACCGAGTACGTCATCCTGCTCGATGCCGACGACTTGTTGTATCCGACCGCCGTGACGGAAGTCGTCCGGCGCTTCGAGTCGGGCAACTATGCGAAGGTGCAGTTCCGGCTCGATGTCATCTCGCGTGACGGTAGCGCAACGGGCGTGACGGTACCGCATTCGGACGCACCGGCCGACTGCGGCTCCCTGTTGCGGGAGGGCTGGCTATATCCTTCGCCGCCTGCGTCGGGCAATGCTTACAAAGCCAGCGCGCTGCGCCGTTTTTTTCCCATTCCCGAAACGTCAGAAGGCCGCTACGGCGCCGATTTTTTTGCGATCTACGGCGTGGCGCTCGTCGGTCAAGTCGCCTCCATTGCTCAGTCGTTAGGCGCTTACCGTGTTCATAAGTCCGCGCCGAAGGATGTCTCGTTCGCCAATTCGGAGAAAAACAGCAAAGCGCCGAAAGCCTATGCGGCGCGTTGGGGTGCCTTGCGGTACGTGGCACGCGATCGGCTCGATATCGACTTGCCGCAGTCGTTTTACGACTTCTCGCTCGAGAAGGCCATCTTTTGCAGCGAGGTGTACGGCGCGCCGCTGATCGACCGCTGGCGCTGGTTCGCGTTTGAATCGCGCGACTACCTGCATTCGATTTTGGCCAATCCGTTTTGGGGGGTATCGAAAAAAATCGGCACGATCGGCTTGTCGTGCCTGTGCCTCGTTCCCTACGCACCGCTTTCGAACTACGTGGTGCGCTTCATCTCCAATCCGCTAGCACGTCGAGGCAGCGCCGCTCACTGAAAGCCAGTGAGCCCGCAAGCCTGACGTACTCGTCGCTTACCGGCGGCGGCCTATGAAATATTGCTATGGACAAGAAAGAGAACACCCGCGTACTCGTGTTCGTGTACGTCGGCTACATCATGAGGTACTTGTACCTCCTGGTGGTCATCCCGTTCTATGGGCGTGTGCTCGGCGTGACCGAGTACGGCCGCGTGCTCGCGGCCATGTCGTTGATGAACGTCATTTGGATGCTCGTAAGCTTCGGCTTCACCTTCGTCGGCATGCGCGATGCCTCGCATGCGCGTGAACGGCACGAACATCACCATATCTTTTCGTTGCACACGAGCGCCCGTGTTTCGATGGGCTGCCTCGGCGTGCTGATCGGGGTCGTGGCGACGCTCTGCTCGCCCGTGCTCTCGCAGCGCCCGTTGATCGGCGTCTTCGCGACGTTGCTCGGGGTGATCAACGGTTGCAACGTCAGTTGGCTGTTCCAAGGCCGGCAGCACTTTCGCACGCCGATCATCCTCGAAGTCGTCGGCTTTGTGATGAGCCTTGTGCTCGTCCTATGGCTCGTTCACGCGCCGGCCGATTCCACCTTGGTGCTCGCGAGCTTGCTGGTGGCCGGCGTCTGCACGACGGCGATCGCCTATCGGATGACGGTGAAGGACCTCGGTTGGCCACGGCTGCAGTTGCGCGGTGTGCCGCGGCTCATGCGCGATTCGACGATGTTGTTTTTGTATTCGACGGGTTCGGTTGTGCTGACATCCGCATCCACGTATCTGCTCACGCTGCTCTCGACGCCGACGCAGGTAGGCTATTACGGTGCCGCCGAGCGTTTCGCCTCGATCGGGCTCAGTCTCATGGGGCCCGCTTCCCAGGTGTTTATTCCGACGATCTCGCGCCAGATTGCGCAGAACGATCATCATGGCGCACGCGTGACGACACGACGCGGCGCCACATTGTTGCTCGGTTATGGGTTTCTTGCGCTGGGCGGTGCGCTCGTGCTCTCGCCGTATGTGTTGCCGCTCATCCTAGGCGCTGCGTTTAAACCGAGCGCTCATGTATTGCAATGTTTTGCGTGGATGTTCCCATTTTCGGCGTTCAATCAATTCGTCGGATTTTATATCCTATTGCCGCGCAAGAAGGACCGCCTCATGGCGGTCGCCGGATTGATGTCGGCGGCGGCCAATCTCACGTCGGCGCTATTGCTCGCGCCGCACTATGGGGCAATCGGCATGGCGCTCGCGCGGGTGATCGGCGAAGGCACGCTGTCGCTTACATTGCTGGTGTTCGCGTGGCGCTCGGGCTTGCTGGGCACGATTTTCGGGCGCGGCAAGCCGGCCGAAGAACCGAAGCGGCCACCGTCGACGGCGAGCGGGCGCGACGATCGCGTTCGCGGTATCACGCAACTCGTCGAGCAAAACGATTCGACCTAGCCTAGCCGGCGGGCGCCCAGCCCAGGCGCCACGATAATTGGCGCGTCGTTTGCAGCAGCCTTTGCGCGGGCATCGCGTCCTGCGCGCTATCGAAGCTACCCGTCGATCCGATCAGAGCGACGACTAGGCGAACCGTATTCGTGTGATCGAATACGGGCGCCGCGAGCGCATCGATGCCGGGGATCGGCGCACCGAGCGCACGATCGATGCCATCGCGGCGAATGCGCGCAAAATCCGATTCGTTAGGACCGCTAGATACCTTTGCGCGGTCCTTGACGGATCGTCCCTTTGCCCCGGCATCCCGCGATTCCCCCGCATTTCCGGCCCCTCCGGCCTCCTTGCCCGCCAGGCGCAGCGGCTCGAGCGCGAGCATGTCGGCGAGCGGCGCTGCGCTCAAATGGGCCGCGAACACCCGGCCTATCGCCGTATGCACGAGCGAGACGACGGTGCCCGCGCGCAAGCTGATATGGGCGGGCTCGGCCGATTCTTCGAGCCGGATGACGGTCGGCCCGAGCGGGCCCAGCACTGCCGCAGCAACCGTGAGCCCGGTGTCGGCGGCTAGGCGGGCGATCTCGCGCTCGGCGTCGCGTTCGGGGGCTTGCCGCTGCAGCGCCGTCAATCCGAGCTGCAAACCGAGCGGGCCCGTATTGAAGGCGCCGGTCTCATCGCGTGCAAGCAGACCGATCCCGACGAGGCTGACCAAATGCGGGAACGCCTTGGCCGCGGGCATGGCGGCCGCCGTCGCGAGATCGCGCAGGATCAGCGGTCGGCCGGCACGCACGAGCGCAACGAGTAGTTCGCCGGTGGTGTCGAGCGTACGAATGCCACGCTGCCCCGAATCTTGCGAACCGGGTTCGACGTTCCATTGACGGGGGCGCTCCGATGGTTGCTCATACGACGGCGTGCGTGACGTGCATAACGAGCGCAAGGCGCGCTCGATTCGAGCGGCCGACTCACGCAGGGCATCGGCGACCGCTCCGCGCCATGCCACATCGATCGTGCTCGACGGGCCGATCGCGGTCAGCGTCAACTGCAACGCGCCCGCCGGGTCTAGAACCGGCACGCTCATGCTGCTGATCGACGGAGTCGGCGCATCGATACCGCGCTCGATGCCGCGCTTGCGGATGGCTTGGCATGCTCGTTCGAACGCGGCGCTATCCTCCAGCATTTCCTCCATGTTCGGCTGCATCGCGCGCCGTTGCCCTTTCTCCAAGAACGCGGAGAACACGCGCCCCGTCGAGGTGGCCGTCAGCGACATGACCGAACCGACATGGAGATTGACGTGCAGCGGTGCGCCCGCGTGCTCGTAGTGAACGATCGTCGGCCCGTGAGGGCCGGCCGTGCAAAGGGCGATACAACATCCCGATTGCTGGGCGAGCGCCGTGACTTCGGTCATCGCGGCACGGTACGCGGGCTGATGCTCGAGACACTGTAGTGCGAGGCGCAGCGCCAACGGTCCGGGCTCGTAATCGCCGAGGGCGGCATCGCGTTTGACGAGGCCCAGCCGCGTGAGACTGACCAGATAGGTGTGCACTTGCGCCGGCGCAATGCCGGCCGTCGCCGCAAGCTCGGCCAGGCCGACACATCCGCGGCGTGCCAAAACATCGAGCAGCTTTCCGCTGACGTCGACGCTTTGCACGCCACGCGATGCGCGCGTCTCGGCGGGGGAAGGGGGGGGCGTGGCCAAGCCAACCTCGTACGAATCCAAAGCGCAGATCTTATCCGACCTTACGTGAGCGTATGAACCCTTATGCAGCGTTATCGAACCTTGTCCCAAGCATTTCCGGTACGACGCATCGAATCGCAGTGATTTGTGTATAGCAAATTGATTTGCTGTTGACAAAGATCGGCCGCGGAGCCTACCATGGTCTCGACTCGATACACGGTGGGGTGCTGTACCGCACTTCCGATCGAGGCCCATAAGTAAGCAGTTCTTAAAAACAGTGGAGCGAGACGCAGTCCTAGCCGCGCGGCGTGTCCGTGCGCGCATCGTGCCGCGCTCGTTGTCCCTCATCCGCGAGACAACCATGGCAAAAGCATTCGCATCGCAGGCCGATCTCGAACAGAAGAACATTACGTTCACGCAGCTTTCCGAGAGTACCTATGCCTACACCGCCGAAGGCGACCCGAACTCGGGTGTCGTGATCGGCGACGACAGCGTGCTGATCGTCGATACAACGGCAACGCCTGCGATGGCGAGCGACCTGATCGCTAAGATTCGCTCGGTCACGGATAAGCCGATCAAGCACGTGGTGCTCTCGCACTACCACGCCGTGCGTGTGCTGGGTGCGTCGGCCTATTTCGCGGAAGGCGCGCAAAACGTCATTGCCAGCCGAGGCACGTACGACATGATCGTGGAGCGTGGCGAGGCGGACATGAAATCGGAAATCGAACGCTTCCCCCGTCTCTTCGCTGGGGTGGAGACGGTGCCTGGGCTCACGTGGCCGACGCTTGTGTTCGAGCGCGAGATCACCCTCTATCTCGGCAAGCTCGAGGTCAAGATCATGCATCTCGGCGCCGGGCACACGAAGGGCGACACGATCGTGTGGCTGCCTTCGCAGAAGGTGCTGTTTTCGGGCGATCTCGTCGAATACGATGCCGCCTGTTATTGCGGCGATGCGCAGCTCGCCGCTTGGCCTTCGACGCTCGACGCGCTCGCTGCGTTGGGCGCCGAGCAGCTCGTCCCGGGGCGCGGGCCTGCGCTCGTCGGTGCCGCGCAAGTCAAGGCGGGCATCGGCTACACGCGCGATTTCGTGACCACCCTGCTGGAACAAGGGCGTAAAGCGGTCGAGCGCAAGCTCGACTTGAAGGGGGCGATGGCGCTGACGCGCGAGGCGATGGATCCGAAATTCGGCCAGGTGTTCATCTACGAACACTGCCTGCCGTTCGACGTCACGCGCGCTTACGATGAAGCGAGCGGTATTTCGCATCCGCGTATCTGGACGGCCGAACGCGACCGCGAAATGTGGGCTGCGCTGCAGGGCTAAGCGGCACGACGTGGAGAAGGAGATGACGATCGATTATCAGAACCTGCGCTTCGAATACCGCGCCGCGAAAGAGCAGGCGAGCGCGGCGGCCAAGCAGGTCCATCCGGTGGTGATTGTCGGCGCTGGGCCCGTCGGGCTTGCGACCGCGATCGATTTGGCGCAGCGTGGCATCGAGGTGGTGCTTGTCGATGACGACGATTGCCTCTCGACGGGCTCTCGCGCGATTTGTTTTTCGAAGCGCTCGCTCGACATCTTCGATCGGCTCGGATGCGGCGAGCCGATGGTCGAGAAGGGCGTTCGCTGGCATGTCGGCAAGGTATTTCTGAAGGACGAACTTGTTTATTCGTTCGATTTGCTGCCTGAGCGCGGCCACCGTCGGCCCGCGTTTATCAACCTTCAGCAGTACTACGTCGAAGGGTTCTTGATCGAGCGCGCCGAGCAATTGCCGAATCTGGAGATTCGCTGGAAGAACACGGTGGTCTCCGTCGAGCGGAACGAAGGCGGTGGCGAAGACGGCAGCCAGGGCGCGGCCCCCGTCGTGCTGACGATCGATACGCCCGACGGCGAGTACGCGCTGCATGCACGCTATGTCGTGGCGGCCGACGGCGCGCGCAGCCCGATGCGTCGTCTACTCGGGCTCGAAAGCCGCGGCCGCACGTTCCGCGATCGCTTCCTGATCGCCGACATCAAGATGGAGGCCGATTTTCCGGCGGAGCGTTGGTTCTGGTTCGACCCGCCGTTCCATCCGAATCAATCAGTGCTGCTGCATCGCCAGCCCGACAACGTGTGGCGAATCGATTTCCAACTCGGATGGGATGCCGATCCGGTGCTCGAAAAGTCGCCCGAGCGTGTCATTCCGCGCGTGCGTGCGTTGCTCGGCCCCGACGTCGAGTTCGAGATCGAGTGGGTGAGCGTCTATACGTTTTCGTGTCTGCGTATGGATCGTTTCCGTCACGGCAACATTTTGTTTGCCGGCGATGCGGCGCACGGCGTCTCTCCGTTCGGCGCACGCGGAGCGAATAGCGGATTTCAGGACGCGGAAAACCTCGCATGGAAGCTCGAGATGGTATTGGCCGGGCGCGCGCCCGATACGTTGCTCGATAGCTATGCGACCGAGCGGGAATACGCCGCAGACGAAAACATACTCAATTCGACACGTTCTACCGATTTCATTACGCCCAAGAGTGCCGTCAGCCGTGTGTTTCGCGACGCGGTATTGAGTCTGGCGCGCCGTCACGATTTCGCGCGCCGGCTTGTCAATAGTGGGCGGCTTTCGGTGCCGGCCGTGTTGCGCGAATCGACGCTCAATACACCCGATCGAGATCGGTTCGACGGCGGGCTAGTGCCGGGCACGGCTTGCGTCGATGCACCGGTCCTTCGTGACGGTGTGCAAGACTGGCTGCTCGCGCATCTTGGTGGGCGTTTCACCGTGTTGACGTTTGGGGGCTCGGAGGGAATCGATAGGAGCGTGAGTGAGGCTGTCGCGCGTGCGCGGTTACTCGGTGTGCCCCTGGACGCTGTGGCGATTCAGCCGGAAGGGGGCGGCCGCGTGAGCGAGCCGTTAGCGGACGCGGCGTCGGCCATCGGCGCAAAGGTGCTGTGCGATGTGGATGGGCACGTAGCGCAGCGCTACGACGCGGTGCCCGGCACGACCTACCTGATGAGACCGGATCAGCACGTGTGTGCGCGTTGGCGATCGCTGCCGCCCGACGATCTATCGATTGCGCTCGAACGCGCATTGGGCGCGAGCGCGTCCGTCCCGGCTTCCACTCCCGTTTCCGTTTCCGTTTCCGCTTCGGTATAGGACGGCGTCATGACGCTTAATCTTCAACCCAATCTCGCACGACCAGATGATTTTTACGAGGCGCTGATCGACATGCACCGCGACTTGAGCGATGCGCAGAGCCAAAGTGCGAATGCGCAGCTCATCTTGCTGCTGGCGAATCATGTCGGCGATCACGGCGCGCTGCTCGAGGCCATGCGCATCGCGCGCGATGGCGTACTGCAGATCCCCACGCGCGAGGGATAGCCGCGGCCGCATGAGCGCGGCTCACATTGCGTTTTGCTGATCGGTGCCTAGACGCCGAGGCGATTCATCCACTTCTTGGAGCGCGACACATGACCCATTCGATCGATGTCGCGGCCGACGCGGCGGGCGAAGCTTTGGCCGCTGACGACGCGCTGTACCGCAAAATTTCGCTGCGCGTCGTTCCGTTTCTCTTTCTTTGTTACGTCGTATCGTTTCCCGATCGCATCAACATCGGCTTCGCACAGCTTCAGATGAAACATGACCTCGGTTTCAGCGACGCGATGGACGAGGCGCACGTTCGCTCGCATCATGTTGTTGTGGGGCATTGCTTCGGTCGCCACGATGTTTGTGAGGACGCCGAGTCACGCTTGGCTTGGCGGCGATGAAGGCGGCGGCGCCAAACCTTTCAACGATGAAGGACGAAGCCGCTGCGTGAGTGCGGCGGCGTACCGGTGCGGCTTGGTCGTGGCGTACGTAGGACTCTATGAGCTGACTCTCGCGTTGAGGGTTCGCCCCAATCACGTTTCGATGGCTCGGCGCAACTCGGCGTATAGACCCTCCGCGCGTTGCGATTCGGGTGCGAGGCGGTCGGCCAGCCTACGGGCGAGCGCAAGCGCATAGGCGGGAGGGCGCGTGCCGTTGCTGTGCGATCGCCTGAGCCGCCAAAGCGTCGCGCGAGCAAGAACGGCGTGCATTACCTCGCGCGCGTGTTCTAGTTCGAACAGGACGCCCAGTGCGCTCACGCCTAGCCACAACGCAAGCAGAGGCTCGAGATAGGCGTCGACGACGCTGGCGACCGCGATCGGTAAATGCGAAAAGATCCACGGCGTACCGTGTCGATAAAAATCGTCGACGAGGCTTTCGTGGTGTCCGGGGTCGCCCAAATAGCGCGGAAACGTGCCAGCATCGTTGACGTACGTGCGGTGGCGGTGCACGTCGCGCATGGCATCCAGCACGGCATATGTGGTAGCAGGTGGAAGATCGCGCCGTGCGACGACTGAGATGGTCGCGGCGAGCAATTTCGTCGTACGCGGCGGCACATTGTGCGCGACATCGTAAATGCCCGCGGGCAGCTTGACCTCGCTGAGATAGGGCAGCTGCGCGGCGATGGCGCCTTGCTGCTCGATTTCTATCATCGCTAGACGATCGTCTTTGGCGAGTGCCATTGCCAGGTCGCTGTCAGCGGCGAGGATAAATATGCCGGCATCGAATTGTCCGCGCTTCAATCGGGCGACACCGTCCTGAAACGGTAGGAACGTCATGCGGGTGTTGTCGGCGTCGATTCCCGCCAACGCAAACACGCGCCGCATCGTCTCGCTCGTCAGGCTATCGGCCGGCGGTAAAACCAACGATAGGCCGCGCAAGTCCGAAAACGTTCGTATCGGATGGGTCTGGGCGGAAGTGCGGCTTTCGAAGAGAAAGATCGGTTGGAGCTGCACCTCCCCGAGCGAGATCAGCTTGGCTGTCCGCGTTGCGTGGTCATGTTCGCCGGAGACGAATCCGAGGTCGAGATGTGTACGATCGTCGGCAACCTGTGCTTCGATTTCGTCGGTGTTGGCGTACGGAACGATGTCGACGCGATAACCCAGGGGTTCGAGCAACGCTTTATATTGGAGGGCCGTTTCATAAAAACCGGCCCCCACCGCGCCCACCGCGATTCGAATATGTCGCGATGGTTGCGCGCGAAATGCCGCACACACTAGCAAGCCAATGGCAAAGATGGTGATCCAAGCGCGCGTGTGGGCGGCTCTGGGCAATATCCGACGCATAGTCACAGTTCGAACGAGTGCGTTTTTAGCGCAGTACCTCGTTGGCTCCCGATGTCGATGTCGATGTCGATGGCGAGTGGCAGCGAAGCGGCCGAATCGTGGTCATGGCGGAGATCGACCGACCGCAGGCGATTGGGATCGATTCTGGACCCCGTCGGGCCGTGTTTCCATAAGGCGGATGTCGCGTGTCGCACGGCCTAGCCGCATCGGCCTAGTGTTGCCCGCGGCGCGCAAGGGAATCTCGATGTGGAGAAATTTCAAGACAGCCGCGCGCGAGCGTCGTCACGCGCGGTGAGAGGGGTAGAGAAATCTAAATCTAACTCTAAAACTAAATCTCGGCCTACCGTACGGCGAGCGATACGAAGGTTCGTGCATCGCCGCGTTGAATCAACAGCGCCACTTCTTTTCCCCCGCGGGCGATCGATCGCTCCAACACTTCCGGCGTGTTCACCGTCTCGCTGTTGACCGACAACACGATATCGCCCGCTTGGATGCCGACACCGGCAGCGGCGCCCGTTGCCACGTCCACCATCACGCCGGAGGCCAGATCCGCCATATGCCGCTCGTCTTCGGTCAATGCGTGCACCGTCAGCCCGAGCCGATCGAGGACGCCGGACGGCGTGGCCGCGGATGCTGCGGTGGCGCTGTCGGTGCGTGCAGCGACGACGTTCGTCGCCAACGACATCGGCTTTTTGTTGCGCACGATCGTCAGCGCGACCTTCGTACCCGGTTGCAAGGCGGCGACGTATTCGATCAAATCGGCCTGGTGTTCGATGGTTTTTCCGTTGATGCGCGTAATGACGTCGCCCGGTTTGAGGCCGTTGGCGACGCCGCCGTGAGCAGGCGTCGGCACGTCGGCGACGAGTGCCCCCATCGCATGCGGCAAGCCGAACGCGGTCGCCAGCCCCGGATCGACATCTTGCATGCGTGCGTCCAACGTGCCGCTGGCCAGCTTGCCTTGCGTTTGCAACTGCGCGCGCAGCTTGAGGACAGCCTCGATTGGAATCGCCAACATCAAGTTTCTGTATGGGCCGTTGTTCGCGTAGACCTGAACGTCGACTCCAATGACCACGCCGTTGCGGTCCAGCACGGGGCCTCCCGAATTATCGGGATCCGGTGCGATATCGGTTTCGATGAAAGAGAACGCACTGCCATCCGGCAACACGTGCGGGGTCACGCTGACGAGCCCTGACGTGACCGCGTTTTGCGGGCCGTCGGGTGAGCCGATCGCGAGAATGCGCTCGCCCACGCGGGCGCGTGCCGCGGCGCCCAGCCGCATGACGGGCAGTTTGGCCGCGTGTTCGATCTGGAGCAACGCGACATCGCTCTGCGGATCGATGGCGAGCACATCGGCCTTCAGGCGGCGTTTGTCGGTTAGCCACACCGTGACTTGCTCCGCGCGGTTGACGATATGCGCGGTCGTGACCACCAGGCCGTCGGCACTAATGATGAAACCGGAGCCGGCACCCCAGAACACGCGCGGCGGATCGGGCACGTTCGGCGGCGACGGCGGTTGGGCGGCTGTCGCTCTCACGAGAGCGAAGATCGGATCGTCGGGATTGAGATTGTCGAGCGCCGGCGCGGCGGCGCTCGCGTCGCTCTGATCGCCATCGGCCTGATCCCCTTGGCCGTTCCGATCGGCCGAGTCGGGCAATGCGGCCGTGCTGATGTTGACGACGGCGGGACCGTATCGCTCGACCATCGCGGCGAAATCGATCTGCGACGGATTCGACAACGTGGGCGCGACGGGCGACGGCGTATGCGCGGCGCGCGGCAGCGATGCGCCTGCGCGTGCGGCCCACGTCGCAGGTGGAAGAAATACCACGCCGCCGAGCAATACGATTGTCGCTGCGGCACGGCGCACGGTTAGGGCTCGCGCCCTCGGTCTCTGGCTACGCACTGTTCACCCCCTGCAAGTTGTGATGCGGGCGCCGCGCGCACGGATTATGGAATCGACTGATTGCGCGTCGGCCACCCGCACAGCCATTGTTGGCGATGCTCGATGGATCGGCTGTGAGCAAGCGCACGGTCGCGTTGTAACAAGCCAATTCGAGGCCGTGCTGCGCAGCAACCGTGCAGACACGGCTCGCCGTCAGCTCTTGGGCAACGCTTCCCGAGGGCGACGATGCGGGCACCGGCTCGGGCCTAGCGAACCTATCCGCGCAGCCAAATAATCGTCATCACACTTTCACACTAGGCGTATACGCGCGGTGGCTGCGGACGAAACCTCGGTTTCGCGCGGATATAAGCGCTGTCGCATGTACTGCATGTCCTTCACGCGATGGGCCGATATAAGGTGTTCATCTAACCTTCGCTACGTCGATGTGCACATGACGTGGCTGACCGAAGCGCGCGTCGTATCGCGCCAACTCGACTAGCCCGCGGTTTCGAAGCGACGAGACGCTTGAGCGGCTCGACCGTCGCCACACGTTGCCGACAAGCCTAAATATGACGAGACAAACCTGACGGCGGCCCCTCCACGGCCGTTTCAGCACGCTGATAAAGGAGCAAGCTCATGAGTGATACCCCCGCGCAGCCGACGGTCGGCGTCGGTGCAACATGCGATTTCGGCAATATGGGTGTCATCGATCGGTACTTCGCGATTTCGCTGCACGGCAGCACGCAACGTCGGGAAATCGTCGCCGGCGTGACGACCTTCCTGGCAATGGTGTATTCGGTGTTCGTCGTACCGGGGATGCTAGGCAAAGCCGGTTTCGATACGAGTGCCGTATTCGTGGCCGTCTGTCTGACGACGGCTTTTGGTTCGCTTTTAATGGGCCTTTGGGCGAAGCTGCCGATTGCGATCGGCTGTGCGATTTCGCTCACCGCGTTTACCGCGTTTGGCCTTGTGCTCGGCAAGGGGATTTCGCCTTCCGTGGCGCTCGGCGCGGTGTTTTTGATGGGGCTTGTCTTTACAGCGATCTCAGTGACCGGAGTACGTTCGTGGATCTTGCGCAATCTGCCGACAGGCGTTGCGCACGGGACGGGGATCGGGATTGGGCTGTTTCTATTGCTGATCGCATCGAACGACGTGGGTCTCGTCGTCAAGAATCCGGGTGGCGGTTTGCCCCTTGCACTCGGCGCTATCGGCTCGTTTCCCGTCATCATGTCCGTGATCGGTCTGGCGGCGATTTTCGGGCTCGAGAAGCGCCGCGTGCCCGGCGGCATTTTGCTCGTCGTCGTGGCGATTTCCGCAATAGGGCTCGCGCTCGATCCGGGCGTGACGTATCACGGGATCTTCGCGCTGCCTTCCTTGAGTGCGCCGGGGCATGCGTCGCTGATTGGCGCGATGGACATCAAGGGTGCGTTGTCGGTGGTGGTGCTGCCGAGTGTGTTCGCGTTGGTGATGACGGCGGTGTTCGACGCGACCGGAACGATTCGTGCAGTAGCGGGGCAGGCCGGACAACTCGATGAAAACGGACGGATCATCAACGGCGGCCGTGCGCTAACGGCGGATTCGCTCAGTTCGATCTTCTCCGGTTTTCTCGGGGGTGCGCCCGCTGCGGCCTACATCGAGTCGAGCGTGGGGGTGGCCGCGGGCGCGAAGACGGGCCTTGCCGCAGCCGTCGTCGGTTTGCTCTTTCTCGTCGTCATGTTCTTCTCTCCGCTCGCGGCCCTCGTACCGTCGTACGCGACTGCGCCGGCGTTGATGTATGTGGGGCTCTTGATGCTCTGCAATGTGAGCAAGCTGCATATGGACGATCGGGTCGACGCGATGTCGGGGCTCGTGACCGCTGTGTTTATCGTGCTCACGGCCAACATCGTGACGGGCATCATGCTCGGTTTCGCGACGCTCGTCATCGGCCGCATCGTGAGCGGGGAGTTTCGCAAGCTCAATGTCGGGACGGTCTCGATCGCCGTGGTCCTGTGCGCGTTCTATCTCGGAGGCTGGGCGATTTGAGCCGTGGCTCTTCGCGAAGCAGACGTGGGCACGTCAAACCCGTGTGTCTCCGGCACCGACAATAAATGTCGACGAACCGACCCTTCGAGTTGTTCGGCGCTTTCAGCCCGTGATGTGGTAAAGTAAAGTGGACCCATGATTTGAGGCAGTGACTAGGCGGTAGTTTAAGCTGTCGTCGGTAAAAGGATGATGGCAAATGACTGAAGGCAAGAAGCGCAAGGTGCATACGGCGGAGTTCAAGGCGAAGGTGGGCCTGGAAGCGGTGCGGGGGGTGAAGACGATCAGTGAGATCGCGCAGGCGTACGGGGTGCATCCGGTGCTGGTCGGGCAGTGGAAGAAAGAGATTTTGGAGCGTGCCGGGGCGCTATTCGAGGGTAAGCGCGGGCCGAAGCCGGCTGAGGACAAGAGCGGCGAGGAGCGCCTGTACGGCGAGATCGGACGGCTGAAGATGGAAGTGGATTGGCTCAAAAAAAAGTTGGGGGAGTGAGCCGCCAAGCCAGAATGGGTTGGATAGACAGCGCGGACGAACTGCCCTTGAGCCGGCAGTGCGAACTGGCGGAAGTGGCGCGCGCAACGGTGTACCGGAGAAAAGGCAAGCCGGAACAGGAAGAGCGCGCCGAGGATCTGCTGCTGTGTCGCCTGATCGACGAGGAATACACGAGCCGGCCGTTCTACGGCAGCCGGCGCATGGCGGTGTTTCTGTGCAGGCTGGGCCATGGGGTCAATCGCAAGCGCGCGCAGCGCTTGATGCGCGAGATGGGGCTGGCGGGCATGGCGCCGGGGCCGGCGACGAGCGCCAGGCATCCGAAGCACAAGGTCTATCCGTATCTGCTACGCGGCGTGTCGGTGACGCGGCCCAACCAGGTGTGGTCGACCGATGTGACGTATATCCGGCTGGCGCGCGGTTTCGCCTATCTGGTGGCGATCATCGACTGGTACAGCCGCAAGGTGCTGTCCTGGCGCATCAGCAACAGCATGGACGCGTCGTTCTGCGTGGACTGCCTGGAGGATGCGTTGCGCGAGCACGGTAGACCGGAGGTGTTCAACAGCGACCAGGGCTCGCAGTTCACGAGCCACGTCTTCACGGGCGTGCTCAAGCGTGAGCGAATCGCCATTAGCATGGACGGGCGCGGCCGGGCATTGGATAACATCTTCGTCGAGCGCCTGTGGCGCAACGTGAAGCACGAGGACGTGTACCTGAAAGGGTACGCCAACATGGCCGAGCTGATGATCGGGCTGGCGCAGTACTTCTCGTTCTACAACGAGGAGCGGCCGCATCAATCGCTGGGCTATCAAACACCGGATGTCGTCTACGTCAGCGGCAGGGGCGGCGGGGCGATGATCGTTGATAAATTCGGCGGTGCGCCGGAACAATCAGGGCAGCGCTGTTCCGCTGCATGTGAAGAAATGGATGCAGCTTAAATTCGGTTGAAATCTGTCTTGACCGATGGGTCCACTTTAAACACGAAATGAAACGCCTGCACCAGCGCTTCTTGCATTTGCGTGGGTCTCAGCTCATAAGCGAGCATGATCGGACTGCTCAACACGGCAATCAATAGATATTTCATTTTGTCCTCCTCACGGTGGGGGGATCGTGAGGTCGATGCACCGATACTGAGCAGGTCCTATGCCATTGGCGCGTGGCGCATATGCCGTGTGTCGTTGCGGCCGCCGAGGCATCGCAGGCCCTCGATTTCCCCGTCCGAACGTTTCGGTCGCGAAACATCGGCTGTTATTACGACACTGGAGCGGGCGCGCGGCGCCGCCAAGGGCGGTGCGCCGGGAATCGATTCTCGCGGATGCGGGCTTCGGTCAAGGCTGCCGGTGGGATTTGCATGCCGCGGGCGGCAAACGGGTTCGTTGGCTAGCAGACGAAAAGCGTCGCAAGAATGAAACATCGACGCCACGCTCCGTTAGTTCCGACATTACAGCGGTGACGCCGGACATCGTCGCCGCACGCCGAGTCTTTTTCTCGTCCCTTTGGGCTATTTCCTCTTGACGCTAGCGGTCCGTCGAGGCTCTATGCTGTTCATCCCTTGGATGCAGGTCACCGACGCTCTGCTCGGACACCTCGGCTTTATGCCCGGCGAGCGAGTCCATTTCTCCGTCGACTACACCAAACGGCACATCTTCATCCGGCAAGCTTTCGACTGACCGCCGCTTCAATGACAGAGGGCCGCGTAAGCGGCCCTCTGTCCCGGACAGCGTCAGATTGCTTCCTGCTTGTCCCATTTGCCAGTGCTGTCACGCCAGACATAAATCGCGTCAATTTTTGGTTCGTCGTTTTCGGTGACGAGGGCGTAACGCCGACGCGGCGCGAGGTGCCCTTTCTCCCTGAACGTCTCAATGTAGACCGTCTTACCTTTGCTGCTTTCTGTGTCTTCCAGCACTTGCTGGGCGAATTCTGGCGGCCGCCCCGTACTGAGTAGATCCAATCGAGATTGTGCCTTTGTAGCAAGTGCTTGAGCACTGAGATGTTCAGTAAAGATCAGCCGTAGCTTCTCCCGCGCTTCCTGGCTAGTTTGCTCGTGCAAAGATGAATCCTGCTGGCCCCTCTGGGCCCGCCTTTTTTCGTCAAGTGCAGTTTCCCATTGCAACATATCTGCAATGAAGGCTTTCAATCGTTCAGCCGGCGTCATTCCATCTCCTATCACGGACATTTGCAGGGGCAAGGATTCGCGAACGTTCGCGATTCGGTAACACCATTCGTTCTGACCTGATAGAGAACCGAGTCGGGTCGGCTTGACCTCGATCCATATTGCGGTACAACCCGAACAATCACGTTATCGCCGCGCGCCACTTGATCCGCAACTTGCCCTTCGAAATCTCTGAATACACCACGATTTGTGCTTGGATCCTGCGGGAAGATATTTTTCTTGCTGCCACTTCCGCCAAGCTGATTACCGATCGCGTGTCCTGCATCATCGCCAGCGCAACCCAACGCGCGCGCAAAGAGTCGCGAGCTCGCGTTAGTTCCGGTGCCTGTGCCCAAATCCTCCGGTCGAATTTTTGCTGTTGCACTTCGCAATGAACCGTTTTCGTTATAGCGGTACTTCGTAAGCGCGTTCGAACCCCAGAGGCCGAGGGGGTCAACCCAACCACCGTTTCAATGAATGAGGGCCGCGCAAGCGGCCCTCATTCATTACCACACTCGCATATTGGGAGCGCAGAAACCAGAAACAATATCCATAAGCTCCAGAATTCGGTCTTCAATATCTTCGGACACATTACCCCTCATTGCGCCGAGTAATTCATAGACGGATTCATAGCCAAAGCCTTTATCCTTGTATTTCAAAAGGATAGCCCTCATCAAATCAAGGCCGCAGTCCTTCTCCAACGCATCGCGCAATTCCCCATCCAGAACGGCATCAAGTTCGGTCATCATTGCTTCACCCATTTTCCACGAGTTGAGCCGATTGCCGCTTGGTAGTCAGATAAAGACATGCTTGCACTTGGTTGGATCGTCCCGTGCTTGGCACTGTCCGGAACATACATCAGGGTCCTTCGGAAGGTCCGCCGTGTTTAGCAGGCAGGGACAATCCTTTCCTGTCCCGCCCAGCTTTTCGGGGCGTCGGTGAGGCGGAAGATTGTTTGCCGACTCTGGCGCGACAGAAATCCCGCCGGTGTCTGGATGAACCATCCCATTCGAGTCAACCGGAATATCTACGCCTGGTCGTGCACCGAGCCCGCGTGCCGTAGGTTCAGCAACGGGGAGTCCATCGCTCCCGGTTTTCATCGCACGATAGACGTCCGTTCCCGACAACCCCAGCGGATCTATCCACTGATCGGATTAGGCGCGTATTGATAGATATTGATGCCACCCGCCAGCCCGATCGGATCATTGCTGACGAACCTGCCCGACTGCCGGATCGTAATAGCGGTGGCGGTTGTAATGCAGCCCCGTTTCCTCGTCGAACTGCTGCCCCTGAACTAGTTCCTTAGACGCAAGCTCTCCGCGCGCGAGCCGCAATCCCTTACCCGGCAAGGCTCCCCGGCTTTACACCTCCTTCACCGCAGAATTTTTTCGTAGACGCGATTTTCACGCCTTCGGCGCATCAATGCAAGCTCATAGGCCGCCGGGTTTGACGGCGCACGCAGTGCGACGGCAAACCCGGCGGAATCTCGGCGCTTGCAGACCGATGCGGCCAGCTGTTAGGTAAATACCTTCGTTTAAGGTAGGCACGAACCTACGTTTGCAAGCAACGTCGTCGGCGCCCTGGCCTAGCTCGAACCCGTCAAGGCCGCGCACCGCGCGCCCGTAGGGCTTGGCCTTGACGGTGATCGGTTCTCCACGCTCGGACATGCGGTGCAAGACGACTCGGCGGCTTGCACCGCATGCTAGACAGCGGCGGTTCGTTGCGCGCAGCGCGCGCAACGGGCCGGCATGGCCGGCCCTAACTGGTGCTTAGAAGTACCGCTCGGGATAGCTCACGCGCACGAAGTAGCTCCACGCGTAAGCCTGAACCACCCCGATAGGCGTTTCGCTGGGCTCCTGCTTGCCTTCGGATACGGCGAGCACATCCCTCATGAAGCCTTTGAGCACGGCTTCGGGCGTGACCTTTTCTTGTTCGCACAGCGCAACGAATTCCGGCAGCAGATTGACGTTCACTTCCATGGCTTGACTCCTTACAGTTGGCCCAGCGCTCGACTCACGCTGTTGGCCCTTAACAACCGAGTGCCGCGCGCAGTTGCGTCAAGGGCGGGCGAAGCCCGGCGAAGCGAACCCTTGATGCGACGAGCACGGCGCTAAACTCCGAGGGACAGCAGCGTGAGTCCACCCACTGACGCAAGCAGCAGGTAGGGAGCCCCTTGGGGGCGGATGGAGGGAGGGCGGGGCACACATTCATTGCTGGCCGCAACGCGGCCCCTGGCTTTGTCTATGCGCGCAGCGCCGAGCTATGATTCATTCGTACTACTAAGCATTTGGCCGCGCATGCGGCCCTGGGATATTCATGCGCGCACCGCGCGCGTGACTCGGGCCGGGGGCGCCAGACATAACGCGTATTAGCAACGGCCGGCAGGCCGGTGCCGCGGCAACGAGTGTGAACCACTGGCACCGGCCTGCCGGCCGTTGCTAATTGCCTTTGCGTTATGTTAAATGGGCCGCGTCAGCGGACCATTTACCCCCGGCCCATCGTGCGATATCGGTGCGTAGCGCCGCTGGACCTTACTACCTTGGTGAACCACTGGCATTCAGGACTCGCTCTCTTGCTCCGCTTCTACCTCGGCTTCCGACTCGATAGCGGCTAAGAGAGAAGCGGCCCGTGGGTCATGCGGCATCTTCGACGGATGCGTAGCCGTATGAACCTCCCTGAGCTTGCCGATGGCAACACGCGTATAGATTTGCGTGCTCGTGAGTTCCGCGTGCCCCAGCATCACTTGGATGAACCGCACGTCCGCGCCGTTCTCGAGCATGTGCGTCGCGCACGCGTGTCGCAGCGCATGACACGATCCCTCCTTGATGCCGGCGCGGCGCATGTAGCGCCTCACGAGCCCGCTCATATTGCCAAGCTCGAACGGCGTGCCGTAGTCGGTCAGAAACAGCGTCCATTCGTCCGGACGCACCATCAGGTTTGCGCGCTCTTCCAACAGATAGCGCTCGACCCAATGGCACGCCCGTTCCCCTAGCGGCACGAACCGATCGCGTCGCCCTTTGCCGCAGCGAATGGCGACCGTGCGCGTCTCCAACTCGATGTCCGACACGCTCAGTTGCACGATCTCCATGCGCCGCATGCCCGTGCTGTACAGCACTTCCAGAATGGCCCGGTCACGCGCGCCCGTAATCTCGCTCACGTCCGGCTGCGCCATCAATCGCTCCACCTGTCCCACAGAGAGCACCACTTTGGGCAACGCCATCGGCTTCTTGGGCAACACCAGTTCGCCCGCCACGTTGTACGCGACGTACCGCTCGCGCGAGAGCCATTTGAACCACCCCACCAGCGGCTTGAGCATTTCCCGCTGCGTGCGGATCGCCAGCGGCTGGCCATCATCCTTGCGGTACAGATACAGATGCCGCTGATACGCTTCCAGCACCGCACGCGTGAGTTCCTCCGGTTGGCTCAAGCCCCGCGCATCGCACCACTGCACCAACCGCTCCAACGCCTCGGCGTCGGTTGAACTGCGTCGCTTCCGTCACGCCCGTCATGGCCGACCAATCCACGTATAGCCCAACGTAGTGCATCAGCGCGTTCTCCATCCAGGCGTGCGTCTGCACGCCGCGCGACTTGGCGCGCTTGCGCAAGTGCCGCTTGACCGGCCGCGCCTTCATGCCCACTCCCGCGGATACGTTACGACGAGCGATTCATTTTTGTTCGCGTAGAAGTGCGCTTTGTCGTCGGCTTCCTCCATCTGCTCGCTCGGCCTTTGTTCATCGGCCTGCACGCAATTTTGCGTACCCCGCGTTGGGGCCGATATGGGGCCGTTTTGAGGCCGCGTTGCCCCCGCGAACTGAGCTTCCTCACCCCGCGAACTTTTAATCGTATTGGTGTCGATCAGTCCGGCAAGATGCGATGCATGGCCGCCGTCGCCGTCATAGATCAACTCGTACTCGAAGCTCTGGCCTCGCTTGCCTCGATGCGTGAGCAGATATTCAAGATCGACCAGTCGTTCAAGGTGCGCGCGCGCTTGCGTATCGCTTTGGCCTGTCCATTCACGCACTTCGCGTCGGCTAAAGCGCACCGATTCGCGCGGCACCGGCCGCGCCTTGACTGCCTCGACGATCGACTCCAACACACGTCGCGTTACCGGCGGCAGCTCGTCGAGCGAGCGCCCCAGCACTTCATGCATCAACGCGTTCGCATGCTCGATGTCGGCCGGCGTGACCTCGATGTACGCAAGCTCGTCCTCGCCGTCGCGTACCGTCTTTACCTCGCGCTGGTGCTGGTGCAGCAGCGCAATCGTGTCGATGAGCGTGAGGTATTTTTCATGGTCGCGCCGCGTGCGCGTCTTGTCCGATAGGAACGTCAGTTGGTCGGCGTACGGATTGACCACCGCCAACGGCTTTAACAGCCGCTGCGCGTTGCGATGTACCTCTAGAATCCGCTGCTTCTGGTGCTTGAGCTTCAAGCCCTCAAGCGTGCGTTTCTGACGCTGCAAGCGGTGAATCGCTTCGGTCTGCTCGCGGCCTTCGTCCACCGTCAGAATCAAACACCGGTTCAGCAACTCCTCGTCGATCTCGATCGCCGTCGTCGTCAGCATGATCGACACCGGCCCTTCGACGCGATACTCCTGCGTAATCAGGTTGCCCGTCTCGGCGTCCTTACCCGTGCTCGCGATCGTCAGTTCGCCGTCGCTTTGCAACAGCTTCAAGGCATACGCCGCGCGGCTTGCGCCTTCTTCCTCGCAGATCGCCAGCACCTTGTGCTTGAGATTCGTCTCGCCCATGTAGAACAGGCTTTGCCCCGTCATCGCCGAGTATTTGATCCGCTCTTCCTCGGGCACAAACGCGAGCACCGCGTCCATGAGCGAACTCTTGCCGGCCGCGCTCGAGCTTTGCACCACCACGGCCAAGGGCGTGTCCAGCTTGCGCGACACCGCCGCGAGATACCCAACGAGCTTGTTCGTCTCTTCGCCCACCACGCCGCACGCGGCGAAGTCAGCCACGATCCGCTCAAGCAAATTCGGCGTGCGAAGCAATTCCAGCGCCGTGCGCTCATCGTCCGCCGTCATCTGCGTGCCCGTCGTCGGTGCGTCGGCCGCCGCTTGCAACATTTCCAGCTTGAGCAGCATGCGGCCGAGGTCGGCCTTGACGATCTCTTCCTTGAGCTTCAATTCAAACGCGGCACGCGCGATGTAGTTGGCTCGCGCCTTCGCGTTGTACAGGTCCAGCGTATCGACGTGGAACCACTCGCTCACGCTCGCCAGCACGTTGACCTTGAGTGTCCCCGTTGCCTTCGCATCGAACCCGCGAACGCGGTAGCGCACCGCGCCCAGCGCGAACACGATTTCGGCGTCGCTCACTTCGCACGCAATCTCAAGCGAGGGCGCAGTAGGTTCAACGCTTGCCGGCATAACGGGCTCAACAGCAGCAGGCGCCGGGATTGGCGCCGCTTCCGTCTGCGTTGGCGCGAGCGTTCGCGTATCGCTGCCGCGTGTCGGCCGCTTCTCTTTAGCGGCTAAAGGAGGGGCCCTTTCCGGCTCGCGGCCTTTTCCTAACCACTGCGCGCTGCGTATCAAGGCCCCCAGACTTTTCGCCGCAGGCGTCACCTTCAACGCGTACTCGTTCGCATCGAGCCCGTGCGGCAGCAGCAGCCGATAGCAACCGAAGCCTTCGCCCGTTAGCCGTTCGGCCAGCTTCACCGCTGCGGCATCGCCCGTCTTGTCGCGGTCATACGCGATGATCACGCGCTCGATACCCAACGCCTTGAACAGCGACAGATGATCGTCGGTGAAGCCCTCGGCACCGTACGAAGTCGTCACGTTCGTAAAACCCGCGCACCAGAACGTCAACGCATCGATGATCGCCTCGCATACGATCACTTCCTTGTAGCCGGCCAGGCTTGCCGCGTTGAACACGCCGCGGTGCGGCCCGGGCAAATACAGGTGATACGCCGTGCCCGTGCGCAAGTTGTCTAGGATCTTGCGCCCGTATAGCCCCGCCACAACGCCCGACTCATCGAACCACGGAAACACCACGCACCCATTCAGGTGCTCGTGTCCGCTCTCGCGTATCACACCCACCGCTTGCAGCCGCGCGCGGATCGCTTCGCCCGCGTGCCGATTCTTCGCAGGCAAACGCAGGCCCAACGTGCGATTGGCATAGCCCAGCTTGAAGTGCTCGACCGCTGCAGCGATGCCGCGCCGCTCAAGGTAAGCCATCGCCTCGGGCGAAGCCTTCAAACTCTGATGGTAGTAATCGATCACCTGCGCGAGCAGCGCCGCGTCGTCCGCGTCTGCCGATACGGGCGCTTCCAGCACGCGAACGGTCGAATGCGTCGTTCCCGCTTTAGCGGCTAAAGAGGGGATGCCTTCGCGCAGCAATTCGACCGCGTGCCTAAACGAGATGCCGTTGGCCTTCATGGCCCAATCGACCGGTCCGCCTCCGGCGTTGCAGCCGAAGCAATGCCACAGGTTTTTGGCCGGCGTCACCACGAGCGAGGGCGTCGAATCCTCGTGGAACGGACACTTGCCGCGCCAGTCCTTGCCCGATTTCGCCAGCTCGATCCCTTGCGCACGCACGAGCTGCTCTACCGACACTTCCGCTTTCAAGCGCTCGAGTTCCGACTCCGAGATCCGGGCCATGAATCCGTCCTTTGGCTAAAAACCTGTCAAGACTCTTAAATGATATTTCGATGCTACATGATGTGTTATCATCCGGCAAGCAATCCGGAAGGGGGTCTTACAGTGATGGCTGTTTTGTCACCTTGGTTTCCCAACATGGAATTTCCGGAGCGCTTGGCCGCACTGCGTAAGGCTCGCGGTCTTACCCAATTGGCTTTGGCTGAAGCCATCGATCTGTCCGTGTTGCAGATCCGTCGCTATGAGAGCGGCAACAGCCAGCCCACGCTAGACGTCATCCGTCGACTGGCTGTTGCGCTAGGCGTGAGCTCGGATGCGTTAGTTTTTGATGAGGGCGAACGCGGCCCCGATGACGCGTTGCGCTATCAGTTCGAGACGATTGCGCGCATGCCCGAGCAGGAGCAGCAACTCGTGCGCGGGGTGCTCGATGCATTGATCCTCAAGAATCAAATCGCCGGAGCGATGGCTCGGGTGGCCGAGAGCGAGAAGCCCGTGCCGCGAGCGCGCCGGCAGAGCAGCGAGGGTAGGAAGTCACATCGGTAAACGAAGCGCGGGCCGTGAGTGCGTCAACACCCACGGCCCGCTAACCACAACCAACTCGATAAGGAGT